>JBEKIL010000049.1:0-1363 GCA_050011775.1 Bacteroidota bacterium | reverse complement strand
GGTTATTATGGTTACGTCGTCTGGTCGGTAATCTCGCAAATGCAACCAAGCGTTGCGTGTGTTCCCCCCGGCGCGGATGCTCCCCACATCCCGCTAATTTTTTTATTCTCTCCCTGGACGTCCCTCGAGGAAAAACCATTTACCTCGATTCTGGGCGATAAATTTGCATTTTCGATTCTGCGCAATAATTTCCCTTCCTCTGCGAGTTGTCCGGATCTCGACCGCTCACGAATCGCCTTCTCCTTTTAGGATTCTGCCGGCGGGAATATTCGGCACGTGAATTTAATGGTAATTGAGCGATAAAAATAAATTGTGTCCGGTCGAATCTTGAAGTTTAATTGGACTTATCACAAACCTCATTGTCCGGCAGACGGCGTGTATCATATTAACGTTTGTTTAATCTAATAGGTTCTCGTTGAATTAAATAACCAATCACCACTAACTATCAGTTTCAGGTTAAACAAAACGTTTCGGACCTTTCCACAAAGGACTCTTTATTCAAATGGTTTTTTAACTAAAGGACTTCTTGGTTAAATAAATGGTTGTCTGTGGAAAAGGCATTGAATTAAATAGATGATCGCTTATGCAAAAACCTATCCTATTAGAATTGCAATTATTCACTCACCCGGCGAGTTGCTTTATATATGCCTGTTTTTTTCGGATCAAATGCGATCTTCGATCGGTTCACCACGGCGAAACACGGATCGTTATTCTGGAGCAATTAATAACACACTAATCACAAAAAACAATACCTCCGATCGATCGGTTGTTCTTTCATATAGATAATCGCTTATACAAAGACTAAATAACCATAAATTATGGTTATGGTTACGGTTATGGTTATTGGTTATAGTCACCATTCGACCAAACCCTAAAAGTGGTTCCTTGAGAGGTTACGTAGTGATTTTTCAGTGACTCACATAACCTGCCCAATTTGCCACGGTCCAATTACCATCCAAATGCCGGTAGACGCCCCGGACGCCATTGAGGAATCGTGCGCGTGCGGGTATAGCAAGCGTGTCGTGAGTATGAAATCCGATCGCCCAACGATCTACCTCGCGGGACCGATCAACGGGTGCACGGGCGACGAAATTCACCACTGGCGGGAGGATGTAAAGGAGATCCTGGGCGATGCATTCATGATCCTCGACCCCTCGGATCGCGATTACCGGGGGATGGAATGTGACCCTGCCATCGCCCGCGAAATCGTCCGGCGCGACCAGGGACTCATCAATCACGCGGACATCCTCCTCGTGTGGCACCCCCGCCCGTCGACCGGCACGGACATGGAGATTTACCACGCCGCGCATTGCCGGCGAATTCCGGTCATTGTCGTGATCCCGGACGGATCGCCCGTGAGTCC
>JBEKIL010000048.1:0-1877 GCA_050011775.1 Bacteroidota bacterium | reverse complement strand
CCGGTCTGGCATCCTCTGCATTCCGGTGTTTGCCGATGTAATCCAATTTCAGACACCAGCGGCCGTTGTTCTTCTTTGGCGAATCGTACAGACATCCGAGTCTTACGATGTCGGCAATCTCGTCCAGCGGTTTGCAGTTGGCGAGTAGTTTTTCCTGCCATGCCAACTCCTTGCGCTTGTCGGATACATCAGCCCGAAGGCTTCTCCATCCTCTTCCAATAGTGCGATTCATGTTTATATTCCTTTCAAATTGCTGCCATGATGTTCTTATGGACTTCCAACACTGTCTCGTTAAATGCGGCCGGTGCCTTTAAGAACGTGTTTGGAAAGGTCTTGTGGAGCTAGAAAAAAGCGGGTAAATATACGCGCTGATGGAATCTAGGCAGTTTTTATGACAACGGAGGCATAGGCATGGAAGCCAACTACCCGCGCCCGCGCGAGGTGAACATCCGGCAGGTGTTGAATGGGCTGTTTTACATCGCTCGCACGGGCTGTGCGTGGCGGATGTTGCCCAAGGAGTATCCGCCAAAGGACACGGTGTACTACTATTTCAAAGCATTCCGCCGAGACGGCACGTGGGAACGTATTCATGACTTGGTAAGGAAGCGAGTACGAGTGAAACACGGAAAACAACATCAGCCCAGCGCGGCGATCATCGACAGCCAATCGGTGAAAACGACGGAAAAAAGGGGGTATGTTGCGGCTACGATGCTGGCAAGAAGGTAAAGGGGCGTAAGCGGCATCTGCTGGTGGACACGCTGGGTTTGGTTTGGGGCTTGGTGGTCCATGCGGCCGACATTCAGGATCGTGACGGCGCCAAGTTGGTTCTGGAAGGAGTCCATGGACGTTTTTCGCGACTGAAGTTGATTTGGGCTGACGGCGGCTATGCAGGACAATTGATTGGTTGGGTCGCACAAATCTGCGGCTGGGTGTTGGAGATCGTGAAGCGTAGCGATGACGCGACCGGCTTTGTTGTGCTGCATTGTGGAACGGACATTTGGCTGGTTCGGTTGGTATCGCCGGTTGAGCAAGGATTACGAAGAACTGACCGAGAGCAGTGAAGCGATGATCCTCGTGTGCATGATTCACCGTATGTTGCGACATCTCAAGCCGGCCGAACTGGCTACCGGATGGGAAATGTGACTTTCCAAACACGTTCTTAGAGAAGTTAAAGAGACTTATACTACTTACGCCGGATGATAGCGAGAGCAATTATATCAAACAGTTTATTGCTGAATATAAACCATGGTTATTGCATCTAGGATGGAAAAATGTTTATGATTACCTTGCAACAGCAATCAAGAAAAGCAAACAATCGGTTTTCGTCGGTCTTGTGCTCCAATTTCTGGAACAGATTCACGATGATATTTTTAAGCAAGACTTCGCGGGCATAATACAAAAAGTCGCTTTCGGGGATTGGGCGGAAGTTTATCCTGAAACATGGTTAAAAGAAATTAAAGAGCGGGAAAATTGGGATACACCACAGAAATATGAGAAACTTGACGGAAAAGGTCGAAAGTTATTATTGTACGATAGAATAAACAAAGAGATACCTATCGAAGTTGAGATACGAAAAGTAAAAAAGACCAACCATAGCCGATCTTTTCCTTGGAGTAATTTCTTTGCACCCGGCAAAGTCCACATTTTTTGTCGGCCGATAAAATTGGAGCGGATTTTGGAAATTCCTGGATTTAAGAATTTTACGAAAAGTCGGGGTAGTCATTGGAATATAACACGTGAGCAGTATAGACAATTAACAGAAAATCTGGTCGAGAATCGGAAATAAGACACGTGCAATCATGGATCAAAGAAATAATATTCGATGATCGGTTGAAAAAAGACATAAGACACAGTAAACAATTGAATCACTGCCCCTA
>JBEKIL010000047.1:0-1427 GCA_050011775.1 Bacteroidota bacterium | reverse complement strand
ACTCTTAAAGCAATCCCCATCGTTATCATTTGGTCGGGATGTTTGGCGGTCCTTACATGGGTTACACCGCCGGTAGGTGTGGATTATTACGGGTTTATCAGTCCTTATATGGCGATTTATCATTTAGGGATGATAGGCTTAGCTTTGGTCTTGGCCTGTCTTTCTCCCATGACGGATGAATCCGACACATTTTCTTTCAGACCGTGGGATCATTTGCGATCCTTCAAATTAAAGAAATCGGCAGAAAGATCTACAACTGAGTGAATTAATAGAAATTCCCTTAAGGAAGTAAATTCCATAACGATTTGATAATTATTGAAAGGAAATTTTTTGTTTTGGTATAAGTCTACTTCTTTTTCTCCCTCTCCTGTTTCATAACTTCGCTTTCCTCTACCGCCGCCGGAACCGAAAACTCCACCGGAAGATTGCACAGATCGATTTCCTCGCCATCCCACATCATGGCCGCCCGTTCCACCAAGTAACCCAGTTCGCTGATGGTTCCCAGCTAGGATTATCCTTGTGCTGGCTACTTCTCCCATCCGGGAAAATTTGACTAAAAATATGGGTTTTTGCTCCCCATGAATTATAATGTTTTGTGAACTTCATCGCCATCATTTCCGGAAATAGCATGGTTATCCCACTCCATTCTGAACTTTATTTACCCATCGGATCAGTGGTGATCCTATATTGGGAAAAAATCTAGCCCATCATTTATTTTGGAACAAAGACAACTCAACATCGTTTGGTTAATTGATTCCATTTCAAAATGTTCCGATTATGATGTAAAATATGGTTTGTTCTTTCTCGTATGGTTCCTTCAAACTGAAGATCGTATGTCCACTCTCAGACGTTAGGCTAAACGGGAGCTTCAGTTCATTAACATTTCTTCAAATCACTCTCTTATTCTTCAAAAAATGAAGTTAAGTCAGTTTATTAATATTTTGCGATAAAAATAGCCTAGATGAGATAAGTCGCCAGCATAGGGTGCGGGGGGATTTGAACCCCCGACCTTCGGATTAAAATCCATTGCGCTGCCAATTACGCCTCGCATCTAGATTGGCAGATTGACAGGAAGTATCAATACTGGTACACTATATCTGTGTCCGACGGTAAAAATAAACCCTTTATGGAAGTGCGTTTCTACCGTTCCGAGACGGGCAACCAGCCGGTTCGTGAATGGCTGCTCGATTTGCCGGACGCAGATCGTAAATTAATCGGCGAGGACATCAAAACAGCGCAGTTCGGGTGGCCGCTAGGAATGCCATTGATCGAAAAGGTCGAACCTGGCATCTGGGAAATACGGTCGCGCCTCCGTCATGGGATAGCGCGCACCCTGTTCACCGTAGAGGGCAACCTTATGGTTCTTCTACACGGGTTCATCAAGAAATCTAATAAAATACCGATTGGGGATTTGCGCGTTGCGCGTC
>JBEKIL010000046.1:0-1065 GCA_050011775.1 Bacteroidota bacterium | reverse complement strand
GGAATTGAAGCCGGTTGTGATGATTTTATTTCAAAGCCTGTTGATAAGATGGAGCTTTTAGCCCGGGTCCGGTCACTGCTGAAGGTCAAGGCTTACAACGACTTGATGAGTAATTACCGGAAAGAGCTGGAAGTAACTAAAATATCCGCAGATGAAGCCCGCGAGTACGCCGAGAGCATCATCAACACCGTGCGTGAACCCTTAATCGCTCTGGATCAAGATTTAAGGGTAGTCACCGCCAGCCGCTCCTTCTATGAAGTCTTTAAGGTAACCCCCAAAGAGACCGTGGGACAGCTTATCTATGACCTGGGCAATAAACAGTGGAATATCCCCAAGCTGCGAGAACTGCTGGAAACCATCCTTCCCCAAAAGACAACCTTTGATAGCTATGAGGTTGAACACGAGTTTTCTACCATTGGCAGGCGCATAATGCTTTTGAATGCCCGGCAAATTCAAAGAGTGTTGGGAAAGGAACGAATAATCCTTCTCGCCATCGAAGACATTACCGAGCGCAAGCGACTGGAAGACTTGTTAACAGAATCTGAAGAGCGCTATAGGCGCCTTTTTGAGACCGCAGACGATGGAATATTGCTTCTCGAAAAACGCGAAGGGAATATAACCCATGCTAATCCGGCCGCCGAGAAAATGTTGGGTTATTCCGAAGAGGAGTGCATCGGGAAAAACCTTCAGGATATCGGTGTATCGCTCGATATGAGTGATTTCCCAACGATAATGCAAGCTTTGAACAAGAGCGGCATTATTAATTACGATGATGTTCCGGTAAAAACCAAGTCCGGGCAATATATCGACACGGATATATATATGGTCGACAGGGCAAGGCTGGCACAATGTAATATTCGCGATGTCACCGAACGCAAGCGGGCGGAGGAAGCACTATACCGAAGGGAACTCGAACTTCGGACGGCTCTTTCTGAAATCAAAAAAATGAAAGACCAACTCGAGGCCGAGAATATTTACTTCCGTCGAGAGATCAAAATGAGACATCAATTCGACCATATTCTCGGGCAAAGTGATGGTCTCAAGTATGTTCTCTATCGAGCGGAG
>JBEKIL010000045.1:0-1072 GCA_050011775.1 Bacteroidota bacterium | reverse complement strand
TGTTCAATCATAACCGAAAGAGATTCGGTAAGTTTTATATCGGAATTGAGCAGGATAGACATCTGCTTTGTGAATTCGATTATATGGCTTTTCTTTGTCCTGCCGAAAAAATTCAACAAACCGCTTTTGACTTCGCTCTCGGTGGAAACCTGCGACACATCTGTAGCGTGAATGCCGCGTGCGCGAAGCTGCTTTCTCGCAGAATACGGACTTTCCGCGGTTACCGTTCCCTTAACGGTTTTGCCGCCACCTGCTAACGCTGTATATGAATATCGAGGCATAATTTAAATCAGAAAAAATTCCATAGTCTAAATTTTAACTTCCAACATCGAACGCTGAACGTCCAACGTTGAATTACTTCTTGCTTCGGGCAGTTTTTACACTTGTTACAAATATCTTTATTAACTGCTCCGTTTCATCAATTAATTCATCAAGTCTTTCTGGTTTATCAATCAATTTTATGTATTTTATCAATTTGAGCCATCTATACGCTTCCCGTAATTCCTTCAATGCTATTCTTATTTTATGAATAAAATCCTTACTGGATTCCGCTGCCTGTGCTTCTCCATGATTGGGATAAGGAGAAGTCCCGCAACGAAGAAGCTGGTCTGCTATATGATTACCAACTCTTGTTGAAGGCAATGACTCTACAACCTTTATTATTCTGGCGGAATATTCCAGCAATCTTTGTTCTAAATCATATTTCTGTTTCTTCATATTCCCTCATTCAACGTTCAATGTTCGACGTTCGATGTTGGACGTTAAATAATTTTTATACGTCCGCCTGTGTAACTCTTAATACTTCCGCAATCGTTGTAACTCCGGCCATTACTTTTCTTGCTCCGTCCATTCGCAGGGTTCGAAGCCCTTTTTCGATTGCCTTTTGCTTTATTATACCGGCCGTCTGGCGAAGATGAATCATCTCACGAACTTCCTCATCAATCATCATTAGTTCATATATGCCGGTTCTGCCCTTATATCCGGTATTAAAGCATTTGCTGCAGCCGGCTCCGACGAAAAATTGGTGATTCGATTTGTCCCCGCCAATTCCAAGCTCATGCAGTTCATGCTC
>JBEKIL010000044.1:0-1083 GCA_050011775.1 Bacteroidota bacterium | reverse complement strand
CTAACTAATCCCGTTCGCGGGAGCGCCGATCTCCCTTGTGGGAGTACCCCGCCGCTTTTTTATTAGTTGATTGAATACGGTGAAACAGTACTACTACGTAGTATAGAAATCGTTATGCGCCATGTCCGCCCGTGCTTTGGTATGAGGTATTAATCGGAGAGTTGGACTTTGAGCTTTTTACCTAACGCTTTTGCATATTTTCCCAAAGTGGAGAGTCGAATGTCCTCGGCGTGGTTTTCAATCCGTGAAATAGCGGACTTCTTGGTGTGGAGTTTCCGAGCAATAGCATCCTGGGTAATACCCGCCTGTTCTCTAGCCTCGCGGAGCATCACGCTGAACTCGAAAGCCTCATATCCCGATTCAAAGTTCCTTGCAAACTTCGGATTTCGTTTTTTCCGATTTTCTATGTATCGTTCAACATCACTCATGACTTTATTCTCCTTTGTAGATATTCTTTTCGCCTTTGATGTGCAAGTTCAATCTCACGACCGGGAGTTTTCTGTTCCTTCTTTGAAAAAGCGCTCGTTAATATTAACAGTTGAGATCCCTCAAAGAATCCAAGAAAACGATAATTGTTACCGCCGGTTCGTACGCGTATTTCCCAGAGATCTTCGGTACCGACAAGTTTTTTAAAGTAATCTTGAGGGATAATGTCAAACTTCTCAAACAATCGAAATACCCAGACAACTTTCTGGGCGTGGCGATCTGAGAGTGAGTCTAGGAACTCCTCGACCGGACATCTCCCTGTTGATGTTCTATAAAATTGAATCGTACGCACAAATAAAGTTAACATATTTGTGAACCATTGTCAAGTAGGTATAGCACGGGCGTCCACGTCGCATAACAAGCAAAATCCCGACTCTGGGAATGGCGTGAGGAGTATAGCCGCGCTCATCCTCGCGCCGGATCGATATGAAATGAATTATTTGCACGTTAGCATCACGAGGTTGCGTGTTTTTGCGGGACTGCTTACTCAATGTCAAGAGAAAAATAGAAAAATATCTTCTATATTTTCTGTAATAACATCATCTGTTCTTTGAAAACAATGCAGTTTGATGGTGCAGCTTTGGGTCCTCTTTGGCA
>JBEKIL010000043.1:0-1382 GCA_050011775.1 Bacteroidota bacterium | reverse complement strand
AAAATCTTCTGTGCATTCACTTTGTTTGCCGAGACAAGCTCGATCTGTTTCGTTTCATCATTCATCACGTCAGTTCTTCGCTGTAACGTGTACAGATGATATTCAAACAATCCTGATTCCTTAAACTGAGGAGCGGCTGCTTCCGACACCATTACAGCATCTTTCATAATTCTGCGATCATAATCTTGTTGCGGCTGAACGATATTGACATCGCCGGCAACGAGTTTCAATCCTGCATTAAAAAATGATGCACCAGAATTATTTGTAATCGTTTTCTTGTCGTCCTTATCAAGCAACGCAACATAATTCGCGTTCCATGTCAATTGATGTGCGAGATAGCTGATTTCCGCCTGATGCTGTCCGGCTTTCGAATTTTCAATCAGCCATTCAAGTTGCGGTTTCAATATTAATCCTTCCGGAAGACGGGGAAGGATGAGTCGCCCTTCCGGGTTAATTTCAATCTTCCCATTAATTTCAGCAATCATAGATCCACTCGAATACGATTGATTCGGCGTATATCCTGATGAAAGTAATTTCCCCTGCACAGTATATTCCTTTTTGGTGTCGGGCTCGACACGAATCCATTCGACAGTCTGACCGACATATTTACTCAGCAGTTTTGCCTGACTGACAAGATCGTACTGATAATTTTGTTCCAGCACCCTTACTTCATCCGGAGCGGTCTTACTCTGAAAGTGCAGCGACGTCCCATCAATCGTTGCAGGAACATCGGAAATCACCAGACTGCTCAATCCTTTTTGCAGATCAAGGATCCGTTCTTCACGCACAAGGGCAAGATTTACATTATAGATTGTCAGATCGACGGCCGATCGCTCACCGGCTTTGCTCTCCAATAGATCTTTTCGCTTGTTCTGCCCAACGGCGGTCAGAATAAGCGTCAGCATCGATAAGAAAAGAATTATATGTTTCATTATCGTGGCCTTTCGAAAATAATTTTCCTTTACCTCGACCCACTCGACTTGCTCACTTTGTTCGCTTGTTCGTGGTGGACTTTACCTATCCTTACCAGATTCCACCCCCACGGGGTTCTGAATTATTTCACTATCCGAAAACCTACCAAGATACCGCCCCTCCGGGGCTCATCTGTTTTTCCTCTACACTTTTTGACCCTCGATTCTCCGCTCACGTGGAGCTCTCGCCTCGCTCCCCGTCTCGCCTTCGGCTCTCTGAGGTGGACGCTCGGCGGAGCGGGTCGGCGGATTGCTCGATGAAGTTGGGATTTGCTCACCCGGGATATACTTTCCCTCTACCTCAACCTAAACCTTAATCTTGACCTCGATTTTATCTCTTTCACCATTTATATCTCACCGTATAGCTAATGACCTTCTCCCCGTTCTTCGGTATCGTCACCGGAAATTGTA
>JBEKIL010000042.1:0-1115 GCA_050011775.1 Bacteroidota bacterium | reverse complement strand
ACTGTATCCTTTGGCCACGGCATTTCCACGGCAGTCCCATACCACCGCTTTACAGGCTGAAGTACTGCAATCGAGGCCAAGGACGAGAGGGGAAAGATCAGTCATCGCAAGAGTTTAATGTAAATCGATCAACGGTTTGAAAATCACCGGGTTGGCCGGCCAAGCGATACATCACTCATTCTACATGAAAGGCCGGCGACGCGATATCCGCGATTACCTGCCGTCGAAGCCGGCTATTCTTGTTCTCAAGAGTGTATTTATTATTGCATTCTTGACCCAATATCCCAATCGATGAAACAATCCCGGCCCGTGCATTTACGAAAAGCCGCCATCAGTCAGGCTAAAGCTATCTATGCCGGTAATATTGGAGCTATTGCTGCAAAATTCTAGCACCCTCAATAATATAATCGGCGGATTTATCCGGCTCCTGCTCGGCTTTGTACTTCGCTTCCATCGGCATCCAAATATTTTTCCACGTATCGGTATTATCCGCGCCATCCCTCGTAATATCCCTTTGGATACCCCGCTCGAGTCCCAAGCCGGCGGGGTAATCAATCCACACCTTCACGTCATAATAATCCCGGATATTTTTATCGAGCGCATACACCCCTTCGATAATAAATATTCCTTCCGGCTTAAGGATATGCCAATCCGAATAACTATTGGTTTTCCATTCGTATACCCGGTATTTGGCTTCTTGATGAGTATGTAAAGGCAGCAATACCTGTTCTTTCAGACGAAGCAGATCCGCGGCGTGCAAAGCCGGCGAATAAAAATCATCCAGTTGAATCATCACGCTGTTTTCCAGCCCCGTCCTTAATAATTCCGCCAGGGTGGTTTTCCCCGAGCCGCCCAGGCCATCAATGGCAATTAATACGACTCCCTTTTTCCGGGAAAGCTTTTTTATTTCAGAAATTGAAACCTCTGAATAATGTTCCATTGTACAAGAAAATTTAATATAATGCTTCCATTGAATAGGAGGCATTATGCAGATCACCTTCGGCATGATGGAAGATCGTGAGCGACGGCAAAAAGACACCTTTCTGGATCGGGTAAACGAGATCATCGATTTCTCGGAGATCGAAAAACTCCTGGATACCCTATATAAAAACGAA
>JBEKIL010000041.1:0-1315 GCA_050011775.1 Bacteroidota bacterium | reverse complement strand
GGGATTGCTTTAAGAGTCTTAACGCTGCAAAGAGTTATAAATATTGGGAGACCCGGCATTCCGTAAGGAGTTATTATGCCAGCCAAAGCGCCGCCTAGTTGCCAATACTTCCAGCGGCGTGCCATGATAACTAACAGAGCGATAAATCCGGCTACCCAGGGACCGAACTTTCCCCAGATGGTATGCGCTGCTTCGGTCTGGGCAAGGGGCGGATCATGTAAAAGCACGTTGAGCCAGGATGGATACAACGGAATAAATAATATGCCGTAGACAAAGATGGAAACCAGCAGCCCTTTCCAATCGCGGTGGAGAAGAATATATAGCGCCACGATAAAAATTGCGCCTTGTGGCTTGACCATGAGCAATCCATAACCCATTACCCGCCAGATCAGACCAAACCTGGAATTATTTTTTTTATCTCCGATGAAGAGGAGCATCAGGCCTGCGCCAATGACAAAAAGATCGATTCCGCCGGAAGCGATCACCCACAGCATGGTATTTGTCGCGAACCAAGCTAATCCCACCCAGGCCCGCTGGTAGAAAATCACGGCAAAGAGGAACGCCCCGCCAATGACAAGATAAATTTTGGGGGAGGCGAATAGCATCGGCCACATGAATAAAACCGCAAAGGGCGGATTATAGAAATTCGGAATGTGGGGCTGAAGCGACCAGGGATTCACCCCGGACAGCAGCAATCGAAAACCGCGCTGCATATTATTAAAATCAAAGCTGTTTACCGTAAATACTCGGACGATGGCGACCATAATAATCAATCCGATGAGAAAACCAAATATCGTTCGAGTCCTATCGGTGATCGGGATGTTCTTTATCGTGGGCGCCATAACCTTTTTGGAAACTCTCCCCAGATATTTAGATATTTCTTTTACTTACCGAACGGCTAATTTGCTGATTGAACCTATTATATCAAGGATTATTTTCGATGCATGCTGATAATCCTTATACTCGAGGATTTAGAAGATTAGTTATTCCCCGAGATACAAAGCCATGGTAATTAGTAATGCTCATCCAAATGACACGATTTGAGAAGTGGTAAACATGAGTTGCTATAGAAATAGTATACGGAAGAGCTGATTGCAAAAATATTCTGTGTAGGTTTTCACCTGTGCTGGCTACTTTTCCCATCCGCGCCAATATTAGCCTAAAATATGTGTTTTTGCTCCTCCTGAATTATCATTCGTTTTGATCACCATCCCCCTACTTCCGGATACCAAATGAACTCTTCCCCCTGCCCGTTCTGGGTTTCATTTTCGCATTGGATTCAACATCAGATCAAGGGTTGGATGAAACCAACCAC
>JBEKIL010000040.1:0-1462 GCA_050011775.1 Bacteroidota bacterium | reverse complement strand
GCATTCCCAATAGAATGCTTTGCATTACCTGGTGTGAGACCATCTTTGGTGTCCAACCCGGTTTGAACGTTGACGTAATACGTGTTCGCAAATGATGTGCCCGCAACGAGCATCAGCATCGCTACCAGCAGTACGCCAATTTTCAAAAGTTTTTTTGAGTTCATTTGTTTCCTCCAAAAATAGAGTATTGTTTAGGAGATCAGAAGGTAGTGAATTTATTGAATGAAATAATATTATTGCGAATTACAAAAGGAAAGAATCGATTAGCAAATAAGATATGATACACCGCTTCGACTTCCTGTTTAATCCCTATCGTAAGCTTCCCAGCGTAAAGTATGTGTGTTAATATAGAGATTCTCAACCTCTATGTCAAGATAGTTTTATCGGTAAAGAACTCGTCCCTGTAGTGCTCACTCCTATGATCATAATATAATTGGAATCGTACGACACAATGAATTGATATAACACGCTGTCACGTCTATGGTTCTGGTAGTCCCTGCTCTTGCTACTATATGCGGCAGACTTATCGGTACCTGTGCAAAGGCAACATTAGTGGCAGGCAGAAGCACCCCAAAGACAATTACCAGGGTCTTCAGGAAAGGAAATGTAACTTTGCGCATCTTGCCCCTTCCTTTGCGGTATGAGAATCAATATAAAAATTATCATCGCTCCTGTCAATAATATAATCAAACCTAATGCCAGGAAGGAAAAGGATCACTTATTGAGATTTATACTATTAATATCAATGTGATTTGCTCTTTTTCGATTTCGATGGATACTCTCTTGAGACACAAGATGCGTGAATCCGACGGTTGAAATGCGGGAAGTTTAAAAAGCAGCAGTAAATGCGCTTTGAAAGGGCAAGAGAGAGGTTAAGATTAAGGTCAAGATTAAGGTTTAGAACGCGATTGAGACCTAAGAGTCAACATAATTTTATTCAGATCTTTATGTAGGACATCCAAGTGCTCATCGATGCGTTGATGTACTTCCTCTTCGATATATCCCACTCTCTTTGCATACTCCAAATGGCTCTGAGTCTCAATTAAAGAACCTCTCGCGAAAGAATAAAAAAAGATTTATACATAAATTTCTTTCTCTCCTCGACCTCAATCCTTGCCCTGAGCGAGTCCCGATGTTCTCGTGTTCCATTTTTTCCCGTCTCACGTTCCCATGTTCCGATTTTTTCCGTCCCACGCTCTTTAGTGGGATTTACGGCCCTACGTCTTATGTGGGGTCCAGTGAGATTTACGCCCCACGTTTCACAGTGGGGATATCGGGACGAGTCGAAGGATTGATCTCGATCTTGATCTATCTCTCTTAAACAGCACAGCCCCGTCCCGATTATATCGGGACAGGGCTGCTCTGAACTTATTTCTACTTGACCAATGCTATTTCACCAATACCATCTTCCTTGCCGCGTCGAACTTATCCGTATGAAGACGGTAGAGATACACTCCACTCG
>JBEKIL010000039.1:0-1687 GCA_050011775.1 Bacteroidota bacterium | reverse complement strand
TTTATCATATTATGTGTATAAATTGGAGGTGATTCAGGTGAGCAGAACCAACATTGTCCTCGACGACACACTCGTAGCCTACTGTCAAAAGGCGACTGGCCTCAAAACACGTCGCGCACTCATTAACCATGCTTTGCAGGAGTTGCTGAGGCACGAGCGCCAGAAGAAGGTTCTCGAATTGAAGGGTACGGTCCAATGGGAAGGTAATCTCGCCATATGGCGCAAGAGGCGAGGTTGACCATGGTGCTTGTTGATACCACGGTATGGATTGACTTCTTCGCTGCCAAATCTACACCCGAAGTTGCCGAACTTGAGCGAATGCTGAATGAGGAAGAGGACATCTGTACCTGCGGTATCATATTAACCGAAGTTCTGCAGGGTATTCGTGAGGATGAGGATTACCAACGGACGTTGTCAAGGTTCGACACCTTTCTGCTTCTTCCCATGACCCGTCAAGCGTTTCTGAGAGCGGCGGAACTGTACCGTTCACTTCGGCGCAGGGGCGTTACCATACGAAAACCTGTTGACTGCATGATCGCCTCAGTCGCCATTGAACATGACATAGCGCTCCTTCATAACGATCGGGACTTTGATCCGATTGAAACCTATTGTGGATTGAAGGTCGTGAGGGTATCAAAGAAGCCAATCGGGTAAGGGACGGCGTTTATCCGTCCCTCCCCACACCACCCATCGAGGGACGTCCGAGGGGACGTAGTTGAAAAATAGCACTTTAGACGTGTGTAAATATATGGTAGTGATTCGTCAGGAACTATATCATGGAATAAGAATATTGCATCAGGAAGCGCAAAAGTTTCAGCGAGAGAAGATCATAATTTCCTATTTTTGATCCGGCAGAAGAAGCATTTTTTAAAAAAGTGACTTTTTCTACAGACTCGTTAGGCAAACAAAAATGTATATTCACAGTCCATATGGAAAGGAGGCAGTTAATGGGAACCGCAAAGATAACGTTCCATAAGTGCATTCAAGATTCTCAGGACTATGGCAGTAACGACGAACACATGGTATCAAGAGTATTCTTTATTTTTGAACTTTCTGGCAAGAAATTTGACTTGCATGCTGACATAAAACAAACAGTTGGAAGCAAATACGAAACAGGTCCCATAGAAGTTGGGGGACCACAAGGGTACAAAGGCCCATTCAATTATAATGCGTTCCGAAACGCTGCTGAAAAATATTATAGAAAATTGGTTGGTTCTACAGCCACGGGGATTAGAATTCAAGGTGCTACCAATATTCGGATGAGAGATAACACTTTTATCCAGGAAATGACTGTCGAGTGCGAAGTAGATGAAGGGGCAGGAGGATGGTAAACTGCCTAACGAATCTCTCAAGCGGACGCGGAATAAGCTTGGTTTGATTTTGAGATTAGTGGTCTTCCGCACTGCTTACCTCAAGCGGTAGGTGCAGTCCTGTAATCACAACATCGGACCTGAAAAATCCGAGGGGACGTAGTTGAAAAATAGCACTTTAGAGGTGTGTAAATATATCGTAGTTATTCGTCAGGAACTATATCATGGAATAAGAATATTGCATCAGGGAGGGCAAAAGTTTCAGCGAGAGAAGATGATAATTTCTTATTTTCGAGCAAGCAGAAGGAGAGCTTTTTAAAAAAATGACTTTTTCTACAGTACAGACTCGTTAGCTGCAATAAATTACGAAGTACCAT
>JBEKIL010000038.1:0-2112 GCA_050011775.1 Bacteroidota bacterium | reverse complement strand
TGCTGAAGCATGTGGATAGCCGGGTATTCATAGACAGAAACTGGTTGGACACCCTGGAATACCGCCGGAAAAGACACCGGGGCGCCGAAGCGGGCGATCCGTTTATTGAGCAGGTGTTGGGTACCGAACATAAAATCATTGCCGGCCATAAACAGTTGGCGGATTTTGTGATTCTGAAGGACTATACCGTAATAATGGTTGATTGATGGGAATTGAAATGAATGATAAAAATCGAGTTCAGCTGATTACCTATCCTGATTCATTGGGGGGTGATTTAAAATCCCTCGGTTATATTTTGGAAACATTTTTTCCCAACCTCTTTACCGGCGGAATCCATATTCTGCCGCCATTTCCATCTTCCGGTGACCGAGGTTTTGCGCCCCTGACCTATTTGGAGATCGAACCGAAATTCGGAACATGGGAAGATATCAGGCGGATCGGCGAAAAGCACTGTATCTTGCTTGATTTGATGGTCAATCATATTTCTGCAAAATCGGCTTTTTTTCAGGATTTTTTAAAGAAAGGGCGCAAGTCTCAGTATGCAGATTTGTTCATCACCGTGGACAAGGTTTGGCCGGACGGCAACCCATCGCAGGCGGAAATTGAAAAAATATTCCTGCGCCGAATGGAACCATTTTCCACCTTCATTATTGGGGAGACAGGGAAAGCGGAGAGAATTTGGACGACCTTTGGGAAAGTGACGCCCTCCGAACAGATTGATGTGGACATGAATTCAGGGATAGCCCGCCGGCTTCTGACTGAAATTATGGCCAATTTTGGCAAGAACAAGGTCAAAATCGTCCGGTTGGATGCCGTTGGTTATGTAATCAAAAAGCGGGGGACGAGCTGTTTTTTTGTGGAGCCTGAAATTTATCAGTTTTTGGGATGGATCTCGGAATTGGCAAGTTCCCTTGATATTGAGTTGCTGCCTGAAGTCCATGCAGATTTCACAACGCAATGCAAGCTGGCTAATAAGGGATATTGGATCTATGACTTCATACTGCCCTATAAAGTCCTTGACGCGCTTTTGAATAAAACGGGCGAAAGGTTGAAGCAGTATCTAAAAATACGTCCGCACCGGCAATATACCATGCTGGATTGCCATGACGGTGTGCCGATCAAGCCGGATTTGAATGGTCTTTATAAAAGCGAGGATGCCCGCAAATTGGTTGATATTTGTCTGGAGAGAGGCGCAAATCTCAGCCTGATTTTCTCCCCGAAGCATAAGGATCCGGACGGTTTTGATGTGCATCAAATCCGCTGCGCTTTCTATTCCATGCTGGGCTGTGATGACGATGCGTACTTGGCTGCCAGGGCCATTCAATTCTTCACGCCCGGCATACCACAAGTTTACTATGTCGGATTGCTTGCCGGAAAAAACGATCAGTCTGCGGTAGAACGATCCGGCGAGGGTCGCGATATCAACCGTCATAATTATTCCATCCATGAAGTGGGACAGGAACTCCAGCGTCCTGTCGTCCAACGTCTGATAAACCTGATCAAATTTCGGAATGAGTACGATGCCTTCAATGGAGAATTTCAAGTTCAAGACTCAGAAGATTGTCTTTTGAAATTATCATGGATAAAAGATCAAAAACAATGTTGGTTAATAGTGGACTTGGAAAAAAGGAAGGCAACTATTCAATACGTAGATGATTCCGGAAATAGAATAGAATTACTATCGTGAGAAGCCATACTCCGATCGCCCATCATTGCCAGTAGAATAGGAAAGTCGTAGAGAGTATCCCGTTATTGGAGGATCAAATTCAAGAATATTTATTTGAGTAGAATTATGCCATTGACTTCTACATTCCCTCTCGATGAGTTAAAAGATTATCAAGGAAGAAATCCCCATCCACAGGGTTCCTTAAAATGAAGATCGATTGGTCGGCCTCAGACGGTAGGCCAAACGGGCTGGGGTAGGAGTTTTGAGATTGGCACTCAAAAACCGATACGGTCAACAATTTGGTATCTATGTATTTCCAATCATCCGATGGTATTCTAAAACCTGTCGTTTGTTGACACATCCCTTATCCCCTCCCCATGCTAGGGAGATGGCAGGGGGAGGGATCAAAGGGCCATGATGAACCTAGACCGATTTACCGAACGCGC
>JBEKIL010000037.1:0-2138 GCA_050011775.1 Bacteroidota bacterium | reverse complement strand
CAGATGTCAGGATTTAACTCAAAATAGAGAATTGAAGGATTAGGAGAAGGCGAAAATGGAGATCATTATAGGAAATCATTTGAAGATGCATCTGCCGTATCATCTCCGTGAGCGGGCATTGCACTTTTACACTGACATATTAGGTTGCAGGAAGCTTGCTGACCTACCCTATCCGAATGTGGATCTTTATGAGTTCCAAAAAGGATTCGTCCTGGGGCTATTCTTTTGTGATGAGGTGGATACGCTATCTGAAAAGGAACAACTAATGGCAACCTGGATGGAGATCAAGACCGATAACCCGGACGCTCTCAAGCAACGGTTGATAGACTTTGGCGTACAGGAAGTGGAATTTGAAGACAAGTCGCGATTCTATTTTCAGGCCCCTGGAGGCCAGGTGTTCCGTGTAGCTCCAATGGAGGGTGGCCTGTAAGCCATTGTAGAGATGGCCCTCTGTGGCCGCCCTATTTCGGGAGCCCGCGGAGGAGTTCCTTAGATAAATGGCAATTTGGTTCCCAGTTAAAATTTCATAAGTCCCTGAAAATATGTTTGACAAAATCAACTAGTGAGTATAGGATTTTAGCAAATTATAATCTGCAGTCTAATT
The DNA here is from genome assembly GCA_050011775.1 of Bacteroidota bacterium. Classification (GTDB taxonomy): domain Bacteria; phylum Bacteroidota; class Ignavibacteria; order UBA10030; family CAVZMI01; genus CAVZMI01. The sequence continues at coordinate 1,534 of JBEKIL010000037.1, read as the reverse complement.
ATTGTTAGAATGATATGAAAGATATTGATCAGAGAATGCGCAAAGCGCTCACTTCCGGGCAGAACTTCCGACCTCAGTATTTCCAGCTTTATCGTGCCTGCCTGTCAAACGCATACGATCTACTTTACGAAGCGGATATCTTACTGAAGAAAGATTGCTATGCGAGAGCCTATGCTTTAGGTTTCACAGCGGCTGAAGAGATTGGGAAGGCCCTCGTTGTTGCGGATTGGATTTATGGTCGGATCTCCGAGCAGGAATTCCACGAGGCATTCACGAAACACCATACAAAACAAACTTATCTCGAAAATGTCTTCTCCGCTGTCCAAGCTGAGCCAGAACGCGACTCCCTCTCTCTGCGGGACGATTTCATTCTCAGAATGTCCGCACTATATGTAGATAAATCCAATAACGGCTCCCCGAAAGTTCCAAAAGAGTGTATTACAAAGGAATCTGCCACGCAGATGATCGATAAAGTGCAGGAATACTTTGCATCCATCATGAGTGCCGAATGGTTGAATTCTCCAAAAATCGGGGCCAAGGCTTTACTAAAGTGAAAAATAGAGATTCTAACAAGCGGCTCCACCGGATCGCCGATAAATCCGGCTCCCGGTGACCTTCTTGTTAGACATATTAAAATGCGAGGGAATTAAATGGAGCTATCGAAAGAAAAATTCGTAGATGTAATTAAAGGGATACGTGAAGTACTAAAAACAGACGAATGCGCCGAATGCTCGTGCCCAAATATTAGATGTGAATGGCATGGAGATTGTTATAGTTGTATAAGAATATACCGTCACTTCGCCCACCATGTGCCGAGGTGTTTACAGTTCGTTTTAGACAAAAAGATCGCAAGGATTACGCAAGCTGCAGAAAATGAAATACAAGAGCGGTCTATAACGCCTGATGAATATTACGACTATTTGAATTCAGTTGCACCAAAAGAAGATGTCTAACAACTGCGTGGACACGGAACGGCAAAATACCTGGGTTTCAGCTCCTACGCATGTCTTTATAAAACTCTTTTCTGCGATAGTCCCTTTGTTTTCTCGTCCGGTCACGCAGAACGTTATGCCTCCGAGACGCCTACGACATGAAAGAGGTTACTAAGGAGCAGTTCAAAGAGATCTACTTTAAACTGGGTGGCGGCGCGGCGACCGGTTGGGGCCTGGAGTATTGGAATAGATTCTTCGAGGACGAAAAGAGACCGGGAATGAAGTATCTATTGGAAGAACCCGAAACACCAGAGCATGCAAGAATGATGATCGTTACGGACTATGACAGGAACGAATATCGGCTGTTCTTTTTAACCGAAGAGAGCGAAGAATCCCTCTTCGACTTTCCGGACGAGAGCCGATAGAAAGCGCGGCATAACAAGTCGCTGCAGCCGACGCATACAGCGCGCGGCTGAACTCGTACGTTGAGGCTGTAGAAAAAGTCCTAAAAGCATGGTAATATCGCCATATCAGTAGGGGAGAAGAGAGCGGGGACCGCTTAGGAGGACTGGATGGCGAGATATAAAGAGTACGATTATTCC
>JBEKIL010000036.1:0-2490 GCA_050011775.1 Bacteroidota bacterium | reverse complement strand
AAAAAAACAACGAGTGCCATAGTGGACAAACCAGCCTAACGATGTGTTTAAGTATTAGTCAGATGGAATGAAATTGTCCTGTGTTTAGTGAAAGACATGATCGGGTTAGTTACGGGCGGCTACGGATTTATCGGCAATCAAATCGTTGAACTACTTTCGAGCGAGTTCTCAGAAATACGGATTTTAGACAATCTTAGCAATGTGGCGCGAGTAGTTCGACTGCCTAACGTGCGCTTTATAAAAGGCGACATCCGGGACACTGATGCGACTCGCAAAGCATTCAAAGATGTTGATATTGTTTTCCACACCGCCGCGCGCATAGACGTAGTAGCTAGCACGCGAGAGCCGTTTGTCGATTTAGACAACAACATCTTGGGTACTCTTTCGGTATGTGAAGCGGCTCGGGAGAGTGACGTGTCAAAGGTAATCTATTCATCAAGCGCTGCTGTTTATGGAAATGCAGATGTTTTTCCGACAGACGAATCCCAGCCGATCCGGCCCTTGTCGCAATATGCAGTTAGCAAGCATTCGGGCGAGCTTTATATGGCAGCTTATCACGGCTTATATGGCATTAATACGCTTTCTTTGCGATACTTCAATGTTTATGGGCCGTATCAGCGACCCGAAAACGCCTATTCTGGTGTCATAAGCAAATTCTTCTACAACGCGAGGAATAATGTTCCCATCCAGATATTTGGGGATGGCGAGCAAACTCGTGACTTCGTCTATGTGGGGGACGTCGCCAAGGCTAACTTGCTTGCAGCAAAAAGCAAAGCTAAAGGCACGGTGCTCAATGTCGGAAGCGGTGTAGAGATCACTGTAAACGACCTCGCAAAAATAATAAGAAAGATGGTAACGTCAAATTCACGCATCGAACACGTGGCGCCGCGGATTGGTGACGGCAGGCGCTCTCTGGCAAATATTGGTAAGGCAAAAAAGCTTATCAACTACGGACCCGAAGTGAAAATTGCTGACGGTCTTGCTAAGCTGAGTCGATTTATGAGCAACAACAACTGATTTTGACTTCATTTTTTGGAAGAAAGATTAAGCTCCGTGAATTTCAAGCTTTGTCTGGGGCCGACGGAGTACGCGTTTGTCGAAACCCTATAAATCGTGAGGAATGATGTCGAGCATAATACAAATTGCCCTCGCTTTCATTGCCGTCCTCGTCGTACCTGGGTTTGCCATGTCGCTCGCATTCTTTCCAAGATTAAACCAGCTGGAAGTAACCGAGCGACTAGCAATATCGATCGGATTAAGCATTGCCATAATAGTTGCTGTTGGCCTTTTTCTGGGTTATTCCCAGACAGTCGTAAATCTGACGGGCGGAATCACACCTTACAGCTTGCTAATTGCCCTTACCTTCATTACCCTTTTTTTTCTTATAATATGGGCGTTGCGGGCAGCGCGCTTAGCAGTCGAAGATAGGCGTGAAGTGATTAAACCAAAAAGAGGGGCCTAGGCGTCTTAAAAAGTGCATCCGCGACAACTACTACAAAGTCATTTTTGCAAGGTCGAAAGCTTCAGCTTTGCTGTGATTATGCGTAGCTAACATTCCAGCCTGAAAAGCGCGATACTGGGCTAGACCGGCGATCGCTTCCGTTCTAACGTAGTACTTGTCATTCTGGGTCTCGTGGAGTTTCAAAGCCGCGATTTTGATGTTGAAGAAGTTAGTTATGTTGACGAAGACCCGTGGAGTAAACTCTAGCGATACGCTTGGGGATTCATAGAGGAATATATCGTCCACGTGCCGATAAAGCGTCATGGTTGCAAGTGCAGCGTTTCGATGATCTTGATGATGGTCATGCGGGCTGTGAGTGTATATCCTATCTGGTTGTAATTCATCTAGCTTCGCCTGAATAAGCTCGATTGTCCGATAGTCAGTCGCAATCATCCGATCTTTCAGGCCCTCTATAGTAATGCTGTCCGCGCCAAGTACCCGGGCGGCATCCTTGCACTCTGTGATTCTCCTGTCGCTTGGCCCTCCTGCCTCACCTTTGTGTGGCGTAGCAACCTAATTCACAATCATCAGGATGAGCTCCGATCGCTAGAATTACCTTACTCAAACAAATCACCGACGCATAGTTGTTTTATCGTTTCGAACGTCGCGTCCATTGTCGTATTGGTGTTCACGGGCAACACCGCATCAAAATGCACGTTTTGTTCCAATGCTGTCGACCATTGCGCGACGGTTGATTGGACGCCGACGTTGACAGCATAATCGATAATAGAGGGAATCAATGTGAGCGTCTTTTTTGTGTTGGCTACTATCGATCGATCTCGTGCGATCTTGTTTCTTTCAAAACGCGTCTTCAACTGATGTTGCATGTTAACGATAAAAGCTATTTTCTCTTTAAAACTATCAACTTTCCTATTTGCAACGGTAATTTTCAGATTATCGAGCGCGCAGATTGCTCCATCAATATCCGCTAGAATGTCATCCAACTCGCGTTGCAGGATTACTGCATCGCACTTCTCGTCATTCCTAAC
>JBEKIL010000035.1:0-2258 GCA_050011775.1 Bacteroidota bacterium | reverse complement strand
GAGATCACTGAAAAACTCTCCTTGATTGGGTTAGAAAACCGGATCTCAACCGAGTTATCAATAATCGAGGGCTCATACCTCTGCCGGGAGGTCTTTTTCAGTAATTATTTAAAATATCGTGCTCAATTGTCGTGCGAAATAATCCCTGGGTTATGATCAACGAGAGCATTGGGTTGTGAAAAAGAATCATCGGTATTTTTCTGGTTCATGATCGGTATTGGATCATAACCCAAGGGGGAGCGGACTTAGTCAATCACATACCACGCTGACCGTTATATTATCATGCGTAATTTTTGATGGATTTGCCATGGATATTTTGACCTAGGAGTCCTCACCTTGATAGAACGGAAAAAGTACCATTAACCTATTGAAAAAGAAAGTAAAATTTAATATAGTCTTCTCAAATCAACGAGGAGACATCCATGCTTAAGAAGAAACAAGCCACTTTCTCCTTTGCCGACGAAGCCATGCAGCACGCCGAACGACGTTGGGAAACTCATTGGTTGAAGAAGGTTCAGGAATTAATTGATTGGACACCATTTCGAAGGAAACTTAATCGGTTGTATTCCGAGGACGAAGGGCGGCCGGCTTGGCCGCCGGATTTGCTCTTTCGCTGCCTGCTGTTGGCAGAATGGAACGGGCTCAGTGATGCACAGTTGGAAGAAGCTCTGGCATTCCGGTTCGATTATCGTCGGTTTGCCGGGATTGAATTAACCGCGGAAGTACCGGACGCCACAACGTTTGTGGTTTTTCGCGAACGGATCCGCCCGATTCGGGAAAAGCTGCTGGAGATCATGAACACTCAGCTGGAACGGAAGGGATATCAAGTTCATAAATCCGTGGCGGTCGATGCCTCGCTGGTCGAAGCGCATTCCAAACCCAAGCGATCGTCGGATAACGATGAACCCAAGGGTGGAGACCCAGACGGTAGTTGGCGGGGATTTCCATCTAAAAAGAAGAAAAATGATGAGGGGGAAGAAGAGGTCAGTCGGCGGCCTGCACTCTTTGGGTACAAACTGCATGCTTCCGTAAGCACCGGAACAGGATTTGTCAGCGAGATAAAGGTTACGACGGCGAAGGAGCATGAAGTGAACCATGGAGAAGATCTACTGAGGGATGAAACCGAAGTAGCCTATATGGACAAAGGGTACACCGGGATGCAGGTGGTGCTGAAAGAGCGGGGGATTCGAAATGGAATCCAAAAGAAAGCGCGTCGTGGGCATCCGCTGACCGAGCGGGATATAGAAAGGAACAAACGGATCACGAAGGTTCGCCGGATTGTGGAATCCATATTTGGATGCTGGAAACAGTGGTATCGATGGCGGAAGACCCGGTACATGGGGTTGATCCGAAACGAGCTGGCGAGTGAGATTACGGCGATTGCTTGGAACATCAAGCGCTTGTATCGATTGGAATGCTGTCAATCCGCCTGACAATGAATGGCTGGATTGTCGGTAGAGATAGAAAAAGGAAGGAAATGGGCAAAGGGATGTGAAAGAGGAAGTGAGAATCGAAAAGAAAAAACGAGAACCCAAGATGAAATCGCCTATCATTACGTTACGGAAGCGATTAGGAACTATTTCGAGTAGGTTTTTCAGCGATCTCAGTCTAATAAAAGCATTGTGGATAATGTGATAATAATGGTTGCTAAATCAATAAATACTAAGCGGCGTAAATTTGACATCAGTAGATGATTTAGTCCAGAGAACAAACGGTCTATTAATTTAGCCTCGCGATTTACCGGTTCTTGATAATTGATAGTGTGAAGCCAAAAGAAATATAAAATTATTAATAGAACCGGTATTAACCAAACGTTTTCATCGATTGTTTTGAATAACTTGTTTATTTCAATTTCCATTTAGTTTTCACTCCAAATATCTTGCTATATAATCTGACACAATGTATAGTATCTACTTTTTCAATATATATTATCACATCAATATTTTATCTGGCAATGATAGATTACGCTTCTTTCGAGAAGTGATGCTCTCACTTTGTAATATTCCTCTTGAAGAATTATTATTGGTCCAACGGCTGGCGGCTCAGCCCCGCCCCCCGCTTCGTAATCGCACAGGTTCCCAAAAGACACAGGAACTTGTGCACTTCGCGGGGCCAGGGGCGCTTGGCCACTTCCGTATTTCAATTACCATTTTAACAGGAAATCTAAAACCGCAATTCGTTGTTTTCTCACTGAGTCTTGGCCAAAACTAGTCCCCCGCTTGCCCTCGCGGAGCATCACCGCTCGGTTCTGTTCATCG
>JBEKIL010000034.1:0-2653 GCA_050011775.1 Bacteroidota bacterium | reverse complement strand
GTACCATTGAACGTCAATTGCGGGGCTGTCACTATCATGTGACCATCCAACTCAAGTGTATGAGTACCCATACTGAAGTTGTTCGCCACACGTAGCGTACCGTTAACCACGAGATCTCTTGTCAGGGTAATTAGTGCATTACCCGGAGCTGGAGTACCGTATTTCGTGATTGTAAGGTTATTCACAGGTGATAGAAGTTCAGGACCTGTGCTAATATTACCATCTGGACTGGCAGCTGTCGGCTCGTACACCACATTGGTCCAATGCCATGGAATCGTCCCACCGTCTAGATCGAGCGATCCGGTCTGACGACGGCGAATCGTTAAGGTGTCGGGCAGATTCAATGTATCGCCATCCAATGATAGTATACCAACTCTGAGCTCGAGAGAATTATTGATCTGACGATAACGCCTTGGCGTGGTTGGCATGTACGATTTAACACCGCTACCTATATTATCAATTATGAGAGTGTCGACCAGCGCTGCACTGTTGGAAGGCCATACAGTTTCATGAATCTGCTTAGTTGTGGTCAACTCTGTGATAAGTGTTATCGTGCCTGCATATACCGGTTTAAAGTCAAAACGACCGCCAATATAAATTACAGTATCTTGATTGGCAACCGCTAGTCTTGTTGCTCCTGCCGTTGGCGGAGTATTATTGATATCCACCGCATAATTGTCAGTCGCAGCAACTCTCAACTTGTTCGATACATTCACGATACCCTTATTTATTAGAGCGGATGCCCCTGTACTTTCAAATGAAAGATTGACCAGGGTCATATCAGTCGTGTCTTGATCGAACGTAGTACCTGCGAAGATAAACCAGTTATTGCCGCAATTATAACTAGAATTACCTCTTCGTGTAAATGTAAGATCAATCCTGATGTCGGGATCGCTATAATCCAGTACGCCTCCATCATGGAGTAAGTTTACTATCTCGAAAGTCCCGCCAGTAATCTTTACACTATTGCTAACGATCAGATTGGTAATCTCCTCCGGATTGTTATTAGTTGTGTAGATTAACGGAGGTGTGGACGGATTCAGATGAAGCGCTGACCCACTCGTCCAGAATTTGCATCCTTTGGCTACCCTGATCGTCTGACCAGTTAATGTCAATGTATCCTCCATATCCCAGCGCGTCAGACTATCGAGCCGTACATTTCCCGTTATTTTGAAATCATTATACTGTTCCAAAATACCTCTGACGGTGGGCAAATTAGCTGATGATGCCAGTGTGACGTTCGTATTGATAGTAACAATGGTATCACTGACGCCATACAAATCAAGCCACTGCCATGAAACAGTAAGTGTTGCCGTCGGAGATTTCAGAGATTTCATCTCAACATCCGACATTGTCCTCTTTGCTGCAGGTAAATTTTTCGGAATATATTTCGCCGCAAATTCCTCGCGCCCTGCACTTCGTTTAGCATCAACTGGCGGCGTCTTAACCGATGGTGCTCCGAAAATGTCATCCGGTTCGAATCGCAGTACACCCGCACTCGAACCTGTGGTAACAGATCTATTACCAAAAAAGCTGGATACACTGCGATCGGTTAAAGTATATCCGTCGAGATTGATTGTTCCATATTGGCTAATTCCTCTGACAACCAGATCCGCTGCGAGTGTTACAGTTCCAGCCGGTCTGACCATCAAGCCTGGAAACCATCCAACGTAATCAAAGCAGCCAATATGTGCTTTTGACGAGGAATTCGGGGCTCCGAACTTCAACGTGATCCCTGCTGGAGGGGTTAGGTTATAATTACCAACAACGAGCAACCCGGCACATCCCGGAATACTGTCATCGCCGCCGCCGCGCCAGCCATTGGAGCCAAGAAGATACATGGCTATACCTTTTGCTCCGTCGATCACGTTACCAACCGAACCCGTATCAACGTGCGTATTCGGCAAAACACCCGCACCTTTAATGATCGTTCCGGTCGCACGCCTAAGCCAGAGCTCGTCTTCCATACCATAACTTGCAATATCACCGTTAAGTATGATCGAGTCACCCTTCATATATATATCGGCATCATAAAGCTCAAGGGCCTGACCCGGATACACATTGATTTTACCGTTGACGGTTGTCGGAACGGTAACCTGTACCGTGCCTTTACCGGCAGCTCCTGCTTGCAAACCGTTCGTCGTTGAAACCGTAAGGTTCCACAACTTATCGGTTGCAACCGGTAACTCATTCGATGACGTCTTATCGACGCCGATGTAAATCACGTTGACCATCGTGACGAACGTTGGTGCGCTATCGAATGTACCGGCATTACGACGAATAGTCGGCCATGTACCGTTAAATTTGAGTGTATCAAATCTAACATCCGTTCCACCATATACGCGACCTTTTGTAAGACCGAAGATCGCCGTGAATGGACCAGTACTAGGTTCTACTGTCACGATAGAATCAACATCGACTTCAAAATTACCGAATGAACCGGCTCCAGCGACTGTCTGTCCGTCAGGAATTTCATTATTACCATTCATGGTAATAAATCCATCTGCTATCGTGTGGTAACTTGAAGTGTTCACAAAGTTACCAACACCGGTAGGTCCGGGTATCTGACCGCCGATGAAGATGTGCATATTGTTAATGCTGACTTTGCCGGCCATGAAGTTCACGGAATCCAGAATGCGGAAATTACCGCCGT
>JBEKIL010000033.1:0-2654 GCA_050011775.1 Bacteroidota bacterium | reverse complement strand
TCTTCATAAATATATTCCCCCTTATTGTCTTAACCGAATAATCAACCTTGCGTCAGGAGAATATATACATCTTAAAACTGATTCAATCATGAACTACAATATAGCAAGCTGTAAGTGAGTGTCCGGCAGTTTTGATTGGTATCCACCATTTCAAATGGTAATGCTGACCTCCTATTTCCATCTTGCCTTTCAGTGAACATCAAAATTACCTTGGGGGGCGATATTTCATTGACACACAAGGCCGTTCTCCTTATACTTCCGCTCCATAAAAGTAATTTCTTATAAGATCAAATATTTTCGTTTACTAGTCATTTTGCGAGCTATTAGCTAACTATTCACTAATAGAGGATATTTTATGGAATATTCTGTCTTACCTGGAAGAAGCTGGGGAATTTATTAACAACAATTTTTTCATTAAAAAGCGGAGGAATAAATTGTGTTGAAGAAAACCTTAATTATTTCGAGTTTTTGTTTTCTGGTATTATTGTCAGCGAATGCTTATTGTGAAACGTCTTTTGCCATCCTGCCTATGGAAGTCCAGGGTGATGTGAAACCAGAAAAAGTGGAAGAAGTTATGGGTAGCTTATACAAAAATCTGATCGCTTCTGGTAAATACCGCATCGTGGATAGAGAGCACGTCAAGGATGTATTAAAGGAGCAGTCTTTTCAGATGTCGGGATTGTCCAGTAAACAAGAGACGGAAAAGCTCGGTAAATTGCTCAATGTTGATAAATTGATCGCTGTCGGTATGTATATGAAAAAAACCAATCAATTTGCATTAAACCTAAGAGTTATTGATATTGCTACCGGGCAGGCAGAATTTTACAAAGAGATATATCAGGAAAACTACACGCTAAGCGATCATGGAAGGTTTTGTGCCGCCGAGATAATTATGAACTATCCTTTGCTGGGTAAGATTGAAGGAGTTCTCAACGATATAATTATAGTCAACATCGGGGAGAATAACGGTCTGAAGGATGGTACCCGATTGTTTGTCGCGCGTAAAGAAGAGCTGAGAAGTAATTCGGGGGAAGTTCTATTTCAGGAGTATAAAAGAATCGGGACGCTGGAAATTATTGCCGTAGATAGTGCGCGGGCAAAAGCTAAAGCTAAAAATATCCAAAAAAGCGGCGAATCATTTATGAAGGGCGATATCGTATCGCCTGAACCGCTGCCGAAGAATAATATTTATATTTCCAAGACACCATTGCTGGCCGGCATTGAAAAAGGGAAAATAATATTAGATGATGATATGCGGCAAAATCGATATCTTTCTGTAGTAAATGGGCAGGGTGAATCATATATCGATGGCAGGCTGCAACTCAATTCCCTGCATAGAAAAGCCGGTCATGCATATTGTTTCTATCCTCGGCCTTACGATCAACTGGAAAATATTATTTTCGAAGGAGAAATCGAGTTTTTGGAAACAAAAAATAAATATAACAAAGCAGATGTAGTCTTCCGGTCGAATATGGAATATACAACTCAGTATTCTTATAGTTTTTTCTTCAATAACGATGGGGGATATGAAGTTGATTTACGCATTAATGGCCGAAGTAATCGGCTTATTGATTTGCAGTCGACGCCCTATTTGAATCGGGGAGCGAAAAAAAACCGTTTTCGGATTGTTGCTTATGAAGCTAAATTTGATCTCTATTTAAACGATAATTTTGTAACCGGCTTTGAACACGAAATGCTGGAAAAAGGTGCTGTAGGATTTATGGCCTTATATGGGAGTAATATAGCCGTGACTAACGTGAAAATTTGGGAGGCAATCAAAAATGACTAGATACATTTATGGTTCATCCGGTTGATACGTGCTTCCTGAAAGTATTGCTTGACCATCTTGAATTTGGTCTATATATTTCAACCAATAATAAAGCAGTTGAGCCGTCTTATACAGACTGTATAAACATTGTTTGGCGACGGGAATAGGAGGGACACTATGTGGCGGATGAGATCTTTACTCCTTAGTCTATTAGCCGCCGTGATCCTTGCCGCTTGCGCGTCTCAAGGGTCGACGGCAGCCCGTCAAGATACTACCGGCGAAGCTAGCCGAGGCTTGGTCGGGGCGTGGCTCGTGTCAGCCAGTCGCCCTGGGGGTCAGGGCGTAGTACTCCTCACGTTCACGTCTGACGGAACGTTCTTCCGAAGTGGAGATACGCACCCGTTACTCAGCGTGGCCCATGGCGCATGGAAGCGGATCAGCGACCGAGAATTCGACGCGACATACATCGCGTTGCGGTTCGACGAGAACGGGAAGTTCGTTGGAACCCAGAAGACGCGGATACGAATCACACAAGGTCCCGGCGAGAACGAATTCACGGGTGTGGCCAAGGTGAGCATCCTCGATCTTAACGGCAAGGAGGAGCGCGCTTCCGAAACTCGGCTTGCAGGAAAACGTATCCAGGTCGAGCCCTTCTGACTCCGGCGCCAAACACCGCTCTGCAGCGGACTCGCTTTGCTCGCCGTTGAGCTTGATATCGTTAACGCTTTCAATCGATAATATTCACCTCTTCACCATGGTTCCCCGTATTGACTTGTAGATACCGTTCTTGTCAAGCGGAAGCTGGCTTATAATTTGGATCGTACTTTTTCCCGGATTTCAGGACGCCAAAGATAACATGAACCAGTTTTCTCATAATCGCACAGAC
>JBEKIL010000032.1:0-2779 GCA_050011775.1 Bacteroidota bacterium | reverse complement strand
GTACCATTGAACGTCAATTGCGGGGCTGTCACTATCATGTGACCATCCAACTCAAGTGTATGAGTACCCATACTGAAGTTGTTCGCCACACGTAGCGTACCGTTAACCACGAGATCTCTGGTCAGGGTAGTTAGTGCATTACCCGGAGCTGGAGTACCGTATTTCGTGATTGTAAGGTTATTTATCGGGCTGTTCAGTTCCAGACCTGTGCTAATATTACCATCTGGAGAAGCAGCTGTCGGCTCGTATATGACATTGGTCATGCCAAATACGATCGAACCACCTCCACTATTGCTGATCGATCCGGTTTCACGACGACGTATTGTCGCGCTGTCCGGGACCGTTAATACGTGATTAGCCAACTGGAGTACACCCTTCTGCAGATCGATTCCTTTGGTGACCGCACGAGAACCTGGTAAAGAAGCCTGGACCGTGGAACCAGTGTTCTGTATTCTCAGCCAAATAACCAGAGTCGAATCTGCTGGCCATATGTTGGGATCGATGGTCTGGTCAGTAGTGCATTGAGTAATAAGGGTAATGGATCCCGGAGCATATACCGGCACGTGATTCAAGTTACCTTTGATATAGAATACCGAATCTTCATGTGCGATTGCGAGCTTCGCGATCTGACTATCTGGTGGAGCTGCAGCCGGTCCGGTGATATCGACGATGGGATTAAGCGATTTGTCGAGTCTGAACCAATGTGGTACGTTCACCATTCCGCTATCAATCATCGTCATAAGTGAATCGCCCTCGAATGAGAGGTTCCTGATTGATACATTGGTCTGACCCTGATGGAATTCTTTCCCTGCGAAAATAAACCAGGTATTGACGGTCTTGTAAGAAGCGTTGTCACGCCTGGTACATGTATCCAAAACGGTGAAATCGTTTGCACTATAATCCAGTACGCCTCCATCATGGAGAAAATTATCTATATAGAGACCTTCACCTGCGAGTATCACGTCGTTGCTGACCCATAGATTCCTGATTTCCGGGTACCCGTAGCATGTGAATGTTAATGGAGGTACTGTCGGATTGAGTCTGAGCACTCCGTCGTCAAGTAGAGCGTCGGCAGTAGTCGGAACAGGTTTCTTTGAATCTACATATAATTCTCCGGTTAAAAATGCTGTCGTTGGTGCCATCCGCACCGAGGAGCCGGTTACTGTTAATACGAAATCCATGCTTATAAGCCAGGCCGTTATACTATCAAGCTGCAGGTTCTTCGTGATAGTAAAATTACCGGCACCTTCCAGAGGAATAGCAGGGTCGGGAATTGCTCCCGGAACTGATGCAACCTTCACGACGATATGATCAAATAAGCCCTCCTGGACTAACAAGCCGGGAGTCCCGTCCGGGACTGATGCAACCTGCACGTTTGTGTTGATTGTAACTGGTCCACCATCGCCGACCAGTAATGATTCGTAGACCAATGCTTTACCACTTGTTGATGGAGATTTTGGAGATTTTTTAGATATCCATGACTGTATTGACTTCACAGCAGATTGAGGTATCTCACGAGTTGCTATATCTGCCGTAAGAAATTTTGCATACTCTTTATGCGCTGCGATTTTTTCCTGAGATGGTGCCTTCACGGATGGTCCGATCAAACCTTCAGGTTCGAATCGCAATACACCTGTACCTGTTGTAACGGAGGTCGCAGAAAAAATGCTCAACGTGAATCGATCCGTTAATGTATAGCTCTTAACATCGATCGTCCCGTCTTGGTAAATTCCTTTAACAATCATATCAGCCGCAAGCGTTAAATTCCCGTGTGGTAAGACTATCAAGCCATATACGCCGTTAAAGTATCCGATGTGCGCTTTTGTCGTGGAATCCGGAGGGCCGAACTTCACAGTGATCTGTGCCGTGTCAGTGCCTCCCACATAACCAATGAAGAGTGCACCCGTACTACCGGGAAGATTATCAGCAGCACCACCACGCCAGCCGTCAGCACCGAGGAGAAACTGTGTAATACCTTTTGCTCCGTCGATCATATTTCCAACCGAACCCGTATCGACTTGCACGGCCGGCAAAACACCAGCACCTTTAATGATCGTTCCAGTCGGACGGTCTAATATGAGCATGTCGAATAACATCTGACTTGTAATATCACCGTTCAGTATGATCGAGTCACCTATCATATGCAGACTGGCCCCAAAGAGGCAGAGAGCCTGACCCGGATACACAATGATTTTACCATTGACGGTTGTCGGAACGGTAACCTGTACCGTGCCTCTACCGGCAGCTCCTGCTTGCAAACCGTTCGTCGTTGAAACCGTAAGGTTCCACAACTTATCGGTTGCAGTCGGTAACTCATTCGATGACGTCTTATCGACGCCGATGTAAATCACGTTAACCATCGTGATGAACGATGGTGCGGTATCGAATGTACCGGCATTACGGCGAATAGTCGGCCACGTACCGTTAAATTTGAGTGTATCAAATCTAACATCCGTTCCACCATATACGCGACCTTTTGTAAGACCGAAGATCGCCGTGAATGGACCAGTACCAGGTTCTACTGTCACGATAGAATCAACATCGACTTCAAAATTACCGAATGAACCGGCTCCAGCGACTGTCTGTCCCGGAGGAATTTCATTATTACCATTCATGGTAATAAATCCATCTGCTATCGTGTGGTAACTTGAAACGTTTATAAAGTTACCAACACCGGTAGGTCCGGGTATCTGACCGCCGATGAAGATGTGCATATTGTTAATGCTGACTTTGCCGGCCATGAAGTTCACGGAATCCAGAATGCGGAAATTACCGCCGT
>JBEKIL010000031.1:0-2994 GCA_050011775.1 Bacteroidota bacterium | reverse complement strand
CTTATCCTCCCAGGCAGTACCGTTATATCGCCATAATGTAAATAATGATTCGGTCAGGCCGTTTCTTTCAGCTGTATCGTAATGCAATCGAAGGGTTGATGTTAGTCCGCTTCCACCATGCTGAATGATATCATAGTATCTCTTGATTGCATATGCCGGGTTACCGACCGGTATATTTGTATTTGGATAACTTGTAATTGTAATACTATCCGGGGTCGTGGTCATGGCTGTGGGTCGCACGTATGTATTAGGCCCCTCGAAGTAGTAGTAGGTTCCTGTTATGAAAGCGTGGACATGGCGAAGCGCACCGTTGATAAGTCCGTTGCCCGTCCTTGCACTTAGGACTCTCATCACATTCGCCCCGGTCGTCATCGTACCGGTAATCACCGAGAGTGTTGATGCTGTAATATTGCCGTTTGAGAGATTCACTCCAGCAGTGTTGTTCATCTCAAGTGTACCATACGTTATGGAATTCGCGATTGTTTGAGATGCGGTTCCATTATAGCTGACTCTGCTTGTCGTATTAATATTTGGAGTACCGTTATAACCCATCGGGAAATTGCTCCCTGTAACACCGCCGGCGGTTCCGCCAACGAGCAGAGTACCCGTGGCTCCGATTGCGAGGATCTTTCCGGAAGAGTTTCCGTTCATCGTGAATGTTGAAAGATCAAGCGTTCCATTTACCGTAAGATTTCCGTAGACCATAAAGCTATTCGCGATGACTGCCGTTCCCGAGAGCACGGAGAAATTTCCAATAACCGCCGAGTTGAGAGGGATAACAGCAAGATAATCCAAGTTAGGCCCACTTTCGCCTATGGCAGTAAGTCTGATGGTATTTGCACCGGCGATCAGGTTCACGGGATTGCTGTGGAGTACAGAATAATTTGTCCATTCCGGACCTACTCTTGTGAACGTCAGGCTATCGTCTGCCACGACTCCGTTAACCCTTAATTCGAGGGTACGATTGGTGGTGTCGAGAGCGTATCTAAAGATGAGTTCAGTCGTGACGACATTGCCTGTATTAATAGTCCATTCAACGTAATCGCCGGTGAGATTCAGATAATCGGCGAATCCGGTTCCCGAATAGCCGGGGTGATCGTTGGCAAATACAGCTCCGCTCATAGTAGCGTTTTCCGCTTCGAAATATGGTCCTGAAAGAATTGAGAAAGTCGCCGTACCCGACGGTTTATTTACAACAACGTTGTTGAAAAGCATACCGCCAACAAGCGATATCGTTTGAGCGTTTGTGCTGTCGAACGTGACCGTGCCTGATGTTCCTGGCGCTAGCGTACCGTAACTTCCTGTCGAGGTCAGATCTCCGGCGATATAAATATTACCGGCTCCTGAGATATTAATGGCTGTTCGGGTATCGCTGGTTATGTTTGCGAAGGAAATGCTTCCGTTGACATCGAGAGTCCCGCTCGTGATATTAATGCGGGTGATTCTTGTATCGTCCGTCCCCTCGTTCAAGGTGATATTTCCATTGACGGTGGCCGTGGCAGCGTTGATGTTCCATGTTTTATTGTGGTTGTTTCCGGTCGGTGAATTGAATATGACGTTACCATTGACGGTCAGGGTTGTTCCGTCGTTCATTGTGAGTATGGAATTGTTGGCATCGTTTGCGAAGGTGAGAGTCAGACATACCGCAGCGGCGGTTATAGTGACAGTATGGTTTCCGCCAATAGTCACATTGTCAGTGATGGTTGGAGGGATTGTTGTGTTGGAGCCATTCCGTTGCCAGGTAGTCGTCCCACTCCAGTCACCGGTGTTGCGTACAGTGTATGCAGCGGATTCGAGTAATGATGGAAAGAATAAAACGATTGTAAAAACGATAAGATATAATCTCATGGATGTAATGGTATGCATGGCGATCCCCCGCACCAAATATTTAACATTAATCATCGTATCTGAAGACGTAAATTCAATAATCGAGTCCTGACCATTGTTCCAACAAATATCACTAAGGCAGGAACGACAAACAGAAGCTTTCCCCCTATTCTATTATCGGCAGAAATTGGAAAAAATCCAATTTTAATCGTATTAAAATTATGAATTCCTTGTTTTATCACAATTTAATAGAAAATTCCTGATCCTCGATTCGAATGATGACGGTATCCATACCAAGGTCATCCGTTCCCTTTTCCAGGAGGTTAGAATATTTGCGGATATGGTTATTATTACTCCCGATATACTGAATCGTCATAAAATAAGTCGATGATTTTTTATAAAAGCAAAAGCCCCGGAGAGATACCTTCCGAGGCTTTTTCAGTAATGAACAATAAAAGGATTTATTTACTATTCGGATAAATGTCTTTATTTCAGCAAAATCGTCTTCTTTACAGCCGAGAATTTTCCGCTCTTCAGTATATAATAATATGTCCCTGATGACAGGTTCGTTCCATTGAACGTCACCTTGTGGATCAAACCTGCAGGAAGAATCTCTCCATCAACAAGTGAAGCGACTTCCTGACCAAGAGTGTTGTAGACTTTTAAAGAAGTAGGAGAATCATCAGGTATTGAAAATTCGATCGTTGTTACCGGGTTAAACGGACTCGGATAGTTCTG
Source organism: Bacteroidota bacterium (assembly GCA_050011775.1). Classification (GTDB taxonomy): domain Bacteria; phylum Bacteroidota; class Ignavibacteria; order UBA10030; family CAVZMI01; genus CAVZMI01. Next base: position 429 of record JBEKIL010000031.1, on the reverse strand, counting down.
ACCGAGCATGAATGATTTATCCGTTGCACCCGATATCACCTCGACAATATTGCTGTATTCAAACGCACCGTCGAAATCGGTTTGTTTCAGACGATAGCTCAGTCGTCCCGGGGGTGCATTCCTGTCGGTGTACGAATACTCCTGCGGTACGGTTGTCGTGCCGTGTCCGCCCACGAATCCGATCTTTGTCCAGACTCCATCGGTAGATTGCCGCTCGATATCGAAGCCGTAATTGTTTTTCTCGCTTGCAGTTTTCCATTCCAGCGTAACATCGAATTTCTTCACCGATGCGGTGAATGAAGTGAGCTGGACAGGCAGCGGCCCAGCGCCTTCTGCAATCGTCCAATCTGAGAATTGTGTTATTCCTGTCTGTTCCACGTAGCTGTTTGCACTTCCAGTCACTCTCGATGAGAATAGCTTATCCTCCCA
>JBEKIL010000030.1:0-3893 GCA_050011775.1 Bacteroidota bacterium | reverse complement strand
CACAAGGGCTCTTTACCCATGCAGCTTGAGGTGGTTTGAAGTCTGCTCCTGTAAGCCGACTCCGAAGGGGCCTACCCCCATCTCTTGTGCAGCATCGTGGCGCACGTACACCTACAAAGCATTGAGATTGGACAACATCAAGGGGTGATGATTTCCGTTAGAAAGAGAGTATAATCAAAGACTGAAATCAGGGGCGGCTATCAGACGTTTACTGGACCGTCGTGTCAGCCGGACTACGTTGCTCCAATCGTTTGAAGAGTGCGGAGAAATCGGGCGAAATCACGGAGGACATCGAGATCGTTGTCTGGTATTCCGTCTGGATCGAAATGCATGACGTCGTTTCGGATTTCTCGCACTTTGTCAAGCAGGTTGATGAATACGACTCGGTTAATGCGGAGATTCAGGCGTTCCCAACGGCCGGGCTCTTCCAGGAGTCGTTTATACTCACCAAAGGTCAAGTCTGCTGCCGTCTCGATCTCTCTCGATCCGTCAACCGAATCTTTGGCGGCAGACAGTTCATCCTGGCTGAAATGAGAGCTAATAAGTCGCCGGATGTGATTCTCAATTTCCCCGAGCAGCATAAATGGTTCGGTCATCTGCAGAAACTGTAGGCTGAGATCACTTGTGGTGACAATACCTACTATGCGTTGATCAGAGCCACGAACCAGGACATATTCATGCTGCACGATCAACGGAATCGCTGTGAACAGCGAGGCGTAAGCACTAATCTCCGCATGAGGTTCCATCACTTCACGGACTGCAACTGGACATTGACCAACGGAAAGTCTGGCTCCAATACTTTTCCAACTCACAACGCCTTTTACGTCCCGCTCATTAGTCATCACTGGGAGCTGCGAGAAATCATTAGCCAGCATCAGCGTTGTCGCCTCCGTTAGTGCCGAGTCCGGTTGCACTGACACCGGGATTCGATTCGCGGCTGCGAGTTTGCTGACACGATAGGTAGGGTCAGCAAAAGCGGTAGTAACAACCCTAACTTCCTTGTGATCCGAAATCGTGACCGTCTCCGCAATTTCGATTGCGATGGTCTGCGTAGGCGACTCCTCAGCTTTATCGACCAATTCGAAGCACATGTCAGCGTCCAGATACGCGGATTCGAAATCGGGTTCGGTTCGGAGCCCAGCCTCGTTAAGTGAACGTCGGATATACGAGACAATCCAGCGTCCTCGCCGCTCTTTTCTGAAAAACCATCCGAGGAACGAGCGGACCGTTACCACGGGTGAACTCTCCCCATCACGGAGTGTACGGGCAATGTCAGCAAGGCGTTCTGTTGGATTTATTTCCTGCATGTTGGCTCACAACCAGGTTAACACCACGGTTCACCGGGAGCCGGATTTATCGGCGATCCGGTGGAGCCGCTGGTTAGGCTGCACGTCCTTCGAGCCGGTCGATAAGTATTAGAAACTCCCGCGCTAATCGATCAACGTTAATTGCAACGAATTGCGAACCATTCACTTCGACCCGATCGGCCCAGTTGCCGTCCAACTCGTGATCCTCGGCGATTGCGAACCCGCGTTTCGGCGCCCGCAAATGTGCAAAACCGTTCCTGAAGCCATCGTATAGAACTGCAGCCCCCTTCTTCTTACCGAGACAAGCGGTCTCCAACGCAACGCAGAGGTCGGGAAGATGCTGCGTGACGAAGTTTTCGAACTTCCCGGGAGTAGCCTCTCCTGAACCCGCAGCCAAAGCATCGAGACAGCACACGATCACCGTCGTCAAAGAGAGGTATGCCCGATTCGACCGGAGCAGGTCGACATCCGCGCGCATGGCCGCGTAAAAATTCTGCGGGTCCCGAATTCGGTAAAAAGTCTTGACCGCGAGCTTTCGAACCATAATGTCAGAACGTGAGGCCAGGAGCACCACCCAGGCACCGTGGACTTTTTCTTTGAAAGATGTCTGACCCGTTGGCTCCGTACTCATTCGAACAGTGGCCACACCGAAGAACGTAGATGTACTGCATATGATCATTGCCAGCCAAACCCGTGGCTCGCACGACCTTCCGCTGATTGCGATTGACGTAGCTCACATCGGTGGTCTTCATCGTGGATTCCATCAGCCTAACGAGTCTGTAGAAAAACCCCCTCACCGTGATTAAGGGGTGGTTTTCGGGGATCGCTTGACCCTTCTCAGGCATTGGATCGTTGATTGTGGCGCATTCTGTGAAGTCATTTTTTTCTACATCTCGCCCAAGAATCTGCTTGGGGACTTTTTCTACAACCTCAACGACCAAAATCAGCGGTGGCTGTAAGGCATCCGCTGCAGTATTAGACAGGATTATTCCTTACAAGGAAATGCTTCAAACAAAGCATCCAATACCAACATTCTTGCATCATTGTGGAGTTTTGCTGGATGGTCCCTTAAATATTTAACAATAACCCTCACAAATTGATTGATTTTAGATTCGGGTAGACAATACAATAATTTTTTTTGAGTGTATTTTTCGAAAGCATAAGAATCTATAGTATGAGAATCTATAAATCCTGAAACATACCCAGTGCAGTGTGCAGCAAGAACCAACTCTGTAGTTGATAATTTGTCCCCATTTTCCTGTTTAATTACTGAGTTGCAACCGCGAAGCAATTCATTTCCATCAAATTCGGCAAGAGCGTGTGTGGATGCGGATAATAAAAATATCGTTAATACAGCCAAGTATAATACTCGCATTATTCCCTCCTTGTCTGTCTAAGCAAATCCTTTCCTTTATTATGGTCGGCATTCCAGTTACTTGATCGCTCGCTCCTTTTCTTGCAACTGCGTGCTAATAGACAATAGGATAGATATCATTGTATCTAATTTGGCTCTGTTAGAGTAATAGATATCGAGAAGTTTTCTGGATATCTCAAACAGTGTTGCCACGATAGCCCCCAAAAAGCAGAGCACGGCGTATCGTTCGGGAATAAATATGGCTACTCCTATAAGAACGACGAGGCCAACCCAGTAGATCATTTTTCTTTGTCGCTCAGTTTCCTTTATTTCATCTTCAATATCTCTGATGGCCATATTCACCTCCTAAAACTCCAGACTTATCCGATCATGTTCGGTCAATTTCCTCTTACAACGATTAAAAATCAGCGGTGGCTGTAACCCATCCGCTGGCGTGCAAGGTTAGCGCTGCTTCTATATTTTTATTAAATCTCAAACGAAGGAATCTCGTTGAAATATCGATACAGACCTTATTGGCAGTTTAATATTTAGCATACTTTCAGCAGGAATATCTTTTAAATTTGAGGCATCGATTTGGATATTCAGAGCGATTAATCTCTTTTGATTAAGTATTCTGGATTCAATCGCCATTTTACTAAGAGATTCGAAAAAAGCAATATCTTTCTTGATAATCACCCTTATCAATGGCACATCTCCTTGTTCCTCTGGTAAAACGCCGTTCAATATTTCAATGTAACCCATGTAGTCCCGATACTCTTCTGTTGAACTCTCAAGGGCGTTTAGACCGATATAAACATCTTCGAATCCTATTGACTCGCCAAGAAAAGAAATGGAATGTTTCTCTGACATATTCGTTAATGATACCCAAGTCGACCTTTCTTTTATAACAAAATTAATCTCTGGAACAGGCATATATAAAAGAAGGTTTCTAAATTCTTTCAGCATATTGTTTGACCAAATGCTTTGGCGTTCCTTTTTCTTCTTCTTAGACATGGTATCCCTCCCAACATTACTCGTTGGGGTTCAAGCATATTCTCATTGCCTATTTGCGGTTATAATATACACCTTTTTCAAAAAATAGGGAATGGAATGTTTCAGGAAGAAGCAAACGAAATATTCCTTTAACATTTTTTCAAAATGAGCTGATGAGGAGAAATAACGAGTTCACCTACGAAGTTTGAAAATTGGATTGTGTAAGGAATCGATGATTT
>JBEKIL010000029.1:0-4154 GCA_050011775.1 Bacteroidota bacterium | reverse complement strand
TGATCCTTACCCGATAAAACGGACAGTAAGTTAAGTCATAGTGGATTGTAATTCAAATTGCATAGGCGATAAATATCCGAGATAGGAATGTAATCGCCGTTTATTATAAAATGTTTCAATGTATTCAAAGATGCTGGTTCGAGCATCTTGTCTGGTTTCATAGTGTTGAAAATAAATATGCTCAGTTTTAAGCGTGTGGAAGAAGCTTTCAGTGACGGCGTTGTCGTAACAACTGCCTGTTCTTCCCATGCTCAGACAATGTAATTGCGTGCTGGCATACTGAGAACCACGGTCGGAGTGAAGAATCACCTTCTGCGTGGGTCTTCGTTGGTATAATGCACGTCGCACAGCTGTTGTTACCAAGGATGCAGTAAGTCGTGAGCTGACCTCCCAGCCTACAATCATCCGGGAACACAGATCTAAAACAACGGCAAGATACACCCATCCTTCACGTGTCCAGATGTAGGTAATATCAGATGTCCAGATACGATTGGGTTGGTGAATCATAAACCTTTGTTGCACCAGATCTGGAGCCAACGCTTGCGTGGAACTCGAGCGTGTGGTAACCTTGAATCGCCGCACCATCTTTGCTCGAATGCTATGAATATGCATTAAGCGGGCAACACGCTTGTGAGAACATCTGATACCCTGCTGACGCAAGCTATGACAAATCCGTGGACTGCCGTATGTCCGACGGCTTTGTTGGTGAATGTCTCGAATTCTTTCCAAAAGTTCTCCGTTTTGATGTTCACTAGCAGTGGGAGTAGATTGACACCACGTATAATAAGCACTGCGTGAGATGTTGAGCTCGTGACACATTCGTTGAACCGGTATCTCGTTTTGGTGATCGTGTATAAATCGATATTTCATCTTTCGTTCTTGGAAAAGTATGCCAGGGCTTTTTTTAAAATGTCTCGTTCCTGACGAGCCTGTAAAAGCTCGCGTTCCAGACGCCGTACGTATTCTTCATCAGGCTTCATATGCCCTTTTCCAGGAAACGCATGTTCAGGATCGGCTGCCTGTTCGCTTTTCCATCGATATAGTAACTCTGGCCGTATGCCAAGTTCTCTTGATATATCTGTGATTTTTCGATTGCTCTCCTGCACTAATCGAAGAGCATCGTGTTTAAATTGTGCGTCGAATCGTTGACGCTCTCGTTTCTCTGACATCGCGACACCTCCTGACAGAATATACTGTCTTTTCTCGGTGTCCGAAATAGCGGGTAAGGATCACTAATACCCTTAGCAAATTAAAGCGTTTTCCTGTCGTTGTTAAATATTGGCTTACAAAGACAATGCCAAATTGTGAAAAAAGGGATAAGCGTTCAAATAGATTCAAGCCGAATCCTTTGATTCCTGAATACACTAATTGCCGATGGTTGACAATGAAATACTATTAACTTATTATTATTACATAATCTTGGAGCAGGTTAGTTTCACTGAAACGCCTCCTTTCCGATGAAGAGCTTCATCCTTCCCTCATAAGTCTTGGATTGCAACATTCAAAATCTTTCTTGTGGGAAACAGTAGCCGCATATTGATCAGCCATTGAAAATAAACGAGAGGTATATGAAAGAAAGTGTTAAGCGAATTGTGGATCTTCTGATTAGCATTCCCCTCGTTGTTTTTTTATCCCCATTATTCCTATTTATCGCTCTCTTAATAAAAATAGAGTCACCCGGACCAGCTTTTTTTACCCAAAAACGTCGTGGAAAAAATTTTACTCTTTTTACAATGGTCAAATTCCGCTCGCTCCATTATAACGCTCCTGATCCGCACGAAAAGTACGAAATGTTGAAGAAAGACCCTCGCATTACACATATTGGAAATTTCATCCGAAAAACAAGTATTGACGAATTACCCCAACTGTTCAACGTCATCATCGGCACGATGAGTATTGTGGGTCCCCGTCCGCTCGTCGAATGGGAAAGCCAACTTGCTCTTTCCAACTTCGCAGAACGCTATACTGTCAAGCCGGGTATAACGGGATTGTCGCAATTGAATGGACGCAACACGATCGATTTTAATACGCGATGCGCCCTCGATGTCGAGTATATCCGGAAACGGAGCACTCTTCTTGATCTTCTTTTGATCTTGAAAACGCCGTACGTTCTACTTACTTCGGGAGAAATCTATCCTACGGAAGAATCAAAAAATATCGCTGCGAACAAATAGAGACAAGAGAGGAATCTCATATTTATGGCCGAAGGGGTAAAGCTTTCCATCGTCATTCTCAACTACAATTCAGGTGATTTTCTGGTCAAGTGTCTTGATAGTGTATTCGCCGATGATCTTCCGTTCTCATGTGAGGTGATCGTTCCCGATAATGCAAGCAGCGACGATAGTCTTAAGAAAGCAGAACAAAAATGGGGCAGCCGGATAGCAGTGATCAGTAATCCGAAGAACGGTGGATTCAATTACGGCAACAATATTGGAATTCGGCACTGCAAAGGAAAATATATCTGTCTCCTTAATCCCGATACGATCATTCATCGCGGTGCTTTTAAAACACTGTTGGATTTCATTGAAGCACATCCACGGGTTGGATTTGTCGGCCCGAAAGTTCTCAATCGGGATGGATCGTTTCAGCTTTCTGCGAGGCGCTCGATCCCTTCACCTTTCGACGCGATTGCACGGGCATTGCTGCTAAGCAAACTATTCCCGCACAGCAAGATGTTTGCCCGATATAACCTCACTTTCTTGAGTCCTGACCAGACGCAGCAAGTTGATGCCTCCACCGGATGCTGTCTCTTTGCTCGCCGTGCAATGATCGATCAGATTGGATTGCTGGACGAAGGTTTTTATATTTATTGTGAAGATGTCGATTGGTTTCTCCGTGCAAAGAATGCTGGATGGGAGACATGGTATGTTGCTGAGGCAGTGATCGAACATCATCATGCATACAGTGAACGTTTTCGCAAACACCGTGCAGTCATAGATTTTCATAAATCTATGATCTATTTATACAGGAAGCACTATGCAAAAACCTATCCATTCTTGTTTAATTGGATTATTTACTTGATGGTGTATATTCGGATGATCGCACTTATCTGCTTAAAAACAGTGAAGCGATGGAAATAGAACTGATTCAAAATAGAAAAATATTGATAACCGGCGGTTCTGGTTTTATCGGTACAAATCTAATTGAGGCACTCCGGCATCATACGGTATTTATTCTCAATATCAGCAGGGGCAAACCACGGAATCCGGAACATCTGGAATATTTTTTTCAGACAGATATACGCGATACTATTGAAGTGAAGAAAGTTGTTCAAGATTTTTCGCCTGATTTTATCATTCACCTTGCAGCCAAGACCGGCTATGGTAATAGCGATGACAAAGAAGGTTTTCTGATAAACACGGAAGGGACGAAGAATATTATAAGCGCTGCCAATCTCACTCCTTCGGTACGCCGGCTGATTGTCGCATCGAGCAATGTCGTTGACCGCGAAGATCGTGCATTTCAATATACGTACATCAAGAGCAAACGGGCCGCAGAATCGATGCTTCAAAGTTCAATCGAGGGTCATTTCCAGTGGTGCATTGTTCGTCCCTGTTTTGTCTGGGGTCCGTGGTTTGGCGCTCCTTTTAAAGATTATTTTCTTTCGATTGCGCATTCCAAGTACGTTCATCCAGGAACGGTAGATTCTTTACGTTTTGCAGGTTACGCCGGCAACGTCGCACATCAACTTATCCGCTTGCTGCAGGCATCGGACAATCAATTCAATAAGCAAACTTTTTATCTGACAGATTATCAACCGCTGTCGCTGCGTGAATGGTCGAATTTGATAAGCCGGCAAATGGGAAAGAAAATTCCCTCGACACTCCCTGAGTTTTTGGTACAAGTGGCTGCAAAATTGGGAGATATATTTTCGAGTGTTGGTTATAATCGATTTCCAATGACTTCGAAACGATTGCAAAACATGAGAACAAATGCAGTTGACATTCCAATTGCGAAAACAGAAGAAGTTGCCGGACCCTTGCCGTTTACCCTGATAGAGGGTGTTGACGAAACGATCCGGTGGCTGAAGAATCAGAAATTACTTTAAGAATTAATCAATTATATGGACACAATTTTAGTTACAGGCGGCGCTGGTTTTCTTGGCAGTCATGTCGCAAATTGTCTAATTCAAAGGGGACACAGTGTTGTTGTGA
>JBEKIL010000028.1:0-4801 GCA_050011775.1 Bacteroidota bacterium | reverse complement strand
AAGCACAAACAGAGTAGATCGGGAAGACAAGAAAAAAGAATAATCGTCAGAATATTTCTCAACCAGTCCTTCGATAGGCATCCCAAGGGTAATATCTACCGACTTTTTCAGCGATCTCAATTGGAATATTTTGATTTATTACTGGATGCTCGAATAATTGGTGCTCATATGAGATTATCAAATAAGGAAGAATGAATACCATTACAATTGGTGGAATAAATGAACTCAAGTGTCTAAGAATATTCTTCATGGCAAACTCCATATTTGTGGAAACACAATCATTTTAATAGCAATCCAACGTCTGGCGGCTCAGCGGCCTGACCACACCCGCTTTGTTGTTATCATTTTAGCATGAAATATAAAATCGCAATTTGGCGTTTTCTCGCTGAGCCTTAGCCAAAACTTGCCCTCGCATGTTCTTCGCGGGGGTCGCCTGCCCCCAATTGTCTATACTGTTTGATACAACTCCCCCTCCGTAATTAGTGTATAAAGAGGAGAAGCCAGGATGGTCAGACCGGATTCTACAACGGAACTGGAACGACCGGGAGTCCTCCCGGTTGTGTCGACGGAGATCGCAGTGAAGCCAACCCGAAGGAAATTCACAGCCGAATATAAGCTAAAGATCCTCCAAGAAACCGACCAATGCAAGCCGGGAGACGTAGGAGCGGTGCTTCGCCGGGAAGGATTGTTCTCTTCCAACCTGGTTGCATGGCGGCGGGAACGGGAAGTCGGCCAGTTGCAGAGCCTGGCGCCTCGTCGACGGGGACGCAAACCACATCCGCTGGAGGCGGAAAACGCGCTGCTAAAGAAGCAACTTGCACGGACGAAAAAGAAACTGGAGGAGGCGGAGATCATCCTGGACGCCCAAAAAAAGTTATGTCAGTTGTTTGGGATGAACCCGTTGCCCGAAGTCGAAGAGTATCTCTCTTCCCAATCGTCGAAGAAGCCGCCGGAAGGGTGAGCCTGTCACGGGTGATGGACAGTTTGGCGATCCCGCGCAGTCTATGGTACCGGCAACGGACTGAGCTCGCGCCAACCTGCCCAAAAGAACAACGGCCGCGCCAACCCCATCCACGGGCACTAACCCCGGAAGAGAAAAGCCGTGTGCTGGCTGTGTTGAACTCGCAGGAATATCAGGATTTGTCGGTACCGCAGGTATATGCTTCCCTGCTGGACCGTGGAGAATATCTGTGCTCGATCTCAACCCAATACCGGATTCTGCGGGAAAACAGCCAGGTTCGCGAGCGCCGGAACCAGCTGCGGCATCCGAACTATCCTAAACCGGTGTTGAAGGCGACCGGTCCGAATCAAGTGTGGACCTGGGATATCACCAAACTGCTGGGACCCTACCGGGGCGATTGTTTCTACCTGTATGCGGTGCTGGATATGTACAGCCGGTATGTGGTGGGTTGGATGGTGGCGGAACGGGAGACGGGCGATCTGGCCAGGGTGTTGGTGGAGCGGACTTGCGAGCAACAGAAGGTGAAACCCTATCAACTGACTCTGCACGCGGACCGGGGTGATGCGATGACGGCGAAAACGCTGCTGGAGAAGATGGAGGATCTAAACGTCCGTCCGAGTTATTCCAGGCCGCGGGTTTCCGACGACAACCCGTATTCCGAAGCGCATTTCAAGACGATGAAATACCGTCCGGATTACCCGTTGCATTTTGGGAGCGTCGAGGATGCTCGCAGTTGGGCGCGGGGATTCTTCCAGTGGTACAACCACAAGCATTATCATTCCGGGATCGGTTTGATGCAGCCGGCGGTGATCCACCACGGATTAGGAGAAGAACGTTGGGAGGAACGGCAGGGTGTGATGGCCGAATTCTACCGGGTTCATCCGGAGCGGTTTGTGAAGGGCGAACCGCCTCCCCCGTTTTTGCCGAGGGCTGTTTGGATTAATCCACCCAGAGAAATGACCACTTATCGATCCCCGGAGAAAGGAGCGATATTGAGCGATTTAGAGCCTGTGTTCGTACAGTAATATCCGTCGGGAGTTGTATTAAAATGATTGACAAGTTCCGTGCAGCCGCGTGTTGGGCAATTTATTGTGGTTCAAATACATCTAGATGCCTTAACATACTAATTTGTTTTCTAGCCGACTTAATTCCAAGAAATAATTTAAAGTCTTTACATTCATTAAATACATGATTTCTATTTGATTGAATTGATTTTACTATTGGATCCTTATATTTATGTTTCTTTATAATATATTTTTCAAGATTATTACTCTTCATAAAATAAAGTATCCAAATTATTAGGTACCTAAATCTATTTTCATTTGTTGATAATTCTTCTAAATAATTTCCTAAATGAGTACCAATTACTTCTCTTATCCATTTTTCTTGGTTGTTATCTAATACGGATTCGATAATCCCCAATATTTTCGGAAATGCCTTATTTCGTAATTCGGCAAGTAGAAGTAATAGACCAATAATTTTGGGACCAGTTGCTTTTGTGAATTTAAATCTCGGCTTATATCCTTTTTTGACTATAATGTCATTAAGAAATCGATCAATCACACCCGTCGATGGGCATTCCCGATCAATATTGATGACAGAAAGATATAATTCTCGAAAATTTTCAAACCCAATATTCTTGCTATTATGTATTTTTACATAATGGTATTTCGAACGCCAAGTTCGAAAAAGACCATCTGGTAATTGATAAATTGACGTTTTATCTTCATTAAGTTGAAGACAGTATTCATGTAATGCCTCCTGAAGGCAATTGATTGTTTCTTTGCAATCTTTTTCACTTTTACACAGTATTCTATAATCATCTTTATATCGCACCATCAATATTTCTTTATTCCTCAATTTTTGTGAAATAATCAAGTCTACTTTAGATAATATTATTTCCGAAATAATATCTGAGACAATTGGCCCAATTGGTATTCCGTTAGTTTGTTGATCATTTGCATACTGAAATAGCTTATCAAGCCTATTACCAAATTTATTGTAATTCCAGCGGTTTTCCTTTTTCCTGATAAACTTTTTTCCATGAATTGCTCATGAAATACTATGCGTATATATTGAACCGTAGCAATTCTTTATATCTGCCTTTATCATATGGCTATATTTATAGGCTTCAGCAGCTACACCATTTTCTACTATATTTATATATTCATAAATCATCCTTCCGCTTCTTAATTTACCAACCTTACCAATTTCATTTTTTGTTAATGGTATTGGGAAACTACATGGATATACTCGATTATTGACATTAAAAATGGTTTTTATAATAGCTTTCCAATTTTGTGCAATATCCAAGGCAATATCATTATGTATACAAGGATTTATAATGCTAAATGTTTTATCTGTATACACTGATTTAGGGAAATGAGTATCGATAAGGTGTGATACTTTGGGTTTAAATGTACTTTTAGTTTTTTGTGTAAAACGCGTATTATATTTTGGAAAAGTTACTACCTGATAACAAGGTGGGAGAACATAATTCTCCGGAAAATATCCCTTCGTTGATAACCAAATAAATACGTCCTTTGGCTTTAATTTCAAAGCCAGCATTTTTGTTGTCTTACAGTGATCCTCAAGTGTTGACATTTTTGCCCTCTGAATTGCCCAACTAGTGATTAACCGGAATATTTTTCAGATATAAATCCTATAGAAGTACTTTCTTCCATGTAAACCGCTCCTCGGGTTGAGGAGACGGAAATTATTCCATCCACCTCCCCACACACCTGGGTATTTTCGTCTTAAACGGAAAGCCCCCTACACTTTTTTTCCTAATTGCTCTCGTTCCGCTCTTCGTTTCATCGCCTCGCGCCACGGACGGTCGTGCAGGATAAACGGGATCAGCATCGCAAGGACAAATAATCCCGCGAGCGTGCCGCCGGGGAAAAAGACAAGGGAAGTGATGCCGGCGGCAACGGCCGTCCACCAGCCCCAGCGGTTGTGCGTCCCCCACGCCGCCATCGCCGCCACCCAGAAGATGCCCGCCAGAACCAGCACCCAGCCGGTGCGGTAGGTGGTCCAGCCGATGGCGGTGAAGAACGCTGTACCGAACCACGCGCTCAATCCCCCGGCGGGGATGACATCCTGCAGCCGTATCGCGAGGCCCAAGGCCGCCATCAGGCAGCCGGTGACGGCGCCCACCGCGATCATCAGCGCGCGCGGGAATATACGCACAAAAGCCCCCGTCTTCTTCACTGCACCGTCCAAGGTTGGACCTCCACGCATCCCGTCCCGACCAGCTGGTTGACCTGCCGTTCCAGCTCCGCGCACCAGGCGGTGGTGTTGGCCGGGAATTCCAGCCTGTAGGTACGCTGGGCTTCGGAGATGTGGAAGGCGAATCGGTCCGCGCCCGGGTACGAGGTGAGCAGCCCGTAGAGGATCCGCAGCCGGCGCGTGTCGCGCGCCCGGTCGCCCGTTTCCCGCAAGAAGAGGACGATCATCCTCGGTCCGTCGATCTTGGGCTGCGCAATAATTGTAGGTGGGATCGGAGATCCCGCCACAGCCGCTTGGTTTGTAGATGGCATCGGAGATGCCGCCACCACCGGTGGCGCCGCTGGCGCGATTGAGGTTGAGTCAACCTTCGGCGGGGCGGACGCTAATATCACCGCCGGTTGAATAGCCGGCGAATCGACCTTCTCAATTTCCACGATCCTGGCAGGCGGGATCGACGATCCCAGTACGGGCGGGGCATGCCCCGCCCCTACCATTGATTGAATTTCCGGTGGATCGACGTTCTTTATCTCCATGATCTTTATCGGCGCAGGCGCCCCCATCTGCGGAACCGCGGTCATCTCGTCCAGCGGATCGCACGGCGGCGGCAGCCAA
>JBEKIL010000027.1:0-9673 GCA_050011775.1 Bacteroidota bacterium | reverse complement strand
ACAGGCAGCGGCCCAGCGCCTTCTGCAATCGTCCAATCTGAGAATTGTGTTATTCCTGTCTGTTCCACGTAGCTGTTTGCACTTCCAGTCACTCTCGATGAGAATAGCTTATCCTCCCATGCCGTACCATTATATCGCCATAATGTAAATAATGATTCGGTCAGGCCGTTTCTTTCAGCTGTATCGTAATGCAATCGAAGGGTTGATGTTACTCCGCTTCCACCATTTTGGGTAATCGTATAATACCTCCTGATTGCATAAGCCGAATTGCCCTCCGGGATGAGGGTATTCGGGTGGCTCGTGATGGTAATATCTGTCGGTTGACTTCCTATCGCTGAAAAATTGATGAATGTATTTGGACCCTCGAAATAATACGGTGTACTCGTCACAAATGTATGCCTATGCCGGACTGATCCAATCACTGAGCCACCCGTACCGGTTACATTATTTGTGACCGTAATTGTATCGGCCGCACCGGTCGTCATATTTCCACTGACTAAATTCAGAATCGATGATGTGACGTTTCCGTCGGCAAGATTAACGCCGGTCGCATTATTGATATCGAGATATCCATAGGTGACAGTGTTGGCGACAGTTTGTAATGCTGTTCCGCCATAGATGATATGGCTGTTTGCATCGATGGTGCCGATTGTCCAGCCGGTCGGGAAATTGCTTCCGGCGACACCACCGCTTGTTCCTCCCACAACCAGTGTATCGCTGTTGCCAATAGATAAAATGTTTGCGCCAGTCGATCCTCCGTTTATCGTGAATGTGCTTAAATTGAATTTTGCGTGCGGGTTGGCATTAACCGGATTGCCTTGGACTTTGAGATATCCAACCGGAGTGGTGGTTATACTTGTATTCAACGCCACGGTTCCCGACATAAAGAGATTGCCCCATGCAAAATTATCGACCGTTTCGCTTGTACCTGCAAACTCGACTGTACCGGCCGTGTATGTACTTGTTGCAGTGCCTGTGTATTGTCCTGCCATATTCGAGTTCGAACGTGTCACCCGGGTGGTTCCAATGACGTTGAATGTTGTGGTATTGAATGTGATAATGGCAGTTGATGCTGGATTGAGTGTTCCACCGGATGTTATCCAGAATAAACATCCACTATTGAGTGTGATATTAACATTTAAATTTGTATATCCATCGATTCCGGTGTTGGCGAGAGTTTGTGCGTTACCGGTGACAGTGGTGTTCAGAAACCGTGTTTCCGAATAAAATGTTCCGCTTGTTCCTGTTGCTGGTGTATAAGTACCGTTGTTGGTGAGTGTTGGTCCGTAGAACCATACTCGTGTATAGGCACCTCCGCCGGATGCCGCGGTCAAAGTCGCGGTCGATTCTATGAGTACATTCCCGTAGAATTTATCATATAACGGTGTCGCACCGATATCAAAAGTGTTTCCTGAACGGACGATCAGCGAATCGTTGACGACGAAAGCAGAATCGGGAAAAGAAGCATTCGGAACAGTAAGTGGTTCCCGCGCCGTTTTTGTTCCGCTGCCGCTGATAATTAATTTTCCATAATCAATTCCGGCATACGTCGTACCGCTAACCATGACGAATGGAACATCCTGTGCACCTGCCCTATAAAATTCTACTCTCGACGTTGCGGCGAGTGAGTAGGTTGCGAACAAATTCGGGAAATTACTTGCGTTCAATCCCCCGGTATTACTCCCGACGCGTAAATATCCTGCATTTCCGAGAGCGAAGGTTCCACCAGCAGCGGATCGATTGCATAAATATGTCATAAGATCGACAACAGCACCGGAATTTATCGTCACGTCTCCGTATACAGTAAGATTCCCGTTGAGGGTCAGGGATCCCGAATTAACGGTCAGGTTGTGTACTGACGCGTTTGCAGCAACGATGACTGCATGGTTGATGGTCACATTATCGGCTGAGCCTGGAGTACCATTTGGAGTCCATGTAGTCGTTGTACCCCAATTCCCATTTGCCCGTGATGTATAATCAACGGCAAATGTTCTTGACGCTGTGAGTAGGAAAATTACTGAGAGTACTAAGAATCGAAATCTTATGGATGTAGTTGTACACATGGCAATCCCCCGCACAAAAAATTTATTATTAGTCATCGTATCGTAGACATAAAATTAACATTCGAACCCTTACCACTGTTTCAACAGTTTCCCCTTATTCTACTATCGGCAGAAATTGGAAAATATCTAGTTTTTATAGTACCAAAGTAATAGATTCCCTATTTTATTACAATATTGATAGAAAACTCTGTCCCGGTCATCCGGGCCCTTTCCCGGGAGGCAAGAATATTTGCGGATATGGTTATTGTTACTCCCGATATACTGGATCGTCATAAAATAAGTCGATGATTTTTTATAAAAGCAAAAGCCCCGGAAAGATATATTCCGAGGCTTTTTCAGTAATGAACAATAAAAGAATTTATTTACTATTCGGATAAATGTCTTTATTTCAATAAAATCATTTTCTTTGCAGCCGAGAATTTTCCGCTCTTCAGTATGTAATAATATGTCCCTGATGACAGGTTCGTTCCATTGAACGTCACCTTGTGGATCAAACCTGCAGGAAGAATCTCTCCATCGACAAGTGAAGCGACTTCCTGACCAAGAGTGTTGTAGACTTTTAAAGATGTAGGTGCATCATCGGGTATTGAAAATTCGATCGTCGTTACCGGGTTAAACGGACTCGGATAATTCTGACCGAGCATGAATGATTTATCTGTTGCCCCCGATATTACCTCGACAACATTGCTGTATTCAAACGTACCGTCGAAATCGGTTTGTTTCAGACGATAGCTCAGTCGTCCCGAAGGTGCATTTTTATCGGTGTACAAATACTCCTGCGGTACGGTCGTCGTGCCGTGTCCGCCCACGAATCCAATCTTTGTCCAGACCCCATCGGTAGATTGCCGTTCGATATCGAAGCCGTAATTGTTTTTCTCGCTTGCAGTCTTCCATTCCAGCGTAACATCGAATTTCTTTGCCGATGCGGTGAATGAAGTGAGCTGGACAGGCAGAGGCCCAGCGCCTTCTGCAATCGTCCAATCTGAAAATTGTGTTATTCCTGTTTGTCTTATCCTCCCAGGCAGTACCGTTATATCGCCATAATGTAAATAATGATTCGGTCAGGCCGTTTCTTTCAGCTGTATCGTAATGCAATCGAAGGGTTGATGTTAGTCCGCTTCCACCATTTTGGGTAATCGTATAATACCTCCTGATTGCATAAGCCGAATTGCCCTCCGGGATGAGGGTGTTCGGATAACTTGTAATTGTAATACTATCCGGGGTCGTGGTCATGGCTGTGGGTCGCACGTATGTATTAGGCCCCTCGAAGTAGTATGTGGTTCCTGTTATGAAAGCGTGGACATGACGAAGCGAACCGTTAACAAGCCCGTTTCCGGTACGTATACTTGTGACTCGCATGATATTCGCCCCTGTTGTCAGCAAGCCTGCGTCGGTAACATTCAGAGTGGCCGCAGTTACAGTTTGTTTAAGCGACACCGTCGGACTGGAAATCATGAGAGTACCATACGCAAAATTATCCACCGTTTCATTCGTTCCGGCAAATTCGATAGTGCCTGTGGAATATGTGCGTGTTCCTGTTCCTATATATTGTCCGACAAGGTTCGAATTTGCTATCGTCACCCGTGCAGTACCAACGACATTCATTGCAAGAGTATTGAATTTAACTGTGTCAGTCGGTGCTGGATTAAGCGTTCCACCGCTTTCGATTGTGAATGTGAGTAACTGCCCGGGAGTATGGGCATTCATTGTGAGATTGACGTTCGATGTAGTATATCCGGTGATTCGAGTGTCATAGAGAGTGAGAGGATTCCCGTTTATTGTCGTATTTCCGAATCGGGTTTCCGACATAAAAACCGGTGTACCGAACGTAGTATCTGCAGCGATGTAAGTACCGTTAGCGTTTAATGTAGGTCCGAGGAACCATGTTTTCACCGTCCCCCCTCCTGAACCTGCATTGAGTGTAGCACCTGATTCGATATTTACAACACCGTTAAAAACAGCATAAAATACATACTGAGCGACATCTAAGGAAACTCCGCTTCGAATGATCAGAGAATCATTTATGACAAAAGAGGAATCTTGAACTGGCGCCGGTGGATTCTTTGGTTCTTGCCGGGCTAATTTTGTTCCGCTTCCACTGAGGATGAGTTTACCGAACGTAAGGTTGTCGTAGACAACGTCCTGATTTCCGCTTCTATAATATTCAATTGTACTGTGAGTTCCGATAATATATGTGTTTAAACTATCGGGGAAATTGCATGTGTAATTGTATCCGGCATTTGTGTAACCATTATTCCCACTGAGACGCAGACATCCGGCATCGGCAAGAGTGAATGTCCCACTAAAAGCGGTTCGATAGCATTGATATGTCACAAGATCGAAAGTACCCGATGTGATCGTCAGGTTCCCGGAGAGTGTAATATTTGTTGTCAAACTGAGTGTACCCGACGATTTGTTCACGACCAGGTTGTTAAACGTAGTGCTGGATGTTCCTCCTATTGTTTGGTTTGCCCCAGCAAAAAAAGTTGTTGTACTTGTACCAGATGTAAAGGTGCCGTTGTTTGTCCAGTTGCCGCCAATATCGATATTATAGTTGCTCGCGCCTGTACTTAATGTTGCACCGTTGTTAATCGTGAGCGGAACTGAAGCATTAAGCACTTTGGCGGCGTTCAGTGTTATCGTCCCGGTACTAGCAATAATTACGCCACCGGTTGCTGCGAATGGGGTGATCCATTCTACACCGGCAGTGCGTGAAGTCGTCGTGTTGTATTGCAGTGTTGCCGCTGTACCATATGTCGGGGCGGCAGAAACTGTTGCTGTTCCTTCCATCGAAAGGATGCCATTGACTGTTGGTGTAATGGCGAATGTCTTTACACCTGAGCCTGAAAGTGTAAGGTTGTTAAACGTGGTGCTGGATGTTCCACCTATCGTTTGGGCTGCTCCGGTAAATGTTGTTGTACTTGTACCGGCTGTAAAGGTGCCGTTGTTAGTCCAGTTGCCGCCAATATCGATATTATAGTTGCTTGCGCTTGTACTTAATGTTGAGCCGCTGTTAATAGTGAGAGAGACTGAAGCATTAAGAACTTTGGCGGCATTCAATGTTATCGTTCCTGTATTAGCAATAATTACGCCACCGGTTCCCGCAAATGGGGTGATCCATTCTACACCAGCAGTGCGCGAAGTTGCTGTGTTATATTGTAGTGTAGCCGCTGCACTATACGTCGGGGCGGCAGACGCTGTTGCGGTTCCTTCCATCGAAAGAATGCCATTGACTGTAACACCGGTTGTCGTCTTTGCACCGGAACCGGAAAGAGTTAAATTATTATAAGTAAAACCGTGAACCGTCTGAGCACCAGCTGCATTATATTCTACTGTTCCTGTACTTGGGGTTAATGAACCACCAACAGTACCAGTAGTCAAAAATCCGACACCTACTTTTAGAAGTCCTGCACCTGTAAACAGAAATGTAGCACTTGCACCAGTATTATCAGTAGTAATATCACCCGTAACTGTAACAGTTCCGGTAGAAATCGATATCTCGTGTCTTACACCACCACCACCGCTAGTAAAAGCAATGCTTCCGGCATTCAAAATACCTGCACCAACAGCAATTAGGTTGACACCGGATCCTGATCTGGGGATAGTTATAGCCCCTGAGACATTCAGAGTAATTCCCGAGTTGATAGTCAATGAAGTTGCGGTAACGGTGGTGAAAGTTATTGAAGCACAAGCTGCATTTGCAGTCACTATAACATTAAAACCCCCTGCAATAGTAACATTATCTCCTGCAACGGGAATTCCGTTTGGGTTCCATGTCGTCGTAATGTTCCAAGCGGTCGGTGCACGCGATGTATAATTCGCAGCTGAAGCTGTCGTTGATGTGAGTACCAACAATAATGTCAGTACAAAGAGATGAGATAGAATAGAAGTAGTTATACGCATGGCGATCCCCCCCCACCAAATATTTAACATCGATCATCGTATCTGAAGACGTAAATTCAACAATCCAGCCCTGATCATTGTTCCAATAATTTCCCCCCATATATTATCGGCAGAAATTGGAAAAAATGCAATTTTTATTGCACTAAGATGATGGATTCGCTATATTATACCAGTATGGATAGAAAACCCCTGATTCTTATTTCAAATGATGATGGTATCCATGCCCCCGGTATCGAGGTTCTCTCCCAGGAAGCAAGAAAATTTGCGGATATTGTGATTGTTGCTCCCGATAAACAGCAAAGTGCCGTGGGTCATGCTATCACAATGAACTACCCCCTCCGTGTGGAGAAAGTATATAAAAATGGGGTTTTTTACGGCTACGGTGTGGAGGGGACTCCGGCGGATGCCGTCAAACTCGGAGTGAGAACGCTGCTCGATCGGAAACCGGATCTTCTGCTTTCTGGTATTAACCACGGCTCGAATACAGCGATCAGCATCATTTATTCCGGAACGGTATCAGCGGCGACCGAAGGGACAGTCCTGGGAATCCCTTCGATTGCTTTTTCGCTTACAACTTATGACAAACCTGATTTCAACTATGCAGCCAGGTTTGCGATCAGACTGGCGAAAAGGGTGCTTCAAAACGGCTTGCCGCCGGGTGTGCTACTTAATGTAAACATTCCACCACTACCGGAAGAGGAGATTCGGGGTGTTGTAATCACACGGCAGGGGAAATCTATCTGGAACGATAAGTTCGAATCTCGTCGGGATCCGAATAACCGGGAATATTTCTGGCTGACAGGAGATCTGACACAGGTCGAATCAACGCTCGATGATGACCAATATGCAGTAACTCAGCGTTATATTTCGATCACACCTATTCATTACGATCTGACGGATTATGGCATGATCGAGGAATTGAAAAAATGGAACGTTGAAACGCTGAAGTAATTGCATTAATGTTAATTAGAAGTAAATCATCTATAAATTTTTTTTAAGGAGAAAATACTAATGCGAATTGGAATTCTTACGGGTGGCGGCGACGTGCCCGGATTGAACGCATGTATTAAAGCAGTGGTGTACAAGACTATCGATGCCGGGTCGGAAGTCATTGGTATCCGTCGCGGATGGAGTGGTTTATTGAATTACAATCCTGACGATCGGACATCGAATGATAGATATATCCTGCCACTAAATAAAATCAATACACGGACGATTGATCGTACAGGGGGAACGTTTCTACATACATCACGGACGAATCCCGGGAAGATGAAAGAATCCGAAGTACCTGCATTTCTTCAGGGCAGAGGTGCGAAGGCGGGTGATAAGTACGATTTCACAAAGCATGTTCTAAAGAATCTTGAACAGCTGAAACTCGATGTTCTTATTACTATCGGCGGTGATGACACGCTGAGCTATTCCTTTCGCCTGCATAAGGAAGGGTTTCCGGTTGTTGCGATTCCAAAAACAATGGATAACGATGTATATGGAACGGATTATTGTATTGGGTTCTCGACGGCGGTAACCCGTAGCGTCAGTTTCATCGATGCACTGCGCACAGTTGCCGGTTCCCACGAGCGTGTAGCCATTGTCGAATTATTCGGCCGGTATTCCGGCGAGACGTCGCTCATATCGGCATATCTATCGAATGTCGATCGCGCGCTCATCCCGGAAGTTCCTTTTGACATGGAAAAGCTTGCACGATTTGTGAGGGATGATAAAAAGAATAATCCAAGTAATTATGCGATCATCACTATTTCTGAAGGTGCGAAACTGATAGGCGGTGAGGTCATAGAGACTGGAGAGCCTGATGCATTTGGGAATAAAAAACTCGGCGGTATTGGTCAGCTGATAGGTCAGATGCTTCAAAAGATGGGATTGCACATTATTTATCAGCAGGTTGCATACCTTATGCGAAGCGGAGAACCGGACGCGCTCGACCGGATGGTGGCGACGAGTTACGCAAATCTGGCTACAGATCTGGCATTGAAAAAAGAATCGGGCTTGATGGTTGCGCTTCGTGATGGAAAATACACGACGTTTCCTATCGGAAACACGAAAGATCACAAGAAGATGGTCGATGTTAAAGAGCTGTATGACTCTGAAAATTACCGGCCGAGAGTTGCTCATGTTCTCGGAAAACCGATGTTTATGTACTAAGCGCAATGGTCAAGAGAATCAGTTGCCCGTTCGGGACTTATCGAATGGGCATTTTTTTCTCCGGGGAATATTAATTTTTTCTTCCATGTTATAGGTTCGGTGAAAGGGCCTTTCATCTCTTCGCTGTTAAGGATTTATATAAATTACAATAACGGAACTTAAAACATGCAGTTATCTTTCTGTTCGTTGGTGGAATATGGAGTATAATAGAGAGTCAGAAGGAAGTTTGATTTCGGATTTTCTTTCTACCGTACTAAGAGCCCTTAGAGAAGTAGACTTCATAGGAAAAGTCCAAAAAATCTCAAAAAGTCCTTGACTCTCGAAGGAAGTTGTCGTATATTTATAAGCTTCTTTAAAAAGGGCATTTTTATCGCAGTTGCGTTTTGCGCGATAAAAGAACTGAGTGTTCTTTGAAAAATTGTGTGCATAGCCAAAGTCAATGTAGTAGAGCTTTAACCTGCTATATTGTTATCTTTAGTGATGACAATCGAGCAAAGTCAAACTTGAAGTTGAGATATTTAAAAAATATTACAACGGAGAGTTTGATCCTGGCTCAGGACGAACGCTGGCGGCGTGCCTAACACATGCAAGTCTAGGGGGAAAGAGGTAGCAATATCTCGAGTACACCGGCGCAAGGGTGAGTAACGCGTAGGTAACCTACCCTATGGACGGGAATAACTCATCGAAAGGTGAACTAATACCCGATGATATCTTCATACAGCATTGCATGAAGATCAAAAGTTCCGACGCAAGTCGGAATGCCATTGGATGGACCTGCGTCCCATTAGATTGTTGGCGGGGTAACGGCCCACCAAGTCCGCGATGGGTAGCTGGTCTGAGAGGATGATCAGCCACACTGGAACTGAGACACGGTCCAGACTCCTACGGGAGGCAGCAGTGAGGAATATTGCGCAATGCCCGAAAGGGTGACGCAGCGACGCCGCGTGGAGGATGAAGGCCCTCTGGGTTGTAAACTCCTGTTGGAGGGGATGAATTTCCCGATTCTGTCGGGATTGACCGTACCCTCTGAGGAAGCCACGGCTAACTACGTGCCAGCAGCCGCGGTAATACGTAGGTGGCGAGCGTTGTCCGGAATCACTGGGTGTAAAGGGCGCGCAGGCGGATTGGTAAGTCGATGGTGAAATCTTACAGCTTAACTGTAAAATTGCTTTCGATACTGCCGATCTTGAGTGCGGAAGAGAGTGATGGAATTCCTGGTGTAGCGGTGAAATGCGTAGATATCAGGAAGAACACCGGTCGCGAAGGCGGTCACTTGGTCCGTAACTGACGCTCAGTGCGCGAAAGCGTGGGTAGCAAACAGGATTAGATACCCTGGTAGTCCACGCCTTAAACGATGGATACTAGGTGTCGGTCCCGTTCCGCTCTTGCTTGCAAGAGCGGAACGGGATCGGTGCCAAAGCTAACGCATTAAGTATCCCACCTGGGGAGTACGATCGCAAGGTTGAAACTCAAAGGAATTGACGGGGGCCCGCACAAGCAGTGGAGCATGTGGTTCAATTCGATGCAACGCGAAGAACCTTACCTGG
>JBEKIL010000026.1:0-6688 GCA_050011775.1 Bacteroidota bacterium | reverse complement strand
GCAAACCCGATGCTCATCAACAGGCATCCCACGAGAAACACAACAATAAACTTACCTATCGTCTTTTTCATTGATTATCTCCTTACCTGATGACGACAAACTTACGGAATACAGAGCCGGCTCCGGGAGCTTCAACATAGAGAATGTAAATACCGCTGGCTATTATCTGTCCTGATGAGGTCATCGAATCCCAGAGCTCATCACCCGTACCATTGGTATGACTTTTCTGCCAGATCAGATCACCTCGTTCTGTGAAGATCTTCAGGTTGCACACCGGCGGAAGCCCGTAAAACGCTAGCCGGTCGTATTGAGATTGATCGCCAAATTGGAACATACGGGCTCGGATATCATAGGGGTTCGGGACTACACGGACCTGTTCCAATAACGAGCCCTGGGCAATATCGCTATAGCAATAGTAATTTACACCGTTATAGGATACGACATTGTATTTTGCATAACCGGAACCTGAAACCCATGCTCCTTTCGATACTTCCGGTTTCCAGCTTTTAGTCGTATCTATATCCGGAGTCTGCTTGCCGCCAGAATCCCGTCGTACGCACACATAACTTAATGCACCAAAGGTCACTTCGTCATTCGGAACATAATCGGCACCGGAGACCCAGGTTCCTTTCGATACGAGCTGTTTCCAATGGGTTGTATCAACGGCCGGAGCTGTTGGCGGTCCTGTGACGGCCGGTCGTTGCAAGGTTGCAGGAACGCTCGTAACCGTCCAGAACAAACTGCTGTAAAGGGGAAGACCGGGATGAACGTCGTTCTGTGTCCCATCATCTTTAGACTGGATATAATAATAATAGTCAAAGCCACGGATTGCGGTGATATCATCGAAGTTATGGACAACATTCGATTTGCTGCATTCGAATATCTTTTCGTAGACTGATCTGCGATCGAGGACGTTCCCTCTTGATCTGTAAATCACATACCCGTCAAAGTGAGGAGCTGCATCTGCGTTGTCAGCCCACGAGAGTTGAATTCTGTCACCACCGGATGTGATAACGAAGTTCTTGGGTGGGGGCGGGGGCATAGGGATTTTATATCCGGCCTTATAGTTTTTTATTGCATTGCGCATAGTTTGCATGATGGAGTCTTTTCCTGTTTCACACCACCGACGCTTATATAAATTATGGTCAGTTGTTGTGCTTCCGTCGGGCATGACGAGGATTGGTGTTCCTTCATTTTTCCACCATTTAAGCCAGTTTCCGCCGACTTCGCGGTTCTTCTCCATCCCGAGTCCGGCTGTACCTTCTCCGGCTGCGATGTGAATACTGTCGCCGGGAGCCAGCTTATAAGGACCGCATGCGTACTCTGAATGAGGTCCTCCAAACGTATTCCTTCTTGGATCCTGAAAGTTGATCGGGTAATCGTCATCGCAAATATCATCAAGTTGTTTACCCGGAGCCGGATGTCCGTCTGTGATAGCTGCCCACCTGTCGGCCATGAACACCTCGTCATATTGACTTGATGTGGCATTGTAGATAGTAAGATCCGAGCCTATAAAATTATTTGTTGTGGGTTGCCATGGATCATCCGACGGATCCTGGGGGCTTTTATCTGCATGAAGGATGACGACACCCGTATATTTAGCCGAAGCCAGCTGGCCATCTTCAAGTCGGGCGGGATTTCCCCAGTCTTCTTTATATTGGAGAGGGTTAGTCTTGCAGGGACCGTACCACTGGTAGAGAGCCCTCATCTCGAAATCGGGTGCGGTCGGATCTGCGCCGATCGAGTGAATAAGGTCGCTATTTCCCCATGTTGTCTCCCATGCTCCCCACCCCTGGCCATATCCGCTACAACTTACTCCGGAATATGCGACACGATCAGTAAAGTAGAAATAGACCGAATCCAGTGTCTGTTGTTTAACGTCGCCTGCCGCATTATAGATTCCTGTATTTTTAAAGACCCAGTCTTTAATATAGTAGTTATCATTCTCCGAGTTATCAAACACCATGGTTTTTTGTGTAACCGAGACTCCTATAGAAGTGTTGAACTTCACGAGGACCATGCGATCACATTCCAGATTCGGATCCTGACTATCCAGAATATCGTACGTGTTGAGAAGGGAGGCGAGCTGGTCATCGACATAAACACCGGGATGAAAATTTTTCCCGATCAGTTTTAATTCCAGTGGAAATACTTGAGTAGTCCAGCTGGACCCGTCTCGTGGTCCCGCACCGACGACCTTGAGGCTTTTAACCTTGCCTTCTACCGGGTCGTCGAAATTCTTGCAGCCGATCCAGAAGCCTTTCATTCTGTAAGTAGTTTGATCGATACCGTATTGAACAGGCCAGGAGTGGTAGTCTCCCATTACAGGACCTCCCAACTCGTTTTCATACATTACGCCTATTTCATTGATAGGCGATTGCTGTTGTGTCACACGGAGCCATTTAATACGCTGAGCGTAACTTGTGTTGATTCCGCTAAAGGCCCAGATACACACAGCAAATATCAAATATCGGATTCCGTATTTAATTATTTGTTTTTTCATGGCTGTCTCTTTTAGTTTGCTATTCGTTGAAGTCGAATGAAAGTCTCACGCCGAAGAAGATTTTCCGTGGATCTAAAAACCAGAATAAGTTATCATTCGGCATGTCGATGTATGCTTTATCATTATTAATCTGATCGATTGTCGCCTGCTCCAGTTCCTGCCAGTTTCTTCCATTTGGAGATGTTTTATCACTGATAACCTTATAGTATTTTCCGGTGGAGCCTTCATAGTAATACGCCCGAAAATCGTTCGGTGCGATTTGTCCTTGGACTACGCTCTGATATACTTCTGGTTGCCAATCGACACCCGGTTTTCGGTAATCGCCAAATTTATCTTTCCCGAGGATATTATCATAGGCATCGCTCTTGGGTAAATGAAGCGATAGAAAATAGTTCGTTTGATTCTGATCGTTGGGTACATATAACCGGAGCGTATTGAGAACATTGCTTATGTCCATAAAGAGTTGTACACGGAATTTTCCTATAGAGATACTCTTGTCCACCCGCAAGTTTGTGTTGAAATAATCTACACCCTGCACGTTGTATCCAACGGAAGGAAGGGCTTTTGGATTCCAGGTTGTCCAGAAACCGGCCTGCCAGTCTGCAATGATATTTAACCTGAATCCTCCGAGAATTTTATGTCCCAATACTGAAGGACCGTAATCTTCCGGTGTGAACAAACTGAGATCGAGTCTTGCATACGGTTGTGGAATCGGGCGATCCTGGTACAGATTGACAGTGGCTTGATCCCAGCGTTTTTGATCGGTTGGGTTGTCGTAAATGTTTGAACTGCCAAAGTGTCCAGAAGTATTTACTTGGTAGGTATAATTTACGAAGCCGGACCACCAGCGTCCTGTTGTTTTCCTAAAGGTCAGTTCAAAGCCCCTGATATCTTCGTAATTATTCGGAGTTGCCTTTGTATATTCATAACCGGCAGCTGTGGAAATATAGTGAGTTAAATCCTGCTGATTGGAAATATCATTATAGAATGCAGCAATTTGTAAAAGGTAATCCTCGAAGAGAATATGATCATACCCGAGTTCATAGGAAATGGTTTTCGCCAGGGCAATATTAGGATTTCCAAAACTCGTTAACTGATGTTGATCGCTTCGCTCGAGGCGGAAAAGACTTTCATACTGCGGTACCTGTCTGAAATGCCCGTAGTTGAAAAACAATTTGGAATTTTCTGATACCGGATGTGCAATTCCGAGGCGCGGACTCAACTGCCACTGAGGCTTGAACGATTGTTTTGGGAAAGTGTCGGCTTCCGGATTGTAAGTCGAAGAGAAGAAATTTCCATCGAATGAATTCAAATTCCACCAGTTGACGTGCGGATCGCTGAAATCCAGACGCAATCCGAGATTAACGGTAAATCCCTGAGCTTCCAGTTTATCCTGGATGTAGCCGGCGGCCTGCAGGGGGAAGACGTGCATCTGAGTACGGAAATTATAAACCTTTCCCTGTGTTCCCGAACTGATCTCGCCATAATCAAAATTCAGATCATTGTATACGAACTCGAGTCCTGCCTTCACCAGATTCTGGAAATTGACCTGGCTTGTAAAATCAGCCTTCATTGTTGTTGCCTGAACAACCGAGTTGTCGCGCGCTTTGCATATATGCATGACATCGGACGTAATTCCAATACTCTTAGAATAATTATAGGGCCAGAAGCCGAATGGATTACTATCCTCGAAATAGCCGGGGATGACTTCATAGAGTGCCGATGTGTCCCGCAATGCCGGCGGCCGCGTAAAATAGTCGCGTCGGAAGTTTTCAATCGATACCTCATAAAATGTATTGGAACTGAGAACGCCAGTTAATTTTGCGGCAAGTGATCGCTGTCCGATATCGGCGAGGGAAAAGTTAAAATCGGAAAAAACATTTTTCAGATCAGACATCTGGGAAACTGTTGCCAGTACATTTCCAACCTCGTTAGGATAATGAGGATAAAAGTAGAGGCCCCAGGTCCTATCGCCTGAATCCCAGTTGTGCCTGATTGTGAACTGTTTCCCGTAGAGTGCGGATAGTTTCAGCTTCAACGAAGACGTAATATCCGACGTCACCTGGACTGTCCAATCGTAATCCTGGAAATCCGGTCTCGTCAATGGGAGTATCAATACATCGCGAGTACTACGATAGGAGGCGAAGAATCTCAGATTACCGAGCATGGGACCGATATACGGAATCGGTCCGCCGAATCCCGCATCAATATCGTAATCGGGCAGGTTGTTGGGTTGTTTCTTCCGGGTTTCGTATTCGAAAATCCGCTGTGCCCCAACCGGAGTAATATCGTTTGTCGGGTCATTATCGGTGCAAAGTTGCTTCGAAACTATGTTCCAACCACCGAAATTGGCATATTCCTTTTGCATATATTGATCCCACGCGCCGTTCCCCGTTCCTGTCCAGCATACGTCGGGGTCAAAATATGGACGTAAGATATATGAGTATGGATCTTGAAGGTCCTTGATTCCACCACCCCGGTAATATTTTGGTCCGGGGGGACTCATCCTGACCTGGAAGCTTCCGGAATAACCTTGTTTCCCTCCCTCTTTGGTGACGACATTTACAACACCCGATCGAACCTGACCGTATTCCGCATTGAAACCGCCACGCTCGACAGAAACTTCTTTTACGGCGCTCAATGCTATTGCCGTCATCGGTTCGTTGTTTCTCGGATCACGCATGGTGACGCCGTCCACCATAAACAAGATATTATCGCCTTCACCACCGCGGATACTCAGACCACCTTGAACACTTACTTTTCCACGAGTGTAACTGTTCATAAATGTCGGTTGTCCCGCAAAGTTGGGATTGGAACCCCATCCTCCTCGGACACCAGCCTGCAATCCAACGGCACTTACTACGTTGGTAATCGGTAAAGCTTCGACCTCTTTATTGGATAATGAAGCGACGCTGGTTGCGACATCCGGCTTGATCGATAATCTCTCGCCGAGAACGACCGACACGCTTAACTCAATCTCTTGCGCTTCCAAAGAAAAATCAATGCGCGCAGTCTGATCAATGTACACCCGGACATCATTCATAGTAATCTTTCGGAATCCGATGAAAGATACCTGAACGTTGTAAGTCCCTGGCGGTACGTACAAAATGGTATAGTGACCATTGAGATCTGTCGACGCGCCTAATGATGTCCCAGCAACAACGATATTGGCTCCGGGTACAGGCTCGCCGTTTGCCTTATTGATAACAGTGCCGGCGATTTTTCCTGTCGTCCCGGACCAAAGTGGTAACGCCGATACAACTACCAACAATAGAATCGGTATTATCACCCTTTTCAGTTGTTTCATTTTCAATTCCTCCTTCCAGTTTAAGAAACCGCTTTCGCCTGAAGGCGAGGTTTTTGCTGCTATTCCCCATTTGAGATTATAATAAAGAGCGAATTACATTCCCCCGATATTAAGATCGAGAAAAAAGTGGATAGGATAAAACTTTGGAAACCAACACCAAATATATTTAAACTGCCCTTGACAAATTTCAAGAGCTCAAATTGGATTTCTGATTCTTGAAATAGATTGTATTAAATTGAATCGATTAAGATGGTATTGAAACGGTTAAAACAATATAAATACTTTTTTCAAAAAGTCAAGTTTTTTTTACCTCTATTATATATAAGTAGATAAGCATGAAGGAAGAAAAAGCCTTAATATAAAGAGAGGATCATAATTAGGATTCCTCCCCAATCGGTGCTTCAAGTTTTCAATAACCTGATTATTTTGTTCGATTGCTCTTAGCGGAATCTCGTAAACGAAACCGACAAACCTGAACTAATAATCTTGTCTGTATATTTCACCATACCACCAGAGAAAGTACATGTAGGCATAGAATCGAATAATAAAAAAGGGTCGGTCCCCAAGCCACAGGGCCGACCCAAGATTCAAGCAAAAGCTTAATCTCCCAACTGCTATGTTACGGAGCGCCCACCGTAGCTCCCATGTTAACCCGATAGACGGTCCATTTCTGCGATGTGCTCGTGTTGCCACGAACCATATAGAGGTAATTTCCCGAGCCCCAATTTAAGTGTCTGCAATAGGACGGAAGGATACCCCTATAGAAATAATCGACTATCTTTGTATTGAGATCGAGAATCAGAAGCGGATCCGCGGAAGCATCGGTTCCAATAAACATATTTCCGTTTGAGGAAAAGGCGATACCTCGTATGCTGCGG
>JBEKIL010000025.1:0-9243 GCA_050011775.1 Bacteroidota bacterium | reverse complement strand
TCAAGATCAGATCCCGGATTAAAGCCCAGTTCCTGACGTGCCTTGCTGATATCCGCCCGGCAGTGTCGGACATCTGCAGGCCGTTGGGGTTCATAAACGACAGGCACATCTTTCCCGCTTACAGTTTTCATTATCCGGGCTAATTCATTTATCGTGATACTGCTGCCTGAGCCGATGTTATAGACGCCGCTTTGTTCTGCAACCGTCGCAGAAAGATAATTCACCATCGCAACATCTTTGACGTTCACAAAGTCACGCGTTTGTTCGCCATCTCCATAGATCGTAAGATGCTGCTGCCCGTAAATGCGATTCGCAAAAATGGGGATAACGTTTCCATAAGCATCGTATCTCTGGTTAACACCAAAGACATTAAAATATCTTAAGCAAACCACCGTTATGTTATATAAGCCAGCATAACAAAGCGCCTGCTTTTCACCGGCCAGTTTGCTAACGCCATATGGTGAATCTGGATTCTGGGGATGGTCTTCCGCGATAGGCATTGTCAGCAGTTCACCAAAAATAGCAGCTGAAGATGTATATACCACCCGCCTGACATTCGCTTTGCGGGATCCCTCCAGAACATTTGTCGTTCCTATCAAATTTACTTCCGAATCTTCCCGGGGATGGTCCAAGGACTTTTGCCGTCCAACGCTGGCAGCCAGGTGAAAAACAACATCCATCCCCTGGCAAAGACGTTCGACCAACGAGGCATCGCGGATGTCACCTTGCGTGAAGTCAACATCCAACCCCTGGATATTTTTTTTATAACCCGAGGAAAGGTTATCAAGGACACGCACTTGACAATTTTCAGAAAGCAGCAATTTAACAAGATTTGATCCAATAAAACCAGCACCGCCTGTAACTAAAACATTTTTCATTTGGTCACCTCTTTGATTCAAATCGTATTGCAAAATTTATTATCTTTTGAGTTTTCTCCGGTGAGAAAAACAAATTAATAATATTTGCGAGTTTGCTACGGTTTTCAATTTTGAGATAATTCAAAGGCGAATATAAAAGGGAATGTAAAAAAATATTTTTTACTTCTCTTATATTTTTTCCTTGTGCATCCTGACAACCAGCCGCATAAAATGCTGGTTGGTCTCGTCGCGCGAGAAGACGATGATCTTGCGCGGTATTCCCATTTCCCGCGCCAGGAGGCGTCGCACGAGAACCTGGCCCAGCGATCCTATTCCACCCGTTATGAGTATCCGTTTGTTTTCCAATATAGACTACCTGAAAGCGCCTTGCTTTTCAGGACGAAGGTTGGAGATAAAATTGCGCATAGGTGGGCCATTCCGAGGATAATCCCGAGATCATGGAAGCCCAATCCGGCGCGCGCCAGCCGGTTGCCCGGGAAAACCGCTCTCCGTTCAGGCTGCGGTCGCAGGCAAAGCCCTCTTCCGGTTCGATTGTGATATCGTCCCAACCGAGCGCATCCCGTAG
The DNA here is from genome assembly GCA_050011775.1 of Bacteroidota bacterium. Taxonomy (GTDB): domain Bacteria; phylum Bacteroidota; class Ignavibacteria; order UBA10030; family CAVZMI01; genus CAVZMI01. Next base: position 7,800 of record JBEKIL010000025.1, on the reverse strand, counting down.
CTGCACCAGCAGGTCGAATTTTTTAATGGGCGCGCTGGAAACGTGATAGAGCCCCTCCAATTTTGGATGTGATTCCATGATATCGCCAATCAATTTGGAAAATACGGAAGTTGTCACGCCGCTGTAAATGGCTTTGCGATAACCCTTGATGTGTTTCCCCCGTTGCAGCGCAAACCAGCTTAGCAGACTTGTGAAGGAGTTCAACTGCCAGCCGATGATGGAGGTTCGCAGAGTCAGGCAGCCGGGGCGGTTAAGCTCACCGAGCAATTTAGTCCGCCCGTAGAGATCCACCGGATCGGCGATATCGTCTTCGGTATAGGCACCGCGGAAACCGGAAAACACGCAGTCTGTCGAAATCTGGAGAACGCGGATACCGCGCTCGCCGCATAGATCGGCAAGCTGGTGCGGGAAAAGGGCGTTGACGCAGATGGATGGTACGGCCTGTTTTGCTTCGTCGCGTTGCTTGACGATTCCTACGGCGTTGACAACCGCATCCGGTTTAACCGAATCCATAATCTCCCCTACCTGAGCTGCATCCTCGACCGTGACGTTGCCGATCCGCTGCTGCGGGGGAAGAAAATCAAATCGGTCTGGCACATTTCGAAAGGTGGCCCAGACTTCCATCCGCCCGGTCAACAAACGGCAGAGCTGGTGACCCAGCATGCCGTTTCCGCCAAAAATAAGAACACGCATGTCTATTCCTTTCGCGATTTGTAAATATCTTGGTACATTTTTATAACTTGCGGTTTGATTATGGATTGGTCTAGGCGTTCAGAAGCCACGCACGCGTTAATCTCAGCTGCTCGGTCCACTAGGGCATCGTCTTTAAGTGCTTTACGGATTGCTGAGGCAATTATATCCGGATCCTCAGGCGGAACAACAAATCCACCTTCGCCGTCTGTAATCCATTCGTTTGCGCAGGATGTACATGATTGGATGGGAAAAGTTCCCATGACCATGGATTCGAGCAAGGAAGTACTAATCGCATCAGAAATGCTTAAGCCAATGTAGATCCTTGCTCGCCCATATAGACGCAGCATGTCATCGTGCGAACATTGAGGAATAATTTTTACAGGAATACCTGTATCCTGTTCGAAGAGTTGTGCAGCGATTTTTACATCCGGTGTGGCACTGTAAACACCAAGTTCGTATCCATCAAGAGAATCTCGGCATAGACTGAGGGCATGCAGACCCGCCAGGGCACGCCCGGCCCAGTGTTGATAGCCCTTTAATAAGATTAAGCGACGCGATGAAGTTGCCCCGGATTGGCGTAGCGAAGCAATTCGGGCTAGGTCAAATCCGCCTGTATTCGGGAAAAGTGGTAGGGTTGTACCAGCTAGGCCCATCTCTTTTGCCAACTTCACATCACGCTGACATTCGCATGAATAATAATCGCAGGCTGCCAAGATATTCTGAACTTTCGTCCGATGTTCCGCCAACCTTCTATAGAGAAAGATATCGCTGCCCCAGTTGGTGACCACCCACGTAGGGAATTTCTTCTTGATCCTATTTCTTGCAGCAAAAGTCATATACCCTGCATGTTGAAACTCGAGGGACTGGATGATGTCTGGCTTCAATAATCGAATGAGCACTGCCAACGCAAGTTCCCAGAGTTGCGGGAAGACCCGAAATATTAGTTTTTCTACTTTGTTTCCATTCCGGCCAATGGGTAGCAAACCGATGTAACGTACACTCTTATCCAGATTTCTGGATGGTAAAAGGGAAAAACCATAGACGTTCACATTCCTCAGCTCCGATGAGGCTGGAGCTGCATAAACGGGGAACAGGTAGATCTCCCATCCCTGTTCAGCGATTTGGCTGATCCACCGTGCAGAGTGAATGCTGTCGGTCATACAAACAAATAGAATTTTCACCCTGTAACCTCTTTCCGAGAGAATAATTTATGGATAACTTTCTTTCCCATTTCTACGGGTAAGTGTGGATCAGCGCTCAGAGCTTTTAAGATTGCATCCGCGCTATAAGGATCGCGCGGATGCCGGATCGCAATACCGAACAACCTTGATGCAATATCTTTGCGAATGTATTTCTTTTCATCGAGCTTTAGGGCATATGATTTAGAAAAATGATCGTAAAGTTCACTCAGCAGTGACGGGATTCCCTTTAATGATTGTTTAGTTGAAATACCCCACAGGTTTTCTATAAGGCCGACAGGTACATTATGCCCGAGTAAGACTTGGATATAATTCTGGCAAATCCTGACGCTATTATCTAGGGTGGACTGCAGGCGTGTTTTGGTGATGTTTGTGTCATGCTTGCGTAATTTTATTAATATCTCGTCAAAATTATAAAATTGAGTTTGCCGAACTATGCGCGTCCACAGGTCGTAATCCTCAGGGAAGCACTCTTCCTTACTGTTTGCTAAATCTCGATACCCTCCAGACTTCATAATAAGTTCGCGGAGAGTCATTGCTGCCGGGTTAATAATCGAATCAAAAAAGCAAAATCCCCAAGCGATCATTGTGTGCGTTTGCGGCATATGCAGAACGTCCTTTAAGATCCCATTTTCATCAATAATAAGCACACTACCGCTGGATACACCAACCTGAGGATGCATCTCCATGTATTTGAATTGTTTTTCCAGTCTGTCTGGCATACTAATGTCATCCGAATCCATCCAAGCAATATATTTCCCTGTTGAGAGCTTCAAACCAGTATTTCGTGCGCCAACAATCCCGGTGTTTTGCACATGACGGCAAATGCGCACGCGAGGATCAAGTTTTTGATATTTTACCGCTATGGTTAGGGAATCGTCTGTTGAACAATCATCCACAATAATCATCTCAAAATCGGTAAAGGTTTGAGCAAGGATACTTTCGATCGCTTCACCTATAAAATTCTGGTGATTGTATACTGGCATTACCACACTGATTGGGGCGCTCATCGGAACGCTTCCCTTTTTTCGAAGACAAGGTCCACTTCTTGGTGGCAAGAAATCGGAATCAGTCCGCGATAGGCTTCAATTCTAATTTGATTTCCCTGATCAAAAAGGACGGCAAGTTCTTCCGTTGAATAATGGCGATGTGTTCCGACTCGATTCGCGGGGCTGACTCTTTGCACTATATTTATCGGATTGCTAAAAGCCACGGACTGTTCGAAGCACAGCAAGTCAGGCCTGTGTGTTGCGAACACATCCTTGAACCAGTTCATGCCACCTTCCAGGTGATTAGGATTATTGAATGGTATCTTCAACAAGAAGGGGAGAATTTCATGTGCGCGGTAGACAGAGCTGGACACTTCCAGAGGGTATCCAAAGTCTTGTTCGGCATTTATCCAGTTGAACTTCAAGATATCCTTGGTTAAAGGGAGAAAATCGGGCGGGTGCTGGTCTACATTGTTCATGTAACAAAAAGTAGTGTTCCTTCCAAGGCGCAGTGAAAATCCGAGCGAGTCTGGATGAGAACGGAGTGCATCCACAACATCCGTCATGCGAAAATCACGTACAAACAAGGCGTCATCTACGAGGAATAAAATAAAATAAGGTGTATCTACTGTGGAAATGAGAGGAGTGAATAGATAAGCAAGCCGATGATGTAGTTGTGAAAGAATCCCAAAGAACCAATATGGAAAGCTTTTAGACGGGTAAGGATTTAATATTTTGAACACATCATAGCGGAAACGATTTTGCCGAATAAAAGCAACATTTGGATTTCTTTCCCATTCTTCTCTCAGTTGCATATATTGGTGTGTGTGTAGTTCTGAGGAACAGGTATATAGGACGGATATATGAAGATTATTTATATCGGCACAGTGAAGGAAAAAAGACCTCAAGACAGCGTGCAATTGCATTGCCCGGTCTTTACTGAAAATAATACACCGTATCATCTTGTCAATACCCTGGTATGTCGCTTACTTTCCATAAGCCGAGGTTTTTGTTAAAAAATGCTCAGATAGGTCATTTTTCATCAATCAATCTCAAAGTGACGGGGAATTGAATTGTGACCCTTCCAGGTTTATAGTTCTCCATTCGCCAGTAGGAATGTCCTTGTTTTCATTACGTCAATTGCAGCCCCGCATTGTACGGTACGGCAGGAAGCCTGATGTGAGGTATGCACCTATATTTCAGACGTTCGCCGTAGTTACGCGCGATATCCGCAGTATTGTCGGTAGAGCCATCGTCGGCCACGATAATTTCAACAATACGGCAGGTCTGTCTGATGGCGCTTTCAAGTGCACACTGAAGCAGGTGGATGTTGGTATTGGTGGGGATAATAACGCCTACGAGACTGCCCATGACATCTCAATTTGCTGGTTATACATATTCATCCATACCTCCAGCATTCTTTTTTCTGCTACCGTATTGTTGACGCAGTATTTTGATAAAAATGATCGGGCTAGCTGTTCAAAATCATCCTTGGAGATGTCAGTACGAGATTTTATCGCCAGAATTTCGAAGTTATACGTCCCCTGATAAGAATATTTTCTGACTTGAATGTGATCAAATCCCCTATTTGTCAGTAATTGTTTCAGCCTTTGGGGCGACCAACCTTCTTGATGCACTGCCCAGGCAGCTTCCTGTGAACCAAAAATGTGGCGTAAGGCCACGTGGCGGGCATGATCCGATGAGAATGGGTTAAGTACCGCCCAGGCCGTTCGGTCAAAATTAGGGACTTCGATATGGAGTAAGCCACTGGGTTTGAGCCATGACCACCACGACACAACCAATGCACAGGCGATCGGGCGCGAAAAATGCTCAAATACGTGATGGAGACGTACTTCTTCAATTGAATCAGCAGGAAAACGAAGTTTCAAGATATCGGCATATTCATCCACACGCGTATTGTTTTGTACTGTATGCTCAGCAGGAGGAAGATCAATATTTTGATAGCCTTCCAGGTAACGTTCTCCACAGCCAAGGTGAAGTTTGAGTTTGATGTCATTCATAATGGGTATTCTACCAATCCTCCAGCTTGTATACTAGTCTACCAATTGAGCATATTTCTTGAGAATCTTACTCGTATTAAAGACTTGATTTCTAATGATGATGAAATTCTTGTATTGGAAATTTTCCAACCTCTGATCATAACGAGGATAGGGTATTAGCCTATCTGGGTTTATTAGGAAGATGGTGTAATCCAATCCGTTGAATATCTCGAACACATCTTTCAATAGCTTGCGTGCATCAATATAGGTGCCACCATATTCAAATTGAATAAAATCTATTCCTCCTTGTTGGAGTATTCCTTTTGCACCCAAAATCACGTTCACCTCATGGCCTTCGGTGTCAATCTTTATTAAATCCACATGAAGTATGCCATTTTTCTGACAAAAAGAATCTATCGTTTCCAACTCTACTTCTTCTATATTTTGGGTTGGCTCTATCCCCCATCCGTCTTGCAAACCATCTCGATTATGCAAGGAATTTAAACCTGAAGCTTCACCAAACACAAAAAGACTGGCTTTACCCACTGTGGATGATAAAGCCACTCTATGAATCATGATAAATTCAAGGTTAAAACGATCTTGAAGTTTTTGATATGCGGCTTGATTGGGTTCAAAAATATGTAAATACCGAATACCGTGAGTTATACTGGCGATATACGCTGACCAATCCCCCACATTTGCCCCGACATCAAAAACGGTGACAAGATTTTTCGAAATCAAGTTTAAGAGAGAATATTCTCCATTTGTCTGAGGATTACAGTTATTTTCATAGTCCGTTTTCTGGAATTTTTCAAGATATGTCATACAGGCATTAATAAGCGTAGAAGATTTGGGAATATGGCGGGTGATTCTTTGTATTAAACTCATTTTATGATATCCTTAATCTTCCTCAAAGCAGATTTAAACCTTGCGCTAAAAGGAAACTGTCTATAAGTGCGATTTTGGTCAAAATAATATTGGTGAAGCCAACCTCCTATATTATTCTTTTGCGGGTCATAAAAAATCCCTTTCCATTTCTCCAGGAGGGCATCCCAGTCTTTTACATTGGAGACCCGGCTCGGTTTGACGTGATCAAAGTGCTCCACAAATGCAGTCTTACAATCTATAACTTGATATCCGGCTTGCCATAATTTCAAGCACAAGTCGCCATCGGCATGATAGAACTGGTAGGTCTGCTCGTCGATCCAGCAAACCTCTTCAAGCGCTTTTCGCAGGAACAGCCCGTGGTTCACAAACATTTTATTCCCAAGAGTCAGACCGACCCAATAATCCTTTTGCTCTGGCCAATTGTGCCAATAAAAGGCTATCGCTCCCACCTTTTCTTCCTCTGCTAGCATTTTTTCGAACTGCTCAACCCCATTCTTGACCGCACCGGAGATGAGTAGGCAATCGTCGCTGATCATGAGAATATATTTCCCCTGCGCAGCCTTGAAGCCGAGGTTCATGAAATAACCCCAACTTCGGCGTTCGATGGGCCTACCGCGAAAAACGCCCCGGTTATGCTGGATGATGGTAATGACATCTTTCTGTTTTGCCAGATATCCTAACGAACCGTCGGTGGAGCCCCCATCCACGACGATGATCTCGTAGGGGAAGGGCATGTCATTGTGCCTTACCGAATCAAGCGTGGATTTCAAGAAATCACGCCGGTTATAACTGCCCAGAACAACACTGACGAGTGGTCTATTCATGTTTTTTCGCTACCAATCCAAGATGAAACTAGCATAATTAGGAATGGATCTGATCCATTCTCGATAACCTCTGGCTTGTGCCTGACGAGCGTTATCACCCAGGACCTGCAGATTCAACTTTTTGATCTCGTCCCAATCTTGCCAGTCCGTTATAGGATGTTCAATATGAGGTTGGATATTTGCAAATCGTAGAAGATAGCCGTCCATTCGTTGCATTAAGCATTCGCGGGCGTGATTCCACTTGGTATTGGCATATTTCTGGAATAAAAATCCATTTACCTTATGTGTAATATATTCATTCATTGTAGGCGCATTATATGCAAAAACCGCGCACCCGCGGGCCAGAGCTTCAATAGAGGAGAGTCCAACGCCTTCGGAAACCCTCGGGGCAATAAAAATATTGGCCCGATTTACAATATTCATGTATTCGTGTTTTGCAAGAAATTTGTTCCCCGTAATTTCCTGCACGTGTGTTTTCCCCAACCGTTTTGGGAGAGAATAGTCAAAATAGGCAGGTATCAGAGGGTCAATCTGGCGTAGATAGATCAAGAGTTCAATATCCAACGATTGACAAATCCGGAATAAAAAGTTCGTATCCACCAGGCCAGTTCGGTTCCAGTAAAAAAGGACGTGGCCTTTTCCCCAATTTACGGGATTGAATTCGTCCGGCGATTTGAAAAAAAATAAATCCAATGTATTAAGGCCGACTGCCCGCGCCCGAGCATTGATCTCTCTGGAGAAAGCTACTACACGAATACTTTTGGGCAGGTTCTGCCACCACTCCAGATCATACCCGCGGGCTTGATCCCACATCGGTATCCAGATAACTCGCCTACTAGTATCACGACAAAGGTCCTGCGGAGGGGGTAGTTGAAAAAAGATCATCGTATTCTTTTTGAATTGTTCTGATAGCAAATTAGGCAATTTAATCCCATCCCAGCCGATTGGTTCAAACTGGATGTAGGAATTAAGCGGACTGCTCACCAGTTCCTGCAAAGCCGGGCTCTGGTGAATATGCCAATCTAGGCAGTAAACGGGAATTCGAATTGGCATCAAATTTTCCTAATAGCTATATGCAAGATGATCTACTCGATATAAGACGATCACATCGCTAAAAAGTATCTCGCATCTCCAGCGATGTCATCGAAGTAAGGTCTGCAGATTCTAAATCGAATATTCCTTTCCTAATACAACCAAGTGCATGTGA
>JBEKIL010000024.1:0-10643 GCA_050011775.1 Bacteroidota bacterium | reverse complement strand
CACACGATATTTATAAAACTATCGATTTTGATAAAATGTTAATCCCGGTCGTCGATACAAGAAATATCGTAAAGAGTAAAGGTAAAAATATTTTTCGGGCATAAAAATAGATGTAGAGGCGTTGGGGGTTTCCAACGATAATTTTATTTTTAATTTTGATTTCTTGAGTTGTATGAGAGCAAGAACCCGGAAGCAGTTACAAATGCGTTCGCTCAGGCATGCCGAGAACGGAAGGAAACTCGCCTGATAATTAAGACGTCGCAAGGGTATGCCTTTGCAGATACGTTCCGCGGCAGCGCGGCATTTTCAAACGATTTCTACAACTATGTAAGACGATGAGCCGGTGCAATCTCGATGAAGAATTTTCAAACAAGAGAAACGGGATATAATCCGGTGCGGGCAATATTATGACGAAATAATGATCAAGGACGGGTTTGTTCTATGAATAAGGGAAGAGTCTCAATCGCTTTAACGACATATAATGGATCGACATATCTCCCGCAGTTGTTGGATTCAATTTTTAGCCAGACATATGACGACCTTGAGGTCGTCGCCAGCGATGATTGTTCGACGGACGGTACAGTAGCAATTCTGAAAGAATATCAGAGGAAATGCAATCTTTCATATTCGATCAACCCGAGCCGGTATGGATTTCTTAGAAACTTTGACCGGGCAATATCGTTATGTAATGGGGAATACATCGCACTTGCCGACCAGGATGATATCTGGCATCCCCGGAAACTCGAGACTTTGGTGAACCGGATCGGGAATTCATCGTTGATATGCTCGGATTGTTCCATAATTGATAAAGACGGGAATCCTATTGCCCCGTCATTTCAAAAAGCACTTCAGATCCCTATCCCCTCAAGCGAGTTTCAATATTATGGTTTAGCATTTCTTAATTTCGTCATGGGATGTACCACACTGTTCCGGAAGGAATTAAAAGAACATGCTCTTCCCATCCCTGACGAAGCGCTTTCACACGATTGGTGGCTTGGAATGTGCGCGTGCCGGTTACGAGGTGTGTTATATCTTCCTGAACCCCTTGTCTCTTACCGCCAGCATGATACAAACACGGGAGGCGGAAGGAAATTGTGGAGCCTACAGGGAATCGTGAAATATATATTTTCCCAGGGACGGCGAGAAATTTTTCATCGCGAGCAGCAGAGAATTAAGTATTACATCGATCATCACATCTATGACGACATAGATCAGGAGAACTATCTCCGGGATCTATTGAGCCATTATTGTTCTATCGTGAATACGCCGGTTCATATTATGGCTTTCCGAATACTCTTTAAATACAGGAAAATACTTTTGTCGAATATCGCTCCCCTTGCACGCTGGAAATATCTTCTTGGAAGACTTGTATAGTTGCAGGATCCTGTGGCAGTATTTGTTGAGGGCGTTTTTCGGGTGTCACTAAATTACAGTGTGTTTTCTATATGGCGGATTTTTATAGTGCACGTTTTACAACATTTCCAGGTTTCACTAAATTTTAAAATCAGGGCGATTTTATTAAACAAGAAATAGCTTTTTCTTTAGTCCCGTAGAATAATTCACCTACACATCGAAAAAAATGTGATTGGAAATTATAATGAAAAATTTTGCTATAACAGGCGTAGCCGGATATATTGCCCCGCGTCATCTTCAGGCTATACGGGACACGGGAAACCGGCTCGTTGCAGCTCTTGATCCGCATGATTCGGTCGGGATTCTTGATCGATATTTTCCGGATGTCGATTTTTTTACGGATTTTGAACGATTCGACCGCCATCTGGATAAACTACAACGCGGCCCGGAAAAAGAGCGGATTCACTATCTCAGCATTTGTTCTCCGAACAATCTGCATGATGCCCATATTCGCCTCGCATTGAGAACCGGAGCGGATGCTGTGTGTGAAAAACCGATCGTTCTTAATCCCTGGAATCTTGATGCCCTCCAGCAGTTGGAAAAGGAAACAGGTCGGTCCGTGAAGACGATCCTTCAACTGCGAATCCATCCATCATTGCTTGAGTTGAAATCGCGGTTTGAAAAGGAATCACGGGATCGAAAACATGAAGTAATGCTTACCTATATTACATCACGCGGTCCATGGTATCTGTATTCATGGAAGAATTCGGTAGAACGGTCGGGGGGACTGGCGACAAACATTGGAATTCATCTTTTCGATCTTCTCCTCTGGTTCTTCGGGAGCGTGCAGCGAATTGAAATACATTATTCAGACTCCCGGTGTGTCGGCGGTTTTTTCGAATTACAGAAAGCGAACGTGCGGTGGTTCCTTTCTATTAAAAAGGAAGATCTTCCGGAGGGAGAACTCAAACAAGGAAAATCCATATTCCGGTCCATTATGATCGATGGGAAGGGAATCGAGTTCAGCGAAGGATTTACCGATCTGCATACCAGGGTGTATGAGGAAATTCTTGCCGGAAGAGGATCAGGGATCGAGGATGCAAGACCGTCCGTAGAATTGGCATATCAGGTGCGGAATGCGCGTATTACGCCACCGGCGGATATAGTGCATCCGATGGTCGAGAGAATAGGTCGAGATCAATCCTTCGACTCGTCCCGATATCCCCACTGTGAAACGTGGGGCGTAAATCTCACTGGGAAACGTGAGACGGAAAAGAACGGAGCACGAAATCGTGAGACGTGAAGAGCACGAGAACGTGAGACGGAAAAAAACGGAACACGAGAACATCGGGACTCGCTCGACGAAGTCGTCCTTTAGGGCAGGACAAGGGTCGAGGTCGGGTGTAAAAAAGTTCTGAATGTAAGACGGAAAATCGTCTTGAATATGTAAAAATAGCAGGTTATTTTGATGAAAACAGTCATGAAAATGTCGACAACATCACCTCTTCTGGTTCTCATCCCGGCTTACAATGAAGAGGATCGCATCGGGGGCGTAATTGCGGGAATTAAAAAATTCGTCCCGTCAGCAGATATAATTGTCGTAGATGACGGATCGAACGATAGAACTGCGATTGTCGGACGGCGTGCAGGTGCAATGGTTATCAGCCATCCGTTTAATCTGGGTGTCGGCAGTGCACTGCAAACGGGATATAAATATGCCGAGCAGAAGGGATTCCAAACACTTGTCCAACTCGACGGGGACGGGCAGCACGATCCTGCTCATATCCGGTTTCTTCTTTCGACTCTCGAATCCACACAGGCAGATCTGGTGATCGGCTCACGCTTTCTTTCCGATAATTTCCGCAATATGTCGATTCCACGGAGAATCGGAGTCTGGTTATTTGCATGGCTGTTATCGGTTCTTATCAGGGAACGCATTACCGATCCTACATCGGGTTTTCGTGCGATGAAGCAGCGCGTTCTTAAATTTTGCACGCAGGATGTCTATGGATTCGACTATCCGGATGCAGATTTTCTTCTCACGCTCCATCGTTCCGGATTTAAGCTCGCCGAGGTTCCGATTGAAGTGAAGCCGCGCATAGGCGGAACATCGCAACATCGTGGATTGAAACCGGTCTATTATTTTGTGAAGATGTTTCTATCGATTTTTGTCATCTTGCTTAGGAAAAAATCGATCAAGGAGAATGAAATAAAAAATAAATAGGCCGCCGCTAAGAGTCGTAGACCCTACGGGTCATCCTGAATTGATTCTATTTTTTTTAACCGTCATATAATTACATCACAGGTTTTTGGAGTTTCTTGAAGGCAATAGATCTCATAATCTTAGCAATCTTTTAAACAATAGACGGTAGTATTCTTAGCGCCGTAGGCGCGGCCTATTTGTAGATATTCAAATAGAAAAAATGATAAAAGCTCCGTCAGGAGCGGCCTATCATAAAAAGAACAAGAATTGCGATGGCAAATACATATTCACAGATTTATATCCAGATAGTCTTCACTGTGAAGGATCGTTCGGTGTTGATACCTAAAGAGAAAAAAGATGAGTTATATAAATATATCACCGGTATCGTTAAGAAACGTGGTCAAAAACTTCTAGCTATTAATGGAATGTCTGATCATATACATGTATTTGTCGGGATGAAACCTGATTTAGCGATTTCTGATTTAGTTCGCGATATAAAGGCTGGATCCTCGGGTTTCATCTATAAAAAGAGAATGGTTAAAAGAAAATTTTCATGGCAGGAAGGTTTTGGTGCTTTTTCGTATTCACGTTCGGATATTGATGCGGTCATCCATTATATTCAGAATCAAGAATATCACCATCGTACAATAACATTTCATGATGAATATATAAAGATGTTGAAGGAATTCGCGGTTGAATATGATGATCGATATTTGTTTGAATGGATAGAGAAAGATCAGGCAGGAAATAAATAGGCCGCCCCTACGGGGCTGGTGGTTTTTTCTTTGGTGCCGAAAGCTACAAATAGGCTGCCCCTACGGGGCATCCTGAAATGGCTGATTATTTTTTTTAAAATGGCTAGTTCTAATGAAGCTGCCCCTACGGGGCATCCTGAAATGGCTGATTATTTTTTTTAAAATGGCTAGTTCTAATGAAGCTGCCCCTACGGGGCATCCTGGAATGGCTGATTATTTTTTTAATTGGCTAGTTCCAATGAAGCTGCCCCTACGAGGCGGCATGGATTGGCAAAGGAGGCATTTATGTCCATTCGTTTGCAAGTATGGGTGATAGTCATTAGTATCATTATCCTTGTAGGGATTGTCGATCTGGTACGAAGACGAAAATTACGAGAAGAATACTCATTTCTATGGCTGGTATTGGGATTTGGTTTGCTGGTGTTGGCAATCTTCCCAAAAATTCTGAGCACTATTTCGCGTGCTGTCGGAATATCAATGCCGGTGAATACTCTGTTTTTCATCGGTTTATTATTCATCTTTCTAATCTGTCTATACTTCTCTTTACGGATTTCGAGTTTGACAAATCAGGTAAAAAATCTGACACAAGAGGTCGCCCTCCTGGAGGCCCGGCTTCAGAATAAGGTTGAAAAATGAAGCTAACTATGAAAAGTACCGGTTCAGAGAAGGACAATAAAGTTGTCGATTCTATAGGGCCGATACTCTCCATCGCATTAATATGTTTAACTGGATTTCTTATCTATTCGAATACACTTTCAAGTTCTTTCCACTTTGACGATAGAACGTCGATTATCGAGAACAGGGTTATTCATGACATCGGTAATTTCCGATTACTCTGGAAAAAAACACCGACCAGAGTCTTTTCATACTGGACCTTCGCTTTAAATTATTATTGGAACGATCTGGATGTTCTCGGATATCATCTCGTCAATATCGCCATTCACATTCTTTCGGGAATATCTCTCTGGTGGTTGATTCAACTTCTTTTCAAGACGCCGGTGCTTAGAGAGACACCCGCCAGCCGTTACAAAAAAATACTTTCTCTTGCAGGGGCACTTATTTTTATCGTGCATCCGATACAGACACAGGCGGTTACATACATCGTGCAGCGTATCGCATCGCTGGCGGCGTTAATGTACCTTGTCAGTATGTGTTGCTATATCAGAGCCCGTCTGGAAAATCATAGCAGGAATAAGCAATTTATGTTCTTTCTGTTATCATTTTTCTCGGCCATATTGGCAATTTTTTCGAAAGAGACAGCGTACACACTACCATGCACCATTGTATTGTATGAGCTGTTTTTTATGAGGGAGAAATCAAGAATCTGGAAATTCATCATTATACTTTGCGGCGGCGCGACGATTGCAGTACTGCTCCTTCTTTATTTTATGGGAAAATTCCCGCCAGTAGATGCCCCGGACATTTCGCGAATAGAATATCTCTGGACACAATTCACCGTGATTCCCATGTATATGAGACTACTGGTGCTGCCTGTTCATCAAAACCTCGATTATGACGTGGCCATAATAAGATCTCTTACAAATCCCTGGGCGTTATCCGGACTTGCACTGATCATTGCCGTTCTGGCAGCCGGTGCCCTTCTTTATCGACGGCACCGTTTGCTCTCATTCGGTATTTTCTGGTTCTTTCTGACATTGGTGGTTGAATCGAGTATTATCCCTATCCGCGATGTGATCTTTGAACACCGGCTCTATCTTCCGATGGCTGGATTTTGTTTTATTACTATCGCACTTGTTGAGGGAGCAAGCAGGTACGTTTCTCATTATATTCTCCGTTATTCTGTGGGATTCATTATCCTTATTTTCGCTGTTATTGCATATGCCCGCAATGAAGTCTGGAAAGATGAGATTACGCTATGGAATGACTGTGTGATGAAATCACCGAACAAATCGCGGGTATACCTGAATCGCGGATTGGCTTACCATAAACAGGAAATGTTTAATGAAGCACTGCGCGATTATGAGAGTGCTCTACGACTGAAGCCCGATAACTGGGCGGCATTGAGTAATACAGCGGCGATTCTCGACACAAGGGGCGATTATGACAATGCAATTGCATTATACACGCGGGCGATTGAAGCCGGTAAAGGAGCGGGAGTAGAAGTATATTTCAGCCGGTCTACGTCATATACAAAAAAAGGTCTCTATGCGGAGGCACTTCGTGATCTCGATTTATTCATCACATGGAGGACCGATCTGGCTGAGGCGTACTATAACCGCGGCTGCCTCAGGCGCACACTGAAAAATTCCAACGGTGCAATGACGGATTTCACACGGGCGATTGCACTCGATTCTTCCCAGGGAGATTATTTCTTCGATAGGGGAATTCTCTATCAGGAGGCCGGACAGCTCGACAATGCAATCTCGGATTACGATAAAGCTATTCAAAGGAAATCGCACGGATTCGATTGTTACATCAACAAGGGATACATTCTGATGCAACAGCATGCATTTAAAGAAGCAATCCAACAATATACTCTGGCTTTGGAGTATGATCCGAATTCGGTTCATGTTTTGAATGACCGGGGATTGACGTTCTATGACGACGGGGACTATAGCCGGGCGTTGGAAGATTTTAATAAAGCTATTCGGCTTGATTCTCTCAATCCGCGATTGTATAAGAACCGGTCTATTATTTATAAAGCTCTTGGACAAAAGGGTGAAGCTGACCAAGATCTTCGGAAGGCAGGTCTACTGTTAATGAGCAAACCGAAATAAAGGTAAGATGCAGAAGATGTAATTATAGAAGGAAAAAGCCTGTCCTGAGCGAGCGGAGCGAGTCGAAGGGCTTGCCCTGAGCGAGCGGAGCGAGTCGAAGGGTAAAAAGTAAAAAGTTAACCCCGAGTACACTGAAGACGTATCGAGTGGTAAAAAGTAAAAAATCTTGTTTATTGTCAAGAAGTCTATTATGCCTCGGGAGGAGGACCTCCCTCGTAACATGCTCTTTTTTATTCGGCCCGTTCCGAGGGAGCTGTGCTCCCGAGGGTAGTTGGATCGAGGCCAAGAAGAAATTGTGAATTGTGAAGAACTCAATTAAAAACAAACGATCGGAGAATGATATAACTGCGACCGATGCCGTGGGGCCGGCGTTTTCCATTATGCTGTTATGTCTGGCAGGAATACTCGTCTATTCTAATACGTTTACGAACTCTTTTCATCTTGATGATGCAACGATCATCGTTGAGAATAACACCATCCGTGAACTTGATAATTTCGATGCGCTCTGGCATAAAGCGCCAACCAGGGTTTTTTCATGCTGGACTTTTGCATTAAATTATCATTTTGGCGGTCTAGACGTTGTCGGTTATCATCTCGTCAATATCGTCATACATATTCTTTCAGGAATAGCTCTCTGGTGGTTGATTCAGCTTCTTTTCAAAACACGAGTGCTGAGAGGAACTTCTGCCTACCGGTATAAAAAAATTCTCTCACTGGCCGGGGCACTCCTTTTCATTGTACATCCGGTGCAGACACAGGCAGTCACTTATATCGTACAGCGCATCGCATCTCTGGCAACGTTATTGTATCTTGTTTCATTGGCGTGCTATATCAGAGCGCGATTGGAGCAGCAGAAAAAAAATATTAGAAACGCGTTCTTCCTTGCATCAATCTTCTCGGCATTTCTGGCAGTGTTTTCGAAAGAGACGTCATACACGCTGCCCCTGGCCGTTGTATTGTTTGAAATCTTCTTTATGGACGAGAAATCCCGTATCCGAAAATTAATAATATATTTTGGTGTTGGTACAACAATAGCCGTCCCACTGCTTTTTTATTTCTTGGGGAAAATAGAGGTAACACAGACCCACAATATAACGCGAATTGAATACCTGCTTACTCAATTCACAGTGATCCCTGTCTATATGAGATTATTGGTTCTTCCCATTAATCAGAACCTTGATTATGATGTCGAAGTAGTGAAATCATTTTCAAATCTATGGGCGTGGTCCGGACTTACCGTTATCCTAGCTGTTCTAGCAGCCGGCTTTTTTCTCTATCGACGATATCGTTTACTCTCATTCGGTATCTTCTGGTTCTTCCTGACCCTGACGATCGAATCGAGCATTTATCCGATCACTGATGTAATGTTCGAACACCGGCTCTATCTGCCAATGGCCGGATTCTGCTTCATTTTTGTTGCGCTCTTTGAGGAAGCAAGCAAAATTTTCTCTCGTCCTGTGATTAAATTTGCCGCGGGGATAATCATTCTTGTTTTTGCCGTGTCAGCCTATGCCAGAAATGAGGTCTGGAAGGACGAGATATCGTTGTGGAATGATTGTGTTGAAAAATCACCGGCCAAGATACGCCCACACATGAACAGGGGAACGGCATATCAGAAGAAGGGAATGCTCGATAAGGCCATGCAGGATTATGAGACCGTTCTCAGATTGGCGCCCGACAACTGGACTGCTTTGAGTAATGTAGGATCGATATACGAAATGAAGGGTGATTATGATAAAGCTATCGACATGTACACAAGATCCATCGAAGTAAATAAGGGTAAAACAGTAGAGACGTTCTACAGCCGCGCCAACAACTACATAAAAAAGGGATTCTATGTGGAAGCAATTCATGATCTCGATGTATACCTCAGAAAAAAACGCGATAATGCCGGGGGTTTCTATAGCCGCGGCGGTCTTAAACGGCTACTGCATGATTCGGAGGGAGCAATAGCAGATTTCACAAAGGCAATTGAGCTTGATTCTTCACAGGGAATCTACTTCTTTGAAAGGGGCGCTCTGTACGATCAGGCCGGCCGGGTTGATGAAGCAATGTCGGATTATGAAAAGGCTATTCAAAGAAATTCCCATAGCTTCGATAGCCACATTAACAGAGGATTCATTCTGGCCCGACGCGGCAAGTTTAAAGAAGCGATCGAAGAATATACTCTCGCCTTGCAGGAAAAACCAAATTCAGTTCACGTTCTGTGTGACCGGGGATTGACAAAATATAAGAATCGAGAGTATCAAGAAGCACTCGACGATCTGAATAAGGCTATAGAATATGATTCGCTTTCTCCGCTGCTCTACAAGAATCGATCAATAATCTACAAGGCTCTAGGACAACAGCAAAAGGCTGAGTGGGATGCTCGAAAGGCAGAGAGATTGCTTGCTACAGGTTCAAAGAAGAAGTGAAGGTCAAGGTTGAGGCATAGGTAGAGGTAAAGGTAGAGTAAGTATCTCGGCCAATATTGCCGAAGCCTATGGAAGGCAGCACAGTAAAGACGGAATTAATTTTTACTCTTTCGGACGCGGATCATTGACTGAAACAGAGAGCCATGTCGAATATGCGAAGAGAGTCGGTTATTTTGATGTGACAATTCATGAGATAATAAATCAGCGTCTCGAATCGTTGCATAAGGATCTTGATAAACTGATCCGTTCTCTTAAACCTTAACCTCAACCTTAACCTTTACCTTTTCCTTGACCTTTTTCTCTATTTGACCCCCATCACGGCAATTCGCCTGCTTTTTTACATCCCGCACTTCTATCACCTGATTCCCGCACTTCAAGTATGAGCTTAGTATGAATCGAGCACAAAAACCCAATAAAATCGGTTAAAAACAGCATTTTCTAATTAATAATTACTGGCATAATCTTTGGGTATATTTAGAGATGACTCAGGATATGAAGCACTCCGTCATGAGTTGAGGAGGTCGACAGGGGAGGGCTTCCTCGGGAAGAAGTTAAGAGGTTTAAGGTTGAAAGTTGAAGGTTTAAAGTTAAAAGTTGAAGGTTTAAGGTTAAAAGTTGGATAAGAAGGCTTGTCCTAAGCGTAGTCGAAGGGCTAAGCAGCATTAAAATTGCGTTAATAATGTAATTCACTTAAAAAACATCTTGACATAGATGTGGAGAATGTCTATATTAACACACATACTTTACACTGGGAAGCTTACGATAGGGATTGACCAGGAAGCCGAAGCGGTGTATCATATCTTATTTGCTAATCGATTTTTTCCTTTTGTAATTCGCAATAATATTATTTCATTCAATCAATTCACAACTTATTAATAATCACAGAGATAACTAAGGAGGTGATTTCTGCGCAATAAGGAATTTTGTTTTTTCTGAAGCCTTGATCACTTCAGAAGCCCAGGTTAGGGTACTATTTTCTGATCTCCTAAACAATACTCTATTTTTGGAGGAAACAAATGAACTCAAAAAAACTTTTGAAAATTGGCGTACTGCTGGTAGCAATGCTGATGCTCGTTGCGGGCACATCATTTGCGAACACGTATTACGTCAACGTTCAAACCGGGTTGGACACCAAAGATGGTCTCACACCAGGTAATGCAAAGCATTCTATTGGGAATGC
>JBEKIL010000023.1:0-23774 GCA_050011775.1 Bacteroidota bacterium | reverse complement strand
AGTACCTTTAGGTGCCTGTTTTCTTTCTGTCACTTTCGATATATCGTCCCGTCTTCGTTTTGTGGAGGACTCTGACATGTTCTTTCAGAAGCACGGGGCTTTTCAAAAAGAAAGTGACATCATTGACACTGTTCTTTTATAACAGCTATTTTGGACAGGTCTGAGTTTCTCAATACTATGATTAAATAAATATAAAAACACTTTATGCTGAAAAAGGTTAAGGACCAAATGATTTTACTTGACTTCAATTGTGGAATTTTGTATGTTATTCAAAGAGTTATTAAAACCCCATAAAAATGAAGGAAAATCCGCACTTTACCCCTTGCTACTGAGACCATAAATCTCGGTGGGCCACAGTAACAAACCCCACCTCACGTTCGTCCCTCAGGGGACGAAAGATCAAATTCCACAATAGTTCGCTCATCGTCAGGAGAAGAACGCTTGCATCAGAACGAATCTGAGCTTGTGCTCCGTCTTTATCAGGGGGACGAAAAAGCTTTCGAGGAGTTGTACAACAGCCACAGACGCCCTGTATGGCTCTACTGCCTGAAAATTGTTGGAGATAAGGATCTTGCGTCAGATATTTTTCAGGAAACTTTTATCCGCGTGCATGAGAAAATGGCAAGTTTCCGTGGGACCGGCAGCCTGAGCGGCTGGATATTCCGTATAGCACGGAATCAATGTTACGATGCCCTGAGGCGGATCCGCAAACACCCTTCGGTCGACGAGGTTGAGGATCTCGTTTCACCAACGAATTCCTACGATACTGTTGATCATCGTGAGGAACTTCGAAAGGCGCTTGATGCACTAAAGCCGGAACAGCGGGAGATCATTATCCTGAGGGAGATCCAGGGGTTTTCCTATCAGGAAATTGCTGATCTGACGGATGCATCGCTAGCCTGCGTGAAAGTCCGCCTCTTCCGTGCACGCGAGAAACTCAGGTTTGCATTACATTCACTAGGGTCCTGACAATTTCAATTCTTACAAACGACAGGACCCAGTACCACTCCAACTAAGAATATCATGGTAATATTCTTAAAAATTTGTTGGGGTGGTGCTATCAGAGTAAGGAGGGAATGCCTATGAATCACTTTCGCTTAAATGTTGCGTTAAGCGTTCTTTTTGATAATGAAGGTAATAACGACGAAGTTGAAGGATTTCCTGTTTCTATAATGGAAACGCCTGAAGGGAAACAACGTCTGGAGATTTATGCACGAATCAGGCGTGAAATCCGGAAACTCATACTTCAATCACCCGATATACCCTATGAGGTCGAGCAGCGACTCCGCCGCCGGCTGAAGTACAGGCGATATAAAACGAGCACAAAAGATACCGTAATTCCTTCATTCGCGCTTGTTTTAATTGGTAGAAAAAACCGCAAGCGGATGCATAAAAGAATTCGTTGATAACGGTGAGTTTCCTGGATTTTATTATTTTGCGGTACCTTCGACACAACGCTATATAAAAAGCCTCATTCTTTTTATAGAATGAGGCTTCATTATTTTCTACCTGACTTTTTTATACTTCTAACACTTCTTTTTCTTTCAGTACCACGAGATTGTCGATCTCTTTGATATATTTATCGGTCAATTTTTGAGCTTCCTGTTCGCCGCGTTTACGTTCATCTTCCGAGAAATGTTCAGCCTTCTCAGATTTTTTCAGATGTTCAATTGCATCACGTCGTACATTCCGAACTGCGATTTTTCCTTCTTCGGCAAACTTTTTCACCAGCTTCACGAGTTCCTTCCGCCGTTCTTCATTAAGCGGTGGAACCGGTACACGGAGCGCATCGGCGCTGGCAATGGGATTCAATCCGAGATTTGCCGCCTGGATGGCTTTTTCAATCGGTCCTACCATGGCTTTTTCCCATGGCTGAACAGTGATGGTGTGAACGTCGGGTGTGCTCAAATTTGCAACCTGATTCAGAGGCATCATGGTACCGTAATACTCGACCTTTATACCGTCAAGTAATGCCGTTGTAGCTTTACCTGTCCGGATTTTAACGAGTTCCTGCCGCACAACCTCGACCGCTTTCTGCATTTTGTGTTCGGCGTCTTTTAAAATAGTTGAGACCATAGTATACTCTTATTGTTGCTGGAGTTATTGTGGTATTTTTTCCTGCAGTGGTTTCACCTGCAGGTCGTATACTTTTGTTCCAATCCCCTCGCCCAGCAGCAGCCGTTTCAGGTTCCCCTTTTTCGTCATATTATAGACAATGATGGGGAGATTATTTTCGCGGCACAGGGTTATGGCAGTCATGTCCATTATTCGGAGGTCTTTTTTTATGACGTCATAATATGAAATTTCCTGAAAGCGAAACGCATCGGGAAATTTTTCTGGATCGGCATCATAGACCCCGTCTACGCGTGTTCCTTTTATGATAACGTCGGCTTCAATTTCGATTGCACGAAGCGCTGCGGCGGTATCGGTAGTAAAATACGGATTTCCCGTTCCCGCCCCGAAAATCACCGTCCGACCTTTTTCAAGATGGCGGATCGCACGACGGCGTATGAACGGTTCACAGATCTGTTCCATCTTGATGGCCGAGAGCAGTCTGGTGTAAACGCCATACTTTTCAAATGTGTTCTGGAGTGCAAGGGAATTAATGACGGTTGCGAGCATCCCCATATGATCGCCCGTGACTTTATCTATCCCATCGGATGAATCGGCTACTCCCCGGTAAATATTCCCGCCGCCGATGACAAGCGCAATCTGGACGCCTAAATCACGCGCCGATTTGATTTCTTCGGCATAATGCCGCATGATTGTGTGATCAATTCCAAACTCCTTATTCCCCATGAGCGACTCGCCGCTGAGTTTCAGGAGAATTCTATTATAAATCGGCTGTGCCATTGTTCATCATCCCTCCATGCAATCGCTATTCTACCTCTCCGAGATGGTATCGATGAAACCGGCGGATACTGATATTCTCTCCCATCTTTCCGGCAGCTTCGTTTAAAAGATCCTTTATTGTTTTACTGGAATCCTTAATGAAACTCTGCTCCAATAAGCAATTTTCCTGACAGAATTTTTCCATCCTCCCTTCGGCAATTTTCTCGATCACCTGGGCGGGTTTTCCTTCATTCTGTGCCTGTGTCCTATATATTTCTTTCTCATGTTCGACGAGCGCAGGTTCAAGCTGTTCGCGTGAGACGACGATCGGGCTCATTGCAGCCACCTGCATCGCAAGATCGTGAGCCAGCGTGCGGAATTCCGGAGTCTTTGCTACAAAATCAGTTTCGCAATTTAATTCAACAAGTGTGCCGATTCGCCCTCCGGCATGAATATATGCTTCAATAACACCCTGATTTGTCGCTCTATATGCACGTTTTGCCGCCAGCGCTGCCCCCTTCTTTCGCAAAACCTCAATGGCTTTTTCCATATCACCGTTTGTTTCCTCGAGGGCTTGCTTACAGGCCATCATTCCGGCGCCGGTTCGTTCACGGATTGCTTTTATAAGTTCTGTTGAAATTGCTGCCATACTTTTATATCGCTTTCACTAAAAAGATTTATGCTTCTGTTTTTTGTTTTTCTTCTTCAGCCAGTTTTTTCTGTTCTGCTGCAGTATCATCTTTATCTTCAAGTTGATGCGCACGTGCGCGTTCACGACCTTCAAGTACGGCATCCGAAATCGCTTTTGTAATCACCTGGATCGACTTAATCGCATCATCGTTCGCCGGAATTACATAATCGACTTGTTCAGGATCGCAATTTGTATCGACGATAGCGAATACCGGAACTCCAAGTCTCTTTGCCTCTTTGACTGCGATTGCCTCTTTCTTCACATCAACAACGTACAGAGCGCCGGGGAGACGTGTAAGATCGATAATGCCCTGGAGCACTGATTGCAGCTTATCTCTCTCACGTGAGAGTTGGAGTCCTTCTTTTTTTGTAATCTTATCGAATGTTCCGTCGGATTCCATTTTTTCAATATTGGTAAGCCGTTTAATGCTTTTCCTGATTGTGCTGAAATTTGTGAGCATGCCCCCGAGCCAGCGCTTTGTGACGTACGACGCACCGCAACGCTTTGCTTCTTCGGCGAGCACATCCTGAGCCTGCTTTTTTGTTCCCACAAATAGGATGCGCTTTCCTTCGGAAGCGATGTTGGAAAGAGCGTTCGCCGCCGTTTCAATTTGCTCCTGTGTTTTTTTCAGATCGATGATATGAATGCCGTTCCGCTCCATGAAAATAAAAGGTTTCATCTTTGGATTCCAACGGCGAGTGAGGTGTCCGAAATGCGACCCCGCGGAGAGTAATTCGGTAAGTTCTACCCGTGCCATGCTGTGTCCTTTAGTTTTTAGTTGCTGCCTTCTACTTCCGTCACGCTCTGTCAGGACTCTATTGCTTAATCCCGACCCCGACTTCCGCCTCCTCCCGACTCTATCGGGATCCGGCGGACTGGATATCGGGGGGATCCAGCACATATGAGCACTTCCGACAAAATCAGGAAGTATGCTTGATTATATATACAATTACCGCTTGGAGAATTGGAATCTCTTGCGGGCTTTCTTCTGACCGTATTTCTTCCGTTCTACCATTCGTGGATCGCGTGTTATAAGTCCTGCATTTCTGAGCGACGTGCGAAGATCATCATCGAGTTTCACAAGAGCACGAGCGATTCCGAGCCTGACTGCCCCTGCCTGACCTGTCGATCCGCCACCTTCGACATTGGCAAATATATCGTACTTCGATGTCGTGTTGGTTAATCTGAGAGGAGTAGTTACTTCTTGACGAAGCGTTGCGAGAGGGAAAAACTCTTCGAGCGAACGATTGTTCACAATAATAGTCCCTGAGCCCTGAACTACTTTAACGCGCGCAACGGAAGTTTTCCGGCGTCCAACTGTGATAACTTGATGCATTGAGTCTCCTGCTAAATCGTAAACTGTTCTGGTTTCTGTGCAGCATGCGGATGTGATGGGCCTGCATAGACCTTTAATTTCTTGAAAATCTGCCGCCCTAATTTCGTATGAGGAATCATCCCCTTCACAGCATGTTCGACAACGCGTTCTGGTTTTGTTTTAATCACTTCTTTAAACGATTCAAATACCGCTCCACCCGGGTATCCGGTATAGTGGAAGTATTCTTTTTGCTCTGCTCGCTTACCGGTCAGACGCACCTTATCAGCGTTAATGACGATGACAAAATCACCGACATCGGCATTGGGGGTGAACTCGGGTTTATGCTTTCCGCGGAGAAGGTGTGCAACCCGGCTTGCAATCCGGCCAAGTATCTGCCCGTCTGCATCAACGACATACCATTTCTTTGTGATCTCTTCTTCTCTCAGAAAGCGTGTGATTTTCCCTGCATTTTTCAACACTTTTGGGCCTCTATTTCGATGAATTACAACAAAGATTTCAATAGCCTTTAAATTTAGCACTTTTTGGGCATAGAGTCAAGAATTTTCCGAGGAAATATTTACAACATGCGCTCCCGCTTGCTGTTCCGCGTGGTATGAGCTGCGTACAAGCGGTCCGGATTCGACATGCTTGAAGCCCATCGAGTATCCTATCTCCCGGAATCGCAGGAATTCTTCGGGGGGGACATAACGAATAATGGGATGATGATTCTTCGTAGGTTGGAGGTACTGACCGATTGTTATAATATCACAATCCACTTCTCTGAGGTCTTTCATGACCCCTACAATTTCATCAAACTCCTCTCCGAGACCTACCATTACGCCTGATTTGGTGACTGCATTACGGTGTTTCGCACGACCGAGAAGCTGGAGTGAACGATCGTACTTCGCCTGAGGTCTGACTGTCGGGTACAAGCGGGGAATCGTCTCGACGTTATGATTGAGAATATCAGGCCTGGCGTCCAGGACAATGTTGAGGGCATCTTCATCACCCCGGAAATCGGGGATTAGCACTTCGATTCGGAGTGCAGGCACGAGTTCCCGTGCCGAGCGGATTGTTTCGGCAAAAATTCTTGCTCCCCCATCCTCCAGCTCGTCTCTATTTACAGATGTAATTACGGCATGCTTTATTCCCATCAATTTGATCGTCTCGGCAACACGCCGTGGTTCATCGGTATCGAGTAACGTGGGACGTCCGGTTTTCACCGCGCAAAACGTACAGCTTCGTGTGCAGACATCTCCGAGGATCATGAATGTGGCGGTTCCGGCGTTCCAGCATTCGCCCATATTCGGACATCGTGCTTCCTCGCACACCGTATTCAATTTATATGTGTCGATAATGGAACGTAGATGAGCGTAATTCTGTCCGCCCGGTAATTTTGCTTTCAGCCATGGTGGGCGGCGTGTAATTTCAGGTGTCTTTGTATTGTCAGAATTCATAGAAATCTACTGAAGTCCTACAAATAGAACCACAAAGAGTTTAAAGAAATTCCCAAATGAATAAGATACCTCGGACACAATCCCTCGCATCGTCTCTCTGTTCAATCCGCGTCATAAATACATGATACGAATTTTCTTTGATAAAAATATTTATAAATAACTCAACCACCATTTATTCCGATTATTTGTTTTGTACGTATTGTACCATTTGCATAAAGGAAACATTATGATGATTACAAGTATCCAGATCAGATAAACTACATAAAGATTAAAACCGAAATTGCTGAGTGTTTCGTTTCCAAAAAATTCTCCTGTCATAATATAATCACTCCAATTTCGGCCTGCATAGATGAGGCCCAGGATCCCGAATAGGTGGGCAAGATAGATATGAATAACATAAAAGAAAAATGGAACCCGTCCGAATATTATCACGGCGCCTGAAATTTTGTTTCTAACATTTTCCATTGTATAGAGGAAAAAGAACGCAGGTCCTATGGTCATTAAAAGAAATAATAACGACGGAGGATACTTCGTTGTATTGAGAAAGGATAAAATCGTAAAGATGCCCGATTTTTGTGTACTCCAGTGACTGGATT
Source organism: Bacteroidota bacterium (assembly GCA_050011775.1). Lineage (GTDB taxonomy): Bacteria > Bacteroidota > Ignavibacteria > UBA10030 > CAVZMI01 > CAVZMI01. Next base: position 16,883 of record JBEKIL010000023.1, on the reverse strand, counting down.
CACCATAAATATTAAAGGTGCGAAGTATCACAAATGACAGAACAGCGGCAATTCCCATCCACAATAACCATTTTTTTCTTTTTCCTGCATCAAATTCCTGATGGTAGAGCGTACCAAAGATATAACCCAGAGTCATCAGGCCGATCCAGGGGATTAGAGGGTACGCAAAATTAATAGCAGAATTGGAGTCGAAGATGACTACTTTGGACTGATGCAGTGCATACCAGAGAAGAGCACCGACTGATGTTCCATCAAGAATTATAGAATCGAGCAGATTATGACCGGCGACCAATATGATTCCAATAGATAAAATAACCGGTCTGGGTAAGAATATGATTCCTGCTAAAAGTACCATGCTTATACCGATTGCCCAGATCACCTGAAGAATATGATTACTAAGCGTGATATCAAATGTCCATGCGAAATTTACAATAACTAACTCGACAAATATCAGCCATATCCCTCTTGTTAGTAAAAACCAGGAGACCTCTTTAGTGGTCCTCTGGCGGGCGCCGTAGAGGAAAGCAGAAGTTCCTGCCAAAAAAACAAAGACGGGGGCGCAGAAATGCGTGATCCATCGTGTAAAAAATAGCAACGGCGTGGTTGTCTCGAGATTCGTCGGATCCGAGAACCATGAGCCGTAGCCGATATAATCTCGAACATGGTCAAGGGCCATAATAATCATTACAGTGCCCCTGAGAAGATCTATAGATTCGATTCGATGTTTCTTAAAATTTTCCATTTCACACCTCCCTTTTTACTCTATCAGCTGCCCAACGGCATGGAGCTAAGCCTCGCGGATAGTGAAGGATGCAAATAACGTATTGCGGCGTGATATATATAGTCGCCAGTCACTTCAACAGGAGTAGTTTTCTCGTTTGAACAAATTCACCCGCCCCGAGGCGATACACATAAACACCGCTTCCGAGGTTTGTACCATCAAACGTAACCTTATAGTTGCCGGGTTTCATCTCTTTATTCACCAGCGTCTTGACTTCTCTACCCAGGAGGTCATATACTGCCAGCGTCACATGACTTGATGTCGGTATATGAAAAGTGATCGTTGTTGTCGGATTGAACGGATTGGGATAATTCTGCAATAAATTATATCTGCTCGGAAGATTATCGTTTTTGAATTTGACCGAACTAAGTGTATCACCTTTTTCATCAACAAGCATTCTTGAATAGTAAACCTTCGGTATACCAAAGTAATTGATCCCAAAATATATGTCTTTACCATCTTCTGATAAAGATGGTGAAAGAACGAAATACGTCGAGAATGGCGATAGGGTATTGAGTATGGTATCAATTTCAGAATTAATATTTAACAATTGAGGCAAACAAAGTTCATCTTTATCATTTTTGTAGCACACATATAATTCATCCTTAAATATCTCAATAATCTTTCCATCCTCTTCGTTCCAACAGTAAAAGAGACTTGTATGATATACTTTCGAGAAATTAAAATTAATAAAAATATTACCCGAATTGAACGAGAAAAAAGCCTCGGAGAAAAGGACGTTCTTGAATAATGGCTCCCATAAATTTAATGATTTGTTAAAAACTGAATTGTACATTTCGGAATTATTCCAAATTACCATGACACTATCATTTGGCAAATAGTAATCATTAATGATCGTGGAGTAATTATTAATATTGCTTCCGCAATTTTGTATTTCTCCCCATTCCTGGTCGACATTTTTTCTTTCAAGGAAAAATATTGATCCTTCTTTAGTGAAAAACAATTTGGTGTTATCGTGGGAAATCTTAGGATTTACGGCTTTAATTCCATTCAACATGGTGCTGGCGATATGGGGGGATGTCCAACCGGTGTCGGTTTTCTCTACGGCATATATTACTCCTGATGATTCAAAATATAGTGTTTTGCCGTCCGAGCTTATGTAGGGAGTGTTGACTCCATCGGGAAAAGTGCTGGATATAATTTTTATTTCAACAGGAGTACTCCAATTTTCGGTGGCAAGATTATCTTGTGGATATCCAATGACAGGAAATAATATAAGAAATAGTATAAGAAATAATATATGCATTTGCTGAATGGTTCAAGGATGGCCGGTAACATCGTAATTATATTAAACAGATTCGTGAATGGCAAGCCTTATTTCGTGAAGGATTGAGAGCAGTTACGGGATGCATCCCTCCCCCACGGGTTCTGCGTATAAGGGAAGGAAATATTTTTTCATTGCCCACCTTTCTAATTGTTGCCTAACGGATGGCGGCTCCGCCTACGTAAATAACACTCCGGCGCGTGCCCGCCGTACTAAAGTACTGCTCCGCTGACCTGTCCGCCGGAGTTACTTTTTTTGCGACGTAGGCGGAAGGATTGTCTTTAGTCCGTAGGCGGGGATAAATAAGCTACGGCAGCGTGAACTTTCATAATGTACTAAACAAAATAAGTTCATTCACTGCTCTTTCAAATCTGTACTGCACTTATGCTCACCGTGCAAAATGTACCCATTAAACCGCCGAAGTGGAAAGCACGAAGGCAGGCGCTAATTACGTCAGCTTGAGCGACTCGTTAGGCCGATAGATAAAGTTACCTGAAATCCTCGTCCCGCATGGCGTATGAGCTGTTGTTAAGTGCCGTTTATTAATCTAAAACTCATTTAAAGAAAATCTATGCCTTATTCAAAAATAGTGGCGGAGATCCAGTTCTTTTAAAAATGCTGCATCAGTTTTCACTTTTACTATTTCATTAGAAACAGGAGAACCGTCATTCAATTTCTTTATTTGCTCAACCTGTTGTTTAGTAAGTTGCTTTGGCTTGTTCAGCGCAAGATAAGAAGAATATGGGTCGTTTATATGATAACCTACTTTATAGATTTCTAGCGCATAGGTACCTTCCGGGATCCCTGATATACTTATCTTTACTTTCCCTTTTGATTTAGCTGGCAAATCGCGAATATAATACACTTGATTATTCACAGAATCTCCGGGATGTGTGTTGGTGAAATCCCAGAAAAGTAACTGAATGTTGCCTATTGCATTTTTGCATGCCCAAGAACATGTATCAGTATTAATCAACTCTATGTTTCCGAGTATATTCATGAACTTGAAGGAATAGAAGGCTGGTTTGTGGATGGTCTGGTAATTCAGCAATCCGAATCCGCCGTGAAAGGGTGTAAAGCGCGGTCCAGCTTCTTCAAAAATATCTGTGAATACCCAATATGACATTGAATTCGCTGCATTTCCGACTTGTTTAATTTTTTCCAGCACATAGGCAGCCTGATGATAGCTGTCGTGAATTGGATCAAAGGGCGTGTAGGATGAACTCCATTCGGTATAATGCAGTTCTAAGTTTGGCATAGATGAACTTGCAATTTGTTTATGCGAATTCAGAATATCACCGCTGACGCTCATTGGATTTTTGTCAAGAACTGTACCTGAAACTCCAAATTCATCGAGATATCCTTGTTTGACTCCATAAGAATGGGTACTGATAAAATCCAGAGGAAGCGCATTTTTACTGCAGAAGTTAATCATTTCAGGCACCCAGGCGGCACCGGCAGTAGCAGGTCCGCCAACCCGGTATTCTTTGTTTACACTTTTTATAGCTTTCACTGTATGCATATACAATTTGAAATATTCCTCTTGCGTTCCCGCCCAGAAAACACTCAGGTTAGGCTCGTTCCAAACCTCAAAATACCAGGTCTTTACTTCATCTGCACCATAGCGTTCAGTGAAATGAAGGGTAAGATTGCGGATTAAGTCTTCCCACTTTTTATAATCCTTAGGCGGCGTGACGTTTCCCTTCCACCAGAAAATGGTTTGATTGCCACTAGCCAGTGCAGCCGGCATGAATCCTAATTCAACAAAAGGTTTCATCTCGATACTCAGAAGGTAATCATATAAAACATCGATGTACTGAAAATTATATTCAGGATTTCCATTTTTATCTTCCCTGTAAACGCCCATATCGTCTGTTAACAGCCCGTGCATGCGGATATATTTGAAATCGCATTCCTTCTTTACAAAGGCCAGTTGTTGTTGCCAATCCGCCCGTAATCCTTCATTAGCGCGGCCGGCACCAATGCATTCTTTAAACATTGTATTGAAGTTCCCTTTGATTTTATTAAAATCAAGGCTGATAACCCGTTCCTGTAATATGGATTTGTTATTGGAATTGCTTTGTGCAAATGTGGAGGCCACAAACAGGCTTCCAAGAATGATTAGTGACAAATAATTAGTTTTCATTTGTTTTTAATTTATTTGTTAAACATGTACTACTATTAATAAATTCAATGCGAAATGTAAATCGGGGTATCTATTTTCCCTCCCTTTGGCGTCAACATATCTCGTATTTTCCATCGAAACAAATTTCTATCTTAAAAGCGCAAGCGGCTTAACGGATGGGCGCTCCCCGATTAAAAGCATATCGGGACAGGCCGCCTACGAAAATAACACTCCAGCGGATAGAGCGGTTAACCTCAGCATAGCAGTCCTTTAGGACGGCGCTTGCCCACCGTACTAAAGTATTGCTCCGCTGACCTATCCGCCGGAGTTACTTTTTTTGCGACGTAGGCGGAAGGATTGTTTTTAGTCCTTAGGCGGGGATAAATAAGTCACGCCGCTGATAACTATTTAATTACACATTAGTATGTTCTAAGATGGCAAAATCTCTTGATTCTCTCAAGTCGGACTGACAATAAAATTTTAATCTGACCCTTATAACTGATGTAAGCAAACTAGCCTATTATACTTCTGTCTTCTGCATCTTTTTATTCAATTCAGTCCAGTTCTTTTCAATACCTGCCTCAAGATCCCATAGTTTCTGATACCCCATTAAATACATTAACAAGCACGTCACAACACCGACGATTAAGCAAATGATGAGACCCAAAACTGGTTCGATAGCCAGTGAATATGACATTGCAAGTACAACTGGAAATATTGTAGTAAAAATATTTAGAAAGATGAATACGATTGTTTGGGGTTTAGTGTACATGAAATATGATTTTTTTCTTTCTTCGCGATACCTCTTCCAATCAGTTTCAAAGTTAGATGCTTTTGTCACAATTAGATACGTAGTGTAAACTCTTTGTGAGCATTTTAGAAGATGGCTTACGACATAGAGAACAAAAAGTAGGATTACCAAAGTTGTTGACACGAAAAAGATAAGCGGTCCAACGGGAGTACCTTGTACAGGAGTCGTTTTCGGTAAGAGCAATGTGATGGTGATACCAAAGATTGTAATTGCCACAGTCATCATAAGAAAGCGTTGATTGCTTATTTGTGTTATCTCAGCATGGATCTTTCTCTTGTCTTCAACATCAGGTCTTAAAAGTGTCATATTAAAATCCTCCATCGCTAAATTATTAAGGATCTAATGTATTAAGTAATTATTTTTTAACTTTCTTATAACGGACTGTGGTTACGTTGCACCGTTGATAATTTTTGAGCTGAGGGTTCATAAACCTCCAGCTTACAATTCTGCACTGCATCTATGCGCCATGCTTAACGTACCCATTTACTCCGTGCTTTTTACGGGGCGCTCATTCGGCTTGCCCTGATGCTTTCGTGTTCCGTTTTCTTCTGTCTCACGTTCTCAAGTGAGATTTACTGTCCCACGTACCGTGCTCTTTACGTCCCACGTTTTCTATGGGATTGTGGGGTCCAGTAGGATCTATCGGATCTTGCCTGCCCCGAATTCTTTTTTCGGGGACGCGCTGATTAGGCAGCCAATCGCTTCCGTTATCCCTCGTGAGCAAATCTCACGTTGGGCATATTGCCGACATACACTGGCAGATCGGTATGTCCCAGCATCTGACGTATCGCGTGGGCTTTGCCAAGATGAAACCAGTAGTGATAGATATTTTTCAAGAGTAAAATGCCAACGTTCTCCGTTATGGGGTTGCCTTCCCATATGAGGTGAGTGTTCAGCTCCTCCGGTTTCAGTCCGTACAGGTACACGTCGGCTGCCTTGGTGATAGCGTGCCACAAAGTCCACATCTCATCCCAAGGTGGTGTACTGGCTGGTTGGCGAAAGCCTACGAGTTGACGCAAGCCAGAGGCAATGTTCTGACCTTGAGCCATCTGTACCCAGAAGAAGTGCTCTTGCCATGCCAGATGACCGACGATCCAGCTCAGACAGTTCATCGACTCCAGGCGACGGCACGCATCCTCGGGAGGCACTCCTTCAAAACAGCGCACGAACTCGCTACGGGTGAACTGCAACTGAGTAACCAATGGGTGAATCATCATTTCCTCGCATTCTTCGCTCTATTGACAAGCCTGTGATAGATTGGCTGCCTAACAGCGTGCTTTACCCGCTCGATCAAACTTGGCGAAAGGAGCGTTATGTGGAAGCATTTGTTAAGCTACATTACTTGTCTTTTTTTGCATGTCGTGGTTTAGATAGTGGCTTTTTGCTCTTTTGTATCTTTCCTTCAATTATTTCTTTCAGTTCTTTTTTAAGCTGAATATTTTTTGTTTTCTTCATCGCTGCTTTCAGTACATTTTTACCTTCGGTATCCAAAATAACATTTTTAAGTCCCACCCTCGCAGAATTCTTTACCATATCCGAAGTGTCTTTTAGTGCTTCTATCAGCAAAGGAACTGAAAATGCCGTTTTAAAAGCAGAGAGAGATCCTAGTGCATTGCTCCTTATATATTCATCTTCACCACCAATGGCAAGTTCTGTTAGTAAGTTTATACTCTCTTTTGTAAAATAATGTCTAAGTGCCAAAATAGCTTTTTTTCTTATCATAGGATGTGAGCCTGTTGTAACACTTTCAAGGCAGATTTTGTGAAGTATGGGTTCATGTTCAGGCCTTAGCATTTTTGCAATTTCTTCATTACTGCAATGATTAAGTAATATCTTGTTAAGGTGTTCTCTTACTAATATCTGTTTGTATTTTTCTCTTGAAATAAGTGTAGATTCTCTTTCAAGTCCACCTTTAATTTCTTTTGCCGGTTCGTTAAGAATGAATTTTACTTCTTTGCCAGCTATCGGGGTAAGTGGTATAGCCATTTGCTTATTCTCCTTTTTTAAAAGATAAATACACGACCATAACCCATAATTGTTCTATATTGATCGTAATTTAAGTTTGTATCGTTTGTTCCGCTGCTCGCAAGCATCAGATTCCCGGTTTCCGAGATATGAACGAGACCAAGGTAATGTCCAACTTCATGTCCGACGAGCATTCCTAGATAATCAACCGAGAGCCTTTTTGTTCCTGAACCATCGACGTACCCGGTTTTGTCCGCCACGACTCCGCTATTACTTCCCGAGTCACTCAGCGGTCCGGGGATGCTACCAGCAAGTCCATCGAAGCTCACACCAACAAAATCGTGCGCGATAAAAACATCGATATTGAAACCAGTTGGGTCGTAGCAGGTCCAATCATTAAACAAATTGTGACATTCAGAATCAGAATTAATATATTTGTAACTACCTGCATCACCGTCCGTAATATAATACCTGCCAATATCTCTGATAGTGATATCTCGGGCTTCATAAATTGTTTTTGTTACATCAACGGCATCATAGAGATCGGTATATTCTTGTCCGACGAATGTATCGCTTGCGACCCTAGTGATGTCGACACCAAAGGCAAGCATCACCCTTGCAGTAATCGTATCGTTAATAATGGTTCCGTCAGTACTGTTCATCTCAATTTTTACCGTCATATCTTCTTTATTTTGATACGTATTATAGATACCGCTTCCTGGAGGTGAAGTAAAATAGAGATCAATGCTCCACGTATTATTTGCACCGATGGTAAAATTACCACCGAGATCGTGTGTATTGGATTCAATGAGTGAACCACCGACACCACCGTCCCAATATTCCCATTTAATGTAGCGTGACATGGCAACGCTGAAAGGATTCCCGTTAAAAATTGAAATTTTCACTACGGTGACAAAATTATTTGTCCCTGAATCATAGTATCCTCTAAGACTGTACGTACCGGTCACCTTATATATCTCCGGCGCAAGGTAGAGCGACAATGGATTGGAAGGTAAGACGACACAAGTTACTTTAAATGAACTCTGCCCACCGTCACTATCAAATATATCGACATGAAATGCCGCCGGTCCAGGGGGTAATGTCTGCTTCTCATTGAAGTTCAGCAATATATTGCCCTGCTCTATTTCAGCTTGAGAAATTTCTTTTTCTACAATAAAGGGCTTCCCTTTCCAAAAAACTTTCGCCGATACCAACAATAGTCTTCTTAATGATGGATTCAAGACAGAAATTTTAAGCGCAAAAGGTTTATAACTATAAATATAATTGCTATCGGGCTGCACATCGGCTATAGCAAATTTCAATTCATTTTTGCCATAACCACATCTCCGCAAAATCTCCAAATCACGATGCCGCAATTCTTTGAGATTCAAGATTTCAGTTGAGACGTCGATTTTATTTCTTCTCCTTGCAGATATAACAGCCTTTGCGGCGCCAGTGTTTATTTTGAATTTTGATACAAGATCCTTCAGAGGAACCTTATTAATGTCAAAAACCGAAAAGGGAACGGAATCTGATTTGTGATAACGGTTGACCGGAAGAACTTTCTTACGTTCGACTTTAGTAATGGATTGATTCATTAAATCCTCCCTTCATTTAGATGTTCGAAAACAAATAATCATTAATTATCTATAATCTAAAGTTATTGCATAACGGATGGGCGCTCCGCCTACGTAAATAACACTCCGGCGCTTGCCCGCCGTACTAAAGTACTGCTCCGCCGACCTGTCCGCCGGATCCCGACTCCAGTCGGGAGTAGGCGGAAGGATTGTTTTTAGTCCGTAGGCGGGGATAAATAAGCTGCGGCTACATGAATATTTAAATTCCACTACACGAACAAAGTTCATTCACTTCACTTTCAATCCTGCACTTCATTGTTGTTCGCCATGCTTAACGTACTCACGATCATTCCGTCAGCTTGAACCGCTGGTTAGACCTTTTGTTATATTATTAATACTTATTAGTTAACCACTCAGTCACCATATAGACGAATACTTACTTCATCAGTAATCCATCCTAATGCCCGTGAGGGACTCTCCTTCAATGACCTACAAATTGCCCAACCTGTTGCCTCTGGACGCATAAGTCCAGACATATCCACCATAATTAAAGGAGAGGAATGTAAATCTCCAACAACTAAGTTACCATAGTCCTCAACTAAACGATTCAATACAAGGCAAGTATTTTTCACCATTTTTCTAAGTGCTCTTATATTAGATCTTTCATTAGAAGTATTAATAGGCCGAACTTTGGTAGGAAATTGAGTGACATCGGTATCATCAGTACGTTCCAATAATTTCTCATCTAAAAGTGAATCTCTCATTAATAAATAGAAAAAACGGAGACTATAATCAAGCTTACAGAATCGTGCAAAACAATAACAGAATCTTTCTAGCCGGGAACCTAATAATGCACGAAGTTCTTCTTCTACTATTGCCTTTATATTAGATTCTGGTGCGATAGAACCCATTTCTTTTCGATAAGAAGTAGCTACAAGACGGTTTATTCTACGGATAGTACTCTCGGGATGGCTTGAAACATCAAGAGCCCAGTCTTTAAATTCATTCCGATTAATAATACCATGTACACTTCTATTATCTGCTAAATAATTTCTTAAATCTTCCCAATCTGATAAATATCTATAGGCCTCTACAGTAGTTATCCCACCAAGAATTTTAAGAAGGGTGGAGTCTATATCTGCAATATTTAACCACGCGAGATAGGATATATACGCAAGCGCCCTTTTTTCATTAGATGGTATTCGATCTACTGACCAACTTACCATATCAGAAAGTGCTGGCATAGAAGCTTCACCCGTACATAAACAGCCAAAAATATCATGATGACGAAGGAGAGCCCAGAAGTCACGGCTATCGTTAACATTTTCAAATAAATCTTCAATTTCATGTTGCCAAGAATCTTTTACATCACGCATATATCGAACACCTCGGACTACATGATAATCACCAGATATCAGTTTACCTATATCATGATATAATGCTCCAATCCGAAGTATTCCTTTTGAGAATTCGATATTCATATTCTTAAAAAGTGCACTTGGATCAAACCAACAATATTTACACGCCTCTGCCATTAAACCGTATGCCCTTCCATTTAAAGTGGCATCATCTGATTTGATAAGGAAATTAAGAGGACTAAAATCTGGTCTTAATAAATTATTAATAGAAGCTACAACACCTTTCACATGGTCACCAACTGATCTGTTTTGATCATCAACTTTCTTGATCATCTCATTTAGTTCATTAGCCATTGGCCAATTAATTGGAATAGGGTATGGAAAATTTATCACTTGCCTTTCTTTTCCTTCGCCTTCCCAAGCAGTATTTGCAAGAGTGTTTGATATTTCTACAAACATGCTCATAACATATTCTCCTAATGTAATTGTCTTATTGCATTAATAAAAAATATCATTACTAACTTTAAAGGGTCTAACTAGTGTTTATATCGTTTTTGTACAACAACCTTGTTGCGTGTTTCTTCAATATAACATTCCATCTGAACACCTAACGAATTACCGCTCCAACACTATTCATAATTCCTCTTCTTTTTGAAAAATTAATTTCGCCTATTTTAATTTTTATATTAAAGGGAATAATCTAATTTACTAAATATAAGCAGCTAATGTCAGCAATAACCGGCGCTGAGCAAGCCGCCGCTGCAATTTCATTCAATTATATGGCGTTTCTGTGGCGGCGTAGCGAGGGAATGGAAACCGGCGGCATGATTTTTAGCCGCCGGTTGACACGTCCGGTTAATTGCATTGTTGGGTGGGCCATCATCTTTTTCTTTTTGATCGGCTTCTACTCATAGTTCGCCTAAGGAACTTCACCCACAACGTCCATTCTCTCTTAGCGGGTTGCCCACCAATGCTGATTTCTGCATTATCCAAGGCATCTTCCATCAGAGCATCATGCAAAGGGCGAATCGCCAATGGCCAAATCAGCCTTGCCATGCCTTTTACTCGCATCTCAATGGTATGCCGCAGCTTAGTTTTTTCATTTTCCACCCTCTCTACTTCGAAACGATGGCTACCAAGAAAACCTTTAGGTTCAGTAAATCGAAATTGGATCCATAAACCTGGTTTGTAAGACTCTACTGTATAGCGAATAGGGCCATGTCCACCGATGGCGCCCACACCGAGAGGGCGATCCAATTTCATTGCAGGCCATCGATCGCGTGGCCATAATCTATCATCAACCGAAGCGAGACCGTCTATTAGTTTTCCAGTTTCTGCCATCGATGTATTAATTATTCGCTCATGAATATTGAGAACTGACATGCTTACTCCTTGATATTTCGGTTTGTGTAATTTTATTTTCAGAATATAAGCGCCAATCTCGATAGTAATGGTCAGCCAACTAGCGTTTATATCGTTTCTGCATAACAACCCTGATGCGTGTTTCTTCAATATAATATTCCATCTGAACGCTTGCCCGCCGACTCGTCCGCCGGATCCCGACTCCGGTCGGGAGTAGGCGGAAGTTCGCTTTTCAACGTAGGCCTGCCTGCGTGCCTCCGGCAGGCAGGCGGGCCCACTCTCTCCTACTCATGAGTTACTTAGGAGGCGGCATTTCATTTTACGATTTTAATATCTCCATAAGAATGAAGAACGTCGGTTTGCCGAAATACTGTAATATACACTCGATAAATTGCGGAGTTTAAATCTAACGCATCTATTGTGACAGAATACATCCCTCGTACCTTCCGTTCTTTTACTATTTCTTTAACAATATGTGTTGGAGAATCATTAACAGTCATATAAACAGAATCAGCGGCACTTAATGAATATTGGACAGTAAAATATCTTGACGTAGGATTTGGATAAGCTGGATAGATCTTTGTGCATTTCGGCAAATGAGTTGTATCTGGGTTAACGACTGGTATAGTATCCGATACAGAAGATATTTGGATTACTTTTGTTAATGTACTGCAGTCCATCATTGGTTGCCAATCATCTGCATCAATGGTACCAATTGGTGTCGGATCATTTAATGTTTCTGTTATTCCATCAAATCCTGGAGCCGGTTGTGTAGTTTTATCCTTGCAAGAATAATAAATCAAACAAAGGAAGACAATAAATATGAGAATGATAAGTTTTTTCATTGTTTCTCCATGAGAATGGCGCCTAACTGATGGCGGTTAATCTGCCAGCATATAATTCAATCCCGCGAAGCGGGATTACTACAGCCATGCAGACATCCTTTGTTCGTAATTTAATAAAATTAGTTTTTATTTATTGTCCAATTTCGTGCGGACCAAATTTATCTTGGATTATTAATTTTATAATACTCAAGATCATGTTCGGGTTTTTCCAATCCTTCGGGGATTGGTATATGTGAGAACGTTTGAAAGTACAACACGCATCCATCTCGCCATTTAACAGCATCTTCTTGCTGGATTTGTAAAAGCATTTTAACAGATTCAAATTGTTCTTGGTCGATTTTATCTTCAAGGGAATTCCAGACTCTTTGCATTTCTTTCACACCTTCGACGCCTGCGTAATAATGATAACATAGCCCGTCCCAAAGCGTTTTCCCCGATTTTAATTTGTAAGTCCAGGGAACATGATGAAACCAGAGAAGATCCTTTTCCGGACACGTGTCAAGAGATTCATACTGTTGCGCAACCTCCGGATAATACTGGTCGACGGCGGCGCTTCCGGTCATTGTGCGGTCGAAGCCGATACCGATGCTATCAGCACGGTGGTAATACGGCGAATTCCAATCTGCGTGCGTGGAATTGTTCACCCAGGGACCATGATAAACACTCCATCCTCCTAACATATTGAGACCGAGAGGATCCCTATAGTTCACAACGTTCTCTCTTGAAGTCATCATTATATTTTCAATCGGATTGATGATTGATGTGTCGTTCGAGAAAGTCATCCTGATCCATTCCTCCGCTATCTGCTCGGAAGTGAGAGAATGATCCCAGCTTAAGCGTCCAAATGCATACCAATTGGACTGCCCGAATGTATTGCCGGTCCAATTGCATTCTGCACTGATGTTGGAGACGCCGGCTATTCCCGTCATCCGGTAGCCGTCGAGTGAGCCATCAATGACTTTTGCCACCGTAGAACCTTTACCTTTCGAATAGGTGTCGGAAGTAAAACACTCTTCCCACATTGGTGCTAAATACACGAGGCTTACATCATCGCCTAAAGCGCCCTGTCCAATATCCAGCTCCATCATTAAAGGCGTTTTCGGCATGGCTCCAAACATCGGACTGAACGGTTCACGCGGCTGAAAGTCAAGAGGTCCATTTTTTACCTGAAGCAGAGCATTATCTGCAAATCTTCCGTCTAACGGTTTGAAGATATCATATGCTTCGCGTGCCCGATCCTTCGGGTTATAGTCGTACACAAAGCATCTCCACATAACAATGCCATTGTAGGGACTGAGTGCCTCCGCCAACAAATTACATCCATCGGCCTGCGATTTATTATAATCCTGTGGCCCGGGCTCGCCTTCCGAATTGGCTTTTACAACGAACCCTCCGAAGTCGGGAATGAGCGAATATATTTCCCTGACCTTATTTTTCCACCATTCTTTTACCTGCGGATCGTACGGGTCTGCGGTTTTCAAATTTGCCAGCTTTTTCGGCGCATCGAAATTGGCGCTCAAATACATCTTTATTCCGTACGGGCGAAAGATTTCGGCAAGTGCGGCAACTTTAACAAGATATTCATTAGTCATAAATTCAGGTTCGGCATTTACAATATTGGGTACAGTTCCGTTAATGCCAATGGAAGCATTGGCGCGGGCATAATCTATGTAGCGCCGTTTAATATATTGTGGAAGCGTATGCCAATCCCAGATGGAAAATTCGGGATACACTCTGGTGCCATTAAGGTTGTCCCAGTGATTCAGCATCCTCAGTTTTATTTTTGGGAATGAAACAACCTCGAGATTCGAGATATTCTGATTCGTTTGAAGTAATTTCAAGAAATGGAAAACGCCGTACAGCACTCCGATATCTTTGTTTGCTGTGATAATAATGGCTTTCCTTCCCTTGACTTTTGTAGTTAAAATAACAAATCCTTCGTCGCCGACTTTCATGAGTCTGCTTTTCAGATCGGCATCCTGGAGCAACGGAATATCCTTAATGGTGCCCGCCATAATGACTCTGTTTTCATTCACATTATTGACCTGAGCAACAGCCGATCCCAACAAACCATTCAATCCATTCTGAAGTTCGTCTCTTGCCGCTTGAATTGTGGCAGTTTCTCCTTTAACCATCGAGGCATGAATCAGGTTTTTATATTCCTTCAACAAATGCGGATTAGATAGCAGGTCATATTTAAGCCAGAGCCTGTACCCGTCATCGGCAAATGCTTGATTAAATGCAGCAAACATATAAATCATGACCAGCAATGAATTGAATTTATATTTCATTGTATCACCAATATAATTGATATATCACTTATTTTGACACTTAACATAGCAGGTTGAAAAACTCGAATATATCGAGGCATTAAATCCAAATTCAGTTATTAAGAGCATTTATTTTCAATCGGATAGTCTTATGACCAATCTATTTCCGGTATAGTGAATTACTTTATTCGGTTCTCTAGAAATTTCACAACCTGTACCTTTAGTGGTGTCGACAAGTACAATTGTAAACGTCCGTTCCTTAAGCATACCTGGGAACGTTCCTCTCCGGTCACTGATTGTTAAAGTCTTTTTCGTATCATCCCAATAAAATTTTATTAGAGAATAAATTCCTTTTTCGTAATTATAATTGTCATTTTCATCCTCGTATAGTGTAAACTCTCCATTTCTTCCGGGATATATTCTGATTTCCAGTGTATCGCATTTTTCTGTCGAATACTGGATCATAGGGCCAAATGGTATAATAGAACCCGCCTTGATGAACAATGGCATGGTCTCGTACGAAGCATCCGCTTTGATCTGCTGGTTGCCGTGGTATTTTTTGCCCGTCCAGAAATCGAACCATATTACGCCTTTAGGCAAATAGACATCGCGAGTATAACTCGATGAGTCTTTTTTGACATTATTGGGAAGGTAATATAAAGGTTCGACAACCGGGCTTACCATAATTGATGGGCCAAACATATACTGATTGTTGATATTATAAGTGACCGAATCATTCATAAAATCAAATGGTAAAGTACGCATGATGGTATAATTCTCGTTGGTGACTTTCCACGCCAAAGAATAGATATAGGGTATTAAATGATAACGAAGATTAGTGAACTTGAGTAATGTCTTGTACGTTATCGATTCGGGATTTCCGAAAGTCCACGGCTCACGTGGAAAATCGGCACCATGGGCTCGAAACAAAGGGCAAAATGCAGCAAACTGAAACCATCGAGTATAGAGTTCTTTAAAGCCTTCATCTTCCTGTCCCTTTTCAAATACTCCATTTGAAAACCACCAGCCGGGTTCATGTTTGATAAAGTACCCTGCTATATCGGTTGTCCAATATGGAATTCCTGTCATGCAAAAATTGAGTCCAGCCGGAATTTGCATTCGAAATTCTTCCCAATTGGCTGATACATCGCCAGTCCAGTAACTCGCTCCATATTTTTGCATCCCGGCAAACGATGAACGGGTAAGGATGTAAACCCGTTTTTGAGATGGAGTTGAACGTTGCCCTTCATACAATCCTTTTGTATGCATCAAAGCATAGGTATTGATATAACGACCGCTGCCCATCATATCTTTTAATGTGCTGGTATTTACTTCGATAGATTTCGTATCAGACATCTTAAAAAAAGGTGATGTCCAATCAGAATCGTACCCTTCAGAACAATCAGCCCACCAGCCATCGATACCAGTAGAAAAAAGGCTATCGTCAGCCTGCTTCCAATACATTTGCCTTGCTTCGGGCATAAAAACATTCAAATGCTCATTGTCCTTAAGCAGACCGTTGATTTTGACAAGTTCAAGTTGGTCGGGTGTTCCTTTTGTCATATTTGGCCAGATAGATATTATTATTTTGGCATTCATATTATGAATGTCGTTCACCATTTGAGCAGGGTCAGGATAATTTTTTCTGTTAAAGGATTTCTGACCCCATTGACCCTCCGGCCAATATTGCCAGTCTTGAACGATTACATCTAAGGGGAACTTCCTATCGCGAAAACCTTTCACAACGGAAACAATTTCCTCTTGCGTATTGTATTTCTGTTTCGATTGAATGTATCCGAATACCCATTTGGGATACATCGGTGCTTTTCCCGTAAGTTGCCTGTATGAAGATATTAAGCTATCGATATTTTCTCCGTAAATAAAGAAGTAATTGATTTGGTCGGCCACTTCCGACCAAAGATAATAACTGCCTCTTGTGTCGTTAAATTCACTGTACGAATAGTTATCCCAAAGCAAGCCATAGTGGTTGGTAGAAATGATAACGGGTACAACGTCGTCGCGGTTTTTCTGAAGCAAAGCAATTTTTTTACCGTTCAACGCAACATCGGCATTTTGAAAGCTTCCCAAACCATATAACATTTCATCCGCTGAATATAGAAACGATTGTTTGATGTGGAAACAATCTTCTGAAACAACTTTTGCAGCTTGAGCTTCTTTGTTGTTTTCAGTCAGGATCTGTTGCCCCTGTTTATTAAAAAAACCTACTCTTAAGTTATTCTTATCGACTTTCGCTGTAATGGAAATCGTTGACAAGAGCAACTGGTTCTCGGTTTCAGTTACGTTCCAGTCGGTTGATAATTTTGCTTTTCCGGTAATAATTAGACTTTCGCCGGTAGAAAATTCGCCAGTTGGTGACGATATAACTTGAATAATATTATCACACCAAACCTTTAGTTTCAATTTTTTGATACCATTAATGTTTTCTGGTGCAATGACCACAATCCCATCAGATTCCTTCTGAACTAACTGACCGAACATGAAAG
>JBEKIL010000022.1:0-15276 GCA_050011775.1 Bacteroidota bacterium | reverse complement strand
GAAGTGCGGACACTCACGGATGACGAATACCCTGCAGGATACAATGAATTAACCTGGGACAGCAGGAATGAGATCGGGACAACGATTTCATCGGGTGTTTATTTCTATCGAATATCGACGTCGAAATGGAATTCTGTGAAGAAGATGGTGATGTTACGTTAATAAAAGAAAGAAAACATAAGAGTTTTAGAACGCCCTAATACCCCCCGGCCTGTACAAGATTTAAGTAAGCCGCCTTGATTCTCGAAAACCCCTTTCCTATATTTTATATATTCTATATTTCCACTCATCATTGTTGGGGCATCGTGGTACGTATTATTTCGGTTCTTTTTTGCACCTTCGTGCTCGTTCTCCCCTCTTTTTCACAAAGTGATCATCCAGACTCGCTTTCACAGCAGGCACCGGACACTACGATCACTCATAGACCGCTTCAACTGCTCGGTTCAATCGATCGGACGCTTGACAGCACAAATACAATCGGCCCTCGACAGTTCCTATGGCAGGATTATATCACCGCTACATCGATTCTCTCGACAATTCCGCAATCATATCTGCGCGATCTCGGCAGTCCAGGACAACCAGGTGAACTCACGCTCAACGGCCTCGGTTGGCAGGAGATAGCAGTTCTCATCGACGGCCGTCCGCTCAACGATCCTGTTTTCGGAGTGGTAAATCTCTCCAACATCTCTGCCGAATATATCGATCGGATCGAATACAAGACCGGGCCTGACGCCGCAGCATATGCCTTTAACGGAGCCGGCGGTGTCATTAACATAGTCACAAAATCGTACGACACCAAACAGCCCTATTCTAAAATCCGTTATCTGCAAGGGACGTTCGACCATATCATCAGCGACGGTATCCTTACACAAAATGTCGCTAAAAACTGGAATGTGATGCTCGGTTATCAGCATCAGGGAACGCTCGGACGGTTCCCCAACAGCGATTACGATGCATGGAACACACGCGAAAAAATCCGATGGGCTGCCTCGGACGATATCACCGTGGAACTCTCACACATGTACTACAAAGGACAGTTCGGACTCAACGGCGGCGTCGATATTATAAAGACGGCTCCCTCAATGCTGTACGATGAGCGGCGTGCAACCATGGCGAACACAGACTCCTACGAGAAACAAACACGGCACGATATAGCAATGACAGTCGGAGCCCATTTCCTCCATGATACGACCGATCTCACGGTAGTGAATGCGTATTACAGCACGCTTCTCAGGGAGTACCGCGACGAAGAAAATCGTCCGCAACCCAACGGTGTTTTTATCCAGGCCAATCATCGGACGGCCCGATATGGACTCTCCCTTTGTCAGGATATTCACGTAGCAAATCAGTTCTTCGCATTAAAAGCATCGCTCGAACGTCTCCAGATCAGGCAGAGTTTCTTTTCTCAACCGGCAGGACAGACGGTTGCGTTTCTCTCGGGTCGCACTACGCTGACGCCTACCGATTGGATCCGGCTTGGAGTATTCGGTGCATATCAACAGAACATGACGAACCTCCAGCCTTCATACGGCACGATCGAGTACGGAGCGACAGGCACTATCGATCTCTCACAAAACCTCGCTCTCTCCGCCGGAATCGGCATGGGAACTCGTCTTCCGTGGCCCGGTGAATGGTACTGGAGCGACAGCCTGATTGCTGGAAATCCTTCGCTTCCGCCGGTTCAGCATCGTACGATTGAATTCGGTCTGAACTTTCAAATGGATAGAACACGAATCAATGCATCATTCCAAAAACGCTTCCTCCACCATTTCCCAATTCTCACAACCGGAAATTCCAATCAACCATTTCAGCTCGTAAGTACCGATGACGAGAGTATCACAACGGCTTCTCTGTCATTTTCGACAGGTCTATGGAAGTTCTTATTCGAGCTTGACGGCATGATCGTTCCATCGAACGGCACATCTTCAGTTTTTATCGATAATATCCCTGCATATAACGGGAGGGCCGGGTTATTCTTTTTCGGGAATCTTGTCGGGAGTCTCGACATAAAAATGGGAGTCAGAGCAAATTTTTCCGGAAGCACCGCAAAACGAATACTGGACGCATATTCTCTGACGTTCGTTCCATCCACGGCCTCATACACGACGTATTCCCCAAGGACACTTGATGCGATGATTGTCGGAAGAATCGGATCTGCCATTATCACGCTTGCCTGGGAAAATATTACAAATGAGAATTATTACGTCGTCCCATTCTACCCGATGCAGAACCGGAATTTCCGGTTGGGCGTCTGGTGGGAATTCCTGGATTAATAAATAATTCTAAGGCTATTTTTAAGGAAAAAGGAAAAATTAGAAAGTAAAAAGTTTACCCCGAGCGAGTACTACCGACTTGTCCTGAGCGAGTACTACCGAGGGTTGTACGAGTCGAAGGAAGGTAGTGCGAGTCGAGGGGGAAAAATTAAAAAGTGTGAGAGGGCTATAGTGTCTCAAATTAATTATATCTGACCTTGAGGACTATGAATCGCAAGTTTATCATCAGTATTTTCGGAAGTTCACGGCCTGCAGAAGACACAGCACAATACACGATCGCATATGAGATCGGCAGAGCACTTGCGAAGGCAGGCTACATCGTCTGTAACGGCGGTTACGGCGGAACGATGCAAGCCTCCGCATGCGGGGCGAAGGAGGCAGGCGGCGAAACGATCGGCATTGTAACTCAATACTTCAGCCGCATCCCCAACAAATGGATCGATACGGTAATCGAGGTACCGACTATGATCGACAGATTGATGGAGCTCGTGAAACGAGCAGACGGGTACGTTGTGCTTGAAGGCGGAACCGGCACACTCCTTGAATTTGCCTACGTCTGGGAATTAATAAATAAAGGCGTGATTCAGCAGAAGCCGATTGTAGTCGTAGGGAATTTCTGGGATCGCGTGGTCGAGACCCTGAAAACCGAATTGATCTTTGAAGGATTAGAGGACTGCGCACGACATGTGACGCGTGTTATATCGGCCGAAGAATGTGTCAATGTACTTGACCGCGCATTGAAGTCGGCGGTGTAATGAATCACTTTAAATTATTTCATCTTGTTATAAATCAGTGTTACATATTATCACACTTATTGCCTAGGATATTTGACTCCCTGACATCGGTTACGAAGCTTATTGCGTAAAAGAGACTAATATTATCTCAGCTAAAAGTATTACACACAAAAAATTGAGAACTAAAAAATGAATTTCATCCAGCGACTTTTAAATACTATCCTTCACGTAAAGTACAAGCGACAGGCAACCAAACGACCGCCCGATTGGAACCTTAAAATTTCCGACCTGGTAGAAGAGGTGAAGGCGGGAAAACGAAAGTTTATTGGGACAACAGAGATTATATGGGCGCGGGAGTATGAGCGGAGTTTAATTCCCGATGGCGTGCGATATCCGCAAAAAGGGGATGTCTACGAATCGCTAAAAGATCAAACCGTTCATTATCTGACCGCATGGGCGGCGCCATACACTGGCGGCGGCGATACAACCTTGCTGAAAGGTGAGCAATTCTGGATAAAATCGGAACCGTTAGAAAAGAATCCTATAGGAACCTACGCACTGCCCATCGAATATAAAAAATTGGAGGAACGAATGGTCCCCGGATCAGATAGAGACAATTCAAAATACCGGGGATTCTATTTCGCTTTCACGACAGTCGAATTAAACAACAACTTCAAATTGGTCCAAACCGGTTACACGAACGAAAGCGAACAAGACGCCTCAGCAAATACCGGCAAGCGCTGCTGCTGAGTTTAGTTCTTTTGTCATAGAATTTAGAGCATTAATAAACTCCTAATTTCTTAATGCTCTTTTTTCAGAAGTGAATTATTCTGTGATTTGCCGAATCCCAATTTCACGAGAGTTGAGAGGAGAAGAGGATTTAACTGAAGAAGAGCTCTTTCGCAGCATCCAGAACCTCATCCACCTCGATATGCTCGATACAGCGGAATTGGTCGGTGTCCCATTTGCAGGATGCCGAGCGTGGTGAATAATAAAAACAGGGACTGCATTCCAGATCGTGCCGCACTATCCGATATTTCGTTTTCCACGGATGAACCCATTTCGGATTCGTGTATGCAAAAATAGCTACAACCGGGAGCGCGACCGCCGAGGCGATATGCATCAAACCCGAATCGTTTGTGATAAATCCCCTGCACTTTTCCATGATTGAAATTGAAGAGAGAATTCCGTCGACACGTACCACTATTCCCTTTCCTCCCATCAGAGAATTTATTCGATCGTTCAGCTCATATTCTTCCGGTCCGCCGAAAAGCAGCACCTGCACGCCATAATTATCCGTCAATTCTTTCCCGAGCACTGCAAATTTTTCAGGCTTCCACCGGCGGCGGATATGATTTTTAAGGAGCGCCGATCCCGAATGGAAACCGATGAGCGGAGTCCCGGCTGGGATTCCTGATTGGTATAACCATTGTGCGGCAAAATCCCGATCGGAATCGGGGAGGCTGATCTGCAAAGGCGGTAGACTCTCCGGAGTACTGATGTCAAGATTCTTAACGAGCCTTACATTCTCCTCCACGTTATGAATCTCAACATCTTCAAGAATCAGATCGGTATTCAGAAAATCTAAACCGTTCCGGCTGAGATGACGGTACCGATGAGCAAGCCGTCGGTGCGCATGAATAAGGACGCTGATAATGTTATATTCCCGCCTGTTCTGTGGATACACGCTGATGGAAACATCATAATGACAACGGCGTAGATTGCTGTAAACGAAACCGAAAGATTTGATCGGCGATTCATGGAGGAAGTCCCAGAAAATCACCGATGTGAGGTCGGGATTATTTCTATAGAGATCGGCGACGCTGCGGAACATCGCAAGCAGGTCGATTTCTGCGTCGGGATATCGATCGCGAAGAAGACGAAGCGCCGGCGAAAACATGAGTGCGTCACCGATGCCCGACAGTGCTATAATAAGGATTTTCATTTCCGTCCGATCAAGCCGATTGAAAGTCCGGTATACAGCAGCAACGATGACTGCATCGCCCGTTCACGCACCGATTTTCGAACGGCAGTGAGTCCCGGTATCTTTACCGGATACAGGGGCAGTTTTATCCCGATAAATCTGAATACCTCGCGGATAGAACGGTACATAAGGCTCGGATACATCCACTCGCCGTATGCCGTCACGGGGATTAATCCAATTGTCAGGAAGATTTTCCGCAATTCGCCGATTGAAAATTCACACTCCCACCCTGCGAACCACGCGTTGAATGCAATCAGAATATGTTTCATGACCGTGTAGACATGCCATCGCTGTGGGACATCGACAAGAAGCAATCCGCCGCGTTTGAGCACACGGACATTCTCTTTGAGAAGTCTGGAGGCATCGGGTTGCCGGAAATGTTCCAGTAGTCCCTGATGGAATACTATGTCAAATGTTTCATTGTGGAACGGAAGGGCTAATGCATCTCCACACAATGGATGAACCGGAATATTTTCTTTCCGTGCGATAGATATGATAATTCGAAGGGCATTCTCGGAATAATCGAGCTGGTATACGTCGGCCCCGAGGCCGACAAGATTGAAACTATCGCGCCCGGTACCCGCTCCGACCTCGAGGACTTTCTTACCCCGGAGATCGGCGACCTTTACAAGATTGCGCATCACACGATCTGAGTTGGAATAAACTTCGCGGACTTCCTGCTTTCCTGACCAGAACGTATTCCATTGTAATTTGGATGATGGCTTCACAGTCTATAACGCCACACGGTTTAAAAAGTATTGAATTGCATCGCAGCTATTTTTTCGATTCAGGCTGTGAAGGTTTTTCAGCGCTCGCCCTGAGCTGATCCTGAAGTTGTTTAATCCGCTTTTTGAGTCCTTCATCGTTCGGATATTGCCCGACCAGTGTATTGAGCACGTCGATCTGGCTTTTAATATCGTTCCGTAGAGCATAAATCTCAATCAGGACACGCCACGGATTATAATATTGGGTCGGGTTACCCTGTCCGCTACGTACTACTTCCCATGCCTTTGTCTCAACATCCGCGGCATATTCATTGAAACGATCTATGTGCCCGGACCGGTAATACAGTGTAGCGATATCCGCCTGCAGCTGCCACATAATTGGGAAGATTCGGCGCGGCATCTTCTTTTCCATCAGATCGAGCAAGGTAAAGAGCTTTTCCTTCTCATTCAGACCGCTATAATAGATAGCGAGCCGTAGAAACGCATTCCGGTAATTCACAATCATCCGGCGGTCCTGTTCGTTGAAATACACTCTGTCATCCGATAAACCCCGGTAAAGATAACCGCGCTGGGGCTCCTTTGAAGGAACGGCGGGTTCATTCGAAACGGAAGCCAGAATAACCGCTTCATTCACCTGATTATCATAATTATGTTTTTTGGGGGTGAGCTTGAACGCAAGTCCTTCGAGCTCGTAGTAATCGTCTAAACCTATCTTTCCATCGTCCGAAGCAGAGGTAGCAAAATAAATCGGACGTTTCCATCTGGCCCCGAGAACGATCTCCTTCATCATAACGTCCTGCGTACGAATCGCATTTATATTCCTCCCCAGTGTCGTTTTCAACGTCCAGGTAATTTTTCCTTTATTGATTATACTTGTGTCTGTTACTCCGTACGCTTCAAAGACTTCATTCGGAACAGGCAGATCGACATCCTGCGGGGTCCATGCCATCCCGCCAGTGGTGGCGACACGCTTGATAGACTCATCCGACATATTAATGGTAACTGTGTCTGCACCATGAGGTCGTTCATGTTTTAATTGATAGATATACCAATCCGTGTTCACCAGACTTAAATTGACGATGCGAATATCCGTCCGCACTCCTTCTACCTCTTGAAGATACCATAATGGGAATGTATCGTTATCTCCGCCGGTAAACAGGATTGCATTTTTTTCGCATGATTGCAGCATATTGTACGACATATCCCACGGCATATAATTCCCATGCCGGTTATGATCATACCAATTCTGCCATCCCATGTTGATCGGAAGGATTAGCATCGCAATCGCCACACTGCATCCAAGAAGGGTAACAGGGGAGACAACATTCGACTGCTTCACGTTTTTTTCGAGCCATTCCAGAATAGCCGTAATACCGAAACCAATCCATAATGCAAAAACGAAGAACGAGCCAACGAAGAAGTAATCACGCTCGCGCGGCTGGGGTTCGGCCATATTGAAGTAGAAAGTTAGGACAATCCCAAGCATACCGAACAATACAAGGAATGCAAGCGCGAACTTCCAGTCCTTCTGGAAATGATATACCAGTCCCAGGACACCGATAATGAGCGGAATTGCAAAATAACGATTGGGAAATCCCGGACTGTCGGACCATTTGCCCTCTGAATTGAATACGACAACAGGTGCATCCTGGAGATCGCCGGCCTTCCCTACGAAATTCCATCCTAAATACCGGAGGTACATATGATAAATCTGGTACCGTAAAAAATAATCCGCGTCGCTCGAATATTTCAGGTACATCTGCTGGTGATACTGTTCCGTACTCCAACGACGGTTTGTGATCGAAGGCTGCTCTCCGTATTGCGAGCGGTTCATGTAGTACACGAAACGATCCATATTACTCGGATTGTTCTCGTTGATCGGCGGGTGCGAGCCGGCACGAATTACAACCTGCGTATACGTGGTGTATCCGATGATCACCAGAAGAATGGATGTGAATGCAATATTGAGAATTCTTTTTTTGTGTTTGTACGTATAGTACACACCGTAGATAGTCGCAAGCGAGAGAATCAACGGCATATATCGGATGAGATCACTGTCCTCAATATCTATCGGTCCCATTGAAAGACTTCCATCAAGCATATCGGGAAAAATATTTATTAATCCGGGCCATAATATTAAAAACGTCGCCGAGATGATGACCGTATAGAGAATAAAGGAATTTAACGTTACTTCTTTGTACCGGTAGTATACAATCAACCCAATTGTGAAATATGATAGAATACTAAGCTGGTGCACTCCGAGTGAAAGACCCATCAGATATGCAATGAGATAGAGATAGCGCTCGTTTCCCGGCTTATCGGCTTCCTCGTACCAGCGAAGTATAAGGTACGTCGTCGCTGAAAGGAAAAACATTGCCGCTGCATATACTTCGGCTTCGACCGCACTGAACCAGAATGTATCGGTGAAATTGAACGTGAGTGCACCGATTACCGATGAGCCGTAGACTATGAGATAATCGATCGTAGTCTTCGGAATTCCGCGCCAGCGGATAATCAACCGCACACTGATGAGATACAGAAACATCACCGTGAGTGCGCTCGTAATGACCGAAATGAGGTTAATACGTAACGCAAAATCTCCGACGAATGGAAGTATCATCGCCATGATACGGCCAACGATCAGGAAAAAAGGTGCACCCGGAGGATGTGGAACGGCCATCGTGTAGGTCGTGGCAATAAATTCGCCGCAATCCCAGAAGGGAACGCTTGATTGTACGGTTAATGTGAATGTTATCAACGATATGATAAATATACCGACCGCTATAAACCTGCTGAGTTTCGGATGTCCCATTAGAACCCCGGAATATCCTACCTTTGCTCGGTCATCACGCGCACTTATCTCTGTCCCACTGGGTCGAACATTTGAAGAGACTATTCCAGCAGTCTTGCGCCAACTTTTCCAGAGCTTTACGCCTCCCCACAGAGTCCCGCAGCCGAGAATCAGTATGACAATTATCTGTCCAGCAGCCTGCGAATTAAGTGAGCCCTGGGATATCCGTGCAATGAATGCGATTACGCCTGTGAACAGGATTATACCACTGAGCAGTATAAGGATAACACTGAATATTTTCTTCATCTCGAATCTCCTTTGTCACTCTGCAGTAACGAGGTAAGGCTATGTGAAAAAATTCTATCAAATATACGTCATAAATCGTTTATTTGCAATATTTTGTGAGGCCGGTATCAGATCGATCAGCCGTGCACAGAGCTCGTCGCACACGAGATACCCCCGGGATGTTAGACGAAGATGTGCCCCTTTTTGCACTGCCAGGCCTTCATTGATCCATTGATTAAACAGGGAATGAACCGGCTCTGCCATGAAAAATCCGTACTGGTCGACAAGATGTTGAAGATTGATGCCGCCGCTTCGAAGTCCGAGAAAAATCGCCTCTTCCAGCAGCTGTTCCCTGCCGAGGATTTCATTCCCCGCTATTGCAGATTTTCCTTTCAGAAGAAGATCGCAGTAGATCTCTACGTCCGCAATATTCCACCACCGTTTTCCCTCCCAGAATGAATGCGCCGATGGGCCAAATCCGATATAAGGTGTATGATTCCAGTAATTCGAATTATGTATCGACCGAAATCCCGGCCGTGCATAATTCGAGACTTCATAATGTTCAAATCCATGGTTTGTGAGATATTCCATCGTGAATTCATAAAGATCGGCATCCAGATCGGTTGAAAGAGGCGTCACCTTCCCCTCTTCCACCATACGATACAGCGGCGTTCCTTTTTCAATAATCAAACTATATGTAGAGATGTGCCGGGGCTCTAGTGCAACCGCACGGGCCAGCGAATACTCTAACTTTCGCACAGTCTGTCCCGGAAGCGATATCATGATGTCGATACCTATATTTGTAAAACCCGCCTCGCGTGCAAACCCGATCGACTCCATCGCCTGTTCGACATTATGAATCCGTCCGAGAAACTGTAATTCATCCTTATGAAACGATTGGATGCCGAAGCTGATTCTATTAATGCCTAGTGCTCGATAGTCCCGGAGTTTTTCTGTCGTGACTGTCCCGGGATTGGCTTCAATTGTAATTTCAGAATCGTTTTCAATCATAAAAGATTTCGACAGAACATGGAATATTTTTTCGAGCTGTGCCGGTGTCAATAATGAAGGCGTTCCGCCGCCTATGAAAATTGTCCCGAATTTATTTTCTCCAGCGATAGATGCAGTGCTGGCAATTTCGGTTTCCAGCGCTTCTAGAAATCTGTCGATGGAAGATTTTTTATCGACCGAGTAGAAATCGCAGTAGATGCATTTCCGTTCACAGAATGGAATGTGTATGTAAAGGCCTGACATCGAATCAGATCCTGTGTAGTATTTATTGCACAAAGCCATGCGCTTTACTTTGTGGGGTTGTATAAAAAGAAAATAATTCATGGTAGCCGCAAGCTTCAGGTTGCGATTATATAATAATTTCGCAGGCATAACACTAAAGTGCCATCGCCCCACGTTTTACGTAGGGCTCAGGAGCCTGCGACTACCATTCAAACCGATTTTTTGGACAAAAGACTTTATCTTATGATTGTCCCAATTCTATTCCACCGTACCGATGAGAGTTTATCGATGAAGTGATATTCCGGGATGTTCTGCTCCCACGACCAATATACGAACATCGCCTTTCCGATGATATTATCTGAAGGAACAAATCCCCAGAACCGGCTGTCGAGGCTGTTATCGCGGTTATCCCCCATCATAAAATAGTAGTCGCGCTCTACCGTGTACGAATCCGTCAGGCGTCCATCGATGAATATCTGGTCGCCGCGAATTTCGACGATATGTCCTTCCCGCCGGATAAACACATACCACTGATCGATCGTGTCGTAACGGATAGAGATAATCATTCCTTTTTTGGGAACCACGACAGGACCGTAATTATCTTCACTGTTATCCATTCCCGGCGGGAACATTTTTTGGTTTGTCTGACCGCGGGGATGTATCTCGTAACTCTGGTATTTCATGAAGGGTGGATTAGTGACAGCGCGATTATTTACATGAACAGTTTTATCGATAATTTCAACCGTGTCGCCCGGCGTCCCGATACATCGTTTGACATACGTCTCGGACCTGACGGGTGTGACTTCATCACGGTCTCCCGGAAATTCAAAGATGATCACATCGCCTATCTTAGGATTTTTAATCGGGAGAATCGAACAGTTGGGAATCGCGATATTCGTCAGCGGGATCGTCCGCGGCGTTTTAAAGCCGTAAATAAATTTGTTGACGAGAATAAAATCCCCTTCAAGGAGTGTTTGTTCCATCGATCCGGAAGGAATTCGAAACGCTTCGATGAAAAATGCTTTTAAGAACAGAGCGACAATAACCGTGAGTAGAATGGCCTGAAGGTATTCGCGGAAATGCCGCTTCCGGTCGGTCTTTACATCCTCATCCGGTTTCTGTCCTTCTTCCTGCGGAGTTGTATCCTGTGCGCTTTCTATATCGGCCACGTCTGTTACCGGATTATCTTCCCGATGCGTCCAAAGTTGATGGATTTGATCTTATCGACCAGCTGATAGATTGGGAGATTGGGATCCCATGACCAGTAGACTATCATCGGCGTGCCGATGATGTCTTCCATCGGTATGAACCCCCAGAAGCGGCTGTCGAGGCTGTCATCCCTGTTGTCCCCCATTCCAAATGCATAATCGCGTTCTACCACATATTCCGTTGTCTCTTTTCCATCGATAAGCACTCTTTCTCCGTTGAGTTCCGCCTGATGACCTTCACGAAATATAAAGACGTCCCAGGAAGAAAAATTTTCGGCATTAAGCTGGATCTTCATTCCCTTTTTTGGGACGATGACCGGGCCGTAATTATCTTCGTTGAAATTCGATCCACGCGGGAACAGCACTCCCCGCGGCAAGTCCGCAGGTAAAGTCGTCATCCGCTGGAATTTGAGATCGGGTGGATTGGGAAACACCTGGCCGTTCACGTATACGACGCGGTTGACGATGACGATCGTGTCGCCGGGTAGACCGACGCAGCGCTTCAGGTACCAGGTCTGCGGCGGTTTCCCTTTCAGGTCCCGCTCACCCGGCCAGTCGAACACGATCACATCGCCGTGCTGGATGCTCCGGAAACCCGGGATCCGAAAATGCGGAATGCGAATCGATGTGAGGGGAATAGCATACGGGGTCGATCCCCCAAAGATAAATTTATTCACAAAAAGAAAATCCCCGGTCATTACCGTGTCTTCCATCGAGCCCGTCGGTACTTCGAAGGAAGCCAGAACAAAGCTGTTCAGAATAAGCACGGCAACCAGCACTATACCGATTTCCCGGAAGAATGCAATGGTCTTTTCTGTTAACGTTATCGGCTTTTCGGTTTCTTTTTTTGATTGCTTCTGTTTCGATGGCATTGGTTGCGCGCCTTTCTCGATGGCGGTTTCTACCCAGGGCTCACGCCCGGGGCTATATTTTTATTCCCGGGGTTCACACCCTGGGTTGCATTTTCATCCCCGGGCTCACGCCCGGGGCTATATTTACGTTGTATCGTCCATTGATAATACGGCGAGGAAAGCTTCCTGCGGCACCTCGACTCTGCCCACCTGTTTCATACGCTTTTTCCCCTCTCTTTGTTTCTCGAGGAGTTTGCGTTTGCGCGAAATGTCTCCGCCGTAACATTTTGCTATAACGTTCTTGCGCATCGCACTGATCTGATTTCTCGCAATCACCTTCTCCCCTATCGCCGCCTGTATCACCACCTCGAACATCTGCCTCGGTATCAGCTTCTTGAGCCTGCTGCACAATCGTCTCCCCCAATCGTACGCTTTATCGCGATATATAATCGTCGACAGCGCATCGACCGGCTCGCCGTTCAGCAGGATATCGAGCTTCACAAGATCCGATTCACGCATATCGACGATGTCGTAATCGAACGACGCGTACCCGCGTGAAATCGATTTGAGCTTATCGTAATAATCGAAAATGATTTCCGATAATGGCATTTCGAAATCTATCTGCGCGCGTGTCGGATCTAAATACGTCGTGGTCTTGTATATTCCCCGGCGATCCATACAGAGCTTCATGACGCTGCCGATATATTCGGTCGGTGTGATGATGGTCGCCTTGATAAACGGCTCTTCGACCTTTACGATTTTTACTTCGGGCGGCATGAAAGCCGGATTATCAACCAGCATCTCTTCACCGCTTGTCGTTGTTACTCTGTATTCGACGTTCGGGACTGTCGTAATGAGCGACTGATTATATTCCCGCTCGAGACGTTCCTGTATGATCTCCATGTGCAGGAGTCCCAGAAATCCACAACGGAAGCCGAAACCTAAAGCCGTCGAGGTCTCCGGCTCGTAGATAAGCGAAGCGTCGTTTAATCTTAGACGTTCCAGCGAGTCGCGAAGTTCCTCGAAATTCTCGGTAATCGTCGGATAAATTCCCGCAAAGACCATCGGCTTGACGTTTTTATATCCGGGCAGTGGGTGTTCGGCCGGATTCGAAGCGAGTGTAACCGTATCGCCGACTTTCGAATCGTGCACATCCTTGACGTTCGCGATGAGATACCCTACATTCCCTGCCGACAGCATTCCGGTGCGTTCGCGTTTCATCTCGAGAATGCCGACTTCTTCGGCCTCGAATGTTTTTTCGTTGTAGAAGAATTTTACCTGATCGTGCTCTTTGAGCGTTCCCTGGAATACCCTGATATAGACGATCGCGCCGCGGTAGATATCGAATACCGAATCGAAAATCAGCGCTTGCAGCGGAGCATCAACGTCTCCTTTTGGAGGCGGGATTCGGCGGACGATAGCTTCGAGGATCTCATCGATCCCTATATTTGCTTTCGCGCTGACCTTTAAAATTTCTTCGGGCTTACAGCCGACGAGACTGACAATCTCATCGCGTACAACGTCGATCATAGTTGCCGCGCTCGGCAGGTCGATTTTATTTATGACTGGAATGATCTCGAGTCCTGCTTCAATTGCCATATACAAGTTGCTGATGGTTTGCGCTTCGACTCCCTGCGACGCATCGACAACGAGTATTGCGCCTTCGCACGCGGCAAGCGAGCGCGAGACTTCGTACGTAAAATCGACGTGGCCGGGTGTATCGATTAGGTTAAGGACATACGGATTTCCATCGCGGGCGGTATATTTCATCTGTATGGCGTGAGACTTGATTGTAATGCCCCGCTCGCGCTCGAGCGGCATATCGTCGAGCACCTGATCCATCATCTCCCGTGCCGAAATGGTATTAGTGGCCTCGAGAAGTCTGTCGGCTAAGGTCGATTTCCCGTGGTCGATATGGGCGATGATGCAGAAGTTGCGGATGAGGTTCATTAAGAGCGCGAGTCCTTGTCGCTGCCGTAGTCGTATATAGACCCACGGTTTAAACCGTCGGTTTTGGCTTTGGGTTATATGGTGTTCTCAAAAGAAATCCCGTCTTTAAGCCGGACGGGACGGAAGAATTATTAAGCAATATACGTGAAAAGCAGTTTAGGTGCAACATATCGTGAGATATGGATTAAGCACCTAAGAGAGATTCAGCCGGAACACCTAAAGCCGAATGGAGTGTTTTCATCATTTCCACGGTTAGTTTTCTTTTCCCGCTATGGATTTCAGAGGCATGGCTTTTACTGCCGATGATATCGGCGACATCCTTTTGAGTGAGGCCTAACTGCTCCATTCTGAATTTGATCGCTTCGATCGGATCGGGTTGTGGAATCGGATAGTGCTTTTCCTCGTATTTTTCGACAAGCAATGTAATGACATTCAACAGATCTGAGTCCGATGACCTTTTTTTGCATCCATAAGTTTTTCGATCATCGTGAGTGCATATTTGTACTCTTTTTCCGTCTTGATCGGTTTAATGGCTTTTTTAATATTTATTCTCATATAATCTCCGGATCGATTTTATCATACTGCTTGTGTGTTCCGATGAATCTGATAAAGACGATACCTGCATCATAGTAAAAAATGCATAAAGTTTCAAGAATCGTTTTCGAGGGTGCAAAGTCTGACAGACTATACACCATCAGACTTGTCCAAAATAGATATCGCATCCCGATTTCCATCGGGATGCAGAAGTAACTTTCTTTTGACCCGGAGTATCTGACCCTTCGGGAGTCCCACATACCATGTGGGACGACAGTACTTTAGTGACAGGGTCTAAATGCAATGTAATTTTTGAATTTCGCAGTATAGATATGTCTTTAAAACCACCCCAACACTAAAGTGCCATCATCCCGATTCTATCGGGATTCAGGCGGGGTGGAATATGTCCGCAAGGGGCGTAGCCCCTTGAATCTTAAAAGAATGGACATCAAAAAAACCCTGAAGGGGTGAGATATTTCTCAAGGCAAATCATTAATTATATTTTCATTCTTGAACGATTCTTTCTATCATGTTTTGGACAGCACTGATAAACTATGTGCAGTCAGACCTGTCCAAAATAACTTTCATAAAAGAACAGTGTTAATGGTGTCACTTTCTTTTTGAAAAGCCCCGTGCTTCTGAAAGAACATGTCAGAGTCCTCCACAAAACGAAGACGGGACGATATATCGAAAGTGACAGAAAGAAAA
>JBEKIL010000021.1:0-35983 GCA_050011775.1 Bacteroidota bacterium | reverse complement strand
TTTCTTTTTGAAAAGCCCCGTGCTTCTGAAAGAACATGTCAGAGTCCTCCACAAAACGAAGACGGGACGATATATCGAAAGTGACAGAAAGAAAACAGGCACCTAAAGGTACTGCGCACTGGTAATAAAATCGAAGTTCGTTAATATGCGCTGACAAAATCGCAACCCGCGTAAGGTGGCATCCCACCCGCGCTTTTGCGATGGCAACCGCGAGTCCGTCGATCTCGGCCTTATTATTCAAGGATAATGCGATAAATATCATTTTATATGCCTCGATCGAAACGCACGAAATTGTGCCAACACACGGCCGCGCTTCTTCCCGCCGCTCAACAGCGATTTTGTCGTCAAGGATTTATTTACTATTTGAGAAAGCAATAACTGATTAAGATAGCCACATTTGACAATTTAAAGTCAAAATGCTTCAAAAATTATATTTATTGGGGACTTTCAGCGTTTCTTAATTTATTTTGGACAGACATGGTTCAATATAGATATTCAGGAAATCGTAAAGATCGTTAATGGCTCCGGAATGCCTGAGGCGAATTCTAAATCCTGCATCGATTATAATTGTTGCTATTTCGAATTTACACAGGACCAAGTTCCTTTGTCGCACCGAAAATCCCTGGCTGAAGCCTGTAGAAATGAACCCCGATTTACACTTGACTTTTTTTATCATCCTCGAGAGGAACCCAGCCGATGTAGCGCCATCCTAAATAATTTGTGAGAAAAGTCCATCCGGTTAAAAGCACAATAATAATTATCATACTGATCCAGTTATGAACTTGCGCTTTCGTCAGCTGGAGAAAAACCGGTACTCCGATGAGACCGAGCACAATACACATGATAGGGAAAAGAAGATAAACTTTAGGACTCCTGCGCAGTTTAACGCCGCAGCTTCCACAATTTGAAATTCGATACGGTTCTGCTTCACGCAGAAACCGGGAATAAGGCATGACTGCCTTTCCACATTTGGGGCAAACGTTTCCTGTCATTAGATCGTCTTTCTTTCAAGTGAATGAATTATTTTTGGGTTCTTATTTTCTTCCGCCAAACAGGCAAAACAATCCGTATTTATAATAGAGGTTAACATCTGAAAAACCCGCTTTTTTCATCATTTCTAATTGAGATTCTATAGAACTGGGGACGTTATCTTTATTATTTTTGTATTGTAATGGAATATAATCAAGCGATTTCTTTCTCTTTGGTCTTATTTTTGCTTCATAATTCAATATCCATTTTTTCCAGATAATTAAATCAAGTCGCTCCAGTTCCTGAGAAGGAGACGAAACCGGATCATAATTTACAAATAGGCCGCCGGTTTTTAATTTTTTATAAACATATTTAAACAGGCGGTCTTTTTCGTTTTCATTTAAATGGTGTATTGCCAACGACGAAACGATAAAATCCGCATCATCTTCGATGGCAGATAAATTAAAAAGATCTTGAAATGAAAGATTGATGGCGTTCTTGATATTGGTATCCGGAATGTTTTTTCTTGCAGACTCAAGCATATTTTTTGAGCCATCGACCAATGTTACCAGAAGATTTTTATTGATTTCCAATAGTGCTTTGGTTATAGCCCCATCGCCGCATCCCAGATCGATGATATAAGGTCTTTTTGTGTTTTTATTGACATAAAAAGAAAATATCGATTTAATCAATTGTAATACTTGTTTTCTTTGAGGAATATATATATCGGCATCTCTCAAGTATTCGTTTACGAAACTGTCATCTGCCCATCGAGAGTTATCATAATTTGTTTTTGAATCTTTCATCGTTTTCTTTTTCATTTATTAAGCTCGTTTTTTTTCTAATGTCCGGGTTTTTTCTTCGATTGCTTTCTGATAAATGAAATGCCGCCGAACCCGCCGATGACCGCGATATAAAACCCGAAATCGTACCACCAGCCGGTATTGTACTGTTCGTAGATCCGTATATTCCCGTCGAAGAGGCCGATTATCAGTGTAACCGGTGCGATCCACCCGTGCCAGATTCCCGAGAAAAAGCCTGCAGGTTTTTCCGGGGAATAATGTCCGCCGCCGGGTGCGCAGCCTGTAAAGAGGGCAATAGAAACAAGCACGAGTATTACTACTATCAATCTTATATACATGCTTTTCTCCCGGTGTTAGTCTTCGGAATTCGCACCTACTTTGTCAATCCACTCTTCTTTTTTCAAGAGTTATTGGCGATCATCAATACGTATTCCTTTATTTCTTTCCAACAGAGCTTTGCCTGAATGACACTATTTAATTAGAATGAGCTTCCTTGTTTTATTGAATGATCCGGCTTGCATGTCTCGACTTTCCAGAGGAAAGGCGGATAACCGATAGAAATACACGCCGCTTGCGAATCCGGATGCATTCCATTCTACCAAATGGGTCCCGGCATTCATATGTTCGGACACCAACACGGTTATTCTTTCGCCTAAAATATTGTAGATGCTTAAATTGACATCAGATGCCTTCGGCAGAGAGAATCGAATAGTTGTGGATGGATTGAACGGATTCGGATAGTTCTGTGATAACTGAAAAGTTTTCAGCTCTTGAAAAGGCATATCGAATATATTTGTCAGGGAAATTGCCGAAGAATATATTTTTAAGTCTTTTAAAATTCCCTTGAAAACCGTCGCATTGGCAGGGTTCGAAATGCCGAAAGTCCGATCATAGTCGTAAGGACCGTGAATAATAGTATCGCGGGCAAAGCATGCCAATGTTCCATCCAAATATAGTTGTGCTATGGCGTTAGAACTGTCATAATCAAGCTCCGCTTCATGCCAGGTATTTCTGGAATAGTGCAAGAGGCTACGCTTCCGATTATTATTATTGTAGTAAAGCGTTACAGTGCTGTCGGTATTTAAAAGGATACCAATCCATCTCCATCCGGTCCCACCTCTTATAACAGGGTTTTCGTGCGTTGGGATGGTATCCACTTTGAATTTGACGGTGACATTGAATGAATTAAAAATTGATGGAGGGAAAACCGGAGTTTCAGCATGACATTCTGTGTAACTGCCATTGCAATAAATTCCTCCATCCTGAAAGGGAGTGTTGGTTAGTATCATTTTACCATAATTCCCTGTAGAGTCATTGGGACTCGAGTCTAATGGATAATATGCTATGGGGTTGCTCTGTGTGGTCGATTGACTCATCCTAGTCATATAATCAACAATATTAAGAAAAAGTAAGTTAGCGGTTTGAGTCATATTTGACGGTGGATATGAGAATCCCCATAAGAAATATTTTGTTTTTTCTTGAACTAAAGGATAATGGTTATAGCTGGTATCGGTAGCATTCAACTCGCGACCCAGTAGATTGACATTAAGAGGTTGAATCGGTATACAAATTCCCACTTCGTTGCCTGGAACAATGCACATGGTAACGAATGAATCTAAGGGGACTGCAATGGGATGAGGAGTGTTGAAGATCGCGTGTTGAGGCTGAACAATATGTATGCCGCTCGCCGGACCATGCCAACCGTTGGGATAACCGGTCTTCAACGAAAGCTTTCCAAAATATGCATATCCTCCTTCACCAAGACCGATGATTGGTTTGGCCGCGTTATCGATTGCTGCTACCAGGGAAGGATTTCCCCATGAATTCAGGTTTCCCGTACCATCACCGATCAAGATTGCGCTGTAGGAAGAAAAATCGATGCTAAGCACTTCGTCCATATTTATCAGAGTTGTGGAGTATCCGCTTGAATCTAAGAAGGACTTATATGTAAATGCGGCGCTCGAGTCAAATGACGAACCTAGATTGAAAATGTAAGCGATTTTTGTTGATTGACTCATTCTAATCATGTAATCAACAATATTAAGGAAGAGTAGATTGCCGGTTTGAGTCATCTTTGATGGTGGATCGGAGAATCCCCAGATGAAATATTTTGTTTTTTCTTGAACTAAAGGATAATGGTTATGGCTGGTATCGGACTCGTTCACCTCGCGACCCAGTAAATTGACATTAAGAGGTGGAACCGGTATATAGATTCCTACTTCGTTGCCTGGAACTTGAACATTACCCATTGTGACGACTGAATCTGAAGGGATTGTGATGGAATTTGGAGTATTAAAGATGGTATGTTGAGGCTGAACAATATACATGCTGCTTGCCGGACCATGCCATCCGTGAGGCCAGCCAATATTTAGTGAAAGTCTACCAAAATATGCATATCCTCCTTCACCGAGACCTATGACGGGTTTGTTGAAATTATTGATTGCCGCCACTGAGGAAGAATCTCCCCATAAATCAAGGTTTCCTGTACCGTTACCGATCAAGATTGCACTGTAGGAAGAAAAGTCGGTACTCTGAACATCGCTCATTCTTATCAGGTATGTAGAATATCCATTTGAATCGAGGAAGGTTTTATAATCAAATGCAGCGCTCGAATCCGATGACAAAGATGAAGAATAGATATAGGCAATTTGTTTTGTTTGTGCCGCCTTCACTTGCACAAGAAATAAAAATAATAATATTGTAATAGAGTATTTCATAAGTACCTCCTCGTATATTATGGTTAGTTATAAACTCTAATCATCAAACTACTCACATCAAATGTCATCGTATGGTTGTAGCAGTCTGACGTACGTTTTCCGGCCTCACTGTTTCTCCTGAAGTTATTATGAATATAGCTTTTTAATAAAAAAGAAACGAATTGAAATAATCCTATTCCTGCTTCTTCAATTCCGAATGACCCGCATTTAGCTAGATGGATGATATTATTTGAGTAGAATGAGCTTCCTTGTTTCATTGAATGATCCGGCCTGCCTGTCTCGACTTTCCAGAGGAAAGGCGGATAAACGATAGAAATATACGCCGCTTGCAAATCCGGATGCATTCCATTCTGCCAAATGGGTCCCGGCATTCATATGTTCGGACACCACCACGGCTATTCTTTCGCCTAAAATGTTGTAGATGCTCAAATTGACATCGGATGCCTTTGGCAGCGAAAATCGAATATTTGTAGATGGATTGAAAGGGTTCGGATAATTCTGTTCCAGAGAAAAATATTTGGGCGTTTGATAGCTCTCCTGGATCCCATTGATATGCCAGAAGTAAAATGCACCGATGTCGGCAATTGTGTTATCGGGGTCGTGGACAGATGTAGGATCACCCGCATCGATGCATGGAGAGCCCTCCATCAAGTTGAAGTTGTAACTTGCCGTGTCGGCAAATCCCGGATAGGCTGATATATTCTTGAGCCATGAATACGCCGTGTCCTGCCGGTCATTTCGATATACCACGACAATGGCCGAATCTTGTATGTCATTGTAGTTGATTATTAATCCGGCAGGTATCGGCTTTGGATCGTAGTCGGTTTCAATAGTGATCTGATCATTGTTGACGCTTCCCCTATTTCTCCAGATAATATTGTTTTCAATCACGCCGTCGAACCCCCTTGATGTATGTATTCCGGCTCCTTTCGGACTCGAATTTCCATAAATGGTATTATTCAGTATCTGTACGGGACCGAAAACAGTTGCATTGGAAACAAAAATTCCGCCTCCGCCTTCATAATTTGCATCGTTACCGGAATAGGTATTTCCAATGATAAGATTTCGTTCGATAGTAACCTGTCCACCTTCAACGTTTATCCCGCCGCCACCGCATGCGTTATAACTTTTACTGATTGTACTGTTGCTGTCGATAAGATTCGATCTGATATAAACAAACTTTGGTACAGGATAGTCAAGAAAATTAAAAATATAGATACCTCCACCGGTTGATGCAGTATTATGTGTAATATGGCAGTTTTCGATGATTAAATTTGCATTGAAACAAAATACACCACCCCCTATGTCACTGTAGCCCGAACTGCCGATGGTGTCTATGGCGTAACCATGCTCGATCCGGCAGTACCGGAGGATATTCGTATCGGCCGATGAGCTGTCGAACCTGATTCCCCATCCTCTGCTGTCATCTGCAGGACGGTTCCTAGTGAAGATGATGCTGTCTGCAGGTGTTCCAATCGCACGAAGAGTTCCGTGGACCAAGAATTTATAATGACCGTCGAAACGGACTTCAACTCCGGCTTCAAGGGTGAGAAGACTATCGGGAGGGACGACAACATCGCCTGAAATGACATGCGGGTTGCTGCCTGCATACCATATTCCTGAAACATTGCCTGAATGCAATGTCTGCCCCTGTGCCGCCCAAGTGAGCAGTAAAATCAGACCGGATAAAAAGTAAATCCGTTTCATAGGAATTTCCTTTCGTATAAAGCCAGTGTATCTGCTAAAGGAAGGAGCATATCCATTACCTAAACTTCTTTCTGGTTTATCTTGGATAACGCATTTTGGAAGGTTCTAAAAAGTGTGGGAAAAGTACGAAATAGGGGAGAGAAATGCAATACAACGCCGGGCAGTAGTTGGACTTTACTCTGTTCTTACGTATATAAATTCATTCTTCTTAATAGAAATCCAACGTATCGCAGCCCGGTTCTCCTTCCGACGCGACAAGAATTATTTTCAAGTGCTCGGGATGGCAGGGCAAGATTGAGCGATATCTATAATATTTTTTTCATCTGCAGACGGGTGAACGCCGATGGCCAGCCTTTTATATGTCACCTTTTGTCTATAAAATCAAGATCCGATCTATCCCATCCTCGCTCCACATTTTTCAGGATGATTCCCGTTTTTCATTCTTTATTGTCTCCGGTTTTGTTTCTTTTGTCTTTTCCGCCTTTTCTTCCAGGCGTTTTAAGACCTTGTCCATCATGCCCCTCAGGGCTTTTTCACCTGCAAAGCCGACTGTAATTGCAAGAACAATGTAAACATACTGCATGGCACCCGGGTTAACGTTTATATTTATGATAGTCGGCTGCACCGATATCGGCTTACCCTCCACGATGCTGTTGATTGAAAAGATCAACTTTGACTGTTCCACCAGAAAGAAAAACACTGCAGTGAAAGCACCAATGACGGGCCTTACCATCAAGTTGTAGAAAAGATATCTGAGGAACGGTCCGCCCCAAACAAAGAGGAAATCTTCCTTGGTGAGAAGATTGCTGAGATAGCCGCCCATTAGACCAAGTATGGCAAAAGGCATCAGATTGTGTGCCGTCAACAATTCATCAAAGTGTTGGCGGTATACTTCAAAGTATATGAGCATAAATACTGCCAGGAAAAAAGCACTCGTAACACTCA
Organism: Bacteroidota bacterium; assembly: GCA_050011775.1. Classification (GTDB taxonomy): domain Bacteria; phylum Bacteroidota; class Ignavibacteria; order UBA10030; family CAVZMI01; genus CAVZMI01. The sequence continues at coordinate 28,842 of JBEKIL010000021.1, read as the reverse complement.
TAAAGATATTCATCGACAGCTTCCAGAAGCCGTAGTCCACAAGATTATCGAGATACTGTAGTGCTTCTTTTACCATATATCTGCTCTTTTGAATATTCTTACCGCCGCTTGTAATATCATTAATCGCTTCCACGAGTTTCCCCTTGTCAGACAACCATTCTTTTCGTACAGACTCTTCCTTGATGGTAAGGTCAAAGGCTGTCTTCACGTCGATCACTCTTGCAGATAATTCATGTCCCGGCATTAGAAGAATAAGACGTTCATCGACACGGTGCAGTAAACTCCAGATGAGATGAGGGTGAGAGAACCTTTTCGTATGGAGTTCCCGGGCAATCCGGAGATAATCTTCACAGGTTTCCAAAATCTGCTTTTGCCGGTGGTCCAATTTTCTGGTTTTATACTCAGCTATGTCCTTTTCAAGGCTGATAATCTTTTCCAGGAGTTTTTCTTTTGGAGGTGATATTCTCCAAAACCGTTTCCCTTTCAAGAACTCGTTGATAATGTTCTCAGACATGATATTATACCTCCTTATACTCAATCAATCTTGTGTGCAGCTGATTTCATCTCGATAATGTGAGCCCAAATATAACCGCATTGTTGCGTTTGAAAGCCGGCTCTTCTTTTCCGTTAAAGTAGGTGATATTAAAGCCTATGTTCGGTGTAAAGTAGAAATCGAATTTCGAGTTGAAATATATATAGTTATTGTCGGTATTTATTTTACTGTCGTCGGCATAGACTGAATTAAATTTGAATGAATTTGTCCAATTTATTCGCTTAAATGATTTCCCACTGCATGATACGGCATTCCAGCAAATTAATTTCAAGAAGAAAGGAATGGTCAGTCTTCCATAGGTGTCTGTACCCTTATCGAATTGGTTTCTGGCACCGTTTGCATTCGAAACGCCAGACAATATATTTAATAAAACTTTGTCGTTTAGAAATTCATATTTTAAGTATGAATTTACCGAAAAGTAATACAAATTATTTTTAAAGCCTTTATCTGCCACCAGTTCAGGAGAACCGTCGATATAGAAGGAAAATATTCCTAATTCACACTCTCTGAAGTCGTACACTAATCCTAAAGGCGCTCCTACTGAAATATTGTTCGGGGAGCTGGAAATATTACTTCCTATATTGATATCCATAGTCGGTTTTAGGTAATAACCCCAGCCCTCACTGCCAATAACTTCATTGATAAAATAATAGCCGCCGGCTTTTTCACTTTGTCCGGGAATACGATTTAGGTCCAATGATAAACTTAAAGTTGAGGAGTCGTTGTTTACGAAAGTCTTTCCATAACCCAGAGAGAATATTCTTTCTTGCCCAAAACAAGAAATGGAAGTAATAAGAAAGCAAATAAGCGAAATTATGTTTTTCATATGTTTGGATAATAGTCGTTAATACGTTTTATTAAATCAGATATTTTCTTTAATGTTGTGAAAAGTTCATTTGTCATCGCGGTTGTGTCTATTTGAGAGAACTTCCTTTTGAGCTCTCTTGCAAGTCGGTCTGCCATAAACGACGAAATAAATTTATCGATTGGGTCTGCAAGTTGAATTTCGTCGACGGAGTAACGACTGTTTTGGGAGATTACTTCTTTAACGCCTTCTTCGATTTTTGTCATGGTGTTAGAGTCCTTATTTTATTTTCAATCGACGGTCCGCGGCTATGCGAAGTTGCCCAAAGCAAACCGTGGAGCAATTTGGGTGAGGGCGGAACTCCGACTGATCCGCATAGACGCTGTTGTTTGCTGTTGCCTCCTGGTGCTATTCTTCTGGCGCTGGTTTTAAAATTTCAATTTTAATTTTCTCATCCGATTTTTTATTTCTGCAATTATTTCTTTTTCACGTTCGATTGAATCGGCTTCAAATGTTACTGAGAATCGAATGTATTTACCTGCATCATCCCAGGGAACCGTTGAAATCAAGGATGTTCGAATTAGAAAATCCGAAAACTCTGATGCTGTTTTGAATTCTTCACCTTTTTCTATGCCAATTGGCGCATTTACATAACAATAGAATGATCCTTTTGGCTTTTTCGCCTTGAATCCCAATTCGCAAAGTGCATTTACAAGTAGATCAAATCTCCTCGAATATTTATCTACCGTAGCTTTTGTGATATCCAAATGACTAAAAGCCTGTATAGCCGCTTTCTGAATCGCCCGGAACTGTCCTGAATCAGTGTTGTCTTTAACCGTTGCATATGCATTAACGGCTTTGGAATTTCCGCAAATGAAACCCATTCTCCAACCCGTCATGTTGAAAGCTTTAGATAATGAATGGACTTCGACGCCGACATCCATGGCGCCGTCGATAGACAAGAAGCTTAACGGTTTATAACCATCGTAGGTCAGCGAAGCATATGCAGCATCGTGAATTATAACGATTCCATTACGATGTGCAAAGTCAATTGAGTACTTGAAAAATTCCGGAGTTGCCGTAGCTCCGGTGGGATTATTTGGATAATTCAGGTAGAGAGCTTTTGATCTTTTCAAAATTGAAGGCGGAATAGATTCTAAATCCGGTAGAAATGAGTTGGACTCATACAGAGGAAGATTGAAAACCTCGCCTCCGAGATATTTTGTATATGTCGCTGATACCGGATATCCGGGTATAGTTGTCAGAAGAATGTCCCCTGGATTTATCAAGCAAATTGGAAGTAATGCAAGAATCGGTTTTGATCCGATTCCATGGACTATATGCTCTAAAGGATTTTCAATCTGTAATTCGTAAACATTGTGTAAATATTGAGCAGCGGCATATTGAAATTCAGGGATGCCGTTATCTGAATACCAACGATTTTCTGGTTTTCCTGCTTCCTGTGACAGGGTTTCTACAACCATAGGATCTGCCGGCCAGTCAGGCTCTCCGACTCCCATATCGATCAGGGATAATTCAGGGCTCGCAATTTTCGCCGCTGCTTTAGCCCGTTTGATCATTTCGAATTTGTAAATTTCTGTAGTTTTACCAAAATTGATGCCGCCAAGTCGGTCTGCAATCTTATCGTCGAAGAAACTCATAGTAACATTTTGCCTTTCTTCTTTATATACATTTATTAAAAAAGTCATTCTTGATTATGCCATCGTATACAGCCGTTACGGGCCCAATCATCGTCGCCATAAAATCATCAGAAAATGATATGTCGAGGTTGCCACCATGCATATGAACCGTTATATTTTTTCCGCATAGACCTAATTTATGTGCTACTGCAGCTGCCGCTATGCTGCTACTGCCGGATGCAAGCGTGTAACCGGCTCCTCTTTCCCAGATTTCAATTTGGATTTCTGAATTATTCAATACTTTAAGGAATTGTACATTCGTCCGATTAGGAAATAGCGGACTACATTCTATGACAGGTCCAAGTTCTTTGACAATTTCCGGTGAAATCTGCTCACCAAGAATAATACAATGTGGATTCCCGATAGTTGCAGCACAGTATTTCAGCTTTCTTTGTCCGATTACCATTTCTTGATTAATTACTTCACCGGTCATTCCGGTTATTGGAATATCGATTGCATTGAAAGAGACTTTTCCCATTTCAGCTTTTATCATGTCGCCATCATTTAAAACTTGCGATGTTACAATTCCACCCTTTGTTGATATCTGAAATGGTTTTTCCGTGACAAGACCAATATCCCAAAGATATCTTGAAAATATCCGTATTCCATTACCGCTTTTTTCTGCCTCACTTCCATCCGGGTTAAATATCCGGACTGAAAATAGATTGCCATCTTTGTTTTCAGGCCCGTATAGTATTCCATCAGAACCAACACCATAATTTCTATCACAAATTAGTCTGATGATTTCATTTTTAAGATTAATAGAAGCTTCATGGGGATCGATAACAATGTAGTCATTTCCGAGTCCATGATATTTATGAAATTTCATTTAGGATTCCTTTTTTGTTTTTTGTCTTGCGAGCGTTCTATGCGAAGTCCCGACGTTATACGGATCCCGAGCTTGCCGAGGGATGTCGGGGCGGCACGTTCTATGCGAAGTCCCGCCGGCTTGTTGAACCATAATATACTAACTTCGGTTGTGTTTAGCATTAACAAAAAGTAGAGATGCACATTTGCTCCTCAACGTAATGAGATCTGGGACACTGAACGCGAATACTGACACTCGAACGGCGGCTTTGAATAGTACTCCAGTTCATCGGGACTTATTAGTGTACGTCGTCCTTTTCTGTCCAGATGAAACCACACGTCATTCAGGACTCTATTCGAATCAAGGTTCCATTCGATTTCTAACTTACTAGCGTCTGCAGCACTAGGGAATATGCAAACAACTTCAAGCACATCATATATGTTCGCTGGAATGTGAAGTATATGCGTTCGAGCAACCGTTTCATTTGGCTTAAGATATGTGTCTGTGAACAGCCTCCCGGTTGACAGAACAGTTTTTGATGTTCTAGTGAATCCTCTTTCGACGAAACCAAGGGGGTACTTCAGTAAAACAGTGGCACGTGTAGCAAAGGAATCAATACTCTCAAATTTTGTGGCTGCAACCGTATATCCATATGCTATCCAAACACTTGGCAAAAGGTCAACCTTTCGCGAGCTTGGATTTTTCATCGATATTTGCATTTCGACGTCGATGATTGATCCAGGGCGATCATAAACATTCGTCATGGTCGTCCCGATCTTTTTTAGTTCCAAGTTCACAGAAACATTTATGGGTGCAGATCGTGGAATGGTAATTTCTTTGTAAATAAAAGTATAAGCACCCCACACGGTTGCCACAACAATTCCTATGATCTGTACCCACGTACTGACCTTTTCAGCAAAAGTGCGCTCTCGTGAATTTGCCATAGTTCTCCTTTCCCTTTCTGGAAAGTGACATTGTTGGTTGGGTGTTGTTGAGCGCTCATCGATCAACGTACACGTTGAAGCGATCACCACCTGAGCCAGACGCATGGAGGAACGCTTTGTCTCTTGACTAATGCTTCACCATTCTCAGCATACACCTGAACACGCCGCTGGCGAAAAGTCTAATGCATCATATGCCCACGAACTAGAGAGGATCCGTTTTAATAAAGTCGGCGCGTTCAGCTTCGGATTTCTTACGGCCGCCGGATTGCTGACGATGAGAACCGAAGAACGAACAATATTTTATGGTTTCTTTTTTATGAGCTTAGATAAACCCAAAGCTGCACTTTTTCAGTCGTGTTGGGATGTCCTCCCGTTAAAAAGAGTACCATTTCAGGTCCAACCACATCGTAAGTTTGAATTTTTTGACTCATGGGCCGGGTAATCATCTGAGACAACGTCGCACCACTGATCTTTCCCATGTTGATCATGATTGATGCGGCGCTTGTCGTGCCGATTCGAATGCAGACCTTGCGATAACCGGTGGTGCTGATAACGCTGCCGGTTTGAGGATCGAGAGGTACCATACCTTGGCCCCATTGGTTGAACGTGACGACTGCCGGTGTATCGACGAAGCTGATGAATCGGGTGCTCGCTGGCTGCGCCAAGGCGGCCGATGCCAGGGTCAGGGCGATCACCGCGCATACAAACGTGACTTTTGTCATGATAATTCTCCTTTCGTTAATAGTGAATAAATTTTCCATGTAATCGCATGGCGTTAATGTTCAGCGGCCACGCTGTGAATTATGTATAACGTCTCGCCACACCACCTCAAATGCGAGAGCGCCTGCCCCGACACGTTTCCAGTCGGGGTCGTGGTTCAGCATGTTGTATGAAGTTGTTTTGTGTGAATAATTACTTTCGTTTCTACGGACTTCCAAACGATGCCTTCCCGCCGCACCTATTTATCTTTGCGGCTATCTCGAGTGCCCACTCCTTTGAATACCAGTAAACCCACCGTTCACTGCGACCTCTCATGAAATCGGCTTCTTTTTGCAATGATGGTCGATCGAAAAGCTCCTGGTTAAAAAGCTGTGTCAGACAATCTACAGTCTTCTTATCATTTGGATTCCATTGTGCTCTTACATAATAACGATCTCCTTTTGAGGATCCGGTTGGCTTGAGGGGAGTCAAGGCCCGACCTGACGAAATATCTTTGGCGAACCTTTTCATTTCATCAGATTGCTTGGTATTTACAGATTTCAGTATTGTTGTTGCTTGTGCCTTATCGAGGCGACGAACAATCTGTTGGGCATCGTTAACAATCACTCCGTTTTTTGAATTAAGTCGGTCAGAGATTATCTTGTTCAAGTTAACTAAATTGCTGAGTTGCTGAGCCTTGAATGCGAGCTCTCTATCAGTGTGTCTGGCAAGATCGGAAATGGTCAGAATCATGTTTTCTTTTTCGGTTTGTGTCGTAATAACATTGAAAAGAGATTTCTTGTCGAACGTACGCAATTTGTCCAGTGCTGCAATCTTGCTTCCTACATCGGTCCTCTCATCCTGGAGTATACTGATAATGTCTTCATGCTTATTTGCGGCTTGTTCTGGCATTTGGATTATGGCGGGTTCCTTCCCCTCATTAAGGTGTTGTGATTTTATACCCTGAGCAAAGGCACGATCAAAGAAAAGGAAGCGGAATCCATTGTTTGAGGATGTAGTTGAATCAGACAACCGCTTTAGCTGATTTTCGTGTGTTGAATCATTCCATACGATCTCATACCGGGGTAACTTGTCGCCTGGGAGATATTTAATTGTAAAGCTCTTTGGATTTGGATCGTCGGGTTCTTTTGAGAATAGCATGTCAAATGGTTGGTTTTGGGAGAATGGCGTTTCCTGGATAACGGCGAACTCCTCATCATGAAATTGTGGTATGTTCTCTCCGAGTTTGCCTGTCCATCGCGACCTGAAGTACAGGTTACCGGACACAACTCGCTCATAGTCTTTAAGTTTTTTTACCTCTCCTCTAAATACATATGTCGTAGGCCTGTAATTCCACCACCATATGACCGATACTATTACCAGAAGCATTCCGAAAAAAGTTGTGCTTATGAAAACCCATCGATAGGTGTTCTTTTCTTTGGTAGTAGACTTTTGCTGCTTATGGTAGATCTTATAGGTCCAACGGCTAATAACAAGGGTGAAGAGCAGGGCAAAGAAGAACGGCCCAAACTGGTAAGCAATTTTAGTAAGTGCCGTAATATCCTCAGTATTCATAATTTGAGCCTCCTTTATTGAAGTGAAAAACCTGTGCACAAAAAAATTTTCGCATAACGTTTATCGTGACTACGCAGTCCCGTCCGACTGTTCTATTTCAAACAACGGGCGGGATGGAACGAGTACACTGTTTCGACATCTCAGTAACAATAACGACTTTTCAATTTAACAAGCGTCGTAGCCACAGTTGTTATGCGTCGCGCCTGCGATTGTGTTTACTCCGCGAGAATGGCAGCCACTTGGTTGGACGGCGGTAATTTGTGCGACATCGCCAGTCGATGGAATACCTCAGCTGCAGCCAATTCTAGGTGTTGACCAAAGACAAGTTCGTAGATGTGGGATCCGGGCCTTGGGTCTCGAATGCCGACCAAACCGCTCGCGTCAGCCCCTTTGAATTGATTGTTAATTCTCTGCAAATAGACATTCAGGTTTTCTTTTTTGGTGTCCGCAGCTACTCGACAGTAATACTTGGCGCCGCCCGAAATGTCGTTTAGCTTACCCAAATCACCGACAGTGTACTGTACTAGGGCCAAGGTGGCCTTCAGACTGGCCAAGTCTTCGTTCGCGCGCTGCGTAATCTTCTCAGCCTTGTCTCGCTTCTCGTCGGCAAGAGCCTCGCGCTGCCGTGCCACAATGGCCGATGCTAGTTGAGCTGAAACACTACAGACAAGGGCAATGATCCCAACACTGACGGCTGTCCTTTTGTATCTCTCCGGGAGTAAACGAGTCGCGGTCATGACTGCGGTGAACGAAATGCTTATAATTGTCCAGAACATGATATTCTCCTTTGACGTTTGTACTGAAGACTTTGAAACGGGCGTGCCGCATAACTCGCATAACAACGCAACCTGTCCCCACGCTTGTCCCGATGTCTACCCCGATGACAATCGGGAACAATCGGGAAAATTCGGGATTGCGTTATAATTTTTAAGGCCGATTACAGCACCAGAAAATATTCCGGTAAATTATACTTAGAGCCTCAACATGAGATTTGCGCGATTAAATTCTCAAAATCTATATCGATTCATCATCGATCTTAAATTCGATTGGTATGTGGGAAGTGTTATTCTGCTAGCACCGCTCCATGGTAGTAAAGAATAGTTGGAGTGATACCAATAGCAGGATTGTACGATAAATAGTATTGAAAAGCAATATATTGAGTGAAATATTATTAAAATAATTACGAAGGATTCCTAAGTAAATTCTTCAAGTCTCGCCATTCGGATTGTCAGATTTTTATCAATTCTATATTAAACTATCTTCTCATATCTAGTTTGAGTAGTCAACGGGAGGCGCGAACCGGATATACCTTGTTAGAAGATGGCTAGAAATTATTTTGGTTTAGTTACACATGCGAATTGTAAATATTTAATATCTGATAGATATCCAAATGATAAAATATTTAATAAAACTAATTTCCACGATTTGATTGGATTAATACCTTTTATTGTCTTAATTTCATAATCTAAAGATTTAAACATCTCAACTATACTGAGTAATGTAAAAAACCTCAAATGCGTTTTATCTAATATCCCCTCATCCTCATATTTCCATTGTTTTTTGATCAGTAAGTCCTTTAATGTATAATAGTATCTGACATTAGGAATAGAACTTACAACCACACCATCTTTAGTAAGTTTGTCTTTTATACGTAATAAGATATAAAACGGATCGACAAGATGTTCCAGTACGTCATTGAAGACTATACAATCAAAAAAGTTATTGGGAATATCATCAATTAATCGAACAATATCTCCAATGTAAACTTTATCAATTATTGTTTGAGCGAGGGCACCCGCAGTTTTATCAATTTCAATTCCCCACACTTCCGCATTAATTTTTTGTTTCAATTGTCTGCCAAATAAACCCTCACCACAACCGATATCTAATATTGTTTTTGCACTATGGGGAATAAAATCCATCATCTCGGGTCGGCACCTATTATAGTAACCCATCGGTTTAATTAATGGGTCTCTCAGATTTTGATTGTCAAACATATTCTGTACTTCTAAATAATTTCTGGTTTTTGCCTAACGTCTACGCAAACCACGCCGTACCGCCCCGGTTAATTGCAAATGACACATTCCATACTTGCTCCGAGGCGGGATGGAACGAACTCTATAATACATCACAAATGTGTGAGTGTCGTGGTTTGTGTTGTTATGCGTTCGTTGCACTGCGCGCTTATTGCTCCCACCACTTTCTCTGTTCCTCCTGACGTGCCTGCTTGTCATAATTATACTTCTCCCATGCATCAATATACGACTGCCAACCATATATCAAATATTTATCTTGTGGGTAAAACTCTCCATCGCCAATATCAAGATCACCTGATAGTGGAATCCTGCAGTCGCCCCAATTGCATGCCTTGGATTCTTTGCTGCCGTAGCGTGTCCACGTTCCAACGAATTGATTATTGCAATAACCATCCGAGTAATCTTCTATAGCATCATACTTAAGACATCCACTCTTGTCGACAAACCACCAAGAACAAAATACACCATCAAATGTGCCTGAAGACTTCTGGTTATGGTTTTCCATAAAATGATATTCGCCGACAACAACACCCTCTTGTTTGATATCTTTATATTCATCATCAGCTCCATAATGCATATTTTTATAAACTCTTACATTTGTTATAATGATTCTTCCAGTGAAGTCACAAATGTTTTTTTTAACCATCGATTTACCTATAATCTGGTAGGAATCTGGATGTTCTGAATCCTTCGTTACTGAGATAATCTTGAGATGCAAACGCTGATAATTCGGCCCAATAAAACCAAGGACATAATTGCTATTCATCCAAAGAGAACTGAAATCGTTCTTGAGATATTGTTCTCGATATTCTTTTGTATATAAATCTTCGGCTGATAGCTGTTCATTTATCCACTTAATCTGGTCCGCATTCGGCTGTCCAAAGGTGATATTCCCAATACAGAAAATAAAAATAGGTATCGATATTCTCATTTCAACTCATCTCCCAAAAATATCGTACAATGTTAATAAAATTTGGGCGCGCAGTGCAATGACGCATAACTCGCATAACAACGTAACCTGTCCTACCGACGTTTACCCCGATGCCAATCGGGGACAATCGACGGAAGTCGGGATTGCGTTGTTTATTCCTTAAGTCTGATTATCCTCAGAGTCTCATCATGAGGTTTACGCGATTAAATTCATAAAATCTATATTGATTCATCATCTGTCCTGAATTTGATTAGTATGTGGGAAGCGTTATTCTGTTAGAACTGTGCCACTTTTGTAATACGGTGAAACAGTACCGCTCCGTGGTATTAAAGAATAATTGTAGTGACACTAGCGAGAGTGTACGAAGAATAGTATCGAGAAACAAGAACAATATAGAAATGGCTGGTCGGATTGATGATTTTGGATTGATGATTTCGGATTGATGACAGGGCCTTACAGGCCCTACACAGGCCCTACGGCCTAGGGTCTACCGACCCGTAGGGCTCATAGAGGTCGTAGACACTTCGGGATTTTGGCCTACGGGCCGTTACTTTAGCAACACAAGTTTCTTTGTCTCAATATAACTACCCGCTTCGAGTCTATAATAATAAACTCCGCTTGCAAAACCAGAGGCATTCCATTCTGTTATATAAGTACCGGCATTCATTTGTTGGGAGACGAGCTGTACTAATTGCTGTCCCAAGTTGTTATAAATATTCAATTTAACATGAGCTGTTTTAGGAAGTGAGAATTTTATTGTTGTGTTAGGATTAAAAGGATTGGGGTAGTTTTGCTCAAGAGAGAATTGAGTTGGTGTTTCATTTAATGCTTGCTTCACAGTTGTAATTTCTGAAAGAGATCGCTGCCATACACCAAGATCACGAGTTCCAGCAAAAACATTATTTCCCCCCATAGTAATAACGTTGATAAACGGATCTATCAAACCGGTATTTACCTCGGTCCATTTATCTCCGTTGTTAGTTGAATAAAACACTCCGCCTTCAGTACCTGCTAATAAGTTCATGCCGCTCACGGCAAGAGAATTTACATTCGTGTTCGTCAAACCGTTGTTAACTTGAGCCCAGTTGTTACCATTATCTGTTGAACGATAAACTCCATCATATAGAGATCCTTCAAACAGAATCGTATCAATGCTGGACAAGCATCTGCCAATGTTCGTTTCCAAACCTCTATGTAACCAGGATAGTCCACCATCAGTCGAGAGATATACTCCTTTACCCCCATTAATGGCAAATAGATTTGTACCGATACTTGCAAGTGACCAAATATAAGCGTCTTGTAATTCAGTACCGATGCCAATTTTAGCCCAGCTAGTGCCATTATTAGTTGAAAGAAATATACCATCACCTTTGGTCCCGGCATAAATATTTATTCCATTAGTTACGAGAGATGAGACTTCATTTTGAGATGTCCAGCCGCTATCTACTTTAGTCCAATTTGTGCCGTCATTCGTGGAGCGAAAAATACCACTATCATCGGTTCCAGCAAAAAGATTTGTACCGACTGCTAGTAGAAACGAAATGTTTTTATTTGTCAATCCATTACTGATGGAAATCCAATCAACTCCGTTATTTGTCGAAAGAAATACACCAGCTTGGTCAGTACCTACAAAGAGATTATCGCCGCTAGTGGCAAAGGATGAAATAAATGGATAGTTCAAACCATTATTAACTTGTGTCCAGTTTGCACCATTATTTGTTGAGACAAATACACCACCGCCATAAGTTCCTGCAAAAAGATTTGTGTCCTTGCAGGCAAGAGACCATACATTAGGAAATGTCAGGCCATTATTTATTGGAGTCCAGTTCGAACCATTATTTGTTGAAAGAAACACGCCGTCCCCGAATGTAGCAGCTAAGATATTAGTGCCACCCGCCCCGTTTGGAATAACGAGTAAAGACCAAATAGTTGGATGTTCTGGAAGGCCGTTATTTATTTCGGTCCAGTGTACACCATTATTTGTTGATAGATAAACACCACCATAATCAGTTCCTGCAAAAATATTTGTACCATCAACGGCAAGAGCATAGATCATATTTGCCTGCAAATCGTTATTTCTTGTAGACCAGGTATTACCACTATCAGATGAGAAAAAAAATCTTGAGCCAGCATAAGTACCTGCAATAATAGATGTACCGCTAATAGCTAGAGATGTAACTATCTTATCGGTAAAACCATTATTTATTTGAATCCAACTTGTACCATTATCGGTTGAGCGAAACATCCCTTGGTACTTAGTACCCGCAAAAAGATATGTACCGCTTACGGCAAGTACCAAAACATGTGTGTCAGTTAAACCATTATTGACCTCAGCCCAGCTGGTACCATTGTTTGTTGAAAGGAATACGCCAAAGCCATCTGTAGCTGCAAAGAGAGATGAACCCATTACGACGATGGCGCTAATATTTGCATTAGGTAAACCGTTATTAACCTTTGTCCAGGTATTTCCGTTGTTTGTTGAAAGAGCAACTCCCAGTTCATCTACTCCAGCGAATATATATGCACCCTTGATAGCAAAGCATCGAATATGTCCATAAAAAGGACCATTAGTTTGAATCCATTGAGCAAGCAAGGAGCTTGAACAAACAAAAATGAAAACTATTGTGGCAAAAAATCGGAATAGATTTTTCATATGCCATGATCCTTTCATGATTTTTCAAGGGCAATTGTAATTAATATCTGTAAGGGCGATATACGGTGAAACAGTCCCGCTTCGCCGAGCTCAGCGAGGCGAGACCACTTCGTGGTATAGTGTATTTTTTTTGTCTTTTTTCAGTAGTGAGATTATTTCGGTAAATTCTTATTATCCATCATATCTATATCTATCCATCTTCGAATCCCAAATTCGAGTAGCCCCATGGATGCGTGTTTCTGTCAGCAGGAGTGTACGAAAAATGGTATCGAGAAACAAGAACAACATAGAAATGGCTGGTTGGATTGATGTCTACGACCCTACGGCCTACGGTCTACGACCTGTAGGGGTCGTAGAGCCTTCGGGATTTCTGCCTACGGACCTACAGGCTATCTAATAAGCAGCATCCTTCGAGTCTGTGAGAACTCCGCAGAGATAATTTCATAGAAATAGATGCCCGAAGGCAGCTTGGATCCATCAAAAGCAATATGGTGTACGCCAGGACCGGATATATAGCTGTCATAAATCCATACGAGACGACCTAGAACGTCAAAGACCGAGAGTCGAACTTGCTGAGAAGAGGGTATCTCGAAGTCGATGATACAGCCTGGATTAAATGGGTTGGGATAGTTTTGGGACAAGCGATACCCGGCTATTTTTGATGAAGATGATGCGATGCCGTTGACAACCATCGTTGGTGGTGAGATGGACCGATGGATTTCGATCGAACTGAGCCTGCTATCACTGGCGTATTTGGCGTAAAGTGAGTCTAGAATGAAACCCGAAGTCTGCCACCGATCATAAACGGTTTCCGAAAATTCAAATGTATCAGAGCTGACGACTGTTGCTTTCATGCTGTCAAGCAGGTTTTGAATTTCTGACCGTGGTGTATGAATGGAGTAATCGACCTGCAACTCGCCGCCGTAGAATACGGGCTGAGAAATCATTACCGAATCATTCATATTATATATGAAGTCACTCCCAATGTCCTGCCATTGAAAGTAACAGGTGAGACAATACGGACCTTCTTTGTTTGGCAGACCTAATCGGAATCCATCGATCTTTAAAAACCAGTTGTGAGACGTATGAGGCGCGTACTCATATAATATATTCGTAGCTAAGACCATCCAGCCCAAATGAATATTGTCGAAAAACAGTGCGTTGACAGGACCCTGGTAAGCCTGGACGACTTCCACAGCAGTATCGGCTTGATTTGTCACTGTGCCTGTAAGCGTGATTGTCTCGCCATAATTGTAGACCGGTTTATCGGTCGAGACAGAAACGGTCAATTGTGCGCGTCCATGCATGTAGAGTACGAGAATCATGAAGATGAACGCCAATGCGCGCTTCGTTATATTTCGTGGAAGGTATGTCATGATCTTCTTCCGTAATCGTCAGCCGTCGGCTGCATGGCGTATAGCATGTCGCGTAAAAATAACTTCCCGTTGTCCCTCGCTGAAAGTACTGGATGAGCAACGGTATATATCCAAGAACGAAACGCCAGATTTCAATATCAATAAATTAAGAATCATTTTTATGCGCGTTAGGCGAAGGTAAATTTTATCGCTTGAAAAGATCGAGTATCGATTCAATTGGCACAACTACAGAATATCCTGAATTAGTAATGGTTGTATTGATCAAACCATTCTTGTTATTCACCCAATCTTCTTCATAGGGAATGAATTCCGTCACAACGCCAATTAATTTGTAGTATAAAATGTCATTCTCTGAATATTTTACAATTACTGGTCCACCACTATTGCCATAATACACAGCGCAATCTATTATCAATGTCTTTTGCAGATTATTTTTTCCAGCAATAGTACCATGTCTCAATAGTGGTCGTTCATAATCGAATTGTGGTGATTCATGCAATCCAATAGACGTCGGGTATCCAAAAATAAATACGTCATCGCCGACCGAAACGTCACTATATTTTTGAATTACAGATCTAGGAATAGGGTTAATCATCGAATACCTATTTTTATTGGCGAATGAATAATACGTCGTAAGAGCTAAACTATCGTTCACTACTTGAACTTCACCAACTTGAATTACGCTTATATCAGAATTTATCTGATACTTTAACATTCCTGAATGAATTGCTGATACTATATCCACTGTAAGAATGACCTTTTCGCTAACGTTCGGATCAATAGGGTACGAAATACATCTAATAGTTTTTGCGGAAAGAATCACTGAATCTTTTTGGGTCTTAGGATCAGTGATTATTTTGTCAATAAGGACGTGACGAGCTGTTATTAGATAGGTATGTAAACTATCTTGGAGATAGAATCCCGATCCTTTGGCCCCACTATCTAACTCAATCAAAATTGGCGACCTTAGAATAACATCAGGAACATGCTGTGAATAAACACGATTAAATAAAATCAAAAACAAGAACAAAAGGTCAATAATTCTAGAAAATTGATTGAGGGTTGTCATATAAAATTTACCTTTCGTATGCTATGTACAAAGTCAAGAGGCAGCCTAATGGTGATAAAGTGTAAGAACCCAAACTCCCGCGTAATCCTGTGCTTGCTCACCGCGAGCCTTGGGTCGAGTCTGTCGAGACCTTGCCGAGCGGTTAAGGGATGGCGGGGATTTTGCTTGCCCCGTGTTCTTTATGGGGACCTTTTATAAAGTGTTATGCGCCGCGCAGCTACCTGTCAGATGACTGCCGACACCAAACGTTCAGTAGCTTATTGGTTCAAAGTGAAGAGAAAATGCGTCGTCATCGCGATGAGACTGCAACAATATCGGTTTAATTTTCCATGTATTGAGAATATCAACAACGAGATTCTTGTGCTCTTGATCGATGCTGCAACCGAGAGTTATAGAGGCAAAAGAGCTTTCATCCAGTGGTAGAACTTCATTAGCACCAGCGGCTAAAAGAAGTCGATACTCCTTCTCGTGAATCCAATCTTTAGCCTTAGTCAAAAACTGGGCGTTAAGTCTGTCTCGGTTGGACATGGCGAACGGATTGATTCTGGGATAATCTGGACTATAATTTACTCCGCAAATACTGGCTGGTCGCTGTTGATTAAACGTAAAGAAGGTACAGATGTTTAAGAGCTGCTGGCTATAGAAACCGACACAAAATCCTTTGTGACCCGCTGAATAGTGTGACCAGTTGAGAATGTTCTCATTGGCTGCGGAAGTTGAGAAAATCCCGATGGTCTCAACGAGCGCTCTAACTCTGGTTCTCGTGAGTTGGACCCAATTATGATTCCTGTGGATGGCATTTTTAAACATTTGTCGCGCTTTCTTAATTCGCTCAGGTGGGCGGAGTGCAGGTTCAACCTCAGCGAGATAGTTGTCAAACCATTGAATTATTTGCTCCGGTGTGCCATCCTCATACCTAACAGGTATCGCGGCATCGAAGGGATCGTTAAACTTGATAGGTGAGGGAAAAAATATCTCGCGATGAGTGAGCATTCTGACATGATTTGCATCGTCAAAATGTCTAAACTTGTAGAGAATTTGCGGTAAACTCATTGCACCATTCCTGTCTTTGAAAAGATTGAGTCGGCAGCCAGCTGATTATCGGTTAGGCTGCGTGACACTTAACGTTTAGGCAAACCGCAGTGCCGTGCCGCTACCTTCTATTTATTAAATGAAGCGGCACGGCATTGAGCGAGCACTTTACATTTAGCTAATCCATGTTTCAACTTTGCCTATCCAGTGTGCGCCTGTCCGCCATCTTTCTGGCGGATGCGCCGGTTTGCCGTTTGTCAGGCGTCGCCTTGCGACGTTACTTCTTCGTTTTTGTTGAATTGCCGCGTTCAGCAGACCTCTTCCCATTTTCTCATAAAGTCTCAAACTCAGCAATCAACTCGGTCCGTTATCAGATTCGTAATACTCCATCCGTGAACAAATACGACAACTATTCGTCTACTTGATTTCAATTGATCACCTTACTAGTACCAATTGATTTCTGGCATCGTAGTATCGTCTTTCTATGACGTTACCTGTGGCGTCATAAGAAGCAGTCCAACGCGCTGCATTGACGATATTGTTAACCCAACAGATTTTGAGTCCTCCATCGATCCCGAAATATGACTCCTCGATGATATTGCCCCATTCATCGTATTCCCACGAAAGGCGCGCATAGGCATTGTTGTACAGAATGGGTTTTCCATTAGCACCGAAATATGATTCTTCGATTGGATTGCCATTCTTGTCATAGAGTATAGAAATCCGTGCATACCCGCATTTCGCTACCTTTAGTTTTCCATCTGCTCCATATGATGTAATTTCATTGAGATATCCAGATTTGTCATATGTCCTTATGACTTTTGCGAATCCATACGAGTTCACGACTAATTTATTATTCGTGTCGTATGTACATAACATTATTAGTTGGTTACGAGTGTTGAACTCTCGTTCCAATTGAAAGTAGTTATCCTTTATCATTGTACGTATTTTGTTTCCTCGATAATGTGATATCTTTATCTGGTTGCCTTGTGAGTCATATTCTGCTTTCCACATCGAATAGCCATCAGGCAACATTTTTGGTTTTTTATGTCTCCCAAAGTATTCTTGAGATATTAAATTTCCATCCTTATTGAATTCAGACAATGTTTCATCAAATGCAACGCTATCTTTGTCGTAATAGGACTTCTTGATTTGATTGCCTTGTTGGTCATAATCTGCAGTAACAATCGCGTATCCGTCACTTGACTTCACTGGCTTCCCGTCAACCCCTGCATACACTTTATAGACCAGGTTCCCGAGGCGATCATATTTTCGTCTTACTATCGCATAGTCATTATTCGGCTTAACGGTCTCATCCCGTGTTCCGAAGTATGTACTCAGGACTACGTTCCCGCGCTTATCGTACTCATTCTTCCACCCGGCATAGTTATGACTGTTCATAACGCGTTTGCCTGCTAAGTTGAGGTAGGTCTCGCTTGTGTTGTCTCCACGTTTGTTATACTCCCATACTAAACTTGCGTAACCCATCTGCTTTGGTGAAATTGGCTGACCCTGTGTTCCGAGGTATGTTTGCAGAACTACATTCCCCCGCATATCATACTCGTTTCTCCACCCAGCATACCCATTTTTGCTTGGTGTACGCTTGTTGTTCGTGTCGTAGTATGTTGCCAGCGTGAGCTTCCCGCGGTTGTTGTAATCCCATGTTATACTGCTATAACCTCCATTTTTAATAACAGGTTTATTATCTGCATCCAAGTAGATTACACGAATCTTGTTACCATGATCATCATAAATCTCACACTCCCCAACGTAACCATCACTGTTTTTAAAAGGTTTACGTTCTTTGTCTTGATACCTCCACCAGACCTCTCTTCCGCCTGTTGTATCGATGCGCTCCCATCTTGAAAAACCATTAGCGCATATATCGGGTTTATCCTTGATGTCATAGTAAGATTCCCGTATCTGGATTCCCTCTTTATTGTACTCTGCTCTTAGCTTTGCATAACCAAGACTTTTAACTTTTATTGGCAAATTTCTTTTGTCATAGTACGATTCAGAGATCATATTAGCATCTGCATCGAATTCCCGTCTTCTACGAGAATAGCCATAGTTAGAATTATAGAATGGCTTCCCGTAGTCGTCAAGTAATGTTAGATCAATCTCTTCACCCTGCTGATTGTAGGTTTTCATCCAACCTGCATAATAAGGCGCGGTTCCTGACAAGTCTGAATTTCCAGTTCCCAGGAAGATTCTACGAATTTCTCTTCCACGGTTGTCGTATTCATTTTTCCATCCAGCAGCTTCCGCTTTGGAAGGTTTTATTAATCTTCCAGAGATGCTTCTATATGAAACCTCAATGCTATGGCCCCTTTTATCGAACTTTGCATTATATGAGGCATACCCTTGGGTACAGTTGGTGGTGTTGCCTTCAATATCGTAGAAGGTCCATCGTGTACGATTTCCTGCAGAATCGTACTCTGTTTTGATGCTTGCATAACCCTCCTTGCAAAAACACGAAATCTTGTTGGTGTCCATGAAGTACTCTCCAATGACATTGCCCAAAGAGTCGTATTTAGATTTGATATAGGCATAACCCTCTTTTATTAAAATAGGGTTGCCTGCCGTATCTAGATATGTTTCAATCTCGATGTTTCCGTGGTCATTGCAGCTGTCAATAATTCTGTGAATCCAGTTCCCATTTAGTGTACGCTTTCCTACCGTGTCGAAATAAGCAGTTTCTTTCGTTCTTCCAAGTGTATCATAAGTATAGGTGGATCTGTGATAACCATCCTTGAAATAGGTTGCCTTACCAGCCACATCAAATGCCGCCTGCTGCGATAGATTTCCTTCAGAATCGTACTTGCATTCCAGAATTGCATTTCCGGCGTCGTCGATCATCGGTGTCTTTCCATCACGGCTGAGTGAAACAGTTTTAGTCATGCGACCTAACGAGTCAAATTCCTTCTGGCGACCATAAGCATTATCCAGCCCGCGTTGTGGATTACCATTTCTATCGAAGTAGCATATACGAGATTCATATCCTTCTGGTGTATAGAGAATTTCATTAAGCTCAGCTGCTGAGTGAGGTTTTGATAAAATCTGACCATTTGGATCAACATAGTAAACTCGCTCGACCAACTTGTTAAACTGATCGCGTAAGTATACGCGAGTCCATACAAGGATTGAATCCTTATCGAATGCCTTTGCATTTACAATCTTTCCATCCTTATCGAGAGAGTACTCATATCGACATTCTCTGAAAGGATTTCTCCGAGAATCTTCTTCCAGGTGGGTGCCTATTGTATGATAGGGAGTCGGTCGGTCATTGCTGTTCACAGTAATCATCTTCAGGACAGGTCCTTGTGACCCTTTGCGGACAATCATATATGATACTGGCCGGTGTTGTACTTGTTTAAATGATAACTCCTTTCCCACTCCTTTGGGAAGTCCCCATTGCTCGACATAATTGCTGTAATACGAGACGTCTTCTTTAATGTAAGCCCATCTATACAAGTAAAAAGATGCTCCAGCTACCAGCAATGCTAAAGCAAGAAACCATGAGAGTCGGTGTGCATGGCGCAGTTTACGCATCTCAAACGCTCGCTTCCAACTTTCATTGGATTTCCGGATGGGTTCGATAAGTCTGTCATGTGTTAGTTCGTACCAATGCACTCCTCCTGCACGGGCTTCTGATCGGATAATGTGCTGATTCTCCAATTCGTCGATGGCAAGGTTGGGTATTCCTTCAGTCGACTCCGTTCCCCGAGACACAGGGCCTCGTGTGCCGAATGAGGTTATGAGTTTGTATTCAAATAAGCCTCTTAACATATCTTCCTTGACGCCGGTCTTTTGCTGGACGGCCTTTAGCGCCTTTTCATAGAATTCCTGTAGAGCGAGGGTGACGTCTCCATACTTTTCGAGATGAGCAGATGTGATTTCTCTTGCATCCGGAGGGAGATTGTTCCAAAGGCTCTGACAGACGACTTGAAGCTGTACAGGTTCTACATACTCACCCGCTGTCTCAACCTGAACCCCATACATTCCTTCTGTCCTGATCGTTGCTAATTGCTTGATGAGATTTGCAGCAACACCTTCTGCAAAGTATCTATCAGTTCCTTTGAGTGGTTCTTGAATAGCATCGGATGCCGCATCCTGACGCAGACACTCGAGGCGGAAGCTACACCGAAATCCGTCAGGGAGAAGATTTGCATACGGGTCCAACTTGCCGAGAAAGTCTTCCCTGATCACAAAAAGAATCCGTAAGAGCTTATCCGATTCAAGTGCCTCGTTGACCTGGTCGAAGAATTTCGCTTTATCGACCCAACGTTCCGGGTAGTTTGTGAAGAGCTCTTCAAATTGATCAAATGTTAAAAGCCGGGGTAACGGGAAGTTCCTCTTATTCGTGCGGTGCGGCCTATCTTGCAGGAAATCGCTGAGTTTCATCTGTGCCATACGTTGTCCATCGCTGCCCCCTTCTGACCACGTCATGAGTGTATTGAACGCAAAGATGTTTTCGATATTTTCGGGCCGGATCCCTTCCGGGAGAGCAGCACGAACCCGAGCGACAGGGAAGACCTCAAAGCCTTCCATTTTTTTCAAACGGGGGAGCAATTTAGCATTCAGGAGTGAAGTCTTGCCGGCTCCAGATTGTGCATACAGAAGGACCACCCGATGGGATATGATCATAGAAATAAGGTCATTCACCTCGCGGTCACGACCGAAGAAATATTGCTCGTCCTCTCTCTCAAAAGCTCGAGGACCTATGTACGGATTTTGATATTTTTGCGCTGTTGCCATGGTGCTACCTCTTCGTTTGATATTCTTTCCAGCGGCGATTCAATTCTGCTGCGAATTCTCGTGCCGTCCCCCAGGATATTTTTACTCCATTATCACCGAGATATTTCTCCCAGTAATTAACCATTTGCTCCTCTCCGGGCGGAAGCTGCACAGAAATAGAGAATTCACGAAGACTTTTTTCCATACCCATCACAATGCCTTGAAACAGCACACGGAAATCCCAGTCTGATAGGCTGTACCCCAGGAAGAGGAGGGATGATCCTGTGAATGCCTTGACAATTGGCGACGGCACCAGCTTCTTCTCGTCCTTTTCAAGATTCACCAGGAAATACAAATAATCATCTTCCGTCAGGACAAGTGACTGCGCATTTTCGAAGTGTCCATGAAGATGAAATACAACAGGGTTCTCGGAGTTCGGTTCAAACTTTTCATCAAATATCGATTTCTCCTTCTGAAGGATTGTGTTCCAACGACACACTTCCAGCTTTGGATTCTTGTGCCGCTTCGATAGCGCGTGGAACATAAAATGGTCATAGTTCGTCGTCACATAGATAGGCAATGGAAGGTCTGCCAGGATCCCATGAGGTTCATCCTGTTGGTCAAAATCCGGTAATTTCATATTGCTGAAAAACTCTCTGACAATCTGGTTTTTGGGGAACATGGGGTTTTTTCTGACTGCCAGAAATTGAGCAACGCGCGGCAAGTCTCTGCAACCAGGCAAAGGACATTTATATTCCTCCACCCACCGTTCAGCAATGTCTCCTCCCAATGGCAAGTAGGGTTGACTTGCACCGGCACCAAGGAATGGAGTACATTTTCCTTCATTGATTTGATCTAGTATCATATCCCAGTCATCATCATCGAGCAACTTAACCATTTTGAACTCCTTTCTTGTTTATCAGCTATCAACGGAGACGCTCCCTAATACCCTAATCTGTTTTCCCTTCTGGTTTCGCATCTGCACCCGGATGCGGTTTTGCCAGCATCGTCTCAGCAACTTCTTTCAGCTTCAGGATGGCCTGTTCTGTGAACATGCCAATGAGGACACCGAGAGCGGTAAAGCCATACGGATTGGTTTGATTCACGTTTGTCCCGGCAGAGAAGAATCCTCCACGAATTACAAAATAGAAAGCGATTGCTAATGTCGCTCCCACGAACGGCATTAATACGTACTTGGGAATCCAACTTCGCACCAATGCACGGTTCCCGATATACCAGTAGAGTGATCGTAGCGCATGTACCAGGCTACCGAGTGTGCCTGCTAACCCGACTGTGATGAACAGTCGGATTTCACCCGGAATCGTCATGTTCCAATAAAGATACGTCATTGCCGGCACGCCTCCAGCTGCAGCCTCGGATGAGGTTTTCTCTGGAAGGAATTGAATTAGGCTATAAAATATCAGTGTAGATAACGCAATGAAGTAGATAATAAGCAACACAATTCCGACAGGCCCAACAGGACGATTGCCTACCCCATCAGGGGGTGCGGCTGATTGGTTCTGAGGCATTTGAGAACTCCTCCTTTGCTTCACGAAAAATGTTAACGTATATGGTTTATTAAACTCAAAATCTCGTGCTCCTGGGAAAATTGCTATTCCCATTTCTGCCAGCAACTGTTATTCCGCATAACCTGTTCGACAATGTCCTATTTCCGGGCTGTTTTCGAACTATGGGCAGCTACGCACTGCCAACGTCCAGCACGTTTGACCCAAACATGCGTCCATCGATTCTGATTGCTGACATCCTTGTCTTTATATTTTTCTTTGATTATGTCGCGACAAGTTACCACTGCTGCGTCTCCGTAAACGTGAACCTTCACCTCAGAGAGTACCCAGGACGTAATCACGTCTTCCCCGGACTTTGCGAGCTCCATGTTGTCGGCCTTGGTCCAAACGTCGCCTTCGGGGGATGTCCAAATATAGTCGTCTGCCATAATCTGGTCGAAGAATGCGACGTCGTACTTGACCCAGGCGTCAGCCCACTCGTTCTCAAGCTTTATCAGCTCCTGTTCAACACCCCTGCTCTTTGTCTGTACTGGGGTTTGCGCTTGGACGGTAAGGATTAAGACTACCATGCTAACTGCTATAGCAGTGGATTTCATTCACCCCCCTTTAAGAAGTTCTGTGATAACATAATGTTCTCCGGCGTTACCGATAAGAGTGCTTTTACCAGCCTTTATTCTTCCACTCACCATTCTTAGATCTCCAATACAGATATTTGCTCGGCGCTATGTCAATACTCAGACCTCTGTTGTCAAAGAACAATGTCAGTCGTTGTTTTTACAACGACATGGGAATACTTTCTTCTTGACTTTGACCTTTTATAAAGTGTTATGCGTTCGTGCAACACAAATATCTATTACCATCTCAAACTCGGATCATACCGAAACCCGGTTGGTGCATTCCTGAGGTAACTTTGAATCGAAGGAACTTTTACTGGGTCAGTCATTGGCTCAGAAGTAGATACCCTGACATGGCGTCCTTCCTTCTGCAATTCGACCGTTCTTTGGGTAACGGCTTCATCGTCTGATATCGGTCCTATTACATTGAATGTGCTTGAATCATCATCGTAGTAAGTCAAGAGAAAATATCTTGGTTTCCTGGTTGCCATGGTTTTGTCTTCCTTTTAATTTAATTATTGGTTGCGTTTCATTGCGCATAACGTCCCGCGTAAAAATTACGTTATGGCACGAATGCGTTTTGTGCACCCCGCCGTTTTGTTTATCCCGAGTCTATCGAGGGATGGTGGGACTCTTAATAATATCCTATTCCATCTGTCAGTTACACAATGTTCGTTGCTGTTTTCACAGTGACTCGGGAATACTTTTTTTTCTTGTCAAAGACCTCGCCGTTCTCGTCTATCCTGCCCTAAAGGACCACTTCGTGGAGCGAGTCCCGTCCCGACTACGTTGGGAGGACGAGTCGAAGGATGGCGGCCTGCCCGCCGTTCTCTGGCGGGGGATTTAGCTTGCAACGTGTTATTTACGGGGACCTTTCATAATGTGTTATGCGGCGTTTTGGTTTGGTGCAAATACTCAAGATTTTGTTTCAGTTAATACCGACTTAGGTTCGCTTGCCATTACTACGCAGTAGAGACAAAAGAGTAAGGATGCAAATGCTAAACTCAGCCAATTGATGGAACTGTCACTACATAATTTCGCTTCTGTAAAGATGCTCCTAATTAAGAAGAACAGAGTCACAAGAAGAGCCGCCATCATCATTACCAAAATTGCTCGATCAGCGGAACTGTAGAAATAAATCCAAAGCGGAGACCACTTTCTGTAGTTGCGTTCGACTCGGAGTAACCCTCCAGTACCATAAGTAGATCTTGGTATCTTCTTTAAAGAAGCGTCCTTTTTTTCAATGTCTGTGAGACCTGTACGGGCAGGTCGTTGATGAATGGTTAGTTTTGCGAACAAAGTGATGTAGGCGTGACAAACGAATAACATAAATGCGAATACAGTTATGCGATATATTGGCTCATTAGTTTCGATTGCGAATTTGAGTCCTACTCCAAGAATGAGTAGCAATGTGGTTGGAACGACGTAGGCTTGAGTGTCGTAATGCCGAACGTCGCTGGATAATTGTTCATATTGTTTCTCGTTAATTGGCATTTTCGTTCTCCTCTAATCTGGAAATCTTAAAACACAATGACGCATAACGTGCGCGGTAACAACGCGTTGCTTTTACAAATTTGGAACGTCTCATCCTTACGTGAGCAAAAGTAGTCCACGACCACAATAATCTTCTATCAACAAAAGGAGCGACGTTGTTACCACTGTCAGACGTTCGTTGCGTTGCGGCAATGCGAACATATCAGCGTCTATTTTTATGCTTGTGTCGATTCCATTCCTCTGGAATCTGCGCCACCTTTTCATTGCCGGTTGGAACGTGGACTGGTTTCCCAAGAGGTCTAAGCTTCAAATCACCTTTGCGTAAAGCTTCTAACCGTTGCAGTATGATCTTGTGATACTTGCGTTCCTTTTCACTACCCATTGATCGTCGACCATGCATTACTGATGCTATCAGGGTAGAACCGACACCAGCATACGGATCGAGCACCCAATCACCTTTCTTGGTCAATCCTAGAACGCATCGTTCCACAAGCTCAACTGGAAATTGACACGGCTGTATGGTCTTTTCGGGGTGGTAGGCTTTGACATTTGGTATGTCCCAAAAACCCAATTGCCAATCTCGTGATACAATCTCCCAAACGTCAGAAGGGTTCTTTCCTTTGGGATTTGCAGAAGGCTTACCTTTCTTCGGACCTTTGTAATATCGTTTGCCAGGGTAGAGAGCAGGAATGCGGACATCATCCAGATTAAATGTGTAGTTATTCCCTTTAGTGAACCAGAGAATGGTCTCGTATCTTCCTGAGAATCTCCTGGATGCATGTAGGCCGTGCCTATAATGCCATATGATTCTATTGCGAAGTTTGAACCCAAAGAGCTTGAAGATATCATAAAAGAGCAGGTCGAGAGGGTATATCTCCCCTTTGTCCACGAAATTTCCGACTTGCCAACAGACGCTTCCGTTGTCTTTTAGAATTCTATGCAATTCGCTGATTAGTCTTGATTGGTCGGCACGGTATTGGTCAAGTGAAGCCTTCTCTTCGTAGACCTTTCCGATATTATAGGGTGGCGACGTGACCACCAAACTCACCGTCTTCTCTGGCAGAGTTCGTAGGAACTCTCCAGCATCGCCGAGAAACGGAACGATTGTAGCATCAGGTGAGAAGGCACTTCGCAGTTTCCACGGTTTCAGAATTCCTGTTTTTTTATGATCGTTCGACTTCGATTTACGAGATACCATCAAGATTTCTCCTTCTTGCCAAAGTGTTGAAGGGAATCGCCGTGTTTCTTGTTCAGCTTCTTAATCATGATATTTGCCATGTTTCTGAAGCCCTTCCATCCTCCGCCACGCCTTGCAACAAACTCCCTCTTGAAATTCACGGAAGCCAACGGCTTTAGATACTTCACCATGTCGAGTTTGCCGTTTGGATAGGCCCTAAGTATTCGCGACAAGACAAGCAGAAGCGCGTTGATGCCAGTAGGTTTTAGGAGAGCAAATCGCTTGGGATTCTTCCAAGGGTCTCTTAATGCATCTCTTTTCTTGGTAGCTTCGGCCACTGCAGAAAAGTAGCGTCTGAGTAGGTCACCTTGCTTTCTTAGAGCATTCTGATTTCTTTCGCTCTTATATGAGGCCCTGGGATTGAATGGAGAGAAAGCATACAGGGGGCCGCTGTACTTTCGCCTGATTCTATCATATCCAAGCAGACCCTCGAGCAATCCGTATCGAGCAAAGCTGGCGATAGAGATTGGTTTACCTCTGTCCATTTCTGATATCTTCACTAGACCCTGGAATGGATCGGTCTTGTTCAAGTGAGACACCAGAAGACTTGGCCACGCAAGTTCATTCTGCAGGTCTGGAACAGAAGTGGCAAGGTCGCAAAGGAGAGTTGGGTCGATTTTTTTTTGATTGTAGTTTATATTGACAAATGTACGATTCTGTAAAATGTCACTGAGGCTTTTGAAAGCAACCACGGGAAGCCTGAATTGATCCGTCGAGTTCGTTTCGAATTTTGTATTGAGAAAGCCATATACGCGGTGTTGTCCATCTATGATCCACGCACAGCAATATGTCAGCGGAAAGGTGAGTTTACCATTCTCGAACTCAAGGGCATTCTGAATGTCTTTATCGCTATCGAAAGCTATGATGATCGCATTTGGTAACATCGCTTCCTTGGACTTGACGAAATCAGATATCCTTCTAATGCGTTCCGCACTCAGAATACGCTGATAAGCACTCGGCCTACCCGATGCTCTTCTTGATACATATCCAATCTTAATCAGTTCCGATGGAGCGACCCCAAAGAAGAACATTTCATGATTATTTTGCTTGACGCGAACCGCCTCCTCGCGTGTGGTTTTTCGTACTTCGAATGTTACACCAAACTCCTTGAGTATTTGGTATTTGACGCCTTTGCCAACAGTTGCCGCGATTTTCTTGAAATACTCAAGTGCATTGGTGTCCCATGAATGAATGTTTCGCTTTGAGAATATCTTCACCAAGTCATTGTATCGCCCTTTTCTTAGTCTGTCTCCGAATACGTAGCAAATCTTGATTTCATTGAGATCTCTGAGGTCACTTTCTTGAATCCCTTTGTCGTCGGAATAGATGATGGTTCCCTTGTTTGTTAATAGTTTATCGAGAACGGATTGTTCCTGTAGGATTTCCTTATTTGGCTTGGAAAGATTGCTTTCCTTGCATTGGAAGATGAAAAGGAATTTCTTGCGTTCTTCTTCCCCAAAGAAAGTAACATCGATTGAGGCCTCGTCGACAAGCTCTCCGTCGTCATCTTTAGCCCCGCTGAAATTTAGGGTGACCTCACTGTCGACACGGAAGCCACAAGTAGATGCAATCTCCCGCAGTGCTTGTTTGAGGAAACGATGCTCCTCGGTTTCTTCTATTGTCTTTTTCATAGTGTAGTGTTCAAATAGTCCGTCGGAAGTGGGTTTAAGTTTGTCGAGCCGCCGCAACGTAGTGACGCCTAACTTGGAGCAGCATTACGTGCACTCGTGACGCCATATTACGAACGAATAATTTTATACTTGCAGCGGCACGGGTGGGAGCCCGCCTACTTTGTCTACGAGTTTATCCGCCGAAGCCACGATGAAATTTGTCGGGTCGTAGGCGGGCGTCGTAATGCCGCTTGTTATTTGTTCGTTGGCTTGCCCTTTTAATCAATCTTTATTGAGAATTTCGTGAGCCAAGTTGATAAGTATATCGCGAACTCCTTTCTTTGTATTACTGAGGGTATTACGATACATATCAGCAGCGTCAAATTTTTCTTCTTTTTGTAATCTCTCTACTTCTTGATCTTCACTATCGTGCATTCGTAAGGTCTCGAGGTGTGAATAGAATAAGAGAATCTTTTTAGCAATCTCGTCAGAAGTAAACGTCGTTATTTCGATAGAGTTTGCCTCATAAAATGATGTCCAAGTTTTATGAGACATCCATGGATGATTTTTTGCGGTCTCCGAGTCTAGAACATCAAGATTCATTTGGATCTCATACTTGATCAATCGACGAACCTTTTTAGTCTTACGTGAGCTGCGTATAAGATCGAATATTAAAGTTACGAGTCCGCCTCCTATTAATGCAGCCATTATAGTTAGTATAGGATCCCAAAAATTTGAAGAAGGATTTGTTGTTGCTGTTTGAATTAGACTGATAAACACATTACCTCCTTGATTCTAAAGGGTCAAGCCAATGATGCATAGCTTGTGCAACGACGCATTCCGCTGTTATTTTTTAAAGCTGATTATCCTTAGAGTCTCATCATAAGGTTTGCACGATTAAATTCACAAAATCTATATCGATTCATCGTCGATCTCAAATTCGATAAGTATCTGGGAAGCGTTATTCTTAGCGGAATAGTAATACAAATATATTGAAGATGCAAATTTTGTTGCAAATTACTATTAACCCGCTTTTCCCGTCAATATACTTGGATAATTCTTCCAACGCATCACAATTTATGATACTTACTATAAAAACAGCAGCCGTATAATGACACGCTTATAGTGTCGAAATGGCTAAAGAATTACTGCACATCATGACTATCCAAAATAATTTAAGAAATGCTGAAAATCCCCACTAAATATAATTTTTGAACCACATTGATTCTGAATTGTCAAATGCGGCTATCTTGATCAGTCATTGCCTTTTTTAATATTAAATAAATCCTTGATGACAAAATCGCTGGTCCCGCCGAAGGCGGGAGGAAGAAGCGAGGCCGCGTGTTGGCGCAATTTCGTGCGTTTCGATCGAGGCTTATAAAAAGATATTCATCACATTATCCTTGAATAATTAGGCCGAGATCGACGGACTCGCGGCTGTCA
>JBEKIL010000020.1:0-39298 GCA_050011775.1 Bacteroidota bacterium | reverse complement strand
CAAAAGAAAAAGTGGCTTGTTTCTTCTTTAGCATCGCAGTCTCCTCAATGATTTGAGAAGACTATATTAAATTCCGCTACTTTTTTCAATAGGTTAATGGTACTTTTTCAGTGATTTCAGCTATTATGCATAAAAGTCCGTAATATGTTTTTTCCAATAAAAATAATTAGGTTTCCTTTTTTATCAACTTTTGCATCGATAACAATACGATCTGATAAATACTGGAATGCCGTTGCAATTGTACATGGTTTTTTAGCCAAGTAAGTAGATATGAAACCGTTATGTATTTCAAGAATAATTCGCTTTTTATGAGATGTATTCCTAATAAATTCTAAGCGCACATTTGATCCACCTAAATTATTTTCTTCAGCATATCCAAGCGCCAAGAATTATGTTCCGAATAACATTAATCTTACCGCTTCATTAAGTTTCCGAAATGAAGAGATTTCTTGCTTAATACTTTCATAGATGGTCGTATTCATTTTTTTCCTTTCTATTGCGTTAACGCTATTGTTAAATCTCGAAATACGTCAGATAAAACCATCATTTCTGCAATAGATAGATTATTTATTTTATCTTCGATTATTTCAATAACTAATTTTTCTTTTTTTGTTGTAACTTGCTTCTTTATTTCATCTATAATTAAAGTTAATGTTATTGGGATTGTCCTTGCTTCGATCTCATCAAAATGTAATTCTTCCATTTTTTTCCCAATTATTATCCACTCTTCAGGGGTAAAATAATCTCTGAGTTTATCAAAATAAGATGATAAGATTACTTCATATTTATCAAGGGATCTAGAAATTAATGATGAGCGCTCGCCTGCTTTCGCACGCGCATCTATCATTCTTGCGGTCATATATGAAATTGTTATTGAGATTTTTTTAGTTGTCATGTTATCCTATAAATTATCCTACTAATAATCCTACCATTATTCATTACTTCCGTCAAGCGGAGCATTTCGCCCAACGGACGGGCACCAGCTGCTGCCGCCCGATTATTGGCTAGATTCTATCCGAAAAGCAAAAAACTGGAAATTGATGACAACTTGCGCCTTGAGCAGTCGGCTGCGTGCCATTGTTCGGCGGCCTAGCCAGCTCCCGCCACTTGGCGGCGGCACGCCCACTATCGATTGCCTTTCGCCCGATTGTGAGTGATACAAAGCATTTGGCAGTTCTTGGTCGAGCTTTCGCCGCCCTTGCTCCACGCGGAGACGTGGTCGGCGTCCATCTCGTCGAGCTCGTAGATTCTGCCCTTGTTGGGGTTCTCGCCGACGGCACATAGCGGGCAGTTGGACTTATCTTTGGCCTGTGCATCCTGCGTCTGCTTATTGTATGCGACCCGCTTGGTCTTCTCGTCGAATACCCGCACGGCCAGCAGCTTTTTGTCGGTCGAACGGCCCAAGAGGTATTCGAAGATTCCTTTGCGATTCGTGACGTAGTCATCAGCCGCGAGCTTCTGGACTGCGGCCGACATCTTCTTCGGGTCGTAATTATTACTGTGGTACGTTTCGTACAGCCTGCCCCACTCCAGGCCGCGCATCTCGGGGAAAACATCCGTGAATACGATGGAAACCCAATCGATCACGGCATTGAAGTAAGCTTTGAGTTCGTTGATATTCTTGTCGTTGCGGTGGGCGCTCATGTAGCTGCCGATGTCGCCCTTGCTCACCCAATCCAGCGCCCGCTCCAAGAAGTCCTGCCGGTTGGCGCTGCCCTTGATGTAGGCGCTCCACTTCTGGATGTTGGCGTTTTGGCTGTTACTGAACTCTTCCTTGGCCTTGGTAACGAACGGGCCGGAGTAGATGGCGTTTAAAAGCTCCTGCTCGTTGAGTGGCACGCCGGCGATGTTGACTGTCTCGAACCACTGCTTGATCTCGGTCTCCGTCCCCTCGCAATCGTAGATCAGCAGCTTTGCGTCCTTGATCCGCATCTGCTGGTCGGCGGGGAGGCTGTCGAAGTTCTGCGGGTTGGTGCCATCCATGACGGCAAACTTGTTCGTGACAAACCGCCCGATACTGGTAATGCGCTGCTGACCGTCCAGCACCTCGAACTTATCTTTCGCAACCTTGTTGAAATACATCACCCCCAATGGATATCCCTTGAGTAACGATTCGATGACCGCCTGCTCCTTTTTACCGCCACCGTCGGCGTAGATGTAGTTCCGCTGATACTCCGGCTGAATGGTGAGCTTCCCGCCCAGACCGAAGAGGCCCTTGCCTTCGAGTTGATTGTAGACGAAGCCGTCGCAGATGTCGGCGACGGTGAGGTCGGTGCGGAGGGTGGTTTTCACTTCTTCTTCCCCTTTGTTGGGCGGAGGTGGCGGATAAAGATTCGTTGATACACCTTCCGCCCGTCAATTACAGGCGTGGCGTTCATGTCGTATGTGCCCTTCTTGCCGAAGAGTCTGCGGTAGGCTTCCTGGCACTCCTTTGTGGTGTAAACGCGAGTCTTCAGTCCATATAAGTCTTCGTTCTCACTCCTCCCCAAGATCTCAAACTGCTCCGGATTGTGCTTGTCGAGAAAGGTGACGGGAACGCCCATCATGCCCTCATAGTCGCTGGGGATTTCCCTGTACGTGGGAATTTCAATCGCTTCGTAGTTTGCGTACCGATCGTAAGCGGGCTTGCCCCGCAAGTTTCTGCTGAACTTAAGGTTCTCGGCCATGGTCATGCACTCTAACTTCTGGTGGCGTCGCCCATGGTCCAAGTTCGTGAACCAGCAAGCATTTCCCATGCTGCGCCACTTCTGGCCATTGTCGTCCTTCCAATAGCGGGTTTCCCGTGCCTCGTAGTAGTCGGGGACCCTAAATGCCATGTCGCCGCTCTTGTAGCCCAGCCACATCTTGGTCTCTTTGATGAACTTAAAAACTTCCTTATAGCTGATCGCGTTCTGATTCCCGATGATCAAGAACCTCTTTCCGTGCTCAACGAGCTGCGAGACGTACTCCCGGAACAGCGAAAACGGCGGGTTTGTGACGACGATGTCGGCTTCTTTGAGGAAGGCGACGCACTCGGAACTGCGGAAATCGCCGCCGGGGTATCTGCCTTCGTCGCCCTTAAGGGACATGCGGGCGGCCTTATTGCGCTTGAGGAACAGTTCGACGTCAGTCACGTTGGTGGCGCCGTCACCGTCCTCGTCACTCACGTGGTCGACGATGACTGCCAGGGCCTTGGGCTTTTGCCGCTTGCCGTTGCCCTCGTTGTATTCAGGAAACATGGTTAACTGGCCGGCGATGGGTGAGCCGTCGTAGCTGGTGGTAATGAGCTTCTTTAGGTCGAGCTTGTTGAAGTTGGCGGCGAAGTACTTGAAGAAGTTGCTCTCGAAGGGGTCGTCGCAGTTGCAGTAGACGATTTTGCCGCGGAACGTGTCAGGGTCGAACTCGAGGTATGCCTCGATCTCTTTCTGGATATCAGAGTACTGGGTATAGAACTCGTCCTGCTTGGCCACCTTGGCGGCGCTCAAGCTTCGATTCATTGGTTTGTTTTCCACTTTCGTTGGCGCGCTCTTTGAATCGCTAGAACGTCCGAGCCGTTTGCGCGATGTATTTTTGCCCATTGCTATAGCTTTACTCCATCATGGCCCGCCGAATGCCGAGCACCAGTCGCTGCCGCCCAATTACTGGCTAAATTCTATCCGAAAAGCGAAAAACGCGAAATTGAAGGCAACCAACACCTCTACAGAGTGATCGGAAATGGAGTAGTAAAACCCGTATTGACATTGTACATACAAACGGATAATATAAATGTTGGAGGTGGCGCATGGCTAATAAAAAGATGACTTCTTTCCGGTTGGGAAACACAACCCAATACCAGATCGAATGGCTCGCAAAGCGTTTGGGAGGTCTTACTGCCACGGATGTGATTACATTGGCAGTGGCGGATCTCTATGAGCGGAAACAGGAGGAATTTCGCACCCGCCTGACCAGGATGGATGAGAAATTTATCCTTTCGGTCGGCGGAATCCCGATTGCTGCCTTCGGCCAAAAAGACTATCAGTCGCTCCCCAAGGCGGCCAAATCCCAGATTTCCGCTGGATCTCCTAATGCTCTTGTGGACTTGGTCATGGGTTTGGCGAAAAGACCCGAAGCAAAAATTACTTTTTTCCCCGATGGCATACAACAGGTATATGGGTTTGAAATAGAGCCCAAGGGGGATAAACGCCCATCATGAATATTATTATTCAAAAAGTCCAGGAACAATTCTGGCGCCGGAAGATGGAGAAGGTGCTTCCCCCCATCATTTTCGAACAAGGGATAGGACTGCAGAAATTCGGCGTCAAATTGGAGGACCCGGAAGCTGAAAACAAATTCATGAATTGGATGGACGCCCGGGTGAAAATGGCCCGGAAACCAACCAAGGAAACAATATTGTCTGTGTATGCGTTCCCCTTGGCTCCGATGGATCCCTCCGAAAATGGGAAGGACTGGAATCAAATGGACACCATGTCGGTTGTGTTTTCCTGGGAAGAGTACCCGAGGAAACGGGAGGAAATCCGGCAATTGTTCCATCAGTCCCGGGACCTGGGTGCGAAGGCCATTGGGGCGGTATTGATCAACACCGGAGACGCTCTATTAGAGTGGGTACGACAGAATAAGCAATCCACCTGAACAGGCCAAACAGCTTAGGTTATCTCCGCCCGTAATTATATAATTACGCCGAACGGCTGGCGGCTCAGGCGCTTTGCCCCATCCGAATCACTTGGATCATTTTAACAGGAATTAAGAAATGCGTTTCTGAAGTTTTCGCGCTGAGCCTTGGCCAAGTCGGTTGCAGCCGCGGGTTGGGCGTTTTTCATAAAGGAAAATTCCTTGCAATGCCTGGGTACATATTGCCTAGAATAATATTACAACTTCTTATACTGTCTAAAGCTCTAGTTTTTAACTGAGAAAACTCTTCATCCAAGGCAGTTGAAATATGACTTATTTTGGATTTTCGGCTGTTCATTCTGTAAGAATATAATGTTCTATTCACAGCCAGAAGATTGTTTAGGGATTTAATATTGCCGATTACAATATCAATTATCAATAACATTTCTTCTTTAGTCTCTAGTTTTGAAAGCTCTTTTTGATGTATCTCTAATAATTCCACTTCTGGAAAGAATGTGTAAATCATATATTGGTGCTGTTTATCATTTTCGAGAGGAGACAACTTCTGTTCTATATTAGTATTCTGAAAATATACTCTGGTAAGTAGGTCTTCTATTTTGGTTAGATTTAGACGAGATTGTTTATTAATTCTTTGTTTTTCTAATACTCGCTCTACCCAGAGAGCAATTGGTATACCAATTACTACACCTAGAAGGGTTGCAAATGAATTAGAAAGAAAGTTTGACCAAAATTCTTGTGATGTCATAGTCTCTATCTACTAGATTGGTGATTCTGCCAAAAACGCCCAACGGCTGGTGGCTCAGGCGCTTGGCCACTTCCGATTTGTTGCTTGTATTTTAGCAGGAATTCTAAAACCGCATTTCAACGTTTTCTCGCGGAGCCTTGGCCAAGTCGCCTGCAGCCACTTGTTGGGCCATGACATATTTTGTGATTAATTATTATCAGCCAATATTTACTATGCCACGACAATTTGGATAATCGGAACAACCCCAGAATTTATTGCCAGCATTTGGTCCTTGTTTCGCAATTCGAAGTATCATTTTTTGTCCACACTTTGGGCATAGAGGGACTAGTTGGGATTCAGGTAGATCGTTATCAATTGCTTCTTCTGAATGTAATGGCTGAGCATAGATATTCCGTTTACCATGACGAAGATTCTTGGATTTGCTAAACGCATTTCTAATATTGTAGATGATGAATAAGATTCCTCCAGTAATAAGAAAGATTATTGTATCTAAAGGTTCGTCAATTACTAATTTACTTGGTGAAATTGAAAATATAAAAAATAGAATACGTAATATTGCAAAACCTGACCAAACACAAAGCATTCCCCATAGAATATTTCTTCGCCAATTTAGTGGCGCTAAAACCATTAAAGGCCAAAACCCAAATATTAGTGAAAATACTCCCAATACACTCCGAATACTTACACCACCCATTTAACCTCCAAATCGACGAAAAAGTAATTTACTCAGCATGGCCCAACGGCTGGTGGCTCAGGCGCTTGGCCACTTCCGATTTGTAGTTACCATTTTAGCAGGAAATCTAAAACCGAATTTCAGCGTTCGGTCGCGGAGCCTTGGCCAAGTCGCCTGCAGCCACTGGTTGGGCAGTTATTAAGAATTTATCCCTTATGAAACTAATAATCACTTTATCAAATAATGGCCTATTAATTAAAAATTGATCATATAGACTTGAACAAGAAATGATCCATCCCCTCATTTTTTCGGTCAGATATATATTCAGAAACTTTTGATATACTTGATCCCTATTTTTATCCTTTTCAATAAATGTGTAGTAGTACTTTACTCCTTCCATTCCATCTACAATTATTCCATTTTTCGGTCGTGAACCTGTAGGAACAAAATGATGTGGCGGTTTTGAAAGTTCGTAAATATCCATTGCAGTCATTGGTTTTGAAAAGTATAGCAACGCTATTTCAACAGCAGGATCGTCTTTAACGTTCCCCGATGAGGATCTAAAAATAGCATTAGTCATTGAGGCTAATTGAACCAAATTTATTATGTTTATTCTAGTAAAGAATATGATAGGAATTACTGTATTTGTGCGGATATCCTCTGGCATTTCACGGTTTATTTGGTTAATAATTTTATCTGGGTCTTCGCCATTAAGCGGATTAATCATCGAATCTTGAATTACACTCCAGGAATGTGGTAAGTTTATTGAAAAATGCAATATTTCGCTATGATACCGGACAAAATCAATGTTATTCGCTTTTCTTTTAGCGATTCGCCGAAGTTTATCTTTTTCGTTCTGGTGTTTGTGATTCAATATGTAATAGATTTTGCTTGGTGTAATTCCAATTTTTCGAGCAATAAGACTAAATGGCATACACATACCATTTGATTTCCAACCAAGAATTACTTCTATTTCTTTTAGGGCAGTAGAGGAACCATTATTAAGTAATTCAAAAATCCTAGCCCTAATTTCTTCATTTACGATCGAGTCATCTGGCCAATTTATCATCAATAATTCTCTTCCTAAAACTGCCCAACGGCTGGCGGCTCAGCCGCTTGGCCGCTTCCGCTTTAGTGTTACCATTTTAGCAGGAATCCCATAATCGCAATTCAGCGTTTTCTCTTTGAGCCTTGACCAAGTCGGTTGAAGCCGCGTGTTGGGCGGTTTTTATTTTTTCTTTTTTGGAGCCGTTGCATCGGATAAATATCTTCTTCTTGCTCTTGATTCTTTCATTCGATCATTGGAATTATATGTATTTATATTCATTCGACTGAAATCTGAAATTATATGTAGAAATTCATTGCGAATATCTTTAATATTATCTGATATTTCATGAATGCCGCTTCCACCAAGCCATGATCTTCCGTAGACAAACATCGGATCAATTGTATATTCTCGAAAATATTTCTTTCCACGTCGATTTTCGAAATAAACTTTCATAGGTAAAGGAGGTGCAGGATTCTTTAATAATTCAGGACCTTTTCCAAATAATGAACTATAGATTTGTCCAGGCGCAAAATGCTTTACACCTTTGGTAAAGAATGATTGGATATCTAATCGCGTTTCTTTCTCCTTAATCAAAGGAGCATTATGATCAAATTCCCATTGAATATTGTATGCCACCCCGCCACCAATATTCCGAACAATAATTTCAAATCCCGATGGAAATGCTTCAATAGATTGGAGAAATATTACTATTTCTGGTTCCGTTTGAGCTTCTCTTAACCTTATAGTTTCTCTAACCATTATTATCGTAAGTAGAGCATACACAAAGGTAGATATTGATACAAGTGCGGTGAAAGCAATCTGTATATAATCTATCGTCATGTGAATTCATTCCCTTTCTATATATACCAAAACAAAGCATAAAACCGCCCAACGGCTGGTGGCTCAGGCGCTTGGCCGCGTCCGTTTTGTTGCTTTTATTTTAGCAGGAAATCGAAAACCTCATTCCAACATTCGCTCACGGAGCCTTGGCCAAGTCGCCTGCAGCCACGTGTTGGGCGTTCGACTGCAAGCACTAGTGCTATATATCAGATCGCATCAAAACCGCGCCAAACTCCAGTGTTTTTGTCCTATCCGAAGTTTTGTTTGAACATATTGTGCGATTCCTTCTTGGTGATCGTTGAATACTCCGGGTGCCCCTTGGGTCGATAGACTTGGATTGTCACTCCGTTCGGCTTAACGCTTGATTCGACAAGTTGGAGCGCAAAATCATTGCCGGCATCAGGGAACAATCGGATTCCTTGACCCAAAATTACAGGGAAGATAATCAGGTTCATCTCATCGATCAGACGGTTTTGGAGCAACCAACGGATGAGCTGACCACTGCCATGAACTTGTAGTTCACCCCCTGCCTGTGCTCGCAGATTGGCAATTGCAACTTCGAAATCTGCTGATAAGACTTTTGTGTTGTCCCATTCTGGATCGCGCAAGGTGCTTGACACTACGTATTTCGGTTTTGTGTGCAGTGCTGCGGCAATCGGACTTTTGCTTGTTTTGGGCGCCACTCCCCACGTATAGGCAAAGATGTCGTAGGTCTTGCGTCCGAACAGGAAAGCATCCGCGCGTTGAAAGACTTGGTCGACGAACTCCGCTGATTCATTATCAAAGTGAGCCCACCCACCACGATTGAAGCCTCTGTCGTCCTCGTCCGGACCTCCGGGGCTCTGCATGACACCATCAAGCGAAAGTTGAGTGGTAGTTGTCAGTTTCATATATAAAATACCCTCTCTAATTATGGAATTTGGATTATTCTCAAACGCCCAACGGCTGGTGGCTCAGGCGCATGGCCACTTCCGCGATGTAGTTACTATTTTAGCAGGAAATCTATAATCGCAATTCGGCGTTTTCTCTTTGAGCCTTGGCCATGTCGCCTGCAGCCACGGGTTGGGCGGATATTATTAATCCCTTTCATCTACTAATAATCGTCTTTCTTCATTAATTTGTTCTACTAAGAATCCCATTGCCGAATCACTCAGCGTATTTATTCTACCCCTTACTTCATCGATCGGATACATCAATTTACTACGAAAATATATTTTTCTTATTATACTTATTTGTCTATTTACAATTCCATCTCGTGTCTTTAATTTGATAACAATTACTTTCCAGAAAAGATATTTTTGATAATACCAACCCTTAACTTCATTCCAATAAACCCAACATCCAGGACTCCATGGTTC
This sequence comes from Bacteroidota bacterium, assembly GCA_050011775.1. Classification (GTDB taxonomy): domain Bacteria; phylum Bacteroidota; class Ignavibacteria; order UBA10030; family CAVZMI01; genus CAVZMI01. Next base: position 30,026 of record JBEKIL010000020.1, on the reverse strand, counting down.
TGTATTATCATAAAATCCATATTTATTTATCACAAATGCTGGATTAATTCGCAATAGGGCTTTTAAATACCATATGCTAATCCAAATAATTAAATACAATAATGGAAAACTTATCAATATAATACAGATGAGATTCTTAATTGGATAATTTATATCTTGAATAATTACTGAAATAAAGGAAATAATTATTAATATGCCTATAATTTGGAAAATTATTCCTATACAACCATTTAATTTTCTATTATGTTCCACTATAATTGCATCTTGTTTCATAATTTTTGAAATGTCTTTCTTGATTATCCGCCCAACGGCTGGTGGCTCAGGCGCTTGGCCGCCTCCGATTGGTAGATACTATTTTAGCAGGAAACTACAAACCGCATTCCAACGTTTTCTCGCAGAGCCTTGGCCAAGTCGCCTGCAGCCACGTGTTGGGCCGTAAGGATTTATTATTGCCCCACATTATTAATTCGGAAATATATTGTTTCTCCTAAACGAATGTAAACCAAACATAACAGAGTAATGCAACTAGAAATGCGATCGACATTGAAAGCGAATATAAATCCATTTGTGCTGGAATAAACATGGCTCCACTAAAACCGGCAACCAAGATAGCTATAAAACCGATTCCCGAAACGATTGTAATTGTTCGATTTCCGGCTCTAATTGCACGAATAAATATGAATAGTCCAGCCAGCAACAAAATTATACCCAGAATAATATGAGCCCCTACAGAAATTTGCTTCCATGCAAATTCCCACATTTGAGCTTCCGTACCTGTTTCTGGAAATTGAACATACAAATTATTGATCATCCCTAGGATATATTCGATGCTAAGAAGACCAATCATTACTAGTCCAATATTTCTAGAACTTCGCTCATGTTTTACAGGATCCTTAATTGCCATTATGTCCTCCTTTGTTCTTAAATGATTTTGTAATATTCTCATTCTTTATTATTGGTATTTGCTTTGTGTTTTACGGCCCAACGGCTGGCGGCTCAGCTGCTTGGCCGCCTCCGCTTTGTAGTTACCATTTTAACAAGAAAACTAAAACCGCATATCGGCGTTCGCTCGCTGAGTCTTGGCCAAGTCAGCTGCAGCCGCGTGTTATTAGAATGTAATTGCCTTCCGCGTTTTCTCTTTCGGAGAGGAAAGGCCGGTGGGCACGGTCGATGCTATCCTTGTCACACTTCGAAGAGTGACGGGGCGCGCATCGAGGGCAAGGATCGCGCGGGCTAGTCGTTACTGCCCATGAGATGGTCTTGGACCAAACTCGTGCTGTTATTTGACTTCCCCGTCGTACATCTCATCTGAGACGACATAAACGTCGAACTCGCATCGGTAGGTGAAGTCCTCAGCCCGAAAATCCGTGCCCACCGAACCCTCTTATGGAGAATTGTATGACAAATCCCATTCTTCCTCCATCCTGCACCCGCTTTCTCGCCGTCGATCTCCACAAGGATTACGCCGTCGTCGGCGGCGTCAATCCCCATCTCGATACCGTTCTCTCGCCACGCCGAATCGAGTTGAATGCCTGGCTTCGTTGGGCCTCGACAAATTTGAAGCCCACGGATGCCCTGGTCGTCGAGTCCACTTCGAACGCCTGGGATTTCTACGACCAGGTTGCTCCCCTTGTCGGCCGCGCCGTCGTCGCCAACCCCCGCCTGGTTAAACTCATCGCCGCTGCTCGGGTAAAGACCGATAGAGTCGATACCATGTCCTTGGCCAAATTACTGGCGGTCAATCTCATCCCCGAGGTCTGGGTCCCTCCCCTAGTTGTACGCGAAGCCCGCGGCCTCATGGCTCATCGCCGTCGGCTGGTTCGAAATCGAACCATGATCACCAACCGCCTACAGAGCCTTCTCCTCCGCCATAATCTTCCCGGTCCGGAGGGCAATCCCTTCTGCGCCGCTCATCTCCCTTGGTGGGAGACACTTTCCGTCTCCCCCACCGAAAAACTGCGGATCCGCCAGGACCTGGCCACTGCGGAGCATCTCTCCGGTCAGATCTCCGAGCTCGATGCTGAAATTGCCCGCCTCAGCACCCAGAAGCCTTGGTCCGACCAAGCCACCTTCATTTTGCAGATTCCGGGTTTCAGCATCCTGCTAACCATGACCATATTGGCTGCCATCGGCGATATTTCTCGCTTCCCCCATCCCAAGCAATTGGTTGGCTACGCCGGCCTGGGCGCCAGCGTCCATGACAGTGGTCAGACTCATCGCACCGGAAGAATCACAAAAACCGGCCGACGAGAATTACGTTGGGCCCTTGTGGAAGCTGCTTGGTCTGCCGTTCGCTATTTCCCCTACTGGAAATCCCAATTTGACCGGCTAACCCGACGCATGCCAGAAAACAAGGCCATTGTTGCTATCGCCCGAAAATTGTTGGTCACGATTTGGTATGTCCTTTCCAAACAAACCGTCGATCGCCAGGCGGATCCGGTCCGGGTGGCCACCAAGCTGATGCGTTGGTCTTGGGAGCTGACCGATGAGCAACGGGGTGGCCTTACCAGTCGCCAATTTATCCGTTATCACTTGATGCGGCTAAACCTTGGTCATGATCTTTCCTGCATCTCCTATGGCAATATGCCTCGGAGGATCGCGTCTGAAGAGGATCTACTAGCCGTTCTGTCCAAAAAAGCAACCGCGCAGGCTTAATTCCTGCGCGGTCGTTTCTGCTCTTTCATTTTTACCGTCCCCTGAGAACGGTTCGGCGAAGCGTTCCTGTTTCCAGTCCTATGTTCTCCCTTGACAACTGCAATTCATCGGTGGGCAGTTTTCAATATGGAAAGATTACACCTTTTTAGAAAAACTTACAGCTGTACCATTCGCACTAACCATAAGCGTATTTGACCCCAATCCCAAATAATTTATATCAATTCCAACTACTGCATTAGCTCCCTTATCAACGGCTGATTTACTCAATTCGTTTAGTGCAGCCGTTCGAGCTTTTTCTAATTTGGATTGAAACATCGTAGATCTTATTCCTAACATATCGGCTACACCGGCGTCTAATTCAGAGAAGATACCTGCACCTAACACTACAACTCCAGAAACAATACCAAGATACTTATCAATATTTGCTCCTTCAATATATTGCGTTGTAGAAAAAATTAATTTATTTAGCCTTTCCGGTCGTTCTTCAATAAGACGAATTTCCTCCGGTGATAAATATTTTGATGAACCACATTGTGCGCATTTCTCCCACTTTCCAGCATTTTCCCAACCACATTTTTGGCATATCCAAGATGACATTTTTACCTCCATTTACTTTCTAATAACAAAATGCCAAACTTTACTTATTATCGAATTAATACTGCCCAACGGCTGGCGGCTCAGCTGCTTGGCCGCCTCCGCTTTGTAGTTACCATTTTAGCAGTTAATTACAAACTGCATATCGGCGTTTTCTCGGTGAGCCTTGGCCAAGTCAGCTGCAGCCGCGGGTTGGGCCGAAATGAATCTCGCTCTCCATCTATTTCATGAATTTGTTAATAATTTACGAGCAACCAATATAAACCAAATAATCCAAAGAAAATATCCAATGACGATACATGATGCAACAATAGGATTTCCAGGATATATAGTTGTGCCTAGATCACCGGCAAAGAACAGCAATATTCCAGCTAATATCCCGAATAATGCAAGTATTTTTGCATGCTGGTCACTTGCCAGCATCACAATGGAAATAATTATTCCAGCAATCATTAGTGCGCTCCGACCTGCAGTCGCTGTTATAAGGAATACTATAATTCCTGCAAAAGGAAGCAATATTGCAATTATTTTCCAAATCTTATTACTTGATCCTAATTTAACATAGAGCCCTATAAACACAATACCCATTAATGCCATGATAGTAATATCTAATATATTTACTACACTCAATCGATCTGCATGGATTCCACTCGTTGCTATATTTACTTTATATAATATAACAAGCCAGTTATTCTGCAATTCCGAAAACAAATCACTTGTTTGGTTAACACCGAACATTGTGGTAATTATTCCAATTAATCCGAATATGAATAAAACCACAATCAATAATGCCGCTATACCACCAAGAATAAGAGTTATTTTAGAGATGCGGTCGTTTTTGGAGTCTACATTAATTCGAGAGACGTTCGCCATAATATGTCCTTTCTTTATTTCGGCCCAACGGCTGGCGGCTCAGCCGCCTGGCCGCTTCCGCGTTCTAGTCATCATTTTAGCAGGAAATTAGAAATCGTAATTTGGTGTTCGCTCGCTGAGCCTTGGCCAGGTCGGCTGCAGCCGCGGGTTGGGCGTAATTGATTATTTTAAGGAAATTACATCCAGCTCCATCTCAATCCGCTTCTTTTTCTTTTCAATCATACGAACTATAAATTTTTCGTAATCTTCCTCTGGATAAGATGGATTCGGTACATTTTCCTGTTTACCTGATAATGAAGGCATATTTACCATGGAATTTAATATTTGATATATACCGCCAGTTATTCGGACATGATACTTTTCTATTTGTCCATACAATAATTTTAATTGCTCTAAATGAGTCCTTGTATCCATTTCTGTTTGTGATGAATAACCTGTTTCTATTCGAATATTAATAACTCTTTGTAATTCGTCATAATTTGCTTCTTCTGTTGCTGGTCCTCTCCTTACATAAATTGCATTATTTCTGATACCATCACCTTCAAATTGACTTATATACGGAAGGGAACCTTTATCAGTCGAAATAAATAGGACTTGGAAAGACATACCCTTTAATCGAGGATATTCGGATGCTTCGTATTTGAAATTTACAATATCAATGTCTTCTAATAATTTACTGGGAATATATTTCTTAACTCCATTGAATATTTCTGTTTTCTCTATTAGGATAGATAATCCGATAGATTCTAAGGAATTATCCTCTTTTTCAGTAACTCCAATAACAATGCACCCACCACCACTATTTGCGAAACCCAATATATGACGAGCCAATTTTGAAAGAGCTGGCCATTCAACCTTAAAATCAATATTTGGAAATTCTCCATAATTGTTTTTTAATATATCTCTCAACCCAACAAGTGTTGGATTACTGTAAAAGCCTGCAAAATCTTCGTTTATTGGTTTTCTTAAATTACTCATGTCGTCACCTATATGATGCAAGTTCTTGAAATTACGCCCAACGGCTGGCGGCTCAGCTGCTTGGCCACGTTCGCTTTGTAGTTGCTATTTTAGCAGGAAAACTAAAACCGTATATCAGGGTTCGCTCGCTGAGCCTTGGCCAAGTCAGCTGCAGCCGCGGGTTGGGCGCTATTATTCCGTTAGAATTATTAATTCTGATTTAGTTCTATCAACTAGGTTATAGCATCTATTGATAAATCCCAGCCCACTGCCCGGGTTATATTCATGGGCAAATAATCGGCTTTGGAATAAGACATATGAAATAAATAAAAGAGATGAGCCAGAGTATTGCGGAAACCACTCCAATAGCTTTCATAATTCTGCGTACGCCAACTGTGCCTTTGGAAGCTTGGTCGAAGAGATCCTTGTTGATGCGCGCACTCACTGATACTTCTGAAGGGAGGTTGATGTATTTAGTCTCAATCCGCTGAATAACCGATTCAAAGAACACAAGGTGTGCGAGTGCCCTATATTGAATGAGTGTCCACACAACTGAAAGGATAAAGCCTACGATTGAAACAACGATGCCGACATTCTGCTTTGGAAAATCTCCCGTTGTAAAAAGTGCGACAAGTAGTAGGGCATTCGCGGGCCAGAAAACACCGAAAATCGCCCAGGTAATCTGATCTTGTTTACAGGAAAGTTGAATGGCATTCGCTAATTGGCTACAAGCATCGAAAGTATCAGGACTTTTGGATGATTTATTTTGTGATGCAAGTTGTTTATTACTCATGTATCCCTCCAATTACCTTATAGTTTGATTATGGAAAGCGCCCAACGGCTGGCGGCTCAGCCGCTTGGCCGCTTCCGCTTTGTAGTTCCCATTTCAACAGGAATTCTATAATCGTAATCCAGCGTTCTCCCTTTGAGCCTTGGCCAAGTCGGTTGCAGCCGCGGGTTGGGCGGCCTACTCCACTACTATCGTATAAACAGTGACTTCGGAAAGCCCCTCGGGAAGAATACCGGTCTTGGTGCTCTTTTCCAGATCACGAAGAACCTGCTGATTCTTGGCTCCACTAGTAATATCCAATGCATATGGATTTGGGATCTGACTCGTTGGATGCGTATATATTGTTAGAATTGTAATTGCAAAATTATATCCATTTTTAAGTTTTAATATACTCGTTAATGTTTGATTCGCGATTTGCTCAGGTGCAGAACCATCACTACCTATGTCCAGTGAACCTATATAACCTATGATGTATTTGTGTGTGCCGTCGGGGTCCAGGACCTCCCATATGACTTTCCATAGATCGTCGCCCCCATGAGGGTTTTTCTCACTAATCGATGCACGAATCATACACGTTTCACCATACGAAGTACATCCGTAATCGACTCCACCTATGACAGAATTATAGGAGCGACGCCCAATTCTATTCTTCTTGTCCGTCGGTGTGATCAACTCCGGATGCGCCATGATGTCCACCATAATTTGCTGCTCTTGTTCTTCCGTCACGAGCGTAAACTTGTCCAAGCTCGGCGCGATACCCTTGTAGTATTCCGGCACGGGAATTGCAGTTTCGGTGGGTGTTTTGGATTCTGTCGGAGTCAGGGTGACCGTCGGCGTTTGTGTTTCCGTCGGAGTATATGTTTCGGTTGCAACGACTGTCGGAGAAGCGATTTCTGTCGGACGTGATGGTGTTGCCGGTCCGCAGGCGGCAAGAACCATGAATAATATGATGGATATTGATCTAATGCAAAGTTTCACAAGTTATTTTTCCTTTTTCAATAACAATATATCGATGAACGTAAGCCGCCCAACGGCTGGCGGCTCAGGCGCTTGGCCGTCTTCCGCATTTCAATGATCATTTTAGCAGGAAATCTAAAACCGGAATTAGGCGTTCACTCGCTGAGCATTGGCCAAGTCGCCTGCAGCCGCGGGTTGGGCGGCTTTCGATTTAATCAAGATTTACTTCCAGAGATTGTTAGCACTCATTTGCAGAACGGTGAACAGTCCTTGGTTTTCAATAATAATTCATTGAAATTGGCTATATGTCTTTTCGCGCTATAAAAATATCCACTTACCACTGTATCAGACTGTTGCCCTAAAAAAGCGATGTAACCTTGAATTGCACTATCCATTCCAGCTAGAAGTTCAAGCTTAGTACCATCCATACAAGAAGGTACTACCAAATCTCCAGCCTCGTCACGCAATGATTGTAGGTTGTTGATTTGTAAAGAGAGAGCGATACGAGGTGTTGAACTGGCTACATTATCTGCCGCCAACCAACGGGAAATCAAATCTCCAAGTTCATTGGATGCATTATCCACCCTTACAGTTCCACAAGGTCCATAAAAATAGTACCATCCCCCTACGACAGCAAATACTACAACGATTAATGCCGCGACTGTAATAATTAACGATATTGAGATTCCTCGCTTGGCTTTAATTGATAATTGAGATTGCTCAGGTAAATTATCTTGCTGTTGTGGTTTGCTTCTCTTAATTACGCCAATGATGGCAAATGATATTGCCGCTACGAGGAATATTGATGATAAACCAAACCAAAGATAATCAAAGACAGATACAATTCGTATAAAGCTACCATCCTCCGCAATTTTGTATCCCCTTGATTTGGCAGCGTCAGTTACGCCCGATAAATATGATTCATAGTTGGATGTGTTATTTCGCAAATACTGTTCAGTAGCTTGTATTTCTTGCAATGCGACGTCTGTTCCTTTATCTTGGCGAGATTTCTGTACAACAGCAATAACGCCTAATATGATTGAACCTATCAATAGAAATGCAGCGAAACGGTAATAGCTAATGTTAGTTTTCATTGACTTCTCCTTTTTAGATTGTTTCAGCAGAGTTGAGTGGCTTCATGCCACGATTAGCCGCCCAACGGCTGGCGGCTCAGCTGCTTGGCCGCTTCCGCTTTGTAGTCACTATTTTAGCAGGAAATCTATTACCGCGTATCGGCGTTCGCTTGCTGAGCCTTGGCCAAGTCAGCTGCAGCCGCGTGTTGGGCGGTAAGAATTTATGTTTTCTATTAATTTAGAAAGTGTACGATTTCGCCAATCTGATATTGGTGGAAGGAGAGCAGATAAATCGTTCCCTTTTTCAATTGGTAATAATATTTCCAATATCCTTGTACATGGCACCTCTACCATTTCATTTCTATCAAGGCTAATATTAATCCCAGCAGATTCTAAGGTTTGGATAGTATCAAAATTCCATTTATCAATTATTTTCCATTCCTCATTATGTTTATAGTAATTTGCATACGCATCACATAATTCTACATAAGTAATGCTAGTACCTGGAATTAATTCACTATTATTCCTCATTAATTCACGCTTTCCAAGCTTCTGTTGCGAAAATAAGTTGGCATCTGAAATTGTTCCCGAAATATATATTTGGCAAGTTACGAAAACCATTCCAATAACATTTTCAATTATTCGCTCTTTTTCCAATACCCGATTTACATCTATTTCTTCAGTTGTTGTTTCATAAATCTCATCCAAAGTATTTCCAAGATGATTTATTATCTGCTCAATGTATGAAATGCGCCAATCATTCATAATCATTAAAAGTACCTCTTTTTACCGCCCAACGGCTGGCGGCTCAGCCGCTTGGCCGCTTCCGCTTTGCAATAACCATTTTAACAGGAAATCTATAATCGCAATCCAGAGTTCTCTCGCTGAGCCTTAGCCAAGTCGGTTGCAGCCGCGGGTTGGGCGCATATATTTAATTAATTGTTTAGCATTCTCCAAGACCACAAACTAAAAGTTGTTCATAATTTGTAGTTTTATTGATCCCATATGTTGCAATTATTGCACTATCTTGCGCATCCGTGATATTGCCCGTCCTTGCTGCAAGATTAATATTATCCCAAAAATCAATATAGCAAAATTCTTTTTTGTTACAAATATATTTTGAGATTTGCATTAATTCATTTTTATTATTCTCAATTTCCGGTTTTACAACAACCATATATGTACTTCCTGATTGTCCAATGATTTGATATTGGGTTTTTAATGTTGATATTGTATTTTGTGAACTTGAACATCCTGTAATAAATAATGTGATTGTAAAAAGAATGAAAAATATTTTACGCATTATATTGCTCCTCTCTTTTTTCTTTCAATTATTTATTATATACCAACAATAAAACAAATGCATATTAATATTACCGTAATTGCGCCCAACGGCTGGTGGCTCAGCCGCCTGGCCGCTACCGCGTAGTAAGAACCATTTTAACAGGAAAATAGAAACCGCAATTCGGTGTTCGCTCGCTGAGCCTTGGCCAGGTCGGCTGCAGCCACGGGTTGGGCAGAATTAATTTTTTTACCTATCTCCATATAGATATTTTGAATAATATTCATTCAACGGATATTTTATCCCAACCTATTGGAAGCTCCGGGATATTCCATTCCGATGGCGGCTTCCAGTTTTCCCAGTTACAACAAAAAGGCGATTCGCCCATTTGCATCTGGCGAATTACTCGCTCCCCTTCTTGACGGATCGCTTGAACCTCTTCAGTGGTAAACACTCCTTTTAGTTCCATTTCCTTGAATGCTTCTTCATCTTTCCACCGCCAGCGGGAACGATCTGGACTGATCACAATATCTAACTCATGGTCCATCTCATCAAATCCAAAATGTGTCCTTTTTAATGGTGATTCAAGATTTATGTACCAACAACGAATTTTAGTATGTCCTTCCTCCCACATTATCCACACTGAATGGGATTCTCCGGGAATTGCTAGCATTAATACATCTGTTTCCGACCAAGTTTTATCAATAATATCTGCCTTCTCATTCGATAATAAATCGTCAGCCGTTGCGTGTTCCCTTACATCTTTCCATCGAGTTCCAGATCTCCAGTAAACGGCGATTAAAGTGGGAGTATCCTCTACTATGGTCGCTGGCATAACCCACCATAGTCTTCCAAAACCAACACCTCTTATTACAATATGTTCACCCGGTTTCCAAAATGACATTTTCAATACAGCTCATAATTCTGCCCAACGGCTGGTGGCTCAGGCGCTTGGCCGCTTCCTGTTTGTTGCTGGTATTTTAGCAGGAAATCTAAAATCACATTCCAACGTTCGCGCTTAGAGCCTTGGCCAAGTCGCCTGCAGCCACGTGTTGGGCGGCTTCTTTTACTTTTTTATTACTTTTATTTATCTGTGGAAGTAAATACTTCTTTCGCTTTCTTTATAAACCATTCTTCTGTTTCAGAAAATAATGGATTATTTATCCATATACTAGTACTCATTTTCCATAAATATCCATGCCTACTAAAATATAACCCTACTCGATTGATAACGGGATAATTTGGATTATTATGATTTTCTAATCTGGCGAGAAAATAGTATCCAAGTAGTTGATCTAGATAATATGGTTTTATTAGGGGACTACTCGTAGTTTTAATATCTACAAGAAGATCACCAGTAATTAAATCTGCATCTGCTCCATCAACTAATAACGTAGATTCTCCAAATCCTGGATTTAGTATTACTTTTTCACTATTTATAAGTACTCCAAAAGGTACTATTGACAGTAAATCTACCAAATCTTGTTTATCATTTTGATCCACTTCTTCAATTTCTGGATCAAGATAACCCGATCTGTAAAATATATCAATTTTAGCTAGACGTATTGCATAGTCTGCAAGGCTTATTTGTACTTCCATGCTTGGTTCTTCACAATGAATATACTTATTTACGGCTTCTTTTGATTCTCCAACTATTTTTCTAAATTCATTGAATACTTCTTCAATATATGATTTTTTATTATCTTTTACAGGAAACATATTATTATATACAGGTCCCATATCATCTTCTATTCTCTTCTTTTGACGCCTAACTTGTAAAACTCCTTCAGCTAACCATGGCTCCATTACAGCATTCTTATATCTCCGCTTTATCTCAAATCGTAATAAATAATCGAAGGCCGTCCCGATAATACTGGAATTATTTGATCGTGGATTTATTTTAATTTGTTTGTTTATATTCCGATTCATTTTTGGATGTAATGGTCTTAATTTAATAGATACTTCTGACATTTTAATAAAACTTGTTAGTGTCATTACTCACTTTTCCATTGCCGCCCAACGGCTGGCGGCTCAGCCGCTTGGCCGCGTCCGCTACCTAGTCACCATTTTAACAGGAAAATACAAATGCAAATTAAGCATCTTCTCTTTAAGCCTTGGCCAAGTCGGCTGCAGCCGCGTGTTGGGTGGCGCCGAGGTATCGTACATATGGCAGTAATAACTCTCATTCCATATATATTATTTACGGAATATTTTCCCTTTGCCTAGATGAGGAAGAATGAGGTTATTAGGATTGTGGTACTTGTGAGACGATGACAGAACCATACAGAATTATTTTTTCGATATCATCAGGAAGGACGCTGGTGCCTCCTCTTTGCCCATTTTGCCATAATTTTTTCAAAATAGTCTTGTTTATTTCAGGCGCATTGTTGGTAAGACCAATCATAACTGGATTGTCGGGATTATCTGGACCCCCGCTAGTAGTTGTTTTAATTATAGTAATTATTAATGCCTGCCCAGGAATAACCTCTTGAAGCCAATTTATTTCATTATCAGCGACGCTCGTAATAATATTTACACTTGCCCCGTCAATACACACCACGGCGGCCCTGTGAGTTCCATTCGGATTAATGAATTCGATAAACAGCACGTCCATGTCCGGTCCTCCGTCGGGATTAATAATTGTCGCCCCCGTATCTATAAGGCAGCTGTTTCCATACCAACATGTGATAAATATGTCTTCCTCTGCACCCGTATTATTAACCTCAATGGTGTATTTGTGTGTTGGTTTCTCTTTCAATTTTGGATGTGCAAGAATATCAGCTACTTTAAGAGAAGCTTGTTCCGGGGTAATTCTAACGAGATCCCCGCGGTCTCGCGGAAGACCGTCGTAGAAGTCAGGTGTGGGAATGGGGGTCTCGGACGGAGTATTTGTCTTGGTAGGAGTATTTGTTACGGTCGGCGTATTGGTCTCCGTCGGCGCATATGTTTGCGTTATAGCCGGCAGAGTGGCCGAATGTTCCGTCGGTTTCGGCGTCACGACCGGCCCGCAGGCTGCGGAAAAGGTTATTAATAAGACAAAAAGTGCTGAACGAATGGTAAATTTCATATATATAATTTTTCTCCTCTTTTTTGAGGTAAAACCCTGATGAACTTATCCCACCCAACGGCTGGCGGCTCAGCCGCTTGGCCGCATTCGCTAACTAATCACCATTTTAGCAGGAATTCTGCAATTGCAATTCGGCGTTCACTCTTTGAGCCTTGGCCAAGTCGGCTGCAGCCGCGTGTTGGGCGTAATTTATTTTCTATTGTATTTTTGGCAATGAAGCCACCGGATTAACATATTTGAAACCCCTATAAGTAATAAATGCAATAATTTCGAATGTCATCCAAATTGCAACAATTATTTCAGTCGCAACCATAATTGGAGTGGAAGATAGAGTTATTCCTCCTAAAATAAGCAATATAACAAGAATTATCATTGGCCAAGCAAATGCCAACAATAAATTATCTAATATCATTTTTCGCATTGGTTTTGCTGCATTCCAATTCAAATAAAAGGATTTATTAATTTCATTAAAGTAAATTATTGCTTCTTGAGCCAATATTTCATTTTTTCCTTTATAGTAATAATAAGTATCAATGGCATTTCTTAATGCAATCCAACGTTGCATGATTTGATACTCTAGACAGGATCTAACAAAAAACCTAAACAATAGTGGGGTAATAGCTAGAAGCAATAAATACGAAGATTCATTTGGGTAAATGACACCACCATTACCAATTGCAATGACTGCAGCGACAATTCCTGCCGTTAGTGTTATTACCCAAGTATGGGTTTCGGTTTGACATTGTCGTGTTATCCCAATTTCTTCAGCAACTCGAGTGTAAAATGTTAAAAGCCATTTTTCATCTATTTTTTCGTTATTATTGATACGTTTTTCGGATTGGTTGAGACTCTTCGTTGTTTTCATTCTCTCTCCTTTTTATTCAATAAGACTTTCATTGTACATTGGAATAAAGCATCCACATGCTTCATCTATCAACTCCATGGTATCAAATTGCTTTTTAATAGTGCCGGAACTTTCAATATTTCTCCATCGTAAATACTTCAATGTCATAGATCTTGTTTTATTATTTCTTCTATTTCTCAATATTGAAATATCTTTTTTAAGATCTTTTCTTAAGGCTTGTTCCATTTCTTCATGCCATTTGTATCTTAATGGAAAATATTCAAGCACTTTTAGCCATTGCGTAATTCCAGCCTTTACACACGCACCACCACAATTATTATGAGAGAATCCAAGTGAATAGAGCCTTGGTACTTTTATCTCCTTTTCTTCCAAGGATTTTCTATAATCTTTATACAGGAAATATGGCGATTCTACTAATGGAAAGCTTGTTGTTACACCTAGCGCATTCCAATTGTCATTAATTGGCTTTATTCTATGCATTTCAGTCCAATCAACACCAAATACAAGGTTTACATTTCCATTTGGATATTGTTTTTTTAACTCTTTCGTCAATAGTTCTCTTTTTAATACTCTTGAACAAACATCGGCTCTTGTATTTCCAATATATCTTTCATCTCTAAATACTTGCCAAGGATTTCTTCCATCACAATAATATTCTATATTAACATTAAGAAAATACCCAATATCATTTAGAAATCTATATAAGTCCTCATCTTCAATTAGTGTATCAAAAAACCATAATCTAACCCCATATCGTTTTTTCTTAATAATCCGTATCGATGCCTCGAAAGAAGCCATTCCTCCGGATAATAAAATAATTGTATCTCTCATTATTTTCTCTTTTTATAGAACAATTACGCCCAACGGCTGGCGGCTCAGCCGCTTGGCCGCTTACTTTATATAGGGACTATTTTAACAAGAATTTTCAAATCGAAATCCAGCGTTCACTCTTTGGGCCTTGGCCAAGTCGGCTGCAGCCGCGTGTTGGGCTGCAATTAATACCTAATCAAATAATGGTTCATTTCTTAATAATTCCAATATTTTATAATTTGTAATAATAATATTGAATTTGCTATCGAATAATGATTTTGCATTGATTACTTCTGCTTGTTCCATACCATATCCAGTTCCTATGGTAAAGGGATAATGGTACTCACTATCAAATATTGGCATTAATCTTCGAACGTTTTCTCTCCCAAAACTAAATCCCAAGAATACGAGTCTTTTTGCTGATCCTATTACTAAATGTGCTTCCTGAAATTTATCCGTTTCCTTTGTATTACTTTTTAATATCTGAATATTTTCCGTCGCATTTCTTATAGTCTCTATACTAATTTCAGGTAAATAATCCCTTCCATTCTCGGAGAGAAATTTTGGTTCTCCAAGAGAACCATAAACATGGATAATCTTCATTGAGCGAATCATTGCCGCAGAAGTAGGTAAAGGAATATTATATGCCATATTTAATTGATAATATAAATAATATTCTAACGATCTATCATAATTAAATGTTATAAAAGCAAAATTTTGATAATTATCCTTAAATTCATTTAATGTCGTTCCTATTTTATTAAAGAGATATTCATACCATCTATAATTGGTCTTAGTTCTGAACATTAGACTATCCTTTAATTCACAAGCAATTAATTGGCTAGCGATCGCACATTTACCTACATTTTCATATTTTTCATTATTTTCTAGGAATATATCAACGGATTGAGATGGACTTTGATGAAGCCTCAACCTAAATTCTTCAAATTCTTCAGCGGATATATTTAATCCAGAATATAATTTTGGATTAGTATTTTGTGATTTTAATAAAATGGGAGATTCATAAATGTCAAATATTAATTCTCGTGCAGTTGGAAAACCATAATCATTACTTGCACCTGCACCAAGAATAAATACATTTATATTCATATATACTCCTATTGTGAGATTGCAGCCCAACGGCTGGCGGCTCAGCCGCTTGGCAACTTTCGCTTTCTGGTTACCATTTTAACAGGAATTCTAAAATTGCATTTCGGTGTTCTCTCTTTGAGCCATGGCCAAGTCGACTGCAGCCGCGTGTTGGGCGTTGATTACTATTTTCATATTATTTAGATTCTTTTTGAATAATAAATACATAATAACTACTGACGCGTAAAACTGAAGGGTGTAAATAGTGTGTATTTTCCAGTCCCTTAAAAATCTATCACATAAATCCATACAGTCGTATCTGATAAGTCTGCCGGTATGGAATCCGTACTCTTATCGAGCTCGGATAGTTTGTCCTGATCCGGAGAATTCGTTGTAAAATCTAACACAATTTTATTCGTTACTTCAAGTATATGCTTTGGTTTAATGTATGTCATTATCCCCAAAGTAAACGTTTTATCTTCCTCTATAAAACCTAGTAAAGAATTGAGATCACGCCGAGCATCATGTTCTACATATTGATTATCATCTGATCCCAAATATCCTCTTAGATATCCATGCGTTCCGTCGGGATTTAGAAATTCAAATACTAATATCCTTATATCGGGACCGCCATAAGGATCTTTCCTACTAATTGATGCGCGCACAACACAATTTTCTCCGTAATGGCAACGGAGATTCACTCCAGAAAAATCTGGATTATCATAAGGCTGTATAACAATAGTGTCCTGAGGTTTACCTGTCAGCTGCAGATGTGCCATGATGTCAGCCATGATGAGTTTTTCCTGCTCCGGCATGACTAATGTAAACGAAGCCAGATCCGGCGCGACACCCTTGTAGTACTTCGGAACCGAAACCTTTGTTTCCGACGGGGTTAATGTCACTGTGGGCGTTTCCAGAATCTGTGTTTGCGTTGCTGTCGATGTATATGTCTCGGTTGCAATTGTCGTCGGAGAGGCAATCGCATCTGTCGGACGTAATGGTGTCCCCGGTCCGCAGGCGTAAAGCGCTGCAGCAATAGCCGCAAGACCCAGCACCGCATTTCCTGATACACGCCACTCCGGTAAATTCAGGTCAAACTCTTTAGCATCCTTCTTATCGATTTTTAGATTATTTTCCATTTTGGATATCTCTTTTTCAACGCCCAACATTTGATTAGACGGAATTAATTCCTACCCGTCCAAAAATAGTCCCTACCGGTAGGAATATCTTATCATCTTTCATCTTAATAATTAATTCCTACCGGTAAGTATTTTTTCCTTCCGGAAAGAATTTTATTTTCGGATAATTCTCCTCTGTAATCCAAGCTCCTTTACTTTTCCGAATGGTATTTCCCATAATTTACGTTCACTATTCCATTTTCCTCCATTTGCCTTAATGGATTGTCGAATGCCCGTCTCCGCCCAATCTACTTTTACTTTTACAATAGTTGTTGGTTTTATTTTCTTTGGGATCCAATCCTTTTTATCAATAATTACCTCTGCAGTTGTAATTCTTCGTTTCTTTTCCCAATCATAATAATATCGAACAAATAATAGATTCAAACCATACTTTTGAACGTACTTAGCTGTTCCTCTTTCTCCCGCTTTTATTGTCTGTCTTGTGCGTTTCATTTTATCCCCCTTTATTTTCAGTATATCATAGTGTAACGGAAGTATCCCAATGCCAATACGGAATGGGAATGGCAATATATTTTCCCCTCCAGCCGCATTTCTAGTGACCCAATTTCCGGAATGCAAGCCCGGTTCCATGCCGATCCATCGGTAGGAAATGGGTTTCGATTACAACCTCCATCCATCAACTGGGCTGGCCTTCTGGTGGGCTGTTGCGACATCTTCGGATGCCAGTTCCACGTAATGCCGGACCATATCCAGCGTTTCGTGCCCGAGGAGTTTCTGGAGGGCGAAGATATTTCCTCCGTTGCGGATGAACTGGATGGCAGCGGTTCTCCGGAACCGGTGGGGATGCACTTTGGGCACATTCGCGATTTTACTCACCTTCTTGAGGATATGGGCCAGGTATCGATTCGTGATTTTGAACCCTTCCTCGCTCAGAAAAATAAAATCGTTTCCCTGGGCGGGTTCCGGTCGGGCCATGCTGATATAGCGGAACAGTGATCTTTTCGCCGCTTTTCCAAAGTACACAAAACGCTCCTTCGCGCCCTTGCCGATCACCTTGACTTTCCCGTGTTCCAGATCGAGGTTGGACATCCGCATCTCCAATAATTCACCCAACCGCATACCCGAATCGAGCAGGACCATGATGATCGCGGTCGCGCGAATACTGGATTTGTCCGGAAGGTCCTTGCAGGCTTGCAACAAGGCGCGGATTTCATGTTCCGCGAAAGGATCCGGGATGAACTTCGGGGTTTTCGGGCGGGGAACATTTCTCATGGGAGAATGGCTGATGAGTTCCTCTCGGAGTGACCAGTTGAAGAAGGAGGAAAGGGAGGTGTAGTGACAAATGATGGAGCGGGGGGAAAGCGGCCGCCTTTCGATGGGGTGGAAGGGATGGCCGCGGTATGCGGTCGCGTCCGTGCGGAGATGGGTGAAGTATTCACGCACTTGTTCGGCCGTAATTTCTTCCAGGAAAGGTTTATGGCCGATGAGTTCTGCAATCCATTTTTGAAAGAGGACCAGGTTCTGGTGATACCATTCGATCGTGCGATGCGACAGGCCTTTGGCTTCATTGCTTAATCGGAATCCGAGCACAGCGCGTTCCAATTGGATTTCCATTTCGCCCTCCGTATGGTGGAACCTTAAAGAAAAGTTCCGATCCGAATCGGGCGAGTTAGCTGCACCCCTTTAAACGCAAAACGTCCAAAACAGCGTTCTGGACGTCGGGAAATCGGCGAAATGACCCTATTTTTCTCGAATCAATGGGCCCTGTTTGTGATCCCTGACTCTAAAAGTGATTTTCTCTCTTAAGAGTCAGCTGCTCTACCGATTGAGCTAGTGGGCCAATATGCTTGTCATTCTTCCGGGCCTGCTGACATCCCGGGGAGTGGGTTCGCAATAGGAATATCCAACCCAATATTACCTGAATCAACCGGAGTGTCAAGACCGGCTTATCGGGGTCTTCGCCTTGATCCAAAGGCCGTATAATCGGCGTTGCTGGGGGTCGAACGGGCCCTACAGGTTGTCTTCATTCAATAGGGTTGGGCATGCTCTGGCAGTCTAGTGTTGCCTTTTGGAGTAAAAACGATTGCGGGAAGATCGATTCGAAAAACCCATCTTCGGATGGAACCACCCAAGGATGAACCATGGATAATTTTCTTAATGCTCAGGGGTTTCTTGGAACCCATGCGACGTTTCGGTCCGATGCCTCGCTGGTTCTCATACTGCTTTCTATGGTGTTATTTACCGTCGGATGGCAATTGAGAATCCACCATCGTAAAAGACTCCATTGTTTTATACAACCAGCGGCGGTCATTCTCAACGCCGCCGTGGTTGCTGTCGTGATGATCGGCACATTCGTTGCCGTTATCCTTCCGGGAATTCCCGCAAAGTTATTCGAGGGCAGTTATGGAATCACGGTTGTGCACGGATTGATCGGCGCGATCAGCGTCGTATTCGGGATTTTTGTTGTCCTGCGTGCAAATCAATTGGTTCCCCAACCGCTCCGATTTAATAACTATAAATTATTTATGCGTACGTCCTATATTTTGTATTTGTTGTCGACTGCGCTGGGGGTTGTTGTCTACCTCGTTGTATATGTCGGTGGTTCCTAACGGCAAACTTACGACAGTATACAATGCGACTCCATAGACCTGAAAACTTTTCTCCAGCCATGATTAGCGTGATTTTGCAGGACACATCCTGCGGGATATCTTCCGTTGGCGGCGAATAATCCCTCCATTCCCCGCAAGATGGGATGGCGGCTGATGTTTCCCATGCGGGACCGCATTGTTGTGATATTGAGCCTCGCCATACAATTTCCGTTGGCGTTATTATTTGGGCATTATTACGACGACCGTATTTTCCTCGCAACTGGTTATCTTGTCGCCAACGGTCAAAGCCCGTATCAGGCGCAGGATCTTAGCGCGGTTTTTCACTCTTCCATATTTCAGGGGATCACCACGATAGGGTATCCACCTCCCTGGGCGCTGGTCTTGGGGATCATGTACCGGATCGCAAACTGGATCAGTGCCAATTTATTTGTCTACAACTTTGCCATAAAACTTCCGATCATCGCAGCCAACATCGGAATAGCTTACCTCGTGGGAGCGATGCTTGCGAGGCTGGGCGCGGATGAGTCTGCTAGCCGGAATGCGCGCGTTTTACTTCTACTGAATCCGTTTCTTTTTTATTTCGGGACCGCCTGGGGCCAATTCGATGCGATCGTCGCGGTGTTTTCCCTCATGGCGGTGATGCTGTTGGAGGACCAGAAGCTGGGTTGGTCTGCTCTGATGCTGGCCCTGGCCGTATCCTTCAAACCGACCGCCATTCCCATTCTGTGCGTTTTTTGGATTTATTGGACGGGAAAATCGTTTTGGCATGCGGTCCGGTTCTTGGCTTTTTTTATTGCTGGAATAATCCTGTTCTGTATTCTCCCGTTCCCGGTTTTCGGTTGGGATCCCGCCCCCATTCTGGCACATTGGAATTTCCATTTCACCGTTGCCGGGGGGATGTCGCCGATGACCATTTATTCGCTGTTCAATAATTTCGGCCAACTTACTGGCGCCTGGCGGCTGTTGGGCTGGGTTTGGATCCCGGCTCTGGTTTTGGGAATGATGGCCTTGAGATCCCGCATTCGCGGAGTGGAGGATGTCCTGCGAGCGAGCGCGGCAATGGTTTTAATATTCTTCCTGACGCGCAGCTGGCTGTCGGAACCGAACGTCATTCTGATTGTTCCGCTTGCAGTGATGCTGGCGTCCGTCGGCAGAATAAGCTCCCGCGCATTGGCAGCGGTTTGGATTTTGCCGTTCATATTTACCGCATTGAATAACTCCATTCCCCAGCTGCTTTTCCCCATTCTTTTCGGATCGATGCCGACGTTGATGCAATCCGATGGCGAATTCCGCGCCGTTCTATTGGCCGCCCAAATTGTCATCATCATCCTCTGGCAGATTGCCGGATGGAGGATTGTCGCACGCTGCCTTCCCCGGAATCAGGAGCAGTAGGACGATGATGGAAATCGTCATTCCTCTGTTTGAAGATTTCTCCTTGAAAATATCCCCGCATCCTTCGAGCGGGAAGGAATATTCCACGGCCGGATTGCAGAAAGGCTGGCTCCTGTGCAAATCCGGTGAGGAATTATCGGAAGAAGGGGTGGGCTTTGGTGTGCCGGTTATCCAGCGCGGACTGACCACCGTCTTTCCTGGAAAGGTCGATCTTGAAACTCGCCGGAACGGCGCCGGCAAGGAAATTATTGCAGTCTATTCCATGAACCTGGGGGAGAGAATCGCCGGATCGGATCGGCGTATTCTGCGCAATGATATTCTTTATACTTTCAAGAATCACCTCGCGAGTTTATATCGCAGATTTCCGCCGCTGCGGACGCCGCTGACCGTTATTTCCTCCGCCTTGCGGGAAATGTTCCGCTGGAGGACTGTGTTTGAAAAAAGCGAATATTCATCAGCGATCAAAATAAAATATCGCATAACGGAAGGGAAAGGCCAGATAATGGTGGAGGCGGATTTGACGGACATGGAACGGGATGGTGTGACAGAGGTTGTGATGATGAATGAGCAAGGGGCCAGGTATTTTGTGCGGTATCGGGATTCCGGCGGGATGGTTCTTACCGGCAATAAAATCAACGGTTGGGATGAAGTGATGGCGGACAAAGCGTCCTTCGTTTGCGATCGCCACCAGGTGGCATTTACCCTGCGGCAGGTTCCAGGCGCCAGATTGTTTCGTGGCAGGGAATTGGTCGGCACCCGTCTGGCCTGGGCCGGATTTGGATATCTCCTTCCGCCCGTAACCGGCAAATTCGGATTCGATCTCCGGATAGAAAAGGTTTCATGACCTCCGTTTTGCTCATCTATCCCTACTTCAAACCCCGCTGGGACCGGTCGGTGTTTCGTTTCCCACCCTTGGGCGTGGCGTATATCGCGTCCAGCCTGCGCAAAGGCGGCCACGAGGTCCACTTGCTGGATTGCACATTCCTCAGCCGGAAGGAAGCCTTGAAGCGGGCTTTGGATGTTCAAGCTCCGGTGGTGGGAGTTTACAGCATGGCGACCATGGTCGATGATTGTCTTTGGTTTGGCCGAGAACTTCGCGCAGCCAGCCGGTTGCTCATCGCTGGAGGACCGCATCCATCCTGGGATCCGTCACCGTTTATGAATGTTTTTGATGTCGTCGTCCGCGGTGAGGGGGAACAGACTGTACTCGAGCTCCTTCAAGCGTTCGAGCATGGGGGAACCTTCCAATCCGTTCCCGGCATTGCGTACCGGGAGGATCGTTCCACCCGGCAAGTGAATCTCCCGGAATGGTCCTGTACCGAAGCGCGCGGGACCATCCAGAATTTGGACGCCATACCTTTTCCGGCGCGGGATTTGCTTCCCAACCAGGATTACATCCGTCACGGCCGAAAGAAAGACGGATATTCCATCACCACCGTTCTGAGCACGCGGGGATGCCCGTTCCGCTGCGAGTTTTGCAGCAACGTGGTGTTTGGCGGTTCGTATCGCGAGCGGTCGGTGGAAAATGTGATCGATGAGGTCGAAGAAGCGCTCGCCTTCGGGTACGACCGGATTTCCTTTGCCGACGATGTGTTTACTCTGCGGAAAACACGGGTGCTGAAAATCTGCGAAGAAATCCGCCGGCGGGCATTGATATTCTCCTGGGAATGCCTGGGGCGGGTGGATGCCCTGGACGAAGAGACGGCGCGCGAGATGAAACGATCCGGATGTCGCAGGATCTATTTCGGAATCGAATCCGGCAACGCTCAAATCCTGGAACAAATGAATAAAAAGATCACGGCGGAACAGGCGCGAGCAGCCGTGATGGCGGCCCATCGAGCGGGGTTGGAAGTGGGCGCGTTCTTCATTCTTTTTTACCCCGGCGAGACGAATGCGACGGTAACGGAGACGCTCCGGTTTGCCGCTTCCCTGCCGGTTGATTATCTCGGCCTGTCGATGCCGTATCCTCTGCCCGGCACCGCGCTCTTCGAAAGAATCAAGAACCGCATTACCCGCGATTGGAAACCGGGCGGGCGGTTCTTGTTCAGCCACGAGTTGACGTACCAATCCGATTTCTCCGAGATAAAAATGCAGTTCGGTATTTTTAAGGGTCAGATGCATCTCGCGCTAAAGCGAAAGACGGGCTCCCTCTCACCCATCCTGCTGAAAATATTTGATAAAACCACGGATGTCATTTTTGATCTTCTAAAGTAAAGTGCGCTTTGGCTATTATTCCCACCGAACCTGGGGGATGATTATTATTTGAGCCTTTGAGAAAGCCCGTTCGTCGGGGGAATAAATCCGGCTTTAAAGCCCGGCTTTAAGCCGGGCGGCTCCCCCCGCGGTTTTTGCGGGGGCTGTTGAAAGTTCGGAGCTTCAGCTCCGGACGAATAGTGATTTTCAAGAGGATTCTATTTTTTCTTCTGTTTTTCCTTAAATACCCGCATTGTCCGATTGATCCCGCGGCGCAGCCGGACGGGATCGAATTCCGAGCGATAGATAAAAGAAACATCGTTTTCCATTCGCCAATCTTTCGAGGGGTCGACTCCGCTCACCCGGTGAAACAATGCCGAGCCGGGCAGGGGGAAGGGAACATTGAAGGAAATATCATCCAAGGGCAACGACAATGCGAACCGGAAGGTTTCTTCCACGTTGGATTCGGTTTCTCCCGGATATCCGACGATGAAAAACGCGGCCACTTCGATACCGGCATCATGGAACTCGTGCACGGCGCGGATTCCATCGTCCAGCGTGGCCTTCTTATTCATCCGCTTTAGCGTTTCCGGACTTCCGGTTTCCAGGCCGAGATAGACCCGGCGGCATCCGGCCTTGCGCATTTGTTCCGCGATATCCCGGTTGATTCCCGTTGCGCGGGAGAGGCAACTCCAACCGATATTCCGGCCGGTGATGCGTTCGCAGAACTGTCCAAGGAAAGACAGGTCCAAGGTGAAACTGTCATCGGCGATCCACAAGCTGTCGTAACCCAGCAAGCGGATTTGTTCGATCTCTTCGAAAACGGAGTCGAGATTCCGCCTACGGAAAATATTTCCGAAGATCGGTTTCGAGCAGAAATCACAATTGAACGGGCAACCCAACGTGGTCAGGATGGATGTGGTTTTGGTTCCGTCGCGACGAACCCATTCCCGTTGATAATGTGCATGATCGAAGCTGCTCCGGTCCGGAAGGGGAAAGCCGGCGATTTCACGGCGCGAATGATGAATGATGGGATTATCGACGGTCGGTCCGCCGTCGCGAATGTACAAACCGGCATAAGCCTGGAGCGCAAGTTTTCCAAGAGTGGAACGGGAAAGATCCTGACGGATAAAATCTCGGCAGAAGTGCGGAAAACTTAAATCACTTTCTCCCCGGAAGACGGCATCGAAGTCCGCGGCGAAGCGGTCCGGATAAAGCGTCGGCAGTGGCCCTCCCGCGACGAGAAGACTGTCGGGCAGTTCGGTTCTCACCCACCGGGCAAGCCGGAGGGTGCTGCGGGTCAGCGTGATCATGCAATAGATGCCGACGATATCGGGACGGCATTCGCGGAGGGTCTTTTGAACCTGCCGCCAGTTCAAAAAAGTGCAATCGATGATTTTTGCATTGAGATCGAGTTTGCGTAGTTGAGCGGCGAGGCTGGCAGCTCCCAGGGGTGGAAACAGCATCTCCATCGGCGACCGGGTGCGGAAGTAGGGAAAAACGATCGCGACCTTCGGCGATTCATCCATCGTCGCAATCGGCCTTACGAAATAATCTTCCGGGATTGACGTGCAAGCGAATTCCGTAATCTGGCCGTAAGCACGCCCCGCCGGGGCGAGAAGAAAAATGCAAGCAGAAAGAAAAAGGTGGCCGAAAGCACGACGGCGGCGCCGGATGCGATGTTAAGATAGTAGCTGGAGTACAGACCCAACACTCCGGAAAGAATGCCCAGCAGTGCGGAGACGGCCGCCATGGTGGGCAGTCGGCGGGTGAGAAGATACGCCGTCGCCGCCGGTGTGACCAACATCGCGGCCACCAGCGCGATCCCGACGACCTGCAGCGAGACGACGATCGTGATCGAAATCAGCACGAGCAACAACGCCCGCAATCTTTCAACCGGCAGGCGCAAGGTGGCCGCTAGGATGGGATCGAACGCAAGCACGAGCAGCGGCCGGTAGGCCAGCGCGAGCGCCAGCAGCACCGCGATGCCGAGCCCGCCGATCAGCAATAGATCCTTGGGTCCCACACCGAGCAAATTGCCAAAAAGAATATGGCTGAGATCCACCGCATACGACCGGATCGTGCTGATTAGCGCAATTCCCAGAGCGAGCGCCGAACTGAAAAGAATGCCGA
Organism: Bacteroidota bacterium; assembly: GCA_050011775.1. Taxonomy (GTDB): domain Bacteria; phylum Bacteroidota; class Ignavibacteria; order UBA10030; family CAVZMI01; genus CAVZMI01. The sequence goes on along the minus strand of JBEKIL010000020.1, from coordinate 5,548 downwards.
TGGCGGTGTCTTCGCGCAACGTGCCCCGCCGGGAGACGAAGGATATTCCGAGCGCCACCGCAATCGCCGCCACCAGGGCGCCGATCGTCAGGTTCCAACCCAGCAGGTAGGCGACGGCCACGCCGGGCAGCACGGAGTGCGACATGGCATCCCCTAGGAACGCCATCGACCGCAGAACGACAAAACATCCGACAATCGCGCACAGCGCGCTGACCAAAACCGCCGCGAGTAATCCGCGCTGCATGAATTGATATTGAAGGGGGGAGAGGAAGAAATTCAGCATGGCGGAATCTACTCCGGACAGCATTCGTCGACGACGATCAATTGGTCGAGATCCAGGGCCTGGTTGCCAAACGCCTGGCGGATCGTATCGCGCCGGAGCACCTGTGCCGGAGGCCCGATGGCGATCAACCGATGGTTGAGCAAGATCACCTGGTCGAAATTCGTCATTGCAAGATTCAAATCATGGGTGGCCACAATCGTGGTCACGGATTGCCTTTGGAGTTCATCCAGAATTTCAAATAATTTTTCCTGGGTGGTCATATCAACGCCGTTAAAAGGTTCATCCATCAGCAGAATATGGGGTTCTTGGGCGAGCGCGCGCGCCAGGAACGCTCGTTGTTGTTGGCCGCCGGATAGATCGGAAATGGGAGAGTCGGCCAGGTTCATTATCCCCATTTGGGATATACTGCGCATAGCCACATCATTATCTTCCTTTTTCATCCTGCTAAGCCAGCTATATTTGCCATATCTACCCATTAAAACAACGTCTTTAACGGTGGCAGGAAACTGCCAGTCAACCTCTTCTTTTTGAGGTACGTAAGCCAAACAATCACAGTGATGACCCAAGGGAAGACCGTGAATAAGAATTTTCCCTTTGCGAACGGGAAGCAGGCGCGCTAAAACTTTAAACAAAGTGGATTTTCCTGCGCCGTTTGGACCAACCAGGGCGACCCGGATGCCTTCGGGAAGATGAAAGGAGACATCATCGAGCGCTAGACTTCCGTTATATCCTGCGTCCACGTGTTCCAGTTCGAGCCAAGCGTTTTGAGGTTGTGGAATGATTTCCGGATCTGTCATCGCAGTGCCTCCACAATTACCGTGACATTATGCCTCATCATTTCCAAGTAGGTTGCCGCAGGACCGCTCGACGAGGACAACCAATGAATATACAACTCCCGCAGGACGCGGCAGCCGGCCTCAGCGCAAATTTGATCCGCGAGTTGCGTGTTGGTTCCGATATCGAGGAATATTGCTTTGTCGCCGGATACTTTAATCTGAGTAACCAGATCAGCGATATGGGAGGCAGACGGCTCCGCTTCGGAACTGGTTTCGGGAGTAATCGCTCCAATTAATCGAAAACCGTATTCGTCGGCAAAATATCCAAGATCCTCATGATCAGTAACCATCAGTCTCTGCCCCGCAGGAATTAGCGCAACCTGGGATCGAATCCATTGATCCAAATCATCCAATTGGGCGGAATACGCCGTTGCATTCCGTCGATAAATGGACTCGCCGGCCGGATCAAGTTGTATAAATCCGTCGCGGATGTTGTTCACGTAGGTTTTTACGAGAATGGGATCCATCCAAAAATGCGGATCGGTGCTTGCGGCAGTGGCTGTTCCCGTCAAAGCCGGTGAACCCAATCCGTAACCGCCTGTCCTGCCGGGCATGCCCTGCGACGCGGTCACGACGATCCGGCTGCCCCCTATATTATTCAACGCCTGAGTCATCCAACCTTCCAGGCCGGCTCCGTTCACGATCAGCATCCGGCTTTGGGTAACCACGGCCAGATCCTTCGGGCTGGGTTGAAAATCGTGCGGATCGATCCCGGAAGGAACAAGAGCGGATACCGTCGCGCGGCTGCCGGCGACGTTCTGGGCGATATCGGTGATGAAATTCTCTGTCGCGACCACCGATAGCGTGGCACGCGAGGCGGTTTTTGGACCGCAGCCGGAACCCGCGAGACAAAAAAGAAATATCAGGGAATAACGGATGAAAATCTTTATGAGGGATTCCTCCGTTTCGATTTTGTTTTCTGGCAGGTGGAACACAGGCCGTGAAATTGAAGCAAGTGGCCCTGGATGATAAATCCGCTCCGGCGGGAAACATCCGCCGCCAAGTCGGTTAGATCGTCTTCATGGAAATATTCCGCCTTGCGGCAGGCGGTGCATAAAAGCAAATGCTCATGCCCGACCGTGGCGCGGAGAAACAAGCTGCAGTCCTTGGTCTGATGGATCCGGTGGATCAATCCCAATTTCTCCAGCCGGCCCAAGATGCGGTATACGGTGGCCAACCCCAATCTGGGACAACATCGACGGGCCGCCATACGGATTTCCGCGGGGGATAGAGCTCTGCGGCTCTCTCCCAAAACCGACATTATGGCGCGCAGGGAGGCCGTGGAACGATGCCCGTCCTCATGTAAAAAGTTGGACCAGGAAACGACGGCACTCGAATTATCCCGCATGATTTTATTGATAAGCTTTCTCAATAATAATTCAAACGGTTCAGCGTGTCAAATTGGATCGATAGAAAGAAGGAACAATCTCCAATCCGCATCTCCCGGTTTCCCAGGGACAGCCTTGGTGGGAGAAAGAGTGATACACTTTTATTTACCAATAGGAAAGGCGGGAAGGAGATTCTAATGAGACGCATGGATATTTTTATTGCGGAAGCGGTCGTTCTGATCACTATAGCGGGGTGCAATTTGCCGATTATTGGCAAGGCCACCTCCATTCCGCCAACGCTGCCGTCGTTTCCATCAACCGGAACCGACACGATCCCGGCCCATGCCCAACCCAGTTCGACTCCTGCGCCCGTCACACCGACGCTTACGCCGACGGCGACTATCAACCCGCTGGCGATCCCTCGGCTGGACATTGGATCAACGATCGATCTGACGCACATTCAAATGCTGGACTCTCAGAACGGCTGGGCAAGCGGAGGCCCGCATTCCAGCGGCAACTCCGGCCACGTGTTTCGCACCGCGGATGGTGGCGTCTCCTGGTTCGAAGTCACCCCTCCGATGATTGCTTCTTTTGTATCCGAAGTAGATTCTCTGGGAGCGGTCGGATTTGCTCTGAATGCCGATACCGGTTGGGTTACATATCAATTTACCGGTACGCCCAAGGTCCCGGCGAACCCCGTGGTCTGGAAGACAGTGGATGGCGGCCGAAGTTGGCAGGCAAGTTCCCCTATGAATACGTCCGACCTGAATGAGGTTTATACCGTATCCAACATAACCTTTGCCTCGCCGAACGCGGGCTGGATCCTGATCCACGTCGGGGCGGGGATGAATCATGACTACGTCGCCCTTTACCGGTCGACCGACGGTGGCGTCAACTGGTCGCGGGTCATCAATCCCTACACGGATGAGGGGATCCAGGGTTGTGAGAAAACCGGGATCATTTTTTCCGACGGATCGAACGGCTGGCTCACTGGGAATTGCAACGGGGTAGCGCCGGGCGCACTGCTCTTCCAAACCGGGGATGGAGGCGCGACTTGGAACTCCATCCACCTTCCTGTACCAACGGGCCATGCGGATTTGTTTACGGGCGATCAGTATGCCTGTGGAATCGACGCTCCGTTTATCCTTGCCGATCAGATTTATTTGGGCGTCGAATGCAAGGATATGAGCACCAACCCCGGAACCAGCACTCCCTTCCTGTACCGTTCTCCTGTAAACGGAAGTTCGTGGACCTCCCAAGCGTATCCAGGCGGCGATATCTTCACATTGAATGGAAATAGAATTTGGGCGTTGGGAAAAGATATCTACCGATCGGACGATGGAGGAAATAACTGGACGAAGATATCCACCGTAACCTGGGACGGGCAGTTTGATTTCGTCTCCTCAACCCTGGGATTTGCCATCGCAAAGAAAGATTCGGGGTACGGTCTGGTACAAACCAACGACGGCGGCGCGTTGTGGGCGCTTCTCAACCCGGTTGTTGTAGCGTGGCCTGGAGCTTAACGGCGAATTTTTGCGGTTGCTTGCCGGTGTGAGCCACCCGCTTCCGTTTTTCGTCGCGGCTGCGTCTGGGACGAGTTTTTTAATCGGGAATGGGAATATTCCTTCGATGAGGTTGGGCTTATAATTTCCTCAGCATGACCTCTCAGGAAATCCTACTTCTCATTATTCTGGCTGCGGTATCGGTACTACTTATTCAAGGCCGTATACGGCCGGATCTGACGGGCTTATTGGCATTGACGGTCCTCGGCTTGACCGGATTGGTGACGCCGCAGGGGGCCTTCAGCGGGTTCAGCAGTTCGGCGGTCATCACGATCCTGGCAATCTCCATCGTCTCGGAGGGGCTGCATCAATCGGGCGTGACGAGTTACCTTGGCCGGCAAATGTTCCGCCTCGCGAAACGGAGCGAGTCGCGTCTGGTTTTCGTCACCGTCCTTACGGCAGCGATGCTTTCCCTCTTCATGAACAATATCGCCGCGGCCGGCGTGCTCATGCCGGCGGTGATCGCGCTCTCGCGGCAAACGCGCACGCCACCGTCAAAGCTGCTCATGCCGCTCGCCTTCGGCACGATCCTGGGCGGGATGGCCACCCTGCTCACCACCTCCAATATCATCGTTTCCGACGCCCTGCGTATGGCGGGATACCGTCCCTTCGGGTTGTTGGATTTCCTCCCGATCGGTGTGTTCGTCGTGGCGGGCGGAGCCTTGTATCTCACTTTCATAGGACGCAAAATCCTACCCGTCCGGTACCCGGCCGGACAATTGATGCGCACCGAACGCCTTCACGCCGAATTGGCCGGTTTGTACGGGATCCGGAAAAACCTGAGTGAATTGCAGGTTCTGGACGGATCCTGCATGGCCGGGATCAGCCTCAAAGAAGGGGATTGGGCGCGGCGTTTGGGAATCAACATCGTCGGAATATCCCACGCCGGCCACATCGCCTTCGCACCGCGCGGGTATGAAATTGTACGAGTTGGAGACGTTCTCATCGTGCAGGGCGAGGTTGTCCCGTCGGAAGTCGAAATCTGCGGTTTGAAAATCCTGCCGAGGCAGAAAACCCCGAGGGAAGTGGCCGACGAAAACACAACGCTGGGCGAAGTGGTGCTCTCTCCGCGGGCGACCCTTGGCGGAAAAACCATGCGGGAGATCAACTTTCGCGAAAAGTACCGGTTGAACGTGCTGGCCATTTGGCGCGAAGGGCAGCCGTTGACCGAGGGGCTGGGGGATATCCCGCTGCGATTCGGCGACGCGCTGCTGGTTCAGGGAAGCCCGATGCAGATGCGTCTGCTGCGCGACGAAAGGGATTTCATCCTTCTGGAGGAAGATCCGGACACGGTGCTGCAACCCAACAAAGCGAGAAAAGCCGCGCTGATCATGATCGCGGTGCTCGGGATTGCCGCGGTGGGCTGGCTGCCCGTCGCCGAGATCTGCCTGGTGGGCGCCCTGCTGATGATCCTCACCGGCTGCTTGAGCATGGACGATGCCTATCGCTCTATCGAATGGAAGGCGATTTTTCTGATCGCCGGGATGTGGCCGCTGGGTATTGCCATCCGCTCGACGGGTCTGGCGGACTCGCTCACCA
>JBEKIL010000019.1:0-47638 GCA_050011775.1 Bacteroidota bacterium | reverse complement strand
TTTGTATCTTTTCATTTGAGCCTCCTGTTGTTATGGTGTTGTAGTGTTGTTTGGGACTTCACTACAAACTACCACTTTCAACGGTGAGGCTCAATTACTTTGTAACATAGTTACTAACGTCTGGCGTGGTTACGCAGGCCTGCCGCGGGATATTGCAAATGACCAATTCAATACCTGCACCGCGGCAGGCTTGAGCGAACACCCTAATATATTAATTATGATTTCTCTTAGCTTAGCAAATATGTGAGCGTCGTAACCACGCTTGTTAGGCGCCCGTGTGCCCGTTCAAATCTTACATAAATAATCCTTTTAATGTACTATTGCTCAACGAGTTTCCCTGCGCTCCAGCTCATTTATTGTAACTTGAAACGGATTGCTGATTATTCGTATGCCATAATGATCTTGGACATTCAAACGAATGTCTATTGGAGAATTATCTTTATAAAATTGACGAAGATGCTTCGTTATCGTTGTTCCATTTATTTGAAAATCTTTTTGTCGATTAGCATCCAAGTGTAATGGTAGTTTAATCAAATCTGATAAATCTGTAACTAAGAGAAAATCTTTCGTGTTGCATTCTCTTGCTTCTAAAGAACCCGAGGCGATCTCGTACTCACTTTCTTTTCCGCCTATCCCCCTTATTAAAAGTGTTCGCCATGTTGTGAGAGGAGCACCGAGTACGTGTATTCGTGGCTGATCCCAGCTCAAGGCTAGTTGAAGTCTAGGGCCAAAGCGACGATTGCTCCATTTCTTCCCAATCCATGGAAATAATTTATTTCCTACACTAATGATACTTGATATCCATTCCATTCGATCCTCTTTAAATGTGACGGGCACATGGCGCGTAACGTCTGTATAGACGCAATACGGTAGAACAGTACCACTTCGTGGTATTGCGTAATTATTTTTTTAATCTGTATTAGGCAGATAAAGCTTATTATCCTTCTCTCCTTTTGGTAGCTCCGCTACCATTGAATCGAGCGGACTTCTAATCTTCCCGATCGCCTTGGTACATACGTGCGTGTGGATCTCGGTGGTTCTAGATCTACTAATTCTTCTCTAAATTAAAAAGTGGATGCGTCTATGAGTTCTTTCCAATATAAGCGCCAAATATTACACCGTATAAAACGGGTTCGAAGGCGGCCCAGTAGAAAATGTCGGGAGTATTTGTGTCAAACGGAGTATAATAAACTGCGAATTAAAAAGCAATAATGTTGGAAATGCCTGAGTATTCTTGAAAAGAAATTTACCCTGTTTTTATAGAGAGGTCATAAATTATTCAGAAAATCTTCTGGTTCGATTTTGGCCTGCCGTAGGATACCTCGAAGCGTTCCGATTTTTAATTCTCTATGAAGAGGGATAACACAACCTACGCTTCCAGCAGTTGTCTCTTTTTTGAGGATGACGTGACTTCCACGTTGGCGGACTTTTTTGAAGCCCAAGCGTTCGAGAGATCGAATAGCTTCTTCGCCTGAAACCTTCCGAAGCTCAGCCATTGACAGCTATCTCAAATGTTGTCAGTAGGGCTTTCTCGACTTGTTTCGGGGGGAATTCTTCAAAGTACAACTCGGTAGCCTCCTTGAGATTAGCTAATGCCTCTTCAACCGTAGAACCTTGGCTTACAGTGCCTATCTCGGGGCATTCGGCTACAAACATATCTTCTTCTCGATGAAGTACCGCAGTAAGGGTTTTTGTCGTCATCAATCCTCCACTAATTCTACATTGAATCTTACAAAATTGCATTGTGAGATGCAAGAGCCAGTGGTCAAAAGTATCAAAATTCTATTTATGATTTCTCAGCCATTTCGTCGGTCTATCAATTCGTAGAACCTACCGGCTGCCGACTGTTCGCTCTAATATCTTTTGAAAAATATGCACGTCTAAAAGATTCCCGAATTGATAACTGACCTCTTTCAACGTCCCGACATGAAAATAGCCGAAACTTTCACAGGGATGAAAGCTTTCGCTGCTCTCACCCGCTACGCGGGCGATAAGCGAATGATATCGCAAGCGATGTTAATCCGGTATCGTCTTATCTGCGACGTTCAGACTACCCGTTCAGCCGTGTAATATTCTAATACCATCAAGGCAAATCTGCTGGAAACGCTTGCTGGTCCTCCTCCCATTTCAATTCCAACCTCGATTGCTTCGATTATTTGTTCTCTTGTTGCTCCTCCTTTTAAGGCTTCATGTATATGCCATTCCATGCAGGGTTCACAGTTCTTAAAAATTGAAATTCCCAAACCTATAAGTTCCTTATATTTTTTCTCCAGATTATTATCTTTATATGTAGTCAGATCCAACCTATTGAATATCCTGTACACTTCGGAGGATTTCATCAAATTGGCATGTCCGACCTTTCGGTCTTCAATGATCTTTTCGATTTTTTCTTTGTCTGCTTTATCCATTTATGTTCTCTCCTGTAATATAAAATATATCGTCCACTCTCCATTCACTCCAATATCTTCTGAAAAATATGGACGTCCAGTAATCTACCGAACTTGCGGCCGACTTCTTTCATTGTACCGACATGAACGAAACCGAAACTCTCATTAATATGCAGACTTACATCGCTTTCACCCACAACCCGTGCGATGATTGTATGATACCTCAAACGCCGGGCTTCATCGATGATCGCCTGTTTAAGCTTTCGTCCGATTCCCTGTCCGCGGTATTCCGATTTGATGTAGAACGATGTTTCTCCGGTGTCATCGTACCCGCGGCGCTCCGACCATCTACTCAACGATGCCCAGCCGATTACCTTCCCGTCCATTACCGCAACAATAATAGGATGCCTCTCGTCATGCGACTGAAACCACTCACGCCGTTCGTCCGTACTCTTCGGTTCGGTATCGAAGGTCGCCGTCGTTGTGAGTATTGCTTCGCTATAGATTTCAGTAATTGCATCGAGGTCCGTTAATTCAGCTCTTCTGATCGTGATTGAATTGTTCATAGTCTTTTAAGAGAAAAAAATAAACACGGAGTTCTCAAAGTACTAATACGATAGCTAATGGAGAGGACACGGAGTTGAAATGGCAGTCTCCTTTAGGTCGCACCTACGGTGCTACTACTTTTGAGTGTTGTTGAAAGTGCTACAAATAGGCCACCCCTACGGGGTGTCCTGAAATGGGGATTTGTTTTTAAGGACTATTTTTGTATTTAGATCTCCGGCTATATAACCTCGTTGTCATTTGGTACAAATAGAGGCGGATCTCTCCTTAGTCCCATAGGGACGGCCTACTTGTAGAAAATGATACAGAAGAATAGTCAAGCTCCGTTAGGAGCGACCTATCACAAAAAAGATTACATGCACAAAACTTCAATTCAAAGTGTTGCCCCTACGGGGCTATTGCTTTACCGCATCAAGCTTAACATTTGTATCAAGCTCGATTGCTTTTTTTACATTCTTGAATTCGGGACCGATAAGACGAATTTGCGCCGATTTTTCTCCCGTGACTTTGAGGAACACATCGGATGCCGCAGGGTATGTCCCGCCGTTGATCGTGATATTGCGGCTCTGGATGACGTTGATAACGGCTCCCGATTGTGGAACGATCCTGCAGTTGTTCAGTTGTACACTGTCCGCATCGGCGATGTATGCGCCTCGCTTCGACGATATAGATACGTTATCGAGAACTATGTTATTAATCGACATCTCGGGAAGTCCGTTGATGACAATCGCCCGGTCGGCTCCGTTGCAGACGATGTTCCTGACATGGAAATCTCTGAACTGGGGTGTCATGTCGTTCACGGGCTCCGCCTTCCGCAAGGTCAGGTTCTTGGTGGCTTCAGCCTCAGGGGATCCGCCGGTGTAATACATATCAAAGAGAATGGCGTCGGTTCTTATCCCGAGCATTTGAATTCCGTCGATGAATACCTTTTCGACTAATCCACCTCTATCGCGAGCCGATTTGAAACGAAGTCCTACATCCGTTCCGATGAAGAGACAGTTACGGACGGAGACATTACACACGCCGCCATAGCTCTCACTGCCGATGACAAATCCCCCGTGCGCCTTATAGACTATGCAGTCGGCAATTATGATATTCTGACACGACGGCCCAGGTGTCTGGCTCTCGGCAATGGTTGACGGCTTGAGGCAGATTCCATCGTCGCCCACGTTCACGGTGCAATTGTAGATCACTACGTTGCGGCACGACCTTGGATCGATGCCGTCGGTGTTTTGTCCGTACTCCGGCGCGAGCACCTTCACATTGCGGATGATAACATTTTCACAATGGCTGGGAATTATGTTGAACTTTGGCGAGTTCTCGAAGGTCGGACCGTCAAGTAATATATCGTTGCACTGTTCGATATGCACGAGGTTCGGACGCAAATATTCCCGCGTTTTTTTAAAATCCGCTTCTGAGAGCTCCTTATTCAACTTTTCACTTTCACTCAGATAGCGTTCTCCTTCCATTGCTTCCTTTGATGGCCACCACTGTTTACCATCGGGTGTTACAATGCCTCCGGATGCAACGAGGGCTTTCCATTGAGTATCCGTCATATCGATTTTTTTTACATAGCGCCACACTTCACCGGAGCCGTCAAAAACGCCGTCGCCTGTGATGGCAATATTTTTTGCTTTGTATGCATAGATAGGCGGTGTGATTATATAACGCCTGGATTTGCCGCTGAAACCCGCAATGAACGGAAAATCTTCGATTTTCCTGCTGAACTGAACGAGCGCTCCCTTCTCGACATGCAGGTTGACATTGCTTTCAATTTTGATCGGCCCGGTTATCCATGTCCCGGACGGGACGACAACTGTTCCACCGCCCGCTTTAGCACACGCTGTAATGGCATCGTTAAATGCTCTGGTGTTTAATGTGTGACCGTCGGCGATAGCTCCATAATCGACGATACTAACGATCAGTTCGGGGAACTGCGGTTCCCTAATTTCCTGCATCGGGAAAGGGAGGTTGGTGAGATAGTCCTTGAGTTGCTTCTGACCTCCTGCAACCGCACTGAGTGTAAAAACGAACACGAAAGCGATTGAAGCATATTTGTATGACATAAGGTTTTCTATTTCAATAATTGTACGTACGTTATCAGTTGTTAAATCCTGATAAAAGGTTTTTTACCTGGCATGCTCTATTTAATTAGACGTACTCCTTATACATCTCAGCAGAGTTGCTTACCTAATACTTGCGTTTCTTCCTCTTTGGGTAACGAGATATAATTGATGACGCAAATCTTTTATTCCCGGATATACACCTGATATTGATAAGTAACGGTCTGTTCTTCGCCCGGGTTCAAGTCGATTCCCCATGTGAGTATGTGCTTCGGGTTCACCTGTTTGAGCCCTTTAGCTGTTTTAATATCTTTTGATTCCGGTAGACTCTCGAGGACTTCACCGGATAACTCTTTGGTTATCTCGACATTGATTGTCTTATCGAGCTTATTTCGAATTTTTAACTCGCCCTGCACCTTTACAAGATCGTAATGATACCCATGGAATACGGCGGCCTCTCGCTTGCGCTCGACTTCGATCTCAGCCTGTTCTGCCAGCAGATTCAGCGCCTTGTTGATCCGGATTGTCGTTTCAGCTTTGGGCGCTGTATAGTAGCAAACATCCTGTCCTGTAAATTCACCGTTGGTCACAAATTCAGTTGCCGCAGTGGTCAGCGGCATGCTGAGAGTATTGACCAAACGGCAGGAGTGCCATACCTCCTCTGGAGTCTTACGTTCCTGCGTTTCCCTCTCAGTGCGGTAGCGATCCTCCTTGTCGAGAAAATCTCCGATCTTCCATGTGTAGACATGTTTATACGGCATCTCTGCGGTAAAGAGCGGAAGCCACGCGGTTTCATCTTTCATTAATGTGAAATTTTTGACAGGATAGAAAAAGAGATCTTCAGCAACCAATCCTTCTGTCGCTGTAGAGTAACCCGGGACTAAAGAAGATGCTTCTTCCTCAAAGCTGCTCGCCAATCCCACATTCGACATCAATGCTTGTTGAGTTACCATGTACTGATCTCCCGGCTGGCGACCGCGGGTACTGGATAAGGAACCGAGAAATTCTGCCAGGCTCTGGCTTTTTGCCACAGGATTCAGGATCTCTCCAAACTTGATATTCGGGAAACCGGTCGCAAGCTGCAACTTCACATTTTTAAAATCGGTCATCTCGTTCACGATCACCGCGTGGGCGCTGAATTTTGCAGTCTTCGGGTCCGACAGATCGATGAGATAACTCGGGGACCATGTAACGCCGCGGGCGAGATAACTGACGGAGATTTTTTCACCACCGGCGGGTTTCTCAAGCTTCATCCGTATACTTGGACGTTTCTGTGTAATGTATGTTGTATTAACAGGCTCACCATCTATAAACTCGGCACGATAAATTGAACTGGCTTCCATGGCTATAATTCCCTGGGCAGTTTTTATTATGAGTATTTTGCTCGGAGGGATCTCCGATATATTCCTGCCGTAGGAATCTTGTAACCGACGTGTCCCCATAAAGTAGGGATTTTGAGTTTCCGGGGGTTCTTTCGGTGTTGTCTCTGCCAGTACCGTGCATTCAACATCGCGACCAGAGGTATACAATATCACTTTGCGCCCCGCATTCAATCGCAATAGTTCTCCGATAGATTGTACTGGTACTTTCTTTTCCTGATCTTCCATCGACGTGATAAGGCTTTGCAGTTTTACATCCTTCGGGTATCCGACCCAGAAAGTGCCAAAGGCCGGCACCGGCAGTTGTCCGATCCTTACAGATTGGGCGTTCTCCGGCAATGTTGCGTTTGATACTATGAATCCGAATCCGTTTTTGAAAAGTGTGAGTTTCTCAATTTCCAATTTTGCATTCTGCGGCGCATCATCTCCTGCTCGCGCAGTCTGGATCTGGCAGAACAGACCGAACACCATCACGAATACCACGACGAATTTGATCACTCCTGAGGAATGTCTCATCTTTGTACCTCCTGTTTATTGACAAGTATTTTCGATGTGTTTATCAGACGCCGGGGGAAGCGGCAAGTTTCTTTTTTCCCAGCATGAACGGAAAATATTTAATGATAATCAAGATTGGTATGGTTCATGTCGGCCTGCCCCTCGATAATCGATCCAGTATTTCCTCTCTTTCATAATTATTCTCTCTACAAAACCACATACTCTATATATACTTAAGCCGCAGAGATCCGGATGGTAAGGATTGATCGGTTGATAGACACATTGCAATTTCTCAGGTATGTTTTATCATCTTTCTAACAAATTCGACGAGCTCTTGAGTTCCTTTCTCCACATTTATATCCGGCGGGATATGCGCGCCGATCCATTTTACGTTGAAGATTGATTTTTCCCGCGGTTTTAGAGTTTCATATTTCCCCTGAATTTCAATTTCTATATAATCCGCTGCCGGACTGATATAAAAGAGTACTTCTGCTTCTCCCGGTGCTTGCATTTCCGGTTTTATATCGCGGAATCTCTTGATGAATAATTTGCCGTCGATTGCGTATGCCACCCAGCCTTCGGAACCGTCGGTGATGCTGAGCTTTTCGCTGGCCGGTCTTTCTTTTTCGTCTTTATACCAGGTAATGCCGTTCATAATATCTGCACGGGCAAGCTCGAATTGCTTTTTTCCCATTGGCCGCTCTCCGATAGGGAAGAATAACAGTCCGCCTTTATGTACTCTGGAAATTTCCCATGGAGCGGTTTTCTTTATCTCATCGCTCTTGTTGATGATTGTGTACGTCAAGTTCATTTCCGCAAGAGACCGATTCTTGCCGGCGGAGAATTCTTTTACAAATTGGAAACCGGTAATGGGATCCTTTTCGCTGGTAATTTTTATCGATTTCTTTTTTTCCCAGACCGAATAAGGGTCGCTGTCCAGTACCGGCGGCGGCGGCCAGTTCCATAATGACTGAGGACTTGGCCAGAATGTTGACCCGTAATTATCCGGGTGAATCTCCTTGCAGGTAAGGAATTCATAGTCATCCAATTTGTATGAGATTATCCTTCCTCCGGCTGCAGGGTCGATCGCCAAACTCGTCATCCCGGAAGTAATCGAATAATAACCACTGTTCATTGCCGTCCTTATCTTATGTTTGATTGATGTGATTGAATTACTTTCCATTTACCGTTGAGTTTTTCATAAACGAACGACCAGAAAAATTTTACCATAAAAGGATTGCCCGAACTGACATTTACTTTCGTATCTCCGGAGGCAGTCAATAGAGCAATATTTTCCGAAAGAACGGTTATTTTTTTACTTTTAATCGTAATGTGCTGATTGTCGACGCCCCGAGACCGCGTTTTGAAGTTATTCATTAATGAGTCAAATCGTTCAAAATATAATCCGTTGACAATGAAACCTGCATTGTATCTATCGTCAACGGCTTCAGTCAGTTTCTCCGTATCGAGGCTCTCGGCAGCCTTCACCTCAATAATAAAGACAGAATCGATCTCTTTTTCGATTTTAGCATTCTGTTGATCTGATATGGTCTGGGCATTGGAATAATAAATGAATCCCAATGTTAAAAAATATATAAAAGAAATTGAAAATATTTTTTTCATGGTAGTATGATGGTTGTGGGAACGAGGATATAACAGCCGGCGCGGAGCACCGACTTTGTTTGGAAGACTCGTGATGACGTTAATTCTTGACTTTTATGTCAATGAGTTTCTTTACAATCTCGAGATCGCTTGTAACGCGAACTTCGATATTGAACGATCTGCCTTCGGCATATGGCCGTGCGTCCCGGATTTTATTCATGATATTCGGAGGCAAAGAACTTTTTTCGGCTACTGCGACCGCGTTTTTGTCAAACACAAATAAAACCAGGAAATACCCCTTGCTGGGGTACAGGTAAAACATTGTATGCCCGTCGTATTTCATGCTCATTGTCCAGCCGGATTTTTCCCCGTACGATTTCCATTCCTCGGTGATAGGGGAGAAGGATGCGCCGACATATTCACGTAATTCATCCCAGAATCGCCTTGATTTCCCGAGTGCTTCTGAAACGTCAAAATCGTTTGGTTGTCTCTGTTTGCTGTCGAAGATACTTACTGCCATTTATTTATTCCATGGAATGGGTTTCGTGAGAAGGGGGAATTTCTTATCGTTAGAATAATACGTAATAATTTATGAAAATGCAATAGCAGTGGTTTGCTAATGTCATAAAATTCAAATCATAAATTACATGTATCATTGCTTTTAAAACAGCCCTTCACGTTTCCGAAGGCATATCCGAAATAATTCCCATCCTGACGTAAATCGGATGGAGAATTTTCCGTATCTCTGGCAGGTCGCGCGCAAACAGCAGAGCGCCTGACAAACATACGACTCCATCAAAAAACAACGTCCACTGTACACCGATGGTCGTGGCCAGGCTGCCGGCCAGGAAACTTCCGAAAGGAGCCATTCCCATAAAAGCCATGACATAAAAACTCATCACACGCCCCCGTTTATCGTCATCCGAGATTGTCTGGAGAATCGAATTGCTCGATGCCATCTGAACCATCATCCCTAATCCGGTGAGATACATGCAGACCTCGGCAAGCCAGAAAACATTTATTGCAGAGAGGGCAATAAGTCCGGCTCCGAAAGTGCCTGCTGCATATGCTATTCGTTTTCCCAATCCCGCCACGCTTTTCCGGGATGCCAGATATACCGCACCGGTGAGTGCACCCAGTCCTAATGCCGCCATTAGGAAACCGAATGTGTGTGGTCCGCCGTGGAGGACATCCTTCACAAATACGGGCATAAGCACCGGCTGAACTCCCATAAGGCTTATAAGCGCAAGCAATAACAATATCGATCGGATAGGCCGGAATCTCGAGACATAGAGAAAACCCTCATGCAATTTTTTGATGACATGATGTTCCTCGTGTGTATGTGCACGTTCCGTCACATTCATTTTCAGGAGCGCTATTATTACCGCAATGAAACTGAGACCGTTGAGCAGAAAACAGATGCCTTCTCCGAAAGCTGCAACGATGATTCCGGCAATCGTAGGTCCGATCAGTCGCGCTGAATTGACCAGCGAAGAATTCAGGGCGATCGCATTTGCCAGATCTTCCCTGTTGCCTATCATTTCGATCATGAACGATTGCCTGACCGGCATATCAATGGAGTTGACAATCCCGAGGAGTACGCCAAGAACTACGATATGCCACACTGTAATCGTATTTGTCAACGTCAGGAGCGCAAGAACGAGAGCCTGTGTCATGGCAACAGACTGCTCGAAAACCAGAAGGCGGCGGCGGTTCCATCGGTCGGCAAAAACCCCCGCGAAGGGTGAAATTATAAACACCGGCAGTTGCGCCGAGAATGCAACAACTCCCAGCAAAAACGCAGACCCTGTGATGCTGTAGACGAGCCATATCATCGCGATCTGCTGCATCCAGGTGCCGATGAGCGAGATTCCTTGTCCGATAAAAAAAAGTCGGAAGTTTCTGTGCCGAAGCGAACGGAAGAGAAGATCCGTCCGGAGCTTGATAGTGTTGTAAGAAATCATATCAGTTGCAATCAAGTCTTTGGTTTTGTACCTTAATCTACGAATCTCGATTTCTGATAGCAAGGGAAATAGAACATTTTTCGGAATATTTGGAGAATGAGTGATGGCACTCCTAGAATCTCTTGATATCCCTCTCGGCACATTGATGCCGGCGTTTGAGCTGAAGGATCCTTCCAGTGCCGTGTACTCAAGTGAGAAACTGTGCGGAGCAAAAGGACTCCTCGTCGTGTTCACCTGCAACCATTGTCCGTATGCGAAAGCGGTCTGGCCACGCGTTATACGCATCGGCAAGTATGCAAAGCCGCTCGGTATTAATACGGTAGCGATCAATCCGAATGTTCACCCCGATTATCCAGAAGATGCCCCCGGTGAAATGAAGAAGAAGATTAAAGAATGGGGAATTCCATTTCCGTACCTTATCGATGAATCGCAGGATGTCGCCCGGACCTTCAAAGCGCAATGTACACCTGATCCATATCTGTTTGATGCCTCGAAAAGGCTGGTGTATCATGGCCGTGTCGACGATAACTGGCAGGATGAATCAAAGGTGAAGGTACAGGATTTGAAAAATGCCGTCACAGCGCTTGCTGAGGGAAAACCCATAGCTCCAGAACAATTCCCGGCTATGGGGTGCTCCATAAAATGGAGAGATGTAAAGAGTTTCTAATCAAAAATGAAATGGCCAGGTTGTTGAGTATTCCGCGAAGCGGACGCCCTTCGACCCGCCTTCCGCCATAAAAACTGGCGGACAGGCCGGCGGGCTCAGGGCAAGTATTGAGACAACATCATTGTTCTAATGAGAGTAATATCATTGAAGATAAATAGGTTTTTCTTCGTACTTCTTTTCACTCCGATTGTTCTTCCGGCCCAAAACGCATCGATCTCGTCTGATGTTATGATCACAATGAGTGATAGTATTCAACTGGAGGCGACGATTACTCTGCCCCTGGGTTTTTCTCCTGTTGGTAATTCACCCGGTGTTGTGCTGGTCCATGGCTATGGAGGGAATAAAGGCGATATGTCGCTTCTATCGACACTTCTCTCTTTCAGTGGATATGCATCAATAGCATACAGCGTGCGCGGACAGGGAGGTTCGGGTGGCGAATCGACAACGATGGGTGAAAGGGAAAAACAGGACCTCCAGGAAGTAATACAATACTTTCGCAGCACGGCGGGGATTGATAGCAACCGGATAGCCGTTGCAGGCGGCTCGCAGGGGGGAATTCATTCGTGGATGGCTGCTGCGTACAATATGCCCGGCGTGAAAGCTGTTGCACCGTCGCTCGCGACTCCGCACTTTGCACTCGACCTTATTCCTGAAAATTGTGTCAAGCAGGGTCTCTATCGTGAGATGACACTCGGTTCTGTTCGTTATTCTACCGACCGTGATCGTGTAAAAAATTTTATCGTTCAGGATCTTTATGACAGCGTAAAGTCATATGTCGATCAGCGGGATCTTGAGCGATACATCGACAGCATCCGGATTCCGGTCATACAGGGACTCGGTTGGACTGATATTCTCTTTCCCGTCAATTCGGGAATCAGGGCGGCCGCAAATCTCTTACAGCGTCGTGTTCCGATCTGGTCATACTATGGCACAAATGGACACGGATATGATACAGTTCTCGATTTTGATGAAGCGTCTTTCTGGGTATATGAAAATCTCGACTGGCTCAATCGCTGGCTGAAAAACGATACGCTTTCCGGAGATACTTTACCGCGCGTATTCTATGCAGACGACAGGCCCGAGTGGCCGCATCATATTACGGATAAATGGCCGCCTGATCCGGAGGGGATTCTTCGCCTCTATATAAATAACGGCATACTCAGTCCCGCTCCGCCGACAACAGAGAGTTCCGCATCTTTTTCATTAGTGTATGATTCCACATTTTCCTCTGATTCGGGTTGGATAGTCGGATACAGCGGACAGAGATTTCTCAATGCATTTCAAAGCACACCGGTGCGATTTCTGTCGGGACCCACGGTAGATACCATGGAGGTCACCGGTACTCCGGCAGTCAGTTTTCACATGAAAAGCAATTCGGCCCAATTTCAATCGCATATTCGGCTCTTCGATGTCGTTCAATCGGATACGGGAGATATATGGCAATTGATGACGAGGGGAACTTATGGAGTACGGGAATATAATCCGTCGGAGGTAATAGAAATAGGTTATGAATGTAATGCGCTGTCACATATTATTCCAGCAGGACACAGGATCGGTATCGAGATAACATCGCTCGATATGGGCACGGGGGATATTGCATATTCGATTCCATATTTCCGGTCGACGTTGAACACAGTTATCTCGTCGAATTTACAACCTTCGTACATCAATCTGCCGCTTGTCGGGAGCGGGGCAGTGTCCTCGATACCACAATACAAAGAGCCCTGCACTTTTTATTTATTCCAGAATTATCCGAATCCATTCAATTCGGCAACAAATATTTCGTTCACATTTCCCGCGCCATCGGAAGTAACACTCGAAGTATTTGATATTTTAGGTCGGCGAGTTGGGATTATTTATCATGGTCTGCTCAATGCCGGAAGCCATACGATTCGATTTGATGGCAATGATTTACCGAGCGGCATCTATTTTTATAGGATGACAAGGGGCAAGGTAATCGAAACTCGGAAGATGGTTCTTTTGAGGTGAGAACGCGATGATTTTCTTTCGCCCCTCCGGGGCTTGAGGATAGAAATGCTTTATTAAGACCATGACTCACGTCATGGTCAAAGGTCTAACGCCACTCCGTGGCTTGATTGGTTTTTCTTACACTCCCTACGGCCTACGGCTCGTAGAGGTTGTTGACCTTCGGGACTTGGGTTTAATCCGAAAGCCTTTTCAATCTATTATCGAATACCGAATTTCAGACTCAACATCCCAGTACTGTACCCCATATTTATTAGAGCTAAGACCCGTAGGGTCGATAGATTATAACCCACATCCATTCTCCGTATACTCTGTTGCCACGGATGTGGGGTTGGCCACCTCAATACATAGCAGAGCCCCTGCAGGGGGCGTAAGACTACAGATCTGTAACCCGTATTCGTTCTAATTATTAGTGTTAAGACCCGTAGGGTCGATAGATCATAACCCACATCCATTCTCCGTATACTCTGTTGCCACGGATGTGGGGTTAGCCACCTCAATACATAGCAGAGCCCCCGCAGCGGACACAAGACTATAGATCTGTAACCCGTATTCGTTCTAATTATTAGAGCTAAGACCCGTAGGGTCGATAGATTATAACCCACATCCAACCTCCGCATACTCCGTCGCCATGGATGTGGGATTGCCACGTCAATATAAAGCATAGCCCCCGCAGGGGGCGTAAGACTATGGATTTGGAGGATTATAAGATTATGAGTCATACCTACATTCAATTATATTTACATTGTGTATTCGGAACAAAAAACCGTTTACCCTACCTGAAAGATAATCTAAGGTCCAGAATATTCGCTTACATGGGAGGGATAGTACGCGAACTCGGTGGAATACCTATCAAGATTAATGGGTCAAGAGATCATGTCCATATGCTTATCGCTCTTCCTGCTCGGATGTCGGTCTCCGAAATAATGCGTATTGTGAAAACAAATTCTTCGCGCTGGGCACATGAATTATCATCAGATAATAGTGATTTTGAATGGCAAACGGGATATGGAGCTTTCAGTGTTAGTAAATCAAATCTTAATGCAGTCACAGAATATATTGTTCGCCAGGAGGAACATCATCGAAGAAAAGATTTTATAACTGAGTATATAGAATTACTATCGATGCATGGAATTGAATTTGATGAGAGGTACCTCTGGGATTGATATGATTTTCTTACGCCCCTCCGGGGCTTGATGATAGAGATGCTTTATCAAAACCATGACTAACGTCATGGTCAAAGATCTAACGCCACTCCGTGGCTTGATTGGTTTTCTTTCGTCCCCTACGGCCTACGGCTCGTAGAGGTTATTGACCTTCGGGACTTGGGTTTAATTCGAAAGCCTTTTCGATCTATTCTTGAATGTTGAATTTCGGATTCAACATCCCAATATTAGAACCCATATTTATTAGAGCTAAGACCCGTAGGGTCGATAGATCATAACCCACATCCATTCTCCGTATACTCTGTTGCCACGGATGTGGGGGTTGCCACCTCAATACATAGCGGAGCCCCTGCAGGGGGCGTAAGACTACAGATCTGTAACCCGTATTCGTTCTAATTATTAGTGTTAAGACCCGTAGGGTCGATAGATCATAACCCACATCCAACCTCCGCATACTCCGTCGCCATGGATGTGGGATTGCCACCTCAATATAAAGCATAGCCCCCGCAGGGGGCGTAAGACCCAATTCGTCTCAGAAAAACCACCGGAAAGGCCATGGTCTCGGGATTGCCAACAGCATTAGAGCAGCTCCGAGTAATGCCATGTTCTTCATGAAGTTGACCATCTCGCCCATCTTCATTTGCGGATCCTGAATCTTCCAGAAATTGTGCATCATGAATGAAACCGGAATCAGGAAAAGAGCGAGTGAAAGAACTCCCAGACGGACGTACGCTCCAAGAAAAATCGCTATCCCACCGATCAGCAGCAATAAACCTGAGAAAGAGACCGCAGCTCCCGGAAGAGGAACCCCTTTCATTTTGGAGTATTCAGACATCATCTTCAAATGCCTGAAATGATTAATGCCGCCAAAAATGAAGTACCCTCCGAAGATAATTCTCCCGATGACAAATAAAATATCCATCAGTGCACTCCTTTCATTGGACAATGATTATGTACTGCAATTCTACAAAATTGACAAGTAAAATACAATATAGTGGATTTTCTCAAAAAACCTTATACTATATTATATATAGAGCGCCCTCTAAAACCGGGAATAACATACTATGCATCGACTGAAACAAATCATCGGTACAAGAAAAAGAATAGTAATTAAAATCGGCACAAATCTCCTTGCTGACAAGGTAAAAGGAGTCAATCCGGAAAAAATCGATGAGATCGCCTCAAGTGTTGCTTTCCTCAAATCGCTTGGCAATGACGTAGCGATCGTGAGCTCGGGAGCAATCGGTGCCGGCGTTGCCGCATTAAAACTTCAAACGCGGCCAAGATCGATTCCGGAGAAACAGGCAACCGCAGCGGTCGGTCAGCCGTTGCTGATGGAAGCTTACGAAACCGCCTTCAGAAAACAGGGGATCGATATCGCTCAGATTCTGTTGACGAAAGACGACTTCATAAACCGCGGGCGATATGTTAACGCAAAAAATACGTTCTCAGTCATTTTTGAAAAAGGCGTTGTGCCGGTGATTAATGAAAATGATTCTGTCGCCATCGAAGAAATAAAGCTCGGCGACAACGACAATCTCTCGGCACTGGTGGCAAACCTCATCGAAGCGGATGTACTTGTGATTCTGACAGATATCGACGGATTGTTTACCGATGATCCCTCAAGAAACATGAAAGCCGAATTGATTCCGGTCGTCGAAAGAATTACCGCTCAGGTTGAAAAACTTGCCAAGAAAAGCGGCAGCGATTTAAGTACCGGCGGCATGATTACAAAAATTCAGGCAGCCAAGCGATGTGTATCGGCAGGGATTGCCATGATCATTGCAAACGGCACAAATCCACGGGCGATCGAAGAAATATTTTCCGGGAATTTTAGGGGGACACTTTTCTTGCCCAGAGAAACCAATCTAAATGTCCGTAAAAAATGGATCGGATTTATTTCGCACTCGAAAGGATCCGTCATAGTGGATGATGGGGCGAAAGAAGCGCTGTTAAAAAAACATAAAAGCCTGCTTCCATCCGGAATTCTCGAGGTGCAGGGAGATTTCAGCGCAAATGATACCATCGCCGTGAAGGACGTCGAAAGAAACGAAATTGCAAAAGGTGTATCGGAATATTCTTCAGACGATCTCAAAAAAATCAAAGGAAAAAAGACAGGCGATATTGAAAAAATATTGAACTGCAAACCGTGCGACGAAGTCATTCATAAAGATAATCTCGTTATTACCGGAGAATAACCATGCTCGCTGATGTCGTTATACGAAAGGCACGATCGGTCAAGGAGGCGAGTAGAGTATTGTACACTCTCTCGACGCAAAACAAAAACGAATTGCTTGGGAAAATTAATATGTTTCTTCAGCGGGAAACGCCCGCAATTCTCAAGGCAAATGCGAAAGACTTAAGTAACGCCGAGAAGATTAAACTGTCGAAGGTGTTGATCGATAGACTGACGCTGGACGAGAAAAGAATCGGCCAGATGATCGGTGGAGTCGAAGACGTTATTGCACTTCCAGATCCGGTGGGGCAGACCTTTGAGAAGAGTCAACGGCCGAACGGACTTATCGTCGAAAAAATGCGTGTGCCCCTCGGTGCCGTCGGTATCATCTACGAAGCGCGTCCGAATGTGACGATCGATGCATCGGTGCTCTGCCTGAAATCAGGTAATGCCGTGCTGCTCCGGGGTGGCTCGGAGGCCATTCATACAAATAAGAAACTCGTTGAAATCATTAAATTTGCTTTGAAGGAAACGAAGCTTCCTGCGGGGTGCGTGGAATTTATCGACACTACGGACAGGAGAGCAGTGAAGGTTATGCTTAAACAGGATGACTCACTCGACGTCATTATTCCACGAGGAAGTCAACAGCTCATTCGATATATTCAGGTAAACTCGTCTGTGCCTGTGATTGCACACGGTGAAGGGAATTGTCACGTCTATGTCGATGGTTCCGCCAATCTCGCACAGGCCACGGAAATTGTATTTAACGCCAAAGTACAGCGGCCTTCTGTTTGTAATGCGGCAGAGAAATTACTTGTGCACGAGAATATCGCAGGGGAATTTCTTCCCGTCATCGTGCAGAGGTTACGCGGTGCTGGAGTGAAGGTGAAGGGTGATAAAAAAACCCGATTAATTATTAAGGATGTCATACCTGCCGGCGAAACTGACTGGTATAAAGAATATCTCGATCTTATTATCGCGGTCAAAGTAGTAAAAAATCTGGATGACGCAATCAGGCATATCAATCGATATGGTTCTCATCATTCCGATGCTATCGTTACCGGTGAAGAAGAGCACAGTGAGAGATTCCTCCGCGAAGTCGATTCGGCGGCGGTCTATGTCAATGCCTCAACCCGGTTTACCGATGGATTTGAGTTCGGACTCGGTGCAGAAATCGGCATCAGCACGCAGAAGCTCCATGCACGCGGTCCGATGGGGCTCACCGAACTCACCAGCACGAAATTTATCGTGCACGGCTGGGGGCAAGTGAGAGGGTCATAATTATTGTCACTTTCTTTCTGGAAAGAAAGTGACAGAAAGAAAGCCTGACAAAATCGCAACCCGCGTTCGATGGCCTCCAACGCACGCTATTGAAATGGCAAAAATAAGTCCGTCGATCTCGGCCTTATTGTCCATTGAAAAATCAATAATATTAAATGCTTTTTGTATGCCTCGATCGAAACGCACGAATTGGCGCCAACACACGGCATCCCTTCTAGCCGCTGCGCGCCAGCGATTTTGTCGTCCAGAGATTTTTTTACTCTACAACTGAATGAGAATACTGCTTTGGTGTTCCGATGATATTGTCAGGGAATATTGCACATTTTTTACAACTAACATGAGTGAAGAATTCAAAAAAGTTATAGACCGTAAAAAGCAATTGGGTATAACATTTTTCTTATTTAGAAAAGAGTTGGGATATAAAAATCCGGATATTACGAACGACCTAATCGCAAGCACCTTGCGTTTTGATTAAACTTATCCTGTCTGCGATGTGTAAATAATTCTCCATTTTTACATCCAGAGTTGAGAATAAAAGGGAATATTCTTGACTCTCGCATAAAAAATCTTAGATTATTATTATATATTTCAAACCTGATCAGAGTTAACGATCAGGTTTGTATTTTAAAAAGGCCGGTTCCGGAATAAGGCGGTTCCAGTGTTGATCGAGGAGGAGTAATGGGTAAGGTGGCGGGTTTTCTTGAATATGAACGAATCAATCCCACGCAACGCCCGGTGGAAGAAAGGATTCACGATTATCGTGAATTTCTGCATCTTCCTCCTGAGGAAGAAATGAAACGCCAGGGAGCACGCTGCATAGACTGCAATGTTCCCTATTGTCATTCTATCGGTTGTCCGCTTGGCAACATCATCCCGGATTGGAACGATCTGGTATATCAGGGAAAATGGAAGAAAGCATATGAACGTCTTGAACTAACAGACAATTTTTCGGAAATCACCGGCAGAATTTGTCCCGCCCCCTGTGAAGCTGCCTGCACATTGGCTGCCAACGATAACGCGGTATCGATAAAAAACATCGAGCTCTCCATCATTGAAAGGGCTTTCAATGATGGCTGGATTGTTCCACATCCACCTACGTTCGAAACTGGAAAACGTGTGGCCGTGATCGGCTCCGGACCGGCAGGACTCGCCGCCGCACAACAGCTGCGCCGTGCCGGGAATTCCGTTGTTCTTTATGAGAAATCCGACAGAATCGGTGGGATCCTTCGCTATGGCATCCCTGACTTCAAACTGGAAAAGGCGGTACTTGATCGACGGCTGGATCAAATGGAACAAGAAGGAGTACTCTTTAAAACAAATATGAATGTCGGCAAAGACGTCTCTGCTGATGAATTGAAAAAGGACTTCGATGCTATTCTCCTCACGCTCGGTGCAGGACAGCCGCGTGATTTGAATGTACCCGGCAGGGAATTGCAGGGGATTCATCTCGCGATGGATTATCTGGCACAATCAAACCGCTTCGTTGCGGGAATGAAGAAAAAAGACGAGATCATCTGGGCTGGACAAAAAAATGTCCTTGTCATCGGCGGAGGTGACACCGGTTCAGACTGCGTCGGTACAGCTATCCGACAGGGTGCTAAGAAAGTCTATCAATTCGAAATTCTTCCAAAACCGGAGGAATGGGGTGAATCGTATAATCCCGACTGGCCCGATTGGCCAAAATTCCTGAAAAACTCATCGTCTCACGAAGAAGGCTGTGAACGTGAGTGGTCCATCGGAACCAGAATGTTCATCGGTAAGGACGGGAAAGTTACATCCGGCCATTTCAATCGTGTGGAATGGAAAGAAAAGCCAGGGAAACAATTCGAGATGACAGATGTACCGGGATCGGAATTCACACAGGATGTAGATCTGGTTTTACTCGCCATGGGATTTCTGCATGTTGAGCATAATGATATTATTAAAAATTTGGGGATTGAATTAGATCAGAGGGGTAACATCAGAACCGACGGGAATTATGCCACATCGGTGCAGGGAGTTTTTGCTGCTGGCGACGCGATGACAGGGGCTTCACTGGTCGTTCGGGCGATCTGGCATGGAAGAGAGGCGGCAAAATCTTGTAATAATTATTTAATGCGGCAAAAGAAGTGAACTTTTTTTCCCTGGAAACTGTTTTTCATTTCTGGAATCAATGAGTTCATTTATACTCAAAAGAATCTGTGTTTGATGCATACTGTTCTTTAATAATCTTGACAGTGATTGAATGAAAATCGGTATTGTCGGTTCCGGAGTCGTTGGAGCCACCGCTGCATATGCCATGGTGATGCGCGGTGTAGGTCGTGAAATCGTGCTAGTGGATAAAAACGCTCAACGGGCGCGCTCCGAAGCGGACGACATATCACACGCAATTCCATTTGCCTACCCGCTCCGCGTTTATCCGGGTGAGTATTCCGATCTATCTGATGCACGGGTTGTGATAAT
This sequence comes from Bacteroidota bacterium, assembly GCA_050011775.1. Classification (GTDB taxonomy): domain Bacteria; phylum Bacteroidota; class Ignavibacteria; order UBA10030; family CAVZMI01; genus CAVZMI01. Next base: position 27,466 of record JBEKIL010000019.1, on the reverse strand, counting down.
TGCCGCGGGCGTCAGTCAGAAATCGAACGAAACACGGCTGCAATTGCTCGGACGAAATGCAGAGGTTTTCCGGGAAGTAATTCCAAATGTTCTTGAAAATGCGCGGGACGCTGTGCTTGTCGTCGCGACAAATCCCGTCGATGTGATGACGCATCTTGCCACAGATTTTGCCGCACCACTTGGCGTTTCATCAAGCCGCATACTCGGATCAGGTACCACGCTCGATACCGCACGTTTTCGGACGCTCCTCGGACGTCATCTAGGAGTCGATCCGCTTCATGTCCATGCCTATGTCCTCGGTGAACATGGAGATTCGGAGGTGCTTACATGGTCTCTTGCGACTGTGGGTGGGATGCCGCTTGAAGATTTTTGCCGTAAGCGAAACGCATACTGTGATCATGAAGTTCGGAGAGAAATCGACGAGCAGGTCCGCCGTGCAGCTTATCATATCATACAAGGAAAAGGATCTACATATTACGGTGTTGGCAGTGCTCTCGCACGGATTGTAGATATTATCCTCCATAACCAGCGTTCTATCCTTACGGTGTGCACGAGGGTGCCGGAAATCGTCGGTGTCGCGGATGTCACACTCTCCCTTCCGCATCTTATCGGAGGCGACGGTGTCCTGGCAGCATTCCCGCCGCCCCTTAGCGACGAAGAATTCGATCTCCTGCAGAAGAGTGCCAGAGTAATAAAGACAGCCGTCGAAAGTCTGTATTCCCAAAAAGCCTGAGATTAGTCGTTCACGATGCAAGAACCGCAGCGGTTAAGAGGAAATAAGAGCCTACTGTTTATTTTTCAATCTTCTCTAATTCTTTATGTTTATTGCCGCTTAAATCTAGCTGAAAAAAATCGCTTTGCACCGGAAGGTCGAGGTTATATTTGTATGTGTAGTCCAACGAGATTATTCCGCCGGTCATCTGGCACCCCAATAAATGCCCGCCCGATTTCTTATCTGCCGATATAAAATGCAGGTGATAACCCGTAGAGCTGATCCCTTTCATATATTCGGGAAGCCAGTAGCCGATGATCGTCCCTTTCAGATTTTCCAGTTCGAAAATCGATTGGTTTTTGACAACATCCGCGAGACGTGAGTACGGTTTCGTCTGCTTGGGAACACTCCGGGTCTTTACATAACTGAAATCGCCGTCAATTCTTATCGCATAGAAAATATTCTTTGTGGGAAGAAGACTATCGATGCGAGATAGTAATTCTTTTAAATCCACCGGATATTCGAGCGTGATCTGCATGTCCAGTTCAAAAAAGGTGATCATAGCGAATGGTGTTTGCGTACTATTTACTGGTTGATATACTTTTCCGTCCGCTTTAATCTGATAAAAATATCCGTCGATTAAAACCATTTCCCCATCGAGATCCTGAAATGTGCCGATGCCGAAATTTCCGAATTTGCCTAGAATTTGTAATGTGGCGTTTCCTTCAAAAACCCCTTCCTGTAAGGCGTCGATTGTTGAGGTTTGATAGATCGCATCTTTTTCGCTCTCTTGTGCAATGGATGAAGTAGTAAGAAGAAGGATAAAAACCGTCGATAATAAGCACATCAGGGTATATTTCATCACTATGAGCTCCTCGTAGTTCTATAACTTAATAAAAAATTTGTGTTGAACAAAGCCTGTGATCATTTAACGAACCGCGGTTTTTTAAAAAATCTTTTTGGAAATATATTTTTTTTATGTATGTTATAAAAGGAACATTCATATAAAAGGGGTCAAAATGATCAAGAAAGCAAGAATTAAGGACGGTCCTGAAATTCAAAAACTCATCAATGGACATGCAAAAGAAGGTAAGATGCTCCAGCGGTCGATTCTTGAGATCTATGAGCGGATACGGGATTACTTTGTATATAGAAAAAATGGACGGGTTATCGGAGCCGCCGCATTGGCGATATGCTGGGAAGATCTGGCCGAAATTCGGTCGGTCGCAGTGAAGAATTCGGAATCCGGAAAAGGCGTCGGTAAAAAACTCATCGAGGCATGTGAAGATGAAGCAAGACGGCTGGGGATAAAAAAGGTTTTTGTATTGACATATATACCAGAGTATTTCAGGAAGTTCGGGTACAAGAACGTAAATCGTTCCAAGCTGCCGCATAAAATCTGGAAAGACTGCATCAACTGTTCGAAATTCCCCGACTGCGGCGAAATACCGATGATGAAGGAATTAAAATAGGAGTGGGCGTCTTACTTTCCCCACTTTATGTAAAATCCGCCTTGCATGCGATATTCATCGCTCGTCCCACCACCGATATCATCCGAAAGGTTTCTATTTTTTTATAAATGATTTCGTTCTTCGATGTTTGAACGATTCGATCCGTTTTTCATCGGGAGTCTTCTGGACCACGCTCACAGTACCGTCCGCTTCAATAACGGCGATCTTCACTTCTTTGATGCTTGAGATCCCGTGTTCACGAACCGCGCGCTCAAGCTCCTCTCCGGATATTTTTTCTGCATCGAGGTTTTTTTGTATAATTTTTCCATTATGGATAAGTAGAAGTGGATTGGGCTCGAATAATTTTTCAGCGGGACGATAACGATACAATACCCATGTTAAAAAATAACTCATAATAAGTAATGTAATAGCGGCGATGATGCCGCCGATAAGAGAGGTGTCGGGACCGACCATCGCGTTTTGAACTGCGTTACTGATAAGTAGAATCAACACCAGGTCGATCAGCGAGAGCTGGGCAACATGCCTCTTCCCAAGAATCCGGAGTCCGGCCAGGATGACAATATAGACGACAGCAGTACGTCCGACGGTCTCAAGAATTGTCTCGATCATTGCGTCAACTCCTTACCCCGGTTCTGCATGTATAGTGATTCGCCGGAGCTGTTTGAATTTTTTATAGAGATGGGCTTCCATTTCCGTGAGTACTTCATGGACATCCTCGACGGTTTTTGACTTTCCTACCGTACATACCAGATTCACACGATATCGGGTTCCCTCCTGAAGCAGCGTCAGGTCGGTGCATGCGAGGAAGTTTTTATTTTCCAGGATTGTCCGCCTGATATCGTCGCGCAATTTTTGCTCGATTTTTGTGACATCACTCAGAACGATCTCCGAAGGGGAATATTCCTCCATATGTATGGTCACTTTTTCAATTGCGGGGATCTCGGCACGAATTTCCTCTTCAAGTTCCGAAGCGATGGTGTGTGCTTCAACGAATGCTTTTCCTTTTTGATATTCTATGGTAAAATTAACGAGGTATTTTCCGTTCGTGTAGTGGACTTCAAGGTTTCCGGCGGCTCGCAATCCTTTATTGGCAACGATCATCTGGATCCGGTCAACGATTGTTTCATCATCGCTCCGTAGCGGATCGGCATGAACTATAACATCGATCGCCGTATCAATCGAATGGACTGCCCGTTCGATATGTTCCATAATCTTGTGCGCCTGTTCGAAAGGAATTGTGCGGCGGATGCCGACGGTGACATCAATAAATACTCTCGCACCTGAAGGCCGTACACGAAGACTGATAAGCTTCTCGACTCCATGGACTGCTTTTATAGCAGCTTCGACTTTTTCGGATAGTCCGGCCGGAACACGATCCATCAAGGCGTCAACGGTTCGCCGGCCAAGACGATAACTGACGAATAATACGATGAGAGCGACAATAATAGCAGCAATCGCATCGACAGTTGGGTAACCGAGGGAAACGAATATCAAGCCTCCGATCACTGTCAGTGACGACCAGACGTCGCTCGAAAAGTGTAATGCATCGGCTTCGAGAGCCTGACTATGATGTTTTTTCGCAACGCGGCTTAATGCACGCGAGCGGCTGATGTCGATGATAATAGCAGTACCCATTATAAAAAAGCCCCAGAACGTCGCTTCAACATGAGTTGAACGAATGAATAGCCGTTCGACGGCTTCCCAGATGATCCATCCGCAGGTGATGATAAGCAATATAGTCTCACCCAGAGCGGAGATGTTTTCCATTTTGCCATGACCGTAGTTGTGTTCTTCATCCGGAGGTTTATCGGCGACGATGACGGCGAAAAAGGTCATCAATGCTGCAATGAGGTCAAGCGCCGAGTGAGCCGCTTCTGAGAGTATTCCAAGACTGTTGGTCTGTATTCCAATCAGAAGCTTAAATCCGGTCAGAAATATCGCTGCGCCTACGGAACTAAGCGCAATCGCCCTTTTTTCTTGACTGGCCGAAAGAGATTTCATAGAATATCTGTGTGAATACGAAAAACGATTGCCGTAATGTAATGAGGATTAGATTAGTATTCAATTCCGTGCAACGGCGAAAGAATTTTTGTACATTTAAAAACCTATAGTAGGCAACTATATGAAGGAAATCAAACGTACATATCCCATTGACAGCGTCTTACCGGAGTTATTAAAGGCGTTTAAACGAACGAACAATGTCGTTCTTTCCGCACCGCCGGGTGCTGGGAAAACCACCCGGGTTCCCGTTGCACTTCTTGCCTCTGAATGGATGGAAGCAAAAAAGCTTGTGATGCTTGAACCGCGACGTCTCGCCGCGCGCCGTGCTGCAGAATTTATGTCGGCTCAGCTTGGCGAATCGGTCGGCCAGACCGTGGGGTATCGAATTCGTGGTGAGACGGCCATCAGCACTAACACGCGTATCGAAGTGGTGACGGAAGGAATCCTCAGCAGAATGCTTCAACATGACTCTGCACTGCCGGACGTTGCACTGGTAATCTTCGATGAATTTCATGAGCGCAGCATTCACGCTGATCTCGGCCTTGCACTTACAATAGATGTGCAGGAACACTTGCGTAGTGATTTGCATATTCTTGTCATGTCTGCCACACTCGATGGTATAACGGTTGCACGTCTGCTCGGTAATGCACAAATAATCGAAAGCAAAGGAGAGAGTTTTCCGGTTGTTACACAGTACGCGCGTTACGCTTCGGACAAACCGATTGAAGTCCGTGTCGCTGAGACTGTTGTACGGGCACTTGAAAAACAGGAAGGCGATGTGCTGGTATTTCTTCCAGGACGTCGCGAGATTCGCCGGATGGAAAATCTTCTTTGGGAAAAACGGTTGGCGGAAAAAGTGCTTGTTCATTCTCTCTATGGAGATGCATCGTATCAACAACAAGCAGCGGCATTGTCTCCGGCTCCCTCCGGGAAACGCAAGGTAATTCTCTCTACCAGCGTTGCGGAAACTAGTCTGACAATTGACGGCGTACGCACGGTCATCGATTCCGGATTAGCACGCACTGCCCGTTTTGATGTACGGCGAGGGATGTCGGGTCTGGTGACGATACCCGTTTCAAAGGCTGTTGCCGATCAACGACGCGGACGTGCCGGGCGCCAGCAGCCGGGTGTGTGCTATCGTCTTTGGACTGAAGCGGAACACGAAATGCTTCCCGATTATCCTCAGCCGGAAATTAAAACTGCCGATCTTGCGCCGTTTGCACTGGATCTCGCGCAATGGGGAGCGCCAACCGGTGAAGGATTACGGTTCCTCGATCCCCCGCCTGCTGCGCATCTTTCACAGGCACAGATGCTTCTCGCGGATATCGGTGGAGTGGATTCTCTGGGCAAAATCACTACCCATGGACGTGCCATGGCAGAGTTACCTCTCCATCCGCGACTATCGCATATGGTTTTACGTGGCAAAGAATTGGATCTCGGTAAAATTGCCTGTGACATCGCTGCACTCCTCGAAGAACGCGACATCTTTGTGGGAAAAGAAGATATCGACATCGACCTTGCATCCCGTTTGCATATGCTCTATGAGACACAAACTGTGGACGAAGGAATTCGTGAACGCATACTATCTCAGTCAAAGAGATTAAGGCGGCTTGCCGGTATTCATAGTGAATCGAAGGGAAGTAAAGAACACGCCCAGGGAATTCTTCTTGCTCTTGTCTACCCTGAAAGGATTGCCAGGCGGCGTGAAAATAAAGGCCTCCGTTTTCAGATGGCAAACGGAATGACAGCCGTACTGCCTCGTGGAAGTCTTCTCGCGCGGGAAGAGTTAATTGCTATTGGTGAAGTAGACGGGCTTGGCGCTGAAGTTCGGATTTATCTCGCCGCACCAGTTACGAAAGAAGACCTGCGGGAGGTTTTTAAAGATACTATAATAGAGGAAGACGATATCCACTGGAGTCCTGATGACGAAGCGGTAATCGCACGGCATGTTCTACGTTATGGCACGGTTGTTATATCGGCACAGCACATCAGGCCGCAAGGAGAGAAAGTGATCTCGGAAATGATCGACGGAGTAAGACAGATGGGCTTAGATTGTCTTCCATGGAGTAAGGATTCGCACTCAATTCAAGAAAGAAGCGAGTGGCTTCGGAATTATATTGCACACAACGATTGGCCTGATCTCAGCAATGCCACCCTTTTAGAAACACTGGAAACGTGGCTCGCACCGTTTCTCAATGACGTTTGGCGTCGCGATCAACTTCATAAGATATCTATGGTTGAAATCCTTCGCTCCCGGTTCACGCATAAACAATGGCAGGAACTCGAACGATCCGCACCCTCACATCTCAAACTGCCGAGCGGTTCCCGCGTTGCAATCGATTATGCTTCCGGTGGACAGCCCGTTCTCGCGGTGAAGCTGCAGGAATTATTCGGACAGACAGAGACGCCGCGCATTGTCAATGGTCAGGTTGGAATTGTTTTACATTTGCTCTCACCGGCATCCCGTCCGCTTGCCGTTACACAAGATCTCCGACGCTTCTGGCAGACGGTGTATCCGGAGATTCGCGTACAAATGCGCTCCCGCTATCCCAGGCACTTCTGGCCTGACAATCCACTGACTGCAATACCGACGAACAAACCGGTGAAGCGGAAAAAATAATAATCGATCTATCCGAAGATATATTTGTTGCACATTATCGTTGACGGGAAGTGATCGAACCGATAGGTTTTCGAATACCATATCGTTCTCTTAGTGCTATAAGCTTTTGTACCTGTTCATCTTTCAAAGTGGTCACTTTTCCAAGGTTCCGTGCTATAAATATGATATGGGCATAATGCTCGAGAATCTCCATTTTATAATATGCACTGAAGACGTCGGAACCGACAGTTAAAGCTCCATGGTTAGCAAGTAGGAAGGCATCGTATTCTTGTAAGAGGGGGAGAAGAGGTTTGTAGAATTCTTCCGTTCCCGTTGTGCCGTACGAAACCAAAGGAATTGTTCCGAGTGTGATAATGACTTCCGGAAGAACATACTGATCGAGCGGAATGCCGGCTACTGCAAAACCCGTTGCGTAAGGTGGATGGGCATGGCAGATACTGTTAACGTCCGGTCTTTCTTTATAAATGTGAAGATGCATAAAGATTTCCGACGATGGTTTCTTCTTGCCACCAACCACCTTGCCGTTCATATCGACGGTAATCAGGTCGCCTGGCTTCATAAAACCCTTGCTGACGCCTGTCGGTGTAATAAAAATGTGTTTCCGATCCAGCCGTGCACTGATATTTCCATCGTTCGATGCAACATATCCGCGTATGTACGTTCTCCTGCCCACCTCAAGAATATCTTTTTTCAAAGACATCGGACTTCGTTTCATTGATTATTTTCTTTCTCTCAGTTTTTAAAAAAGTTTACATGAAGTGATGCAATGATCTGCGTAATAACCGATTCGTTAATGACTGTGTACTATTTTCTTTATGATACGCACCCGGAACTCAAAATGCAATTCTTTTACCATTCCGCTCAACCTCAACCTCAACCTAAACCTTTCCCTTAATCTTCTCTCCCTATTTTATCTTTTTCAACGCCTGTTCAAAATCGGCAATAATATCATCGATGTGTTCGATCCCGACTGAAACACGTATCATATCGGGTGTCACGCCTGCTTCGAGCTGGTCCTTTTCGCTCAGCTGCTGATGAGTCGTCGATGCGGGATGAATGACGAGTGTTTTCGCGTCGCCGACATTTGCAAGGTGACTTGCAAGCTTAAGGCTTGTGATCAATTGCCTGCCTGCTTCGAGTCCGCCCTTCACGCCGAAGACAACTATGCCGCCGAATTGTCCCGGGCGGAAATATTTTATGGCGGTCTGATGACTCGGATGATCTTCTAGTCCGGGGTACCATACCCAATCGATTTGCGGATTTTTTTTCAACCATCGGGCAAAAGCGAGAGCATTTGAACAGTGACGTTCGACGCGGAGCGATAGAGTTTCAAGACCCTGGAGTAAAAGAAATGAATTGAATGGACTCAACGCCGGTCCGAAATCGCGTAGCTGTTCGACGCGGGCGCGAATAATGAAAGCTATATTGCCGAATTTACTCTGGCTGCCGAACGTCTCCCAGAATTTCAGGTCATGGTATCCCGGACTCGGCTCGGTGAATACGGGGAAATTACCATTGCCCCAATTGAATTTTCCGGAATCAATGATCGCGCCGCCTATGGAAGTGCCATGCCCGCCTATCCATTTCGTCGCCGAGTGGACAACGATGTCGGCACCGTACTTGATTGGCTGACAGATATACCCGCCTGCAGCAAATGTATTATCAACAACGAGTGGTATGCCGTGTTTATGCGCAAGTTGGGCGATGGCTTCGATATCCGGAACCTTGAGACTCGGATTGCCGATCGTTTCGATATAGAGCGCCTTTGTCTTTTTGTCGATCAGTTTTTCGAAGGTTTCTGGTGAATCGCCTTCTGCAAATTTCACATCGATCCCGAGGCGGGGCAGGGTGACCTTGAAGAGGTTATATGTTCCGCCATAGAGAAGACTCGTCGATACTATGTTTTCACCCACCCTCGCGATCGTCGATATCGTTATAAATTCAGCGGCCTGGCCCGACGATACTGCGAGAGCACCGATCCCGCCTTCAAGGGCTGCAATACGTTCCTCAAATACGGCATTGGTCGGGTTCATGATTCGAGTATAGATATTGCCGAATTCTTTCAATGCGAAAAGTGATGCGGCATGGTCGGGATCGTTGAACACATATGACGTCGTTTGATAAATAGGTACGGCGCGCGCATTTGTAGCGCTGTCCGGGTGCTGTCCGGCATGAAGCTGGAGTGTTTCGAATCGTAGTTGTTGTCCGTTGCTGCTCATATCATCCCTCAATTTATAATTTGTATAATTTGTTTGATTTAATTCTTGTTGTAGAGAAATTACCGCCGGAAAGTCACCTCGATATTTGTCCGGTAAACCGGTACACAAGTCTTATAAAAAAACCTCTTCCGGAAGAAACGGGAAGAGGCTTTTTAGGATATTCCTCTTCTCTCATCTTCCCTCGTCTTTGATTGTTTAAATCAAAGTCTTAGCAGGAGTTAGCACCTGGACGTCTCGGGCTTTTATCGGATGAATGCCCCTCGTTCCCTCCATTCCGTCTTTCAATCAGAACGGGGTTGGGATTCAGGACAATCCCTCGTGGAGCTCGGGATCGGTTGCTAAGGTGTCATCGGGCCTGTTCCCTCAACCTTTCTTGATAAGAGAATTGTTGTGCTACGCTACGGTGCTTCGCTCATAAAAATAAAAAAGCCCTTCAAGCATTCTCATGAAGGGCTTTGTAATATATAAAAATCCTAAACGGTCAAAACCCTCCGTATGAACATCCCATGTCCATTGTCATATCCATCATTGCTATATTTTGCTGGAGTGTTTTCATTATATTCAATATACAATATGGACATACGTTTGTCAAGAGAAAATTTAAAATTCTATTGCAACTCCACCAACGGGGAAGAATGAATACTGGTACACATTTTCCGTTGTACCGTCGCTTCGATAGTTGATCTCCAATACATTCCCCCGGTTATAGAGATTCTGAATAATTATAAACACTTCGATATTCCATCCGCTCAAATGATATCGACTGATCCACTGGAAATCGAGCCGGTGATAATCGGGATATCGTGCCGAATTGATTTGATCGCCGTCGATCCAGGCGCCCCGGGACCATAATGCGCCTCCAATGCGATACTGTCTGTCCGTCACGAACACTTTCGGTGTATACGGACGCCCGGTCTGGTAATGAAATCTGAAGCTGACTTCCATATCGTCGGAAAGAGGGAGAACCATTGTAGGATATTTAATGAAGAACGGCATATCGTCCAGTGCCGTACGGGTTCCCTTGATGATCTTCCCCATGATGAGCGTGAAGAGATGTGGGTAGTCGTATGTAAATGGATACCAATCGACCTGTTGTGGGATCCGCGGATCCTGTTCCATCGTCTTAGAATAAGTATAACTGAGCGTGCCGTAATAATCCTTGACCTGCTTCTGTTGGATAAATAGTTCGATCCCGTATGATTTCCGTTTCCCTATGTTGAGGATTTTATCTGAACGAAACGTGTTATCGCCGTCGTAATAAATAAATGCCTCATCAACAGGGAGTCTATCATAATTTTTGTAATATCCTTCGATAATCAGTTTTAAGCCTTCGTCAAGAATATGCTCGAATCCCATGACATAATGTCGTGAGTGACTGTTGTCCAGATACCTGTTGTACCCCAGGTTGCGATTGTCCGAATAGAGTGGGAGCGATTGTGTTTGATAGTAATCGCCATATGCCAGATTGATTCGCGTTGTCATAGGTATCAATTCGTACGATAGACTGACTCGCGGACTGAAATTTCCTTTTTCCGGGTAACTAAAATAGTCGTATCGTCCGCCAAGAACCAGCGTGAGAGAGGAGGAAAGATGAATTTTATCGCTTACATATGCATACCATTTAGAGTGATCGCCGAAGCCGTAATTATGTTCCACCAATCCGGCAGGGAAAGTGATTGGTCCGGTTTCGAATTTATTGTCATGATTAAGATCGTATCGCATGGTATCAGGGATCCAGGTTGTAAAATCATTGAACTTAAATGTCGTCAGGTATTGCGCCCCCGCTGAAATTTCATGGGCGGGATGGGGTTGGTAGAAAATTTCATACTTCACACCGGTCAATACTTCTGTGGCGTTCATTCTGAACGTTTCACGGGAATTTAATATCCGATACTGTGCCACCTCGCCTGATGTGCCGAAGGTTCGGATTACATAATCGTCACTTGTGCTCACGAGGTACTGATTTCCGATACCGGAAACTGTCAGGATGGAATATCCCTTTGTTCCCCAGAGACTTTTAAGTGAGAGACCGAACGCATACTGCTTGCTGGCAAAATCGAAGGATCCGATGGCCGATGAGTCGGTTTTCCCCGCTTTGGTTACGTCTGCTTCTGTCGGTTTCCCTTTCTCTCCGATTTTATCGTCGCCATAAATACCGCTGAAGATAAGCTGCTGCGAGCCGGAGAGATCGTAAACGGCTTTTGCTTGAGCGTCCCAGTACCGCGGGATTGCCGTCAGTCCGATCGACGAGATTCCGACGACATCGTCAAGCGCTTCGAGAAAACTCTTTCGTGCCGACAGGATCCAGGAGCCTTTGCCGTCATTGATCCCGCCTTCCATCACGGTACCGAAACCGGCCATGTTGAATCCTGTGTTCGAGGCGAACGATCTGTTCCGGTCGCCTTCACGCGTTGTGACATTCATGACCGACGACATTTTATCGCCGTAGTTTGCCGGAAATCCGCCGCTTGAAAACTGGATGTCCTGTATCAGATCGACGTTGACCATGTTGATCGGTCCGCCGGAATTGAATTGGTTCGGATAGTGGTTAGTGGAAGGAATCTCGATGTAATCCATAATCGTGAGATTCTCGTTCGGTGATCCGCCGCGGACAATCAGCTCGTTCTGCTGGTCGTTCGAGTTTGCAATACCGGGCAGGTTAGCCACGATGCGCTGCATATCCTGAATTGATCCGGGAGATCGTTTTACTTCAGCGCCATCGAGGCCGATCGTGCTTATGGGGCTGATCGCACCGGCTCTTCCGAAATAGTCAGCCTGGACGTCCACACCGGCAAGCCTGAGTGCATCCTCTTCGAGTTTTATGCTTACTTTGGCACTTCGTCCTGTCGAAACGACTACATTTGTAATGGCAGCTGGTTTGTAGCCGATCAACGAGACCTTAAGGCTGTATTCTCCGACTTCAATATTCTTGATGTTGAAATGACCGCTTGTGTCCGTTGCAGCTCCGAAGGATGGTTTCTCAATGACAATGACATTTACGCCTGAAAGAGGTTCTTGCGTATTTCCATCGCGCACCTGACCCGAGATTTCACCATTTCTTTCCTGGGCGAACATTGATGAAAAAAGACATAGTAAGAGAATAAAAAGTTGTAAGTATCGCATAGTCTTTGAGAATGTGAATGAGAAGAACTACGGTTAATTGATGGAAATCATCAAACTTAATATACGGATAACTTTCGAGAAAAAACAATTCACGAATACAATACGTAAAATTAAAATTGAAGTTACACTGAAAGTGGGTTAAAATAAAAAAATAGAATGCTTCCTCCGATACATCTACATTCCTTTTGGATCAATCTTGTTGAGAAGGAATACGGGCAGGTTGCCATGAAAAGAAAAGAGTCATGACAGGACCGGGAAAGTTTCCGGGGTGATGGTTTCCATTCCTAAAAAGTATCATACATAGCCATTCTCCGTGGCGAAGTTAAGAAGGTTTTGACGCAATAACAGGCGGCCTCTATGGATTCTTGAACGTACCGTTCCGACCGGACAATTAATATATTCAGCAATTTCATCATAAGTAAGTTCCTCGACGAAGCTGAGTAATACTACGGTTTTAGAAGATGGGTCCTTTAAACTTAATTGCATTCTACAAATAAAAAAAATGAGTTTCAATTGGTTGAGCCTTTTTCGGGGAGGTATATCGATATCTAAGTGCGCCGATTTTATAATTATGTTATGAAGTACTGCATAAGAACGAGCCCTTTTTAACTCGAGTTTATCAACGATAGTTTCATTGTATCGCGTGATTTGTCTGACATGTAACAAATACCCCTTGCCTTCTGAATCGTTCCTTTGTATATTTTAAGATAATTGCGGGAGTAATTCCCCGCCAGTCCCACTGGAAATCGTGGGACGTAAAAAACACGAAAAACGGAACACGAAAACGACGGGGCAAGCAGTTCCCGTCCCTAGAAATAGGGACGGGATAAAGTCCGAATGTCAGCTTCTTCCAAAACGTCCAACGAACCCGACGAAGGAGAGTGAGTTGTTGACGTTTTGAGAATCCCGCCGACATCCCCGTAAATTTCCTATCGGGAGGCGGGACTGCGTATGCGAATATAATCCCGCGGGGTTAGTTGATTGGCTCAACGCGAGCTTCCCAAGTCCCGCTCCGACCACACTTGCGAAGCAAGTGTGTAGTCGGAGCGAGGATCCTCGATTCGGCCACCACTCGTCCAACTTCGTTGAACTCGTGGGCCGAATCGGAACTTGAAAAACGGGTTGACTTGATACTAGGTGAAAATCAGGTATATTAATAGGGTTAATGCGGGAGTAATTCAGTGGTAGAATGTCAGCTTCCCAAGCTGGACGTCGCGGGTTCGAGTCCCGTCTCCCGCTCTTGTAAATTGTGAATTATGAATGATGAATGTTGACTTGTCCGCCAGCTTGTCCGCTGGAGTGAAGCGTAGGCAGAATTGTGAATGTGTGGCGGAAGCCGGATAAGAAAAGCTCACAGGAATCCTGTGAGCTTTTCTGTTCTTTACTACCACGATGTGCCAGAAATCATTTCAATAGCGACATCTTCTTTGTTTGGGTAAAATTCCCGGACTGTATTCTGTATAAATAGATTCCGCTTGGCATATTTGTTGCATCAAAAATAATCTCATGATGCCCTGCGGATTCTTCTCCATTCACCAACGTTATTATTTCTCTGCCGATGATGTTGAATACTTTTACGGTAATAAAACTTTTTTGCGGGAGATCGTATCGTATTCTTGTAGATGGATTGAATGGATTCGGGTAATTTTGTTCCAGGATAAATTGATTGGGTCGATCGGCATTATCTTTGATGCCGGTTGCAGAATTTATTACATGTATAATGCCCGACATTCCTGCGCCTCCGGGAGCGCCGTGTATGACACAGTAATATCGAAAATCCCCGACGGATGTGAATACTCTATCATATGTCCATGTCGAAGATGAAGCTGGTCCATTCGTAAAACTCCCGTCATCTGCCATAACATTGTGGAATCCACTTTGATTTTCCCATCTTACCGTATCTCCCACATTGATCGTCAGATTGGCAGGGGTAAACGTCATACCTGAGGAGATAACGATGTGGAGTGTCTGTGGAAGAACTGTGGCCGGAGCCACGACGGACAAAATTATTACTGCAATCATTGAAAGTGTAAGTCGCATCGTGTACCTCCTTATAATAATTATTAGTTGTAGTGGAAGCCTATATATTTGTAACATTCAAAACCGATAAACCGTTTCTTTTGAGAAATACTGATGAGTGATAATGGTTAAAGGGGGAATTAGGCTTGTTCCAGGATCTGTGCAAAACTATCGAAAAACGGGAAGAAACAGCAATGTGGAGGATGGGATGATGGAATCGGAAAACGAGTTATTAAAATAAAAAGCTCACAAAACATAGTGAGCTTTTTCGCCGTGCAGAAGATTGAATGCCTTATTTACAACATCGGTTCACCGATCGCCCGCTGTAGTTCATATCGACTGATCACATACTTATAGAGTGCATGTAACTGACCCAGCTTTGCTGCAGATTCTGCAGTTTCTGAATCGAGAAGATCTAAATTTGTCATCGAACCGGTTTCGTATTTCAACCGGGCCAGCCCGACAGCTGCTTCAGCTTGTTGCACCTGCAGTCCGGCAATTTTCAATTTTTCCTTGGCGGCTTTGACATCTGCGACTACCTGCTCGATATCTGAACGGATCTGCAGTTCCACATCTCTAAGATGTTCCTGTTCAGCGAGATACAAAGCCTGTGCTTCTTGTTCCTGATTCCTCGCTCGTCCTCCCTCATAAATGGGAATTTCCAGTTTTACCCCGGCCACCCAGTTTCCCCTCCATGTGTCGAGATTTGGAATATATCCATTCTTTACACCATACGTTGCATTTAATTTTATTGACGGGAGAGCAACAAGTGAAGCGAACCGGGATTGCAGATCGGCCGTGAGAATCGCATCGCGGACGAACGCCATCTCCGGGCGCTGCTCGAATGCATGCTCTACGAGTGAATCTGTCGAGATCGAGTCATGGAATGCCTCGAAGTCTCCTTTCAGTAGAAGTGCTGTGGTGGATGGGATTCCTAAAAGCTGTCGCAGCACGGATTGCTGTTTCTGAACCGCATTTTCCAGTTCGATTTTTTGTTGCTGCGCAGCTGCAACGCGGACTTGCGTTGTAAGAACGTCGAAATCCGTAGCTGTTCCGGTGTTCGCTTTTTTCTTTGTTATGTCAAGGTGCTGATTCAAAGCCTCGATTTGTTCTTTCTGAACGTCGATGCTTTGCTGTAGGAACAGGATTGAGTAGAAGGTCCGGATTGTCTGATATACCAGTCCTGTCTTGGTTATTTCCACGGCATCTCGAGCCGATTGGACGCGCGACTCGCTTAAATCAATTGATGCATTTGTCCGACCAAAATCGAACACTGTATACCGTGCACCGATATGTCCGTCATAATTATTTTCCGGATACAGTTTGAAGTCTCCCAGCATCGGGATGCTCAGTTCCGCTATTGGTCCGATTCGCGTATAGAATCCTTCGGCCGTTATTTCAGGAAGCTGTACGCTTGTACTCTGCTGCCATCGTGCTTCGGCCGCCTGAACCTGCTGCATCGATTGGTTCACAGTGGGATGAGTGCTCAGGACCTCTTCAATAGCCTGTTTAACCGTGAGAGAATCCTGTGCTCTCGCGGATGAAAGGAGAACTACAAAAAGACCGAGTAGGAATAATCTTGATTTCATTTTTTCTCTCTTTTCATACACAAAATATTTTTTATAAATTTCTTTAATCTACAATGGTCGTCTTTTTATTCAAGCGCACCTTGTTTCGTCTTTGGTGGCCGTTTGTGCGTGCGGAGAATAAATATCGGGACCAAGCCCAATATCGTAATCGCCGCAGCGACGATAAAATCATCATCAATCGCCCGGACAAATGATTGCTGCATCACATGTGAGACGAGGAGCGCTTTTGCTTTTTGTACCGCAAGCCCCTGCGTTCCGCCGGAGACATGCATGGCGAAACCTGTCAGCCTGCTGGAAATTTGCCGGAATGTGGCAGAGTACTGGTCAATGACTTGTCCGTATTCCGTCGAGTGGTAGAATATTCTTCGTGTGAGTAGTGTACCCATGATTGCCACGCCAAAACTTCCACCAAGCTGACGGATCACGTTAAATTGTCCCGATGCCTGGGCAATCTTATGTCTCGGAATTTCTGACAGTGCAATCGTTGATAGCGGAGTAAAAAGCATTCCCATTGCAAACCCACGGATAATCAGAGGGAGCATGATGTCGTGCTGTTCCGAGTATAATGAAAGGGATCCGTTCAAATAAAGACTGATTGCCAGAAGCACGATTCCTATCGCTGCAGGAATCTTAGGATTGATCCTGTCAGATACATATCCGGAAATTGGGGCCATAATGGCCTGGAGAATTCCCACCGGTAAAAAAACCGCGCCGGCTTGAAGTGCCGTATACCCGAGAGAATTCTGTAAATAAAGCGGAAGGAGAAATGTGCTTCCGAACATCCCGAGTCCGAAAATGAATAGTATACCGTTCGTGATGCCGAAGTTGACGTTTTTCATCAACCGTAATTCGATCAAGGGGTGCATGACGCTTAATTCTGTAACGAGGAATACGATCAGGGATATTGCAGAGATAAAGAAACATGTGACGATGAACGGGGATGTCCACCCGCCCGTATTCCAGGCTGCGTTTCCATCGGACAATGCAAGGAGCAACGCTCCAAGAAAAAGCGAGACGGAGATAAACCCCAGAATGTCGAATGAGCGTGCCTTATCGGATTTGTATTCCCGCTGTATGACCAAAGTTGCAAAGAGACCGAAAATACCCACCGGGACATTGACGTCAAAAATGGCATTCCATCCGATGTTATCAACAAGATAACCGCCGATCAGTGGTCCGAGCGATACCGAGGCTGCGGCGGCAATGGACCAGAAACCAAGGGCAATGCCTCGCTGCTCCAGGGGGAACTCGCGCGTGACGATCGCCATACCAACCGGCATCAAGAATCCTGCACCCATTGCCTGGATGATTCGAAAGACTATGAGTACATCCTCATCCCATGCCAGTCCGCATAAAAACGAACCGAAGGTAAAAAGGAATAAAGCGAAAAAATATGTCCGCTTGTAACCGAAATGATCTGCAACCCAACCGGATGTCGGGAGCATGATGGCAAAAACAAGAAGATA
This sequence comes from Bacteroidota bacterium, assembly GCA_050011775.1. Lineage (GTDB taxonomy): Bacteria > Bacteroidota > Ignavibacteria > UBA10030 > CAVZMI01 > CAVZMI01. Next base: position 10,245 of record JBEKIL010000019.1, on the reverse strand, counting down.
TGCTGTTATGACCCATTCAATTTTATCGAGGCTTACGCCATATGTAGCCATGATTTTCGGCAGGGCAACGTTAACGACGGTCGCATCGAGTACCGCCATAAACGTCCCGATCATCACATTGAGCAACACCCACCATTTATACGATGTATGTTCATGATGGAGTGATGGAACACGTCCGACGAATGTATGCCGCACCTTATGTGTTGAGAATAATTTCATTGTCTCACCGGACTCTGACTCGGACTTCGACCGACATACCGGGTAAGAGTACGTACGGCGGCTGGGACGTTGATGAATCGACCGGTAGGATGGAAATCTTCACCGGTATCCGCTGTGTCACTTTTGTGAAATTTCCCGAGGCATTGTTCGGCGGAATGAGAGAGAATTGTGATGCAGTATTTGAACCGATCTGCAATACTTTCCCAGAAAATTTCCTTCCAGGATATGCATCAACAGCAATCTCGACGTTGTCACCCAGGCGGAGCATTGTCAGACTTGTCTCTTCCAAGTTTGCCGTTACCCATATATTCTTGAGATCGGTAATGGATAAAATCGATTGTCCCGGCTGAATGACATCGCCGGAAAGGACCCATCGTTTTGCAACAACTCCGCTCATAGGTGACTCAATGATTGTATTCTTGAGCTGGGTCTGGATGATCCCCAGTTGTGCCTTCGCCGTATTTGTCTGAGCCAGAGCGATTGTATAGCGGGCACGGGATGCCGCGAGTTCACTCTGGGCATGTTCGAATTGTTCCCTGGTGATCACATTATCATGGAATTGCTTTGATGCTCTTTCATAATCTGTTAACGATCTGTCGAGAGTTACTTTGGTAAGCGTAATATTTTCCAGTGAAAGAGTGACCGATGCACGGGCAGACTGCTCTTGGGAGCGAAGATCGCTGGCGTCAATTTTTACCAGTACCTGTCCCTGGCGCACGGTATCTCCTTCATCTACCGTCAGGCTATCTATGCGTCCAAGTATCTTCGAGCTGATGGCGACACGGTATCCATCGATATATGCATCGTCCGTACTTACGTAATCTCTCAATCCCAGATACCAGTTCCATGCAATGATGATCACGGCGATTAGAGCAATGAACAATGGGATCACGAGTTTGTAATTCCGATAGAGAGGTACAGTTTCGATTGATTCTTCAACTTCTCCTTCTTTTTCCCTGGCGATTGGATTTTCATCCTGCTGTTGCCATTTTGGATTTCTCGATTTTTCTGAACTGTCTTGTTCCATTGAATTTGGATTCCTTTATTTAATTGTGTTTTTTTAGCCCTGTGAGAATCATCCGGATGATGCACACCGATTCCTTTTCAAGTGCATCGTATTCTCTTCGCAGATCTGCCGTTACAACTGTCGATCTGAATACGCGTACTCTAAGTCCCTGGAGCACATGCAAGAGGAGAAGAGCAGTTTTATGAGGAGATGAGATGTTAAATTCACCCGATTGTTTTCCTTCATGGACGATCTGTGTGAGAAGTTTCAACTCTTCATTAGCAAAAACATTAAAAAGGTCTCTATAGAGCGGTTTCAGAGCCAGCCATGATTCATTACTCAGTGAGTGTAGATTCAATAATTTATCGAAAAAAGAATACCTGTGCTGAACATATGCTTTTAGTTTCTGACTCGCGGTTGGAGTTTTCTGCAAAACACCTGTCATGTACCCGATGAACTCATGCTGTTCGCGTTGTATCACGCGTCGGAAGATTACTTCCTTCGTCGGGAAATAATAATAAAGCGATGCTTTCGCCATACGTACGTCTTCGGCGATTTCCTCCATTGTCACTTTCCCGTATCCATATAGTGCAAAGCGTTTCTGCGCAGCGGTCAGAATTAGATGCTCTTTTTCTTCCGGGAGTTCGGGGTTTTTTTCTTGCATGTTCAACCTTTCGACTTTTTTAGTAGAACAGTCGAAATATACAAAGAAGTTCCCTGCCGATAAAGTTATTTCTGGTTTAATTCCAGAAGGTTTTGGGTAAAAGTTAATGGGGGATGCCGGAGACCCTCATTACATATTCGGCTTGGGACCTATCGTAAAGACAATTGTCCCCCAATTCTTCACTTCATCATACGAAAGGTATGCGTCTTCGCGCAGTTTATTATTCAATCGGACTGATTGAATAAAGTACCCTGTCGTAGTCGGGACAATCCGGATCATCCCGAATTGTACGACAGCGGCTGGATAGATATTCCCCTCACCATCCGTTCCCACAAAAGGACGAATATAATCAACCGGTGAACGTTTATCGTTAAAATTCTTTCCTGTATTTTCATAAGCTGAATTAAACCCAAAGGGAGGTATCGCTGTCAAAACTAGAAGAAACTTTAAAAGGATATCCCATCGCCAATTGTCCATCAGAAATCTTCTTCTTTTACGAAAAGGGTAAGACTTTTTCATGAGTAACATTGGTAGAAGTATTATCAGATTATAGTGTCATTGAAGGTGGTGGAAGATAGTGACTTTTTATGTGGCGTTAAAGATGTGATATGGCCAGCCATTCATTGTGGCAATTTAATGAATTCCGTGGGAGTTCCTTCCGCGGACTTGCTTTTCGGAATAATTTCATTTATCTTTTCTTGCACTCATAGGGAGAGGGTGGAGCTATACATTTACGATATGGGGTGGTTTCCTCCAATGGAACTTGTACTCTGTCAGCTCGATATATTTTGGGAAAATAAGCGGTCAAATTTGGAATACTGTGCTCGATCGAAACAATAACCGAAGAACATGCAAATCTCAATTTTTTCACAAGATGAGACAAACCGGTTTTTCGATGGAGAGTTCAGTCGTTGCCGAGACATGTAGAGTGAAAGTGTCTCTGCAATAAAAACCTTTGCCTGGAACCATCCTGTTCGAAGTGAACTTCAATCTGTGGAGTGTAATTTAAGTGGGGCACTTCTTTACGGGTTTGTTTGTTATGATTTTCAGTTCCCGGAAGTGTTTGCATGAATGGCTGCAAAGCCCTGTTATATGATTCAGTAACTAATATGCGAAAACATTAAACCATCAATACAGATAGGAAGTCTAATTTCTATGCAGTACAACCGTTATTATAGTAATCCGCGGGGAAGACACGAAGGAAACACTGCACCAAAGCATGTACGGCGGTACACCGCAACAGTGGGTGAAACTTCATTTGTCCGTAATTCGCCAAATGTATACACTCACGTTGTCGTCGGACGGAAGGGAATAACACCGCTTGAAGTGCTTAAATGGTGTAACTCTGGAACTCAGGCCAACTCCGAAGCAGATATCCGCGTCAAAGCCGGTTATGCCGACGTCCAGGTCGTCGAAGTCGTCGCTTCGGCATATAAGAAAGAGTTCTTCCCGGATAAAAAGTAAGTTTTTGCTTTTTACCTTCGATAGACCATCCTGACGAGAAGGGCATCAGGAATGTTCTGGGAAGGGACAGCATTTCCAAAGTAATCTCGCCGGCCGAGTGAGACTTCCAGGAGGTGTAACTTTCTTGTTTCTCTCCCGTAGAATTCTTTATTAATCCTCCGATTATCCATTTATTATTAAAGGGTTCAGTAATTGAAAACATTCTATCTTATCTTTGTATTTTTCCTTTTTGTGAATTTTATAAGTGCACAGACTTCGCTGCAGGACGGCATCAGGCTTCTCGAGAAAAAGGAGTATGATCAGGCGCGAAGTGTTTTTGAGGCCGTTCTAAAAAGTGACAAAAACAATGCCAAAGCACATATGCTCCTCGGCAGTTTGCTCATGGGATACTATCGGAATTTCGATGATGCCGAAGAACATCTTGAAAAAGCAGTTGAACTGGATGGTGGAAACGCCGAGTATCACTGGTATCTTGGAAATGTCTATGGTGCACAAGCGCAGGTGGCAGGTTTTTTTTCAAAAATATCGTATGCAAGAAAGTTGAAAACCGAATTTATCAAGGCGGTAGAGTTAAATCCTGACGATATCCGTTTTAGGGAATCGCTAATGGTATACTATCTGAGGGCGCCAGGAATTATTGGTGGGAGTGTTGAGAAAGCAAAGGAACAGGCGAAGGAAATGATGCGACTGAACGCCTGCTCTGGGCATTTTGCCTATGCGCAGATTGCAATCTATGAGAAGAATTCCGCATGGGCTGAACAGGAATTAAAGCAGGCGATACAGGCCGAACCTAAGAATTGGAGACCGTATCACCGCCTCGGTTATCTCTACGTCGAACAAAAACGATATGATGAGGCGATATCACAGTTCCAACAATATGTAAATCTCGCTCCGGATGATGCCAACAGCTACGATAGTCTGGGAGAAGGATATTTCTATAAGGGAGATTTCAGCGCTGCCATTCCACAGTTTCAGAAAGCTCTTTCTGTGAATCCGAAATTCGGCTCCTCACTCTATAACCTCGGCCGTTCCTACGAGAAAAATAATAACAGAGATGAAGCGCTGAAGAACTACCGGAAATATCTTGAGATCGAACCCGAAGGTCAATATGCCGATGAAGTAGAGAAAAAAGTGAAAGAACTCTCGGAATGATTATACGAATGATACGAGAGATACACTATTTTATCTCTTGATACTCTGCGGGGATATGAAGGTTCTTGATATTTTGCATAACTTCACGCACAAATGCACATTCGCATTTGGTGGGGCAAGTGTGAAGGTTGGACTCGTGGAGGCAATACCCGGGACAGTCAGAATCTCCGGTTTTGCGGTTGGTGAATATGGGACCGTGATAGAGATCGGAAAATTTGCCGGCTTTAACGGCAAGTGTCGTTTTGCAGGAATGATTAAAGAGAAATAATCCCACTCGCAGATGATTGAAATTCACCTGATACCCTATAAGCGTGAGCGACGGATCAGCGAGAAATTCGCTATGCGTTTCCCATGTTGTTTTACATAATGGACAGGTCTTAAACAATGTGCTATACCCCGTGAAGTAACTTCTTCTTTATTCTCACAACGGAATATTCAGCAGGGAAGTTCCTGCCCCTGAGCTCCTATCTCCCCATCTCCGTTTATTTTATATTGAAATATCACCGAAATATTGTAAATCTGAGACTCGAACTGGGCTATGGCAACTCAATTTCCTTTGGATCGTCCGGATATTCGGTGACTTTCCATTCTTCCTGATCGACGTTAAAGCCCGTTTGGGCCAGATTGACTTTTAAATATTTCCCGGATCCTTCGGCCGCCACCGTTCCGTCTTTAAGCAGGATTTTTCCTTCACCTTCGAATAATCGTCCACGGTCGTTGGTAATCTGTCCGACGACTCGTATTGGTTGATCGATAGGGATATTTTTCTTGAAGCGAACTGTAATCTCGGCAGTAAATCCCCAGAAGTCTTTGTGTTCTCTTATCATGATGGCGCGTCCAATCGTCTCATCGAGAAGTGCGGAGGCGATACCTCCATGCAATATATTCGGATAGCCCTGATGTTCCGGCAAAGCTTTGAAGATGCCGACGAGCTGGCCGTTTTCAAGTTCGTAAAACCCGCCATGAAGACCCACGGGATTTTTCAAACCGCAGACAATACACATTTTCGAGTTGTGGTGTTTTGCTATTACTTTGTACTTCATAGGTTGATTCTCTCCTTTTTACTCAGTACGGTATTATTTTCTTATGATATCAGTCAACAATAAATAACCTTGCTCCCTTTTCCGTCGATGACCGGTGTGGATAGATATCGTCGGAGACCTGATAGCTTGTACCGGGAGCGAGTACGAACTCTCTTCCGTCGGCGAGTTCGGTTACTAATTCACCTTCCAGCACTAGAAGCACATGACCGCGGGTACACCAGTGGTCTGCGATGTACCCCGGTGTGTACTCAACCATACGCACACGGATATTCCCCATCTCGAAGGTTCGCCAGCGTGCCTCGCCCCGTAATCCCATGTGTGTTGTAGGTGTGATTGTATTCCAGTCGATCGTGCAAAATGGGACATCCTGGATTTGCATATTGCACCTCTTCGTACTATTAAAGCTTAACGGAAATAGTTTCTGTAAAGTAAAATAACTAATAAAAAAGTATTCTATTGATATTTTTCAATAATATAATTGGATGCGTAACCGTATGCACGTACCCCGCTTCTGTTTTTACAATACTCCCAGGGCAGCAAGTCCATCCCTCATAAAAAGAAGGGCAAAAAATAATAAAAATAATCCAAGAATCCTGATGCTATATATGTAAAAAGTACTCTTAAGAAAAGCTTTCGATTTATCAGTGACGACAGCCACTATCACTTTTGAGCCAACTAAACATATATAGAATCCAACGACGAAACAAATTGCAGATAAAACATTCTTATTATAGGCATTCAAGACAGTCGGAGCACCAACCGCGGACCAAAATATATAAGGATGCGGACTCAGGATATTTGTCATCACCCCTTTCCGAAGAGAATGCAGCTGAATCGCTTGAACATTCTGTGTCGGTGGCTTAGCCGTGAAGTTTTCATATGCCAAATATCCAAGAAACAACGCGCCAAGGATTGAAATGGTCCCTGCAACCAGATGAAGGCCGGATATTGTGGTAAAGAGAAAAATTGTTATGAATACGATCGGTATATCTGTAATCAGGGGTGCAAATGCTATTGTGATTCCCGCTTTTCGATTATGATGGAGAGTCTCTGAAATTAACAGAGTCAGCAGAGGTCCGGGAGACAGACCGGCGGTCAATCCGAAAACAATTCCCGAAATCATAAAGTGAATCAAGAATGCTTTATGCCTCCTACTCTCTCTGCAAGGAATATCCTTAATCAACGAAATTGAAGTTTCAAATGCAATATAGTTGTATCGGACTGATTATTCAATGAGGAAACAGGATTGGATCGAGTCTAAAATCGTATTAATTATTTTCTTTCTATACAGTCACAGTCGAAGGTACAGTCCCATATCTGAAAAATTTTTAATTCGATATTTGTAAAAATAGATTGACATCTACAGAATATCTTCGTATATTTGTTTCGATAAATATCGAAACATAATGGATAACAATTTATGGATTCCAAGGAACGCATTAGCATTTTAAAAGCCCTTTCCGACGGTACCCGGTTAATGCTGGTGAATGCATTGCTGGAAAAGCCGCATTGTGTGGAGGATCTAGCCCAACGGCTGCGACGGGCGCCATCGACCATCTCCTTCCACCTGCGGAAACTAGAAGAAGCCGGACTCGTATCCAAGACAAAAACGCAATACTATTTGATGTACGAGTTGCGATTGGATCTTCTCCAGATGAATCTAAGGGATTTTATTGCCATTCCAGCAGATGGAGAGAGTCCGGAACGAAAGCGCATGCAGCGATACCGGGAAAAAGTTGTGCGCACTTTTATCCGGAATCAGGCACTGATCAAAATTCCAAAACAATGGAAAAAACGGAGGATTATACTCGAAGAATTCTTGAAAAAGTTTGAATCCGGTAAGGAATATCGGGAAAATGAAGTCAATGAGAGAATCATGACCCTGTATTCGGATTACTGCACAATCAGACGGATGTTGATTGATGAGGGGTACATGAGCCGGCAGGGACAAATATATAGAGTTGAAAAAAAGGAAGAGGTAAAGGAAAAGATGAAGGAGAAAATGATGTCAAAACGCGCAGATATAAAAAGGGAATACAAACAAACCCCGCTCCAAGCCGGGATTTACCAGATCAAGAATACTGTCAATGGAAAGGTTTTTCTTGGCAGCAGCACGAACCTCCACGGTCCGTTAAACAGAGACAAATTTATGCTTTCGACCGGAATGCATAAAAATGAACAGCTCCAGAAAGATTGGAAGGAATTCGGTCCCGGCGCATTTTCATTCGATATTCTTGAGATTGTTAAACAAAAAGACGATCCAAATTTTTCGCTTGAAGATGAGCTGACACTTCTAGAACAAATCTGGATTGAAAAGCTTCAACCTTTTGGAGAGCATGGGTATAATAAGATAGCAAAAATCCGTGAGGCATATATGTAATGATGATATGCAAATTGTGATATCGTTTTGTAAGGTGAATGTAATAAAACACTTCAAATTCCCTGATCGCTTAACATACAAAGACAACGAATAAAATCATGTACTACTTGTGGTAAGATCTTTCCTATAGACTGTCCCTTGGAATAATGCAATAAGGTTTGAACGATCGTCAGAAATTTTTATGAGATAGGTCGCGAGTTTCTTATGAAGAGAAATCTCTTCAGCGGTGGCAAGCAGTTTCCCTTCCTTTATGGCTTTGAAAAATGAAATGCTGACATTAATAGCCATCGCAAGTCCGCCCCGCGAATTGGATGCGGCACCAAAGACGGCATCGCCGAGAGAGAAGATTGCCCCGCCATGGACTGTCCCGGCGCCATTTAAATGATGCGGTGTGATTTCCATTTCCGCTTGTGCAGCCCCTTCCTCGATGGATAAGTATTTGATTCCTAAGAATTCGGCATAGGTATCTTTTTTGGTAAATTCGGACATATCTTTCACGGAATTCCTCCTACATGACGTTCAACAATTTTAATGACGAATTATCCATTTACCGCTTTTTATTCCTCAGGATTATACTGAGCTACATGGAGAAAATCAAGTGAAGGGTGGAAGTATTATATAAGGCATACGGGGAGCAGGAGGAGTATCAGTGGTTACATTCGCTAGTCGTTTATATTGTATGAGTTAGACGATAAAATCCCAACTTGTGTCGAGTACCAATCGGGACACCGGTTATTGCCAATTTGGATTTTCCGATAGTGTCCGTAGTGAGAGCCTAAACCGTACACGATAGAATGATCGACCACTTTATAGACGAGTAGCTCTTTCATTAAGGAAAAGAAAGATCCGAAACCAACTATGAATTAATGGGGTCTCTTGCCATTTGTTCCGGAATTAATTAGTTTAATCGTCAACAATCGTTCATTTTCATCCATGGAGGTCGAATGAAAACCTATACAATATTTTTGCTATTCTGTGCAGCTTTTTTAGTGTTGTCATCCCCGGTCAGTAGTCAAACAAAAAAATACGATATCAAGTCCGGTATCATCACGTATGAAAACACGACCACCATGGGGACCCTTAAGATGACATTGAAATCAGTTGTATATTTTGACGAATACGGGATGCTCGAATGCAAGGAAACATATCATGATAATAAACTTGTAGAGTCGTATTTCAGCGATGGGAAAACGCTTTTCAGCGTCCACCACGATAAGAAGACTGCATATAATCGGGGAAAAGCGTACCGGGGGACGGAATACCGTTATGATTGGAGTGAAGCTTCTCAGAGTGAAAAAAACAAAGTAAAACGTCTCCCAAATGTCACCATTGCCGGAAAAAATTGTGAATCATTTGAACTCACTTCATCCACCGGCGACACTATCTATGCAGGGTGGAATCACATTTGTCTGTTGATCGACGTGAAGAGTTCCACGATGGAAGTCGTTTACAAAGCGATAAAAATTGAAGAAAACGCAAAAATTCCTGCAGACAAATTTAAAATCCCAACCGGTTATAAAATGCAATAGTCTTAGGGTGCTATGAGTTACTACGATGATGCCCGAAAATATCATTTGTTCTATTTTTGTTTTGAATATCTGAAAAATAATATGTATAAAAATTATCCCATATATAATTCTAGATATTAAACCATAGGCAAACCCAAACCGACAAATAAAACAAAAGTCATAAAGAAGCTGCCGTATTGCCTAACCCGCGGCTCAAACTGACGAGTGTATACTGATGGGCAAAAGAGTTCTGGTCCCATCATTTTAAGCCATACATCGAGGCTCCAGAGTTGCTTCTACTTCGATCTAAAGCTGGGTGGCAGCGAATTCAGGTTCGAACAGTGTCTCCCGTAATATTTTTATTGGAAAATTATCATCAAAGTATGACAATCATGCCGAAAAACATCTTGCCTTAGAGATACTAATTAGCTAAATTATATCAGCAATTTAGATTGTTTAAATGGGGCGGTTAGCTCAGCTGGTTCAGAGCGCCTGCCTTACAAGCAGGAGGTCACTGGTTCGATCCCAGTACTGCCCACGACGAAAAAGAACTATCAGATGGCTTTTGGTAAGGAAAAATTAGAAATTAAAAAGTAAAAAGGAGAGCAGGCGGCAGAACTTTAGTTCTGCAGTACTAACCTTCCGAAGGAAGGCTATGTATTCGAACCCCGCACCGCCCACATGTCAATAGTGAATTACGAATTGTGACCTGTCCGCTGGAACGAAGTGAAGGCGGAATGATGAATATTTGAAAGGCAGGATAATGTAAGTTATCCAGTACTTTAGTGCAGGAGGTCGCTGGCCTGAAG
>JBEKIL010000018.1:0-56316 GCA_050011775.1 Bacteroidota bacterium | reverse complement strand
AAAATCTTCTGTGCATTCACTTTGTTTGCCGAGACAAGCTCGATCTGTTTCGTTTCATCATTCATCACGTCAGTTCTTCGCTGTAACGTGTACAGATGATATTCAAACAATCCTGATTCTTTGAATTGGCGTTCACTTGACAGACCGGATACCGCCTGTGATTTTGCCATAAAACTTATGTTTCCTTCGGGCTGAACGATATTGACATCGCCGGCCACGAGTTTCAGTCCTGCATTTGAAAATGATGTCCCACAATTATTTCTTGTCGTCCTTATCAAGCAACGCAACATAATTCGCGTTCCATGTCAATTGATGTGCGAGATAGCTGATTTCCGCCTGATGCTGTCCGGCTTTCGAATTTTCAATCAGCCATTCAAGCTGCGGTTTCAATATTAATCCTTCCGGAAGCTGCGGTAGTATGAGGCGTCCGCCGGGACTGACCTCAATCTTTCCATTAATCTCGGCGATCATACCTCCGGCGGGATATGATTGATTAGGCACATAACCCGACGATAGGAGTTTCCCCTGTACGGTATATTCCTTGTTGGTTCCGGGCTCAACGCGAATCCATTCGACAGTCTGACCGACATATTTACTCAACAGTTTCGCCTGACTGACAAGATCGTACTGATAATTTTGCTCCAGTACTCTGACAGCATCCGGAGCGGTTTTACTCTGAAAGTGCAGCGATGTCCCATCAATCGTTGCAGGAATATCGGAAATCACAAGACTGCTCAACCCTTTCTGGAGATCAAGTGTCCGTTCTTCACGCACAAGGGCGAGGTTGGCATTGTAGATTGTCAGATCGACGGCCGATCGCTCGCCAGCTTTACTTTCGGCAAAATTCTTCTTTATCGACTGGGCATCAGCGGATGTGACAATCGCCAGCGCCAGCAGGATGATGATGAGATGTTTCATGGTGCCCCCTTTCTCATGAATTACCGAAAACAAAAAGACTTAAAGATACAAAGAGATTGATGATTTCTGATTTATGATCCACCTGCCGAAGCTCCACTTCAGTGGAGCGTAGGCAGGCGGATTTCGGATTTATGAGTCGTTATTTTTATTCTTTAGATTTTGGCGCTTCGATGAATCGGACCGTTTGTATACGGCAGATTTTTTTATAATCGCAATAACTGCATACACGATCGATCTTATCGGGTGTTGTAAGCGGAAATTTGCCGGCAGCGACGTTATCAACAAATTCATTAACGGTGTCGATTGCCCGCGATATCACCTGTCGGAGTTCGGAATCATTGTCAACTAATCGAGTCGACCGCGAGTGTGCATTAAATGCCTTTTCGTTATACTCCTGATTGCCCAATCCCAGTTTTCGTTCGACGGGTGATCGTAGTTGATAATAGATACCGGCTGCAGGCGTCAGCGGCTGTTTCATTTTTTTCCGTAATATTATTTCCACTGCATGAAGATACATCGGGAGCTGAAGGCTTATTCCTTCATCTATTTCTTTTCTGGTCGCAATAGTTTTCCCGGTTTTATAATCGACAATTCCAAATTCCGAAGGACCTATTTCGATCCTGTCTATTTTCCCACGCATCCTGATATTTCCGAACTTAAGCGGTTCTTCTTGTGATAACAACGGATCGCTTTTTCTTCGTAAGCCTGTTTTCCCGCCAAATCCCACCTCAAAATATGCAGGAACTGTATCCAGTGTGCTCTCCCTTTCTTTATCAAGAAATTCTTTCAACACTCCCCGGCGTAGGGTACTGAAACCGAGAATGGATTCCTTTTCAACATCCCAGAATACATCGGAAACAAGAATTTCATTCAATTTACGCGAGGCAAGTTGCTGTAATTCCTGCACGGCAACGTCATAATCTTCATCGGAACATTGTGCAAGCGGCGGCTTGCCGGCCTGCTGGCGCGAAACATAAAATTCAAAAAGAATTTCGTGTAATATTGTCCCGCGCTCGATCGGCGTCAGCTCTTCCTCGATCGATTCGATCACACTCAACCGGAGAATCCGATGTGCAAAGAATTGAAACGGACATTTCCCGTACGTTTCAAGCTGACTGACCGAATAAACCCGATTTCTCATCCTATCGAGCGGTTTCTTATCTTCCGGTCCGAGCACATCGGCGATGATTCCCTCGTATTCGGGTAATGCATGCGTCTCGATGCGACTCTGCTCGACAGCAATTCCATGATCAATGTGCAATAGATTCTCTTGTATAATAGAAGACGCTCCAGCGAATAAGAAGTTCCCTTGCCTTTCATTTCCCTGCGCATGGATTGTCCCGTAGGTTGTATATAGGTCCGCTTCCGAATAAATCAATGAAGCGAGTTGTGCAACTTCTTCTTTCGACCATTCATGCAAAACCGCAATCTTCCTCAGCGCCTCAATGAAAACCGATTGGACCAGCTCGGTCTTTTCATCCTTACGCGGGTAGAACAAATAGAGCTCTTTAGAAAAATTTGTAATCCCCTGATAAAAGAGATTTCTGTATTCCCGTGCATGACGTTCTTCCGTCTTTCGCCGGTGTTTACTGAGAAAAATCTCGGGTTGATATAGCGCGGGAAATTCACCGTCAACAAGTCCTGCTATAATCATGACATCGAACTCAAGTCCGCGTGTTTCCTCGATCGATGTCACATAGACGCCATACCCATGCTTCTGACGCACATTAAACCGTACCTGTCCGACGGCGGTCTTTAATTGATCGAGATAGAACGAGAGTGTTTCTCTTCGTTTTCCTTTTCCTTGAAATTCCAGTAATTCCAGGACATCGTCGATCAGTGAGAGGAATTTTTTAAAAGCGCGGGCTTCGAGCTCCCGCTGATGATCGGGCATCGTATTCTTATCACCATTAAGAATCATCGAGACAACCTGCATTTGATCGAGCAACCGCAGTAAATTGCATTGAAATTCATAGGGTGTCATCGGAGAACCGAATGGAGAAAGAAGCTGTTCAAGGGTGCGTATATCTTCCTCGGCTCGAGCAAGCTGCTCAAGCCCACGGCGATATTCTTCCTGTTCAGATTCGTCTGTAGTTTCTTCGAGCTCCGAACGTAGAAGCGATGCACGCGACGAGATATGCTTGTGCCACGTCGCGCGTCCGGTTGTAATCTTTAACTGCCGTGCAACAGAATACAAATTCGCGGTATCGATGGATCGCTGACCAGAGATTTCCCGGGCGAGAGAGCAGTACGGACTGGCAAGCGCTCTGAGGACGTCTTTTTGTCGAAAATTATTCCTGGCGACATCGAGCATGGCAAGTATAGAAACGATTACCGGCGACGATGAAAGTCGGTACCGGTCGGTGATATTCACCGGAATGCCGTATGTATGAAAAATCTCACGGAAGAGTCCGGTATAGTTCGCCGTTTCATACGTCGCTACACATATCTTGCTCGGACTTATATCTGGATGATCGATGAGATATTTTTTCACAATACGGGTGACCAAATCCACTTCATTGCGGCGGTCCGTAGCTTCGATGAGGTGAATTTCCTTCCTCATATCCATCTTTGATGTAGGTGACCGCCTTGCAAAGAAATGCCGTGCGATATGATTTCGGAATTGTCCGTTTCCTCCTTCTTTGTCCTTATCTTGCTGCATCGAACGAAATCCATGCTTCCGGAATACTTCTACATTCTCACTCAAATTTCCAAAAACCGCGGGATTCTCATCGTCGTAATCAAAGCTGATGATAATATCGAGTGAACGGACGCATGTTAGTGACTCGAGCATATGTTGTTCCGGGAGTGCGAGCTCACTGAAGCCCTCCATAAAGAACGTATCCACACCGGGAAAAATTTTTCTAAAAATCTGGTCGGCTGTCTCCACAGTGAAGTGTTCATTGAGTTCCTTATAAATTCCGCCCGCATCGATATATCCATATTTATGAAGCCGCCGCTCATATTCTGAATAGATCAGTGAGATATCATGTAACTTGTTCTGCTCGTCATTCTCTGCCAGAGCCAATTCCTGTTCAAACTGCTCGTGGTACAATCCTTTTTCCTTCATATTATTGAGGACCTCAATAATTTTCTGGAACGTACCGCGCGGCAGCCGGTCGTTTTCTTGCGGAAAGAAATACTTTAACTCTTTCGCGAGATGGTTGATGGCTTCATTGACAATTACTGCCTGAACTGGACCTTGTACCGTACATTTCGGCGAACAGGCGGTATAGTACAATTGTCTCGCCAGCAATGACAGTGTATAGAGATTGAATGTCGGAGATACACCACCTGGTGCGTGATGAAGAAGTTTTCGTTGGAGTTCCCGAACACGACGTTTGGTCGGGACGACGGCGATGAATGAAATTTCTTTCCTCTCGCGAACGCGGGATGATAGTTCTTCTTCCATCGAAGGAACAAAAGACAGCGCTTTATTCGAAAGAATCAGCGGCATAGACAATTACTGCGCGCTCGAAATGGCATTTTGGATTGCCAGGACGATATCGACAATCCTCATTGGTTTTTGTATAAAGGAATGAATTCCGGCAGTATTAATCTCAGCAGGTAACTCGAGCGGGGAGTGGCCGCTGATAATGATTACCGGAACACCAAGTTCGTGCTCCCGGATATATCGGGCAAATTCAATTCCATTCATGATCGGCATGTCAAGATCAACGATTGCTACATCCGGTTTTTTCTTCATGATTTCACTGAGTCCCGTCTCTCCGTCCGGCGCTGTAATACAGGTGATATTCTCTTGCGCAAGAAGTATTGAAATGCTTTCCAGAAACGATGTATCGTCATCCACTACAAGAACCGTAACAGCGTTCGGCATGCAAATTCTCCAGTACCCATTATTATATTGACTCAACTGAAGAGACTTTTTTAAGTGTGACAGCCTGTGTCTTCGCATCGTACACAGCCTGGACCATCCACCTGAACGATGCCTGTGGTGTCTGATCAATCCCGTGATAAACAAGACAGCATATTGATCCGGGTGAAAAAGAGATTTTTTTATTTAAACCGATCAGGGTCGACGTCATGATCCCGATTGTCGGTTCATGTCCAACCAGAGCCAGAGAATCCAAGTGTTGATATTGCGGGAGAAATCGTAATATCTGTTCGGGCGATCCTCCCGCACCGAGTGCCAGAATAATTTCGACTTTATTCGGAGAGTTGATTATCACCGATAGAATTTCGGCCGTCTGGACTGCTCGAAGCAACGGGCTTGAAAAAATCCGCTCTATAAGTATTTGCTGATCGGCACACCAACGACCGACCTTCTTCATGACCTCTCTTCCGTTAGAGGAGAGAACGCGGTAATCGTCAGGAACATCATCGGATTTGCGATCAACTGCTTCGGCGTGCCGGATAAGATATAGTATCATCGGACAAATTATATTATTTCTCCTCCCCCTTTCATCACTGTATCGAGAATAAGCTGATTTTTTAATCCCTCTTCCCCTGGTATTGACGGAGTCGTGTCGTCCATTATACATCGGGAGAAATCATCAATCTCATCAGTGTACAGATTACCGACAGGAACGATAAACTCTTCCGTCACCGGCTCATCCGGATCCTCGGCAGTCGTAAGCGTGATCAGGGGAGAATACATAATCCATGAAAAACCGAAGCATGTAATCATGCCCCTTGAACCGATAATCTCAAGCGTGGTCCGCCGTATTCCGGATACAAACGATACCGTGACATTCGCCAGTGTCGATCCGTGGAATTTCATGGCGATCACAGAGGATGATTCTGTGAGGAGTTCCGTCGGTTCGGGCTGGATGACCGAACGGACTGTCTCCACTTCATCATTGAGGACATATCGGAGCGTGTCGATACAGTGAACCCCGATATCGAAGACCGGGCCGCCGCCTGCAAGTGTGCGGTCGAAAAACCACGAGCGCTGTGAGTCTCTTGCCGGAAACACGAACTCACACCGGACGGTTGCAACTTTTCCAATACGACCACTCTGGATCATGTCCTTGATTTTCCGGACAGCAGGCGAGAAACGCACCATATGTGCCACCATCAGCTTGACGCGGTTTGTACGGCATGCATCTATCATTTTTCGGCATTCTTCGGCATTCATTGCCATCGGTTTTTCTACCAGCACATGTTTACCGGCTTCGGCCGCAAGGATTGTCTCTGCACAGCGTGTCGAATTCACTCCCGTACTGAAGACTACCTGTATCTCCGGATCTCTCACAAGTTCTGCCGGGTCGGTGTATGCCCGACATGACCATTGGTCGGCGATTTTTTGGGCTGCATCGCGATTTCGCTTTTGTAAGGCAACAAGCTTCGAAAATTTAGCCCTAAGAAATGCAGGAGCGAGGGTCTTCTCTGCAAAACTCCCAAAACCTACGATGCCATAGTTTATCATGACTTCCCGAAAAATTTGTTCGGATCAAATTTTGGTTTTCGGATAACATACTTTTTGTGCATGTCTTCCAATTTCTGCAGTGTCATTACATCAAGTTCTTCATCATCTTTGTGACGCTTCATTGACATCTCGAACACATACTCTTCGTCACGTGACAATTTGTTGCGGAAGTCGTTTAGATCCGCAAGGAGTTCTTTCTGACGAGAAAAACTCATTTGGCGTACCTTTACAATGATAGAAAGAAAATACAAAATTTCCAGAAAGAAGTCGAGCAAATCGGTTGAAAAAATAATCCATTGACAGTAAATAACGATGCCCTGGGCCATATTTCCGATAAAAAGCTTGATTCTTCTATTGGAAAATTTTATGTTTCCACAGTTGTTCTATGGATGCACCACATCCCCTAAAACTAATATACGGGATATCCGTATGCGCCGTTTTCTCACGATAATATCGTTCCTGTTGCTTTCCGTTTCGCAAAATCACGCCCAGAGATCTCCACAACTCCCCGATTCCTTGATAAAGGCAATCCGGGAATCCGAAAAGATCGGGAAGGCGATCTACGAGAACGATTACTTTTCGGCTGCAGCGACAGATATTCTATTCGAAAAAGAAATATTGCCGCATGAAAAAAATATCCGCGGATGGCTCACACTCGAAACACCGACACAATGGGTCATAAAGTTTTATGGGATGGATGGAAATGATTATGTCTCGCTTCATGAAGTTACTTACTCAAAAAAGAATCCAAAATATCCGCAGTTATGGTCGCATGCCAGGCCCCCCGCTCTTTCGTCTTCGGAACAGGCAATGTGTAAAGCACGAACACTGGCAATCCAGCAAAAATACATGCAATGTGAAGACCATTACAATACAATCGTTTTCCCCGGATCGTTATTCGGCTTATCCGGCTGGGTTATATATTTACTCGCGGCAACGCAACGTCAGGGCGAAGTAGTAATCGGCGGACACCATCGCATGGACATCTCATCGGATGGAACTACACTCATAGCAAAACATCAATTATCCGAAGCCTGCCTGACCATTCCATCGATTAAAAAATCGCACCTCGACAAAGATGCCGACGTTGAAGGCCTTGTTGTTACGCAACTCCTTACTGATTATCCGACGGAAATTCATGTTTTCTTGAGTCTGCTCCACCATTATCCATTGTATGTTACAACAAAAAATTATCGCTGGAATGTCCACGATGGGAAAATCGATCTAATATCGATCGAAAAATAATAGCTATCATCGGTAGATGATAGACACACCGAGAAAAACAATGTATAGCAAAGAATTCTTAAAACAGACCGGAATCGGCGTCAGGCGAGGGAACTGCTGATTATAGCAGAGTGTTATTTTTCGTACGAATGTAGTATCTTGAGGTATCACACCTGGGAGTATTTATGAAAAAAGAATCGGCAATTATTCTGTGCATATGCAGCGGCGATTGTCCGGGGATGAAGAGAACCGATTTCGTAGAGCTCACGGAACGATTACGACTTGAAGTGCAGACCGATCTTCTGGCAATTCACCCCCATATCTGCGATGAATCGGGTATCAACCTTCTGCGGGATATCATCAAGCCGAACCGGTTTCATCTCATCGCCGCATGCGGTGTCGACCGTCAGGGTGAGTCGCTCAAGGATGGTTTCAAACGCGCCGGCGTTTCGATGGATAACATCCACTGGAAACCGGTTGATATGATCGGGAAATCGACACAAGAAGTCATCGAACTGATCCGTACGGCTCTTCAATCAGAGGGATTCAATCAGCCGACATTGCATAACGCCTGACTTTGAATATCATAATATCTTTTTCCTTTTATGCCTTCGGCGATGCTCGCTCCACAAATTAGTGCGACCAAAACGTCCCTCAGTACAGGTTAGATCCCTCGACGAAGTCGTCCTTTAGGGCGGGGTATACTTATTTCTTTTTCCTTTTTCCTTTTTTATTTCTAAAATGCTATTCCCATCCCCAGATCATATTGCCCGGATTCTCTCGACTCTGTCCCGCCGTGATCTGTTCATGCCTAAGTATGAAAAAGCCGCAGTGCTTATACCTCTCATAGCACGTAAAGAACCTGGCGATTACGACCTTCTGCTCACACTGCGTACTGAATCGGTTGAACATCATAAAGGGCAGGTTTCATTCCCCGGCGGTGCAACAAACGATAATGATCGGGATGAAATTGCGACTGCACTACGCGAAGCGGAAGAAGAAGTGGGGATTGCATCATCCGAGATTCAAATACTCGGCACGTTAAACAATGTCTGGACACCTTCAGGTTTTATCATCACGCCCATTGTAGGATATCTGACACATTTTCCACACCTTGTACTCCAGCATGACGAAGTCGCTGAAGTGTTTTGCGTACCGCTCTCGTTCTTTTCAGACCCTGCCAATATGACAACGAAAACTCGTTACTATGAAGGACAACCACGGGAAGTATATTTTTACCACTACGACAACTTTACAATCTGGGGAATAACGGCAATTATCATCCGTGAGCTTGTTCAGGTTCTTATGTCTGGAATACGCACACTGTGATCGGATGGGCTCAAAGAATGGAATTATTTCTTCATTTCAAGCATTTTGCGACGGACCTGACTCTCAATCTGAAAATGCTCTTCTGCGGTAATTCCGAAGCGGTCTCGCAGCGATGAAAGACGTTCTGACTCTTCAAGGCTTACTGTTCCATCGCTCCATGCAACTTCAACTGCATCCATGTAAAAACGTTCCTGCGTTTTTTTCTTCATCTGGATGGTTTGTTCCGGGGAAATTTTTAAACCGTGGGCGATTCCGGTGATAACACGTGTATACTCTTCATCCACTAATCCTTGAGTCAGGAGTTGTACAATCGCTATTGTAAACAGTTCTTTCACGCACTCCGCAAATCGAAGTTCGCGTTCGTCTTCAAGGTGGAGCAACTGCTCTTCAAGTGCTTTTTCAGCCTTTGTCGACATTTCTTTGATCTCGTTTTCAAGTTTTACCTGTGATTCGGTCTCGAGACGCTTCTGGAATGTTGAAACCGCAACCTGGATTTGTTCGGCCGATCGTTTCTGACTTTCGGCTTCGTACTCATGAATTTCTTTATCGATTTTCTCTTTGTACTCTGTCTGCGCCTTCGTCTGTGCTCCTTCCACTGTCTCCCGTGCAATCCGATCGGCATTCGCATGAATCAACTCGAGAATCTCATCGGCACTCGTCCCCCTGACCACAAATTCTTCATAGATAGGACGCTTTGCCGGTTGCGATTTTTCCGTTTGAGCCTTTTTCCCATTATCGGATTCCTGTGCCGTTTTTATTGCCGGGGAAGATGGAGGGGTCTCGATTTTTTTCTGAGACTGTTTTTTTTCGGATATTGGTTCTGTTACAGCATTTTTTATCGCCGGTGGCTGAGCTGCTTCTCTTTTTAATCGTTCCTCTTCTGCCTTCTTTTGGGCCTCTTCACGCGCATATTGAATCCGTTCTTCGTACGCAAGAATATAGAGATTCCGCGGATCGGCAATACGAGCTTTCGCAATTTCCTCATTTGCTCGATCAAATTCCCCCGCTTTAATAAGCTTGTCTGCGGTCTTTAGATGGTCGGACGCTATGCGCTTGTTTTCGTCAACAAGTTTCATGAATAGTAAGAGGATGGAACGACATGAGGCTGTATTTCATTTCCTCAGAGTAAATGTACAGGATTCTCATGCAATTGTCAAACATGAATGTCACGCGGGTCTCTGACACGGAGAAAAAGCCATCCCATTGCTCCGATCGCAAACAGGGCTGAGAGTATGAAAATTCCTTCGTACCCCGTAGATTTTATCAATACTCCGGCTGCAAGACTGAGAAGGTAGAAAGGGGCAACAATAGTATTTAAAAGCGCCACATACACAGGCCGTCGGTCGTCCGGCGCTATTTCGATTGTCATATTAAATCGTGACATCATATCCATTCCAAGATTCATTCCCAGGAAAAGAAAGACAACCCCGTAAAACATCGGGACCTGAAAAAAAAGCGCCGTCACGACAGTCAGTATGATGCACAGCGACGCAATAAATAACGCCCGTCGATATCCATACCGATCTCCAATATATCCCATGAGCAGCGAACCTATAATCTGTCCGGCCATCATCACCATAGTCCATTGGCCGATGAACTCCTTCGATAAATGATATTTCGAAAAACCGTAACCGATAAAAAATGCATTACTCATCGTTGCCGATGTGAGAAAAATACAAACAACAACAAAATGCCGGAAATTGCTATCAGACTGCAACACGGAACGAAGCATAGCGATCGATATTTCAGAGTGTTCGGTGACAGCCCGGCCAGGTGTCGGAGCTTCACGGATTTGTCTTACAACCAACAAAGAACACATCTGCAGGAAAAAAGCTCCAAAGAAAATGAAAGCATAATTCAGGGGATACCGGACATGTGCTAGAACTACTGTCAGGAGCAGGCCGGTCCCCAGTGCGATAAGTGTACCGACTGCAGTCCTGAACCCGAGTAATCGTCCGCGTCGATACTGTGGTGTAACTTTCGACATCATATCATACCACGCCGGCGTGCTCAATCCAGTCAGAAGTTGATTCACAATGTACAGAAAAAGGAACATGTTCAGTGCGATTACGGGTTGCTCAGACGCAAAAATAAGAATAGCAACAGCAATGAGTAGAAGCGAGAACCGCTGAGGGACACCCACCCAAAAAACAAAATCTTTCCGTACCGGATACCTGTGAAGAATCCGCACCGTTAGGAGTTGCGGGAGAAACCAGCCGGCAAATCCAATAAGCGGGATCAGCCCGATTGTTGTCGTATCACCGCCAAGAACCTGAGCAACGGCCGGTAGCGTTGTCTGTGTCGAGAGAAATCCCGCTGTTCCCGAATAGAACACCCCTTCTATTGCGTTCAGAATAAAATTGCGCCGTTCTTCTTTCTCGGACGACTCAATCATAATCATTCAAGTTTTGATCACCGTGGCCGAAAATGGAATCAATTTGGTGTTTATGTAATTAGTCGAGTTTTTTCTTAAATCTCAAGACACTGGCAAAGAGAATCGTCAATCCCATGAAAAGAAGCATCCCTGCCTGAATCCAGAGATTGGTAAATCCGATTCCCTTCATAATAATTGATCTGACAATAACCAGATAATAACTCATCGGAATACCGTGAGAGACAAGCTGGAGTATCTTCGGCATATTTTCAACGGGAAAAGCAAAACCGGAAAGATACATCATCGGCATCATGAGGATAAATATTGCCGTCATCATCGCCTGTTGTTGAGTGCGGGAAATCGTCGACACAAAAAGTCCTAATCCAAGCGACGTGAGGAGGAAAAACCCGGTCAGCCCGAACAGGAGCGGTACACTTCCTTTAATCGGAATGTCGAAGAAAAAGACCATCACAAGGAGAACGACACAGACGTCGATCAGTCCGATTAAGGTATATGGAATGAGTTTCCCCAGGATAAGCTCCGACGATTTAATAGGCGTTACCATAATTTGTTCGAGAGTCCCGATTTCCTTCTCACGCACGATTGCCATCGCGGTGAGGTTTGTCGTCGTGATAAGAAGGATCAGCACCAGTACACCTGGGACCATATAATTTCGGCTTCTGAGCGATGGGTTAAACCAGGAGCGTACTTCGGCATTCACGCCGCCAATTGTTCCCCCTGTTCCGATCATTTCTGTGATAATCTGTGTCGAGTATTTCATGACTATTTGATTCACATATCCCATGGTGATCGCTGTCGTATTTCCCTCACTTCCATCAATCAACACCTGAATCTTCGCCTGTTCTCTCTTAAGGATATGATCGCCGAATTTCGGAGGGAGAACCAGAGCCATTGTTACCTGATGGTCATCGAGGTAATGACCGATCGAAGCATAATCCTCGGTCGAATATATAATGTTAAAATATCCCGAATTTGTGAATTGCTGGATGAATTCCCGGCTCTCCTGTGTTTTATCGAGATCGCACAGTACCATTGCGATGTTCTTCACATCGAGCGAGGCGGCATAGCCAAGAAAGATCAATTGCAGCACCGGCGCCACGAAGACAATCGGCAGTAATTTTTTATCCTTCAAGAACTGACCGATTTCCTTTCTTAACAATGCAATAATCCGCTGGATATTCATGACTCACCCTATCGTTTTCTTGAACCGCTTGATACTGATTAACAGGAGGATAGATATAAAAATAAGCAGGTAGCAAATTTGATCCCAAAATGCCGAGATCCCAACTCCTTTCAAGACAATACTCCGGAGAATCACAAGATAAAATTTTGCCGGGGTAATATTCGACAAAACTTGTAGCCACCACGGCATGCTGTGAATCGGAAATACAAAGCCCGAAAGAATAATTGTCGGGACCATCGAACTGATAGAAGCGAGCTGAAACGCCACCTGCTGGCTGTCTGCAATTGTCGATATAAACAATCCGATGCTCAACGCCGCACAAATAAATAACAGTGTTGCTCCGAAGAGATAAATGAAACTCCCCTTTACAACAACATCGAACATTATATATGCCGCAGTGATGACCAGTGCCGCGGCAACAAGCGAGATGAGTGCATAGGGAATCATTTTCCCGAGGATCAGTTCAACCGGACGTACCGGCGAAACATCGATTTGCTCTATTGTGTTCCGCTCTTTTTCACGGACGATTGACAATGATGTTGCGATAACGGCGGTAATAGCCAGGATGAAACCGATCAATCCGGGAACCAGAAATTTTGCGCTTTTTAATTCCGGATTGTAC
This sequence comes from Bacteroidota bacterium, assembly GCA_050011775.1. Classification (GTDB taxonomy): domain Bacteria; phylum Bacteroidota; class Ignavibacteria; order UBA10030; family CAVZMI01; genus CAVZMI01. Next base: position 43,256 of record JBEKIL010000018.1, on the reverse strand, counting down.
CACACGCGGGTTTCGTATTGGATGGGGATGTAACTTCCCTTTCCCATCATAGCAAGATTTTTCAGGACGATCTTTTGGGAATATTGAAGCGTGATCGCTTGAACATATGCAATGATCGTTGAGGCGGTATTCGAATCCATTCCATCGACAATGATCTGCACGTCTGCGACGTCATTCGATAGTATTTTTTCAGAGAAGTCGGAGGGAACCACAATTGCGACGCGGATTTTTGCATTATCAATCATCTTAGATGCTTCTTCGGCAGTAGCGAGATATTCAACGTATTCGAAATATCCCGATGTAACAAAGGCATTTATGAATTCCCTGCTTCTGTGACTTTTCTCCTGATCGATAACAGCCATTTTTACATGAGAAACATCAAAATTCATCGCGTATCCGTTGATAAGCAGCATGACGGCAGGAACAAGCGTCAGAATCGCCAGCACCCGTTTATCCCGTCGAATCTGCTTGAACTCTTTCTTTATTATCGGAATCAATCGACTTATCATAGATTCTTCTTTACGCGGCCTTTTTTTCTTCCTGATTAAGCAAATAAATAAAAACATCCTCGAGCGACGGAATAATTTTTTCTATCGCAGTGATACCGATTCCATGCGTACTGAGAATAGACCGGATCTGCTCTTTTGCCTGCCGCTCGTTTTCTACACTGACGTGTAAATGTGTGGCATATACCGACGTCTCCAACGCCCACGGTTGTTTTTCAATTAACGCCATGGCTTCAATAACATTGGTGCATCGAACTCCGAGTATCGGATTCTTTATATAGTTGTGTTTCAATTCATGCGGACTTCCTCCGGCGATGATTTTCCCTGCATTGATTAAAACAATATCATTGCAGTATTCAGCCTCCTCCAAGAAATGGGTCGTGACAATAACAGTCATACCCTCCGCTGAAAAATCGTTAATCAATTCCCAGAACCGCCGGCGCATTAACGGATCGACACCGCTCGTCGGTTCGTCGAGGAATACAATTCTCGGACGGTGAAGAACAGCGCAGCCTAATGCGAGCCGTTGTTTCCATCCGACCGGTAGTGTCCCCGTAATCACACGATCCTTCCCCCGTAAATGTGCCATTTCGAGCACCCATTCTTTTCGCTGCTGGAGCTCATGGTTGCTCAAACCGTAGACTCTTCCGAAGAAATTAATATTTTCTTCGACTCTCAGATCTTCATAGAGAGAAAACTTCTGCGACATGTAGCCGATGCTCTCTTTAACTTTTTCCGGATGAGTGTTGATATCATACCCGCCGACGCGGGCCGTTCCCGAAGTGGAGCTAAGAAGAGCGCAGAGCATCCGGATTGTGGTCGATTTCCCTGCGCCGTTCGCTCCGAGGAAACCGAAAATTTCACCCTGTCTGACATCAAAGCTGATTTGATCCACCGCGGTGAAATCACCAAAACGCTTTGTGAGTTGTTCTACCTCAATTGCATTTTGAATCATTTGTTCCTCATTTCTATACTCACGGCCGCCATTCACCAATTGCTTTTTGAAGCCGCGCCACCGCTAATTCATAATCCACAAGAGTTGTTGTGAATTGAATCTTAGCCTGCAGTTTCGCGGTCTCGGCATCAAGAAGTTCGGAGTTTGTGGTAAGTCCTGATTTGAACTTTTCATACGTAATCCGAAAGTTTTCTTCTGCCTGTTCAACCATGAGCCGCGACAGCTCAATTTTTTCTTTTACCTGCTGGAGTGTAAGATATGCTTGTGTCACTTCGAGCGTCATCCCGTCTTTGATAACGTCGTACGATGCTATTGTTTGCTCGAGAAGCGCCTGGGCCTGAGATGTTTGTTGAACTGTCGTCAGGCCGTTCCAGATATCAAATTGGAATGACACGCCGATATCCCATGTATCCCTGAATTCGTCGAGCGCAGGAAAAATGCGCTGATTGGGACGCGCGTAATAATAGGAACCGGTAAAAAATATCTGCGGCCACCACCCTCCGCGAGCTGCAGTAACGCCTGCCTCGGCTGCCTGGAGACGCAATTGCATACCCTGAAGATCGGGGCGTGTGCGAAGTGCCGAGTTGAGTAACTGTTCAAGTTCCGGTACTTGCCAGTCACTCTGCGTCAAAGCTGATGTCAACGTGATTTTAGTCGAGAGTGGGATACCGAGTATTGAATTCAGCGAGAGTATTGCAATGCGAACGGCATTATGTGCATCGATCTGCAATATCTTCGCATTTGAAAGCTGCACCTGAACCTTCAGTACATCGTTCCGCGTCGCCATTCCCTGCTGTTCCAAATTATTGACATCATTAAAATGAAGTTGAACCTGGTTCACATTTTCGTCTCCCAATCGCTCTAGCTCTTGAGCCCTATACAGATTCCAGTAGGCGCACCGGACTGTGTAGATTAATTCCAGTCGGTCTTTGGCAAGATCGCTGACAGTCGCTTGCGCCGAATATTCTGCATTATCAGCCATACCCTGCAGTTTCCATCCTGTGAAGAGCGGCTGTTGAAACGTTGCCTTTAAATTATAGTTATTCAGAACTACCGGAAAGGAAATGAGCATCCCCGGTATGGGAATTTGAAACGCCGGCACATCACTCAAATGCAGATATCCTCCCTGCACCTTCAATGAAGGGTACAATGCGGCGGCTGCTTCACTTGCTTTTGCTTCGGAAAACTCAACTTTTTTCATCGATGCATAAAGCGATCGACTGTTCTCCAGGGCTATTTTTATACTTTCTTCGACCGTCAGTGATTGTTTCTGTGCAATCAGCGAACTGACAACCATCATCAATGCTAGACCAAGGAAGACTTTTCCGGCTTTTTTCATTGCGATACTCCACCTCGACTTTCTTGAACGGATGAATAATCCGAGAGTAACGATATAAATACATTTTCGAGTGATGGGGGAATTACACGCCAACCGGTGATTTCGATATTTTTTTCGTGAAGATAGCCCAGAATCGATTTCATATCCGCCGATGCTTTGTGAACAACGATATTGACGCGATCACCAAATGCCTGCACTTCCATAATGTCGGGGTGTGTTTTGAAGGCAGTGAATACCGTCCTTATGTCCGGCGTGATAACTTCAACGACATCACCTTTCATCACTCCGGCCAGGTTCCGCGGTGCATCGGCCATCAATACTTTTCCTTCATTCATCAAAGCGACCCGGGTACATCGTTCAGCTTCATCTAAGTAAGGTGTGGTCATGATAATGGTGATCCCTTTCTTAAGCAAGCTTGAAAGGACTTTCCAGAAATCTCGCCGTGAGACCGGGTCGACACCCGTTGTCGGCTCGTCAAGAAGAAGAACGTCGGGAGTATGAACCAATGTGCATGCGAGAGCGAGTTTTTGCCTCATGCCGCCGGAAAGCTTTTCCGCAAGACGATTCCGGAATTTGATCAGCCGTGTAAATTCAAGCAATTCATCACGCTGATTTTTATAATTACGGACACCATGAATCTCGGCAAAAAATTCTATATTTTCATCAACGGTCAAATCACCGTAAAGACTGAACCGCTGCGATAAATATCCGATGCGCCTTTTCACTTCCTCCGGTTCTTTCCGGATATCGAAACCAAGTACACTTATCTCGCCGGACGTCGGCGGCGTGATTCCGCATATCATTCGGATGGTTGTGGTCTTTCCAGCACCGTCTGGACCTACTAGTGCATACATTTCACCCCGTTCAACATCCAGCGATAGTGAGTCCACTGCAACAATATCACCAAACTTTTTTATAACCGATCTGATTTCAACTGCTTTCATATGAACTTATCCCTTACTTGAGATATGCATCTGCCGGCATACCCCCTTTGAGCACTCCATCATGATTTTCAACTTCGAGTTTGACGCCAAAGACAAGCTTTGTTCGATCTTCTTTTGTCTGGACATTTTTTGGCGTGAATTCGGCAATCGGCGAGATATAGACAACACGACCCGGAAAATTCTTTTCGGGATAGGTGTCGATGACAATATCGGCTGCACCACCCAGCTTTACTTTCCCGAGATCGTTTTCGTTGACGTAGATCATTAAATTCAGTTGTTCAACTCTTGAAATTTTGGCAACAATACCACCAGTCGATATTAACTCCCCCTCTTCCACCGGTTTGCTTGTCACAATCCCGGAAACAGGGGCAAGAACGGCTGCGTCGGTCAGCTGCTTCTTAATGAGATCTGCCGAAGCCTTGGCCTGATCGAGACGAGCTTTCGCAGCCATAAGATCCTCAGGACGTGCAAACCGTTGTAATCGCTGCAAATTCTGTTTTGCCGAATTGAGCTGGGCATGTGTAATTGTCAGCCGTGATTCTGCATCGTCGTATTGTTTTTTAGTAACCGTCTTTAATTCGAAAAGTTCTCTCATTCGATCAAAATCACCTTTTGCATTATTATACGAAGATTCGGCCTGCCGGACAGACTCCTCGGCCTGTTGAACATCCTCGATTCGTGCGCCATTGAGAAGCAATCGATACTGTGCCTCCGCCAGATCAACGCCGCCTTTTGCCTGTCTCCATTGTATCTCGAGAGTCACACGATCAAGCAAGGCCAGAGTATCACCTTTCTTGACGCGGCTCCCTTCCTGAATAAAAAGATGCTCGACCTGTCCCGGGACTTTTGCGCTGACACTGACTTCGACAGCCTCAAGTGTCCCGCTAGCTTCAATGGCTCCCCGGTGATTATTTCCGCAACCGTTCATAAAGAACAGAGCGCCTATTGATATGGTACTTATGAACTGTTTCATATTAACCTTCTTGTCGATTAATGAGATATTGAAATTGACGAATCAAACACATGAAAATTTTTTCGACCCTCATCGGTAAGAGCACCTTCAAAAATTGTTTTCATTATCGTCTTGAATGCTTCCTCTGCAGAAAACGGGGCTTGCGAGAGTACGTCCGGCGTAAGTATTCCTTGAACCGAATCGATGAGCATGAGCATGAGAACGTGTTCATTCAATTCTTCCCGAAACACTTTTTCCCGTCGTCCTTGTTCGAACAATCGATTCATCTTTTTCAGAATTTGTTCGCGCCGGAATGTCTCGATTTCTTTCCAGACATCAGGAGCTACTTTCTGCAGGTTTATGGCGCTTAGACGACTAATCTTTCCGATTTGCCGACCAATCAACATCATAATATCTGCAAGTTTTTCTGTAACCGTTTTATCCGACGATATAATTTCTTCAATCCGGCGTGCGATCCCCTGCAACATGAAGCGAACACCGGCGCGAAGAAGCTCTTCCTTGCTCGGGAAAAATTTGTAGAGTGTTTTCTTACTCATCCCGAGTCCGGTGGCAATTTCATCGATTGTGACTTTGCCAAAACCAAACCTCATAAATAGGTCGGAGGCAAAAAGAATAATACGCTCACGTAACGTTTTTTCATTTGACATGGTAGAACTCCAAAGAAACTAATAAAGTTTTTAAAGTTTCCAGGATTTGATAAAAAACCCCAAACCCGAAGGTATTGAGGATTTTTAGTGGGACCATGGAAACCCTAATAGTATTTCTAGTTTCCAATATACATACCTTTTTTTCGTTTGTCAAGTTCCTTTTAAAAAAATCAAGGGCCAGGTCGCTCTGTCATCGACTCTGGCCCTAGTGGATGGTGTTTGGAGAGGAGGATGGAAAAGTAAGGGTATACAATGCCTTCCATATATATACCGCAATCAAAAACCAATTCGTGACAGAAACTGACTGATTGATTTTGGATAGCGAAATTCTGATATTGATGTGTCACAAAAACAATATTCATTACGGTAAGTATTATAGAGGGTTTTGTTGATGCGTTAGTGTTTAGCAAGGGAATCATTCATGAAAAAGCAAAAAAAAACCAAACGGTCTAAATCAAGCCGTAAAAACGCACTAAATCCTACAGTACGGCCTGCGCCCTCTTTTTCATCCGCTTTATTCAACGCGGTAATGAGTGATGCTGTTCGAAGTGAAAAACCAACCGGCAACGATTTCGATCGACTAATGCGATATGTGATTTATAAAGAATCGCCCAACCATCCGGCATACAAAGAAAATCCATTAAGCACCGAGGAAGTTTGCTCAATACGGAAGAATTGTGAAGAAAATCCGGAATGGGCTAAAGTACTTGCGGATCTCCAGCATGAATATAATCGACTCCTGGAAACACTCGAACAGAGCTCGTTTTCCCACATATCAGAGCCGATCCCCGCACGACCGCTGGCTTTCAAGCGTCGTTTTCAGCTATTCCCCCCTCTCATATTGACACGATACAGAATCCCACGACTGGCAGTAATCTTTGCAGCTACTCTAGCCGTTGGTTTCGGACTTCTTGCCGGAATTAGCTCTCTGGTCACACCCCGGTATTTTAATGCTACAACGATTACACCTGTGACATTTACGACACGTGGAGAATATACGGTGCTAGAACCGGGGATCGATGCGCTATATAAGCAGGATTATCATACGGCACTTGCGTTTTTCCGACACGTTATAAACAAAAATCCTCAATCAGACGAGGCGCTTTTTGCCATTTATTTCTCGGGTTCGATAGATTTAATAAATGCCAGAAGAACATTTTTTGGCCTTTTTCCTTCATTCGAAGATGTGCAGGTGGATTCCGGTATAGCTGCCTTCAAGTACGTTCTGAGGAGTATCCCGACTACCGGACAATACACCCCCCTCGAGGAACAATGCCGTTTTATGCTGGGACAGGCCTGGCTCATGAAGAAAAACATCCCAAATGCCCGTCAAGAACTCGAGCGCGTTATCCAGCTCCACGGCATTAAAAAACAGGAAAGTGAAAAAATCCTTTCAATTCTACCCATCCAATAGAAGCACCCGAAGGCTTTACTTTGCGAATTTTCTATTAATACTGGATTATATGGATAAAAACGGCCTAAATTCCTTATATAATGTTCTTTGTAAGGTACTGAAAAGCTCACTCTAACTCTTAGGCACATGATATGTGCATTTGCCCTTTTCCCTGAATATTCATATTTTCCATCGAGGAGCAATATTAAGAAACGGGTGACAACGAAAAATATATTAATGTAAATTTTTCACTGTTGGTACCACTCCAACTATTATTTGAAAATAATACTATGTGATTATGTGTGTTGGAGCATCTACTATATCACTTTTATAATACGGTGAAACACGGTGGAACAGTGCTACTACGCGGTAGTAGAATAATTAGAGTGGCACTAGTATGATTAATACAAAATGATCCTTATATTAAGATTTCTTTAGTATACTGTTCATTGCAACTATCGTCCGTTTTATCTTTCTGTCTGATTCTTTAAAGATTGAGAACCCTTTTTAAAAAACAAAAATAGAAGTTCAGTAGAATTAACGTGAATTTTGTCCGTTTTTTGTAGAAACATCTGATCTCAGCAATTTCAGAGGAGATATGATATGCGTCGGTCATCATTATTCTGGAGAGTCCTTGCCAATTTCGGCTTTCTCTTGTTAGTTCTCTCGGCAATGACATTGTTGACGCTATACTACCTTAGCGAGATCGAAAGGAATTTTGGCGGTGCCGCGGCTGACACCAAAACGATGATGAAGGTCGAATCAATTACAAAGCTTCTTACCGATGTTATCTTTGATATCGATTTGTACATCACTACGGGAACGGCTTCTTCTAGAAATGCCTATATAAAAGATGGAGGCAGGCTGGAGAATGAACTTCGTGACATGGCACAGATCCCCTACGACACAACAATTGCACAACTTTTTAAAGATGCCTCTTGGTCGTTCTCAAAATGGCGCGAGTCTTATGCTGACAAAAAAATTATCCTTGCAGATCAAAAGCATACAGGAATTTCCATAGAGCGAGATCTTTTTGCTCTCGAAGCCCAGGAGTCACAGAATCTTTACCTAACACGACTCCGTTCTTCTCTCGGTGATGCTTCTCGCCGGTTATCACTTTCACAACTTCACAGTTTTGAGGGTGCAAGTTCACTTGGAGATAAGCTCGGAAAATTCATCGGCCTTGTGAATATTTTACTGGCAATCTTTGCTCTATTATTGGGATTTTTCCTGACAGCCTCAATTACAACACCGGTTAAAATTCTCAAACAGGGTACCCAGAATATTATGAAGGGGGAATTTACGCCGATTGCCCTGAAACGATCCGACGAACTTGGCCAACTCGCCGTCGACTTCAACAAGATGTCACAAATGCTCGGCAACAACTATACACGATTACAGGCGTACTCCGAACTTGTCACGGCGCTCAACACACATGCCGAGATGGCCGCGGTTGAATCGCGAAGTTTGACTCTCCTCTGCAGTCACATCCACGCATCGGTCGGAGCACTCTATTTACTAAACGACCCGGCAACGACCCTGAATCTTGTAGCGGGTTACGCCCTGAAGAATCGAGAACATCAAGTAAAATCTTTCACTGTTGGCGAAGGTATACCAGGCCAATGTGCTGCCGAGCAGCGTAGCATTGAAGTAAAAAATCTTCCAACGAATACTGCATTCAGTATTGACACGGGACTGGTCGAAGTCCCTCCTCGCTTTATGCTTGCAGTCCCGATCATGTTTCAGGACCGTCTTCTTGGAGTGATTGTTGTTGGTTCAATGGAAGAATTTGGCGCTCTCCAGAAGGAAATCATCGATAACTCGGTTCCTCAAATTGGTGTTGCCATTGCCAACGCACGTAACTATGAGGCTACACAGAAACTATCGATTGAAATTGCAAAGAAAAACGACGAACTAAATCAGAAACATGCCGAACTTGAAAAAGCATACAGGGTGAAATCCGATTTCCTCGCCAGCATGTCGCATGAACTTCGGACGCCGTTAAATTCCATTATCGGTTTTAGTTCTGTTCTCCTTGGACCAAATAACGAGCCCCTTACATCCGACCAGGGAAAAGCAATCGAGAAAATCCTGAAAAACGGTAAACATCTTCTGCAGTTAATCAACGATATACTTGATCTCTCGAAGATAGAAGCCGGGAGGATGACGGTAAGCGTTGATACAGAAACGGTTGATAATATCGTCGCGAGTTCTATGCTTACTGTCGAATCTCTGATCAGAGCAAAAAACCTTTCATTGAGGCAACATATTCAAACCGGCATTCCTGCATTGAATACCGATAGCCTGAAGGTTAAACAGATTCTGGTCAATCTTTTAAGCAATGCGACGAAATTTACCGAAACAGGCGAAATTTCCTTGTCCGTAAAATATGCCGATGATGCTCTTTCATTCGCCGTCAAAGATACAGGGATTGGAATTGATCGTAAGAACCTTGAACGAATCTTTGAAGAATTTCAGCAAATCGACAGTAGCACGACGCGCAAATATTCGGGTACAGGACTCGGACTACCAATTGCCCGCCGTCTTGCCCGAATGCTTGGGGGAGATCTAGCTGTCGAGAGTGAATTCGGGAAAGGATCGGTATTCACTCTTGCCATTCCACCCGTATATAGGGGAGAAGAAGAGATTAAAAAAGAGCCGGTGCAAGCAGAACCGCCACTACAGGAAAAGCAGCCACAGCCGGCAAAGCAGCCGCAGCTGCCACCCCAGCCACCACCTTTACCACCGCCACCTGCTAAAAAAGAAGAGGCGGTTCCATCTGCTCAACCCCAGGCACAGGGAATACCGGTACTCTGTATCGATGATGACCCGGATGTTATCGATATTCTTCGGGGGTATCTTGCACCTGAAGGATACTCGGTACTCAAGGCACTCTCCGGTGATGAGGGGATTGCTATTGCCGCCAAGGCGAGACCTGGATTAATTACACTCGATATTATGATGCCCAACAAGGATGGTTGGCAGGTACTTAGAGAATTGAAGCAAAATCCCCTTACACGCGATATCCCGGTTCTGATCCATTCGATTATCGACAATAAGCCTCTTGCCCTTTCGCTTGGTGCTGCCGATGTTATTCCAAAACCCACTGATCAAAAACGCTTAATCTCACTCGTAAAGACCCATTACAGATCGTTAAAACCGTTCGTTTTGATTATCGATACAAATCCCGGATTTATTGCAACAGCACAGGGTGTTATGGAGTCTGCAGGATTTCTCCAAAAAAATGTCGCCAGCAGTAAGGAAGCTCTCGCCATTATTGAGAAATCGACACCGGCGGTTATCTTTTTCGATCCTCTTATTCTGGAAGCAGATGGATTTCAACTTGCTCAGCGATTCAAATTAAACGAGCGTTGGCGTATGATTCCTATCGTCATTCTCTCCGTAAAACCGACTACTAAAAAAGTATGGGAACAATGGAACTTAAACATAAAAGGTTACATGTCGAAAGAAGCGGCGTCGCCCGAGACCATCGTAACAATCATCAAGCGTTCACTCCGTCCGTCATAGCGTCCGGAGTAACTACATGAGGAATACATGAACGAATATATAGCGACCATACTCGTCGTCGACGATACTGAGGATAATCTCGATCTGCTCGAATTCGCGATGAAACACAAACCGGTGAAAATGTTTCGCGCAACAAGCGGGATGGAGTGCCTTGCAATAGCTGAGAGTGTTCGGCCGGATGTTATTCTTCTAGATATTCAAATGCCTGAGATGGATGGATTTGAAACGTTTCGGCGGCTTCGGGCAAAACCATCGACCGCAAAGATTCCTGTTATCTTTTTAACAGCCCAACGGAAAGATCCCGGGAGTATAGCAACAGGACTCGAGATCGGGGCGGATGAGTATCTCACGAAACCGATCGACACAGAAGAACTTCTTGTCCGCACCCGCATGCTTATACGTTTAAAACGGGCCGAAGCGGCAATTGAACGGACAAGGGCCGACTTTATGGCGATGCTTGTTCATGATCTCAGGAGTCCGCTTTCCGGAATAAAGAGTGTCATTGATTTCTTTACCGATCTCAAAGGTCAGGAAGTGACGCTCACGCCTGAATATTTTCAGCTTTTAGAATCGGGACGAGACGCCGCTGGGAGAATGCTTGAACTGATTAATAACTTGCTGGACCTGTCAAAATTCGAAGCGGGAAACATGGCTCTTGACAAAAAATCCGTCATTATCAGCCAGCTCATTGATGCTGTTGTCCATGAAGTCCTTCCGCAGTATCAACAAAGAAGAATATCCCTCACGCAACAAACACAACTGGACTTGCCAATTATCGAAATTGATTTACTAAAAATAAGTCAGGTACTGATGAATCTCCTGAGTAACGCATTAAAATTCACACGATCAGGAGGAAGCGTCGAAGTCAGCGCCCAACAAATCCAGATGCCTCCCGGTGAAAAACCTGCTATTTGTTTCAGCATAACAGACAACGGTATTGGAATCGGAAAAGAAGAACTCCCTTATGTCTTTGACCGATACAAACAGGCATCATCGGCACAGGTGACTAAGACAAAAGGAACCGGATTGGGACTCGCAATCTGTAAACTTGTTGTGGAAGCCCACGGAGGGATGGTATATGCAGAAAGTGAACCCGGAGTTCGAACGACCTTTTCGTTTACTTTGCCGATAACATCAACTATCTGAAAGGAACTCTCATTCCTGTGAGACCGGAGGATATACAAATAAAGAATCCATCACATAGGAAATACATCATAACAACGATACTGATGATCATAAAGCTTTCGAACAACGAATGAATTGTCTCCGACATGGAAAGCCGAGCGACAGACATGAAAAATGACACACAGCGTAAAACTCTTCGAATTGCATATCAATTTAGATTTGCTGATGATTCCGTAAAGAAATTCGAGATCTGTCTCGATGCATTGACACTCGAGCTTATCTCCGATTCACAAGTAACGCCACCTTATTGGACAAAACTCTCATTCCATCCGTGTGAGAACTGCCCACTCCCCCCGACAACAGAATATTGTCCTATAGCTGTGAATCTCGCACGACTGATTGATGAATTCCGTGATTCAATCTCTTACGAACGGACAACGGTGACGGTCGAAGTCCCCGAGCGAATCTACATGAAAGAGACAATGATCCAGAAAGCCCTCAGTTCTATCATTGGTATCTATATGCCGACGAGCAATTGTCCAATCATGGATAAGCTTCGACCGATGGTCCGATTTCATTTACCCTTCCAGAGCTCGGCGGAATCACTTTATCGCACTGTATCGGCATACCTCACGGCCCAGTTCTTTCTTATGCGTGACGGAAAAAAACCCGATTGGAAATTACATCAATTGGTAGAAATTTATAGGGAAATTTCTTTCGTTAATAAGGGGATGTGGCAACGAGTTTCTGCAGCTTCTGAAAAAGATGCAAACACAAATGCAGTCGTCATTCTCCACTCTATTGGAGATTCTGTCCCGTATTTCATTGAACACGGACTCGACGAAATTGAATATTTGTTTTCCGTCTTTACCGAAAAGAAGTACACGAAAACGGACGAGGAACTTCAGTAATAATTCCCTCACATCAATTCATTACCACCCTGACACATTTTCGATAAGCATATTATTACCATGTTGACACGATTATTATGCCTATTGAAGTATAGAGAAATGGCATTGATTTTAGACATATGGAAATATAACAATGATGGTTTTATTTGTTATTGGAACAATGGTCGTTTCAATATTCATTTAATACTATTTGCATTCAAAGTTTTTTTTCTTTAGTTTTTAATATGATACACATTGTCTCGAGGTATTTCGATGACGAAACCCGATATAAAAGTTATGGTCGCAGTACCGACATTCCTGTCGGTGTTCCACACTGCTTTGTGTGAACATCTCAAGAAATTACTCAAGACGGAGGAAATAGTACTCCGATCAGTGACCGATGACCCTGATGAGCAGAAGGAGCGTTTGAATCGATTCCTGGTACAGGCAAATCCCACTGCTTTGATCGCAATTAGTGTACGGCCTGATTCCGAAACGATCACTTCCTACACCGCAGCAGGAGTTCCCATCGTGCTGATTGACGAGGAGACGGCAGGCGTATCAACAATTACAACCGACAATGTAACGGGGGGACGACTCGCCGGAGAATACCTGATCGGGAAAGGCAGGAAGAAGATTGCCATTGTTTCCGGAAGAACGAAAGTGAAGGGCGGCTACAACGCGGAGCAAAGGCTCAAGGGGTTTCAACAGGCTCTGAGCTTCAACGGGCTTTCTATACCGCCCGGGTGCGCAATAGAAGTTCCTAACTACTCTCGCGAGGATGGCGTTGAGGTAATGCCGAAGCTGTTGGAAAAGGAGATCGATGCCGTCTTTTGCGCAGCAGGTGACAACTGCGCGCTCGGTTTACTCTCGGTCGCCAGAGAGCGGGGCGTGCTGATACCCGATGACGTCGCAATCATCGGCTTCGACGACCTGCTCATAGCCCAGGTTTCGACTCCCTCGCTCACTACAATCAAGCAGCCTTTATCGGATATGGCTTATGCCGCAAACAAGATGGCCGTGACCGACAGAGCCGAAATTCTCCGCAAGCCTCAGCATGTAGTATTCAATCCCGAAATCGTGGTTCGCCAATCGGCATGAAATCGGAGGGCGTGTACGGAATTCAGGGCGATATTATTCCAATAGGATTCGCGCAAGACAACTTACACAAAATAACGCCATTGCAGAAAGCCCCGTTAGGGGCGGTCTATTTATAGCAATCGAACCAGAAGAAACTCCAATAACCCCGTATGGGGTGGCCTATTAATTAAATGCAGTGTGATATTACCGGGAGGTTATGGATTCCTCCGTTGGTGCAGAGCGAAACCTCTTACGAGGAAACTGTTAGAAACGGTTCTGCGGCAGGAATGTAGTGTGTTTATATACCCATGATTGAAGTCATGGGATATGTGTTCCCGAATAAATCATCAAGACTATCAACCCACGGATTCATCCGTAGGTTTTGAAGGAAAAACTACTGATGAGGAAACCGTTTTAACGGTTTCTTGATGGGGCCGCTAGATATATCGGTCTATGAGCAGTTGATCGCAAAGTAGTCCTAGACCTCGACCCTTATCCCTAATCTCTCCTGGTTTCCCAAACCACCCCCTTGTCTGGTTACAAAACGAACACACAGAGAGCATCACCGGGACCTCAACCAGTACTCCTACAACAGTTACGAGCGCTCATGTGAAATTGGGTTACACTGGCATGACTATACCTTAACCTCAACATCCACTGTTTTTCAATACCTCCTCTTCAGCCACAGCGCCACATCCACCAGGCCAATCATGACCGGCACTTCAACTAGAGGACCGATGACTGCCGCAAATGCTTCTCCGGAATTAATGCCGAACACCGCAATAGCAACTGCAATGGCCAGTTCAAAATTATTGCTCGCGGCAGTAAAAGAAAGCGTCGCAGTCTTCGCATAACCGGCTCCTGCTTTCTTTCCAAGAAAGAACGATACAAAAAACATTATCACAAAATACAATATGAGCGGAACAGCTATACGAACAACATCGAGAGGAATTTTTATGATGTATTCACCTTTTAGTGAAAACATCACCACAATCGTGAAGAGGAGTGCAATGAGCGTTATCGGCGATATCTTCGGGATGAAGACCTGTTCATACCATTGCTTTCCTTTTATCCTTAGCATCACAAACCGAGTTATCATTCCTGCGATGAAGGGAATTCCCAGGTAGATGAAAACACTCTCGGCGATCTGCACTATCGTAATATCGACGGAAAAAGTCTTCAGTCCGAGCCATGAAGGAACCAGAGTGAGAAAAACATACGCATACACCGAAAAAAACAGAACCTGAAAGATCGAGTTGAATGCAACGAGTCCGGCTGCATATTCGGTGTCCCCTTTCGCAAGCTCATTCCATACAATCACCATTGCGATACAACGGGCAAGCCCGATGATAATCAGGCCGGCCATATAGTCGGGGTAGCCGCGTAGAAAAATGAATGCAAGAAGAAACATCAGCACCGGACCGATCAGCCAATTCTGGACAAGTGAGAGCGACAGAACCTTCCAATTTTTGAAAACATCGCCGATCTCTTCATACTTCACTTTGGCGAGAGGCGGATACATCATCAGAATTAAGCCAATGGCGATTGGGATGTTCGTTGTCCCGCTCTGGAATGAATTCCAGAATTGCACAATACCCGGAAAGAGATATCCCGAGAATATACCGAAAACCATTGCCAGGAGAATCCAGAGCGTCAGGTAGCGATCGAAAAAGGAGAGTCGTTTTTTGGTGGTTACCATCGACTATTCCCGAAAGAGTTCTTTCTTATAGAATTCAAACATCCTTTCACGGATTTGATCACGAACACGGCGAAATACTTTAAGAATCTCCTCTTCATTTCCCTTTGCGTTTGCCGGGTCTTCGAAGCCAATATGAAACCTTTTCCCGACTCTGCCTGTAAATACCGGACATGTCTCTCGAGCATTATCACAAACAGTAATCACATGATCGAATGAAGCTGTAAGATATTGATCGACGTTTTTAGTAATGTTGGAGTTGAGATTAATCCCGACTTCATTCATGACTTTGATAGCAGCATGATGCACGCGATCGGCAGGTCTAGTGCCTGCTGAATAGATTTCCAGCCTTGGATCGAATGATTTCAGAAATGCCTCGGCCATCTGGCTCCGGCTGGAATTACCGGTGCAGAGAATAAGGACTTTTATCATAGCATAAGCTCCATACATGTTGCCGATTTTGGGCATGCGCCGGTGAATTCTGCAGATGAAGTTACCGGTCCTTGAACCATGGCTTTATCAATTACGCGAAATCCTTTTTGCGCGAAATAATCCGCCGCAGTGGTTGTAAGAAGAATAAGCCTCTTTATACCAATACTTTTAGCAACTGTAACAAGCGTTTGATATAATTGTTTCCCGATACCCTGACGTTGAAGTTCTTTTCGCACCACTGCTGAACGGAGAAGTCCGACATCTCCATAGATTTCCACACCAATCGCACCGATAACATCCCCTCCATCCTCGGCAACGAAAAAGTTTTCGAAATGCTGTTCGACGCCGGCTTTCGGCAGTGAAGATTCATCGAGTAATTGCAACACGACCGGGAGATCTTCTTTTCGAGCTTTTCTGATGGTAGTCATATTAATTAATACTCCGTGTCCTCCGCGGATCCTCTGTGTTCTCCGTGTCAGTGCCCCTACAATGTTTTTATGAATGAAGGGGCACAGCACCATAAATTGTTTTTTTCTATGTGGTGTTATATTTTTCTCAATGATAAAAAGAAAACACCAGGCTATTAAAAAAGGAACATTGATAGTGCTGTGCCCCCGTCTTCAAAATCAGAGTAAATAATAGGGGCACTGCCATAGAGTCCACAGAGATCGTCCGAATAGCTAACATTAGAGGGCGCAGAGTTTGAATGGCCTTTCAATTTTTCCAATGAACATTATTTAGTCGCTTTAACAGTAATGCTCATAGTCGCGTATGCCGATCCTTCGGGAACCGGGGAGGACCGCTCATCTACGACCGAGATGTTTGAAAATCCAGCATCACCGATAATCTTCAGATACTCTGATCTCTCCAAAGCGCCTGATACGCAGGATGCCCAGAGCTCGAGATCCTGCCGGTCCTTATCGTTCATTTCGCCAGTATAGACGATATCGGAAACGGTGAACGAACCGCCTTTCCTGAGCACACGAAATATTTCCGAGAACGCCTTTCGTTTATCGGGAACGAGGTTGATCACACAATTGCTGATTACATGATCGATAGATTCGGAATCAACAGGCATTTGTTCGATCTCGCCTTTGCGAAATTCGGTGTTTACGATACCGAGTTTTTGTTGGTTTTTATTTGCCAGAACAAGCATTTCATCAGTCATATCCAGTCCGATCACTTTTCCGGTTGGCCCCACTTCACGGGCGGCAAGGAATACATCGATTCCGGCGCC
The DNA here is from genome assembly GCA_050011775.1 of Bacteroidota bacterium. Taxonomy (GTDB): domain Bacteria; phylum Bacteroidota; class Ignavibacteria; order UBA10030; family CAVZMI01; genus CAVZMI01. The sequence continues at coordinate 26,511 of JBEKIL010000018.1, read as the reverse complement.
GGAGCCGAGATCGAGGACTGTCATTCCCGGTTTCAAATCGCTGAATTCTGCCGGTGTCCCGCAGCCAAGTCCCAGATTAGCTTCACGGACAATGTCTGTGTCAGCATTTTGATACAAATCCTTTAATGCTCCCAACGAATTCTGATCATCCTCACATCCACAACTGCAGCCGCATTTCTTACCAGCAGTTTGCGCAATTTTCCCGTAGAGTTCGCGCACAGCCTGTTTTCGATTGTCGTATGTCATTTGTTCCTCCTTTTATCATATATATTTTGTAAAGAACAACATTTTTTCCGTCGTAACCAGTCTTCGCCTCTTTTCAAATCTCCCCGCATTGTAACATTATGCTCAAGAATTTTTGTAATACAATTCAGCAGCATCCGTCCTTCCTTTTGTCTCGGCATCATGACGGAGTAATGCATCCAGAGGCCTTCGCGGCGGGTTTTCACTAGGCCGACACGTCTCAGGTAAGAGAGATGGCGTGATGTCTTGGTCTGTGTAAAATCCGTCGCCGCCTCGATATCGCATACGCAGAGCTCTCCCCGTCGCAGAAGCAGCGCGAGAATCCGCAGGCGCGATACATCAGACAACGCTTTTAAGATATGTGCAAGGTGGCGCATTGTGATTCCTTTCGCATTCTATATTTGCTTATACGAATATAGTTAATAATAGTTTCACATGCAAGGAATATTTCATCATTGTTTTGGCAATCCCCGAGAGAGCTTTTGAGCTACTGTGATGGAATGAGAGTCATATCGTCCGGAAGGATGAGACTTCGTTGGGGATTCTCTGGTATGATCGGGTCAGAGCCTGTCGACCTCTGATTGAACTTCTCCCATCCGGCGTTCCAGAATATCCGCCGCCTGACTGATTTCAGTCCAATCGATCGATTCTTTTTTTAACATCGACTCTAATGATGCCGCTTTCTCCGTTACATCGGAATAACCGACGGTCCCGGCGCTTCCCTTGATATCGTGCACGAGCCGGTGAAGATCTTTCAATTCTCTTGATGAGACGAGGTTCATCATTTTCTTCACTCGCGGAATATATAGGAGAATGAATTGCTTCTTCAGGAAAGTCAGCATATTATCGTCTTCTTCACTCTCTGTCGCATTACTGTTCGTCGGCGTTATTTCTAATTCCTTTTTTGTCCCTGAGACAAATTCATCGAATTCGGAGCCGAATATTTCGCGTAATACCGAAAGAATGACGTTTTCTTTCAGCGGTTTATGGAGAACACATTTGGCACCAAGTACCAATGCATTCTGAATTTTTTCCTGATCGTCATGACCCGTAATGACTATCACGGGGATCGATTTAGTTTTATCTTGCGATTTCAACACCTGCAGCACCTGAAGTCCATCGAGCTGGGGCATCCAGATATCAAGAAAAATGATATCCGGTATGAGCTGGATTGCAAGTTGGGCACCGCGATAGCCGTCGGAAGCCGTAGCAATATCAAAGTTCAGGCGCAGCAGAAGATAACTAGTGTTCCTACGGATCAATTCACCGTCATCCACAATCAGAGCGATTCGCTTTTTCATTGAGGGAACATCCTGCGGCGATTGTGCCGTGATTTCATTTGGCGGTGTCATGAGGTAATCTTTTATGTCGAGGCTGGAGAGCATGCGTAAGATCTGACACATATTCCTTGTCCACATGTGCGGCATCAGCATTTTCCTGCTTAATCCGCTCAAAAATTTCGGCACGATGTACTTTTACCTGTTTAGGGGCATCGATGCCAATTTTTACCTGGCTTCCTTCGATACCGACAACGGTGATTTTAATTTCATCACCGATTGTGATGACTTCTCCCAACTTCCGCGTTAATACAAGCATGAGATCCCGTCCTGTATTTTGATTATAATACAATTATAGGATACGCTACTTATTTTCTAAATCTATTTTTGACATTGATATATTGGCTGTCACATTCATCCGACAAACGTGATCATCGAGTCTTCCGTACTGGAAGTACGACCGTAAAGGTCGAGCCGATACCTTTTTCACTTTTTACCGTAATATCACCGCAATGTTTTTTAATAATCCCATAACTGACAGAAAGGCCAAGTCCGGTTCCTTTGCCCAATCCTTTTGTAGTAAAATAGGGTTCGAATATATGATTCATATTCTCAGGAGGTATACCGCACCCTGTGTCGGTGATGCGAACATAGACTTTCTCGCCATCAGAAAACGTCTCAACCGTCATTTTTCCGTTTCTTTCTATTGCATCGCGGGCATTTAGAAAAAGGTTAAGAAACACTTGCTGTAAATAAATCATGTTTCCGTTAATAGCGGGTATTGCCGGGTCGAGCTTTAACTCAATTTCGATTTCATTGGTCCGGAACTGATAACCAAGCAGCGGTAAAATCTGCTCAACGGCGGAATTCACGCTGATAGGTTCTATTATAAAATTTTCAGGGACATTCCGGGAAAATTCTACAAGTTGTTTGATAATCTTAACGATGCGGTCTACTTGTTCTCTTATGACTTCGGTACGTCTATTTAAATCTTCCCCAAATTGAAGAAGTTGAACATGTCCGAGTAAAATCTGTAGTGGATTGTTAATCTCGTGAACAATTCCACCGACAAGCTCTCCGATTGCCGCCAATTTTGTGGTCAATATCATCTGTTCCTGTGAGATTTTGACATCGTTGTTCACCTTCTGTAAATCATAACGATACTTGTAATTTTCGACTGCAACAGCCGCGGTGTTTGCAAGTATTGAAAGAAGTTGAAGATCCCGATGTTGTATTTCTTCCTGCCGTTTCCTGGTATGAATGATATACACTCCGATAATCTCATTCCGGAGCATCAGCGGAATGATAATATAGTTTCTCTCGTCATTGCGGTTTAGTTCATCATCAAAATCGGGGACAATGATGGTCTTTTTTTCTTTTATTACCCAATCGATGATTCCTTCATCGTAGTGTTGTTGTGCTGTTTTCTGAAAACTTTCCGATACGGGGGTAGAAAATGATATTGCCATTGTACCGAAGGAACCAGTATAAAATATTCCACTTTCAATAACCGGAAGAACTAGTTGTGTCAGTTCGGTCAGTGTTGATAGAATTTCTTTCTGTTCTAGCGCTGTGCTGATGGTGTGTGAAAGTCGTTGCATAATGTGACTCTCACGACTTTCGGCGAATTTCTCGGCATCCGGTAAGGCATTTTCAAGAAGTGCCAGTTCGTTACGTAATGGTGATGCGATATGGTTCCTTATTTCCATGAAATTATTTACACCGGATTGGAAAGTGGTGTTGTAGGTTCGAATGATTCCCGGAATTTCATCGTGTAGCTTGTCATAAATTCTTCGAGCGGTAATTTTTCTTTCCTGTGCAATATCCGTAACACATCGGGAGATATGGTAATCAATGAATCGAATTCTGAACGCCCGCCGTGACATCGGGTACTCAAAACGTCAACACAATGAATCAACGCAACCAGTTCGGGATTCCTTTTAGCTTTTTCCGGGAAATGGTGATAGCGTATTGCTTCTACGAGTTGTTCTGGAAAATTCCATCGTGCGGCCAACCAGCTTCCTATATCAGCATGCGTAACGCCAAATATTTTCTTTTCAGCATCTATATGGGATACATTATGTGTTCGCATCAACTGTATCACCTCACGAAATTCACGGGGGAAAAACTGTTCCTCAATAATAATTCCAATGTCATGAAGGAGTCCCGCAACATATGCCTCGCCGCTGAGACGGTAGTTAAACTCATGCGAAAATTTTCTCGCTGCAGCACCCGTTGCAGCAGCGTGATCCCAGAATGCTTGTGGATCAAATGAGTGTGTATTGCGTTTGTGGATCGAATCGAGTAGCGATGCACTAATTATAATTTCTTTAAATGTATTAAAGCCTACGACAATAATAGCGAAATCGATCGTGGAAATTCGACGTGGAAATCCATACAGTGGTGAATTCGCAACCTTCAGGAGTCTCGCCGTCAACACCTGATCTTTTGATACCAGGTGTGCCAGTGACGCCGCACTTGTCCGCGGATTACTTACCAGTTTTACCACTTCTGTTGATATAGCCGGCAACGCTGGGAGGCGAACAATAGTTTGTACTTTTTCTTTTAGATTTTGAATTCGTTGCATCACGAGACTGCCGGATTATAAAAGAACATTTTCCATTGTATTTTGCAATATATGGATCGCTTCGGTATGAATTTGTGAAACCCGGGATTCGGAAATATCGAGAACCTTCCCGATTTCTTTAAACGTCAACTCTTCATAATAATACAGGCTTAAGACAAGCCGGGGTTTCTCTCCCAGATTATTCAACGCATCAATAATTAATTCACGGATTTCATTGTTGGCGATCGCATCGATTACATTTTCTCCATTGTCGGCGCTTACGATTTCATGCAATGTCGTCTGGTCGGCACCGGCGTATGTCCGATCAAGTGACAACATCGGCATATATGCGGTTTTTGTAGCCAACGAGTGATACTCCTCAACGCTGACCGACAGCTCGTCCGCAATATCCTTTGAATTGACTTCATCGCCATGAGTATGTTCAAGACGACGAATAGTCTCGTTCAACTGGCGTGATTTCTTTCTAATAGACCGCGGCAGCCAGTCGAGCTTGCGTAGTTCATCAATTATAATCCCTTTAATCCTGGGAATAGCATATGTTTCAAATTTAATTCCGCGTTCCGGTTGGAAACGGTCTATGGCATCGCTCAGACCAAGCATGCCATAATTAACCAGATCGGCTTCTTCTAAAACATTCGGCAATGAAAGACTCGAATGGTGGATGACATATTTCACAAGACCGATATATCGAACCATTAATTTTTTCTTGACGTTCGGATTATGCCGAGTCGTATACGATTTCCACATCTCATCATGATTGGGTGCCATAGGTCTACCCTCTGGTAATAATTATTCTGAGTTACTTTTTTTCTATTTACTTTTCAAAATAGATTCAACACGTTTGATATCAAAATTACAAAGACCGTACCAAAGGGGAGGGAATTTGATCATTATAAAGTATTGATAAATAATAAGTTACAAGGCCAGATAACCGGCTTTTTAGAGTACACCCAATTACCCATTGAAAAGAAGGCTAATATTGGCCAGGTGGCTGTCTTTCTGAATTCTGGATAGTATACGGTAAGTGACGTATTGAGTTAATGCAGGACAATCGATGTGAGTATTTCTGGTATCTGTTCGAGGGGAGCGATTACATCGCTGAGACCAGCTTCGACGGCAGCTCGCGGCATGCCATACACGACGCAAGTCTCTTCATTCTGGGCAATGACATACCCATTTCTCTGTTTTATCAGCTTAAGTCCTTCGAGCCCGTCTTTCCCCATTCCGGTCATAATAATCCCAAGAACACCGGGCCCAAAGACTTCTGCTGCGGATATCATCATTACATCGACTGAAGGACGATGAAGAGTTTTTGTAGGTTCTTCAGAGAGATGAACTGCGACACTTCTTATATCATTTCTTCTGAAAGTCAGATGAAGACCTCCGGGAGCAACCAGAGCAACGCCTTCTTGCACAATGTCTCCTTCCTCAGCTTCTTTAACGGTAAGCTCGCTGAGATTATTTAAACGATCGGCAAGTGACTTTGTAAACTTTGGTGGCATATGTTGAACAATGACGATTCCCTTAGGAAACGTTTTTGGTATTTTCGGTAAGAGAGCATGAAGTGCAAATGGACCTCCTGTAGATACTCCGATAGCGACCACCGGGAATTCGATATCGGGAGAAGTACCATTCCACCTCGCGGCAGTAACAATACTTGGCGCTTCAGGTCCTTCGATGGATGGGCGTGGAGTGCGTAACCGTGAAAATCGTTCCCGAAGGCAACGACTTCGAAAAATTTCGTGAACTTTTTCAAGAAGGTCATTCTTAATTTTTACGATGTCAAGCGATACATACGAAAGCTGTTTAGGAATAAAATCGACTGCACCCAGTTCCATTCCTCTGATTGTCGCTTCCGCCCCCTCAGTTGTCATTGAACTCACCATCAGAACGGGAAGGGGGCATTCTTTCATGATGATCTGCAGGGCTGTCAGGCCATCCATACGCGGCATTTCGATATCCAGGGTAACAATATCGGGTTTCAGTTGCCGTATTTTATCGATGCCATCTTGTCCATCACGTGCAGTACCGATGACTTTTATGCCCGGATCTGATTCAAGAAGCAATGAAAGCGATTTCCTCATGAATGCTGAATCATCAATCACAAGAACATGAATTTGTTCGCTCATTGATTGTCTTTCTTCGTAGACCCTACAAGTTTAATCAATTCGCCAATATCGATAATCATTTTCACGGTTCCATCACCAAGGATGGTGGAGCCCGCAATCCCCTCAATATTCCCGAGATAGCCTCCCAGAGATTTTATAACAACCTCTTTTTGGCCTAACAAGGAATCTACAGCGATACCGACCCGGGTTTCTGCCAGACCGATTACGACGACGTACAGGCGGTTATTCTTTCTAGCTTCACCCGGAACATGGAAAATATTGTCGATGCGAACTAATGGAAGAACAGCATTCCTAATGCGAATAACCTCTTTTCCATTAATCGTATCGATTTCATCCGTTGTAATCCGGACAACTTCGATTACGGAACTCAATGGAATGACAAAAATCTCCTGTTTCACCTGGACAAGGAGACTCTGTATGATTGCTAATGTGAGAGGTAATTTGATGACAATCTTGGTACCAATTCCAACATCAGACTCAACATCAATGAGACCATTCAGACGCGTTATATTCGTCCGCACGACGTCCATTCCTACACCTCGTCCGGATATATTGGTTACTTTCGTTGCGGTACTGAATCCCGGCAGGAATATCAGATTAAACGCATCGCGCCCCGTCATGACGGCTCCTTCGGCTTCGGTTAGGAGTCCTTTTTCAATTGCCTTTGCTTTCAGTACTTCCGGATCCATACCGCGGCCGTCATCCTCTATATTGATGACGATATGGTTCCCCTCATGTTCGGCCTTAAGCCATATCGTACCGCGTCGCGATTTTCCAAGCGATTGGCGTTCTACCGGAGATTCAATCGCATGATCTACCGAATTCCTTAAAATATGGATCAACGGATCGTTGATTTCTTCGATGATGGACTTGTCGAGTTCGGTTTCTTCACCCGTAATAACCAGATCAATCTCTTTATTCGCATCATGTGCTAGGTCGCGGATAAGCCTGGGAAATTTATTGAAGACTCGTCCAATCGGCACCATTCGGGTTTTCATAATAGCCGATTGAAGCTCGGTTGTAATAAAATCGATTTGTGATGAAGTTTCCACTAGTTCTTTAGACAGTTCTTCATTCTCGTGCTCACTACCAATCAAGAAGCTAATTTGGGCCAGTCTGTTTCGGCCGAGGACTAGTTCGCCGACAAGATTCATAAGATTATCAAGTCGTTGAACGTCGACACGTATTGTTGTGTCCGATGTTCTATCGGTCTTTGTCGCTGTCGGTTGAAGTATTTCTTCCTCCTGATTATCGCTTTTGAGATTCGCTGTGATATCAGTTAGGGCCTTAGGTGGGGTATATTCTTCCTGCGAATCGGTGACGGGTTGAGCAGATTTTGCAGTCTGATGTTCACTGAGTGCGTCAAGTTTTTTCAGGACATCGTTCAGATTAATCGGTGTCATATCATTAGATTGGATCTTTTGGAGCAGTACCTTCATTGTATCGAACGCGCAGAAGCTTCCATCGATCAATTCGGGGGTGATTTGCAGTTCATTTTTCCGTAGTTTATTTAGAACCTCTTCAAATTTATGGGTGAGTTCAGACATCTGATCGAATCCCAGAAAACCGGAGGTTCCTTTCACTGTATGTGCGGCTCTGAATATTCTATTGAGCAAATCGGGATTTGTCGAACCGCGTTCAAGTTCCAGGAGATCCTGATCAAGTCCTTCAATAATCTCGCGTGTCTCGATAATAAAGCTCTCGACGATTTCCTTCATTTCATCGTCTTGGAGGCCCGATGAATTCTTTGTGTCAGCCATGACGTGTGACTTTCGAATTATTTCTCTTTGAACATCCGGTCGATTTCGTTTTGCGACTCAATTTCACTCTCTGGAAGAACATCATGAGTAGTAACCTTGCCCGATTGCCGGGCGATATAGTCGGATAATTTCTTCCGAGAGGAATCCGGTATGACACTCTGAAATTCAGCCCCATAGAATTTTTGGAGGATGAGTGTTAATCTATTATGAACCGATTCGATTAGATGATTAATGGCCTCCATATGCTGTGCCGTAATGTCCTGTACCTGCAACGACATGGTGATACTTGTGGAATCCCCCTGTAGGCTCTCGATACGTTTAAGCATCGACTGTATAATTTCATCAATCGGGTGGAGAGATTTATATTCTTGCCAAAGGCTCTGTAATCGAGGCAGTAAGGTCGTCGCATCTACCCCGGCAGAGTCCATTAGGGTATTGTGTATTTCATCTTGAAGTTCTTTTCTTCGAGGTAAAGAATCCGATATTATTAACAACTCCCCTAGGAACAAGTCGATATTTTCATTCAGGCGATCGACGACACCCAATATTTCTGCTGTCACGCGTTCATACCGTTCAGTAACCTTATTCAGATTTGACGTAACATGAGGTATTTTCTTCAGACTTTCGTGAACCATTAGCATAATATCTTCGATAATAGGGAGCAGATTATGAAAATCGAACGGCGTTTTCTGATTATTAACGCGCTCTGACTCATCCATGTGTTCATGTTCGTTCATGGTACCTCCCTTGATCTAAGCGTTGCGTAATATTTGTTCAATTTTATCCTTCAAAACCTCTGGTGTGAATGGTTTGATGATAAAGTTATTCACCCGCGCCTGGAGTGCTTCGACAATATCTTGTTTTACACCACGAGTGGTCACCATAAGAATGGGAATATGTTGAATATCTGTTTCTGAGCGGACGGCCCTGACGAATTCGAGTCCGCTCATATTCGGCATATTCCAGTCTGTGATGATAAAATCTATTTTGTCCGTCATAAGTTTTTCCAAGGCGTCTTTGCCATCGGAAGCTTCAATTATATCGGTATATCCGCCTTCCCTGAGGGCATTGAGCACGATGCGGCGCATTGTTGCCGAATCGTCAACGACAAGTATCTTCAACCCCATACCATTCCTCCTTGGAAATTAATTCAGGTATTTCGACACTTCATACTGAATTCGTTTTGGATTGAATGGTTTCACAAGATACGAATTCGCCCCGAGCATCAATCCCCTTTGAATATCGTCTTCATTTGCCAGAGATGAGAGAATAATCACGGGTATCCACCGGTATTCTTCCGTTTCGCGCAACGTGCGGATGAATTCAAATCCATCCACATTCGGCATATTGAGATCTGTGATAATCAGATCGATGTGTTCTGACGGAAGACGCTCGAGGGCTTCCATGCCATCCGATACAGTCAGTACCCGGTATCCAAGTTCTCTCAATGCAAATGTTACAAATTTCCGGATTGAGGTGGAATCATCTGCCACGAGAATAACTTTTTCCATAATGTATTTCACTCCTTCTTATAGGCGAGTGTTTTTGGATAATGGACAAGTTTAAATGCCTTTGTGATACCGTGTAATGACTCAGAGTATCCTATAAAGAGATATCCACCACGGTCAAGACTGTTATAGAGATCGGCAATCACTTGCTTTTTTGAATTCAAATCAAAGTAAATCAGAACGTTACAGCAGAAGATGACATCGAAGTCGGACATTCTTCTCATCTGCTGTTGATCATAGAGATTCAGTGTATCAAACCGAACCAGATCTTTCACATCGTTATGAAGATAATATTTCCCATCCATGACGGAAAAATACTTATCGAGATAGAGTTTCGGAGCATTTCGGATTGAATAATCCCGATACACCCCGTCCTGTGCAGTTTCGAGCATTTGCGAATTTATATCGGTTCCGATGATTTCCAGCTCAATACCCGGATAGCGCGGCTTAATTTTTTCCAGATAAATCATTGCCATTGTATATGCTTCTTCGCCGCTCGAACATGCGGCACTCCAGAAGCGAAGAAGTCGTTTTCCGGCTGATTTTTTTGCAAGAATGATCTCATTTACGATCTGCGTCTCCAGGGCATTGAATTGCGGTTCATTCCGGAAAAAACTAGTCTCATTGATCGTGATCGACTCGTAAAGGATTTTTAGTTCCTCTTGCCGTTCCACTCCGGATTGTATCAACCTCAGATATTCGTCATAATCCTTTATTTCTAGGACATCAAGACGCTTTGCCAGACGTCCTTCAAGAAGGTACTTTTTATTGTCTGTAAAGAATATTCCGCATTGTGAATAGATAAAATCCCGGATAGCACGAAATTTATCGTCGGGCATTTTTGGTCCCGGCGGTGAAAACGTCGGCATTGTTGCTACCGCGGGAAATGGTTGAAAAGTCATTCGTCGCCTCGATGTACCATACTATTGCGGAATCGTAAGTCGTTCCAACGATCGTTGAGCAAATTCCCGAACGATCTCCGATTCATCATTCACTGCTGTCGCCAAATATTCGCGGAGTTGCATATCGCCTACATGTTCCAATAATTCTAAGGCATGAATCCGAACCCAGGGTTCATAGTCTTTGAGCGAATCCCGGATTATCGGAAGCGCTCTTTCAGTATCAAGCATCATAAGAAGATCGAGTGACCCAAAACGCATCTCGCCCGTCAGCTCACCCCATATCCGCATAAGAGCTTCAAACGCGCGATCAATCAGCTGGAGAAGATCGCCGTCCTCAGTATCTGAATCTCGCGATTCAACAATATCTTTCAATATGAGCGCGAGAAGTTGGATCAGTGTAACATGGGATGGTTCGAACTCCTTTTCCAGTGTCTCGACCAACGCACTGAATGCTTGGTACGGTCTCTGGTGAAAGATGTTTGAAATAATGTTGTTAAATTCCTCATCATTTCCCACCGCCCGGATCATGGCGTTAAAAGCACGCCGTGTTGTAAATTGAGATAATCCCCGAAGGGCAGAGAGACGAATATCGCGTTCTTCATCTTCAAGTGCTTCAATGAAATATGTTTCAAAAGTTTCAGGAAACTGGAGATCGATCCCCTGCTGTTGGACAATTCCGACGACTGCCCGAAGAATCACCCGTCGCATTTCACCCGTATGTTCCGAGATTTTCTCCATCAGGGGATAGAGTGCCTGCTGTGTTCCGAGGTTTCCCAGCGCTTCGATAATTGCAAATTGTACCAGTGAATCTTCGGTTGCGATGCTTCGGAGTAAAAAATCACCTGCTTTCTCGCCACCAATTTTCCCGAGCGCCTCGGCGATCGAGGCGCGAAGTCCTTCTTCCGCACCGTAGAGAACTATGAGTGAATGTACGGCCCGTTCGTCCCGAATATTTCCAAGGGCTTCAACGACTCCATATCGAACGTTCTCATTGTTATCATTGAGAAGATCGATAAGCGGATCGACAGCTCGCGGTTGTTGGATCAAGCCTAGAATGTCGACCGTAAATTTCCGAGTGTCAGGATCTTCATGCGAAAGATATGGGAGGAGGGCATCGATGGCAATACCACCCATTTGAATGAGCAATTCTCCTGCAAGGTTCCGAACGGCCACATTATCGTCACGGATATAATGCGCGATAGCCCGTGCAGCCTCGTCTGATTTAAATGTATAAAGGCTATGGGCAACCGCATCACGAACCCCTTTATTGTCATCGCATAGTTTTAATGCAAGCGCAGAGGTCACAGTAGACGATAGTTCGCCCTCACCGAGCATCTCCGCTGCAATACGACGCTCTTCAGGGTCGGCACTCTGCAATTGATCAATAAGATCGTGATTCGTCGGTTCCACGGTCACTCCTTTTTTTCACTCCGCAGTTGCACGCATTTTAATAATTCTTAATTTCTTCATCAGACGACTTCTTTCAGCGAGGCATGTTCTTCAATCGAGAAGACCTTTTCTAGATCAAGTAAAATTAACAGCCGATCTTCGAGTTTTCCGACTGCAGTAATATAATCAGCATGAATTCCTGCAACGATAGTCGGAGGCGGCTCGATGACGCTACGCTGTATCCGTAGTACTTCACTCACTGCGTCGACAACAAAGCCTACAACGCTACTCTTGAGTTCAACGACGATGATTCGTGTGTTTTTGTCATGCTCTTTTCGTGGCATCCCAAACCGGGTCCGAAGATCAATAATCGGAATCACCTTTCCGCGAAGGTTGATGACACCATCGACAAAGGGTGGTGAATTCGGAACTGCAGTCACTGTCACCATCCGGTTTATTTCCTGGACCTTAAGGATCTCGACTCCAAATTCCTCGCCGCCAATAGTGAAGCTCACAAGCTGTAACATCTCCTCAGAGCTTCCTTCAACATTTTTTCCTATTGTACTGGTCATAGATGCTCCTTCATCAGCATGTCAAATTATCCATTCTCTTCATTATCCTCTTCGTGATAGAAACCATAATCAGTTTCGATAACGGTCCCTTTCCCCTGACAACGGAAACAGACCGTTAGAAAAAGTCCTTCCTCGGTCTCAACAACACCGACAATCCGTGCTCCACGGCATCGTTCACAAACAACTTCACGTTCCCTCCGATGGAAATGCTCCATACTTTCTTCCCCCTTTACTCATATTATCGGTTCCTGCGAACGGAAGCTTTAGCAACAGTATTCATTTACCGTGTCTCATTCCCCCTGTACTTTTTTACGACCGCGGGACAATCTTTCCATTTGGACGTACGGCATATTTACCCCGCGCACCGTCCTGAGTCTGCAATTGTGAAGATTCCAATTTGAACCTCGTTACCAGCTTCTGCAGATGCTGTGTGAGTTTATTGAGATCTTCGGCAGCTCTGGCGATCTGCTGCGTCCCCTGTGCAGTCTCCTGTGTAATCGCACTCATGGCTTGCACGTTTTGTGAAATATCACCGCTTGTGGATGATTGTTGAGAACTAGCTGCAGCAATCTGACGGACGATTTCACCGGCTCTCTCGGCTGTCTCGGTCATTTCTTTAAGTGAAACTCCCACGCGTTCAGCAAGGACCGCACCATTATCAACTTCCCGTGTTCCCTCATTGATTGCGTTAACTGCATTCTTTGTTTCGACCTGTATTTTTTTTATCATTTGTGCAATTTCTTTCGTCGCTTTCGTCGTGCGTTCTGCAAGTTTTCGAACTTCGTCAGCAACAACAGCAAATCCACGCCCCTGTTCTCCTGCACGAGCAGCCTCAATCGCAGCATTTAATGCAAGCAGATTTGTTTGATCAGCAATATCTTCAATCACCTGAATAATCTCGCCGATTTGATCACTGCTTTTCCCAAGACCAACAATCGTTTGCGCAGATTGATTCACCACGTAGGCAATGCGATGAATCCCGACGATCATCTCTTTCGCAACGGCAGCTCCCTCTTGTGCTCTGAGTGAATTCTGACGTGTACTTTCAGATGCAAGTTCAGTATTTTTTGAATTCTCGGTAATTGTTTCTGTCATTTCTTCGATGGCACTCGCAATTTCCATTGCCTGCGATGTCTGCGTTTGGGCACCCGCCGCCATCTCTTCTGTGCTGGAACTTATCTGCGCACTGGCACTCGCGACGGCTGTCGTCGTCTCACCGACCTGAAGAAGCATACCGCGAAGATCGGCAATCATCCTGTTGATTATTGCCGTTAAACGTCCGATTTCATCATTCTTCCGTGGTTGAAGTTCTTGTGTAAGATCTCCGTTGGTTACCTGTTCAACGACCACCGAGAGTCTGTCTACTTCGGTTTCTAGATAGTGCTGTTGTTCAACGGCGTTTCGTTTCGCCTGTTCCGCTTCGTATTTTGCGTGCTCCGCCCCTTCCTTTTGTCTTTGTATTTCTACCAAGGACTGACGTATATTTTCAACCATAGTATTGAATGCGTCCCCCATCTCTCCAATCTCATCCTTTTGGTCAATCCTAACGCTGACATCAGTGTGTCCTTCTGCTACTTTCTTTGTCGCATCTTTGAGTGCCAGTATTGATTTCACAATTATCCGTTGGAATAATAACGCCAGAACAAGACCCACTGCAATGAACACCAAGGTAACTACAACGATCATAATCGTTGTTTGTGCTTTGACTTTTTCAAGATGCGCAAGCGAAAATGCAAGTCGGGCATATCCGATCAGTTTGCTTTCAGAGTCTGCCCCTCTCTGAAATATTTTCTTCTGAACATCGAGAACTTTTTCACCGTTCATCAAGGTTAATTCAACAACTTTTTCACCCGGTGTATTAACGGACAGGAGATCGATATTCCGATCCCCGACATTATATTTTGCAAGATTCTTTTCAACGAGAATTTTCCCATCAGCATCGTATACGACCTGTACTCTCAGATCCGAATCCTGGGCAAGTCCTTCCATGACTTCTTTAATCTGGGCTCCATTCTGCATCGATACGCCGGACTGAGAATTGAAGGCGAGGGTTTGCATATGCGATGTTGCCCGTCGTTCTAACTCGTTCATCATTGTGTCAGAGAACGATATCTGAAAGTAAACACTTACCGACAGTGCAAGTAGCAAAATCAGCGCCTCAACGAGCAAGAGTACTTTCGTTTGCAATTTCATGTTCAACCTCATGGAATACTGGATGTATACGACATAGATGTATGATTAATTTTAGTATCCTGCTACTTTTTCAACTTTCTTGTGATTCTCGATGACGATAGACTGCTGCAGCAATTGTGTCTTCAAGTAAGCCGAGGTTTAGCGGCTTCGAGAATATACTCTCAACTCCCTCACGATGTGCTTCTTCTATTATGGCTTCGTCGCTGAATCCTGAAATCATCACAGCAGAAAAGGAACTACCTCGCTTTTTTAATTCACGGTAGAGTCTCAATCCGTCCATTCCGTCCATTCGATAGTCCGTCACCAGGACATCGAACGGATGCCCCGATGCATACTGCAGCGCTTCTTCTCCAGAACACGCCACAGCAACTTCATATCCTGTATAAATAAAAATCGCCTGCAGGGAGTGCCGCAGAAGATCATCATCATCAACCAACAATATTTTTCCCCGGGGGATCAACATTTGCTCCAAAGGGCTTTTGGTTCATCCATATTCACCAATATTATCGGCCATTTATAGCATGAAGATTAGTAATTTTACAAAAATCTTCTAAAATAATAAATATCAACAGGTTAGGACCTAGGAGACTGAAATAACCCACAAAAAGGAATAGCAGGCTCGGTTCTTTTAGACAATAACGGTTGATGCGTTGAGGAAATGATTAAATATGGAGGTATGATGGTTATTCTTCATTGGACGCGTAGGTTTTTGGTTGCGTTTGGATACCGAGTTGTTCCATTCGATATCGAAGTTTTGATCGAGTCAGTCCGAGGACTTTTGCAGCCTTGACCTGATTTCCTCCGGTAATCTCAAGTGTTTTCAGGATCAGTGCTTTCAAGACTTTTGACATTGAAATCCCTGTCGGTGGAATTGTGAGTGCAAACTCTTTATTACTGATTGACGTTTTCTCAGTCATTTCCGACTCATCATGGCGCAGAAACCGCAGGTGCTGCGGCTGAATTACATTATCGGCTTCAACAAGCACAACTCGTTCAAGGACATTACGGAGTTCACGAACATTGCCTTTCCAGGGATTGTTTTCAATAATCTCCATTGCTTCCCGTGTTATACCGTGTACGCGCCTGCTGAATTTCTTATTGAATTCTTCGATAAAGCTGTTGACCAGAAGTACTATATCTTCACGCCTTTCACGGAGCGGGGGTATTTTAAATGCGGCGACATTCAATCGATAAAAGAGATCTTCACGGAATGCAGCACGCTCGACCTCCTTCCAGAGATCGCGATTTGTGGCAGCAATTACTCGTGTGTCGACGACAATCTCTTTTGATCCGCCGAGGCGAAAAAACTTTTTATCCTGAAGAACCCGAAGCAATTTTACCTGCATCTCCAGACTGAGGTCGCTTATTTCATCAAGGAAAATTATTCCTCCGTGCGCAAGTTCAAATTTTCCCTGCTTCATTCGTTCCGTTGCACCGGTAAATGCACCCTTCTCGTATCCAAAAAATTCACTCTCGGCAAGTTCTTTGGGGATTGCACCGCAATTAACCGACACAAACGGACCCTCGGCCCTGAGACTTGCACGATGGATATATCGCGCAAATAATTCTTTTCCGACGCCGCTTTCCCCTTCAATGAGAACAGTGGTATCTTCGCTCTGTGCAAACCGTTCAGCAAGTTTGAGTGTTGATTTGATTGCCGGACTGCTTCCGATAATTTCTTTTGAATGGGTCTGATCGTCTATTTCATTTTTCAGACGATTGACTTCACGCTGCAGGTGCACAGTACGTAGTGCTTTGGAGAGAATCACTTCCAATTGATCGATATCCAATGGCTTTACAACAAAATCTTCGGAACCCAGCTTCATTGCCTCAACCGCCAGCTTGACATCAGAGTAGGCAGTAATCATGACAACCGGAAGAGTTGCATCGTTTGATTTAATCGACTTAAGAATTTCGATCCCATTGGTATCACCCAGATAAATATCGAGCAGGACAACATCCGGTTGAACATCATTGATCATTGGCAATGCTTTCGTTCCGTGAGAACAGACGGAAACATCATATCCACAGTGTTTGAGTACTGATTCCAGTGAGGCTGTCAGTAATTGATCATCGTCTACAATGAGAACACGGTATTTCACTATATTATTCCTCCGATATTTTTTGCGTAAGCGGGAACGTGATCCAGAAAGAAGTTCCTTCTCCCAGTTTGCTCGAGACATCGATAGATGCCCCATGGAAATTCAAAATCTGTTGTGATACGGAAAGACCGAGTCCCGTACCGCTTGCTTTTTTTGTATAAAATGGATCGAATATTTTCTTCATTTCTTCTTTTGTCATTCCCTCGCCATTATCAATCACTGTTACGACGACGCCGTCGGGATTTCCTGATGACCGGGTAATATCGCTGCGAATAATAATCCGCCCCTTCCCCTTTACAGCATCAGCTGCATTCGTCAGGAGATTGACAATCACCTGCTGGATCTGTTTAAAATCGACAGAGATAGGCGGTAAATTTTCCGCGAGCTCGAGATTTACTGTGACATTCTTTTTTTCCATCGTGACTTTCGCCAGAGGAACGGTCGCACGGATAATCTCATTTATATCATGAAATTTAAAAACTGGTTTCGCGGGTTTTGCGAAATTTAATGTTGCACTCACAATACCATCGATTCGTTCAACACCCTGCAAAGCAGTCTCGATCACTTTCCGTTCCGGTTTATCTGCATCGATTGTACGCAGCAGAAACTGAAGATTAATATTTACAGCTGCTAAAGGGTTACGTACTTCGTGGGCAATCCCGGCAGAAAGCTCTCCCAGAAGAGCGAGTCGCTCCGCCTGAAAAAGTTTATCTTTTAGTCTTCGTTGCTCTGTGACATCTCTGACAAACGCCATGACAACAGAACGATCCGTATTATCAATCAGACCGGCATTGACTTCCACAAATAGTTGGTACCCATGACTGGTGGTGATTTCACCTTCATAGAAAACCGGCCTTTCGCTGTGTCTTGCCTGCCGCAGGAAGTCTTTGTAAAAATGAAACGGCTTCCCTAGCATTTCTTCCCGCATCATACCAAGAAGTTTTTCAGCCTGCCGATTGGCATCAATAATATGCCATGTATCGGGTTCGAGAATAAATGTCGCGATGCTTGCACTCTCGAATAAATTTAGATAGCGCTCGCGGGATAGTTGAAGTTCCTTATTTTTCTGGATCAGCATATCGTTGACACGTTCAAGCTCGAACATTTTATCTTCGAGCTTTTTGATTAAGACGGCATTGTACTCCTTGAGATATTCTGATTCTCCCGTATCCAGCTCAGTATCAAGAAGCGGTACAATCCCGCCCCTGTCTTTTCTTGTCGTTTCATTGACAGCATTTATTAAAACTGATATATCAATCGGTTTAATCAGATACCGATCGGCTCCCACGCTCCTGGCAAAATGTTCATCAGCCGGATCGATATAATTTGCAGTATAGAAAATGAACGGGATTGACTTAAGATGGGTTTGTTTCTTGACTTCCCGGCACAGCTGAAATCCATCCATCTTTGGCATTAGTACATCTGAAATAATCAGTTGGACCTGATGCTTGGCAAGCTGTTCCAGTGCTTCATACCCATTTCTGGCCCGTATCGTTTCGAAATTATATGTTGTGAGGATATCTTCAAGAAGATCGAGACTCTCTTTGATATCATCTACTATTAATACTTTCAAGAAAACTCCAAAAGTATTATTATCGTTATGTCTCGTTTTACCAGTTTTTTTTCACGCCCTCTGTTCAATAATAACCAACTGTCGAATGTTAAGCAAGGAGGATTTTGATAAATCTTGAAATTAGGCTTTTTTCCGAAGTATTTTAGTGATATAGGCTTGATTGCTAATCTTGGTAAGAATTAAAATCTGTAAAATAAGAAAGGAGGTAAAAGTCTTTATAGATATGAGATGATATCTCTACAAAATTACTCATTGCCGGATATGACTATAAATTGCGTCGGCAACCTTCCCCAATACTTCACGTTGTTCATAATACCCCGAATTGATTTTCATACGAATATCTTCTATCCTTTTTTCTCGTTGTGTTATATATAATTGATGAATTGCAGACGATGCATAGTTTTCTATCCGTTCTTCCTCGCGTCGCTTGGGGGCAGAATCGTCAGGTTGAATTTGACCGTGGAGAATATCCTTGATCCGCATGTTTGTGCTCCTTCTTCGGAGTATTGCTATGTAACGTTTCATGTATCTTTTATAATCCCCACATCAAAATTATAGTGTACCCTTGAATCTTTCTCTCTAATCGGAACCAGAATATATATTCCTACATATACCCCAGTTTTGCTCACTCACAACCCACTTATTTTCATTATCGGAACATGCTTCCAAAACATTAGGCTGGCATAGAAAAATACAAAATTGCCTTTAAAAAATGCTAATTGTACATATTATTTGCCTATGGTCTCCCATCCGCGTTTATTCATATCGAAATAAATAATTCCTCCGAATACAATACCCGAAACAAGAAATAACAAACCTGGCACAGTATCACCGAGGACGATTTTCCCTACTCCGAACAGGAATGAATAAATCATTGCCACACCGCTAATCCAATCGATGAGATTGAAATATCCATCTTTTGCCGGTATAACGTCGGTTGCCTCTTTAGCAATGTCCCCCCAGAGCATGGGGCTTGGTCGCACCCTGCGATAGAATGAGAGCAATAACTCTTTCGGCTCCGGTCTTGTGAGAATTGTTACGGTGAGCCACACGATAGTTGTGATACTCATTGTAACAAGGACCAAATATGCGAATCCTAACGGATCCTGACTCGTCAGACCGAACTTCCACTGAGCGATGAGCGAGGTAATGAACGCAGTCGCCATCGCTGAAACCTCACTCCATGCATTAATACGCCACCAGAACCAACGGAGAAGATATACAAGCCCTGTTCCCGCTCCAAGTGCTATGAGAAAACTCCACGCACCTGCAATTGAATCCAAAAAGTACGTCACAATCGCGGAGAAGACCATGAGAATCATTGTGCTCACCTGTGATGCGGACACGTAATGTTTTTCCGTTGCATTACGTACCAAAAAAGGTCGATAGAAATCGTTCACGAGGTAACTTGCACCCCAATTGAGTTGTGTCCCAACGGTGGACATATATGCCGCAGCGAATGCCGCAAGCATTAATCCCCGAAGTGATGCGGGAAGGTCGGAGATAAGTATTCTGATATAGCCGGATTCCGGATCGGCAGCAAACGCAGCATCACCCTGAAAACGTGCCACTGCAACGAGAGCGACAATAATCCATGGCCATGGGCGGATAGCATAATGTGCAATATTAAACCAGAGTGTAGCAAGGAGCGAATTTTTTTCATCCTTCGCGCAGAAAATTCTTTGTGCGATATATCCGCCGCCTCCCGGTTCTGCTCCTGGGTACCAAGATGCCCACCAGTTCACTGCCACATATACAATAAATGTAATCATCGGCATCCACGTCGAATTGAGATCGGGTATCAACGAGAGAATCGAACCTGTGCCGTTTCTGTGTACATCGATTGCATGAATTTTTTCCAGAAGAGCATTCATTCCTCCTGTTGCCTGTACAGCAAAAACTGCCAGGACGATCACCATTCCCATTTTCAATACAAATTGAAAGAGGTCGGTCACCAATACGCCCCAGAGTCCGGAAAGCGTGGAAATTGAAGCTGTGATGAACATGATGACAAGGGCGATGAAGAGGGCTTCAATTCGTGATACGCCAAGGACAAGCATCATAATCCTGACGATTGCTAAATTCACCCATCCCAGAATAATAAGGTTTACGGGGAGTCCCATATACAGCGCACGAAAACCCCGCAGGAAGCTGGCGGGTTTCCCGTGATAGCGGATTTGTGCAAACTCGACATCGGTCAGGACACCTGCCCGACGCCAGAGCCGCGCATAGAAAAACACTGTCATCATTCCGCTGAAGGCCATGCTCCACCAGAACCAGTTACCCGCAATACCATTTCTGGCAACAAATCCGGTCACTGCCAGAGGTGTGTCAGCAGCGAATGTTGTTGCGACCATTGATGTCCCGGCCAACCACCATGAGACATTACGACCCGAAACAAAGTAGTCACTGACACTCTTGGTCGCTCTTCTGCGATAATACAACCCAATACCAAGGTTGAAAAGAAAATATAAAGCGATGATAATCCAGTCTATAAGAGCTAGTTGCGTAGCGGTACCCTTCTGAGTGATAAAAGATAGAAAAAAATCCCGGTTTCTAAACTTTGCCGTCAGTGAATGAATGCTTGTGGGAAAACATTCCGACACGAACGAAGCGACTGATTGTTCCTGCTATTATTGTCGCAGCGCATCCTATGCAGGTATGCCATGTAAATCCGATTGTCGTCCAACCAACGATCCATACCATTGTGAGAAGACCGACAATAAACCCAATTGTCGCATCAAGCTGTGACGATCGCCACGACAATAGACCAAGGAAAAATATGCCGAGCAAGCCGCCGTAGGTGAAAGATGTGATTTGAAGTCCCATTTCAATTACTGTGTGCGAGGTGTTGATAAACAGCATCGCTCCTCCAATTAAAATCGCTCCCCACCCAAAGGTCATAATTCGCGACCAGAAGATTTCCCGATTCAGTGCCTGCAGTTCACGTCTGACCGACTCCCGTACAAGATCCAGGAATGTCGATGAGGCCAGGGAGCTGATTGCCGACGATAGCGAACCCATAGCCGAGGCGAACACTCCCGCCACGACCAAACCGGTAATTCCTACCGGAAGGTTTTCAACAATAAATTTCGGGAAGATCTCGTCGGACGACCTCAGTCCTAGTTGATTTACCGAAAGCCCGTTGTAAAAAGCGAACAGGCAGAGTCCCAGTATCAAGAAAAAAGCAAATTGGATGACAATGAAAGTGGCGTCGAGGAAAATTGCTTGTTGACTTTCCTTACGGGTTTTGCATCCAAGAAGACGCTGGACGAGCAGTTGATCGGTTCCATGTGATGCCATGCTTAAAAACGTCCCCCCAATAACTCCTCCGGCAAATGTATACGGATACGAAAAAAATTCCTGTAGCGATTGTCCGGATGAAAAATTGAAAATCCGGAATTTATTTACACCACCCGCGGTAGCCATCCGGACAACATCATCCCATCCATGAGGAAGTCGCTGGAGAATGAGGATCATTGCAGCTAATGCCCCGCCCAGGTAAATACACATCTGTATAACGTCCATTGTGACCACGGCTTTCAGACCGCCGAGATAGGTATAAATCAGCGTAAAAATGCCGATGATGAGTATGGATGTGACGTAATCGTATCCGGTAATGAGATGTACCGGAATCGCCGCCGTGAACAGGCGTACTCCCGAAGCAAGGACTCTTGTAACAAGAAAGACTGATGAGGCAAATTTTCTTAGTGCCAATCCAAATTTTTTACCAAGAAAATCATATGCTGTTTCTAAAGCGCCGCGATAATATGCCGGAATGAACACCGTACTAACAATCATTCGTCCGATAAAAAAACCGAAGACGAGCTGCAAGAATTGCATCGTCGAGCTATACCCGAGTCCAGGCACACTGATGAATGTAATGGTACTTGTTTCACTGGCAACAATAGAGAAGCCAACCGCCCACCATGAAAGTCTCCTACCGCCGAGAAAATAATCCTGGCTAGTGCGTTGATTTTTCCCGATGATGATTCCTGCGACCGTAACTCCGGTGAGGTATGCGACAACAATCACTGTGTCGATGAAAGAAAGGCCCAAAAATTACTCCACCCATGGAATTTAAAACGAATAGGACAGAGTTCGTGGCGGGACGAACGCCTGTCAGTGTTTTGCTACCTTAGGCACTTCGTTGACGATTTGGAAGACCCGATCGAGTTGAGAGATTTTTATTAGGTTTAAAACTTTTTTTCGGAGACCGGCCAGTTTCACCGTTCCTCCGCGTTCCCGCATCTTGCGCTCGGCAATAAGAAGGGCACTCAATCCTCCGCTATCACAAAAATCCACCTCCGAAAGGTCGACGATTAACTCTGTCGTTTTCGGTTTACAGAGAAGAAGAAATTCACCTTTTAATTCTGCGGAGATGGTGGAGTCAAGTTTCTTTTCATGAAGCAGAAATAGTGTTGAGGAACCATTTTCTTTTACGTCAAAGCGCATACATCCTCCCCTTAAAACATCCCTAGACAAGCAGCAAGTCGCTCATATGTTGTTTTAACGTTACGAGCTCCATCCGTCTTTATCTGTAAATTGAAGAAAGTATCGGCATATTCCGTGGCAAATCCGACACGAAGCCTGGATCGTGACGCTTTACACAAATATGCCGCTGCAAGAGAAAACTCTAAATTCAAGTCGAGCACGAGATCATACTCGTTCCTCTGAATACGATGGATGATTCCCCGCTTTGGAAGCGAAAATGACCCGATATCATTATGATGCAGGTGAATCACTTCACACCGCGGTAGCTGACGAACGACAGGCCTGGCTTCATCAGGTACTATGACTGTGAGATTACTACCACGAAACCGATTTTGTACGAACTGCAGGAGTGGCCACGACATTTCAGAATGTATCTGTTGAAAAGGCATGATGATTAATGCACTTCGTGCCCGTTTGACCGCATCCGTAAATGTCTGTACTGTATCGGGTTCGTGGAAATGAATCTTCGCATAGAATAACCCGATTCGTTTTCGCACTCTTTCAAACATTCTCTTGAACCACTCCTTTTATACCTTACCAATTATCCTAAAGTATTTTGACAAATGCAAGCCGTCAACGGTCAATCATCGCAAGAAATTCTTCCTCATTGACAATAGGAATTCCGAGTGCATGTCCTTTTTCAAGTTTCGACCCCGGCTCTGCTCCGACAATGATATAGTCCGTTTTTGAACTCACTGCTGAAACGACTTTTCCACCGCATTCCTCGATTCGTGCCTTCGCTTCATCGCGTGTAAAGCCGGAAAGCGTTCCCGTGAGAACAACGGATTTACCCGCCAGTGGAGAATCTCGCTGTGTGCGTTTCTTCCCGGATATCATGCGGACCCCGGCTTTGTGAAGCCGCTCCACAATTTCTCGATTTTTCTTTTGGCGGAAAAAACGGATGATGCTTTCAGCAGTCCGCGGACCAACTCCTTCAATTGCCGTAAGCTCCTCCAGTGAAGCCTCCCGTAATGCATCCATCGAATGGAAGTGATCGGCAAGAAGTGCTGCGCCTCCGGATCCAACGTAACGAATTCCCAATGCAAAAATGAAGCAATGGAACGGTCGAGTCTTGCTTTGTTCAATGCCATCGAGTAAGTTCATTGCACTTTTCTCACCCATTCGCTCCAACGATACGAGATATTCTTTCTTCAGATCATAGAGATCCGCTACATTGTGCACAAGACGATTGGTCACAAGGCTGTCGACAACTTTTTCACCGAGCCCTTCAATATCCATAGCTCCGCGAGAGGCATAATGTTCGATTCTTCCCCTGACCTGTGCAGGGCATTCAAAATTTTCGCAATAATACGCCGCTTCACCTTTGGGACGGAAAATCTTCGAGCCACATACCGGGCAGTACTGGTTCATGACAAAGGGACGGACTTGGCGCGGCCGTTTTTCCCGCACAACGCCGGAGACTTTTGGAATGACATCCCCCCCTTTCTCTATAACTACTGTATCACCAACTCGGATACCAAGATTAGCGATGTAATCCTCGTTGTGCAGGGTTGCCCGGCTTACTGTTGTTCCTCCTAGAAAAACCGGTTGGAGTTCTGCAACGGGAGTTATTGTCCCGAGCCGTCCAACCTGCAGGATGATATTCTGCAGGACGGTTTTGGCTTTCCGCGATTCAAATTTGAATGCTACAGCCCACCGTGGACTCTTCGCAATATTGCCGAGTATCTCCTGTTGACGCAGAGAATCCACTTTTACAACGACGCCATCGATATCATACGGCAAATCTTCGCGCCGCTCTTCCCACTCTGTACAATAGTTCATTACTTCATTGATTGAAGCACAGAGACAGGCATGCTCATTGACCGGAAAGCGGAGTTCACGCAGCATCGTTAGTGATTCATAATGACTGTGGAGCGAACCATCTTCAAGAGCGAGATAATAGACAAACGCGTCAAGTTTACGTTGTGCAACAAGTTTTGGATCTAGGAGTTTTAGTGTACCGGCTGCGGCATTCCGGGGATTCGCAAAAACTTTTTCACCTGCCAAATCCCGCTCCGTATTGATAGCGGCAAAATCGGACTTTCGTATAAATACCTCACCCCGGACTTCTATCGATCGCGTTGATGAATGGCTTAATGGAATTCGCAATGGAATAGAGCGTATTGTCTTTAGATTGTTCGTTATATCATCACCTTGCACTCCATCACCCCTTGTTGCACCCAGGTTGAGTATACCGTTGAGATAATGTATGCTCACTGCCACACCATCAATTTTTAACTCACAGACGTATTTCACAGGATGATGAGGCAGGAGTGAACGTACCCGCCGATCAAAATCTAGGAGTTCCTGCTCCGAATATGTATTGGCAAGAGAAAGCATGGGGACGGTATGCACAACCGTTGCGAATTCCTTCGCCGGTGCTCCACCGACCCGTTGTGTGGGGGAGTCAGGAGTGACAAGTTCGGGATACTGCCGTTCTATATCAATGAGCTCCTGCATGAGGGCGTCATATTCACGATCAGAAATTGTCGGCTCTGCCAGAACATAATAGCGGTAGTTATGCTCGTGAAGCCGGGCACGAAGTGATTCCAGTCGATTGAGAACTGACTTTGCTGGATTGGACTGATTCACGAGTCACCTTGTGTTATGAAAATTACCGCCGCTCACTATTTTGTCGCTGAATACTTTCTTTTGAAATGACAACATTTCTCACAACAGCCCGGTTTCTTCCAAGCGGTTCAAGAGGTATACCATTCAGCGTGAAACGAATTCCTCCGGCATTTCCAAGCGTGACAGAAAATTTTTCTTTTGCCGTCCATGCATACTTCGCTTTCGGAGGAAAGAGATATTCTTCGGTGCGTTTTCCATCGATGATAATACTCAACCAGACCGTATCGCTTGTGCTTGACAAGAGGCGCAGGCTATCCTGGGTAACCCTGGAAGCCGCTGTCTCGACGGGTTTGTGTAACACCTGTTGTGGAGTTGATATTCGTTCGGTTTCCTTCACTACATCGTCAAATGCTATTTGACGCACCGATTGAGAGTCTGATGAATGAACGAAAATATATATACCGATGAACCCAAGGAGTACGATTATGATCGCCGAGATAAGAATTTTCGTGGATCTCGTCCATTGTTGCGATACGATGGGCTCTCTCTGGCGGCCCGGCCTTACCGGTTCGGGCGCAGGTTCAAGTCTCTTTCCAAGAAAGAGATCAAATCTCTGGAGGGCTTCAACCGGATTCAGGCCGATGCTGATTGCATATTCTCTTATGAATGCGCGAGTATAGGTCTGCGGAAGCGCTTCAAAGTTTCCCTGTTCGAGAGCTTCAAGAAAGTGGATGTTTATACGGGTCATCAAGGCGATTTCATTCAGACTGATCCCCTTGGTGACACGTTGTTTCTGAAGTTCTTCAGCAAACCAGTTCATGTATAGGCTAAATTTTTAGTGAAGAAAAACGCCAAAAGTATTTTATATTCTCTGATACTTTTGGCGTCATAAATTCTGACTCTGAGACTTGTGTTACTTCAAACACATTAATGCATTGCAAAATATATTGTCGGAACGGCCCGACTTCGTTCCACTTCGTCGGGCAGGCGGGATTTCTTACCCGCTCATCAATGGATCGGGATAGTTCCCCATCCTATTTTAATATTTCTCTTATCGGATTTATCCGACGAAGTTTCGACATCAGTCTAAATGTAGTCGGAACGGCGGGATTTGAATACTTAACCTTCCTTCGGAAGGGTAGTACTGCTCGCACTACCTTCGGTAGTACTCGCTGCCCGCGACCCCTTAACTAAAAATTTTGATTCTCAAA
>JBEKIL010000017.1:0-61294 GCA_050011775.1 Bacteroidota bacterium | reverse complement strand
CGAGTGGAGTGTATCTCTACCGTCTTCATACGGATAAGTTCGACGCGGCAAGGAAGATGGTATTGGTGAAATAGCATTGGTCAAGTAGAAATAAGTTCAGAGCAGCCCTGTCCCGATATCCCTCGACAAGCTCGGGGCGAGTAATCGGGACGGGGCTGTGCTGTTTATGTGGGGTACTGCAATTTTAGAAATCCATTAAGGTTTAGGAAATATAAAACCTGTGTATTAGTCTCTTAGAGAAATGCCTGTGTGGTAAGAAGCGATATCAACCGCGGAGGAGATATTCCGAATTACTGAGAGTCTTATGAGCATTCTTTCGGCAGGGACGAGAAAAAACCTTAGTCTCATTATAAAACTTGACCTAATTCTCGATCTTGACCTCTCATCTTCCATTTAGTTGCAAAAAAGGCTCATTTTCCTTAAACTTTTACAGTGATAAGGCCATCCAATAAACAGCCAGAATCGTGTGAATGACGACCCAGACTGATCAGCAGCTTCTTGATGAATTCTTACGGGGGGATGAACGCAGCTTTAATGAGCTCGTGCATCGATACCAAGGAAAAGTTTACTGGGTTGCCCGACGTATGGTGATCGATCATGACGAAGCTGATGATATTGTACAGGAAGTATTCATTAAATTATATCAGTCGGTCAAAGAGTTTCGTGGTGAGTCGTCGCTCTATACATGGTTATATCGTGTGACGGTGAATGCGTCGCTGAATGCCCTTCGTCGGAAGAAGGTACGCGAGTATCTTTCGTTCGGTGAGGCAAGGGTACAGTTTGAATCGGACATACCGCGCCCGGATGAGTTGTACGAAAGGACCGAGCAGAGCGCTGAGCTCGAAAAGGCAATTGCCTCGTTGCCCGAGAAACAGCGTGCGGTATTTGTACTTCGTTATTATGAAGAGAAATCATACGAAGAAATATCAAAATTATTGAAGACATCTATTGGTGGATTGAAGGCAAATTATTTTCATGCAGTCAAGAAAATTGGTAAAGCGATCAGGGCGAAGGATTTCAAGAAAATACGGACAGAAGGAAAAAGCTTGCCCTGAGCGAGTGGAGCGAGTCGAAGGGGAGAAAGAAAAAGGAATAAATAGTCCAGTATCATCGAGATATGGAGCCGTCGAATGAATAAAATCTGCAAGATAATTCTTCTTCAGCTTCCTGATTTTGTTCAAGGGAAGACAAGCAAGGATGATTCCCGCATCATTCAGGAGCACATTCAAGAGTGCACAGACTGCCGAAAAGAGGCGGAGGATCTTCGGGAGGTTTTTACATCCATACTTTCGGAAGGCGCTTTTTCGGCGCCGTCAGAGGCATATTGGAATACAATTGTTCCACGTATTCATGAGCAGTTGAAGAGGCGAGGGCGTCGATCCAAGTTTATGCCGGGGTGGATTTATCGGATTGTTCTCCCGCTGGCGACAGTATCTCTGGTTATTGTACTGCTTTTCCGTAATAACATATTCTCGCCGGCTACTTCACAGGGAGAACTTCGCAAGGCGATACAACAGATGACAGATGAAGAACGGACGATCGTCTTTCATGAAACTATAGCGACGACAGAGGAAGGCATTGATGAATATCCGGTAACCGATTCGCTGTTTGTGTTATTTAGAAGTGATATAAGAGATGCTGCAAAATCAGGGGTATTCGAGTATACCTTGACCCCGTTTGAACATCAATTTGTGCCTGAGGCGCTGCTCGAATCGCTTTCACCGGAAGAAGTCGAGCAGATACTTGAAAAATTACAAACACAACAGAACATTACATCGTAAGAGGTCCCCAATGAAACAAATGTACAGAGTGATTATTTTTTTGTGTTTTACCTCGGTAGTTGGTTTTTCCGCAGGATATGCACAATATGGTGAAGATCATCCGTCCGGTCCCAAAGGGCGGGAGAGGGTTGAACAGCTACGGAAAATGAAGCTTATCGAAACACTCGGTCTCGACGAGGATAAGTCTGTCCGGTTTATATCCCGCTTTTCCAAACATCAGGAGCAGATGCGTTCGCTTTTTAATGAGCGGAGTACAACTATTGATAATCTCGAACAGGCAATAAAGGATTCTCGTGAGAGTGAGTATCCCAGACTCATCGAAATAGTATTCGCGGTCGATCGAAAAATCATTGACGAGAGAGTAAAATTCATTAAGAGCCTGGATGATCTTCTTACAAAAGAGCAACAGGCAAAATTTCTAGTTTTTGATCGCAATTTTAATCGCGACCTCCGCGATATGATTTTCGATGCCAGGCGTGGACCACCACAAGGACGGGAACATTAAAGCATATTACAAATTGAAGTCCTGTAAACAGAATCACGGTATACCAATAATCAGAGAGCTAATACCGTAAGGCTTGAAGTCTTGGTAATTTTAAGTAAGGGCATCCATTGCAATTCCATATCGCAGACCACGGTCGCTTGCGATGATGTTGGTACCATGGATACAGTGCATAAATTCCTTCAGGATAAGTACTCCGGCAAGGATGATATCAGCTCTCCCGTGTACTATTTGCGGGATGGCTTCGATTTGTTCGACGGTGAGCGGTAGTAACTGTTCATATATTGATTCGATTATCTCCAGAGATAATTTGTATCCGCTGACTTTTTCGCGGTCGTAAGCAGGCAATTGTTGATGAAGTGCTGCAAGGGTAGTGACTGTACCTGCTACACCAACTAGAATGGTATCATCGAGCGATCCAAATTGGGCGCTTGAAAGAGTGGCCCGGATATAAGAGGCCGCTTCATCAAGTTGTGAATAGGTTGGAGGAGAAGATAGTAAAAATCGTTCCGTAAGGCGGACTGAACCGATATCGAGACTAATATGGTTCAGGATTTTTTGAATTGTCCCAAGAACAATCTCTGTGCTTCCGCCGCCAATGTCAATCACCCCGAATGTGTCGTGCGTTAATGGATACTCTAAAACAGCACCCCGGAAGGTAAGGCGCGCTTCCTCTTCTCCTGAAAGGATTCGGATAGCAAGATCAATTTCTTTCTTCATATAAGCGAGAAATTCATCCCGATTTACCGCATCCCGCAATGCACTTGTTCCGCAGGCAATTATCGTATCCACTGCATATCCTCTGGCAATGCGTTGATATTCACGCAGATACTCTTTTATCCTTTCGAAGGCTGCCGGAAGAATTCTTCGATGTTCATCGACTCCCTTGCCGAGACGGGCAATGACAAGCTCATCTTTCAGGACAGTGAATCGGTACCGATCGGAGTCCCGTTCGACGTCGGCGATTAGCATAAGGATTGTATTTGTTCCGATATCGATCGATGCAATTCTCATAATGGTCTCTTCAATGCAGTAATTCCGATCCATTCTGCTTCACGGAGAATTTCCTCGATAGTACATCCGGACGACGCAAGAATGTCGCATAACCTTTTTTCATCTGAATCCGTTATGCCCGAAATCAGAAGGTGTCCACCAGAGGCGGTATGCTCCAGTAATTCTTCAATCATCTCGACAATGATTTTATAATTGATATTGGCAAGGACGAGATTAAAGTCGTTTTCCTGGACACTTCCGATCGAACCGGAACGAACGATGACGCGGGAAGCGACGTCGTTCAGAGCCACATTTTCCAACGCGTTATCATATGACCATTCGTCATTATCAACGCCGATAGCCAATGAGGCGCCGAGTCGTACTGAAGCAATTGCGAGAACACCAGTGCCCGTTCCAATATCCAGTACTCGATCACCAGGATGGATGACGTTCTCGAGCATTCTGAGCATCAATCGGGTTGTTTCATGATAGCCGGTGCCGAACGACATTTTTGGGTTGATTGTCAATACGATGAGCCCCGTCTGCGGAATCACGGGTGACCAGCTTGGCCTGATAATAATGTGGTCGGTGGCTTGAATCGGTTCGATGGTTTTTTCCCATTCTTCATTCCAATTCTGGTCTTCGATGGAGGTAATCTGCACACCAGATATAACTTTTCCTTCAGCCTGAAGTTTTTCCTGATAGAGTGAAAATCGTTTTGAGACTTCGTCATTCCAGAGTTGCTCCGGGATATAGGCCGTGATATCATTCTCCCCTTCCATAAATCCATTCGCACCAGATTCCCATAAAAATGGGATCAACAATTCCTGAACATCGGTCATGCAGGTAATAGTGACCGCAATCCACGTTCTTGCCATCGGTTAATATTCCTTTCCTGCGGCTGGCACCGGTGCTTCACGATGTTGAATGATATATAGAACGAGTTTCTGGTTCATGGTGAGCCACTGGATCTGATCTTGGTAATTCTCCTGCATTTTCCTGTCGGCTTTATTATAACGCGCATTGATCATATAGATGAATAACAGAAAAAGGATTACCACGATCAGTGATGGGGTAACGCGATCGAACTGTTGTGTTACCGCAAAGGTACCGAGCGTGAAAAATCCTGCTATAGCGAAAAAAAGCGATATACGCCGGATTGTTGTAAGAACATGGAAGACCATTCCGAAAAAGAAAATCCTTTGATGAAATGGAGCCGGCATGTAGGAGTTGAGAATAAAAAAGTACAATCGTTGGGCTTCCCGCTCATCGATTGGGGGTGAAATGTTCAAGGTCCGGGAAAGTTCAAGAATATGCTGACTCGGCTGGTTCTCGCGAAAGGCTTTCCGGCGTTTTGAACCTTCAGTGGCGTACAGGAGCAATCCGGCGATGGAACCGCTGACAAGAATCAATAGGGTCGATGCACTCGAGCCGGTGAAATAGAGATCGATATTAAAAGCCACGACCCCATAAAGCCATGCGAGTGTGACACAATAAAAACCGGGGAGGAGAATTCGAAGACCTTCATAGGCTCCGAAACTCGAGGATGAATGATTATGTGTCATCAATCGACCTTTCTCTATTAGAACTCCGATGATTTTGAATAGAGAATATGGGCAAGAACTTTTCCGACAGCTTCGAGACTTTCCGGACTGCACCTGTCCGGAGTATCCTGATGAGTATGCCAGTATTTTCGTTCGGGTTGTGGTGCCGAGCCACCGACGAGGTCAAGGTCGATTATATCCACGGTCTGAATTCCCGTATTGTTCAGCGGGATATGATCGTCCTCGATCGTTCCGCCGATGAAATCCATAAATTGGGACACACCAAGCTCATGTGCGGTTTCCCAGATGAGTCGCACAACTTCCGGTGCGAACTGAACTGAATATCCCTCTTTTGGTAGAAGAAGATTCTTATCGCCAACAAGATCTAGCAGGATAGCAAATCGGGGATTAAATGAAGGCGGTTTCACGCTTGTAAAATATCGTGAACCGAGGAAATAATTCTGAAGATCACCAGAGTGGCCGAAATCCTCGCCATCGAAGAGAACAATATCTACACCGATTGGCAGCGGGTTGTATTTGAACAAACGGGCAAGTTCCAGAAGTACTGCTACTCCACTTGCACCGTCATTTGCTCCTAATATGGGAAGCGACCGTTTCGCGTTATTATAGTCCATGTCAGCCTCTGGACGGGTATCCCAATGCGCGCATAACATCACCCGCTTGGTTGCATGGAGATTGAATGAAGCAATGACGTTGGTCATTGTATAGTGTTCACTTCGGTATCCTACATGGGAGAAAGGTTGTAGATCGACCTTATCGGCAAATTGTTGGAGTTCTTGTGCGAGGTAATTCTTGCATCGTTCATGAGTTGTTGAACCGGGATTACGAGGTCCGAATGCAACCTGTGCCTTTAAATACCGGAAAGCATTTTTTCCGTCAAATCGGGGGATAGTGTTGACGCGTGTGGTCTGTGGTGTTACTTTCGATTGTTGGTCGGGGCTGGTTTTCTGGCCACACGCCGAAATGACAAATCCGATCAAAAAAATAAGAGAAAGCCGATCCATAAGTGTTCTAAAAAGGATATTTCTTCGAAGACAGTCCTTGTATTTCATATCTTATATATACCGAAAAATCGGCCGAAATTCAATGGGTTTAGGTGGTTTTAAGGTTCTTGTGATGAATGAAACAAATTTAAACGCTCAGTTGTATATTTAAAGGGGGGATGAAAAGGGGGGGTGAGAAACTTTTAGTGGGGTCGTGAGTCTAATTACTAGAGAAAGCATTTTCTGTCCCGGTTCAGGCGGGGATATCGAAGAAAGATTTGTCATGCGTACATCTGAAGACGATCTCGTCAGGGACTTTCAACGGGGCGAGGACCTTGCGTATGCGGCGTTATATAACCGATACAAGAGGCATATTTATTGTTTCTGCCTGAAAATGGTGGGAGACGAAGATGAAGTCAAAGATATTGTGCAGGAGGTATTCCTGAAAATGTACGAACACCGGATGCAACTCGCCAATCCGTCGCGATTCCGTGCATGGCTTTTTATGATAGCTCGAAACCAATGCCTCACACATTATCGTGATGAGAAGAGAACAACACCCTTTGATGAAGGATGGTCAATGTTAGAGAGTCTGGAAACGGAATCGCTCATACAGGAAATTGAACGTAACGAGGAAGTGTTCCTGGTCCGCGCGTTCATCAATCAATTGAAACCAGAGTATCGTGAGGTTATTGTGCTTCGTGAATATCAGGGTTTATCTTATGAGGAAATTGCCGATGTCATCGGTGCGACCATCGCTGCCGTCAAGGCGAAACTCTTCAAAGCGCGGAAAGAATTATTCGAGAAGATGAAACCAGTTTTTATAGAGAGGAGATAATCATATGAACAGCAAATTTTCTCGTCGTGATTGCAAACAGTACCGTGAGATGGTGAGCCTGTTCATTGATACGGAATTGGAACAGGAGAATGAGCATGCACTGTTTAAGCACCTCACGGGATGTGAAGAGTGCCAATCGTATCTTGATGTGCTGATGAAATTCAAGGTCGTCAAGCAGCGGGATCAGGCCGAATATCCTACGGAACTTGACAGCTCGATTTTTGAGGAGTTGAAAATTCGAAAGAATGTCTATGCTTTCGGGAAAATTGAGCCACAACCTGTCCGTCTACCACTCTGGAAACGAAGAATTGCACTGTCAATGCCTCTCGTTGCGGCATTCATGTTTGTTGTTCTTCTCGGACTGGGTTCTATTATCTTCAATATTGAAGGACCATCGGGACCACTCAAACAAGGCATCGTCAGTATGTTCCAGGGACATCCACGAATTGAAATACGGGATCAATTTATTTACCCGATGCCGATGCAAACGGTTGTTGCAGGGAAAGAACAACTTCAGAGGACGCAGAATCTGTAGAAAAAAGCGAGATCAATCCTTCGACTCGTCCCGATATCCCCACTGTGAAACGTGGGGCGTAAATCTCACTGGACCCCACATATCCCACAAACAACGTGGGGGACGTAAAGAACACGAAACGTAGGGCCGTAAATCCCACTAAAGAGCGTGGGACGGAAAAAATCGGAACACGGGAACGTGAGACGGAAACCCCACTGAACAGCGTGGGACGTAAACAACACGAAAAACGGAACACGAGAACATCGGGACTCGCTCAGCGACCTGTTCGCCGGAATCCGTCGAAGTCGGATGGAGGCGGAAGCAGTACTTTAGTACAGGACAAGGATCGAGATTAAGGAAGATAAAAAAATGCTTTGACCCAACAAAAGATGCGGCTCCGCTTTTTTCTTTATTATTTTAATAAGGCCCTTGCTATCTCAAGCTTGATATTGGCTTGTTTTTTGATACATAACCTATCTTGCAATGGGTGAAAGACTGCAACTTTTTCCTCCTAACTCCGTTAATATAGCAGGATAATATCAACGGAGGCACCATGAAACGTTCGACAGCTATTGGAATTAAGCTTGCTGTTTTTATCGGGATTGTCCTGCTTTTTGTGTGGGCATTGATTGCCTACGCCGCGATTCATCGGAAAGGTGGCGGACACCCCTCGACGAAGGAAACATTCTGGGGAGATCGTAAACGCATCGAAAAGATATTTGTTTTAAAATCCGGTGGATCGTTTGAACTCTCGACAGATATCGGCGAAGTAATGGTTGAAGGCTGGGAAAAAGAGGAAGTCTCATTTCAGGCGGAGATCACCGGAGAGCCCCGCTTTGTTCAAGATTTTACACTGTCGTTTGATACTACCAATCAACGTATCGTTGTACGCGGGAAATACGAGCACAATATATGGTTTTTTAATGACTGGGATAATGCCGATGTCCATTTCAATATCAAAGTACCCCAACAATGTTCGATCGATGTGAAGACATCGGGAGGAAATGTGTCTGTTGCATCGTTGCAGGGTGAGGTTCGGGGATCAACATCAGGCGGTTCGGTGACCGTTCATGATGTGAAAGGTATTACGGTCCTTCACACGTCGGGGGGATCCGTGAATGCGAAGAATGTCGAGGGTTCATGCGAAGCAAAAACATCGGGCGGTGGTATTCATATTGAAAATGTTAAAGGAAGTACGACTGCAAATACCTCGGGAGGTAATCTTGATCTTGAAGAAATCGAGGGGAAGATTGATGCTTACACGTCGGGTGGAAATATCTACGCAAGGATACGCGGTTCTAACGAAGGGATACTCATGCGAACATCCGGCGGCTCGATTACACTTGAAGTGCCTCTGACGATTTCTGCCGATGTTGATGCATCGACATCGGGTGGAAGTGTCCAGTGTGATTTGCCCATCAGTGTCCGCGGGAAAATGGATGAAGATGAAGTGGCGGGAAAAATAAATGGTGGGGGGAACATTGTTCGCCTGAAATCTTCCGGAGGCAATATCCACATCCGGGGCATACAATCCCCAGAAACACATTGAAGTACCCGTGATGGGGTATTTTTATCGGTGGAATGAGCAGAGCACAACAGCGAGGGAATCCTGCATATTTCGGTAAGGCTTTGCAGACCCGGTGTAGTTTTCCATCATTAACGAAAAGGCAAGCGTTTCTCCATTGGCGGCGATAGCGTACCCTGAAAGAGAGCTTACCGCAGTAAGTGTTCCGGTTTTTGCATATACCTTCCCTTCGGCAGATGTATCGTTCATCCTGAAGTGTAGGTTCCCTGATTCCCCGGCGATTGGAAGGGTTTGCCGGAACATCTCGCCAAGATCCTTCTTTTGATGCATTACCTCCAGGAGACGAATTATCGTCTGGGGACTCACCAGATTATAGAATGAAAGGCCCGAACCGTCAACGATACTATAGCACGTCGAATCGATTCCAATTGAAATCAACCAGTTATTGAGTTCTGCCAGTCCGCCGGCGGTGGAACCGCGTTCTTTTCTCTTTTCCGCGGCGATGGTTTTCATAAGATTTTCTGCCGCAAGATTATCGCTGCTCTTGTTCATTGCTATCAGAACCGTATCAAGCCTACGTGAATATTCTGTAAGGAAGAGTCTCCGGGACGGGATAGTATCTATCCGTATGTTTCCACCGAACACGATACCGGCATGCCGGAGCTCTTCTTTGAAGAGTGTTAACGTATACATCTCGGGCTGCCACACGTTGATTTTTTTTCGTACGATGGAAGCCGTACGGGGGATTGAACCGCGGACGATGATCGTGTTTAATTCCGGTCGCACCTGTCGGGTGATTTCGAGGGTGAATTGACTGCTGTCCGTGCCCGTGATTGCTTCATTTTGGATTGTGATATATGATGTTTGCGGTGTCACAGTAATCCATGCCGGTTTCCCCGGCGTCGAATTTGGAGTAACCGATATGATAACGCAGTTCTTGTTTACACTTAGAGGCGAAATATGCATTGCGTCACTTGACGGATCATCATCCCACATCCACCCGGACCCCCATTCCCTGTCATCAAAATAAGTTACATCGCCTATAAGATCACCTCTAATCTTGCGTATTCCTTTTGCCTGTATTTGCTGAATCATTTCCCGAAGGTTGATCGAAGTAAGGTCGGGATCACCCGATCCTTTTATATAAAGGTTTCCTTTGATGACTGTCGAATCGTGAAGTGAGTCAGTGAATATCTGTGTCGCAAAAACAAAATCTTTTCCAATAGTGTTAAGCGCCAATGCCGTCGTAAAAAGTTTTGTGTTCGACGCGGGATGAAAGAGTTTTTTACTGTTCAGATCATACAGGACAT
This sequence comes from Bacteroidota bacterium, assembly GCA_050011775.1. Lineage (GTDB taxonomy): Bacteria > Bacteroidota > Ignavibacteria > UBA10030 > CAVZMI01 > CAVZMI01. Next base: position 51,283 of record JBEKIL010000017.1, on the reverse strand, counting down.
CACCGCGTGTGAGGGAAACGATTTTTATTCCAACCTGCGCAGGGATAAAAATGCTGTCGCTCAGCAATCGGTCAATCGTATTCTGGAATTGACGTTCAGGCGTCGGAGTTGGAGTTGGAATTGGTATTGGAACTGGAATTGGAAGCGGACGGACAGTACTGCATGATAAAAAAATACCGGTACAGATAAGAAAGTAAAGGATTCTGGTCAAGCTCATTATTGATTAACCAGTCGATTTGTTCCGGGTATAGTTGGCCAGAATAATGCCGATTTTATCCTGAATCGATTTGCACCGGCGTCTGCCTCGACCGAAATCGTTTGAGATCATTGAAAACACAAGAATTTCTCCATCGGCTGAGGTGACATATCCGGCCATTGATGTAACGCCGCTCAGTGTTCCGGTTTTTGCATGAAGATTATTTTCTGCGTCGGTACCAAGCATCCGTCGTCGGAGGGTACCATCAACTCCTGCAGTTGCCAGAGATTGATAGAAATAGTCAAAAATATTCTTTCGCTGGTACATGGTTCGAAGGACGGCGACAAGGATGTCAGAGCTGATCTGGTCACTATGGGAAATACCCGAACCGTCGTGGATCTCGTAATCGGTCTGAGAAATACCCAGTTCCCCGAGAAACTGTCGTATAACACTCAGACCTGCTGCCGCGCTTCCGGGAGTACCGCGAATTTCAGCGCCAAGAACTTTCAACATCATTTCAGCGGCGAAATTGTCGCTGCGTTTATTCATTACCGTTATGATATCGGTAATCGGCGTTTCGTTGGCCAGGAGTTCTTTTACATGCTTCGGGGTCTTTCCAAGACGGACTGTTCCTTCGACCCTGATACCTTCTTCTTCGAGTGCTGCTTTGAGGATCACGCCGGCATACCATGCAGGACGCTTGACCGGGACTGTGAACGTTCGCCAACCGGTTCCTGCTCTCATTTTGCCGGTAATATAAAGTGTCGGATTTTCGTCGTTCCATTCGATTCGGATTGAAGGACGGACACGATATATGGTGTGAACCGAAACCGCATTGTTTTCAATTCGGAGTGAAGATAAATATGGTGTTGTACTGACTTGAATTTTCTGTCCCGCCTTTAAGGGAGCCGAGACCATCACAGCGATTGAATTCTCTTCGATAGATAGCCCGCTCATGAGAGGTGTTTTAATGGATGTATATTCGTCAGACCAGTCCTTTCTATCATATAGCCCATCGAGGAATGATTCATCTGCAATGATATCACCGGAGACCGATTCAATCCCGGTAGTCCGGAGATACTTCACCATTTGTTTTAAATCATCAGCCGTCAGGTAGGGATCGCCTCCCCCCCGGAGATACAAATTTCCCACAACTCTGCCGAGCAAGACCGTGGAATCTTCGATTGCAATTGATGTACGGAATTTATAGTTTGGTCCAAGTTTCGCGAGCGCTGTTGCCGAGGTGATAAGTTTCATTGTGGAAGCGGGGGTCATCGGTATGCCGCTATTACGGCTGTATAGGACGTTACCGTCTTCAGCAGCGATGATTTTGACGGATGTTCCCACAAGTCTTGATGAAGTCCGAAAGAGTCTATCGAGTGAGGGCTCGAGTGCAGCTGATGACGAACGGCCTGAACTCCTCGGTTTTGTAAAACAAAGCGATGTTGTGAGACTCATGACGAAGATCAGGTAGAGAAGAGATCTTGTCATCGTCATAGTCACCTCTATGAATTGCTTGAAAGATACAATTTTATTATATTTTACATGAAAATAAATCAGATGCAACTATTATTTTCTTTGAATGAATAAAGTTCTTTTCAGTTTAGTATTCCCGTGCAACCTGATCTTTGCCCAAGTCGAACTCAGCATCTCTTTCGATCAATTTTCTCAAGAGGTTGGTAATATTTTTTCGCCTGATCAGATAGCCTTTGTCCGCGAGCGTCTTCCTCTGCAGCACGATATCTATGGCTTTGCGATAGGTGATTTTTCGGGAGATTACCTGCCCGATCTTGCCATATCCGTCCGTACGAAAGAACTCAAAGGCAAGAAAATGAAAGTATACTATTTTGTCAGTGATGAGGAACAATTGCTTGAAGTCCGCCGGAATATCCTCGAATTTTACGATGTTCCGATTGAAATTGGATTTACGATCGAAAATGGGATTTGCTACACAACCCAAAAAAAAGGGAGAAACTATTGGACGATCCGCGGGTATACATACCGTGAAGGGAATTTCTTTTTGGTAGATTCGTATGAAAGTACAAGAAAATATATCCGTGGAAGCGGCGGCTCGGAAGTCGGGTACGAAACTACAACAAATTACCGGACGCTTAGCACAAGCGAACATTATTACAGCCTTGGGGGCGAACAATCGTATCTGGATGCACATTATTATACTTTCCCGGCATATCCCATCGAACGAAACATTCATCCGTTTCTGTACTACGTGGTTCGCGATACCGCAATGAAATATATCATTTCGGGAAAAGAATACTGGAGTGGACGGTTCGATGCCGGGTTTGAATCAGCGGCGTTCTACGATGATGCATTTTTATATGTTTTTGCATGGGTAATCGATGATACGGTGGAAACACGATCACAACAATGGGAGGAATGTGATCACGTTCAGCTCTGGTTTGATCTGAATGAAACGGGAAAGCTCACCAACAGTAAGACTACGACTCCGAATTTCCGTGTTATTCCTGATGATGATGTTCTTATGGTCGCGATTGCGCCGGGGAATAGCGAGGAGGATCAGCAAAGAGTAAAAGTGATTTTCCGGAGTGATACTATAACACAAAGTGTATCTGAGTATTTGTCTCAGACAGTACGACAGGATGCAATAAATGAAATTAGAGTTCTGGCAGACCGGACCATTGACGGGTATGCGCTTCGGATCAGAATTCCCTTCGGACTGTTTGGAGGAATTGAACGCTTACATAAGCCGATTGGTTATTCACTTGTTCTCCACGATGTTGATGGTCATGACAGCACCGCCCAGGTCACCGAACTAGCGACGTCGTTATTCAGGGAATGGAATCCATCGACATTCGGCGTACTCAGATTGATGTTCGATAATAATTATTATGGCGAGGTTATTGATCTCAATATGGCTGAAATGATAAGGAAACTCAGTAATGTAGGAATTGATGTCATGTAGCCACATTGTTTTTCAATACACGAATGGTTATATTGAAAAGAATTTTTATTTGCGATAGGACCTATGTTCCAATTTCTTGCTAGATTATTCGGCAGTAAGCGCGAGCGGGATATCGGCGTGATGCTGCCTGTGGTTGATCAGATTAATGCAGAATATGAAAAGCTTGCATCGTGTTCTGATGATGAGTTGCGGGCAAAGACCCAGGAGTTCCGGCAGCGGATACAGAACGAAACCGCCGAATACGAGAAACATACGGCTGAGTTACAGGAACGGCTCAAGTTAGATATTCCTCATAAAGAACGGGAGGAAATACTAGAGGAGATTCAAGAGACCGAGAAAGGACTCTATGAGATGACGCAGGATATTCTCAATGAAATCCTTCCCCAGGCATTTGCTGTTGTCAAAGAAACCTGCCGCCGCCTTGTCGGCCAATCATGGGATGTCGCCAGTACAAAAATGATGTGGGATATGGTTCCATTTGATGTTCAACTGATCGGTGGTGTTGTCCTCCACCAGGGGAAAATCGCTGAAATGGCGACTGGTGAAGGAAAAACACTCGTAGCGACCCTTCCTACATATCTTAATGCACTTCCCGGCAAGGGGGTTCATATCGTTACTGTGAATGACTATCTTGCCCTCCGTGATTCCGAATGGATGGGAAAGATCTTTGAATTCCACGGATTGACTGTCGGCTGTATTCAATCCCAGATGGATCCGCACCAGCGCCGACATCATTATAATTGCGATATTACCTACGGGACGAACAATGAATTTGGATTCGATTACCTGCGTGATAATATGGTAATAGATCCGGAAGAATTAGTACAACGTGGTCATAATTATACCATCGTCGATGAAGTGGATTCGGTCCTTATTGATGAGGCAAGAACGCCGCTGATAATCAGCGGCCCGGTGACCCAGGAAGATCATAAATACAATGAAATGAACCCGCGTGTTGAACGTTTGGTCAATGCACAACGGAATTTCGTCTCGAAAATTGTAAACGAAGCTGAACAGCTCCTGGAACAGGGTAAGGAAAAAGAAGCGGGTGTTCAGTTGTTGCGCGCCTATCGCGGTCTCCCCAAACACAATCGTTTGCTTAAAGTATTCGCCGAGCCGTCGAATAAAAAGCTCATGCAGGATACCGAAGGCGACTATTTGCGCGAACAGGAACGCCGTATGCATGAGATTGACGATGAACTTTATTTCAGCATCGACGAGCGAAACCACATGATCAGTCTCACCGAAAAGGGGCGCGAATTTCTCGCAACGAGCGAAGATAAGGAATTTTTCGTGCTTCCAGACCTCGGTACGGAGGTCAGTGTCATCGAACATGATGATTCGCTAACTCCTGAACAAAAACTCGAGAAAAAAGACGGGTTTAACCAGTTGTATGCTGAACGCAGCGACCGTATACATACAGTCATACAGCTTCTGCGGGCATACGCATTATATGAGAAGGATGATGAGTATGTCGTGACCGATGATGGAAAGGTGATGATCGTCGATGAGTTTACCGGCCGACTTCTGCAGGGAAGACGATATTCCGACGGACTTCACCAGGCAATCGAGGCGAAAGAAGGAGTGAAAGTCGAACGGGATATGCAAACCCTTGCTACGATTACACTTCAAAATTATTTCCGCCTATATAAAAAAATTGCCGGCATGACAGGGACTGCAGTCACCGAGGCTGCAGAATTTTTTGATATCTATAAACTTGATGTTATTATAGTGCCGACAAATAAACCGGTGGTACGACAGGATAAGAATGATGTCGTCTATAAAACAAAGCGGGAAAAATATAATGCAGTAATCGATGAAATAGAAAACTTGAGGAAAAAAGGGCAACCGGTACTGGTTGGCACGACAAGCGTCGATGTTTCCGAGACTCTCAGCAGGATGTTGAAACGAAAAGGAATTCCGCATAACGTATTGAATGCAAAACAGCATCAACGTGAAGCAGAAATTATTGCTCATGCAGGCCTGCAGGGCTCGGTGACGATCGCAACCAATATGGCGGGTCGCGGTACAGATATTAAACTCGGACCCGGTGTCAAGGAGGTTGGCGGACTTCACATTATTGGCACAGAACGGCATGAAGCACGGCGGATTGATCGACAGCTTCGAGGGCGCTCAGGCCGTCAGGGAGATCCGGGATCTTCCAGTTTCTATCTATCACTCGAAGACGATTTGATGCGTCTGTTCGGAAGCGAACGGATAGCGAAGATTATGGAACGCCTCGGTTTGAAAGAAGGTGAGGTCATACAGCACGGCATGATCACACGTTCGATCGAGAGGGCGCAAAAAAAGGTTGAAGAGAATAATTTCGGGATCCGAAAAAGACTGCTTGAATATGACAACGTCATGAATCAACAGCGTGAAGTGGTGTATGCCCGGCGTCGGCATGCATTGATGGGTGAACGGCTGAAAGACGAAATTCTCGATATAACATCAGACTGGATTCTCGCTACGGTGAACAAGTATTACAAGGAAGGCGAGATTGAGGTATTGTGCAATGAAGTGCGAACGATGTTGCTTGTTGATATAAAATTTACACCCGAGGAATTCCAGAAGCTCGGAACCGATGGCATAAGCTCGAAGATTTTTACTACGGCGGAAGATTTCTATAAGAGAAAAGAAGAACGAATCGAAACTGAAATGATGGCAAATCTGGAGCGGATGGTGACGCTTCAGGTTATCGACGAGCGATGGAAAGAACACCTGCGTGAGATGGACGATTTGAAGGAGGGCATCAATCTCCGCGCTTACGGCCAGAAAGATCCGGTTCTTGAATATAAAGGCGAAGCCTTCAATATGTTTGCACAAATGATCGAAATGATTAACAACGAGGTGTTGGGGATGGTCTATAAACTTTTCCCGGCTGCTCCGGAACAAGTACAGGTTCGACGCCCCTCGCGTGCTCCGCGTCAAATGATGATGACGCACGAAGAAAGTTTGGGCTTGGGTTTCCAGGGGAATCGGGCGCCGGCACCGAGTGGGAACGTGGAAGGACGACCGAGAACCGGGAAGCAACAACCGGTCCGTGTCGACGAGAAAATCGGGCGAAATGATCCGTGCCCGTGCGGAAGCGGGAAAAAATATAAAAACTGCCATGGGAGGTAAGCGACAGTAATGAAAAAAATCGAGGCTATTATCCGGCCATTCAAAATTGACGATGTCCGTGAAGCATTGAGTGAGATTGGTGTCAGAGGAATGACGCTGACAGAAGTTAAGGGGTATGGGCGTCAGAAGGGACATACAGAACTCTATCGCGGCTCGGAGTATCAGATTGATTTCCTGCCGAAAATTAAAATAGAGATTGTCACAAGTGACAATCAGGTCGATAAAATTGTAGATACACTAATCAAAGCAGCAAAGACAGGTCAAGTTGGCGACGGGAAAATTTTCGTTTCATCGATCGAGGATGCTATCCGGGTACGCACCGAGGAGTCAGGAGATGAAGCGATCTGAGCCGTTTTGTGAAAATGTTTTTCGAAGTACCACTTTTTCTCTCCTGTACGTTTGCTGGAATCGTGGAGCAGGAATTCATCATTGAAACTCATTCTTCTTTTCGATACATTAAAAGCGTCATGGGTATCCGACGCTTTTTTTTATTGTGTCAATGAACGGACTGAATCAGAATATATTGTTCCGCACGGGATATGTAGCCATCGTCGGTGAACCGAATGTCGGTAAATCGACGCTCATGAATGCCCTTGTCGGTCAAAAACTCTCAATTGTCTCCAAGAAACCTCAGACAACCCGGCGGCGTATTCTTGGTATCGTTTCCGACGAGATATCTCAGATTGTGTTTCTCGATACACCCGGCATTATAAAACCGAAATATCTTCTTCATGAAGCTATGATGGCATATGCCGATTCGGCATTGAAGGATGCGGATATCATCGTTGTTCTCGTCGATGTCACGCAACCAAGGATGGAGCCGAAAAGTACGCACGACGAAATGTGGAAAAAAATCGAACATTTACAGACGCCGATCTTCCTTCTGTTGAATAAAATCGACAGGATTGAGAAGAATAATCTACTTCCCCTGATCGAATATTACAACAAAGGATTTATTTTTAAAGAGATACTTCCGATAAGTGCACTGAATGGAGAAGGCCTCGATGAACTTAAGGAGACACTGAAGAAATATTTGCCTGAGCACCCGCCTTTCTATCCGCCCGATATCGTCAGTGAACAACCGGAACGATTCTTTGTGAGTGAGATCATTCGTGAAAAGATATTTATCCAATTCGGCAAAGAGATTCCCTATTCAACCGAAGTGGAGGTTGTAGAATTTACCGAACATCCGGCAACGAAAGATTTTATTCGCGCAGAGATTATCGTGGAGCGTTCATCACAGAAGGGAATACTGATCGGCAAAAAAGGGGCTGCGTTAAAGCATATAGGGGAAACAGCACGACGCGACATCGAAATATTTCTTGAAAGGCCGGTGTTTCTGGAGCTGTATGTTCGTGTCCGCGAAAAATGGAGAACTCAAGCGGTCTGGTTAAGGCGCCTGGGATATCCGGCACATTAATAACGACATCAACCACTTTGATGGGTCGGCATTTATGACTGAAATCATTCCATTTCAAGGTATCACATACAATCCAGCGGGGATTCCCCTTTCGAAAGTCATTGCACCGCCGGCCGATACGATCACACCGGAGAAGCTGACCATGTTGTTGGAACAGCACCCACAAAATATCACCAGGATGATATATCCTCAGGCTGACTCTTCTGCTGTGGAATCTGTCCGGATTTTCCAGGATTGGAGTTCAGAAGGGGTGCTCCTGACGGAAAAGAATCCTGTTATCTATGTTGTCGAACAGATTTTCCGTACCTCAGAGGGAAAACAGCAACGGAGACGGGGATTTATAGCACTCTGGAAATTCGATGATCAAACCGCTGCAATCAATCAATCACTCACTCGACGTCTGGATTGGATCGGTGATACCGGAATATGGCCAACACCGCTGTTTGTTCTATATGACGATTCAACGCGAAGAATCGATCGATATATCAGTTACGCAGTCCGATCCGTTCCGGTTGTTGACGTAACGGTCGATGATGTCCGGACAACCATGTGGAAATTGAATGAAGGGGGAGCTATTGCCGGGATTATTCGGGAAATTAGAGAAAAACAAGTTGGTGTAACCGGGGATGGGACAGACATCTCAACGGCTTATGCACTTAGGTCGGTTCATCCACATCATGCTGGACCTGAGCCATATAATTTTGTTTCCACGCTGTTTGTTAACGCCGGCGAACCGGGTCTTGTCAGTGTTCCAATGCATCGCATCTGTACATTCCATCGCGAATTCTCAACTGAAGATATTAAAAGTCGATTGGGACAGATATTTACACTGACCGAACTTGAAGATAGAAATGAATTGATTATAAGGATGGCCGAATTTGGTTCACATGCTGTCGGGATAGGATTTTCTGGCGAACATCGATATTCACTTGCGGTGCTGAAAGAGCCCGTTGATTATGAAAATCAGGACGGAGCAATACCGATAAGATATGCTTTGAAGCTATTTGATGAGGTGATTCGGACCATCACTCGTGACGGTTCGGATATTCTGAAAGTTAGATATACCAGCGATACAGTAAAAGTCTGGAATGCACTAGAATCCGGCGAAGCACAGGTTGTCTGTTTCGCGAATCCAACACCGGTGGAAACCATAGTTGCTGCGCTGTCGTCGAGACTTCCGATTCCGGAGGGAATAATAGATTTTTATCCCCATCTTCCTCTGGGATTGGTACTCCACACATTTCATGAATGAAACTTGGATAGAAAAGATGATGTTACAATTTCTAAATAGTCCTTTTAATCCAAACTGATATTTCTTATGATCACTATGATAATAAAAACCTTTATCACTCTCATGTTTACCATCTCGTTGATCTACTGTCAGGAGATGAAATTCTTACCGAATCTTAAATATATACAACCATGGATGGCGCATGAAGGATTAACGGGTATCGATACGGGAATTGTTCACCAAGAACTCAATATCAATCTTGCCGACGGATTGAATTCCGACACCGCATTGTATTCTGTTTATCAACGAATTACATGTAGATATGATTCACCCACCCCGCGTCCAGTGACTTTTGACGCTGAGTCTACACTTGTAATCGATTCGGTGAGTATCAAGGGGAGCCAAATATCTGTTGCACGTGATACACATCAGCTGACGGTTCAACTTTCAACGCAGGATTTCATATCTGACAGTTGTATCATTGATCTCTGGTATCGTTATGTGGGGAGTGGGCTAAAAGGATTCTTTTATTATAAGAAAAATCCTCAACAGACTCTTGAACCCCTTGCCTATACTTTCACAGAACCGTATGATTCGCCTTACTGGTTTGTTACAAAAAATGATAATCGTGTAAAACCGACACTGGCCATGAATATTACTGTTCCTGATGGTTATGAAGCAGGTTCTAACGGAATTCTCACTGGAAAAACCTCAAACCCGAATGGCTCGGTAACGTTTCAATGGCGCGAAAATCATCCAATTGCTATGTACCTCACGGCATTTGCTGCCTCAAAGTATAAAACATTCTCGGATTACTACCATAGGGTGGGTAATCCGCACGACAGCGTTGAGATTAAATATTATGTATGGAACGATGATTATGACATGCCCGTTACGAGCACGATCACATACAGTGCCAAGCGATGCTTTGTGAATGTTGTCGATATGATGGAGTACTATTCCAGAATATTTGGTGAATATCCCTTCGATAAATACGGAATGGTTGCTGTTTATCCTTTTAAGGCTGGAGGAATGGAGCATCAAACGCTCACAACAATTCATCGGAATTGGATCAGGGTGCAGCAGGGGCATGAACATGGTTTTACCGAGGGTGGAATTGCTCACGAGATGGTTCATCAATGGTTCGGCGATTTAATTACATGTGGAACATGGTCGGATATCTGGCTGAATGAGAGCTTTGCCACGTACGGTGAGAAACTCTGGCAGGAACATTTTTACGGAAAACCGACGTTCGACAGTCTAATGCGCCGGACAATGTTTTTTAGTAATCCCACCTGGGCGTATCCGATTTATAATCCTCCGAGCCAAGATTTGTTTGGCGATCTGGTTTACGACAAAGGATCCTGGGTACTTCACATGCTCCGTTATGTCATGGGCGATTCAAGCTTCTTTACCCTTCTTAAAACGTATGCAACCGATCAGAGTTTTTATTTTAAAACTGCGCTGACGTCACAATTTGCCGACCTTGCTTCACAAATTACCGGACAAGATCTGTCACAATTTTTTGACCAGTGGATATATCACACAGGCTGGCCTGTGTACGAATATTCATCGCTTCAATCTCCATCATCGGATGGGTATACCATCTGGTTGCTTCTGTCGCAAGTACAAAACGATCCGATAAAATCGGGGAATATTCCGCATGATGGGACTATCTTTGTGATGCCGGTACAACTTCGATGTTATATGAACGGGAAAGACACACTTATCACAGTGATGAATACCCAGTCACAAGAAGCATTTTCATTCACCTTACCACAACATGTCGATAGTATTGTTGTCGACCCTGATAATCGAATCCTGAAACAATTCTATAATCCACAGACTATAACGAATTTCGGCCTAGATATTTCAATACTACCGACGGAATTCAGATTGTATCAGAATTATCCTAATCCCTTCAATCCTTATACTGTTATTCGTTATGATATCCCGCGAAGTACCCATGTAGTATTGAGTGTGACGAACATACTCGGTCAGGAGGTCCGGCGGCTTATCGACGACGTCAAAGAAGCAGGGAAGCAGAGCGTTGTCTGGGATGGACGAAATAACGACAGCCTATTACTTTCCAGTGGGGTATATTTCGCGACACTTCGTGCCGGCAATTTTCAATCGACACAAAAAATGCTTATTCTACGGTGATATTGATCGATGAATATTCCTGAGGAGAATATTGACATTCATATCCGCATTACAAAGGGGAATTTTTCACTCAAAGAAAAACTCGAAATGCTTCCCACCGATCCAGGTGTGTATCTTCATAAAAACAGCGAAGGAAAGGTGTTATATGTGGGGAAAGCCAAGAATCTGAGGAATCGAGTCAGACAATATTTCCAGAAATCGCGTCCACAAATTCCCCGTATTGAGCGGCTCATATCACAGATCTCTGACATCGAACTTCTTATTGCCGATTCCGAAGTCGAAGCATTAATTCTGGAAGCAAACCTCATAAAAAAATATTCACCACGCTATAATGTCTTATTGAAAGATGATCGGAGCTATCCCTATATCGTCATCACAAATGAACCGTTTCCCCGGGTCTTCGTGACCAGACGAATTATCAAGGATGGATCGAAATATTTCGGACCGTACACCGATGTGACGAGCGTACGATCGGCTCTTAAGACAATACATGAGATTTTCAAGATTCGGAGCTGCAATTACTACATTGATGAAGAAGTCGTAGCGCGGAAGAAAATCCGTGTGTGCCTTGATTACCATATTAAAAAATGCGACGGTCCCTGTGAAGGTCTGATCAGCCGTCAGAAGTATTGTGAGATGATCGGTGGTGTTGAACAATTATTGAGAGGCAAGATTAACGATCTTGTAGCGACACTAGAAGTCGAAATGCAACAACATTCTGAACGGCTTGAATTCGAAACCGCCGGAGAGTTCCGCGACAAGATCAATGCGCTCAGGGTTTATACCGAAAAGCAGAGTGTTGTCGATCTTGAACGCAGCGAACGCGATGTTGTGGCATATGCGATCGAAAAGGACGATGCATGCGGGGTAATCTTTAAAATCAGGGATGGAAAGGTCATCGGGCGTCAGCATTTTTATATGAGCAATGTTGAGGGAAGGGATGCGGAGGAAATTCTGGAAAGTCTAATTGAAAGGTATTACCTTGAAGCGGAAGATATTCCGGTGGAGATTCTTCTTGCGGATACTATCAAGGATACCGACACGCTTTCAAAATGGCTTTCGGAAAAGTCACACCAGAAGGTTTTGATAGGAATTCCATCGAGTGACGACCAAAAAAAGCTTATTAAATTCTGTCAGACGAATGCGCGGTATCTCCTGGCAGAACTAAAAGTGCAGAAATTGAAGTACGAGGAATTAATTCCAAAGAGTGTCGCCGCTCTTCAGTATGATCTCCGACTTCCCAAAGCCCCGCGGCGGATTGAATGCTTCGATATTTCAAATATTCAGGGGAGCGATACAGTCGCATCAATGGTGGTTTTCGTGGACGGAAAGTCAAGGAAGTCGGGTTACAGGAAATTCAAGATAAAGACTGTCGAAGGCCCGAACGATTTTGCCAGTATGCAGGAAGTTATTGAACGCCGGTATCAGCGGCTCCTTGAGGAACAGGGGAATTTTCCGGATCTTATCGTTGTTGACGGAGGAAAAGGGCAGCTCTCAGGTGCTGTAGAAGTGCTGCATCGGCTGGGTGTCACGGGGCAGCCGATCATCGGACTGGCGAAACGGCTTGAGGAAATCTTTCTTCCTGGTGAGAGTGAGCCGCTTCAACTGCCGAAAACTTCGTCCGCATTGCGACTCCTCCAGCGGCTGCGCGATGAAGCGCATAGGTTTGCAATCACCTATCACAGACAACTCAGATCGCGCCGTACTCTCCAGACCGAACTGGACCTGATCGAGGGGATAGGTAAAAAACGGGCAAAGGAGCTTCTCGAGACTTTTGGCTCGGTCCAGGGGGTAAAGTTTGCCACGCGTGAACAGCATGTCGAAGTTGTCGGTGAAAAAGTGGCACAGAAGATCGCAGAATATTTTTCCGTTGATGAAGAAGTATCGGAATCATAATAATCAGGTAAAGGTCTGCAATGAATTTTTCGGAACTCCAGCCTTCACCGGATGTGCGGATTGAGCTTGGCATCTCTCTTTTGAAAGCACATCGATATGAAGAGGCTGTGAAAGTGTTGAGAGGCGTGATTGACGAAGTTCCGGAGAATCCCGGTGCGCACTATAATCTCGGAGTGGCATACGGATTATTGAACCGGCACGAAGAAGCTGTTAGAGAACATCGAGAAGCCCTTCGAATCAATCCGGGTTTTGTGTGGGCACACAATGATCTTGCAGTATCGTACGGACGATTGGGAAAGTACGAAGAAGCCTATAAAGAGCTCCTCGAGGTTATCCGGCTCAAACCTGACGAAGCCGGTTCGCATTATGCCATGGGATGGACGCTGTTTAATCTTGGTTGTTTTGAAGAATCTCTCGGTTCATTCCAGAAAGCACTCGTGCTCAATCCCTCCCTTGCCGAAGCATATCAAGGACTCGGGTTATCGTACGCTTCGCTTGACCGGTACGCTGAGGCTGTCCAGGCACACACAAAGGCAATAGAAATCAAACCCGATTACACCGAAGCATATTTCGGACGGGGGGCTGCATATGCAATCTCGGGTAACTCGGCGGCAGCAATGGCCGAAGTGGAAACATTAAGAAAGCTTGATTCTGCGATGGCTGAGATTTTATTGAAACTTATTGGATCGTAGCTCTTTCTTAAAAAATATTTTCACTCAATCTTCGATTTTTGCACGCATTGAATCCCATGTTGCATATGCAACAAGAAGAATGAACATCCCGAGCCCAAGAATCTGGGCATAATCCGTTTCGACCCATGTTGCCAGATACCAATCGGGCCAATTGAATTTCTGAATTCCAAACCTTTGGAGGGCGCTCAACACTCCGAAAATTGACCCCCCGGCGATGAAGCCTGATGCTATGAGTGTTCCGCGTGATAAACGTGCATTGTTGAGTTTTTCGTTTTTCGACCACGTGCTTACAAAATGGGCGATCAAGCCTCCGACAACGAGAGGAAGATTGAGTTCTATCGGTATATACATGCCGAGGGCGAATGCAAGAGGCGAAATATTCACCATTGTCAAAATCAATGAGATAATGGCGCCGATGAAGTAGAGCATCCAGGGGACCTGAGCATGCGACATGAGCGGCTGTATGACGGCTGCCATGGCATTTGCCTGTGGAGCTGCAAGTTGTCCGGTTTTGAACCCATAGGTGTCGTTCAGTATGAGAATTACCCCACCGACTGTAACCGCCGAGAGTAATACACCGAGGAACTTCCACATTTCTTGTTTTTTGGGGGTCGATCCGATCCAGTATCCGATCTTCAAATCGGTAATAAATCCGCCGGCAACAGAGAGCGCTGTGCAGACCACGCCGCCGATAATGAGGGCACTGACCATCCCGGATGAACCGGTAAGGCCGAACTGAACGAGAACGACCGACGAGATGATTAATGTCATTAATGTCATTCCGGAAACAGGATTCGTACCGACAATAGCCGTGGCGTTTGCGGCAACGGTTGTGAAAAGGAATGATATGATAAAGACGAGGAGAAGACCGATCAGTGCTTGGGTCAGATTAAAGACGACGCCGGCGTAGAAGAAGATAAAAATCAGTAACGCCGTCAGAAGTAGTAAGAGTACAACAAATAACATCCGGATGTCGGTTTGCCATCGGACATTTGTTTCGGAGGCCATCGCCCTTCCCCGAATGATTTCGCGATAGGCAAGGGAAAATGCTCCGACAATAATTTTTGACGATTTCAAAATTCCGATTATACCGGCCATTGCAATACCGCCGATTCCGATGTGACGAACATAAGTGCGGAATATTTCTTCGGCGGTCATTGCGGAGATGAGTTTTGTTGTTGAAGCACCGAGTGTTACCGTGAGCGATTGTCCGATTTCGTAAAAAAGCGGAACCAGCACCAGCCACGACAGCAGCGAACCTGCAGCAAGGATAGCCGAGTACCGGAGTCCGATGATGTACCCCAGCCCGAGTACCATTGCCGAGATGTTGAATCGCACGACAATTTTTGTTTTATCGGCAATCATCGCACCCCAGGCAAACATACGTGTTGTGATCACTTCTGCCCATGCACCGAAGGAGCTGAAGAGGAAATCAAAAAAACCGCCGATGAGTCCGCTCACAACGAGAACAAGTGCCTGGGCGCCTCCTTTTTCACCTGCTACCAGAATCTCGGTGGTCGCCGTGGCTTCGGGAAAGGGCAGTTTGCCGTGCATATCTTTCACAAAATATTTTCGGAATGGGATGAGGAACAGAATCCCTAAAAAACCTCCAAGTGCAGAAGCACAAAAGAGCTGGAAAAACGAGGTCGGGAGATCAAGGATATATAAAGCAGGGATTGTGAAAATCGCTCCGGCAACCACAACACCCGAACAGGCGCCAATCGACTGGATGATAACATTTTTACCGAGAGAATTTTTTATGGTAAATAATGCCGACAAGCCGACCGCGAGGATAGCGATCGGAATGGCCGCTTCAAAGACCTGACCGATTTTCAAGCCTGAATATGCAGCCGCAGCTGAGAAAAGAACAGCCATGGCCAATCCCCAGAAGACCGACCATGGAGTAACCTCTGGATATATTTCAACTGGATCGATGATAGGACGATATTCTTCTTCCGCCTTTAATTCCTTGTATGCATTCGCTGGAAGTCCAAGCTTCGAGTCAGGTGTTTCCATCTGAATACTCCTACATGATGATCGTTTCGATGGTGTATGTGATTACGGTAAGTTTTACTCAATACTTTTTTCGACCCAGATTTGGACAAGATGTATGATGGTCTCGAGTGATTTTTCCATACCGTACACCGAGAGCCATTCAGTTTGACCGTGATAATTTTGTCCACCGGTAAAGATATTCGGAGTCGGTAAGCCTTTCTCGGTCAAACGTGAGCCATCGGTGCCGCCCCTGATCGGGACCCATTTCGGTTCAATGCCCGTCCGTTTCACCGCTTCCCAGACGCAATCGAGAATACGCGGATCTTTTGTAAGGCCGTCGCGCATGTTGCGGTAGGACTCGGTGATTTGGAGTTCGAACCGTGCTTTTGGATGCAGGGGTTGCACTTCGGCAATGATCTTTTTGAGAATTTTTGACTGCTTTTTCAATCCTTCGGTTTCAAAATCACGAAGAAGGAATTTCAGCGTCGATTTTGCTTCTTCGCCCTCAAGGACATGGGGGTGAATATATGGTTCATAACCCTCGGTGGTCTCCGGGGCCATGTCTTTCGGAGTACGGACGATTACATCGGCAATTGCGCGAATGGAATTCACCATAATGTTCTTTGCAGTCCCCGGATGAATGTTTCTTCCGTGAATAGTGATAGTTGCGCTGTCTGCACTGAATGTCTCTTTATTCAGTTCACCGGTTGTATCACCGTCGAGGGTATAAGCGACATCGGCTCCGAATTTATTTATATCGAAATATTTCGTGCCAGCGCCTACTTCTTCATCGGGAGTAAATGCGATCTTAACATCGCCGTGTAGGATCTCCGGATTGCTCAGGAGCACCTCTGCGGCTGTCATAATGATGGCAACGCCCGCTTTATCGTCGGCTCCGAGAAGCGTTGTACCATCGGATGTAACGATTGTTTTGCCGATATTATTTTTCAGTTCAGGATTTTCGGACTCTTTGATCACGACCGACGTATCGCCCGGGAGGATGATATCGCCTCCCCGGTAGGTGATGATCTGGGGTTTGACATTTGATCCGCTTGCTGATGGTGAGGTATCAACATGAGCAATCAATCCGATTTTCGGAACTTTTCCGATAGCTGCATGTGTCGACGGTATATTTGATGGAATAGTGGCGATGACATAGCCATAGTTGTCAATTCGTGTATCCTTGACGCCGATGGCGTGGAGTTCTTTCAACAGCAGAGAAAGCAGGTCGAGTTGTTTAGCCGTACTCGGATATTCGACCGAATCGTCTTTGGATTGTGTATCGATCTTCACATAGCGCAGGAATCGTTCAAGGGCAGTCTCATTCATATTTAATCCTCAGAATTTAAGGCATGGATTTCTTTAGTGAATGAAGATAGCAAGAAACGCGGAAAAAAACATTATAAAAACCGATTACATACCCCATCCCATACAAAGTTATGTACACGGTTGCCCGAAATGTGCCGAGTAAGCCGGCTTTTTTAAGAAGAAAGAAGCTGTTCATCCGTTGTACCGATTCATGAACTTTGGTTAAGCAAGGATTTCGGTAGCTTGTTTCATATGTGAAAATTTTGTTTATTTCATATAAGTATCCCTAGATCACCTCAATAGACATATACCTCGATGCTCTTTATCAAAGGATTGAATGACCTGTGATTGATAGGATGAGCAATGTATGGGGCAGGATATGAAAAGCTCACTGCGATCTTCTTCGAAGAACCAATCAAATAATATATCTGAAAATATTTTCCGTGACGCTTGGGACCATTCTCTCGACGGAATGCGGATTATCGATGTATCAGGAATCATCCTGCAGGTCAACGAAGCTTATTGCCGTCTTGTTGGGAAGAATAGAAAAGAACTGGAAGGGAAATCCTTTTCCATTGTGTATGCCGAACGGCATCAGTCGGCAATGATAGAAAGACAGCGGAACCTTTTTTCGAATCATCTCAATGAATCATTATTTGAACGTGAGTACGAATTATGGAATGGGAAAAAAGTCTGGTACCAGGTAAACAATTCATTTCTTTATCGAAAGGGTGGACCGGATCGGCTCTTGAGTATCTTTCGGGATATTACTACGAAGAAAATAGCCGAAAAAGAACTTCAAGAAAGTGAAGAGCAATATCGCAAGGTGATCGAACTCATGCCATTTGCAATTGCAATTAATGCAGAAGGGAAAATAGTGTACCTCAATCCGGCCGGGGTCTTAATGTGTGGGACATCGCTTGATAAAATTATTGGAAAACCGGTGATGGATTTTGTCCATCCGGACTATCGTGCAATTGTCGCAAAAAGGATACGAGCAGGAATCGAAAAAGGGGAAATGGCAATGACGATGGAAGAGAAGTTCCTGCGTCCGGATGGTTCCGCATTTGATGTTGAAGCAACCGCAATACCGTTCATATACAATGGGAAACCGGCAATGCAGGTTATTTTTCAGGATATTACCCGTCGCAAAGAGACCGAAAGAATCATGCGACTTTCGCAATTCTCGATAGAACGGGCGCGAGATGCCGTTTTCTGGCTCAACCATGAAAGACGAATCGTTTATGCGAATGAAGCTGCAAGTCGATCTCTTGGTTATTCCCGCGAGGAACTGTTGTCGATATCAATGTTCGATATTGACGTTGCTATGACACCCGACGCATGGACGAATTTTATTCAGTATCTGAAATTACATGGATCGAAGACATTTGAATCACAACATCGGACCAAAAGCGGGCAAATCTTCCCGGTCGAAATCATCAGTAATTATATCAATTTTGAAGGAGAAGAAGGCAGTTTTACTTTTGTTCGCGATATCACGGAGCGAAAGAAAGCCGAAGAAGCGTTGCGGCAGAGCGAGAGGAATTATCGGGAAATATTCAACGCCGTAAATGAAGCGATCTTCATTCTCGATGGAAAAACGACGAAGATTATCGATGTGAATGAAAGAGTGCTCGAGATGTTCGGCTATTCACGTGAAGATGTCATGAATGGTACGATCGCCGACCTGAGTGTCGGGGAAACACCTTATCGTATGGAGAATGCCGCTGAATGGATCTGCAAAACCAAGAGTGAGGGGCCTCAGGTATTTGAATGGAAAACAGTCAAAAAGGGCGGGGAAAAATTCTGGGTTGAGATGGCATTACGACATTCGACAATCGGCGATCAGGAACGCGTAATAGCAGTTGTCCGGGATATCACCGATAGAAAAAAAGGGGAGGAGGCGTTGCGCGAAAGCGAATTCCGTCTGAAACGAGCACAGGCAATAGCTCATGTGGGAAACTGGGAGCTTGACCTTGCAACACAGAACATATGGGCTTCTAAGGAAGCTTTTCAGATTTATGGAATTGAACAACTGAATTCTGAGATTCCCTTTGATGTCTTCCAACGACGTATACTACTGGATGATCAGCCGCGAATGGAGGATGCACTCCAGCGGCTTCTGCTCGAAAATCGGCGGTACGATGAAGAGTTCCAAATTCGGCGGGATGATGACGGGCAGATTCGATACGTCCACTCTCGTGCAGAGGTCGTTCGCGATTCGAGCGGTAATCCTCTTAAAGTTGCCGGCGTCATTCAGGATATTACAGAACAAAAGGAAGCCATAGAGTTATTGCGTGACCGTGAGCAGGATCTTCAGGAAAGCGAACAGCGGTATCGAGCACTTGTCGAAACATCACCCGATGCAATTCTCCTCACAGATTTGCGGGGTCGTATCCTTGCAGGAAATCATCGTGTTGCGAAAATGCATGGATTTAAAAATTTTGAAGAAATTCTTCAGGGTAGTCTTAGTGTATTCGATCTTCTCGATCCTGATGAACTGCCGCGGGCAAGAGAATTTCTAGCCAAGCTTCTCAAGGAGGGTTCTATCCGTGAAGTGGAATTCGAGGCCCGAAGAAAAGATCATACAACATTCCCGATGGATTTGAGTGCCTCGGTCATTCCTGATGAGGATGGAGAACCCAAAGCTTTAGTCACCATTACGCGAGATATCACAGAGCGCAGACGCGCTGAAGACGCCCTTCGCCAGGCTCAAAAAATGGAGAGCATCGGACTTCTCGCCGGCGGAATCGCTCATGATTTTAACAATCTTCTGCATGCATTAATGGGGCATGCGACAATAGCGATGATGAAACTTACTCCGGATAACCCATCCCGTACGCATATTCAGAAAGCAATGCATGCCGGAGAACGTGCAACAGAGTTGACAAAACAACTACTGGCATATTCAGGACGTGGAAAATTTAAAATTGCTCCGGTAAATTTGAGCACGCTAATTGAAGAAAACCTTCATCTATTCGAAGTGGCGCTTCCAAAAAATGTCGTTCTTCGGATGAAACTCGGTAAAAAACTCCCGTTTATAGAAGCAGATGCCGCGCAAATTCAGCAGGTAATTATGAATCTCATCATTAACGGGGCGGAAGCTATCGGGAATACTAATGGGGAAGTGGCTGTGCATTCGGGTATGGTCGATATTAAATCGACAGATACATACTGGTGGAAATATACCGGAGAGCCGCTGCCCACGGGCGCATATACGTTCCTGGAAATCCATGATACTGGCTGTGGAATGGATGAGGGAATCATCGATCGGATATTCGAACCATTCTACACGACGAAATTTACCGGACGGGGACTCGGACTGGCCGCCGTGTTGGGAATTATTAAAGGGCATAAGGGCGGATTGTGTGTCAAGAGTCAACCCGGGAAAGGAACCACTTTTCGTCTTGCGTTTCCGGTTACGACAGAGGTCATTGAACAAACAACGACAGCGGTTGACATCATTACAACCGTCAAATCAGATAAAGCAATTCTTGTTATTGATGATGAAGAGATAATCCTTGATCTCGTCGTAGATATACTGACATATGCCGGGTTGAAGGTTATTACGGCCAATAATGGCGAGGAAGGAATAATGATCTATAAAAATCGTTATAATGAAATTGCGATGGTTCTTCTTGACCTTTCTATGCCTGTTATGGGTGGTGAAGAGACGCTGCGTCAGCTTGTTTCAATTAATCCGAATGTTCGGGTAATCCTTTCCTCCGGCTATACGGAGGAAGAAGTGGAATTAAGATTCCAGGGGATCCGGGCGGCGGATTTCATACAAAAACCGTATCAGCCGAATCTGCTCCTTCGAAAAATTCACGATGTGATCGGTGAAAGCGGTGATTCAAATCGGTAATAAGATGCCCCTGTTTATTAATTGAGTTGATAATTAAGTATAAAATTTGTAAATTCAACATTCAATTTTGATTATGTCACAATATGCAATTTTTCTATGGAATCGGCTGGTTCTGGCAACAGTGATGAGGCATCAAAACCCCCAAATACTCAATCAGACCTCTCAGACAAACAATCGAAATCTGAACGCCTAAGACACATTATTGTCGGCGCTCCACGTAATATCAGCGACCCAAATGTATTTCATCGTATTTCTCTTATTGCATTTCTTGCGTGGATTGGACTCGGAGCCGACGGTCTTTCCTCTTCATCTTATGGACCCGACGAAGCATTTCGTGCCATCGGAGGCCATCCTTATTTAGCAGTGGGGCTGGCTTTTGCTACGTTCTTAACGGTATTCATCATTTCATACGCGTATTCAAGGATCATCGAGCATTTTCCATCCGGTGGTGGCGGCTACGTCGTGGCTAGTAAATTACTCGGTTTGAAGTTCGGAGTCGTGTCAGGTTCAGCACTCTTGGTGGATTATGTTTTGACAATTGCTGTTTCCGTCTCAAGCGGCCTCGATCAGTTGTTCAGCGTCATGCCGTATGAATATTCTCATTACAAAATGATGGCTGTTGCATTGGTTATATGTATTCTCATGGTGTTAAATCTCCGCGGTGTGAAGGAGTCCGTCACGATCCTCATGCCTATCTTTTTGGTATTTCTGGTGACACATATTATACTTATTGCTGGTGGTGTCGGATCGCATCTCTTCGAAGCTAACAGAATCGTCAATGATGTACGGCATGGATTTATGACCGATTACACAGCAATCGGTCTGGTCGGGATATTTGCAATTTTTATTCGTGGATATTCGATGGGTGCTGGAACCTATACCGGTATTGAAGCGGTGTCAAACGGAATACAGATTATGCGTGAACCAAAGGTTGAAACAGGAAAGCGGACAATGCTCTATATTGCGGTTTCGCTGGCAACCACAGCAGGCGGTATTTTTCTCTGTTATCTATTCTTCAATGTAACGCCCGAAACCGGAAAAACAATGAATGCGGTTCTCCTCGAGCGGTTTGCAGGGAGCTGGAATCTTGGAACAATTCCTGTCGGATATATCTTCGTTATTATCACATTAGGTTCAGAAGCTGCTCTGCTCTTCGTTGCAGCACAAACCGGATTCATAGATGGTCCTCGTATTATGGCAAACATGTCCATTGATTCATGGCTCCCACACCGGTTCGGCTCGCTCTCTGATCGGTTGACAATGCAAAATGGCGTCATTCTAATGTCCGGAGCGGCTGTTTTAACGCTTTTTCTCACAGGCGGACACACCAGTACCCTTGTCCTCATGTACTCGATCAACGTCTTTCTAACGTTCTCACTCTCCGAGACTGGGATGGTCCGATATTGGATTCAAAACCGGAATAAATACGACGACTGGTGGAAGCATATTACTATTCATTTGATCGGACTTGTTCTCTGTTTGTCGATTCTGATTGTTAATCTCTTCGAGAAATTCACTGAAGGAGGCTGGGTCACGCTCGTCGTTACGGCCATTTTAATCAGCGTCTGTTTTATCATCAAACATCATTACGGTAAGGTTCGCTCTCATCTCGGTCGACTCGATGAGATACTTCAGGACCTGCCCGGTTTGGAGGAAGGTGCACACAAACCGCTTAATCCGAAAAATCCCACAGCAGTCCTTCTTGTCGGCAGCTATGGAGGATTGGGTATACACTCGTTCCTCTCAATTCATCGGCTCTTTCCAAATCATTTTAAGAATTTTATTTTTATGTCCGTCAGCGTCGTGGATGCGGGAACGCTCAAGGGGGCCGATGAATTAGAGAGAGGGCGGGAAGAGACCGAGCATTCGTTGAAGCGTTATGTCGCTCTCGCCCAAAAATTCGGATACGCCGCAGATTATCGGATGGAAGTGGGTATCGAAGTCCTCGAAGTTGCCGAAAAACTCTGTATCGAAATTGTACGGGAATATCCACGCGCAATATTCTATACCGGCAAACTTGTATTTCAGAGAGAACGCTGGTATCAGAGGCTTCTACATAATGAAACCGCGAATCAACTTCAACGGAGACTTCAATTTGCAGGTATCAATACAATGGTATTGCCGGTAAAGGTTTTTGATCCTACCATCTCCGCATAAATACGGGATTAGTTTATAAAGCCGGGGATGCAGTCCAAATCCAACGTAACTTACCGAATGAGGTTAGTGGGAAATATCTACCCTTTCGTTTTTTAAACAGGTACTTTTAGGACGACAATAGAGAAATAAAGAATTTGCCTTAAAAATTATAAATTTGTATATTTTATCGAGTTCATTCGGGCGCTTAGTCCCAATTTGACATACTAAAGTATTAGTCAAATTGAGGACCCCGACCTGCTCCCGTGTTCCGTTCTTTTCCGTCCCACGTTCCCCAGTGGGATTGGTCGGGGCTTGATTATCACCCGAAAATTTTCAAAGGCTTTTATTTGGGCGCTTAGCTCAGCTGGTTCAGAGCGTACGCCTCACACGCGTAAGGTCGCCGGTTCGATCCCAGCAGCGCCCACTTGTAAATGATGAATTGTGGGTTGTGAATAGTGAGAGCAGCTTTTAACACTGCTGTGAGATAGGGATTGCTTTAAAAAAAATCCCTTCAACGGATGTAGCATGCCAGTGGTGCCAGAGAAAGCTCCATTATTTTTTTCTAGAGTAGTTTTCATTAAAATCCATAGTTCGCCATTTTGCCACTCTGCCAAATCCCTACAGAATCCGGTGGCAAAGATTTTGGCAAAGTTCGCCTTGCCACCTTGCCAAACCCCTATAGATGCCGGTGGCAAAGAACATGGCGAAGTTCACCTTGGCCACTATGCCAAAACCCCGCTAAACGTGCTGGCAAACTATTTGGCAAAGAATCTTTGCCAGTTCTTTTGTTATCAGTGATATTTGCTTATTATAATTATTATTCGTACAATTCTACTAGTGTCTCGGTTCAAAAATAACTTGAATAGATCGGAGCGGGAAAACAGACTTTCCCTGACAGTATTGCCTGAAATCATTCAATTAAATTGTTCAAGTTATTTTTGGTACTCGACACTAGCAAGCAGCCATATTTACCGCTCTTTTATGCACTTTCATTTGGAAGAACATTGAAAAAAAAGGATTTGCGCCTCCCGTATACTGCTCGAGGTCAAAATTTCATTATGACGGATGTTTTTATGACACTGGTTTTATGTCTTTTTTAACTATTTAACAGGGAGAAAAAACTCTACTGAAATAATATCGCTGGGGGAATAAAAGCACACTCACGGTTGAGGCCCACGAATTTAATCATGATTCGCGGAAGCCGGGAGACACAGATGCGCCGATTCACAAGTCACTGGCACATATCCTATCATAATCAGACGAGGTGTACCATGTTTAAGCACTGTTCACTTCCCGGTTTTCTTGTATTATTATTTACCATATTTTCATCCTGCGCGGGCCCGCCTCCACGGCCCATTTTCTGGCAGCAGACAAATGGTCCTTATGGCGCCAATGTGAACGCTCTGGGGATTGATTATCACGGGATTATTTATGCCGGCACTTTTCTTGGCGGCGTGTTTAAGTCAACAGATAATGGTGAAAACTGGGTGCAAAACGGTTTGACAACAACAACTGTTCAAACCATTTTAACCTCCTCTGGCGGCTATGTCTATGCTGGCACTTCTTACCCCGGCGGTGTTTACTATTCCATAGATTGGGGTCAGAACTGGACGCGACCGGTTTCGGAGATGAATAATCAACAGGTCCGTGCACTCGCCGAAACATACATCCATATTTTTGCCGGGACTGATACCGGCGGCGTTTATCTTTCTAACGACAGCTGCAAAAGCTGGACGCCAGTCAATTCCGGATTGACAAACAAAAAGGTCCGTGCCCTTGCCATCAACGGCAATAAAATATATGCCGGAACCTGGGGCGGTGGTGTATTTATCTCCAGAAATCTTGGCACAAGCTGGATCGCTGTCAATAATGGACTGACACACCTGGGTATCACCTCTCTTGCCGCAAGAGGCACGAGAATCTTCGCGGGAACCGGATATGGTGTTTATTGCTCCACCGACAGCGGCGCGCAGTGGAATCTTGTCAACCACGGCCTTACCAACACGTATGTCAACGCGCTCGCGATCGACGGTGTAAATATCTTTGCCGGAACCAATTGCGGCGTGTTTCTATCGACTAATAACGGTACAAACTGGAGCGCCGTTAATAATGGACTACCTCATTTCTTCATCCATGCTCTTTCTATAAACTCAAGCGGATATGTTTTTGCGGGCACTGACGATGGAGTCTATTGCTCGAAGGATAACGGCCAAAAATGGATACGTGTCAATAATCATCTGACAGGCACACAGGTCAATTCTCTTGCATTTGATATCAATGGATATGATCTCGCGGGAACTGTCGGTGGCGGCGTCTTCCGCTCAAAGGATGACGGCGCAAACTGGTATCAGATAAATACCGGCCTGACGGATACCTCATATAGCAGCGTAAATTCCCTCGCCGTAGATACCGGCGGATATGTCTTCCTAGGAACTTTTTGGGATGGAGTTTTCCGCTCAACGAATAACGGCGATCGCTGGTCGCAGATCAACAACGGCCTGACAAATCACAAAATCTCGTCGCTTGTCATAAGTCCGAATGGCACTGTTTTCGCGGGAACATTAGGCGGACTTTTCTATTCGACGAATAGAGGAAATAACTGGAGACTGATAGATTCGGCCTCGGCCATGTCACTTGCCGTCAATCGCAGCGGTACCATTTTTGCGGGGACTTCGGCCGGTATTATTCGCTCAATAGATAACGGCAATCACTGGACACGCAACAACTCAATCGCCGCTTTTTCTGTTTTTGTGGATGCGGACGGCTCTATCTATGCGGGGACTGAAAATGGCAAAGCATTCCGCTCAACGGACAAAGGGGATAATTGGACAGAAACAGATATGGACTTACCCAGTACAGTGATCGCGTGCTTCACGATGGATTCGAACAAACGCCTGTATGCCGGCACTTATGCAGGTACTCATTCCAACGATGTCGGAGGAATTTTCTATTCAGACAATGGCGGAAGATGGACGCAGATCAATGGCGGCTTGACGAATAAGTCATTCAATTCTCTCGCAATCGATAAGAAAGGATATATTCTTGCCGGGTCTAATGGCGGCGGAGTTTTCCGGAGCATCGCGCGGGTTAACACACAACCATGATAAAGTACGATCTGCCGGTTATTAGCCGTGCGTCATTACGAATCTATGATGTTCTGAGACGTGAATTATAGACTCTGTTAGATGGGATTGTCACGGAAGGATATCATGAAATGGCAATGCACATTGACCTGCCCCCTAGGTGATCCATAATATACTTTTTACTAAGTTAAAAATGGATCACTTATTGGGAGGCAGGTCATAGGATCCCACCAGATAAAGGCCTCTGTCTGTGGGTTGAAACAGGGGTCCCGTAGCATTATAGGGTGTCCGAAAGTGGCGTTCTATAATGTAAAGTAAAAGATCCTCATGTTCTCCACCGACGAACACTGTATCAGTTTCCACACCTTAAACTGCTCTTCTTGCTGTCGTTTGATTCTCATTCAATCTTTCCGTACCATTTACTGTACCCTTCAAAAGCTCCCGACTTCTTTTTGTGCCGGATAAGCTAATCATTGAATATTATCTAATCGAGGTATCTTTTATGAAAAAACCGCTCTTTTCAACTCTCGTTGTGATCATGAATGTCATGTTAATTTCATCACTTGTTTTTGCCGACGGTGAGACGCGCAAAGCTACTCAGAAGGAAAAAGATTTTTACAGGATGGTGATGGAGACTCTCATCAAAGCATTGCCTGCCGCCGGACCCGAAGGATGGCGTGAAGAGAAGAACCAGTTTACGGAACTCGAATTGGTCACGCCAGACTGCGATAAATATCCATTCCGGGTTTCTTATGGTGTGTCGTGGACCGATGACACCCGGAAGCAGGCTGCCGATGAAGAAATACAAAAAGGCCTGGCATCCAAAATGATGAACAATACTTCAAATACCGAGTATATAAAGTTGATGGAACAGAATGATAAGTTGGCCAAAGAGTTTGGTGACGCTGCAGGAAAGAACGATCAACCCACGGTCGAGCGGCTTCAGAAAGAAATGGAGGCGAACGCGAAAAAAATACAGGCCATCACGGACGCGAATGATAAGGAATCTGACGGCATTATGCAAAAGATGAGTGCGCACGATGTAAGCATACAGGTCGGTATCCAGGTGAATGAATTTTCACACGCGCTGTATGAAACTGTGGTCCAGGATGCACCCGTGGCAGGGGGTCTGACATATCGCTCGCAGGGAGTATGGATAAAGGACAAGGGATGGCGTGAAGGTACGACTTACGTATTTCTTGGAAAAGGATGGCATATGAAAACCGATGGTGGAACTTCTATCGAAACAAAAGAACAAAAAGGAATTCCTTCAACAGCAGTGCAAACAATTTTTGTTTGGGTTCAGGCAGATCCGGCGCGGGCAAAGCAGGTTCTCGAAAAGATAGATTGGAATGCATTGAAGAAGCTGATTCAGAATTAATGGAATTATTTTTGCGGAAGTCCTCAA
Source organism: Bacteroidota bacterium (assembly GCA_050011775.1). Taxonomy (GTDB): domain Bacteria; phylum Bacteroidota; class Ignavibacteria; order UBA10030; family CAVZMI01; genus CAVZMI01. Next base: position 23,826 of record JBEKIL010000017.1, on the reverse strand, counting down.
AGCCGAACTGATGGTTACTAGTGCCCCTACAACTAATTAAACGTACAAACGAGTGGGCACAGTACCATTAAAGCATATAGAAAACAATCGCTGTAGGGAAATTAGCCATAGTTTAAGAAATTTAGTGCAGACACACATTCAATCATTTAATTGGACGGGTACTGGAGAAACGAATGTGATAGAAGAGAAATGAGTCGGATTGAGATTATTCGGCCTCATTGGCCATCATTAAAATATCATAAGGAATATAATCATGAAAAAATTAAAGTTCATTGTCGCATTGTTATTAATAAGTTCAATCCCATTGCTTGCACAGGATGCCGAAGGATGTAAAGATCATCCTTTCTTTAGCAGGATGCCGAATTTCTATATTGGATATTGCAACCAAAATTTTGATAAACTCGAATATTATGTTTCCGATGGAGTTACAGATACCAAAGAAGGAAATTTAACCATAATTACCTATGATTATCCGGATGATGCCCCAACTAAAGCTCCCAGTCCATTACAAATTATTAGAAATTATGAAAATGCAATTATTAAATTGGGGGGGAAAAAAATATATGTTACTAATCATGATTTAACTTATTCATTAAAAAAGAATTCAAAAGAATATATTATCTGTGTATCAATGAATGGGGATACAGAGCATAAACTTAGTGTATTGGAAATTGCACTAATGAAACAGGAAATTACTGCAAATGAAATGCTTGATGCACTGAATAAGGATGGTTATATAGCACTGAATATTCTTTTTGATACAGGCAAATCTACTATTCAGCAAGAATCACTTCCTACCGTTGACCAGATTAGCGAATTGTTAAAAAGTAATGCAACCCTCAAAGTCAGTATCGAAGGTCATACCGACAATGTGGGCGATGCTGTAAGCAATAAAAAGCTATCGAATGACCGGGCACAAGCTGTTATGGACGCTCTTATTGCCAAAGGAGTTGACAAGACAAGAATGTCGTTTGTTGGCTGGGGCCAGGAAAAACCTGTTGCCGATAACAGAAGCGAAGAAGGCAGAGCCCAAAACAGACGCGTAGAAATAGTTAAAAAATAAAGCAACAACCGGCAACAAGAAAAATCAACCGGAAGGTAAGGATTTCAGGAGGTATAAGGGTCGCATCAATTATCTCCCGTTGTGAAGCGTTAGCTTCGCAACGGCGAGCAGTATTCAGATCCTGAGTTCTTCTTCATCACAAAAGAAATGGAGTTGAATTATGAAATCGAGAGTTCTTTATCTCTTCATTATTTTTTCAATAATTTCAATTGTGGGTTGGAATTGGAAGAAAGATTCACCAACAAACGGAGGAAATTCGACACAAGGCAATTTAGTGCCTGTGGCAGGCGGTACATTTACTGCCGGCTCAACTCTCGTCACAATCAGCAGTTTTAAGATAGATAAGTATGAGGTGACATACGAGCTTTGGACGGAGGTGAGAAACTGGGGTTTGGCTCACGGCTACACAGATCTTCCTGCCGGAGGAAATGGATTCAGGCATGTAGGATCGAACAATCCCGTGACACAGGTGAATTGGTATGATGCTGTAAAATGGTGCAATGCCCGTTCGGAAAAAGATGGTTTCGCACCGGTATATTATATAGACAATAGACAAAGGACAATATATCACGCCGGACTAATAGATGTTGATATAGATGCAGTAAAGTGGACGGCAAGCGGTTATCGGTTACCAACGGAATGCGAGTGGGAGTATGCAGCGCGTGGAGGGAACCAAACGCATAACTACATCTATAGCGGCAGTAATACCATAGGAGATGTTGCGTGGTATCTTGACAACTCTAATAACAGCACTCATCCTGTCGGTCAAAAAAAAGCAAACGAACTTGGTATATATGATATGAGCGGAAATGTGCGGGAATGGTGTTGGGATTGGTATGATGAAAGTGGTGCGTACCCATCGGGAGGAACGAACGATCCGAAGGGAACCACAACAACACTACTCTGGTGGCGGGAGCTGCGCGGGGGTTTTTTAGACGCCGACGGGATGTTTGGTATGCCAGCCTGGCGCAACTTCCAAGTTTGTCAACCGGACGGTCCCGCCGAACACCCTGGCTTTGTCGACGATATCGGTTTTCGTTGTGTCCAGGACTAAAATTATACTTTGGATCTTTTACACTTTTACCCTTTGGCGAGCTACTGCCCGTAGGAACGAAGCGGCAGGCAGTAAGCGAGCAGAGGAAATAGATATCTTGAGTATTTACAGAAATGGAGATGAATTATGAAATGGAGAATTCTTTATCTCTTCATTATTTTTTCAATAATTTCAATTGTGGGTTGGAATTGGAAGAAAGATTCACCAACAAACGGAGGAAATTCGACACAAGGCAATTTAGTGCCTGTGGCAGGTGGTACATTTACTGCTAAATCAACTCCCATCTCAAGTAGATCGACTCTCGCCACAATAAGCAGTTTTAAGATAGATAAGTATGAAGTGACGTATGAGCTTTGGACAGAGGTGAGAGATTGGAGTCTGGCTCACGGCTACACAGATCTTCCTGCCGGGCAAAATGGATCTAGCCCTGCCTTATTGGACAACGTCGGATCGAACAACCCCGTGACAATGGTGAATTGGTATGATGTTGTAAAGTGGTGCAATGCCCGTTCAGAAAAAAATGGCTTAACACCAGTATATTATACCGATAGTACACAAAGTAGTATATATCGCACCGGACAAATAGATATTAATATAGATGCAGTAAAGTGGCCGGCAAACGGTTATCGGTTACCGACGGAATGCGAATGGGAATATGCGGCACGCGGAGGAAACCAAACGCATGACTATATGTATAGTGGCAGTTATGATGATTTAGACGAAGTTGCGTGGTATAAGAACAACTCTGGAGATTGTACTCATCCTGTCGGTCAAAAAAAAGCAAACGAACTTGGTATATATGATATGAGCGGAAATGTCGATGAATGGTGTTGGGATTGGCACGGTTATGCGTACCCGTCGGGAGTTCCGACCGATCTGAAGGGACCCACGACAACAAAAAGCATGCGGGTGGCGCGCGGGGGTTCAATGGGTGACCTTGGCTATGACAGTCCCTGTCGGGTGGACTGCCGCAACTGCTACCCGATCGATCGCTACTGTTCCGTCGGTTTTCGTTGTGTTAAAAATTAAATCTACACATCTGTTCTTTTACCCTTGTATATCTTCAGATCGATTTAAACCATTCAGGTTTCAATTTAATAGAGAATTATCAAGGATCTCACTCTGCGGCAGTTCCTGTCAGGGCTGCCGTTGATTGTTAGTCTCTGATTTCGTACCATACACATGTTCCTCCGATATACAGCCGACTTAAGAGGCATCGAATGATTTTATCACTGCATTTAGGACAGAAAAGGAGGAAGAAGGAATGAAGATAAAAGTACGGTCAATCAGCACTGGCGCAATTTTTACCTTTGTCATCTTCCATTTGTTGTCCCAAAGCTTGATTGGAATCCAGGCTCAAGACTCAAGAGAACAAGAACTGCGAAAGCAAATGGAAAATCTTGAAAGCATTCTACAGCCTTCCGCCAGGCAGAAAGTGACAAAGGCGGTCCGGACTTTGGAACATGATATCGTTTCTTCTGCGATAAAGGGCGATTGGTACACAGCTACTGCCTCAATAGTCAGAAGCCAGAACAATGGTTTATCATCCCCGGACATTGATGCGCTTGTCGCCATGGTATTGTGTGAGCTTTCGAATTCGGAGGAAGCGGACTTGTCTGAAATGATAGATGAAATGCATAAAATGAATCAACAGAAAGAACAGCAGAGGAAGTTTATTGAAAGCATGAAAAAGCAAATGGCGGCTATCAGGGATAAATTAAGGGAATCATACGATAAACTCAAACAAGAACCGATTATAATAGAGACGGGCAAAACGCGCCTTCTGGGTCTAAAATACACAAAGACTCCAAAGGCTCCAATAGAAAAAGATACGCGTCAAATGTCGGCTATTGAACTCGATCAGGAAATCCGCAATGCCGAAGAGAGTATGGTTTCCCTTGGAGACATATCACAGCGTCAGCAATTCGAGTTGAAGGATGCACTTGAGAAGAAACGGCAACTCATTCAAGCGATATCAAACATCATGATGACCAGGCGCGATAGCCTGAAGAGCATCATTAAAAACATGAAATAATCGGTAAGAGGGTTTACTTCCGCTAGCGAATCCGAGATTAAAGACTTATCAAGAGTCCCACAATACGGCAGCTCTCGTTAGGGCTGCCGTTTGATTCTTAGCAGCTGATTGCTTACTTTCAATTGTTCACCCAAAGATACATCCGACAACCGGTGTTAGATTGAGTTATCAATATTCAAGCGATATATTAATCAAAACTAATTTGAGTGCGTGTCGCTAACGATGGCTGAGTTGCCAACGACGGTTGGGCAATTCGAGCTAAGTGAAATCCAATCAGCCCCAAGACTCTTAAAGGAGTTTCAACAATGAATAATCTGTTCAATACTATGATCGTGTTGCTCTTATGCTTCCTTCTCTTATCTTGCAAGAAGGACGAGAGCAATCCCACTCAAAATCCTACAACGGGCACTGTTCAAGGCACGATAACTTATACTGGTGCCGGTACACCAAGCGCATCTATACTTTTAGTTGTGGCAATCTTTCCCTTCAGCAACACCAACATGCAAGGTCCGCCAGATGGCTCAACAATCCAAATTAGTAGTTCGTCAACGTCACCATTTACATACTCTTTTGCCGTGCCACCAGGAGACTACCATCTTAGTACCGCGTTTGATGCGAATGGTGATGGTAGTTTTAATTCAGGCAATACAGATCCGTATTTGATCTACACACCAAACAACTCAACAGGAACCGGAACATTTGGTACAGCTGCTGCTAAATTCACTGTTACTGCCGGTCAGACTTTTACTGCAAATGTTTCATTCGGAGATACGTACAAGAAATGAGGTTCAGGAACGAACGTCCACAGCGGTCATTTAGCAATTGACCTGCCCCCAAAGTGATCAAAAGTATATTATGGATCATAGGGGGCAGCAATTGGCAGCTTACTTGTCCGCCGTCTTTTTGGCGGAGCGCCCATCCGTTATATTGCAATTGCCTGTCATGATTCGAAAAACGAGGAGAAAAATCATGAAAGCTCTTTTCATAACACTTCTGCTCGCTGTTGTGGTGGGCGTGTGCGATGCACAGTGGTTTCAGCAAAACAGCGGGACAACCGCAGATTTGTTTTCCGTTGCTTTCAGCGACTCTAACCATGGGGTGGTTGTTGGTGATTCAGGGTTAATCCTTCAAACCACTAATGGCGGATTAAACTGGATGTGGCGGCAGAGCCGGAGGTCTTTGGCGCTAACCTCTGTCTACTTTCTTAATCCGAGCAACGGCTGGGTTGTGGGCTATGCTGGCGATTCCGTTTTATATACATCGGATGGTGGAATCAATTGGGTACCAAGAGGTTTGGCTAGTGGTAACTACTTGAGGTCGGTCTATTTTGTGAATCAGAATGTCGGATGTGCTGGTGGCATGCAGTATGTGTTGTGGGGGAACAGGCCATGTGTCAGCTATACGACTGACGGAGGATTTCACTGGACTAGGGCGGCATGGGATTCTACGGACTTGGGCGGTGGATTCGTTTCATCTATTCACTTCTCGGACGAATCTCACGGCTGGCTTGTAAGAAATGAAGATGATCTGTTATATGACTCTTCAAACTTCCTTCCCCAAGTTGCTAGGACTACTGACGGGGGTCGCTCTTGGATGTGTGTTCAACTGGGGAATGTGCACATAAATTCAATGGAGATTGTGGGGCTTAACAACATCTGGCTTGTGGGATCCACTAGCGACAGTGCGAGATATATTCTGCATTCGACAAACGCAGGTAACTCTTGGAATGCCTTAATAGGAAGGATGCGAAGTTCTCTTCAATCTGTGTGCTTCGTTGATACAGTCAACGGCTGGGCGACTGGTCGGAATTATGATACCAGTGTAATTCATCAATCTGACACTAGTGTGATTCTAAGGACGACAAACGGCGGAATTGATTGGAAGGAGCAATATCGAATGCCTGTTAGTCTATCGGACGCAGGGTTCCGTTCTATTTCATTTGTCGATGTGAACAACGGTTGGGTAGTTGGAAGTAATGGCGTAATCCTTCATACGACTAATGGCGGTCTCACGTTTGTTAAATCATCAACAACAGGTGAGGTGCCAGTGACATACGCACTTAAGCAAAACTACCCGAACCCTTTTAATCCAGCGACGACTATTTCCCTTAGTATTCCATTGAAATCGTTTGTATCGCTGAAAATATTTGATGCTTTGGGAAAAGAGGTAGCAATTCTTATCTCGGAAGAGTTGTCTACGGGAGTGTACTCACAGCAATGGAACGCTGCAGGTTTGTCAAGCGGTGTTTATTTTTATCGTTTGTCCGTTGTGCCGTTGGCACAACCCGCTTCGCCGAGCGCGAAGCGAGGCGAGCGAGACCTCGATCCGACCAACGGTCGGAACGGGCAGGCTGGTTCATTTACGGAAACTAAAAAACTAGTTTTACTCAGATGAAACAATTGCAACATAACCATTTTAAAAAGGAAAGAGTCCCCGCTAAGCGGGATTTCGCAAAAAGCGTTCAACAAGTAAATAGTAATATCCCGATGTATTCGCAACAAGGATGTTGACAACCGAACGCGACCGGCAGCACTCATTACAGTGACCAGCGGAAGGATAATTAAATGGAGAAGAGTAAGTCGCTATTAATTTTATACTTTTTAATTATTAGTCTTTTGTTTGCCGCCTGTGGAAGAAGAACCATAAAAACCTCCTGCGGCGATTTCAAGATCGGCAATCCTTTTTTCCAGCCAGTGCAAACCGAAGCCGGAATGCATAACATGCTGTTATTGCCGATAAGCCGTAAGGATGGCGATATGTTATCTGTGGATGATATACGATGCATAAAACAGTCACCTCCTTATTTCGGCAGTACATGGGATTCCGGCGGCGGATATGATCTCCGTTATCCCTGGTACGCGCGATCGAAGAATGGTGAAATGGTATTGGTGTTCGGCGGGGCTCATGTGGGTGACCCGGTGCTCTATTGGGGGGAAAATGATCCGATAAAAATGAAAATCGACGAAAGTAGATGAAAATTCCGAAAAGGAATCTTTCTATTGAAAGACTCAATTTACCGAAATCAGAGTTTTACTTTTTCACAAGTCCGAAGGGAGGATCTTATGAACCAAGGATACCGTCTTCTTCTTTTCGTTTTTGTCTCAATATCATTCCTTCATTTCTCACATGCACAATGGAAAAAAGTAGGTATTGAAGGTAATGATGTATTTATTCTTACCTCGAATGGAACAGATATATGGGCAGGAACTCAATCGGGAGGCGTGTTTCGCTCTATCGACGGCGGTGACAACTGGACACCGTGTAACAACGGATTGACTTATCTCAATATTAGGTCTTTTCTCATTAAAGACAGCACTCTCTTTTTGGGACTCAATGGCGCGACCGGGGTATATCGATCAACCGATAGCGGGGCACACTGGACACTATTAAGCGGATTCCCCGATACCAGTGATGCCAGATGTTTTGCCACTATGGATACCATGATATTCGTGGGTGTCGATGAGGGTGTCTTATTATCAAAGGATAATGGGGAGACATGGGAGAATGTAACTCATAACCTTCCCCATTGGGTCAATGTCCGCTCTACCGTAATTAGTGATTCCCTCATCTTTCTTGGAAGCCAGAGTGGTGTTTTTGTTTCCGGTGATCTCGGTTTAAGCTGGACTGCCTGCAACAACGGATTGACTGATAGCTGGATTCGGTGCCTTGCTGTGGGGCCAGCAGAAGGAGGGATCGGCACTCCAAAACTATATGCAGGGACCTCACATGGTCTCTTCCTCTCGGGCGATAAAGGTGCGAGCTGGACACAGGTTCCTATCGGTACACTCAGTCCTGATATTAATTCAATTGTCCTGCATCAAGCCCCTGACGGTATGGAAATTCTATTGGGAACCACTTATGGTGTTTTCTTTTCTCCCGACGGCGGCATCAATTGGCGTGGTATTAACGCCGGCCTCAACAGCCCTTCTTTTTATACGCTGATACTTAGCGGCCCAAATCTCTATGGAGGTTCGTGGGACGGTGTCTGGTGTCGTCCATTAGTCGACGTGGAATCAACCGGAGGTGAGGCGATGAATCTATATCCGAATCACCTTCAATCGTATCTTCCTCAAACACGTATAAAATTCGTGAAAGAGGTATTAGGTAAAGTGTGGGTTGCTGGCGATTCTTCATTGATTGCATGGGCACCGAGCACTGATATTTCAAAATTCTATCTTAAGAATAATGGAATTCCCTCTACGACCGGAATTACCTGCATGGATTTTATTGATGATACGACCATGGTTGCCGCAGGGGATGGTGGTGCAATATATAAAACCATCGATGGTGGGAATTTATGGAGTACTTCCTTCTCAAGCCCGTCAGTAGTCAAGATCAATACGATAAAATTTTTCGATGCAGGACACGGTATCGCATGCGGAGATAGAACATATCCATTACCGATGGCATTTCTTGAAACAATTGATTCGGGAAGAACCTGGGTCAATAATTGCGACACAACCCTCCATGCGGGTCCTACCAGCGATCCGGTCTGCTTTGTAACTCCTTCATCTATATTTGTCAGAGGTACATATAATCTTGGAGAAGGGATGTATATGGCAGGTGTGTGGAAGAGTTCAGATCTCGGGAGACACTGGATCTTCAGATATATTGGATCCGCAACGAGGATAGATACACTTTCCAACGTCAATTCCATAGATTTTCGTGATTCTCTCCACGGAGTACTAACCAAAACCCTGGGATCGACATGGACCACGGCCGATGGAGGGGAAACCTGGCAATCCCTTGACCGATATGAGGATGTGCTTACAAGGATAAGATATATTGAAGGTTCGGATACTGCCGTGGCGACTACCGACCTGGGGATTCTTTATTATATCAACACTACGACAAAAAGCACGGGAAAGAAAAATACATCGACTCCGGTCTCATTTAATTCCATAAATTTTGTATCATCAACACGGGGATATCTGGCGGGTGGGGATCCGGCAACGTTTTACACCACATTTGAACAGCCGACAAATGTCGGAAAAATTTCGCCAGTTCCACAATCTATGGCCCTGTATCAGAATTATCCAAATCCGTTCAATCCGACGACAAATATATCTTTTAGTATTCCAACACAATCATTCATATCACTGAAAGTATTTGATATTTTGGGAAGAGAGGTTGCAACAATTGTATCGGAAATAATGCCGGCAGGAACATATACGAAACAATGGAATGCAGCAAATATGTCGAGTGGTATCTACTTTTATCGTTTGCAGGCAGGAAAATATGACGAAACTAAAAAACTCGTTTTAATAAGATAGGCCGGCAGATCTTCCGCGACATACTCGGGGGGATATTCGGCAAATCGGGGCGGTGAATGGCTTACAGTCATTGAAGCGCGGTATTAACGGCATTTATAATCATATTGCAGTAAAAATTTGCATTTGCATCGCATCCTTCGTAAACTTGCCCATTCACCTCCAACAATTGCTCTATCGATATGGCAATATCAAGACGCTTTGAAGATAATCATATCAGGATTTTCAGCCACCCTTTTTTGATTTTACGGAAGGAGTAAACACTATGTTTATCCTGCGCCTCACACTCGCCATTCTTGCCGCGCTTTTCCTTAATACAGTGATACTTGACGCACAGTGGATCCAAACAAATGGCCCATACGGCGGTATGGTCAATGCCCTCGCCACTCTAGAACCGGCTGTCTTTGCCGGGACCGATGCCGGCATATTTTACTCAACAGACAACGGCGCAACCTGGATCGAAACTAACTACGGTCTGACGAACATCGATGTCAGAGCTCTCGCCGTCAGCGGATCGAATATCTTTGCGGGAACCTGGGGCGGAGGCGTCTTTGTTTCCGTCGATTACGGCGGAAGCTGGAGTGAAGTCAGTACCGGCCTGACCAATAAGAACATCTCCACACTTACGGCCGATGGCACAAATCTTTATGCCGGAACATGGGGCGACGGCGTATTCGTCTCTACAGATAAAGGAGCGAGCTGGACTCCAATCAATTCAGGATTGAACGACCTCAGCATTAGAGCCTTCTGTGTCAGCGGCACAAACCTCTTTGTCGGAGTTACAAGCGGCGTTTTTCTTTCGACAGATTCCGGCGCGACCTGGAATCCGGTCAATTCCGGTCTGACGAACACCGAAGTCCTTGCCCTCGCCACTGTCGATACGAATCTCTTTGCAGGTACTTACGGCGGCGGCATCTTTCTATCCACCAATAACGGGACGAGCTGGACACCGGTAAATAACGGATTAACAACCTCCCGTATCAGATCCCTCTGCGTCAGGGGCTCAACGATATTTGCCGGTACATGGATCGACGGCATCTTTGTGTCCACCGACAACGGCGCGAACTGGACGCAATCCAATACCGGATTGACCGACCGTTTCGTCCTTTCATTTACCGTCAGAGGCCCGTATATCTTTGCAGGAACATATAGTGGCGGCATATGTGCATCCGTCGATAACGGTCAAACCTGGATCGAGACCAATTACGGATTGTCGAACTGTGTAATTTTAGGTCTCGCAACCAATGGGGTGGATATTTTCGCCGGAGCTAACGGCGGCGGCGTCTATTATTCCGGCGACAACGGACAAAACTGGACCAAGGTCAATTCAGGCCTGACCACACATTTCATATACGCACTTGCCCTCAGCGGCTCGAATCTCTTTGCCGGAACTTATGCCAACGGCGTCTTCCTATCTACCGACAACGGCATAAGCTGGAATCCCGTAAATAACGGCCTGACGGACCCATACATCTATTGTTTGGCCGTTAACGGTTCGAATCTCTTCGCCGGTACTCACGGAGGCGTTTATCTTTCGACAGACAACGGTTTAAACTGGACTCCGATCAACTCCGGACTGACGTTCACTTCCATTATGTGTCTTGCCGCCAGCGGAACGAATCTCTTCGCCGGGGATTTTTACAACGGTGTCTTTTTCTCACAGGATACTGGAAAAAGCTGGACTCCGGTCAACTCCGGATTGACTAACCTCAGTGTCCGGTCACTTGCCATCTCCGGTACAAATCTCTTTGCCGGAACTTTTGGCGACGGTGTATTCCGATCAAGCGATAGCGGTACGAGCTGGACTCCGGTCGATTCCGGATTGACGAATAATAACATCACTTCTTTGACTTTCATCGGTACGAATCTCTTTGCGGGGACTTATCTCGGCGGCATATTCCTATCCACCGATAAAGGCACGAGCTGGACTCCCTTCAACGCCGGTTTGACGAGAATGAACTGTTACGCGCTCGTTTCCGACGGCGCATATCTCTTCGACGCATCCAATGGCGGTGTCTGGAGACGTCCGTTGTCGGATATAGTGACAGGTATCGAAAAGAAAAAGGATAATATTCCTTCAGGCTTTTTACTTGAACAGAATTATCCCAATCCGTTCAATCCATCCACTATGATAAAATTCTCATTGCCGAATTCGGAGTACGCCTCTCTAAAAATCTATGACGTCATTGGCAGAGAGGTCGGGACATTAATGTCAGAGAAGCTCAAAGCCGGTTTGTACACCATGCAATGGGATGCATCGGGCATGCCAAGCGGGGTGTACTTTTATCGGTTGCAGGCTGGCTCATTCACCCAGACAAAGAAACTTGTATTGTTACGTTGAAAGGGCTGTACATTTTCAGACCAAATCAGACTGACCTACCCCCAGGCGATCTAAAGTACATTATGGATCAAAGGGCGGCAGCGGGCAGCTTAGCGGATATCTGTTAGGGCGCCGGATAATTATGAAAAGACAAACCAAGAAATCGAAGTTTAAGCATCTGGAAATCATTCAGATTATTATTTTTTTCGTAGCGATTGTGGTCGCATTATTCGATATGATCGGAAAGCCAGCCCGACTTGCCATACTCTTGACCTTAGTGTTTGGTTCAATAGGCCTCGGCGTAAGTATTGGAGTATATGTCGAGAGAAGACGATCGAAACGCAGAAATAACGAGGAGAAACAATAATCCGTCAGCCCAACCATTTTAAAAAGGAAAGAGTCCCCGCTAAGCGGGATTTCACAAAAAGCGTTCAACAAGTAAATAGTAATATCCCGATGCATCCGCAACAAGGATGTTGACAACCGAATGCGACCGGCAGCACGCGATGACGGACGCGAGATCTGGTTCCATTACTTTAATCCATACATCTAGCTTCAGAGTTGCTTCTACTTCGATCTAAAGCCGGGCGGCATCGAACGTCGTTTTCTATAATTTATTATTGGGAAAATATCGCGGATATATATAGGCGAAGGATCATGGAAGTAAGACAGGTGTATGATAATAAAAAAAAGCAATTATCATTGGTACATCATTCGGGGGCAGGTCAATCAATAATTTTATAGCAGCACTTGATCGGAGACACCTCAATTGAGAACCAAAAAGGGGGAATATGAATCGAACAGAGATAGATAATTCCAGAAATCGGATGATTGTTATTGTCCTCCTGTCGATGTTCGTCGCATTGACACACATTCAGCAATCTCCTGGCCAGACGACGCCATATGCCTGGAAGAGCGTTATCGTCGGTTGCGGAGGATTTGTGCCCGGGATAGTGTACCATCCTGTTGTGAAGGACCTGATGTATGCCCGCACCGATATCGGTGGCGCTTATCGATGGGATAAATCGATCAGCAAGTGGATACCATTGAACGATGAATTGACGATCAACAATCTGGATGCCGAATACATGGGTGTACTTTCCATTGCCGTCGATCGTAATGACACGAATCGCGTTTATATGGAATGCGGGGAATGGACAGAATCGTGGGCACAGCCAGGGGCTCTTTTTTCCTCGACAGACAAGGGTAATTCATGGACGATTCATCGATTGTCGGTTAAAATCGGCGGGGATGAGGATGGACGAGGCGCAGGAGAAAGACTTCAAGTGGATCCGAATTTAAACTCCATTCTTTTCATGGGGACAACAGCCGACGGATTATGGAAATCTACAAACTATGCGTCTACCTGGACAAGAATTTCTTCCTTCACTCCGACAAATGTGAATTTTGTTTTATTTGATTCGACGGGCGGCTCTCATGGCGACACTACGCAACGTATTTTTGTGGCCGCTGCCGATACAATCGGTAAAAGTCTGTATCGAAGCGATGACGGAGGTGCTTCATGGAGAGTTGTGGAAGGGCAACCGGGCGGGGTGATGGCGATAAGGGCGGCTCTCGCCGATAGCATACTCTATATAACGTTTTCAGATTACCCGGGTCCGAACGGTGCAACCGCAGGTTCCGTATGGAAATATAGCATCCCGGTGGGAAATTGGACGGATATCAGTCCGTCATCAGGTTATTACGGATTCAGCGGCGTTTCTGTTTGCTCCCAAAATCCGGATATTGTCATAGTGAGTACACTCGATCGTTGGTCACCGATGGATGAAATATATCTTTCCACAAATGGCGGTGGTACCTGGTCTTCCCGTCTTTCAAATGCCACCATTGATTGTAGTTATGCGAATTACAATAAAAATCTGAATCGCGAATGGCTTGCCTGCCTGGAAATAGATCCCTTTGATTCAAGCAGGGCGATGTTCGGAACCGGATACGGAATTTGGGCGTGTAACGATATCTATGCTTCCACTCCGACATGGTTTTTCAGGGATGAGAATGTGGAAGAAACCCAGACGTTTCAAATCGTCACTCCTCCGTATACAAATCTTTTATCGGCCATGGGGGACGTTGACGGATTCAGGCATGATAGTCTTGATGTATCTCCGCCGGATAAATACAGTCCGGCAAAATGGTCGACAACGTCCATTGCGTTCGCTGAAAATGCACCTGAAAAAGTTGTCAAGACTTACAACTCTCCATCCTGGGTTTCAGTCGATCATGGTGCCTACTCACTCGATGGAACGATCACGTGGCACGATTTCGATACATGGCCGGCCGGAACATCCGATGGCGGCGTGTGGTCTATCGCACTTTCGGCAGACGGGAGCACTATAGTATGGAGTCCGATCGGATCGGTGATGTCATATTCTACAGACGATGGATCAACATGGACGGCCTGTGGCGGCGGTGTCCCACTCATCTCTCCGGTTGCGGATAGGGTCAATACGGAAAAATTTTATGCTTATGATGGAATAAACGGACAACTATGGATTTCTTCGGATGGTGGAAAAACTTTTCAAAGAGGTGTTGGAAATTTGCCGGATGTTCCAAGCTGGCTCCCGCAGGACGGTAATATTTCCGCGGTACCGGGTCACGAGGAAGATCTTTGGATTTGCTGCGGCCAGGGCGGACTTTACCGAACTACCAACTCGGGCGTAACAGCAACGAAAATTAATGCCGTAACTGCGGCTTATCGTGCAGGATTTGGCAAGGCATTGAATGCGGGTGGTTACCCTTCCATCTATATGTTTGGAACCGTCAAAAGTGCATTGGGTTTTTTCCGTTCGGATGACATTGGCGCATCATGGACAAGAATCAATGACGACAAGCATCAGTACGGAAAGATTAATCAGATTATGGGCGATCCACGGGTTTATGGCAGGTGTTATGTGACACCAGTCGGACGAGGGATATTATATGGAGAACCGGTTGATAGCACATCTACATCCGTTGAGAGTAAGGGGGTGATCAGCAATATTCCCGCTGAATATGGATTGTTCCAGAATTATCCTAACCCCTTCAATCCGTCTACAGTTATCAGTTATCAATTACCTGTAACCGGTTTCGTTGCATTGAAAGTTTACGATGTACTTGGAAGAGAAGTTGAAACACTTGTGAATGAACGTCAAAACGCAGGAAGTCATTCGGTCACTTTCAACGCGAACAACTTGCCAAGCGGTGTATATTTCTACCGAATGCAAGCAGGATCATATAGTGAAACAAAGAAACTTATATTACTACGTTGAAAGGGCTGTATATATTCAGATCAAATCGAACTGACCAGCCCCAAAGTGATCCAAAGTATATTATGGACCAAAGGAGGCTGCTCACGCCGATGAGTGTAGCCTGCTGGGCAGCGCAATCTGTTTCCATCATTTTAATCCATACCGCGAGCTTCAGACATCTTTCTACTACGATCTAAAGCCCTGGCAGCATCGAACATTTTTTTGTTGGGGAAATATCGAGGATATATGGGCGAAGAGTTAGAGCTGCCTTGATTGTTAGTCTCTGATTTCGTACCATACGCATGTATCTCCGAAATAAATCCGACGCCCAGCGTTGTATTGAGTTATAGATATTCTTATCAATGACGCAGCTCTTGTTCGCATAACAGGACGACGAAGTAGTACTTTAGGACCACGAATAGCAGGCTGGTTTGGGTTCTTACACTCTATCACTGAAACGTTTGGCTCTTGATTTTGTGCATAGCAGTTGCAATTGCCCTTCACTATTTCACAAAAGGAGAAACAGATGAATAACATTTTCCGGTTATTCTTTGTGGGATCTTGCATATTCACCACTATTTCTGTCATCTATGCACAAAGCCCTGAGTGGATAAATTACACTAATGGATCAGGTGTTTCTTCTATCGCTATTGAAGGAAATACTGTTTGGGTAGGAACAAGTGGAGGTTTAGTAAAACTCAATAAAACAACAGGAGAGAAAACTTTTTTTAACAGAGGTAATTCAAGCTTACCTTCTAACAATGTCTCTTCAATAACAATAGACGGTTCAGGGAATAAGTGGATCGGAACTAAAGGTGGTGGGCTTGCTAAATTTGATGGAACCAATTGGACGGTTTATACTACTTCAAATTCGGGTTTGCCTTCTAACGTTATCCAGTCAATAGTGATAGACGGTTCAGGGAATAAGTGGATTACGACTTCTCCTGATTTAAATGGTGGGCATTGGGTAGGTGGCGGCATGGCAAAATTTGACGGAATCAACTGGACGGTTTATAATACTTCAAATTCGGGCTTGCCAAATAACTGGGTCGGTACAATAGCGATCGACGGTTCAGGGAATAAGTGGATTGCGTCAAATGGACTTACCAAATTTGATGGCACAACCTGGACGGTTTATACTACTTCAAATTCGGGCTTACCTGATAACGATGTCTCTTCAATAGCGATAGATGGTTCAGACAATAAGTGGATTGGAACGGGAAATAGCGGACTTGTCAAATTTGACGGCACAACCTGGACGGTTTATACTACTTCAAATTCGGGCTTGCCTAATAACTGTGTCAATACAATAACGATAGATGGTTCTGGGAATCAGTGGATTGGAACTCAAAATGGCGGACTTGCCAAATTTGACGGCACAAACTGGACGGTTTATACTTCTTCAAATTCGGGCTTGCATAATAACTATTTCCAGTCAATAGCGATAGATGGTTCAGGGAATAAGTGGATTGGGACAAATAGTGGTGGGCTTGCCAAATTTGACGGCACAACTTGGACGGTTTATGATACTTCAAATTCGGGCTTGCCTAATAATGGGGTCTATTCAATAGCAATAGATGGTTCAGGGAATAAGTGGATCGGGACTTATAGCGGACTTGCCAAATTTGACGGCACAACCTGGACGGTTTATGATACTTCAAATTCGGGCTTGCCTATTAATGAGGTCCAGTCAATAGCGATCGACGGTTCAGGGAATAAGTGGATAGGTACGAGCAGTTTTTCGGGTGGTGCATTTGTCAAATATGACGGTACAAACTGGACGGTTTATACCTCTTCAAATTCGGGCTTGCCTGATTTTTACGGTATCAATTTAATAGTAATAGACGGTTCAGGGAATAAGTGGATCGGAACGTGGAGTGGTGGACTTGTCAAATTTGACGGCACAACTTGGACGGTTTATACTATTTCAAATTCGGGCTTGCCTGATAACACTGTCCAGTCAATAGCGATCGACGGTTCAGGAAATAAGTGGATTGGTACTTATAGTGGTGGACTTGTCAAATTTGACGGCACAACCTGGACGGTTTATACTATTTCAAATTCGGGCTTGCCTGATAATGGGGTCTATTCAATAACAATAGACGGTTCGGGGAATAAGTGGATCGGAACCTATAATGGTGGACTTGCCAAATTTGACAGCACAACCTGGACGGTTTATACTACTTCAAATTCGGGCTTACCTGATAACGGTGTCTTTTCAATAGCGATAGATGGTTCAGACAATAAGTGGATTGGAACGGGAAATGGCGGACTTGCCAAATTCGACGGCACAACTTGGACGATTTACAATACTTCAAATTCGGGTTTGCCTTCTAACGCTGTCCAGTCAATAGTGATAGACGGTTCAGGGAATAAGTGGATCGGAACTAACGGCTTAGCGGTTTATAAAGAAGGGGGTGTAGTAGTTTCGGTCAAAGAAATACCAAACAATAATTTTCCAAAAGCATTTGTTTTATTTCAGAATTATCCGAACCCGTTTAATCCAACAACAATTATATCCTTTAGTCTTCCATCCAAATCGTTTGCATCACTCAAAGTATTTGATGCTTTGGGGAGAGAAGTGTCGATTCTGCTCGCAGACGAGTTGCCTGCTGGAACTTACGCACGGCAATGGAATGCTGAAGGAATATCAAGTGGAATTTATTTTTATCGATTACAGGCAGGCGCATTTTCAGAGACAAAAAAACTTATTTTACTTCGATGAACGGGCAACTGCAACTAACAACACAAACTACGTCACTCACACATTTGCCACGCTAAATAAAAATCAGTGTGGGGAATTATTGTGTTCGTTACACCTCGCCCCGGGGCAAATATTAAATGAGTCATCTGCTAAATTACTGGGTCGAGGCGTCGTAGTTTGTGCAGATGTTATGTGCAATTGCCTTTTAACAACACTATAAAAGGATTGAAAATCATGAATACACTTCGTTTTGTCTTGTGTCTCTCTTTCTTGTTACTTCTTGAAAGAGATACAATTAACGCTCAATGGCAACAAACAAACGGGCCTCTTGGCGGAGCCATTCTAAGTATCGTCGCCGTCGACGGGAACCTTTTTACAGCGGCATACGGTGGAGGGGTGTTTCTCTCCACAGATAGCGGTTATCATTGGTCCTCGAGAAACGAAGGACTTACAAATTTGCACATCAGAACCCTTGCTGCCAACGGAACCACTCTGTTTGCGGGGACCTATGGCGGCGTTTTCGTGTCAACGAATAGCGGTATGAGCTGGAGTGCTGTAAATAACGGGATAACAGATACTCTTATCTGTGTTCTTACCGTCAGTGGCACAAAATTATTTGCAGCATCTTATGATGGTAATGTCTTTTTATCCACAAACAATGGCGCAAGTTGGACTTCTGTGACTAATGGGTTGCCAAGTGTTCCGATAACAGCTCTTGTTACAAGCGGCGTTAATCTGCTCGTTGGGACCTATGGCTTCGGCGTATATCGCTCTATAAATAATGGAGCGAGTTGGGATCCCGTTAACACAGGACTCGGTGGTTATAATATTAACACTCTTATGAGCACCGGCACGGACGTTTTTGCAGGAATGAACGATGGCGTCTACAAGACAACAGACAACGGAACGAGTTGGACCGCCGTCAATGGAGGAATTTCGGGTGAGAAAGTTCATTCACTTGCTAAAAGTGGTACAAACTTATATGCAGGAGCGTATGGCAGTGGTGTGTTTGTGGCCTCCGAGAGCGACTTGATCTGGAGTGAGCAGAATATGGGACTAGGTACTTTAGACATCAACTGCTTCGCTTCGAATGGTCCCTATCTGTTTGCAGGAACTGCGGGCGGTGGAATATATCGATGGACCGATGTCGATGGAAGTTGGACTCGTGTGAATACCGGATTAGCCGGCACAATTGTTAATGCCCTTATAGCCCCCCGTCCAGGGAGGGTGTATGCTGCGACCGATGGCTGCGGTACTTTCGTGACATACGATACTGGCACGACGTGGTCGCACTGTACCAATTCCTGGGATGAGAATGATGTCCGGGCATTGGCTTTTGATGGCACATACTTATATGAAGGGACCTCCAATGGTGTCTACCGATCGAGCGATGCTATAAACTGGTACAACATGACTGGTTCCACTGGTGTCAAAGCTTTGCTCGTTAATGGCAATAATCTCTTTATGGCAACATATGATGGAGTCTTTCTCTCGACAGATTATGGTGCAAACTGGATATACGCCTCTTCCGGATTCGGAATCAATGTCAATACAATCAATAGCTTTGCTCATATCGGCGATAGTTTATTCGCAGGCACGTGGAATGGCGGTGTCTATCGTTCCACCGACAACGGCTCAAGCTGGACAGCGGTCAACTCAGGTCTGACAAACAAGTATATCCATTGTCTTGTCGCCAGCGCCGTCTCTGGCGGGACAGGTGGGACGAATCTTTTTGCTGGCACTGATGCTGGCGTCTTTCTTTCTACCAACAACGGTGCAAGCTGGACCTCAGTAAGCTCAGGTTTAACCAACACGACTACCACTTCTCTTACCGTTAGCGGCACGAAGCTTTTCGCGGGGACATCGGGAGGTGGTGTATTCTTCTCAATTGATAATGGTACAAATTGGAGTCTTTCGGGATTAGCAGGTGCGGAGATCAATGCTCTTGCTGTCGACGGGACAAATATCTATGCCGGAACATATGGCTCCGGCGTTTGGAGGCTGTCAACTTCCAATAACACTCAAAATCCAAACTGGATGACTTTTAATACAACCGATGGAATGCCGGATCCTGTTGTCCACTCGATAGCGGTGGATGCCCAAGGGAATGGCTGGATTGGAACAGAGGGAGGTCTCGGAAAGTACAATGGAAATATCTGGACGAGTTATACTCCATCCAACTCGAATTTCCCAGGGTGGATGGTATATTCGAGTGCATTAGACGGCCAGGGAAATAAATGGTTCGGAACTGACCATGGTTTGGCAAAGTTTGATGGCTTGAGTTGGGTGGTTTACCAGATGAGTAATTCGGGATTGCCCAACAATGGTGTTTACGCACTCGCTATCGACGGGCAGGGGAATAAATGGATCGGAACGGACCAAGGCCTCGCCAGGTTCGATGGAGCGACTTGGACGGTTTATAATTCAACC
Source organism: Bacteroidota bacterium (assembly GCA_050011775.1). Taxonomy (GTDB): domain Bacteria; phylum Bacteroidota; class Ignavibacteria; order UBA10030; family CAVZMI01; genus CAVZMI01. The sequence goes on along the minus strand of JBEKIL010000017.1, from coordinate 3,705 downwards.
AACAGTAATCCGGACCTGACCGGAGTCACTATCCAAGCATTATCGATAGACAATCAAGGGAACAAGTGGATAGGGGCATGGTCATTGGGCCTGTTGAAATTCGATGGTACGAATTGGACGACATATAATATTACAAATTCAGATTTGCCGACCAATTATGTCCAGGCTATCACAACGGATACACAGGGTAATATATGGATTGGTACTAATCAAGGCGTAACAAAATTTGATGGAATAAACTGGACAACGTACAACGAAGGCAATTCGGGTCTGACGAATAGTACTGTCCATGCAATAGCAATCGATGGAAATGGGAATAAATGGATCGGTACCGAAGGAGGTTTGGCGAAGTTTGACGGAGCGAATTGGACAATGTATTACACGACCAATTCGGCTTTACCGGGTGACCATGTTCTCGCGGTCACAGTCGACTCACACGGGAACAAATGGATTGGGACTAATAACGGTTTGGCCATATTTAATGAAAGTGGAGTGACAATCGGTGGGAGGGCGCCGAATGTACTGATTGCGCATTACCCCTTGAACTCGAATCCAAATGATACCACAGGAAATTTCGGTCCAATGGTTCTGACCAATACCCCCTATCAAGAAGGCGGCATTTATTTCAACGGCGTCTACATCAATAGTGGGGAAGCGGGGGGGTGTTATGCTGAAACGCCAAGTTTTCCACCTTCGATTTTTCAATCATTTGTTGTTACTGCCAATTTCAAGGTGACAAGTTATTCTAGTATTGAAAGACCTGTTTTAACGGGCGGTTATCGATGGATTGGTTTTTATTTACAACCCGACAGTACGGTAGCACTTCGCTACAACTCAACGCACGTCCAGCGAAGCACTTTGCACTATTCCTTAAACACCTGGCACGAAGCGAAAATTACTTACGATAGCAGCAATGCGATTGCGGAACTTTACTTAGATGGGATCCTGGCATGCTCCGCCAGCTTCACTATCATGCACGGCCCTAGTACAATTGACCGGACTTTCGGAGTAACGGACTTTAACGTTGGGACGGTCTTTGAGGGAATTCTAAGCGATCTGAAGATTTATTCCATAGCCACAACACCAACATCTGTGCGAAATAGCCCAAGTCTACGGTCCGAAATAATCCAACTGTTACAAAACTATCCAAATCCGTTTAACCCGACTACGACTATTGACTATCGGCTATCTAATAATAGCCATGTTACTCTTACGATCTATGACGTTCTTGGGAGGGAAGTGGCGACGCTGGTAAATCAACAGCAAGCTGCCGGGGTGTATACTGTAAGGTTTAATGCCGCCAATCTTTCGAGTGGAGTCTATTTCTACAAGATCGACGTCGTTGGAAATAACGGCGAGAGGTTTACGTCGATAAAGAAGCTAATGGTGCTAAAATAGTATCAGTTTATGTTTTCAGACAAAATCAGACCATTCAGGCCGACAATTAATAAAGATTTATCAAGCATCCCGCTCTCCGGCAGCTCTCGTTAGGGCTGCCGTTTGATTATATGGAGTGGATTTCGTACCATTCAATTGTACCCACAAAATACATCCGAAAACCAGCGTTATATTGAGTCATAAATAATCAAGCTTATCGGTGACACAGCTTAGTGGCCATCCGTTAGGCGCCCGCAAGGATAATTTTGTTATGAAGAAGTCCGTATTACTATATATACTAGTGACAATCATATTTTTGGCTCAGTCCTGTAAAGACAAGTCTGTCGAACCAGAAATACCATCTGACATCGCTGTATTCGTCCAAAGCCAGAATCTTCCAAAGGTGCAACCAATTAAGATTTTCCTTGAAATTCAGCAAGAGAATCTAATAGCCTTTAAGGTTAGCTATGGAGAAGCTCAAGATTGTCAATCGGGTTGTTTCTACAGCATCGCTTATGGCCTCAAGGTGCGGACGAAGATTGGCTGGCTCCGAATCAACGACTATGACCAGAACGACCTTAGCCATGTCATCAACTACGATTTTGACAGCACTGAAACGATCCTTTTTTCAAATCCATTTTGGGATCAATTGAACGCAGCTGATTATTGGGTGTACCGATATGCTTTTCTCCCCTTGCTTGTTAGTGACAAGGACGTCCCTACGAATGTTCTCCAGCGAATAGCTGAAGGATTATACACGTATATTGATTCTTACTTAGCTTCTTTGTTGCTACTTAATTCAAAGGTTCAGGAAAGTAGGACCATTCTCACACTTCTTGCGGAATTACCCGTATTTCAGGGTGATGCTTATCAGGAAGTACGAGGAAAGGCTCGCGAACTGCTGAATTCACTTGGAAATGGTTGAGGGCAGCCCAACCATTTTAAAAAGGAAAGAGTCCCCGCTAAGCGGGATTTCACAAAAAGCGTTCAACAAGTAAATAGTAATCTCCCGATGCATCCGCAACAAGGATGTTGACAACCGAATGCGACCGGCAGCACGCGATAACGGACGCGAGATCTGGTTCCATTACTTTAATCCATACATCTAGCTTCAGAGTTGCTTCTACTTCGATCTATAGCCGGGCGGCATCGAACATTTTTTATTGGGGGAAAAAGCGGATATATGGGCGAATTGATTTTGCACCAGCCATAGCGTACATTTCCGTACAATTCAGCACTGATTTTTCATTCTGGATACATATCATAAGAAATAACAACGCAATCCCGACAGGTCGGGACACGTTGGTGCGTTGTTACGCGAGTTATACGAAATTTGCAGGAGCATGAATATGAGAATTCGTTTATTAAGCGCCCTTATTCTTGTAGTGGGTGTAATGTATTCGCAAGATACAACAAGCTTTTATACCCAAGCCAAGCATATCAATTTTGGTAGACTCTGGATACTCGATAGCATTGATACTGAGCACGGCCACCGTGTAAAACGACCAGAGCCATTAGGATTCATTGGAGATAACTATCAAAGATTTCGGATACACCTCATTTCAGTCATTAAAAACAATGACAATCCATATGAATATATGATTTATGGAAAATCTAAAGTGAAAACAAATATATGTGAATTTCAAGGTCGATTAGTAATAAAACAAGTCTACATTTATAAGAATCCAGAAGTTCCGGAATACAAAACGGGTTATCTGAAAGGTGAATACTATTTTACTGAAAATAAAAAAGATCGTGGTACAGGTTATTTTAAAGGTATATTCACCACCTATTGGTATTTCGATAAAAACAATCTTTTAAAATATGATTTCTTAATGAGTGATGCAGATGGTTTTAGTAATAATGAGTTTGTAGGAACATGGACAAGTTATCAAGATGGTCAATCCAAAAAATGTAATTGGGGAGATTTTCGAATCCCTGATTCAGGTGATTTAGATGTCGGGGCTGGTGAGTTTGGAGTAGCCACAAAATATGAAAATAATGGGTGGAAAGATTATACAAGCATTTGGGATGCGAAGTCAAAAGAACTTGAATGGTGGAAATAATTCTCCTGCAAACTTCGCATAACACGCAAAAACACGACGCTGGGAATGGCGTTAGAAATAAAGCCGCGCTCAACCCCGCGCCGGAGCTGAAAATAAATTGGTCATTTGCAATCAACCGTCGCGGGGTTGCGTGTTTTTGCGACACTGCTTACTCAATGTCAAGAGAAAAATAGAAAAATATCTTCTATATTTTCTGTAATAACATCATCTGTTCTTTGAAAACAATGCAGTTTGATGGTGCAGCTTTGGGTCCTCTTTGGCA
>JBEKIL010000016.1:0-71169 GCA_050011775.1 Bacteroidota bacterium | reverse complement strand
TATGTGGGCCCTGTAGGGCTCGAACCTACGACCCGCAGATTATGAGTCTGCTGCTCTAACCAACTGAGCTAAGGGCCCATGATACGTAATTTCAATAGAAAAGTAGGGTAAGATACCTAATCAGAGTCCAAAAGTCAAGGAATATCAGAATACTTCTTGACTTCATAGCAAAATCTCGGTACCTTATTATAAATATACAGAGGGCTGGTTATTTCAAACCCTTTGCATGAAGGGTACGTTCGCCTCCTCAGTCGATTAGACCGTATCCCTGTTAATCATGAAGGAGAGGCAAAGGAATGGCTCGGACAAAATCGCTCATACATCAGTGCAGTTATTGCGATAAACAAACAAAAATGGAATTGGTAGGAATGGTTGAGGGCACAACCAATAAAGTATGGTACCGTTGCCCGAAATGCCGGCATGCAATGCTCCTCAACCTCGATGATCTCCAAAAAGAAGCCGAACAAAAAGCAACCCCCCTCGATCCACAGTCGTGCATCACGTATTCTCCTATGCGTCTTTATACCGTTGGCGACGCAATTTTCCACACAGAGTTGAACGATGTGGGAAAAGTGACTAGAAAAATGCGGACATCAGACGGCGGTCAGGCGATCATTGTGACATTTGAAAAAATCGGGGAACGTCGGCTTATAGAGAATCTTCTTCCCGAAGAAGATCTGCAGGCAGGTCCATCGCTTCAGTAGAGTTGTAAGGAGGTGATATCGTTGGTCGGAATTATGGTTCAGGAAAACGAACCGATTGATCGTGCTATCAAGCGATTCAAAAAGAAATACGAACGGTCCGGCGTCCTGAAAGAGTTTAAAAAGCGGACGTACTTCACCAAACCTTCAGTCAAGAAACGTATGAAGAAGGTGAAAGCGATCCGTCGCGCCCAGCGCACAATGGCTGAACAGCAATAATTTTGCCATTGTATCATCTCCGGTGAAAATAAGAAAGGTAGCCTGATATTGTCGGGCTACCTTTTCCTTTTATCATGACCCTCGTGCTATAATTTATTCATCCGGTATTAATCGAGAGGCTCGTTCCCCATTCCTCTCTTCTTCATTAATCGTTCAATTTCCTGAATGTTCCGTGAAACTCCCGCGCTGAGATTCTCGGCTCCGTCTTTTGTTACAAGAATCGTGTCCTCGATCCTCACGCTGATATTGTAGTACTTTGGATCGACTCCCGGAATTCCCTGATTGATGTAAATTCCCGGCTCGACAGTAACTACCATTCCCGCTTCGAAGCGACCTGATTTCGGCTCAACATCGTGAACAGAGAGCCCGACCGGATGACCCATGCCATGGACAGTGTACTTATGATATGCCCCTGCGGCAATCAGCGAATCAACATTCCCCTGGAGGATTCCGAGTTGGACTAATCCCCGGGTAATAATCTCGACAGCTTTCTTTTCAAAGCCCTGGATCGGCATTCCCGGCTTTATCGATCGGATCGTCTCTTCTTCAGCATTCAAAACAATTTCATAAATTTCTTTCTGTGAGTCAGAGAAATGCCCGTTCACCGGGACCGTCCTTGTCACATCTGCGGCATAACCATGGTACTCGGCTCCTGCATCGATTACAACCATTTCTCCGTCGTTCATCAACCGGCGATTTTGCATCGGATGAAGAATATGTGCATTCTCTCCCGATCCGACAATACTGGGGAAGGCAAATGACTCAGCGCTCATGCGGGTAAAAATGTATTCTATGAGTGCCTGAACTTCATATTCGTACATTCCCGGTTCGATACTCATGATCGCCTGTGTTTGAGCAACGACGGTAATCTCAACCGCTTTTCGGATCAACGCGATTTCCTCGGGAGATTTTATTGCCCGCATTTCAGTCAGTATGGGAGTCGGATCCTTAACAACAACTTTTTGATTAATCGAGGGGAGAAGGTTTCGCAACGGCCGTGTGTACTCCGCAATATCACTCGTGAAATCATTCGGGAAAGTCGGAACATAGAGAACCTCTGCTTTTGCAATAAGCGAACCGATCATCCGGCCGAAATCTGAAATTGGAAAAACATTTTCCATACCGTATCGCGTCTTCAGAATATCCTCAGTCAAACCCGGACCTTCAAAGATAGCATCCCTGCCGGAATGCGATTGATAAAATAAAAGTTCTTTTATTGTCTGTGAAGATACGGTGTCGCTTTGGGAAGTGATATTATATCCACCGGGGATGAGAACCATTATACAATTCGGCTCATTTATGCCCGTAAGGTAATAAAAATTATCGCCCTGCCGGTACCGATATTCCGTATCATTATTGCGATATCGTAATGGACTACTATAAAAGACCGCAATCGATGCAGGTTCGATTTCTTTTATTAATTTCTCGCGCCTGACTTTAAAGATATTTGGCTGAGTTCCGGATTCATCTCCCTTTCCCCCCCCCTTTATACCCGCGACACTAGAGGAATCGCCCGAGAGGTATCCGACTATTATCAGAATCCATAAAATATAGCGCGTCAAACGAGACATAATACACTATTAATTTTCTGTCGGTGTACCGGAAGCGTCATCGGGTTTTGCTTTGATTTCTTGAATTTCCTTACGAATTTCCTGAGCTTTCCTCTTTAGTTCATTCATTGCTTTCCGTACACGCGTTCCAGCAGACTTGTTTCCTTTATCGTAGAATTTCACAAAATCTTTTTCAAAACTTTGAACCAGAGCGACAAGTTCTTGGAATCGATTCATGGATTTCTCCTCTTTTAATTGTGGATGACTGATGTTGCTTCTCCTATGCTTGTGCTTTAAGTGTTTTCGTACGGATTGACACCTGCGCTGATGATCCGACCGACTAATCCATAGTTATACAGCGCTAACATGCTTTATCGAATCTTGCTTCATTCTGCGTTCAAAAATCCGCTTCTATGAGCGTCCAAATTGATATCTTTCGGAATTGGTTTCGGAGTGATCGATCTTCATTCGAGAAACTTACTTATCAATGCGGTGATAGAACTATCATAATATATAAGAAAAAGCAAATTTTGCAATAGAAAATTTCGAAAAAGAACTATTTTGCCTTGCTTCATCTTCTCGCCGATTCATCACGCCGTTGATTCCACATCACGATACTTGTTAAACCGAAGAGACATGAAGAGATGAAAAAACCTATTGTCGAAGGCATCGACTTTGGATGCAGCACTTCAACAAGCGGATGGGTGCCGGCAAGCGGTAATTCGAAAATATAAGAGTTTATAAGAATAATGCAAAGCAGTGAAAACGCCGACAGAAGAAGCGAGCCGGATCGACGGTAGATCATCGATTGGTAAATACCGAGAAATAAAAAAGCCGTAACAGAGAGTGATCCGGTAAGGAATGAGAAACCTCTTTCGGTATATCCGAGGAAAACAAATCCCCCAAGCGAAAGAATCCACAGAAAGGATGAGATCGTACTGCGCCGGATGGTTTCGAGTCTTTTCCCACTGTGGGGAAGAAATGCGCCCCTCCAGCAGATTTCGGTGCTGAATAAAAGGGGAAACCACAACACATAATTGAGAGGAAGGTCGATTATTAGACCGAGAATTCTCGTTTCGACATTAACGTTTTCCGAAAAACGTACAAGTCTTAACAGTATCATTAATGATGTAGACACACCGGCGATAAGTATTGGAATGAATAAAGAGAAAAACCACAAACGAATCTGTCCGAATCTGCCTAAAACATTGATGAGATTCACCCCCTGCAAAGAGAGAAACCAGATCGAGATAAGAGGGACAAGAAAAAGGGGGATGAAGTGGATGCCGAACAGCCGGAAATCAAAGAAATATCCATATCGAATCCAGAGAAATTCAAATCCCCATGAGACGATGATGATCAGGAGAAGGATAATTGATTTTCTGTTCAATTCATTGTCCAGCTAATTCTCATGAATAAAATGTATGACAGTACATCCATATATTCAATAAGTTTTTTCTCATTCTTCTTCATTGAACGAAGTCCACGCTGTAATACCCTGCTCCCCCGGGTCGAAGTGAACCGCCGTATGTGTATCCATCATTCAGGGTGTCCGGTTTCTGCATACAAAGAAAAAATTGACATGAAGGGAAGCATATTAGAAAAAAGACTAAGAAAATATAATAATATGATTACGATAGCGGTTTCTTAGGTTTTTCATTTTATTTTCGTATATTGGATGAAACAGAAAAAATTTTTACTATGCATTCCGCGACGCCATCCTTTTGATTTTTACGATTGATTCGTGTATTTTGCATCATGACCTATGAATATTAGGCATCAGACAGAACATATCCTTGAAAATATTCCGCTGGCCCGATATACCACAATCGGACTCGGGGGTCCTGCCCGGTATTTTTTCGCAGCCACTTCTACTGAAATGCTACGGGACGGCTTAAGATTCGCACTCGGGAAAAGACTTCCTGTGCAGGTGCTTGGTGCCGGTAGTAATATTATATTCCCCGACGAAGGCTTTCGAGGTCTCGTTCTTCAGATCGGGCAGAAGGGTGTGACTTTTAAAGATGATGGAGACTGGGTGCTAGTCACAGCTTCTGCCGGTGAAACGCTGGATCGGTTCATCCTGAGATGCATCGATCAAGGATTATGCGGAATCGAATGCCTTTCGGGCATACCCGGTTTTGTTGGTGCGACTCCAATTCAGAATGTCGGAGCGTACGGACAGGAAGTCGCCGATACAATTTATTCATTGCGCGTACTCCACCGCCAAAGCCTCACATCCATGGAAATGACTGCAGCAGAATGTAAGTTCGGCTATCGGCAGAGCGGTTTTAAAACCGATGCAAACAATCAGTATATCATTCTTGACGTCACCTTTCGTTTGAGAAAAGACGGACGCCCAATGATACGTTATCCGGAGTTACAAAAATTTATTGATACGTCGGGCGGTCTCGAGCGTTTCGAGAGCGGCGCTTCAGTTCTACGCGCCGTTCGAGACGCCGTTCTAACCCTTCGCCGGCAGAAGTCGATGGTGATTGATCCGCAGGACCCAAACACACGATCTGTCGGATCATTTTTTAAAAATCCGATATTGACTCAGGAGAATTTTCGGTCGCTCATCAACAACTGGAAAAAAGACGGAGATGGAAATCCGATCCCTTCATATGCATCATCTAAAGGCGTCAAAGTACCAGCCGCATGGCTTATCGAAAAGGCCGGTTTCCCACGTGGGTACCGATACAAAGGAGTTGGTATTTCAGAAAATCATTCACTTGCACTTATTAATTATAATGGAACAACAAAAGAACTCCTCGAGCTAGCAGCAATCATTAAATCGAAAGTGTACAAAAAGTTTTCGCTCAGACTCGAGACCGAACCGGTAGTTGTACAATAGATAAAATATAGCAGCAAGAAGGAGAATCTATGAATCTTCAAAATATATACCTAAGAATATTTCCTTTTATTGCATTCATGGTTATTTTATACTCGGATGGATGCAAGAAAGAAGATCACAATATGACGGCTATTGAAAAAATACAGAAGCAGATCTCACGATTTGCGCCGACACAGATCAGTGCAGATACGACGGGCCTCAGCCCCGGCGATCGTCATGCATTAAAGAAACTCATCGAAGCCGGCAAGATCATGGATAACTTATTCCTTGAACAAATATGGAGCGGCGATAGCGCACTCCTGGAAAAACTTGCAAACCGTAAATCGAAGATAGGAAAACTGAAGCTGCAATATTTCATGATCAATGGTGTACCGTGGTCGCGCCTCGATAACGATACGGCGTTCATCGACGGTGTTCCACCTACCCCCCCGCCCGGAGCGAATTTTTATCCGGATTATATGACAAAAGAGGAGTTCGAGACATGGCTCAAAGAACTCAGGCCAAAAGAGCAGGAACAGGCAAAGGGATTTTTCACAACGATCAGGCGCGATGAAAATCGAAGGCTAAAAATCGTCCCTTACAATATTGAATATGCGGAAGATCTCAAGCACGCCGCTGCTTTATTGAAAGAGGCTGCGGCTCTTACAGAGAATGCTTCATTGAAGAATTTTCTGTTGAAGCGCGCCGCTTCATTCCTGAGCAACGATTATTACGCATCCGATGTTGCCTGGATGGAGGTTGATGCTCCAATCGATGTAACAATCGGCCCGTACGAGACCTACCAGGACAAGATTTTCGGATACAAAGCGACCTTCGAGGCATTTGTGACGCTGCGTGACGAGAAGGAATCGACAAAGCTGAAAAAATTCAGCTCATATCTCCAGGAGCTTGAGAATAACCTTCCGATGAGTCCGAAATACAGAAATCCAAAGCTTGGTGCCGCTTCACCGATCCGCGTCGTTGACGAGGTATTCGCCGGCGGAGATACGAAAGGAGTCCAGACCGCGGCATTCAACCTTCCGAACGACGAAAAAGTAGTAAAGGAAAAGGGAAGCAAGCGGGTGATGCTGAAAAATGTGCAGGAGGCAAAGTTTAATAAAATTTTAATTCCGATCAGCCGCGTTATTCTCGATAAAGAACAACAGGCGGATGTTTTGTTCGAATCGTTTTTCACACATACTCTCGCGCATGAACTGATGCACGGACTAGGTCCCCATAATATCATCGTCAACGGAAAGCCGGCTACTGTGCGCACAACGTTACAGGAGCTCTATTCGGCAATCGAGGAAGCGAAAGCGGATATCACCGGCCTCTGGGCTCTTCAGTATCTCATCGACAAAGGAGTACTCGAGAAATCGATGGAGAAAACAATGTACACAACCTTCCTCGCAGGAGTATTCCGTTCGGTCCGGTTCGGAATTAATGAAGCACACGGGAAAGGCATTGCTCTTCAATTCAATTATTTAATGGATGACGGAGCGATCAGTCATAATTCGGAAAACGGAACGTTCCACGTAAATATTGAGAAGATGAAAGAATCGGTCCGCAAATTGACCGGAGAAATTCTAACACTCCAAGCCGAAGGGAATAAAGAGGAAGCAAAAAAGATGCTTGAGAAATATGTTATTATACGTCCGGAGATGCAGAGGGCTCTGGATAAGCTCAACAATATACCGGTCGATATTGCACCGGAATACACCCTAGCGAAATAAAAGATGCCCTGAGTAAGGTTTAATACAACAATCATAAGGAGAAATGATGAAAAGAACACTGGTAACTCTTATATGTTTAATTCTTGTTGCTTTTTCGTTGCAGATTCGTGTGAATGCGCAGGATATCGGCGGGCCAGCCCAACAGAAGGCTCAGTTTGCCACAGATAAAGAAAAATTAGGTTACATCCTTGGATACTTTTATGGAACGAACCTGAATAGCGACCAGGTTGAGATGGATACAACTTCCTTCTGTAACGGACTCAAAGATGCTTTCTCGGGGCGCGCTTCTCTTCTTCCGGACACTACAATGGATAAAATGTACTCGAATTTCAGAGAAGAGTTGCAGGTCAAGAGAATGATGAGGGCGAAAGAACGGGGTGAAAAGAATAAAAAAGAAGCCGATAGCTGCCTCGCCGAGAATAAAAAGAAAGACAGTGTGATCACATTACCGAGCGGATTGCAGTACAAAATTCTCCGCGAAGGAACTGGCATCTCGCCTACCTTGGATGACACCGTTATCACTAATTATCGTGCTTGGTTCCTCAACGGGAAGGAATTCGATAACTCGTATTCACGTGGAGAACCGGCGACGTTCCGGCTCAAGGGAGTTATCAAGGGATGGACCGAAGCTCTGCAGTTAATGAAAGTCGGATCGAAGTGGCAATTGTGGATTCCTTCATCTCTCGGATACGGCGAACAGGGATATAGAAACGTAATAGAGCCGAACGCATTGTTGCTTTTCGAAATCGAGCTGCTAGATGTCAAAAAAGGGCAGCCACCTGCCGTGAAAACTGAAGAGAAAACAGCACCAAAGAAGGAAGCGGCGAAAAAGGATGTAAAAAAAGAGACGAAAAAGAAGTAACACAACTTAAATGGCAATAGAGATTTATGATTATAATCCCAATCGGAGAAATCAGATTGGGATTTATTTTTATTATCAATATATTAAGCTACATCTTTACAAATCGTTGCTTTTTGGGCGCCAATTTATTACACTTCCCTCGGATACGAATTGCTTTCGTATTACCATTAAGAGTAAAAAAAATGGATGGTACGAACGCAATAATCAAGTCGCATTTTTAAATTTCTGTAAATCATTCAAAAGAATTATATTTTGATTAACTCTATGAAGGAAATACAATGAATCGAAAAACAAATTATCACAGTATCAAGGGATCGCATCCACTAATAATTATTTTTTATATTATTTTTTCTTTCCACAGCAGTGCCATTGCCCAGACCTACCTGGATTCCACAGCCAATATCGAGGAACGAACCGAGGATCTTCTCAGCAGAATGACGTTGGATGAGAAAATCGGTCAAATGGTTCAGGTGGACTATCCTGGATTGACGGTTCAATCTGACATACAAACGTATTGTCTTGGATCTGTCCTGTCCAGTGCAGATGCTGGACCTGCGGGTAAAACACCAGAAGCGTGGGCGGATCTCTATGACCAGTTTCAATCCTATGCCTTAGGAACCCGTCTGAAAATTCCTATTCTATTTGGAATTGATGCAGTTCACGGAATCGGTTCAGTCTATGGTGCTACCATCTTTCCCCACAATATCGGGATGGGCTGTACCAGAAACCCTTCACTCGTTACGCAGGCGGCACAGATCACGGCACAAGAGATGGCTGCCACAGGGATCAACTGGACTTTTGGACCCGTCGTTGCAGTTGCCAGAAATGAAAACTGGGGCCGAACCTATGAATCCTTTGGAGAAGAACCTAATTTAGTTAAAGAGATGTCTGCATCAGCTGTGCTTGGTTTTCAGGGGGATACTTCATCCAAAACCAAGACCATTCTGGCATGTGCAAAACATTTTATCGGAGACGGGGGAACCACCGGTGGACAAAATGGAGGTAACACTCAGGTCGATACAGCAACACTACGAGCAATTCATTTGCCGGGATATCTTTCCGCGATAGAACAGAAGGCAGGTTCCATCATGGTGTCGCAAAGTACGTGGAACGGTGCCCCATGTCATGGGAATCACTATCTGTTGACCACGCTTTTAAAGGAAGAGTTAAAATTTAAAGGTATTCTTATCACCGATTATTCAAGCTTTTTACTGGCTGTGAGCCCTGGTGCTCCATACGGTACAAATATTACAACTGCCGTCAATGCCGGTATTGACATGGCTATGATGAACGATTATGGTGGATTAAATTATCCCAACTTTATCGATACACTTCGAACAAAGGTTAACCAGGGAATTGTATCCATGGATCGTATTGATGATGCCGTGAGAAGAATTCTAACTCAAAAATTTCAATTGGGTCTATTTGAACATCCTTATGCCAAAAGGTCTTTTCTGAGCCAGGTAGGTTCGCCGGAACATCGTCAGGTGGCCAGAGAATGTGTACGACAATCGTTGGTTGTTTTAAAAAAGAAAGACGGCGTTCTGCCTATCTCTAAGACTATCAAACGAATTCACATAGCCGGACGGCATGCAAATGATCTGGGCTATCAATGCGGTGGATGGACCATCACGTGGCAGGGAGGAAGCGGTAATACGACCATCGGGACGACCATCCTGCAAGCTGTCCAACAGGCTGTTCCATCTGCAAATGTTACATATTCAGAAAATGGATTTGGTGCAGATAGCGCCGATATTGGTATCGTTGCCATAGGGGAACTACCTTACGCGGAAGCAAGTGGTGACGGGAGATTGACTCTCGATCCATATGATATCCAAACCGTCCGAAATATGAAAACTTATAATATCCCTATTATCCTCATCCTTATCACCGGGCGTCCGGTAATCATCAATCCCATTCTTCATCATTGTGATGCGCTTATCGCGGCATGGCTGCCTGGCACTGAGGGACAAGGAATTACGGACGTGCTCTTTGGTGATTACCCGCCCGTGGGTACACTCTCCCAAACATGGCCACGAAGCACATCTCAAATCCCGATTAACATCGGGGATGCAGTGTATGATCCTTTATTCGCATATGGATATGGCATCACGTCGTTGAACGATTCTCCTCCAGGTTCTGCACCCGTAGTATATTCGGCAAGCACAACCATCGCAGGTCAGGGCATAGAGATTTCTTTCAATAAGATGATGGCTGCACCTCCGGCGGCACCGGCAGGATTCTCGGTATTGGTCAATGGAATAACTCCAGCGAATATTACACTTGTGAGTCTCAAATCCAACGATTCAACCACAATAGTACTGACATTGGGATCCGATCTGGTAAAGGGAAGTACATACACGGTCTCATATACCTCTGGAAATATCCAATCATGTGACGGCGGGCAAGTCGCTACCTTTGAAAATTTCCCGGCATACAATATCCTCAATGACTATAGTCACATTCATGTTATTCCCAAAAAACTCGAGGCAGAACAGTATTTATACGGTAAGGGTATAGGAGCAACAGGGTGCAGTGACGTTGGCGGTGGGTTAGCGCTTACCCCCCTCAAAACTGGGAATTGGACTGAGTATCTCGTCAACGTTTCTGAAGCGGGCAGCTACAAACTGGTCTATCGTATTTCAAGTCTCAAAGATACCGGACAAGTCCAATTGATTGCCAATGGTGTTACCGTGTCTACTCTGGATTTACCGGTAACAGGATCATGGTATACCTGGCAAAGTGTTTCTACAACTATCGAGCTTTCAGGGGGACCTCAAATTCTAAGAATGTATGCTTCACGTGGAGGATTCCAGCTGAACTGGATGGAATTTTCGTCCAGCTCCGGTATTGAAGAACAGGCCACAATACCTGAATGTTATCAATTATATCAGAATCATCCCAATCCATTCAATCCGACTACAACGATCGGTTTTTCAATACCGAAAGCCGGATTTATTACTCTTAAGGTGTACAACGTCCTCGGGGCAGAAGTTGCCACACTGGTCTCCGAACCGTTATCCGCAGGCATATACTCGAAAGAATGGAATGCGTTTTCCTATGCAAGCGGTGTCTATTTCTATCGATTACAAGCTGGTAATTTTTGCCAAACTAAAAAACTTATTTTGTTGAAATAATCTTTTCACTATCCTGTTGGGCGAAGGAGCAACTCTAAATACCAAACACGTTTGCATGCTTTATGGAAGTCAGGGAGCACGACGGATCGTTATTTCGGCTATGTGCCAAAGTGATTGCGAAAAAACCAAGACACATGATGACAAAGCTGATGAACACGAAAGTGCATCGCTCCCATGCTGTGAACAATCTCGTGCTATAATAATTAACCGACTGTTAATTGAAGGGAGGTTCGTATGAGTAAAACGGCTTATCTAATTGGGCTACTCTGTCTTGTAACCGCATCTGTCGTCATAGTGCTAATGTCCGATGGGTGTAAAAAGGACAATCCCGTATCCAGTGAGAATACTATTTCCGAAGAAAATCTTATGCCGCTTGCACTCGGGAGACTCTGGGTTTATACCGTATATGACCTGGATACAGCGGCAGGCCAAAAAATTCCATCTACAGTTCACCGGGAGGCTTCATATGTTTACGCAGCATCGATAACCATCGGTGGAAAATCGGCGTTCGGAATGATCGATTCAATCTACACACCGGCCGGCACGCTAAATTCTATAGACACGTCGTATCTTGCAGTCGAAAATGGTGATTTCCTTCAATGGGATCAGGGACATTCGATCTGGATAACAATGTTCAAGAAATCGGCAGGACTTAACGTAGAATATCAGGCCGGCCAGTATCAGGAAACTTACTATGGGACACCGGTAGACATCGTTTTTAAAGGAACGATCTTACCAAAAGAAACCGTCTCCGCTCCTATAGGAACTGTTCAGGCATACAAGGTGCAAGTGAAGGTGACCGCTGTGGTTGGAGGAGTCTCTTATGACGCGCAGTTGGTGTATCTCTATTTTGCAGATGGGTATGGCCCCGTGCGAATATTTTCCCCCCCTCAATATGAAGCGGAATCAGACGTGAAAATCAAAGGACAAGAACAGTTATTGGTAAGTAAGAATTTTTAGGCCCAATATGGATCATATTGCAGAAGAGGCGAGCTTTAAAGGAGTTCGCCTCTTTTTATATATTCAAGTTTTCAATTTATTACACGTTAAATCTGAAATAAATGATATCTCCATCCTCAACTGTATATTCTTTTCCTTGAACATGCAGGAGGCCTGCATCTTTAATAGCCTGTTCAGATCCAAGGCGGGCCAGGTCGGAATATTTTATTACTTCTGCGCGTATGAAACCGTGTTCGAAATCTGTATGAACTGTCCCCGCTGCCTGAGGAGCTTTTGTCCCCCGTGGAATTGTCCAGGCATGCGCTTCTTTTGGATTCACGGTGAAAAATGTAAGAAGGTGCAGTAGATCATATCCCTCGTGGATGACCTTGGTTAATCCCGATTCTTTAAGTCCTAAACTCTCCAGAAACTCTTTTCGCTCTTCCAGAGGAAGCTCGGCCACTTCGGCCTCAACCTCGGCGCTTATCACCACGACTTTCGCCCCTTCTTTTGCAGCGACTTCCCTGACCTGATGAACATATTTATTTTCATCGTTATTTAAATCTTTCTCATGAACGTTACACACATACATCACCGGCTTATTAGTCAGCAGGTGAAGATCGCGCATCAGAACTTTTTCATCGTCGTGTGTGAAGGAAAAGTACCGTGCGAGGCGTCCGCCGAAAAGATGCTCTCGAACGGCGGCATAGAAATCGGCTTCATACCTGATTTTCTTATCACCGCTTTTAGCTTTCTTTTCCGTGTCGGCGAGTTTTTTCTCGACCGTTTCGGTATCTTTCAGGATTAATTCCGTTTCTACTACCTCGATATCATATGACGGATTGATATTCCCGTTGATATGAACGACATTGGCATCATCAAAACAGCGGACCACATGGGCAATTGCATCGACTTCCCGGATATGGGATAGAAATTGATTGCCGAGTCCTTCGCCTTTGTTCGCTCCTTTGACCAATCCGGCGATATCGACAAATTCGATTGTGGTCGGCACCTTTTTCCCCGGCTTAAATATTTTTTCGATCAGATCAAGCCGTTTATCCGGTATGGTTACTATCCCGAAATTGGGATCGATCGTGCAGAACGGATAGTTTGCGACATCGGCCTTAACGGAGGTGATGGCGTTAAAAAGAGTGGACTTCCCGACGTTCGGCAGACCGACTATTCCACAATTGAAGCCCATGATGATTATGCGGTACAGTTAGTAAATATATTTCGCTTTAACCATATGCATTCCCCATTCAATATATAAAAAACTTTGTCAAGTCACAAAAAAAGACTTGCATATTTATACAATTATTTGTATACTTATACATATAATAAATATCACAGGATTTCAATCGTGAAACTACGAATCGGCATTGTCGGCGCCTCAGGATATTCCGGTGCAGAACTTCTTCGGATTCTTCTAAACCACCCTTCGGTGGAGGTGACAAAGGTATTCGCGAATACCTCGGCCGGGAAACGCGTGGACGAGGTGCATCCGTACTTTCTTCAAAAATGTAATCTGCAATTCGAGAAGTACTCGCCTGGATCTGCCGCAGGACTCGACATCGTCTTCATCGCACTGCCGTCGGGTGAAGCTCCCTCCATTATCTCTTCACTCCTTTCCGTCGTCGGAAAAGTGATCGATCTTGGGGGCGATTTCAGGCTTCACGATATGCAGGAGTACCAGCGGTACTATAAACGCGATCACACAGCCGCAGAATTCGTTTCACAGGCTGTCTACGGACTCCCCGAGCTCTACCGTTCGGCGATCCAGTCGGCACGATTTGTTACAAATCCGGGATGCTACCCGACCGGTGCGATTCTCGGACTCGCCCCTGCTCTCATCGAGTACATTATCGTCGATCATGGCATTGTAATCAGCTCGCTCTCGGGTGTTTCAGGAGCCGGCCGCTCGGCGAGCATCGACAATCTCTTTACCGAAATGAACGAGAATGTCCGGGCTTACAAAGTCGTTGTTCATCAACATACACCCGAAATCCGGCAAACACTATCCCATATCTTCGGCCATCATGTATCACTGACGTTTGTGCCGCATCTGATCCCGACTAACCGGGGCATCTATTCGAGTATTTATGCGCCGTTGAAGGCTGTGATTTCGACGGCGGATGTGATCGGTATATACAAAAAATTCTATGCGAACGCTCCGTTCATCCGGATCATCGAAAAAGATCCACCGGAAATCAAAAACGTCCTCGGGACAAATTATTGTGATATAGGCTTCACGATTGATAAAGAAAACAACATGCTTGTTATCCTTTCGGTTATCGATAATCTCATGAAAGGTGCAGCCGGCCAGGCCGTTCAGAACATGAATCTCATGGCGGGCCTGCCTGAAACAATGGGGCTGGTCTAGCGTCTCGATTCAAAAATAACTTGAATAAGTCGGAGCGTCATATAATGCTACTCCATCAGATTTCCGTCAGTTTTAATCCTATAAATGCTACAAGTTATTTTTGGTACTCAACACAAGGATAAAAAAAAAAGGACAGACCTTCAGTGTTAAAAGAAATTTCAAATGGAATCACAGCCCCCCGGGGTTTTCTCGCCGCCGGGGTTCAAGCGGAAATCAAACGGTCTAAAAAAGATCTAGCAATCATTTTTTCAGAAGTGCCTGCCGTCGCTGCGGGTGTATTCACACTCAATAAAATACAGGCCGCTCCTGTGGTATACGATAAAGAACAGCTTCAGCGTTCCTCGCGATTTTCTGCAATTGTAGTGAACAGCGGGAATGCGAACGCCTGTACAGGCGAACGGGGATATCAGGACACTATAGCAACGGCTCAAGCGGCCGCCAAGGCACTGCACATTCCTCAGTCTGAAGTTTTAATCTCATCCACAGGCGTGATCGGTCAGCTCCTTCCGATGGAAAAAATTTTAAACGGCATTCAGATTGCCGCATCAAAACTACGCGTCGATGGAAGCGCCGATGCGGCCGCCGCTATCATGACAACAGATACATACCCGAAAGAAACCGCCGTAGAGTATACAATCGGTACTACGCCCATTCGCATCGGCTGCATCTCAAAAGGCTCGGGAATGATAGCGCCTATAATGGCATTACCGGACGGGGCAAAACATGCAACTATGCTTGCGTTTATTACAACCGATGCTGCTATTACGCCTTCCGCGCTCGCTTCTGCACTCAGCGCATCGAATGAAGTATCGTTCAACAGACTCACTGTCGACGGCGATACAAGCACGAACGATATGGCACTTATTCTGGCGAACGGGCGAGCGGGAAATCCTGCCATCACCGAAGGAAGCAAAGAATTCGAAGCTTTCACGGCAGCTCTTACACATGTCCTTATCGCCCATGCAAAACTCATTGCGCGGGATGGCGAAGGTGCGACGAAACTTATTGAACTTCTTGTTCGCGGCGCAAAAACCGAAGCAGAAGCCGTCCGGGCTGCACGCGCCATTGCCAATTCGAATCTGGTAAAAACGGCGATTCATGGTGCAGATGCAAACTGGGGACGAATCCTCGCGGCGGTGGGTTACTCGGGAATCGATTTTATGCCTGAATCGGTGCAGATTTTTTTCAACGATCTCATTATCCTCGATAAAGATTTCGATGCAAGATTCTCGGAGGAAAAAGCAAAAGAGATCCTCCAGAAGGAAAATATTTTTCTCACAGTGAATCTGAACCAGGGTTCTGCTTTCGCCACGCTCTGGACATGCGATCTCTCGTGTGAATATATCACAATCAATGCAAGTTACAGGAGTTAAAATGGTCGGCCAGACGATTACAAAAGAAGAAGTATTGATCGCCGCTCTCCCCTACATCACAAAATATGAGACGAAAACATTCGTCATCAAATACGGGGGAGCCGCACAGGTTGATGAGACACTGCGTGAGACATTCGCGAAGGACGTTACGCTGCTGAAAAAAATCGGCATCAATATAATCGTCGTTCACGGCGGCGGAAAGGAAATCACCGAGACCTTATCGACAATGAACATTCAGACACGCTTTGTCGACGGTCAGCGATATACAGATGAGCGGACTATGGAAATTGTGCAGATGGTTCTCTCGGGCAAAATCACTCCGGAAATCGTCACACGGATCAACCGCAACGGCGGGAACGCGGTAGGCTTGTGCGGAGCCGACGCCGAGCTCATTACAGCCAGCCGATATTCCGAAAACGGAAAAGACATCGGACTCGTCGGCGAGGTAACCGGCATCAATACATCCATCCTCGACTTGCTCTTATCAAAAGGGTACATGCCGGTCATTGCTCCGACAGCTGTCGGAAGCAACGGTGAGTTCTATAATATTAATGCCGATTTCGCAGCAGCGGAAATTGCGGCGGCACTCAGGGCCGAGAAGCTGGTATACTTGAGTGACGTTCCGGGCGTTATTGTCGATGAAAAGCTTGTATCAAGTCTTACAGAAGTGAAAGCCCGGGAGATGATCGCCGTGGGTCAGATCAGCGGTGGAATGATACCGAAAGTGAATTCCGCGTTCCGGACCATAAATGCGGGAGTGAACAAAGTTCACCTGATAGATGGAAGAATCAAGCACTCGTTATTACTCGAAATCTTCACCGATGAAGGTGTAGGAACGGAAATGCTAAGATCCGCATCATAAACGACGGGATAGAGAGGGTGAAGAAAGGAAATTCCGCATGACGAACAAATTAACGCGTCATTTCTTGATCAAAGAGATTATCTCTCATAAGGCGATTGCGAGTCAGGAAGATCTGGCCACAGAACTTGTAAAACGCGGACTGGAAGTGACGCAGGCGACGCTCTCGCGGGATCTTCAGGAACTCAACGTGGCACGCGTTCATTCGATGAACGGCATCCGGTATATACTTCCTCAGGACACCGAGGAACGTCAGATCAAGACACTTGTCGGGTATGAGATTACTAATATCGATGCAAATGAAACGAACGTTATCATCCGGACACTTCCGGGCCGTGCAGGCGGAGTGGCTTCCTTTCTCGACAGCCTGCGAAATCCGAATATCCTTGGTACAATTGCCGGCGACGATACTATAATGATTATCCCATCGACGACGAAAAAAATACAGACAGTCCTCAAGTTTATTAAAAATTTATTGACGGAGAAAACGAAATGAAAAGACCTCGTATTGCAGTGGCGTATTCAGGCGGTCTTGATACATCGGTAATAGTCAAATGGCTTCAGGAAAAATACAATGCCGACGTCATCACGGTAACCGGAAATCTCGGCCAGACAAAAGAACTTTTCGGCGTTGCAAAAAAAGCCTATAAAACCGGTGCGAAGAAAGTTTATATTCAGGACCTTGCAAAAGAATTTGTCACGGAATATATTTTCCCGGTCCTTAAAGCAGGAGCAATCTACGAGCATGACTACCCGATGGCCACGGCAATCGGTCGCCCCCTGCTTGCAAAAGCTCTTGTAGAAGTCGCACGACGCGAACACTGCACCATGGTCGCTCACGGATGCACGGGAAAAGGGAACGACCAGGTGCGATTCGAAGTTTCCATCGCCGCGCTCGCTCCGGATCTCAAGGTTCTCGCCCCGCTGCGGGAGTGGGAATTCAAGTCGCGCGAAGAAGAAATTGCCTATTGTGAAAAACATAAAATCCCCGTCTCGGCAACAAAGAAGACTCCTTACTCCATCGATGAGAATATATGGGGGACCGCTGTCGAATGCGGTGCTCTTGAAGATCCGATGGCCGAACCGCCGGCAGATGCATATCAATTTACCGTGTCGCCCGAAGAGGCTCCAAACCACCCGGTATTTGTGACGATTAAATTTCGTGAAGGCGTCCCGATCGGCCTGAATGGAAAACGAACTCGTCCTGTCGAACTCCTGAAAAAACTCAATGAGATTGGCGGGGCACACGCCGTCGGAAGAATCGATCTGGTCGAAAACCGGCTTGTCGGCATTAAATCGCGGGAAGTGTACGAAGCCCCGGCTGCAGTCATTTTGCACTATGCGCATCGAGAGCTCGAGCGTTTAGTGCTTGATAAACCGACGGCTCGCTTCAAAGAGCGCATCGCTCAGGAATACGCCGATTTAATTTATAACGGACTCTGGTTCTCGCCGCTGAGGAAATCGTTCGATGCGTTCGTAAACGAGACGCAGAGAAACGTAACCGGCATAGTAAGGGTGAAGCTCTTCAAAGGTATGGTCACCGTGGCGGGACGGAGATCCCCTCATTCGTTATACGATATAAAGCTTGCCACCTACACGAAGGAAGATCAATACGATCATTCGGCTTCGGAAGGGTTTATCAAGATTTACGGACTTCCGGTCAAGACATATTATAAAGTCAATCGAAAAGAGCTTAAGAAACGAAAACCGTTACTTCGACGCCGAAAGAGATAGTGTGTGCAGCATAAATTGATAAATAGAGAAGGCCTTTAAGATAATTCTTATCTGATTTTAGAGCATATATCTGGAAATCGTAATTTTTACACTTTTTTCCGAGAAAGTCCTTGACAATTTGACTTCCCGGTATTAAGTTACGGTTGTATTCTATCCTGAATTAAATTCAGGATCAATTTCATCCTTTGAGTATAGGCTCTACGAGTTAGAGACACAAAATATTCCAGTTTTACCCCAGGCTTCATCAGCTTCTGCTTGAATTGTCACAAAACAGTAACTCGCTGCGGTATCATAATAGAAGCTTCCTTGTCAATATTGTAATCATAAACGTGCTTGTGCTGGATGGATAATCTCTTGTGGGGAAGAGTATCCCGAAAAGAGAGGATTGAAGCAATGGCATCTCGAATATTTTTTACCCCCCCCCGTAAGGATTTTGGATACTACAGGTTGAATTATGAAGTGTTCCTCCTCTGGAGAGTTCAATCGCTGCTGGTGACAGCACTATTATCCTTTTTTGCTTTTATAGTTACCTCATATAGTCAAGGCGTTAGAATACATGAGCGAATCGAGATAAAACCGGAGAACAACATAAAGTCGCATGCAACGACGTCTTCAATAATTCTAAAAAGAACGCTCCCAGTAGATTCATATGTAAAAGGATATTCTTGGGGAGGATATTATTTTGAAGTCAATGGAGTCTCATTTGGTTCGACCACACCACCGACTCGATTTTCAGAAATTCTTCTACCGGGATGGTACGAGTTTGGTCAATTTCCTGCCGGAACCGTAATAGTCCCGGTCTTGAGTAGATTCACAAGCTATAGTCAGGGATGGCCGGATGTTGATCTTATTCAGGGGCCCGTTACGACCGAAACCATTACTTTTACGATAAACGAAGAAAACGGCAGGTGTGAACCGGAAGGATATATTGGAATTGAGATAGATGAACTTCTTCATCATATCGAGGGAACATTTTCAAAGGATCGTATAGAAATAGGAGAAGGGGCGACATTGAATTTACATGGGGTAGCAGAAGATGGAAGTGATGTAGCAATTGACGATAATCTTGAGATAATGTTGTCACCATCCGAGTTACTACAATTGGAGGATGCCGACAGAGTAGAAGGATCGATATATTACTATCGTTGGGAAAAAGCAAAAAGTGGAATCCGGGTTATAGGAAAAGAGACGTTTGGAGATGGAGAATACGCAGTAGGTGGTACAGGAGTTTGGTGCGATTATACCGACGTGGGCATGTACCCCTGGTTGTATGTACAAACAAGAAAAGGGATCAATCACTATACAGTTCGCATTGTTCCGGACACGGTAACATATGGAAAAAGCGGCAAGGTATATGTTCAGGCAAAAGATGAGAACGACAATGATATGGTTCCGCCGTATTCTGCCATTCTCACAATGACGATTGATTACAATGGAGGTGGCGGCGGTGCTATGGGTTCAGTACAAGCGAGACCATTGATTAAAGGAAAGGCACCGGTTGTTCAAGCACTGGCGGGAGAGTCGTACGGATCAGGGTATGGATATTTAGCGAGTCCAGACGGCCAGAAAGCTGCATACATCGAGGGTATACCGTATGATGTTGCGCACGACGGGGGAGTGGAATTTGTGGCAGAGGGAGATATATTGAAGAGTAAAGATATTGTCAATATGACTATTACAGCAAATGATCAAATGTACAGTTCGGGATATGGGACGGTCTCAGTAATTTCATCATCAATATTGGTAACGGTGTCACCATCGACAATATCACCGGGAGATACGGCGGATATTATTGTTCAGAAGAAGAAATATGACGGCACTATCGAAGATTTCCCACCAGACCAGAAATTTGAGATCGGGATGTTGAGCGGCTGCATGGCGGGTGAGATATTGACGTCGGTCGGGAAAGAAACATATTTCAAAGACGTTCTTGCACCCTTCAAATTTGTTGCTGCAGATAGTGTGGATTCGACAAACAATAAAATATTGATTCGTGCAGGTGTTAATGTGGATAATGGCGGAGGAGGAGGTTCAGCTGGTTCGATTCGTAATGTAAGTTCGATTGAGATACCGGATAATCTGAAGATGAAAAAGCAGGAGTTGCATGCGAATCTTAAGGAGATGAGACCAAATTTATCTGTTATAGATAAAAAGAAACCGGTAAAAACGGCATCTATGAACGCTTGTAATACGAATAAGTTTGTTTATGACAGGTATGGTGAGGGAGAGGTGGAAATCTCATTGCTAGACCATTTCGATTTCCGATTAGAGCGAGACACCGTAGCATTTACTGAAACTGCACGATTTTTTGTTCAGGCGAAGAATGTGAAGGACGATAGTATTAAAATTGACGGTAATAAATTACTTAAATTAATGGTTACTACCAACGATACCTGTGGAACCTTCATTGACAAGAAAGGCGACACACTAAAAACTACACCTGTAGTGTTGGAAAGTATTCCTTATAGAGATGCAAAGGATGGACAGATCCGGTTTGCTGCGGTTAAGAAGAATCCCGATTCGGTATTAACCTGCATGATACGAGTGGAGCTTCAAGAAGATTTAACGAAGAAAGGCGATACCTCGATTGTTGTCGATGAACAAACTCTGAAGATAGTAATGCTGACGCCATATCAGGTGAGACCATCGATACCAACGGATAATCAAGCAATGGTCAATCTTCGTATAAAACCTTTTGAGGTAAGGATGACACGGGGAGGAAAACCCGTGGCAAATCATCCATTCCAACTTAGAACCGATTATGTAAGAGGATCTGGCGGACATGATCACGGTGATACGCGAGACAATGTTAGAGAAGATAATGATGACAATTATGGGTATTTCCTGTTCGGGCAACCTGAGCAAAGACACCGTCCTCTGGAGGATGTGACAAATGCCGATGGTAAGTTTGCTGTAACATATAGTGCTTCTATCTTTGGTGATACAATGAGGATATATCTGAAATCAAGAAATAATAGATTGTTAAAGGACTCTGTAAGTGTGGTGGAGAAGGTTGCAGGACTACAATTACTAGGCGATGGAGCAAATTACGTTAAAGTTGGTGGAACGTGCAATCATCATGGTCCTCGAACGGACACATTGTACCAGAATTGCCGAATACCAGATAATGACCATTTCGGTACAGCGAGATTAGTTCAGATTATACAATCGGTCGCAGATAGTCTTGTCATTAAATGTCCTAATTATCGCCTATTAGTCAATGATATGAGCTTGCCATTAGGAAGTAAATTCGAAATCAATGGTAGCTGGAATATCAATACGGATCATCAAGAGCATCGGTTGGGAACCAACGCAGATGTCGGCATTTATCGCAACGGCTATTCTATAAATTTAGCTTCAGATACAACTCGATCAAATATACTAAGAAGTATAATTCGCAATGTATCAGGCAATTTCCCTGGTGATGAAAGAAGAACAAAGAATCATTTTCATATTCAATAATAAATGGACACCATTATGAAAAACAGGATGTTATGCATCTTTATATTATTAATTCTTGATTTTTGTAGTCTAAGAGTATTTTCACAAAATGGTAAATTGCCACCTTATCCTAAGAGGAATTTAATCGAACCAATTGTCTTTGCAGATGTATCAAGAGAATCAGGTGGATACCTTTATCATTATAAGTTAATGAACGGTGTAAGTGCTACTCAGGACATTGACATGTTTATGATAGAATTAAAAACAAATGCTACCGTTTACTTGACTGCAAGAAGTTGGGATTTTGGTACTTACAGTTACGATAACATTAGAGTTATTATATGGGACTCTTATTCATCAAGTACTTATATACATCCTAATGAAATTGTTCCCGGATATGGAATAACAAGCTCTGGAATACCTTGCATACAAAGATCATGGTTAAGTTCTTACGAAGAAATACCGAGCGAAGAGGGGCAATACGATCCTGAATCGTTTGATATTTTTACTTCATCTCTTTGTCGTACAACTATTGGTCCAACCGATCCACCATCTCCACTTATCCCATCAAATTTCTTAGACACCCTTCTATACTACACCCACCAATCCCGTTTGTTGAACTGGATTAAAGATCAGACAACGACAGATAAATATCTTGATTACTTCAACTCATCGAAGATAAGTCTACAACAGAACGATATCGTATTGACTCGATCAACACTCAACTCTGTTCTTACTAATGTAAATCAAGATAGTTCATCGGCCATGACAAGCGAAGCCTACGCACTTATTCGATACAACACAGAATATCTGCTAAGTAAGTTGCCTCCACCAGGTTTAATGGTTAAGCTTGTAAACAGCAGCAGCACTAAACTCACAAGCGGAACACTTCAATACTATGAAGGCGCATGGAAAGACGCCGTCAATAACAACGACGGCACATTCACTATTACAACAAATGCAAAGACCTTAAGCCTGCGAATGACATACGAGTACGGCACACAAACAAAATCAAATGTGCTGGTCAGCAATGATACAGTAGTATTTCAAACCATCAATACGCAAATTCAATTGCAAAGTAGCAGCGGTGCATTGATAGACACAGGCACGGTGCAATACTATGCCGGTGCATGGAGAAGCTTCGGAACAACAACAAACGGGATTGCAGCTAAAGAGCTGCTGCCAAACACCTATTCATTCAGAATGACCTATGCCTTTGCGAGTAAAGACAAACAGCAAGATATCGGAACAAATTCAACAGTAATTTTTCAAACTATCAACGCTGCAGTTCAATTGCAAAACAGTCAGGGCAGTTTGATAGATCAAGGTACAGTCCAATATTACTCCGGTGCATGGAGAAATTTTGGATCTATGACAAACGGTGTAGCAACAAAAGAGCTGCTGCCAAATACCTATTCATTCAGAATGACGTATGCTTATGCAAGTAAGGATAAACAGCAAGATATTGGAACAAATCCAACGGTAATTTTCCAAACTGTTAAGGCTGCAGTCCAATTGCAAAATAGCCAGGGAAATCTCATAGACCAGGGGATAGTCCAATATTACTCCGGTGCGTGGAGAGACTTTGGAACTACTATGAACGGAGTGGCAAATAAAGAGCTGCTGCCAATTAATTATTCATTTAGAATGACATACGCATTTGCAAGCAAAGACAAACAACAAGATATAGGTACAAATGCTACTGTAATCTTTCAGACAGTCAGTACGGTAGTACAATTGCAGAACAGTCAGGGAAATCTCATAGATCAGGGAACTGTACAATACTACTCAGGAGCATGGAGAGACTTCGGGACTACAACAAACGGTACAACAGCAAAAGAGCTATTGCCGAATAACTATTCATTTAGAATGACATATGCCTATGCCAGTAAGGATAAACAGCAAGATATCAGTACCAATCCTACGGTAGTATTCCAAACCGTAAATACAATAGTTCAATTGAAGAACAGTCAAGGTAGTCTGATAGATCAAGGAACGGTACAGTATTACTCGGGCGCATGGAGGAGTTTCGGCACAACAAGCAGTGGAGCAGTAGCCAAAGAGCTATTGCCCAACACTTATTCATTCAGAATGACACATGAATACATATCCCTGGATAAGTCACAGGATATTTCAACAAATAATACCGTAAGCTTCTCGACTGTTTTATGTACTGTGAGAGTTAAGAATTCACAGAACCAGCCGATTGATAATGCACAGGCAAGTTATTATTCAGGTGCGTGGAGGCAGATTGGAAATACGGTAAATGGCGAAGTGACGAAGGAGTTACTGCCTGTGAATTTAACATTCAGGGTGAAGTCGGGAACAGTTCAGCAGGACAAGGCACAGAACTTATCGACAAATAATATTGTGGAGTTTAGTTTACCGTAGATAAAAGAGATCAAGGTCGAGGTTAAGGTTGAGGTGAAGGTTGAATTTGAAATTCCAAAGGCGGGGAGTCCCCGTAGGGGACGGCATATTGGTAGGAAAGAATAAATTTGATACGTCAGAGCTCCGTCAGGAGCGTCATATGGAAGAAGATAAAAGCTTGCCCCGAGCGAGTCCCAATCCCGACATAGTCGGGAGGGCGAGTCGAAGGGATGAAAGAGTGAGAGGAAATATAATTATGAACAGGCTATTTATTGCTCTGATCTTCATTCCAGTTCTTCTTCAAGCTCAGATGAATGAAGTACCGTATAATTCTAGAGGGAACTCCTTGGCTCTGACCGTTGAAAACACGGCAACGGTTGCCGCAAAAAATGTCACCGTCGAGATCCAGAATCCCTCGTCGTGGCTGAAATTAGAATCATCTAAAATCATGCTGAAAGATATACTGGCGAAGCAGTCAAAAGATGCAGAGTTTCTGTTTTCAGTTGAACGGTCTGCACCAATCGGTAAAGAGCAAAAAATCAAAGTGCTGATTAAAACATCCGATGGTCAGAGTTGGACGAAGGAAATAGCGTTTACAATCAGTCCGCCGAAGGAATACCATTTGTACGACAATTTCCCCAATCCATTCAACCCAACGACAAAGATCGCATTTGAATTACCGGTGGCGTCGAAGGTCAAACTCGTTATTTACGATGCACTCGGGCGCGAAGTGCGGACTCTCACAGATGACGAATACCCAGCAGGATACATCGAATTAACCTGGGATGGCAGGAATGAGATCGGGACAATGGTTTCTTCGGGCGTCTATTTCTATCGAATATCGACGCTGAAATGGAACTCTGTGAAGAAGATGGTATTATTGCGGTGAAAAATCTACAGGATTTCGGATTTACGTTTCTCAAACTCCGAAATCATAATTTAAAAATCATAAATCCAAATAGCTGTCTAATCTGTTTATACCACCCCATCAACCTTTATTATTCCTCTTACCGAATTACACAGATAAATTTCATCGGCTTCTCTGACATCTCGTTCGGCAAGAACACGTTCCTGCAGCGGAATAATCCGGCTGCGCAGCAGATGACGTCTGAACACGCCATCCAGGACTCCACAGTCGATCGGCGGCGTGAAATATTTTCCGTTACGTCGAATAAACAGATTCGTGATGGCTCCTTCGGTGACTTCGTCATGCTCATTCAGAAAAATGCAGTCGAAAAATCCTCCTTCACGAGCCCGATCGTGCTCGGTGTCGTACAATGTCCTGTTGGTGGTCTTATGGAAGAGAAAACGGTTGGAAGAGTCGGTCCGGTGTGGAGAAAAGCAGATGCGTATGCCGGACGGCAGTTCTTCCAGCGGAACACTCTGCACGTAATACGAACCAGTCGAAGTAACGGTCAATCGTACACGCCGTGATTCCTTTCCAAATTTATGCGACTGAGCAATGAGATGCTTGCGCAGCTTTTCGATTTTTACGGGAATGTCGAAATACAGCGCCGATTCCTGCAGCCGTTCCAGATGGAGATCGAGAAGAAAATAGCCCCGTACTGAATCCCATGCTATCGTCTCGAGCAGCTGGAATTCAGGGATGGGATCTGTCAGAAACCGCGCCTTGAGAAGGCATTCTTCATATTCCTTTTCCGGCGATGAGTCGTTCACAATCCCACTTCCAATTCCAATGGATCCCCGGCGTGTCTCGCGATCGATCACAACTGTCCTGATCGCAACGTTGAAGATCATCTGGTTATCGGGTCCGATAAATCCGATGGCTCCCGTATAGACATCACGCGGTGATTCCTCCAGCTCCCGAATAATTTCAAGCGTTCGGATTTTTGGCGCTCCGACAACCGATCCCGGGGGAAACAACGCCTGAAAAATCTCCACTAGCGAGAGACCGGACCTTCCCTCCGCCTCGATAGTAGAAGTCATCTGGAACAGCGTATCGTACTTTTCAATTTCATATAACGAGCTGACTTCCACACTCCCCGCTTTTGCAATTCTCCCAACGTCATTTCTGAGCATGTCGACAATCATCAGGTTTTCGCTCTGGTCTTTCGCCGAACGGCGAAGTTGTTCGCTCAAGATCGCGTCCTCGCCTCTGGTCCTGCCGCGGCGAATGGTTCCTTTCATCGGTCTCAGGAGTATGTGGTTTCCCTGAGACCGGAAAAATAGTTCCGGAGAGAGCGATAGAACGACCTGACGGCCGAGGTTAAGATATGCAGCATATCGGACATGCTGTTGATATGCCAGCGTTTCGTAGAAATCGACCGGTGAGCCCTGAAGATCGAACGTTGCCTTCATTGTAAGATTCACCTGGTATGTATCACCCCGGGCGATATATTCTTTAATTTTCCTGACCGCTGCACCGTATCGATCCTTCGTCATCGAGAATTGGATATGTTGTAGGGTCACCAACGGCAGCGGGGCGGGTTTCCTCCGGCCTGTGGCACTCGCCTTCTCGACGACTTCCGCTCGTTTATAGATTCCAAACCAGAGGAGGGGGAGGTCTTTGGAGTGATATGGAATCATTCCTTCAAATGCATGATTCGCCTCGAATGAGACATATCCTGCGGCATAATTCCCGGCGGATATTTCGTGTTCGATCTCTCTCAATGCAGGAATGACTTCTTCACTGCCAAAGCAGGATATCACCCTTTGCGGCTCGGTGAATGCAAAGCTTCGCCAGCTTGTATCGCCTGATTTGTTGGTCTCGAGTATGAGCGTCCCTTGATCTTCGGCACATGCCCGGAGAATGGAACGTATATCGTTTTTATCGACGATTGAAATGGGCACCAATGTCTCTATGGCTATGTAAATGCGGATCGCAGATTGCGGAATTCGGATTGTTTATATTGAACAGTCTATAATTGTCCATTGTGAAATTTTCTGATGTGCTTTCAATATAGAGTTTCACAGGGTGGATTGCAAGCGAACCTTCAGATGATATTACTCATATCGAAGAGCGTCGATAGGATTTAACATCGATGCCTTGCGAGCCGGATAAAAACCAAAAAAAACACCGATACTCAGGGAGAAGACACATGCGAGTATAATTGAGCCGACCGAAACGAACGTCGGCCATTCGGCAAAGATCGAGATAAGATGGGAAGTGATAACACCAAGGATAATGCCGATAAGTCCTCCGAGTAAACTCAACACGACCGATTCCACCAGAAACTGAGTGAGGATGTCCCGGCTTCGAGCTCCGATCGACATTCGAATTCCGATCTCGCGCGTTCGTTCCGTCACCGAGACGAGCATTATATTCATGATTCCGATTCCACCGACGACGAGTGACACAGATGCGATCGCAGCAAGAAGGGTTGTCAGGATTTGCGATGTCTGTGTTGCGGTCTGAGCAATATCGGTTTGCGTTCGAATTGCAAAATCATCCTCCTGACCAGCTATAAGATGGTGGGTATCTCTGAGCACACCGTTGATTTGTTCCTGCGTTTGCGGGAGAAGGTCCTCAGACTGTGCCGAGACAAGGATCTGTTGAATGTTCGGCTGACGCTGTAATCGATGCATAACTGTGGTTGATGGCGCGATGACAATATCATCCTGATCCTGTCCCACTGCATTCTGTCCTTTGGCCTGCAGCACTCCGAGAACACGAAACGGCTGATTTCGGATTCGGATCGTCTTGCCGACCGGATCGCCATTCTCGCCGAAAAGATTCGTCGCGACAGTGTGACCGAGGAGACATACTTTTGCACCTGATCGTACATCGGTATCGGTAAAATACGATCCCGATTCAACATTCCATTCCCTGATCTGGAAAAATTCGGGTGTCGTTCCGACGACTCCGGTATTCCAATTCAGGTTTTGGTAGACAATCTGTCCGAAGCCCCGACACTGTGGTGCAACATACAGCGCCAGAGGCACCTGATCGCGAATCGCACGCGCATCATCATCGGTCAATCGCGTCGAGGTTCCTGCACCCATACTGATCCCACCGGTTGTCTGTGCACCGGGGGTAATGATAAGCATGTTGGTTCCCAAAGCGGCGATTTGCTGTTCAATAGTATATTGTGCACCCTGACCGATGCTCACCATAGCAATAACGGCCGCAACGCCGATGATAATCCCCAACATCGTCAGCAGCGAACGCATTTTATTTCGTGCGAGTGCTCGATATGCTACTTTGAGAATCGTCAGGATATTCATGTCTGAACCTCCTCTTCAGCCGGCAACCGTAATAACTCCACTGAAGCGACGCGCTGTCGCAGAACCGGTGAATCGGATTTCACATGGCCATCGCGGAATACGATAATCCGTTTTGCATATTCGGCAATGTCATTCTCGTGAGTGATAAGAACGATGGTTTTTCCCTCCGCGTTCAGCGTTTGAAAAACCTCCATGACTTCGACGCTTGTCCGCGTATCGAGATTCCCCGTAGGCTCATCGGCCAGTATCACCGCGGGATTGTTGACCAACGCGCGCGCGATCGCAACGCGCTGCTGTTGGCCGCCGGAAAGCTGGTTCGGCATATGATGCTCCCGACTTTCCAATCCGACGGCTTTCAGAGCCTCCATTGCACGTCGATGGCGTTCTTTTGTTGTGACATGGTTTGAGTACATTAAAGGAAGCTCTACATTCTCGATGGCGCTGGTCCGCGACAGTAAATTGAATCCCTGAAAAACGAATCCGAGTTTGTTGTTCCGGATTGCGGCGAGTTCATCTTTTGTCCGGGTACGGATGGAAACTCCTTCAAGATAATACTCACCACGCGTTGGGATATCCAGACATCCGATAATGTTCATGAACGTCGATTTCCCCGAGCCCGAAGCCCCCATGATTGCAACGAATTCGCCGGCAGTAATTTTCAAAGTAATTCCACGGAGAGCGTGAACCTCTACATCTCCCATCGTGTATATTTTTACTAGTTGCTCTGTGCGGATAACTTCATTATGTTTTGTATCGTTCATATCTCAGAATCCACGCATACCTTGAGAGCGTTGCTGTGATTGTCCACTCAAGGGACTTCCGACCTGCTTTGATGCTGCCTGCAGATTCAGGCCTACAATAATATCGGTTCCCTCTTTGAGAGGAGTCCGTTGTCCGACATTGATCTCCGTGTATGTCCCGTTTGTTACACCCGTTCGGACATAGGCGACTTTCAAATTCTTTTTCTCGTCGAAATACCAGAGTTGCCCGCGCGATGTACTGGAGCCTCCCTGACCTACTTTACCCGAACCGCCTCCGCCGGCCGCTGAAGCTCGCTGCCGGAACATGGCGCGCAGTGAATCTTGCTGCGGATTCCCCGTTGCGGTTGTGTCGCGATTTCCAAATTCTTTTTGCATTTCATCGAGAACAGTTTTCTTCTCTTCCGCCGTTGGCTGGAATCGTAGAGCTACATTCGGTACTTTGAGTACACCTTCCTTATGTGCTACGAGGATATTCACGGTGGCGGTCATTCCCGGCATCAACTTGAGGTCGGGATTCGGGACATTGATGACAACCGTGTAATTCACGACATTCGATATCGTCTGCGGCTGGAGCCTGATTTGAGCTACTTTGCCGTGAAAAACCCGTTCAGGATATGCATCGACTGAAAAAGAGACATCCTGGTCGTCCTTCACCTGCCCGATATCGGCCTCGTCAATTGTCGCCAGAACCTGCATTTTTGTCAGATCGTTGGCAATAGTATAGATCGTCGGTGCAGAAAGGCTGGCGGCAACCGTCTGACCGACATCGACTTTACGATCAATCACCACGCCATCGATCGGAGCCCGAATCGTTGCGTAGTGAAGATTGATCATTGCCCGATCGTATTGCGCCTTCGCCGATTTCAATGATGCAACTGCCTGTTCGTATGTTGACTGTATGTTATCAAGATCCGATTGTGAGGCCAATCCTTTTTCAAACATAGGTTTCATTCGTGCAAGGTCGCGCTGCGACTGGTTGGCCAGGGCCCGTGCACGTTCGACATTCGCTTCCGCATCCTTGGCCGATGCAGCCAGGAAGGTTGTGTCGATCATTGCAACAATCTGATTTTTTTTGACGACCGAATTGAAATCCACATACAATTTTGAAATGATGCCTGAGACCTGTGTACCGACTTCGACCGTCTTGACAGCACCGAGAGCACCGGTGGCGGTCACGAGGACATCCAGATCACCCCGCTCGAGCTTCGCAGTACGATAAGAAGCTTCGGCTGTTTTTCCGTTGCTAAAGAATAATCCGAAGACTCCGGCAAGGATGATAACGAGAATGATACTGCCAAAGATCACTGTTTTTCGTTTCATTGTTGTCCTATAGGTGTTAATATTCCCATGGCACGTTGCAGCTGTACGTATGCTGAACGATAATCAAATTGTGCCTGAATTTCAATAATCCTCGCATTTGAAAGTGTTGCAAGGGCATCCGTGATTTCAATAGCCGAACCTACACCCGAGGCATACCTAGCATCTGCGAGCCGCAGGTTTTCAGTAGCCTGTTCGACAAGCTTCGCCGATGCAGCAATCCGCTCGCGCGCTTCATTCAGGGAGAGTATTTGTTGTTCAATTTCCAATCGAGCAGATCGAACGAGCGCTTCGTATGTGGCAGATGCGATCTGGATACCTGCCTCTGCCTGCTGAACTCCAGCATCAACTGCAAAACCCTGGAAAAGCGGAACGCTGATCGTTACGCCCGCACTCCAGCTGCTGGAGAGCGGGAATGTCAATCCGCGCCATATGTACCCGCCGGTTGCACTTATCGTCGGGAACCTTGTCATCCATGACGCCGTATACAGAGCTTCAGAAACACTGACCTTGCTCGCCGATGAGAGAATTTCCGGACGGCTGACCTTTGCAATCACCAGCGCGCTATCGACCGTCATGGTGATTGACGGCAGATCCATATTTTCAGGAGTAACATAAATTTTTGAAGTTTGTATCCCCATGGCATTATCCAACTGGGCACGCGCTATCCGAAATTGGTTCTGTGCACGCAGGAGTGCAACCTGCGCATTGGCAACATCGACTTCAGCTTTGGTTACATCGAACTGAGCCCGGGTTCCCACCGAGAAAAAAGCCTTTGCCTGTTGAAGATGCTGTGTCGATGAACGCAATGCATCTTCACTAACTTTCACAAGTGAGGATGTTTCCTGATATGCAAAGTATGCAAGTTCCGCGTTGAGAATCACTGTCTGCTTAGTCCCCCCCACTGCGGCAACCGACGTATCTACGCCATAACTGCTGGCCATTGTCCGATAAATCGATTTCCCGAAATCAAAGAGCAGCATTTGCGCACTGAGACCGGCCGAGTAACTTTCATAATCCTGGACCCGCTGAATGGGCCCGATCAGCGATGTACCGGCATTTTTTGTCATTCCCCCCGATGCACTCAGCTGTGGGAAAAAGATACTCCGTGTCTGTTGCAATGCTGCTTCGGAGTTGAGAAGAGCTCCTTCGGCAACCCGAACTGCCGGATGATTTTCCAGCGCAGTCTGAATGCATCGTGCAAGTGTTAATGTATCTTGTTGAGCTTCCATTATCCCGCCCACGATGATGCTGACAAGGAGGACTAGCCCGAGCTGTTGCAGTCTATTCATTAGACCTCGATCGGTATATAAATGTTTAATCCCTAACAGGTTCATTTTCATCTCTATTGATGATTTCCCTTTTAAACCGTTCTTCAAAAACCGTGTACAATGTCGGCACGAGGAATAGTGTAAGGAACGTCGATACCGTAAGCCCTCCGATAACAGCGATGGCGAGGGGAGCCTGGGCTGATTCCCCACCGAATCCAATCGCGAGAGGAATCAATCCGAGTACCGTCGCCAAAGATGTCATCAGTATTGGTTTCAATCGTGTGCGGCCTGCTCTGACAACCGCATCATGGAGCTCAATGCCGCTCGCCCTGAGTCGGTTAGTGTAGTCGACCAGGAGAATTCCGTTGCTCACCACAATACCAACCATCACGATCACCCCCTGGAATGAATTGACCGAGAGTGTCGTGTGCGTAAGGAACAGCATCCACAGCACACCGACGATCCCCAAGGGAACAGTAAACATAATAATGAAGGGATCGAGCAGCGACTGGAACTGCGATGCCATCACCACATAAACAAGCAGAATTGCCAACGCAAATGCAAGTCCGAGATCCTTGAATGTCTTATTCTGTTGTTCGACATTTCCAGTGACTCTCACTTCGAATCCCGCCGGAACGGCAAGCTCATTGATTTTATTTTGAATATCGGCGGCCACGCTCCCAAGATCGCGGCCGGTTACATTCGCAGTCACATCTATAATACGCTGTTGATATTTTCGATCAATCTGCACAGGCGACTTTGTCCGCTCGATCTTGGCAACATTCCCGAGCGTTACTAATTCGCCAGAACGTGACGGAAGTTGAAGCCGAAGTAGATCATCGATTTGGGAACGGTAGTCTTCATTCAATCGTACGACAATATCGTACTGATTTCCTGTAATGGGATCGATATATTGCGATGCCGCGCTTCCGTTGATGCATGTCGTGATCGTGCCCGATATGTCGGCTACATTCACACCGAGTGCACCTGATTTATCTCTGTCGATC
Organism: Bacteroidota bacterium; assembly: GCA_050011775.1. Lineage (GTDB taxonomy): Bacteria > Bacteroidota > Ignavibacteria > UBA10030 > CAVZMI01 > CAVZMI01. Next base: position 38,500 of record JBEKIL010000016.1, on the reverse strand, counting down.
TTAATGCGCAGTTCGGGGAGATTATCGTCGCGCGATACCATGGCATCGGTGGCTCCAGGCGTAGAACGGACGATAGCAAGCACCCTCTGCGCAAGGGCACTTCCCGCATCGAGGTCGAACCCGCGTATTTCCACATCGATCGGGGCGCTCGAACCGAAGTTTAATAAGAACCGGAGAAATCCTCCCGGGTTGATAAAAACCTGGGCGCCGGGAATTTGTGTCAGCCGAGGTCGAAGCGAATTAGCGATGTCGAAGAGCGACCGGGATCGTTGATCTGCGGGACTCAACGCAACACGGACCTGGCCAGCATGACTCCCATTATTTCCGCCAAAACCTCCCCCACCACGCGAAACAGGGACCCCGACATCGGTGATGGTTGCTAGTACTTCCGGAACATTATCCCTGACGATTTTTTCTATCTGTCGTGCAACCTTATCGGTTTCTTCAACACGTGTTCCAACGGGAAGCCTGAAGCTCACCGTGAATTGCGCTTCATCCTGATCGGGGAAAAATTCTGTTCCGATAAATTTCCAGAGACCCAGCGAGATAACGGCGAACCCAAGAATCGAAAGGATTACGAGCCGGCGGTGTGCCAGTGCCCACCGTAAACGCTCATGATACCAATTATCAAGCGTCTCCACCAATGCGATGGATTTCCCCCGGAGACGTTCGGTCCATTTTTTGGATTCTGGATCATATTTCTTTTCCGGCGGAAGATAGCGTAAACACATCAACGGAGTCACAGTCCGGGAAACGAAAAACGATCCGAACAGCGCCACGGCAATAGTGATCGTCAATGGAATAAAAAGCAATTTCGCAACACCCGTCAGGAAAATTATAGGGAGAAACACGATGACGGTTGTCAATGTTGACACGAAAATTGGTGATGCGACTTCTTTGGCTGCGGCAAGTGTCGCCTGAAGCTTGGTTTCATCAGTCCTGCGTTGATTGTAGTGTCTTGAAATTGCTTCGAGTTCGACAATGGAGTCATCGACCAGTCTTCCGACTGCGAGAGCCAGTCCTCCGAATGTCATAATGTTCAAAGTTATGCCGCTGAATCGGAAGAAAATAAAAGTCACAAAAATAGAAAGCGGGATGGCGATAAAAATAATAGTTGTCGCACGGGCATTTCTCAGGAATATAAGCACAACCAGCATTGCCAGTATTGCACCAAAGAGAGCTTCATGCTGCAGATTGTTGATCGACTGCCGTATATACTGCGCCTGATCGAATACAAGTTTGATTGTAATACCATCAGGAATGCCTGTCAATTTCGGCAGAGCTTTGATCACATTATCGACGACCTCGACTGTATTTGAGTTCGAGAGTTTTTGCACCCGAAGCGTGACACCATTCTGGCCATTGACGCGAACTATTTCTGTTTCTTCCTGATATGAATCCTCAACCAAGGCGACATCTTTCACACGGACAGGCACTCCGTTGATCGTCCGAATTACGATATTTTCCATCGGCTTTACGACATTGAACTGGCTTTCTGTCTTAAGCGCATAATCAAACGTACCGGTTCGAAGATCACCCGAAGGGACAATAAGATTCGATTGTGCCACTGCCTGTGTCACTGTCTGGATAGGAAGTTGAAGAGCCTGCAGACGGTTCCGGTCAATCGTCACATGAATTTCCCTGATCCGGCCACCGCTTACCGATGCTGACGCGACACCTGGAATATGCTCGATCTGCGGTTCTATGACATTGTATGCCAGGTCGTACATATCCCGTGGATCGAGATTTCCAGAGACGACAAGCTGGCAGACCGGAAGATTCGTAATATCGAATCTGAGAGCACTCGGTTGCTGGATTCCGTCCGGTAATAAGGTCAGTACACGATTGACACGCTGGATAATATCGACGAGTCCGACGTCCAGATTCGCATCCCAATTGAAATTCACACGCACGTATGATACTCCTTCGCGTGTGGATGACTGGACATAATCGACATTATTGACGGAACTGACGGTCCGTTCGATAATCCTCGTTACACTCTGTTCCATATCGAGCGGCCCGGCGCCGGTGTAATAAGTCACAGTCGTTACCGTTGGAATGCTGATATCAGGAAGAAGGTCGATAGGTAGTTGGGTGAATGAAACCAGACCGAGGACAAGAAGGGTCATCGCGAAAAGAAATGTCGAGATCGGATAGCGTAATGCAAGTCGAGTCAGCCACATAATATTGTTCTCCCCCTATTACCCTTGGACCTTGACATCGGCATCATTCCGGACCTGGTTCTGACCGAGCACGATTACCTGTTCGTTTTCTTGCAGACCACTGACGACTTCGAAATGATTATCTTGTTCTACTCCAAGAACTACGGGAGTCCGCTTCGCCTTTCCATTCGCTACCTGGAACACGTACGATCCTGTATTGTCTTTCATCACAGCCTGGGTGGGAACCACAAGGCAACCGGGTCGTTCACCGGCAATAATACTGACGCTGGCAAACATCCCCGGTTTCAGTTGATGCGATGGATTTGCGACATCTATTTCAACCTCCATGGTTCGTGTCGCAAGATCGAGTGCCTGACTCACACGACGGACGACACCCTCAAATTCTCTCCCTGGTAAAGCATCAAGTGATACCACAGCTCGTCGTACGGAGGGGAGTTTCGGAATATCTTTTTCGAGCACGTTCACAATAATCTTTACCCGGTTGATATCCATCAATGTGAACAACGGTGAATTATTTTGTGTGACAACCCCGCCGGCATCGAGGAACCTCTTTGTGATGATTCCGCTGAACGGAGCGGTAACATGTGCATATCCGAGCCGGGTGACCGCAGTAACATAATTTGCTTCCGCAGTCCGCAGGGTCACTTCGGCATTATCGACATCTTGTTGTGCGATAAGATGCTGATCGATGAGATTTTTTGTACGCTCATAATTCAATTTTGCATTGAGATATGTCGCTTTTGTTTGAAGAACTGTCTGTGCAAGTTCGATTGTATCGATCAGAGCTAAGATATTTCCCGCCTTGACAGCGTCTCCCATATTCACATATGTCTGGTCGAGTGTGCCCGACACTTTTGCAAATAATGTTGCCTGCTGATAGGCGGTAACATCGCCATTCAGATTGATCCTATCTACCAGATTCATTCGATGAACCTTATCGACTTGAACCGTGAGAATGTTGCCTCGCTTCGGATCGGCTGTAGTATTTGATACGATGCGAATAGCAATGATACCGACAAAAGCGATAGCAATAATTACTGCAATGATTATCCATCTCTTGTGTTTCATACTTATTGTGTGTTCCCTTTCTCTTTCTCACGTTGTTGATCAAGTTCTTTTACAAACACTTCAAATCGCGCTTTTTGTTCCTCGGTCAATATTTGGCGAATGCTATCGCGGGTTTCTTCCCTCATATCGCGGTATTGGATGGACATCTGATTCCGGAAAGCATCGAAAGCCATCTTCCGCTTCTGGAGTAATGAATCAAGCCGGAGCTGTTGTGCATCCGTAAGAGACAGACGCTCCCGAAGATCGGTCTTAAGCCGTTGAAAACCAGATTGTGTGACTTTTTGTGTCGGGGACACGAGGATCAAACGATATCCGAAATATCCGACTACAGCCCCAAGAAGAAAACTGACAATGATTGTCAGCAGAGCTTTTTTTGTTGAAGTCATTCTTCTCTCCCTTCCTGAGTCACCGCGAGTACAAAAACCTCTTCGGTAGAATAAGCCTTCTTTTGTGTCAGAACGCGTTGTTCCAACGACGTCCGCTGACCAAGATAATAATCATCGGAAGAGTACGCCTCTTCGCCCGACCGGAAGAGAAAGATGAGAAATAAGAATACCGCAAGAAATGAAAATAGAGGTATAAGCTTCTTTGCTTCATATACCCATGGATCGATTGGAGTTGTTTCTTCTTTCAATCGTCCGTGAAGCCGTGTCATGAAAAATGATGAGATCGCGGCATTTCCATGCCCGGAGACCAGAAGGCGGAGGTTCTGCAGTTCTCGAAGCACCGCCCGACATTCTCTGCATTTTTCACAATGGTGTTCAAAGGACTTCTTCTCATTCGATGAGAGTTTTTCATCGACATATGCCGAAGCCATTTCGAGGTATTGAGTATGGTTCCGTTTCATAAATTTATCATATATACTTTAACAAATTTTCACGTAATTTCATTCGCGCGTAGAATAATCTTGATTTCACAGTACCTATCCTGCACCGGAGAATTTTCGCAATCTCATCATAAGATAAATCGTTTATATCCCGCAACGTTACCACTGTCCGGTAAAGTTCGGGAAGGCCGGCAATAGCTTCGTGGACAAGTTTTTTCATTTCATTCCGCCCGATTCTCTCCTCAACTCCTTCCTCTACTTTCGCCGCCGGAATTTCCTCGAGCCGCCTGTCGTCCAGTTCTTCTATGTGAAGGAACCGATGCCGCTTCTTCCGCCGGATTTCATCGATACAAACGTTCACCGTAATACGGAACAACCAGGTCGAAAACGTAGACCGTTCCTTATACGACGGCAGTGCATGATACACTTTTATGAAAATATCCTGCGCAAGATCGTCGGCGTTCCCGATCTTTCCCATAGTATGGTGAATAATATTGAAGACACCCTGCTGATACCGCTCGACAAGGAGATCAAACACCTGTGCATCCCCCTCCTTAAAACGGTGAATCAGTTGAATATCTTCATCAGCGTATCGGACCATACGTTTGACGTTACCCGCAGATAAAAGTTCATTAATTGATTGTTGAAAAAAACGAAAAGCCACCGTTGGAATCATGATGGCTTTTCTGAAAAGGTTTTCTAGACCGGCGTCATTTTATTCAAAACCGCTGTACATTTTTTCAATCATATCCCGATATCTTTCCTCGATGGCCTTTCGCTTTACCTTCATTGTCGGTGTAATCTCTCCATCCTCGATCGTCAGCTTCTTCTGCAGAAGCATGAACTTCCGGACCCGTTCGTAATTCGCCAGGTCCTTTTGAATAATGCCGATATCTTTCTCGATGGCCTTATAAATATCCGGATGGTCAACGAGATCTTGAATATCGTTGTAGGATATTTTATGGGTATCGGCATATTCACGTATAGCATCGAAATCCGGCACGATCAGCGCGCTTAAGAACATCCTGCGATCTCCAATCAGGACGAATTGATCGACGAATTTACTCTGCATGAACATATTCTCGATTGGCTGGGGGGCAATATTCTTACCGCCGGAACTGACGAACAAATGCTTCTTGCGATCTGTTATCATCAGGAACCCCGCTGCATCAAAAACACCGATATCTCCTGTATGGAGCCATCCGTCGCTGTCAATTATTTCACGGGTGGCTTCTTTGCTATTCCAATATCCGATCATCACATGTGGACCGCGCGTGAGAATCTCACCATCGTTTGCGATGCGAACTTCAATTCCGGAGATCGGTTTTCCAACCGTTCCGAATTTGTAATCATCATATCTATTGATAGAAATGACCGGTGACGTCTCCGATAAACCGTATCCTTCAAGTATCTTAATGCCGATCGCTTCAAAAAATTCACCCAGATCACGCGACAACGCCGCTCCTCCGGAAACAAAGAATTTCATGTTACCTCCTGTTCGAGAACGGATCTTTTCGAACACCAATTTATCTGCAAGGAGGTGTTTTATTTTCAATGATGGACCGAGCATGTGATTACGGCGTGCTTCGGCATATTTTCTCCCAACATCAATCGCCCAGTTGAATATCTTTTGTTTGTTCGGAGGGCCCGCTTCGATGGAACGTTTGATCTTGCCGTAAATACGCTCGAAGAGCCGCGGCACGGTAGTTATAATAGTCGGCTTCACTTCTAACATATTCTCTGCGACTTTATCGACACTCTCGGCAAACGCAACCGTCGCCCCGCAGGCAAATCCGAGCGTATACCCCCCGATACGTTCAAACGAGTGACACAACGGAAGGAATGAGAGAAGGACATCCGTTTGGTCAATCGGAATATTCTGGACTGCCGAGGTGGCATCAAACACAATATTATGATGTGAAAGCATTACTCCCTTCGGATTGCCCGTTGTACCCGACGTATAAATAATTGTTGCCACATCGGAAGGCTTGATCTGAAGAAGCGAATGTTCGATGTAGGATGGATTTTCCCGGCTGAACGACTCTCCCATCCGGAGAACATCGGTGAAGAGTAAAACATTATCATCGGCATTCTCAACACGATCGGCCATTACAATTATTTTCTTCATAGAACGGACGTCAGATCGACATTTCAACACCTTATTCAACTGAAACTGATTCGAAACAACTGCAATTTTCACGCCCGCATCATTGAAGATGAATTCAATCTGCCTGGATGTGAGGGTGGGATAAATCGGGCAATCGATCGCTCCGATGACCATCATTGCTATGTCGGCAATAATCCATTCAGATCGATTCTCGGAGATAACACTCAAATGATCGCCGCGGCGGATGCCGAGCGAAGCCAACCCCATAGCGAATAATTCGACATCCTGCCGGAGTTGTGAATACGAGATATCTACGTACTTACCCTCAATCTTCTGCTTATAGACTGGACGATTCGTCGATGCGAACTTTTTTGTCACTAGATCGAACATCTCCGTCAAGGTCGAGAATGGCACGGCAACCGGCATGTGCACCTCCCATGGATAAGTATGTCAGCATTTCCTAAAATTTATAAAAAGTACATTACTCCAGAAAGAAAATCAAGCGATTTTTATTGTTTTTCTGGGAATATGTTTGTATTTTTTTTATGAATATAGAAATTCCATATACTATATGCTCGAAAAGGTACAGGCCCCTTTGATAGCGAAGCTCGCGCTCGAAAACGGCGCTGTTTTTCGTGGAACTTCTTTCGGCGCTTCGGGCGAAGTTCCGGGGGAAGTTGTTTTCAATACAAGTATAACAGGCTATCAAGAAATTCTTACAGATCCTTCCTACTGTGGTCAAATTGTTACGATGACCTATCCACTCATCGGGAACTACGGGGTAAATCCTGAGGATATCGAATCCATCAAACCGCAGGTTACCGGTTTTATTGTGAAAGAATACCTCGAATCATTCAGCAATTTTCGCGCGTCGGAAAGTCTAGGTTCATATCTCAAACGCCACAACATAATTGCAATTGAAGGCATCGATACACGGATGCTCACAAAAATGATCCGCATGGTTGGCGCGCTCCGGGGAATCCTTTCGACGACAGATCTCAACGACGAGAGCCTGATTTCAAAAGCACGCCGTTCTCCATCGATGGTAGGACAAGACCTTGCATCGGTAGTGACATGCACTAAACGGTATTCGTGGAACTCAATTGACCGGACTCAATTTGCACTCCGCCCGACACTCGCAGTAAATCCGCAGCACCCGTTCAAAGTTGTTGTGTATGATTTCGGAGTCAAGCACAACATTCTGCGTAGATTGGTAACGTACGGATGCGAACTGACCATTGTTCCCGCACAGACACCTGCAGACGATGTGCTGTCGTTGAATCCTGACGGTATTTTCCTCTCTAATGGTCCTGGCGATCCCGAGGCCGTTACATATGCCATCACAACGGTGAAAAATCTTATAGGTAAAAAACCAATATTCGGCATCTGTCTGGGCCATCAAATTCTGGCACTTGCTCTCGGCGGCCGGACATATAAGCTCAAATTCGGTCATCGCGGAGCCAATCATCCTGTGAAAAACCTCATCACAGGTGAGATTGAAATAACATCACAAAATCATGGTTTCGCTGTCGATTGGGATTCCATGGATAGCAACACCGTCACATTAACGCACCTCAATCTTAACGATAACACTGTCGAGGGATTCCGTCATAAAGACCTTCCTCTGTTTTGCGTTCAATATCATCCTGAGGCGTCGCCTGGTCCGCACGACAGCGACTACCTCTTCGGCGAATTTATCACATTAATGGCTGATCGCCATTCCAAGCCACTTTCTTCAATTCGAAAAGGGATCACAGTATGAAAATTATTCCACGGGAAGAAAAATTCTTCGATTTATTCAAAGCGATCGCAGCAAACATCGATGCGGCGGCTATCCATACTGCCAAAATGCTGGATAAATTTGATAATGTAAAGGAGGATTCTCTCGTTATCCGAAGTCTCGAGCATCGCGGCGATGAGATGACCCATAATATTGTGAGCGAACTCAATAAGACTTTCATCACTCCCTTCGATCGCGAAGATATCCATAACCTTGCCACGACACTCGACGACATACTCGATCTTGTCGATGCCGTTGCGAACCGCATCGTGCTGTTCAAATTACCGCCAGCAATAAAATATGCCAAGCAGCTTGCCGATATAATCTGCCTTCAGACAAAAGAATTGGTAAAGGCTTTCGATGGTTTAAAAAAATACGACCAGGTGATGCAGCATTGCATCGATATCCGTCGCCTGGAATCCGAGGGAGACCAAATTTATCACATTGCCATAGCGGATTTGTTTGAGAATGAGAGAGATGCCATTGCATTAATCAAACAAAAAGAAATTCTCGAGACACTCGAACAGGCAATTGATAAATGTCAGACGGTGACCACCGTTCTCGAATCAATCATCGTCAAGAATGCATAGTGTCATCCGCATAAAGGAAGATTATCGATGCTCGAACTGACCATTTTTGTAATCCTTATTGCACTCGTGTTCGACTTTTTGAATGGCTTTCATGATGCTGCAAATTCCATTGCAACGGTTGTCTCGACACGGGTTCTTACACCGCATCAGGCCGTTGCATGGGCCGCATTTTTCAATTTTGTAGCGGCATTCGGGTTTGGCGTCGGCGTAGCAAAGACAATCGGTAGTGGAATGATCAATATCAATGTTGTCGATATTCACGTGATCATGGCGGGATTATTCAGCGCAATAGCATGGGACATCATCACTTGGTATTACGGATTACCAACAAGTTCGTCACATGCACTCATCGGCGGATATGCCGGAGCGGCAATCGTAAAAGCAGGCTGGGGAGTAATTATTTTTTCCGGATGGACTAAAACTCTCATTTTTATTGTTATTGCACCGATGCTGGGACTCGTTCTCGGGTACACTATTCAGGTTATCGTCTATCATCTTATGAAGAAAAAAACACCGACTAAAGTCGATAAACTGTTCAGACGGCTTCAGCTTGTTTCGGCAGGATTCTATAGTCTTGGTCATGGAACAAACGACGCCCAGAAGACAATGGGGGTTATAGCAGGCGTTTTACTGAGTGCCGGATACCTTAAAGAATTTTCTATTCCATTCTGGGTTATATTGATGTGTCATCTGGCGATCGGACTTGGAACGTTATTCGGCGGTTGGCGCATAGTGAAAACAATGGGGATGAAGATTACGAAGCTGCGTCCGGTCGGAGGTTTCTGTGCTGAGACCGCAGGAGCAATCACCCTGATTGGTACAGCAATATGGGGAATTCCTGTAAGTACAACCCACACGATTACCGGGGCCATCATGGGGGTTGGGGCCACACGGCGCCTGTCCGCAGTCCGCTGGGGTGTTGCGACCCGTATTATCTGGTCATGGATTCTCACCATACCGATCTCCGGCCTTATTGCAGTTCTCTGTTATTATCTCCTCTCGGCGTTTTTTAAATAAGGCTCACATAAAATATATCGATTGTACCCAGTTGATTTTTTGATGATTTTTGGACATCTTAATTGCATAATACGTTTATTTAACAATCTTCATAATTATGCCGTACAATAGTTACAATAAGAGAAATGACCAGCGGCCAAAGATTGTACAGCGATTTTCAGTGACTGTAGAGGGGAAAACTTTTGTCCGTAATTCGCCTATGTTCTATTCACACGCCGTTGTAGGACATAGAGAATCGGGACCGTTGGAAGTCCTGAAGTGGTGTAATTCTCTCAGTCAGGCAAACAAAGCGGTCGAGCTCCACCTCAATGCCCATTATCATGACGTCAGGGTAATGGAAGTAACAGCATCGCCGTACGTCAAAGAGAACTTACCGGATAAAAAATAACTTCTGGACGTGGTTACTGCAATTTCCCCTGTTTTTCTAAATAGCCGACATTCTGTCGGCAGTGCATTTCTGTCTCGCTAAAAACAACCAGACTATCTCATAAAGCAAAGCCCCATCCCGCTTCAAGCGTGATGGGGCTTCGTTTTTGAACAGTGAAATATTTTTAACGGCGCTGTCGTGAACTTAGAATGCCGAGACGTTTTAGTTTATAGCGAAGCGTTTGTTCGGTCATTCCGAGGAATTGCGCGGCGCGCGATTGGTTGAAGCCGAAGCGTTCGAGCGATCGTTCAATGATGCCTTTCTCAATGACGTCGAGCGAATAGTCCAGAACAAATTCCTGTCCGCTGTTGATGTTATTGAGCATCTTGACCACTTCGGTTTTCTCGTCGACGAGTTCGGGTGGAAGCGTAAAGCGGCCTCCGCTTGAGAACAGAACGCACTTATCGACGACAGCTTTCAGCTCGCGGATATTCTCACGCCACGGCTGGCGTACGAGGACTTCGATTGAATTGACGTCGACTGCTATATCCGGCAATCCAAGCTCTTCGACCAATTCGTTTGTGAAATGTTTAACGAGCGACGGAATATCATCCTGACGCTCACGAAGCGGCGGAATATACACTTTTTCGAAATCGATCAGTTTATCCCGAAGATCTTCCAGTAATTTTCTTTTTTTTGCAAGTTCTTCCGCATCTTCCTTCATTGTAATAATCAGGCGAATATCGATCGGTATATTTTTGGCGCCGCCGATTCGTTTCGTTTTCCGCTCATTGATGAAATTCAGGATCTTCATCTGGTTACGGAGACCGGCTTCTTCGATTTCTTCGATAAGTATGGTTCCACCATGAGCAATTTCAAATGCCCCGCGTTTGGACGTGTACGGAAGTCCTTCCACGCCACGGTCATAGCCGAACAAAAGAGCTTCCAGTTCTTTATCGTCAATCACAGAAAGATTAAGTGAAAGAAATGGTACCTCCTTTTGGTCGGCTTTACTCAACGCAAAAATATTCTTGGCTACGGCACCTTTGCCGACACCTGCTTCACCGACAATCAGAACGTCTTTTCGTATTCTTGCAAGCCTGTGAATGGTTTTCATAAGCTGTTCTGTTGTCTTACTTTTACCAATGATCGCGTATTCCATAATACATTGCCTTTCCACTATGATTTGTATTTTATTTAATTTTATTTTTCCGGCGGTGTCACACCAAAAAGCCGATGGATCATTTTACTTTTTACTGTCCTTCCCGCGAAGTGCAAGTAACCTTCCCTTAAGCGCTTTCGGATTAAAATAATGACGTATAAGAAGATCATCAAAAACATCACGCCAACGAGTAGTACGTTGAGCGTCACAAACCAGTTCTTGCTCATAATCCTTCCCTGTGGGAGAAATGATAAACCGCAAACGCAGGCTGAAGAAGAGACCAAGCAAGACAAGAATACCGGTTGAGATATATAATCCAGCCTGGAAGAGTTCCTGCCATGCTTCCGTCTCCAGGGTCTTAATATACGCCCATGCATGGAGAATCTCAAGCGCACAAAAAATTAAAAAGAGAAGCATTAATTTTTCGATATACGCTCCCAGAGGAGGATCTTTCTTGTATTGATATCCGAAGAATAGCAGAATAAAAAAAATCGATAGGACGTTCATATAGATAGTATTATAGTACACCGGACGCAATAACAGTAACACATAGTTCTGATTTTCGATATAGGGAAAAAGCTCCCGTACCCTGTTAAGTTTAGCCTGATCATAAAGTCGACCGACGGCAACGCCTTTATTCCATATCTGTAACTCAATTCGCGAGGCGATTTCTTCCGGGGTCGCCGACTGGGATTTCTCTGTGAAAATCTCATTCGAGGCTTGACGAATAACTTTCCAATCCAAATAATCCTGAGTCCTTGAGAGAGATTTCACATCAGAAAAATATGGCGAATAATAATAAGTGAAGATACCTCCAACAATAAGGATTGTGATCAGATATTTTGCGGCTATTGAAAAATCGCGAAATAGAGTGTCGCATGTAATATACACTATAGCCAAAGCTAGTAAACCGACAGAGATGCCGCGGCACACATAAATGTAAAAATTATAACGAAATTCAGCAGACCCGAAATAACCGCCAATAAAATGGAATATGCTGATCAGAAAAAAGAAAGCAAAATTTATGAAAATAAATTTTCCTCTTTTCGTCGGTTCTTTACCAACGAGGAAAAAAAGAACGATTGTGATGAATGATTGGATTCCAAAATTTAACGAAGCAGCTAACGAAATCGGAGTAACAATAAAGTATGTACTCATTGCCTGAGCAAAAAGCAACACTAACCATAGGATCGCAATCTTTTTTGGCAATGACATATCATTTCCTCTTCATCGTATCAGGAATCGAAATATACTATTACTTTCAAGTTGAGTCAAGTAAAAAATTACGTATTTAAAAATCATAGATTCGTATGATATTATGCACAATTCAAAAAAAATGCGATTTAACTTGACAAAAAGGAATATTTTTGTGATATTTCGTATGTTATTAAAAAAATTTTATATAAGTTATGAGAAACAATTAAACTAACTTCAATGAAAAGCTACTCTTAACCATTATAATTCATGCTTTTCATGTTTCTCATCCACAACCAACATTAACTAAAGGGGAAAAATCATGGAAACTAACGAGAAACGCCGCCTAATCAAACGAGTCGCATCGATCCTCATCGCACTCACACTTACATTCGCTACGAATGCCGCAATCTCGTTTGCGGGTGCGAATATGTCTCATAACTCAGGACAACTTCAAGGTTCTGTCAGGTTGACGTCTGGTGATGGAGCTCCATTACCACCACCGCCACCGCCTGATGTTAATAGTTTAACGTCTGGAGACGGAGCCCCATTACCACCACCGCCACCGCCTGATGTTAATAGTTTAACGTCTGGAGACGGAGCCCCATTACCACCGCCGCCACCGCCTGATGTTAATAGTTTGACGTCTGGAGATGGAGCCCCATTACCACCACCGCCGCCGCCGGAACCGGCTCAATAATATTATCGGCGAAAAAATACAAATCTTTAATCGTGCCCTTTCCCTCCGGGCGGAGAAAAAGGGCATTTTTTATAAAATTATGATAACTGGATTTCTCAAGAAGTCTATTGCATCAATTAACTCCTTTTATACTCTCGTTTTTTTCTTTCATTTTCATCGCAACTTTCGTATATTTCTATTTATTTGAATTAGAAAACCTTACAGTATTGCGATCTGGTGAAAAATCCTTTAGAAACACTCATCCATGCAAGGAAGTGGTTAATACATGGCGGCTTATTCGTGCTGACGTTTTTCACCACCACCGTTGCCGGAGTCGCATGGTTAAATCTTGACCCCTTTGAATTAGCAAATTTCCCTGCCGGTCTGCCTTATTCATTTTCGATACTCCTGGTACTTGGAATGCACGAATTCGGCCACTATTTCGCTACGCGCTACCATAGGGTCGATGCCACACTCCCTTTCTTTATACCTTTTCCCGCCATCCCGGGTTTTGTCAACTTCGGGACACTGGGGGCGGTGATCAAGACGAAGTCTGTTGTCCCGAACAAGAAAGCCATGTTCGATATCGGCGCGGCAGGCCCGATCGCCGGATTCATCGGAAGTCTGGGCCTTATTATTTACGGACTTGCCACACTACCGGATATCGGATACCTTTATAAGATACATCCAGAATATATAGGAATGACTGTTCTGCCGACAGGGAGCCTTACATTCGGAGATACTCTCTTGTTTAATATATTGATAAAAATAATCCCAACTCCATTGAAATCGTTTCTCCCCGCAATGAATGAAATTTACCATTACCCTTCACTCTGCGTCGGGTGGTTCGGACTGTTTGTGACGGCAATGAACCTTCTACCAATCGGTCAACTCGACGGCGGTCATATTTCGTATACGCTCTTCGGCAAACATCATCACCTTATCGCACGAATAACATTCGGTATAATTCTCGTTATAGGAGTCGCAGGATTTTTACCGGTCATCGGCATCACGTTCCCCATCGGCTGGATCGGTTGGATTTTCTGGGCATTGATTCTTCGTTTTGTCGTTAAACTCGATCATCCTGAGGTAGCCGATCCCGCTCCACTCAATCCTGCAAGGAGATATCTCGGTTGGATGTGCTTCGCAATTCTGGTTCTGTGTTTCTCTCCATCTCCACTTCTTTTACTCTATATTGTAACTTATACGGCACAGGGGACGTCATTTATAAATTAAGAATATTTCAATTTTTCACTCGCCATCGTATAATATGAATATAAAATCGGGGCTTTGCATAGTTTTCGTTTTCTTTTTTCTGTCCGGGTGCGATAAAAGTCCTGACAGTATCATCGATTCTTCCAGCAAACGACCGAATCTCCTCGCTGTGGTTTTGACGACCCCGGTATTCAATACTGATACAATCTTCGTGAACGGACAAAAATCTTCGTCGGATCAACTTACTCTTTCAGTCGGTTTCAACGCAACAATCGGAATACCGATGACAGCCGTACAGTCGTTTCATTTTGCGGTGACGAAAACTTCAAACAGTGCCGAAATTGCTTCGGGTGATATCCCCCTCACAGAAACGGAACGGCGGGAAATTCAAGGAAATTATAAATTGTTCGTTTTCCAAAAAATTTTTCTACTTCCCATCCAGCGATCGGATATCGGCATTTTCAACGTCGATATCTCTGCCATCGACGGATCAGGACTCGAAAGCAATACATATAGGTCCCCATTATCGATTCTCAGATTGAACAAGCCGCCGCAGATTTCGAACTTGCAGTCTCCTGATACGCTCCAGCTTCCTGCAGAGGGTTATGTTGTTAATCTGTTGACATTGAAAGTCGACGATCCCAATGGAATTGCAGATATCCAGAAAGTACAGTTCACTTCCATTCTTCCTGATGGGAAACCATCGTCATCCGGACCGATTCAAATGTACGACGACGGAGGAAAGGTGGATCTGGGGGGATACAACAGCGGCGATACCAATGCCGCTGACGGAATTTACAGCCGGATTATTCAGCTCAGAAGCGACGCGACCCGGGGAACATATACTTTCTCCTTTGTCGCAATCGATAAATCGAACGATACGAGTAATGTGATTACACACACTATCATCGTTCAATGAACAAACTCGTGAAAATATTTTCTTTTTTAGGATTAGGGATCTGCTTTTCATCTGCGGTTGCTCAACAAACACTGAGTGTTTCGACCGTAATGTCGTCGTTGCCGCCAAGTAATAGCGCATCGCACTTTGAAACAAGTGGAGATACGCTCTGGTTCGGAACCAGCAAAGGTCTTACCCGTTCTATTGATGGTGGCGAGACATGGGAGACATTTGCCGATAAGAATTTCGACCATCCCGGCGTGTCTTCCCTCGCCGTGCAGGGCGATCGCATATGGGCAGGAACTGTCTTCGATGAAAAAGTTGGTGACGGTTTTGTTCAGACAGGAGCTGGATATTCATTTTCAATCGACAGGGGAACGACCTGGTCTCATCTTCCACAAACGGTCGATAACTCGGTGGATAGCATTTTCTCTTACGGCATCAATGATTCGGTTCGAATCCTTCCGGTGACAGTTCCGGAACAAAATATCACGTGGGGTGTTTCACTCACACCTACTTCTGTCTGGATCGCCAGCTGGGCGTCCGGCCTTCGAAAATCAACAGATAACGGAAAGCACTGGCAGCGGATTTTACTACCCGCAGACGATCAGAATTCTCTCCACCCTAACGATACACTCTGGTCATATGCATCAAACGATTCACTGAAGCGGAATAGAATTTTTCGAGTGTACGATCCACGCCAAAATAATAACATGCTCGGTTTCTCGGTCTTATCCATTGATTCGGATACGATCTGGTGCGGTACGGCGGGCGGTATCAATAAATCGACCGATGGTGGTCTTTCGTGGGTGAAATTTTCGCATCAGAATCAATCATTTCCTATCCTCGGCAACTGGGTGATATGTATCCGTACACAACACTATGCAGGGAAAAACCGCCTCTGGGCTACAAACTGGAAAGCGATTGACGAGACTGAAGAATATGGAGTAAGCTATACTGACGATGGCGGAGCGTCGTGGAAAAACTTACTACAGGGAATCCGCGTGTACGATTTTGCTTTTCAGGATTCTATCGTTTATGTGGCAACGGAACAGGGATTATTCCGCTCGGACGATAACGGAACATCATGGATCCGTAGCGGTTCCATTATCGACGACAGAACGCAACAACGGATTGCCTCGCCAGCCATCTATGCCGTACGCGTAGCAGGAACCACCGTCTGGGTGGGAACTCCTGACGGAATCGCATCAACGATCGATGACGCAAATCATCCTTTTGGATCGGTCTGGAATGTTTACCGGGCATACATCGAGCTCGGTCAGACAACGGCAGTCTATGCGTATCCGAATCCTTTCTCTCCTGCATTCGAACAGACCAGGATTCATTATAGCACAGGCGGAAAGGCGGCTCAGGTTACAATCGAGATTTTCGATTTTGGAATGAACCGCGTAAAAACACTTCTTCGAAATGCCGAACGAAGCGGAACACAGGATCATGATGAACTATGGAATGGACTGGACGACTCAGCACGACGAATTGCTAACGGCGTGTATCTATATCGCGTAACAATCGGCAACGATCAAACACTCTGGGGAAAAATTCTTGTATTACAATAAATCATACTGGACTGCCGGAATTCTGTATCTCGTGATGTTCTTGGTTGGATCCGGATCATCGGTTCACGCTCAATATGGCGGTACGGCGGGAGCATTCGCCCGCATCGGTTTTGGCGCACGCGGGGTGGCAATGGGTAATGCAATGACTGCCGTTGTCAGTGGAGAACTTTCACCCTATTATAATCCCGCACTCACCGCATTTCAGAGCGATCATGTAATCACTGCGGCGTATACGGTAATGTCTCTTGATCGGTCATTGAACTTCTTGCAGTATTCGCAGCATCTAAAGAAATCCGCCGGCGTCGCGATAGGATTTATCCAATCGGGTGTTTCAAAAATCGATGGACGCGATTCCGATGGAATCCCGACGGGAGATCTATCTACATCCGAGTACCTATTCTTCGCTTCCTTCGCCAACAGTTTTACCGACAAGTTGACTTTTGGAGTAACATTTAAGTATTATTATTATAAACTTTATGAAAATATCACGGCCTACAGTGCCGCAGTCGACCTTGGATGCATATATGCGATCAATAAGAATATGAGTGTGGGGATTGCTGTAAATGACCTGGGAGCCAAATATCGGTGGGATACCTCTAAAATCTACGGTGATCAGGGGACGACGACGATTGACGCATTCCCGACAATCATTAAGATTGGCATTGCAGAGACACTCTTCGATTCGACTGTGACCGCCGCAATTGATTACGTCACTTCACCTCAAGATACACACCACCTTCATGTGGGGGTTGAGTGGAATCCACTGGAATCGTTTTCACTTCGGGCGGGATGCGATCGGATCGATCTTCAGGATCGATGGTCCGGTGCAATGCCGACGTTCGGCTTTGCCGTCAGTTGCCCATTGCCTGGCTGGCGTCCAACAATTCACTACGCCTATGGCATTGAGCCGTTTGCACCCTCGGGAATTCATATCATTTCTGTTACAGTCGGGTTTTAAGTTATGATGAGATTCTTATTTATGTTTTGTATTCCTTCGATTATCCTTGCGCAGTCAGGCACAAGCGGAGCGGCTTTTATGAAAATCGGACTCAGCCCACGCGCCGGAGGAATGGGAGAAGCATATGTCGCTGTAGCCGATGATGCCGGTGGAATATATTACAATCCTGCAGGAATATTATTGAATAAATCTCCGCAAATCGAATTGGCGCACCGGGCTTGGATCGATGACATACAATCACAATCATTAAGTGCAACTCTCCCGTGGGACGATATAGCGCTCGGCCTGAACATCACGACTACAACGGTCCCAAATATCGAGATTCGCACCAGACCCGGGGATCCCGAAGGAACATTTACGAGCCGGAATTTTACACTCGGCGGCAGTATCGCCTACCGAATCATGGAGAGTGTGACAATCGGCGGAACCGCCAAATATGTATTCGAAAAAATATTTGTCGACGAATGGTCTGGAGTTGGAATCGATCTTGGCATTCATTACCGAACGCCGGTTGATGGACTGGCGCTCGGTGTCTCGTTATTGAATCTCGGATCGATGAGTGGAACAAATACCCCTTCAATCAATCTTCCGACAATGCTGAGAGGGGGTGCGGCATACAAATTCCCCGTCGACGTAATCCGATCGGAAGTCGCCTTCGCCGCTGATGCAGTTCAATTGACCAGGGATCGTATTTTCCACTCGTATATCGGAGGTGAGATCGTATTCGATCGTACCATCGCACTCAGGCTTGGATATCAAACAGGATTTGATTTCCGTAATATTACCGCCGGAGTCGGCATCAGATACAGATCATTCGCTCTTGATTACTGTATCATTCCCATGAGTCAACAGGCAGGGACGGCACAGACAATCGGACTCGGCATCACATTGTAAACCAAAACCATGAAAGCGCCTCATCACGTTTGCTGTATCCTCTTCGGTGATATCCGCTTCGATTCCCGGAGCTCAAAATTTCTGCAAACTCTCTCATCTCACGGATATAACACAACGGTTATAATGATTCCCGAACCGTCAGCTGCATCATATCCGACGGGATTAGCAATTCATCCTGCACAGGTCACCCGTACTCTTCCTACAAAAATTCGTTTCCTCATTTTCTATTGGAAAGCTTTATTCATCGCTCTCCGGTCGCGCGCAACAATTTTCCTCGCTTCCGATTTGTACTCACTCCCTACGGCTTGGTCCGCATCGGTTCTCACGGGAGCAAAATTAATATACGATTCACGGGAGTTGTATTCCTCTATTGCGGCACTGCACAAACGCCCGCTCACTCAGCGATTCTGGACCTGGTGCGAACGCATTTTCAGCCCCCGGGCTGATTCTATTATCACTGTAAATAATTCGCTCGCTCAATTCCTGCGGGAAAACCACCCCAAACAAAGGATGTACGTTGTCCGCAATATCCCCCACAAACAGACTGTCAGTGACCGATCCCTCCTCCGGAGACGCCTCAATATTCCTCCCGGGGAAAAAATCGTGCTCTATCAGGGAGGACTCCAGGAAGGACGTGGAATAGGCATCCTACTTTCAATTGCACCAATACTTCCTGATGCCGCATTCGTGTTCCTCGGAAGCGGAGTTCTCAGGCATAGCATTAAAGAGGCTTCCCGAAAGTCTCCGAATGTTCATCTCCTTGATGCAGTGCCCATGAGCGAACTGATCACATATACTGCAGGTGCCAACATCGGATGGTGTATAATTGAAAATCATGGGCTCAGTTATTACTATTCTCTTCCTAACAAACTCTTCGAATATATCATGGCTGGAATCCCTATCGTTGGTAGCACTTTTCCCGAAATCAAAAAAATCATTGATCTCTACAATGTCGGAATAACAGTCGATCCGCTGGATACAAATGGACTAATCGACTCTCTTCGCATGCTCCTCACAGATGATGGATTAAGCGCAAGATATGCAGAAAATTGTCGTATTGCTGCCGAAGTGCTCACATGGCAAAATGAATCCGGCTTTCTCCTTGAAGCATTTTCATTCTGATGGAAACCACCGTGCATAAACGTTGGATGATATACGTCGTAGTTCTCGTCGCGGTCGTTCGATTTATCAATCTGGGGTTTCTTGATCTCCAGCGTTGGGATGAATCACTTCACGCAGTCCGTACATTGACGATAATACGATTCGGAGACTGGCTCGACCAATCACCGCATCATCTTCAGATCGCCGGTGGCTCAACCGGTGTCTATTATGCAGCGCATCCCCCGCTGTACAGCTGGTGTACTGCATTTCTCTATTATACGATTGGAATTTCAGAATACTCCTCGCGATTTGTATCAGCCGTGGCCGGAGCTCTTACAATCTTGCTTGTTTATTTGATGGGTTCACATTTCTTTTCCCGAACAGTAGGTTTTTATAGCTCATTATTCCTTGGTCTGACACCTTTCTACACCTTCATGACGCGGCAGGGACAGTACGATGTCCTACTGACATTCTGGATGACCCTTGCCCTTTATACATGGCTCAGAGGACTTACTGCCGGTGCCAATTACCACCGGTGGAGCATCATTACAGGAATCGCGATTGGATTGGGTCTCATGACAAAGCTATTTGTCGCTGGAGGAGTGTGCATCATTCTTTTATTCTCGATATTGCTCTTATCTTCTCCAGAAAGAAAGATGTATGTAAAAGAATTTGGGAAAGTTGTCTTCATCGCCGCGATAATTGCACTTCCGTGGTACATCATGATGGGACTGAAGTACAACAGGGGGAGTGTGCTGAGTATTTTCGCCGGAACCGAGCTTGTAAAACATATAGTTTCCGGATCCGAAGGAACTCCAAAACAACTTGGAGTCCTCTACTATTTCAATCAGCTCCTCATCATCATGCCCCTGGTCATTCCACCCGCTTGTATCGCCCTCTGGAGTGCATGGAAAAAACGACGGGAACCGGATCGGCTGACACGATGGCTGCATGTTATCCTTGCTTTCTGGATACTATTTTTCTTCTCAGGCTTTTCAATTCTCTCAACAAAGTTTGCCTGGTGGCTCATCCCCATATTCCCGCCTCTTGTACTCCTGGCAGGTTACGGATTGGAGCAGTTGACTTCGGGCTCCCTCTCCTCCGGTTGCCAACGGTTGATAATCGGTGCCATTGGATTACTCGCAATCTGGGCTGCGAATTTCGATTTTCGGCAGGATATAAAAATGATATTCATACACAACGGTTTTCATTTCCCTTCGTCGGGTGTCCCGGTTATCGTCGAATGCGGTATTCTCATTGCGATTCTTTGGTTATTCTCCGTATATCCTCATAAAATATCCCGATTGCCAACACTTATTTATATTCCACTGGCGCTTCTGTGTGTCGTGAATATTTTCTATCTCGATCGGATTCAATATAAGGACGGGGCAAAGGAGCTGGCAGATGTAATCCAGTCTCAAAAATTGAAAAATATAGTCGTTGTTGGGAATGGCGATAATCCTCAATTGAGCTATTATCTAGATGGGATAGACCTTGGATGGCATGAGGGATACACATACAAAAGAATTGAGCTCTGGAACGGGACGGACAGTGTCAAGTCGGATATCGGGAAAATCCGGAGCATACCGTGTGTCATAATTATCGAGAAAGATGAGATTCAGAAAGGCCTGTACGCCTCCGAGCAACAGGTACTCCCTAAGCCGCTCGAAAAAATACTTGACACAAAAGAGTACACTGCGTATATTTGGCAGTAATGCCGACACGACCGAAACATCAGAGAATCCTAATCGTCCGTACCGATCGTATCGGAGATGTCGTCCTGGCGACGCCGTTAATCCGTGCAGTACGGCAGGCATATCCAGCGGCCTTTATTGCCGTGATGGTGCGGCCATATGCAGTGCCAATACTTAAGTGGAATCCCTCAATCGACGAAATCATCGTTGACGATTTCGACGGTAAACATAAAGGACGAACAGGTTTCTGGAAACAGGTCGCTGCAATACGCAAGCGACGATTCAATACGGCGCTTCTTCTCTTTCCTACAGAGCGCGCAGCCTGGATGCTTTTCTGGGCGGGGGTTCGCACGCGGATCGGTGTGGGTCATAAGCTGTACGAGCTGCTGACATTTATGCGGACAGTCAGCCGCCACCGATATATACCGCTCCGCCATGAAGCCGACTACTGCCTCGATCTCGGAAGAGCGATCGGCGTCAGGTCAAACGATCTGTCAACCGAGATTTTTATCACAGAAGAGGAGCGCGAAGACGCCCGGAAATTTCTTGAGGCACTCGGTGTAGATCATAGCAAGACGATAATCGGGATAAACCCGGGAAGCGGCCGTTCATCTCCAAATTGGAAAATAGAGAAGTATATCACATTCGCCGGCGAATTGCTGGACCATTACGATGTAACAATTGCAGTAAGTGGCACTGAACGTGAATTGGTCGACGCTTTTCGGAATCTTGAAAAACCGAATATCGTCCGGCTGCCGGAATTACCGTTAAGACAATTCATCGCAGTGTTAAGTCACTATAATTTCTTTTTTTCGGCAAGCACAGGGCCAATGCACATCGCCGCAGCGTTGAAGATACCGACGCTATCGCTCTTTTGTCCGTTACCAGCCTGTTCACCGCAGCTCTGGGGACCTCAGGGGAATATTTCCGAAGTCGTTGTCGCTCCGGATAGTGTTTGTCAAGCGACGTGCGAGAAAGATCCTCACATTTGCACCATGCAGGATGTCGATACATCGATGGTCTTGAATCATTTTGAAGCGCTTCATCACCGCGTAATTGAAAGACAAAACAACTTAAGAAGCTGAATATTTCTGATTTCTGTATATGGACCAAACTAATTGACGATTGATGAATTAAAAAGGGTATTATTTTTTTGAGTAGAGAATGATTATTGTGGAGGAGAGTCACTTTATAAGGACTATTTACATACGAGGAGGTCGTTCATGAACAGAACACTGACGATTGTATTCATTGCAGTCTTCATCCTGCCATTAATGGTAGGATTTACTCCGAAGCCTCATTCCTCCGGGACGTCGAATCAATATATCTATTGGATGCCATTTGGTGAAGCAATTAAATATGCAAAAGAAAATGAAAAGATCATATTTGTTTATGCATATACGGATTGGTGTCCGCAATGTAAAAGAATGGAGGCCCTGACATTCACCGATGCGACGGTACAATATTACCTCCGCGAGAAATTTGTCTGTACGAAAATTAATGCTGAATCCAACGTACAACACGAGTGCAACAGTCAGGTTCTCACCGAACAGCAGATTGCCCAATCGCTGGAAGTCGATGAATATCCTACGATGATTATGCTGGCACCTTTAGGCGGCTCACTTGGTACTTTCAGCGGTTTTCACGAGTCGACCGAACTTCAGCAAATCCTTGTTTATTTTGGCGAGGGCCATTACCGTACAATGCCCTACAATATGTGGTTAAAGGGAAGACGGTAGGAAAGAATAAAGCACCAAATTCCAAGCAACAAATACCAAATTTATTATGTCTGGAGATCCTAGAGTATAAGCTGGGAATTTGATGTTTGTAACTTCTCAAAATATTTTTTCACAAGCTCAACAATTCTCTCCAGGTCGATCATCTGTATACATTCAAGATTGTACGGACATTGCAGTTTCCAGCATGGAGCGCATTCCAACGTTTGCGGATACAATTTTTCTCCCCTGCTGTACAAATCAATTTCCGTCCAGCAGCTTAAGCCGAACCAGGCGATCACATATTTTTTCAATCCAATTGCTGCTTGCATGCCAAATGAGTCGCCTGTGATTACGACGTCGCAGAGGTTCTCATAACAGATCCCTCGCCGAACGCCTTCGGTCGTTGGAGTGGACAATACCTTTTCTCCTACCCGTCGGGCAATTTCGATATTCCGTTCGGTGTCCTCAGATCCACCGAGAAGTACTAATCGGGCCTGCGGAAGCACTTCATACAACCGATCAATTAATGCAACATGTTGATCGACAGTCATTTTTTTATTGGGATACAGCGTCGAACATCCTGTGTTAAAACCGACGATCAGCCCTGCCTTATCCAGGCCCTGTTCCTGCGCATACTTGTTACAGAAGTGCTCCTCCTCTTCCGTTAGATTCAATACATATTCGTCATGCCTGTAATCAAGTTTCATCGTTTGATGGAGTATATCCGAAACTGTGCGAGTATTCACACGAAACTTCAGATGATCATCGAGTCCGAGGAGATAATTGTATTCTGCCTCTTTATTCAGAGGGATAATCTGTCCTCGTTCATTGACTCCATACCCGAGCTTTTTCTTTGCACGAACACCCATCGTGAATGCACCGGAGCGTTGTGATTTATCGACATTCATCACAATATCGAATTTCATCGATCCGAGAATTAAACGGCTTTCCGGTCCCCAGACGAATACTCTGTCGATATACTGATTATTATCCAAAAGCCGATGCGTATTCTCCATCGTTATCCAGGTGATAATACTGCCGGGATATTTCCGCTTCATCGCCGGAAGAATCGAAGTAGTTGTCAGAACATTACCCATCGCGTCGAGGTTGACGATAAGAATACGAATGTTATTCTTTTTCTTCTCGTAGCAGCCGTCCACGGCACAATTCACACCGGGATAACACGGTTTATAACCGGTAAAACGGGGACAATCGGGGATATGAAAATTCCTTTTTGTCTTTGCAGTCTGCGGTTTTCTTTTTAGGGAATGCGATAGTCGTCGTGCCATAGTATAAATAGTGAATTGTGAATTTTGACCTGTCCGCCGGATCCCGACCCCGACAAAGTCGGGGGGAGAAGGCGGAATTGCTACCCGTAAACAGCCAGATTGCCGAACATTGAGAGAGAGCCACTTAAGAAACTATTCGAGGCAATCTCTATATAAATAACCATAACAATAAATTCCTACTGTTTTGAAATAATATTATTCTTTTTCATTATTTTTTCGGCGGCAGTCAGAACCTCGCCGATACTCAGCTCGTTCATACAGATGTGGCCAATCGGACATTTAGTCAAATTGCATCCAAGGCAGTCCAGCCCTTCCTTCCGGATATATCCATGCTCTTGTCCGTAGGGTCCCTGTAAATCCGGACGGGTCGGTCCGTAGATACCGAGTGTCGGGACACGCAATGCAGCGGAAATATGCATGGGGCCGGAATCATTACTAATCACCATTGAGCACCGCCGAATGAGGGCTCCAAGCTGCTTGAGCGATGTCACTGGTGGAACTATACACCGGTTTTTCATTGTATGTTGAAACATATCTATTTCTTTTTCCTCGCCGGGTCCCCAGAGAACGAGTATTTTCGCATGATACTTTTCAATTAAAATATCACCGAGCCCGGCAAAACGATCCAATCCCCACTGCTTTGTGTACCACCCACTGCCGATAGATAATCCCGCGACAAATCCATCGGAGAGGTCATGCTTGTCAAAAAAAACATCAGCATATTTTTTTTCTTCCTCGCCGAGCGGGAACATTAACGACCGCAAGACAATTGGAATTCCAACGGCTTCAAGCGCATCGAGATTGAATTGAGTATTATGGACTTCCCCACCGCGCGACGGGACACGCACATTATATGCATAGCGCCGGCCCCTGAATGGATATCCGACCCTCAGTCGGGCTCCACTACAAAACGTTATAAACGCGGTTCTCGGATTACTGAAGAGATCGAAAATTAAATCGTACCGGTTATTCCTGATCCTTCGAACGAGGCCGACACTCGATATTTCGGCTTTATCAAAAATAATCAGGTCATCGATCGCCGGATTTCCCCAGAGCACTTCGCGGCTCTGTTTTTCCACCAGGAAATCGACCTGTGCATTTGGAAAAGCGGACCGCAGATTTTCTAACACGATCGTCGATAAGAGAACATCCCCTATCCCGCGAAGTTTGATGACAAGGAGACGACGTATCGAATATGTATTAATGTCCATTCAATTTCATATGAGAATGTTGCTCAATATACAAAAAGGAAGAGCGGCACGCAAACACACACTCCACTAAACTTCAAAATTCGGCCCATTGATCACTGCAACGCGGCCTTAAGGAATTTTCCGGTATACGATGACGGATGTTTCGCGATTTCTTCGGGAGTTCCAACCGTTACAATATATCCTCCAGCAGCACCTCCTTCGGGTCCGAGATCGATCACGTGATCGGCGCATTTGATGACGTCGATATTATGTTCGATGATGAGAACAGAATGGCCCGCATCGATCAGTGCGTTAAAGCATTTCAGCAATTTCGCAATGTCATCGAAATGCAAACCGGTGGTCGGCTCATCGAAGATGAAAAGGATATGGCCCTCGGTTTCTTTCGCTGCCAGGTGAAGGGCCAATTTCACCCTCTGAGCCTCTCCACCGGAAAGCGTCGTCGCCGGCTGCCCGAGGCGGAGGTATCCGAGTCCGACATCAGCAAGTACCTGTAATCGTGAGGCAACACGGCGGCCCGTAGGATCGTGGCGAAAAAATTCTATCGCTTCTGTCACTGTCATGGCAAGGATATCGTCGACATTCTTCCCATGATATTTGACATCGAGAACTTCGCTCTTGAAGCGCCTTCCTTTGCACGACTCGCAGAGAAGATAAAGATCGGCCATGAACTGCATTTCGATTTTCTGATATCCATCTCCCTCACACACATCACAACGGCCGCCGGGAACGTTAAACGAAAAATATCCCGGTTTATATCCGCGGATCCTTGCCTGCTGTGTGTTCGCCAGGAGATCACGAATGAGATCGAACACCTTGATATATGTGACCGGATTCGACCTTGGTGTGCGGCCTATCGGCGACTGATCGACCATTTCAACCGCATCGACCAAATCGCCCCCTTCAAATCCCCTGACCTTTCCCACCGACTCATCATATTCCCCCTTCTGCCGCCTGAG
The DNA here is from genome assembly GCA_050011775.1 of Bacteroidota bacterium. Taxonomy (GTDB): domain Bacteria; phylum Bacteroidota; class Ignavibacteria; order UBA10030; family CAVZMI01; genus CAVZMI01. The sequence goes on along the minus strand of JBEKIL010000016.1, from coordinate 12,016 downwards.
GCCAGCGTAGAGTATTTGATGAACAAGTGTACTCTTCCCTGAACCGCTCACACCGGTAACGCACACAAATCGATTAAGGGGAATATCAACAGTAATATTTTTCAGGTTATGTTCTGCGGCTCCAAGGATTCGTAGAGTTTTTGCCTTTCCGGTTCGGCGTTTTGCAGGCAGTGGTATTGACAAACGACCGCTGAGATATTTTCCGGTCAACGATTCTGCATGTTTGAGGATCTGATCGTACGATCCCAGAAAGATCACCTCTCCTCCCTCTTCTCCCGCACGAGGTCCAAGATCGACGATGACATCACTTTCGCGCATCATTTCAGCATCGTGTTCGACAACAAGAACGGTATTACCAACTTCACGAAGCGATTCCAGGATGGTGATTAACCGATGGATATCCCGCGGATGAAGTCCGATACTGGGTTCATCAAGTACATAGAGTGAACCGACCAGTGATGATCCAAGCGAAGTCGCGAGGTTGATGCGCTGCGATTCTCCACCTGAAAGCGTACTCGATAGCCGGTCTAATGTCAGATAACCGATACCGACCTCAACGAGATATTTCAGCCTGCGCCGGAGTTCTTCCATGATTCTTCTGGCAATATCCCATTCATGGTCGGATAACTCGAGAAGGCGAAAAAATTCCTCGACCTCCCAGATTGTCATCCGCACGATCTCGGCAATATTTTTACTGCCGACTTTTATATTCAGCGCTTCCGGACGAAGCCGGGCTCCGTCACATGCAGGACATGTCGTATATCCGCGGAATCGGCTGAGAAATACGCGATAATGGATTTTATATGTCTTCCGTTCAATTTCCTTGAAAAATTTGTTGAGACCATAAAAATCTTCATATCCTTCCATTATGACACGAATCTCTTCGGCTGTTAATGCCTCATAGGGAACATCGACCCGTACATTTGCACGCTGGTGAACACGAAGCAGGGCACGAAGATGTTCTTTGAATTTTGGCGTCGTCCATGGTACGATCGCACCTTCACGTATTGTTCGCGACCTGTTCGGAGCGACAAGCTCCATATCAATTCCAACAGCGCGGCCGAATCCCTGACACTGCGGACACGCTCCGAAGGGATTGTTGAAAGAGAACAATCGCGGCTGTGGTTCTTCAAATTGAATGCCGCAATTTGAACAGGCAAAATGTTGATTGAAAAGTGTCTCGAGTCCGCTCTCGACCTCTCGAATAATCGCATATCCATCACCTGAAGTGAACGCGGTCTCGATCGAATCGGTTATTCTCGAATCTGCTGTCGCATGCCGTACAACCAATCGGTCAATGAGAACCCGGAGATCCTGTTTTCGTACTTTTGCCGGAAATCCGCTAGCTTGTCCTGTGCGCTTGTGCCTATCGACTTGTGCTGAGCGATGAAAGTCGGATTCATTCACATCGATGATAGTTCCATCCAGAACAAATCGAAAATATCCCTGCTTCTGAAGATTCTCAATCTCCTGATTAACGGTTACTTTCGGATGATCATGAACCGGAAACATGACATAGACTTTTGTACCGTCGGGAAGCTTCTGAAGATATTCAACAACCGATGCAACAGTATCACGACGAATAGTGGCGCCGCATTTCGGACAAAACGTCTGACCAATCCGTCCGAAAAGAAGTCGGAGATAATCGTAGATTTCAGTCGTTGTCCCTACCGTCGATCTGGGGTTCCGTGAGTTTGTCTTTTGCTCAATGGCCATTGCGGGCGAGATGCCCTGTATTACGTCGACATCGGGTTTATCCATTCGTTCAAGAAATTGCCGCGCATAGGCTGAGAGACTCTCGACGTACCGGCGCTGCCCTTCGGCATAGATTGTATCGAACGCAAGGCTCGATTTCCCGGAACCGCTTACTCCCGTAATTACTATGAGCTTGTTCCGGGGTAAATCGAGCGAAATATTTTTCAGGTTGTGAACCCGGGCCCCGCGGATAATGATCGACGAAGTCCGAGGACCGGTTGATTTTTCGTGTGTCATTCGTGAATCAACTCATGAAGCAGCACTGTCATGACGACTCTGGTATCTATCTGGGTGGATTTGAGCTCCTCGTCTGCACGAAGCAGACTCTCAAAGTTTGCCTCGATACGAGACACCGGATATTCGTCTAGCTGGGAAAGATATTCCTTGATAAAATATGGATTCACCCCGGTTTTGCCCGCGATATCCTTGTCCGATTGTTTTTTTGAACGGAGTTCGGCGATTTTCCAGAGTGTGGTAAAATGCCGTGTAATCATCACGACCATCATTGTTGCCTGTTCGCCCGCCTGGAGCATCCGTTCCATAATTTCAATCGAGCGTGCCAGATTTCGCGTCCCGATCATTCTTGTAAGTTCAAAGATATTATAAACCTTCGACAGACCGACCACATCGGTTACATCGGCAATCTCAATCGTTCGGCGTTCCCCGACTGCAATAAACAGTTTCTCAATCTCGTTGTTCAAATCGCGAAGTGAATTCCCTACGTGGGCATGAAGAAGGCGGGCTCCTTCCGACGTAATAACCTTCCCGCGTTCTTTCACGCGCGAAATGATCCAATCGGGGACTTTGTCATCACGCAGCGGACGGCATTCGATAATTTCAGCCTTCGTTTTCAGCGTTACATAAGGCTTTCTGCGCATGTCCACTTTTTCAGCCAACAACAGGAGGCTTGTCGTTTCAGACGGCTGCTCGATGTAACCTATTAGTTGTTCATTGTTGGCGAGCCGATCAAAATCTCTTACGACAACCACCCGCCGTTCCGCCATCATCGGATATGCAGAGGCGAGGGCGACGACATCCTTTGTCTCGAGGTCATTTCCATACACAATATCAAGATTGAATCCACGCGTACCCTCATCGACCGCCGTATTGATGAAGGATTGCACCATTTCATCAATGAGAAAATCCTCTTCTCCATAGAGAAAATATACGGAACGAAATTGCCGTTGCCGCAGTGCACTATGAAAATCCTCAGGGGTCATTTTGCCTGTTGTTTCGCTGCCTCAATCACAGTGATTCTGGTCATGATTGCCTTTTGTTGTGGTCGGTCACGCTGGTCACGCGGAAGATTGACAATCTTATCAACGACATCCATTCCCTTATCGACTTTTCCCCATACCGTATATTTATTATCGAGAGACGGAACGTCGGCGACACAGATGAAAAACTGACTCGTTCCGCTGTTGATGTCGTTTCCTTTGCGAGCCATCGAGAGAATTCCCCGTTTGTGTGATTCCTTACTGAATTCTGCGGGAACCGTTTCCTGTCCCGCTTGCCCTATTCCCCATGTATCCGGATCACCGTGACGGCTGTTCGGGTCGCCTCCCTGAATGACGAAACCTGGAATAACGCGATGGAAGAGAAGACTGTCGAAAAATCCTTCTTTCGCAAGCTTTTCCATATGAGCTACTGTTTTCGGAGCAATGTCGTTATAGAGTTCAGCCTCGATCTTCCCGAAATTCGTCTCAATCACAAGAGTATCGCGCTGAGCTTTGGCACATTCAATGTTCGTGACTATGGTCATAAAAATAACCGCCATGAGTAAATGTTTTCCTTTCATAATACTATCCCTAAAATTAGGATGATTGGATTATTAGTGCATAACAATTCCAAATTGAAGAACGATCAGAATTAGAATCGCAAGGGCAATCCGGTACCAGACAAAAACAAATGTTGTATGTGTCCGGAGATAGCGAAGAAGGAATTCAATTGCCAGATAACCGCTGACGGCTGCCACAAGAGTTGCTATGATCAGTTCGATGCCCAGCGAGCCCGTCAGTTCATGCCGTATTTCGTAGAGCTCGTAAAGTCCGCTTGCCGTTACTGCCGGAATGCTCAGGAGAAACGAAAATCGTGCCGCTGCTTCCCGTGTTATTCCGAGAAAGAGTGATGCCGTGATGGTCGTTCCGGATCGCGATGAACCGGGGATGAGGGCGAAAGCCTGTGCGATACCGACAATGAATGCTTCCCACCATTTCATCTCCTCCATTTGACGCCGGAAGGAAGATGTTTTTTCAGCAACAATGAGAATGAGAGCCAGAAGAAATAAGCTTGCAGCAATGACATACAGCGAGCGGAACGATGTTTCAATCGCGTTTTTTAGTATCAAGCCGGCAAGGACGACAGGTATTGTGCCCAATCCAACCCACCAGGCCATACGGGAATCGACGCTTTCGAAAGGTTTACGCACCACCAATCCGGTAATGAACGCCCTGATCAACCTGAGAATATCCCGGCGGAAATAAACCAGCACTGCAATGAGCGTCCCCAGCTGGATGACTGCCGATACTGCAGCTCCGGGGTCATTCCAGCCTACTAACGCAGGGATAACTCGAAGGTGGGCCGTGCTGCTGATCGGAAGGAATTCTGTAATTCCCTGTATCAGTCCTAGAATAATAGCTTCAAGAAGAGACATTCCGTCTCCAATCAATTAAAAGTAATATATAAATCCCAAAGTGACACCGATGCTGATGAAGTTCATCGACACCGAACGGTTTGATGTGGATGGCTCATCGAAGATGCCGCCGCTATAGTTTCCCACGAACGAAAATCGCATTCCTGCCCCAAGAATGAGATAGACATGTTCACCAAGCGGAGTCTGACCCGAAATATCGAGTTTCACTCCGATTCCGTTTGCCGACGATCGCATTGAACCCAGGTACGATGGAAATTTCTCTTCAAGTGTAGCAAAATAATATCCCACACCTCCGCCAAATTTCAAAAAATATCCCTCCGCACCGATGAATAGATACTGAACGATCACCGATGGCATGTGGACACCGTAGGAAAAATCGATTTTTCCTATGTTATCCGGATCGTCGATCGAGTGGGAATTGAGGAGATAGGCGTATTCAATCTTCAGAGACATGTCACTCGAGAGATGAAATTCAGGAGCAATAAAAAATTCTCCGGCAACATTCCAGTTGCCAATCGTCTGTGACCTTGCGGATAAATTTATAAAATCAGTGAGTTCCTTCGCGTCAATCCCGCAGACGGTCATCCCGGCTCCGATTCCGGTTTTGGGAACATCCAGCCAGGCGGACTCACCGGGCGGCCCAGCATGCGCAAATGAGATAAATGCAATGATCCCCGTGAGCAACAATAGGAAAAATGATCTGTAAAAGAAATAATGTTGATTCATCTTAGAAAGGACTTTATCGAAGATCAATGACCTCAACGCCCTCAGGCGGGATGAATATGAACATGCTATCGCTCACCCCGGTGTTCATCGAGAATTTTGAAATATTATAGGTTGAATGTGCATCGCTAAAATTAATTGTTTCAATTTTTCGTATGACAAGCTCATCGTCGTCAATCCAGAGCTTGATTGATTTGAGTGCCGAGGATTCCGATTTTGGTGTAAGTTTGATAATGGTCAATTCCCTTTTCTCGATGACCTCCGACCCTATTCGAATGGCATCATAATCTTTCGGAATACTGAGAAATAGACTTTCCGGAGAGAGGTTTTTCGGATCTTCCTTATATTTATCGATCAGTACCTGCTTTTTCACTTTATTTAACCGCCAGACAGTCACACCGTCGGTTACAAGGAGTTCATTCTCCATTTCGATCCGGTACCTGTTGTTTTTCTTCATGCGAATGGTTCCGGCCACTTGCTGTGTGACTTTCGCAAGCGGGAGATAGGTCGTTTGTGAAAACGTGAACGTAGCATCGTTCACTTTTTCATATTTCTTCTGGAGCTTATCCAGCAATTCCAGAGCCTGGGACTGTACGTTGATTTTCAGAACTGCGCACAGAAACACAACAAGTGTCATCGTCCGATAAATCATGGTTCACAAATTCCGTAAAATATTTTCTAACTCGGCTTCAGTTTCGACAAGTACTTCACGTGCTTTACTGCCATCGAATGCCCCGACAATTCCGGCTGCTTCAAGTTCATCAACCAGCCGTGCGGCTCTCGAGTATCCGACTTTCAGCCGCCGCTGAAGAAGCGAAACCGAACCCTGCTGGTGACGTACGATCAGTCGGGCAGCTTCCTCAAATAATTCATCGCGCTCGTAGGCATCAGAGACCCCACCCACTCCATTCCTCTTCCGGTCATAGAATGAAGGCAGCTCATACGGACGGCTGTACCCTTTCTGTTTTCCAATATGATCCACGATCCGCTCCACTTCATCGGTAGAGATAAATGCATTTTGTATGCGGACCGGTTTCGGACTCCCGGAAGGCAAATAAAGCATATCGCCATTTCCCAGAAGCTGCTCGGCGCCATTCATATCGAGAATGGTGCGCGAATCGACCTTTGACGAAACCTGGTATGCAATGCGCGCCGAAAAATTCGCTTTAATTACTCCGGTAATAACGTCGACAGAGGGGCGTTGTGTCGCAAGAACGAGATGGATACCCACAGCACGCGCAAGCTGGGCAAGCCGGGCAATGGGTTCCTCCACTTCTTTTGCCGCAGTCATCATCAAGTCGGCCAGTTCATCAATTACAATAATCAGATACGGTATCTTCCGCGGCTTTACTCCTTCATGCACCTTCATTTTACCCGATTGTACTTTCTCATTATAATCGGCAATGTTCCTCACACCCGCTTTTGCAAGCATATCATATCGCCGTTCCATTTCGATTTCACATCCTTTGAGGACATTGACGGCGTTCATTGATGTTGTTACAATTTCTTCATCAATGTCGGGCGATACCGCAAGGAAATGCTTGTTTAATTTTTTATATAGTGAGAGCTCGATCTTCTTTGGATCGATGATGATGAATTTTATATCGGAAGGATGAAGCTTGTACAGCAGGCTTGTGAGGATTGTATTGATTCCGACACTCTTTCCCGAACCGGTCGCACCGGCGATCAACAGATGCGGCATTCTTGTCAGATCGTCCACAAACACTTCGCCTGAAATCGTTTTTCCGATTGCGAGCGGGAGCGACGCTTTAGTATCCCGGAATTTTGTCGAGTTAATAACGCTCCGGATGCGAACAAGCGACGGATTCTGATTCGGAATTTCGACACCGACGGCTCCTTTTCCCGGAATTGGTGCAATTATTCGAATTCCTTTTGCCTGCAATGCAAGGGCAAGGTCATCCGCAAGGCTGACAATCCGGCTGATTTTTACTCCCGCTGCCGGCACGAGTTCGTAAAGTGTGACAACCGGACCGGGCGTTACGCTGACTGTATCGATATCGACGTCAAAATCAGCAAGCTTTGCACGCAGGAGCTCGGCGTTCGCTTTCAACTCTTCATCGTTGACTTCTTCTGACTGTCGTGATATCTCAAGAAGTTCAACTGAGGGTGGAACGTAATCAATTTCTTCATCACTTATATCCACTTGTTCGGATATTCCGGCAGGACGGTCGTCAAAATCTATCTCCGTTTCTCTGGGAGTAGGTTTTATATCAAGGTGCAACTCATGCTCGGTTTTTTGCGGATGAGACTCAACCATGGATTCACGTTGAATTTGTACTTCGCGAACCGGAAGGATCGGCTCAGGGGGTATCTCTTCCCCTTCCATAGGTTCTTCAGTTCTGTTGATCTGTGGTTCTTCAAGCGATTTTTTCCGTCTAAATTTAAGGAGACCGAAAATTCCTTTGATACCGTGTACGCTCGCCGTGAGGTTGACATTAAATGCCAACACTATGGCAAAGAATAGAAGTCCGAAAAGAATGATTGAGCCCCCGACACTTCCGACGATATTCTTGAGCACTTCTGCTCCGTACGTCCCGATGACACCACTCCATTCGCTGCTGACGGTGACCCGGTACAACCCGGCAATGTAACGAAGCATCCCGAGAGAACAGGAAACAAGCAGGATCAGAAGGATCGCATAATTGGTGGCACGGAGAAGTTTTTTGGTCTCCTTCCGTGCCAGAAGAAATAATCCCCATGCAAAAAGGATGAACGGGAGAATTAGAATTGGATATCCGACGGTATCATTAATGAGGATGTTCGATATTGCCGCTCCAAACAGGCTGAGCCAATTATGCGTACTGCTCACTTTACGGGCAAGATCGGGGTCGTGACCGAATACACGAAAGAAATCGGATAATTTTATCTCACCATTCGCTTGATCGGCCGATGTGTAGCTTACAAGACTCAATAACAGCAATAACGCGACCAGCATCAAGCCTATAGCGAGAAACTGACGTTTCCGTTCGGGCGACTTCGACTTTTTCCCCTGTTTCCTGCCGTTTACACTTTCCGTCGAGCTATTTCGTGCGGCTCCATTCATTGCGATCATGACCCGGCTTTTTCATTAGGCGACGCTTCCTTTTTTTCTATCTCTTTCCTGAGCCTTATAACGTTTCCCGATAGTATTGGCAGCACGGCGCAGGTATCGATGCCGGCACAGATTTTCAGATCATCACCGAATCCTATTTCTGACAGGTACTGACCATGTTCGGACTTCTTGATCATATTCAGAATATTTTTTTCGTAATTTTTGTGGAGCGTCAGCGATGCCAGAGCGGCATCGGAAAGCGATAGGTCATCGGCATTTGCTTCACTGAGTTTCTGAATAATCATCCCTGCACAGACCGCGTCTTCGATACAGAACGACCCTTGTTTTCCAGCACAAATAATCGAGAAATCCGAATTGATCTCGCGGATGAATTCCACTACCTTACTCACATTGATAAAACATCCGATAACAAGATTTTTTGCATACCGACTTTTGACCATCGCCTGTGAGCCGTTTGTTGTACTGAAGATAATCGATTTGTTTTTAACGACTTCTTCCGTGTATTCCTGAGGAGAATTGCTCAGGTTAAATCCTTCAATAAGCTTTCCATTCCGCTCACCACCGAGGAGAATCACATCCCCGAACAGATTCCCGGATATTTTTACAGCGGATTCTACACTGCTGACAGGAATAATCTCCTTAGCACCGTTTGCGAGCGCCGTGACAATAGTTGTGCTTGCTCGCAACACATCAACGATCACGACATTTTTATCGCGGAGTTGAAGCTCATCGATCGCATCAGGTGTAAAGAATATGTCTATTCTCATTCGGGTTTCACCGATTAATTTTTCACAAAAGGTAATTTAACAATTACTGCGCGCACCGGTTTCGAGCGAATCACGACATCAATTGTTGAATTAACAGCATGATACCCATTCCGGACATACCCCAAACCGATACCTTGTTCAAGCGTCGGTGAAAATGTTCCGCTTGTTACATTCCCGACAGGCTTTCCCTGACTCTGGATTTCATAGCCCTGCCGGGGAAATGCTTTATCATCAACTTTAAATCCAACGAGGTGCCGTTTGATTCCTTCCTTCTTGACCTTCAGGATGGCATCGAGTCCGACAAAATCTTCTTTCTCGAGTTTTGTAATCCATCCGATGCTTGCTTCGAGCGGATTTGTTGTATGGTCGATGTCATGCCCGTAAAGGCAGAATCCCATTTCAAGGCGGAGCGTATCACGTGCCCCGAGTCCAACGGGAGCAATGTCGAATTCTTTTCCTGCTTCGAAGACGGCATTCCACATTTTTTCACTCGTCGCGACATCGGAATTAAAATACAACTCGTAACCTAATTCTCCGGTGTATCCCGTTCGCGATATAATCATTTCAATTCCGGCGAGGACGCCGCGGCAAGAATGATAATATTGCATTTCTGCAAGATCAACCTTTGTAAGTCTCTGCAGCACCGCCCGCGATTGCGGACCCTGAACAGCGAGAAGTGAAATCTCGTCGCTCACATCCCTGACTGCCACATTACTGTCAGCATGCTGTTTCAACCACTTGAAATCTTTATCTTTATTCGATGCATTCACAACGAGCATGTAATACTCACCCATGTGATACACAAGCAGGTCATCAATAATACCTCCGTCCGGATAACACATAGCCGAATATTGAACGCGCCCGGGCTGCATTTTCGAAGCATCATTTATCGTCATTTTCTGTACAAATGCCAGAGCACTTTTACCGCGGACTTCAATCTCTCCCATATGGCTGACATCAAACACACCTACAGCCGAGCGGACTCTCCGATGCTCTTCGATAATACTGGTATATTGTATGGGCATTTCATACCCGGCGAACTCAACCATTTTCCCACCAAGTTTAGCGTGAAGAGAATAGAACGATGTTCTTTTCATGATTATCGCGGATTCCAGTATTACCTAAACTGAATACTTCCATGTATCTTACGCATTCATGTATTGATCGGTTACATCCTTGTCCTGTTTTTTCGATATAAAGTGAAATTCATCGATCGCAAGCGATTTATCACTGTCCAGTGATATCGACACAAAGAATTTCATCATCATTTTTCTGATCCGGCTGAATGTTCCATCCGTTAATGCTTCCGCAATGGAGGGATGGACTTTGAGTATCACCCGGAATTCATGTGTCTCCGATTTGAACCGGCGAATCCATCGCTCAATCTGACCGATGATTGTCGCTTTCGATTGCACCAGTCCAAGACCACCGCACGTCGGACACGGTTCGGTGAAACTATGGAGAACACTCTGGCGGATTCGCTGGCGGGTAATCTGGACGAGTCCGAACTCCGTCATCGGCAGGACGGTCACTTTTGCCCGATCGTGCCGGAACTCTTTTCGGAGCTCATCGTATACCTTCTTTTTATTCCTATCGTCTTCAAGATCGATAAAATCGATGACGATGATCCCGCCCATATCGCGTATCCGGAGCTGGCGTACGATTTCGCGTGCCGCTTCCAGGTTTGTACGAAGGGAATTAAGTTCCTGTTCACGTTTTGCAGCATACCGACCGCTGTTTACATCGATCACAACCATCGCTTCAGTCGGTTCAATGATGACGTATCCACCGCTTTTAAGCCAGACCTTCCTGCTCAGAGCCGTCGCAATTTCTTTTTCCACTCCATATTTGTCGAATATCGGTTCGCGTTCTTTATAAAGATCGATTTTATCGAGCAGACTTGGAGATGTCCATTTGACGTAGGCCCGGATTTCCCGGAAAAGTTTTTTACTATCGACAACAATATGCTCCACCTCATTCGAGAACAAATCCCGGATGACGCTGGATGTCGTTGTCATGTCTTTGTAAAGAAGAGCCGGCGGCCGCTCTTGCTTTACGGTTTTTTCGATTTCGTGCCATGTATTGATAAGGTTTTCGAGGTCGTTCTTGATATCCTGCTCTTCTTTTCCCTCGGCGACGGTCCGGATGATTGCTCCGAATCCATCGGGAAGGATACTACGAACGATACGCCGCAGGCGGCGTTTCTCACGGAAATTTACCAGCTTCTTCGAAACCCCAATTTTCCCGTCGAATGGCAATAAAACAAGGAATCGACCCGCCAGAGAAACCTCGGTAGTTACACGTACTCCTTTTTTCCCAACCGGTTCTTTGGTCACTTGAACAATGATATCGTGGCCTTTCTGGAGATGGAGCTCAGGGTGTTCTAATTTCTCCCGACCACGTGATCGGCGTTCAGGGACATGGTCTCGCTGAGGGTATTGTGGAGGCGCAACAAGTTCTTTTTGGTTTTCCCCCGCTTCATGAGTCATCCCGTCGCGTATTTCGGTTACCGGGAGTACCAGGCCGACTTGGAGCGCAAGGAGGCGGAACTCCGGGCCGCCGATGAGCGGGCTTACGACGAAGCCCGCCGCGAGGATGCCTCACGCAAGGCGGCGTTAGCGGCTGAGGCTCGCCGGCTGGCCGAACTCAAGTCGCGGCAGGAATCCACGGAGACGGAGCGGAACCTGGCCCTGCTGCGCGGCTGGCAGGCCGAAGCCGAGGCCGCCCGGCAAGTCGCCGAAGAGAACGCCCGGCGTCTGGCCGCTGTGCACGCACGCCTGGCGCGTGAGAAGGAAGCCGCCGAGGGCGAGTTCCGCCGGCTCTCCGGCTTGCGGGAGAAGGAAGCGGCCGATGCCGAGGCCCGCCGGCAGGCCGCGCTCAAACAGGGCGAGAAGCGCAACCTCGCCGCTAGTCCACCCTTATGATCACGTTCCCCCGCTTGTGCTCCTGCTCCACGTAGCGGTGGGCTGCAGCGATTTCCTCCAGCGGATACGAGCGGTCTATGACCGGCTTCAGATGGCCCGCCTTGGCCAGCTTCTCGAGGAA
>JBEKIL010000015.1:0-82020 GCA_050011775.1 Bacteroidota bacterium | reverse complement strand
CTAACTAATCCCGTTCGCGGGAGCGCCGATCTCCCTTGTGGGAGTACCCCGCCGCTTTTTTATTAGTTGATTGAATACGGTGAAACAGTACTACTACGTAGTATAGAAATCGTTATGCGTCATGGCCACCCGCTGTCTATAGCGGAGAGGATGAGGTGAAATAAAAAGGTGTATAAAGTGAAATCAATTGTTTTTACCTGTGTTCTCTGCATCATTTTGCTTGGGTGCAAACAACCCTCAGAGCCAACGTCATTGGTTCTATTGACTGCAGCGGCAAAATTTGTTGAGGTTAACTCTTTTGCTATGTCCTACAAACAAGGAATAGCACTTGCGATGGCAACTGGTAACGACGTAAGTATTGAGGGTTTATCGGATAATTGGGAGTATTTATATATAGACACTAACACAACAGTACTACCGAGAAGATACTATTTCCATGCTAATTCCAACGGTGTAGGATTTGACAGCAGTACCTCAATGCATGAAGGTCTGTGGGTAATCACATTGAGTTGGTTTGATAACGATTCGGCTGTTTATATTGCTGAAAATAATGGCGGCGCTGAATTTAGAAGTAATAATCCAAATTGTACAATCACAGCTATGCTTGTGGGATCGGTTTATCCCAAAGCAGCCACGGATTGGTACATAAGCTATAATCATTTTTCAGATAATGGTTATGAGAAATTTCTCATGGTAGGAATCGATGCGAATACTGGTGAGGTCAGGTTCCGAAGCACTGACTGATTACTACAGACATAAATTACAGGCGGCCACGAACGCATAACACGCGTAAAAATGTTGGCAGAGTATAAACCGAACCAACATTGTGCCGCTCGCAGAATAATGAGTTATTAATAGCTCGCGTCACAACGTCATTTTTACGTGACCCGTTAGTTACAATTGCCCTTAAAAAAATATAATAGGAGAAAATTAAAATGAAAAAGTTTACAATTATTCTGACAGTTTTAATTGCAATGACAATTAAGACAAATGCTCAAATTCCTAATTATGGATTTGAAGACTGGACAACAGTAGGTAGTTACGAAAACCCTACTGGATGGGCAACAATGAACCCCTATTGTGCAGGTCCTTTCTATTCTTGTACAAAATCAACAGACCATTATCCCGTATCTGTTGGCAATTTTTCTATCCGATTAGAAAACAATACTTCATTAACCCAATGGACAGGTGGATGGAGCATAGCAATAACAGATACAATGGCTTATCCTTTTCAACCTGCATTTCCTATTGTAGGACATCCAAATAGCCTTTGCGGATATTACAAATATAATTCACTGAATAATGATTCTATGTTTATTCGCATTGTCCTTTTTAAAAATAGGATAATGGTTGACTACTTTACATTCATTACTGGTATCACTACATCAACATGGACGTCTTTTATACTCCCTCTTACTTATTCTTCAGCTGATAGTGCAACATTGTGTTTATCGGCTTTTTGGGGCAACAGACCTACAGATGGTCCAAATGGTAATTCTGTGCTTTATGTTGACAACCTAAGTTTTGATAATCTGATTACTTCCGTGCCTCTTTCTTCGAGTGAACTTCCAAGTAAGTTTAACTTAGCGCAAAACTATCCAAACCCGTTCAATCCATCGACAACTATTTCATTTAACCTTCCATCAAAATCATTTGTGTCGCTGAAAGTATTTGATGCTTTAGGAAGAGAAGTCGCAACAATTGTCTCTGAAGAATTATCCGCAGGCAGCTACACACGGCAATGGAATGCCGCAGGTATACCAAGCGGTATATATTTTTATAGATTGCAGGCTGGTAATTATACTGAAACAAAGAAACTTGTATTACTACGTTGAAAGGGCTGTATATATTCAGATCAAATCGGAATGACCTGCCCAAAGCGATCCAAAGTATTTAATGGACCAAAGGAGGCTGCTCACGCCGATGAGTGTAGCCTGCTGGGCAGCGCAAACCGGTTCCATCACTTAAGCCCATACCCGGAGATCCTAACATCTTTCTACTTAGGTTTATAGCACGAATGGCATCGAACATTTTTTGTTGGGAAATATCGCGGATATATGGGCGAAGGTTCATGGATGCATGATAAAAGTGTAGATAGGCCAAGTTATTTTGAATGTAATAGATGAGTTCTTCAGAGCAATCGAATATGGTCATATATCTCAATTTCAAACATACTTTCTTGCTTTTTACCTTTCAATTCTGTACAATCATGCACCTGGTAGCTTACTGTATTTAGCTTACACACTACCGAAAGTCTGATAGTTTCCACTTCCGGTTTTCAAAGCTTTTCACGACCCATATTCCCCACTCGGTATGGGTGAAAGGCGGTGAAATGAAAAATCAATATCTACCCTGCGATTTACTACATGAGATTCCCATAAAAACGAGAATAATGCTATGCCACAAAGTGGAACTACTTCATCGTATAGCGTCATTGTAAATAGAGACGGAAATATCTGTCTAGTGAATAAATGGTTATAAAAAAGGAGGGAAAAATGATTTATCGATGGTGTCTTATTGGTTTTTGGGGGACGATTTTATTTTCCAATGGGGCTTTTTCCCAGACGTTTACACTAACGCACGATAGTGTGCAAAGAGAATATGTAGTTCATGTACCAAAATCTTATGATGGTTCAGCCCCTGTACCTTTGATAGTAGCTTTACATGGTGCGGGTGGCACACCCACGAGTATTGAAAGTATATCTGGCTTGAGTATTAAATCTGATTCTTCAGGATTCATTGTTGTATATCCTAAAGGAATTGCGTATATACCATCATTTGATAGTTATGGTTGGAACGAAGATACGACCGGCCTGGATGATGTAGGATTTATTTCAGATATGCTGGATTCTTTATTCAAGTCCTATAAAATTGATACCGCCCGTGTTTATGTTGCAGGTTTTTCTAACGGTGGAGGCATGTGTTATCGATTAGCTCAGGCTTTATCCTATCGGATTGCAGCGGTCGCTCCTGTTGCTCCGGTTCCTGATTACAACTCTTCGAATCTTTTCCCCTCCAGACCTGTTCCAATCATTCAATTTTTCTCTAAGAATGATCCTTATTATAGTTCTCAATATTTTTATGATATGAACCTTACACCATTAGATTATTGGATATATATAAATGGTTGTAAGACTAAACCGGATACGATCTTAATCCAACAGAATATTATTGGTGAGAAATGGGAATCTCAAGGGAATCAAGCTGAGATCATTTCGTATACACCCTTTTCGGCAGGACACACATGGATGACTGCTGGAAACGGTATTTCTGCCACTGATGCCATGTGGGATTTCTTTCAACTCCATACTATTACTTCTTCCTCTCCGTTCTCTGCAATCGCAAGAATCGATTCACCTGCTAATGGAGACATCTTTCAAGGTCCAACTAATATTCAGATAAATGCAGATATTGCTGTTGTTTCTGGAAGTGTCTCCAAAGTGGAGTTTTATCAAAATGAAACTAAAATTGGTGAAGCTAATTCTGCTCCCTACAAATTTACATGGACAAGCGTTGATTCCGGTGATTACAAGATAACAATAAAAGCTTTGGATGGTTTGGAAAACGTAATGAGTCCAATACCAATTGTTGCAATTCACGTGCTCCCACCTAATGTTGCTCATAATAAGATTGCGTATTCTTCATCCAATCAAATTGATGAAGGCGGAAGTTATTCTGCTCAAAATGCTGTTGATGGTAAAATGAGTACACGTTGGTCGAGTCTATATTTTGATCCGCAATGGCTCTGTATCGATTTGGGCAATACTACCTCCATAAAAGGGGTTAATCTTTATTGGGAGAATGCGTATGGGCAAGCATATAAAATCCAGGTCTCTGCTGATTTAATAAATTGGGAGGATGTGTATTCTACTACAACAGGAGATGGAGGAAAAGATTCAATTTCATTTACGCCGATCAGCGCGCGATTTGTCCGAATGTATGGCACACACCGAGGAACTCCATGGGGATATTCACTCTACGAATTTCAAATTGATACAGTTAAGACAAATGGCATAAAGGAAACCAATGCCGGCGTCATACCAAAACAATTCGCTTTAAAACAAAATTATCCGAATCCCTTTAATCCAAGCACAACGATACAATACTCACTCCCAAATGCGGCATATGTAACGTTAAAAATTTGTAACACTCTTGGACAAGAAGTCGCTCAGCTTGTCTCGCAGCAAATGAGTGCCGGTGTGCATTCAACAGAATGGAATGCATCAGGTTTTGCAAGTGGTGTGTATTATTATCGACTAGAGGCTGGTGGTTTTGTTGAGACAAAGAAACTTGTTTTACTACGTTGAAAGGGCTGTATATATTCAGATCAAATCGGAATGACCTGCCCAAAGTGATCCAGAGTATATTATGGATCAAATGAGGCGGCAATGGGCATAAAACGACACAGTCCGGTGGTCAATCCTTGATAATGACAAAATACTAACTTATCATTGGTACATAAGACGGGAGCAGATCACCAGAGATTAGCTGGTATATGAAACAATATCTTACCACCTGACTCAAAGCCCCTGTGAATTGCTACCATAGAGACAATACTCAATTTTTCATAACAATTAATCCTTCTTAACCATGGCACACAACGGGTTTTTCGGACTGAAGAGCAAATTAATTTTTAAATCTTTTCTGATTTTTTCATTTATTCTTATTTCATCCTCTTTATCTGCTCAGTCTCCGACAAATTTCTCAGGAAAATGGGCATTTGATAAGTCTAGAAGTAATCCTGGACAAGGAGGATTATTTCTGGATGGCGATAGAATCCTTGAAATTACTCAGAATTCTACCTCGATAATATTTGCAGAAACCCTGATTCGCGAGGGTGGCGAAGATATTAAAAATGTTGACACATTCAACTTTGATGGAAAAGAGAAAATTGTGAAGGGAGATTTTGGAACGACAAAAAATACTTTAAAATGGTCAGAAGGCAAAAAGATACTTACGGTAACAACTATAATGACGACCGTTTCTAAAGGGATTTCAGATGATTACCTTGTCGCTGATTCTTACAAACTATCTAACGATGGACGTACTTTGACAATTGAATCGTATTCTAAAAATCAGGCGACCGGAGAAAGAACAATCACAATGGTATACAATAAAAAATAAAATAACCTGGATCTAAAACAAAATAAAATACACCAGCTAACACGAACAATATAGTAAATACACTTGTCACGATTCTTGCATGCTGCATTGGTTCCATCACTTTAATTCATACATCAAGTCTCATACATCTTTCTACTTCGATCTATAGCCCGGGCGGCATCGAACATTTTTTATTGGGGGAAAAAGCGGATATATGGGCGAAGAGTTAGAGCTGCCTTGATTGTTAGTCTCTGATTTCGTACCATACGCATGTATCTCCGAAATACATCCGACAACCAGCGTTATATTGAGTTATATATAGAGATTCAGCGGAGATGAATATAAATTAGTCATTTGCACACAACCGTCACAAGATTGCCTGCCCGCCAATAAAAGGCCATTGTGGCAGGCGGGCGTTATTTTTCGGGACGTTATGCAGCATTTGGATAATCAGTCACAAAGGGGAATCTAAAAATGAGAATCTTAATAATCACTATGCTGTTCCTATCCAATTTTACTCTTGTTTGTCAGCTCAGAGCACAAACTAATGGACAATTGATTCAGCCAACCATTCCAGCGCCTTCAATTACCAACAACATCCTGGACGCGCCTACAAAACAAAAAATTGTGATCTACTTGCCGCCATCATATAATTCATCCACTAAAACATATCCGGTAATATACTTCCTGACGGGATTTTCCACTTCTGTCACAGACTTCATCAATGGTTCTTTTCAAGGTTTTATACTGCAAAACACAATGGATCAACTCATTCAAGCAGGAACTATATCTGAAATGATTGTTGTAGTAGTTCGAGCGGGGACCTTTATAGGAGGGGCGTTTTATGTCAACTCTTCTGTTAGCGGGAATTGGGAGGATTTCATAGTCAATGATGTAGTGAGTTATGTTGATAATAATTATCGAACGCTTGCCGTTGCAAAATACAGAGGTATCGCAGGGCATTCCATGGGAGGCTTTGGAGCATTACATCTTGCAATGCACCATCCGGATATTTTTGGATCCGTTTATGCTTTAAGTCCCGGTCTCTTTGATCAAAACGGCCTGAGCAACTGCCAACTCTTCAAAAGCCAATCCTTTATTAACCAATTCCTTACTAAAGAAGCAGAATACGCTGCAATGCAGCCGACGAATGCACTACCTGTGTTTAAGACCTATATCGCACAATGCTATTCTGCCTCCGATGATGATACGCCATTTGCCTATGCGTACGGAGCGGCATTCTCCCCCAATCCGAATAATCCAGTTCCATATACCAATTACCCATATTACAAATCGGGAAATAGTGTATTGGTCTATTCTACCATTTTACAGAATTATGAAAATGGTTTTGGAGGATGGAGCAAAAAGATAGAAACATACAAGGAGAATTTTCTTAAACTTTCAGCAATCACGGTTGATTACGGCACGAGTGATTATTATGTCTGGATTCCACAGGGGTGTGTGTACTTTTCATCTCTTCTCACGCAAGCAAAAATACCACATATGTTGGTGAGTTTTGCAGGAGGCCATAGCGACAAATTAGGCGAACGCATAGAACAGTACATGCTACCATCCTTATCAAAAGCTTTTGATTTTGGCCCGCCATCATCGTATACCATTTATCCGGGTGATGCAAACAACGACGGTATCGTAGATGCACGAGATATCTTACCCATTGGCAGGTACTTCGGTCTCACCGGTCCATCAAGAGCAGGAGGCATTCTGACGCAGACACTCGCACAACATTGGACTCCCGCAGAAGTTTGTTATGCAGATTGTGATGGCAACGGAATTATCAATGCAAAAGATGTTCAGGGAATTGTCAATAACTGGTTTCTGACCCACACAATGTCAGCTAATCTCAATATCAACCGAATCGAAGTATGTAAGGAATTGCTCAGCGAGATAGATCGACAGCAACCACTCAGCAATGGCATGAAAGAGGTACGCAACGAAGTTCTGAGTATAATAAAAAGCGAATCCTTAGGTGTATTCGATTATGCATTAGACCAGAACTGGCCGAATCCATTTAATCCGTCTACCACAATACGGTTCACAGTTCCTGAAGAAGTCGCAACAGTAAGATTAGAAATCATCAATTTGCTCGGTCAACAGGAATGGAGTCAAACGCTGAGCAATGTATCGCCAGGTACTCACGAAATAGAGTGGTTCGGTAAAACTGAGACGGGAAGCACGGTAGCGAGTGGTGTGTACTTTTACCGGCTGTCTGCTGGAAGCTTCACTTCTATAAAACGAATGTTGATCATAAAGTAGCTCCAAAGGAGACACACCGATGAAAACCAATTTCCTGCTCATTGTTCTGATTCTCACATTTTTCGTTGTGGGCTGTAAGAAGGATGAAGGCGTAACTAATGCTCCTCCGCCTTCTCAACAAGAAGACTGGACATATCCCGCCGGCACTACACGCGACACCGTTACAACCTATTGTGACAAACAAAATGTTGCCGTCGGCGAAGAATTTGACGTTAAGTTGGTACTATATAACGTCGCTGAAGTATTTGGCGTGGCTATTGAGATGAACTACGCCTCAGATAAATCTGATGTCCTTAGTGCGCTGGCAGGGCCTTTTTTCCCGTCTGATAATGTGGTATCGCTCTCGCCGAAGATTGAACCTGACAGCAATCGGATTAGTTACGGTATTACGAGACTACGAGGTAGCACGAGCATATCAGGGAGTGGTGTGGTTATCAAGTTAAAGTGTAAAGGAAAAGCTGCAGGCAACGCAACGTTCGCGATTAATCCGACGAAATTAGAGATACGAAAAGCCGATGGGACGTTGATGGTCAGGCCAATTGCAGATCTCACTGTTGTGGTACACTAGAAATGACAGTTACGCCAGGTGAAAATGTGTTCAGAGGCGAGAAAGTATGTAACACAAAATTTGGTATCCTCTCAAGAAAAGAATCCGGTTCCATACTTTTAATCCATACAAAGTCTCATACATCTTTCTACTTCGATCTATAGCCCGGCGGCATCTCGGAATCAGGTTCCAGCAGTGTTTCCTGTGATATTTTTGTTGGGAAAATATCGCGGATATATGGGCGAAGCGACCTACCTCCGAAAAATGTGCCAATGTTTATTGTAAGCTTAATCTCAGTACTTTTTTGGTATTTTAAGCACTCCATTCGCAATTCTTGCTTTTTACACGCACATTTTTTAAACTTGACACAGTACCTACCGAGATTCGATGGCTATGATATTTACTTTTCACTGGAACATACAGTGGCATCTATAAAAGAACATTCAACTTCACTAGACGACAAATAAAGTAAATAACAACGAAATGCGTTGTTAAGCGAGTTATGCGATATTAGCGCACAAGACGAGTCATCAAAACAGGAGAATCTAGCATGAATGCCGAACGACTAAACGCCATTTGCAAATCGTTGGAAGGCGATTTTGAAAAAACAAAACTTCTTAATCGGCTTAAGGCAACTGTTAGCTCGTTAAGGGAAGTTGTAAATCAGTCAAACTTAGGTAGCCAGAATCAATTGGCAGCTAGTCTCAAAGATTTGTATTCAGGCCTCGAACAAAGCGCATTTAACCATTACAGCCCTTCGTGGCGACAGATTGTCTTGGAACTTCGAGGAGACATCGCCTTGGGAAACGACTTGAAAAATACGATTGTAGGTATTCTGGCCGAAAACACAATAACACTCTCGGTAGCACTGGAGAAGATCGAGAGCATTAATAAATCTCTCGTAGATTTTAAGGATGCTGTCTCGGGTATTTCGAAGGGATCGAATGCTCTCGGTATTGGCTGCGAGGAGTTGGAGCAGGGCGCTTGCGAAGTCGGTATTCTCATTCCTCGAAGATACCTTCATGACAAGCTTGATGAGTTTATGGCTGAACTCAGAGAGATAAACATCATACTATTGACTTTTACGGAATACACAACAGGAAAGAAACATCCGCTTGAGATTCGGGCAGTTTCGTTCTCGGATTTACTTATCTATTTAAGTCTCTTCCCTCCGACTGCCGCTTGTCTTGCCAAGGCAGTATCATGGATAGTCGAAACGTACGAGAAGATTCTCCAGATTCGAAAGATAAAACTGGAACTCAAGAACATGGGGTTGCCTGAGAAGTCAATTGCCGGCATTACGGAACATAGCAACCACGTAATGAAAGACGAAATCGAGAAGATTGTGGTTGAACTTGAAAAGGAGTATTGCGTCATAAACGAGAGTGGTAGACGTAATGAGATCCAAAATGGAATCAGAATTAGCTTAAACAAGGTGGCTAATCGCATAGACAAGGGCTTCAACGTCGAAGTCCGAATGGCTTTAGTAGAGCACAAAGAAGATGCTGTGGATAGCAAGAAAGCCAATGAATTGGAAGCTCTGACGAAACACTATAACGAGATTCAAAAAGCTTCCCAGATGCTACAATTCAGAAGACTCGAAGGTGAGAGTCTACTATCTTTGCCTGAGAGCGAGAAGACAAAAGAGAAATGATGTGTGTGCTCACATCGCCTAACAGCGCCAAGCATCGACGTTCGATTCATTTGGTAAGTCAATGCACTTGCTTACGCACAGCCTGAAATATAGAACTCACTCAACGCCTCGCTCAATCTTAGATGAAGGTGCTCGGCGTTGCGTTGTGCCGCCGTCCGTTATGCGCCATTGTGGTGATTTGCAATATATTAAGGGGGTGTCATGCTTGGGAAATCAATAATTACAATCGTATGCGTTGTAATTTTTTCTTTACCTGCCTTTCCTCAGACCAAGACGGGTAAGAAGGATCGGATAAATATTGAATACGTTGAGGCATTATCCGTAGCTGATCAATTTCTCACTGCTTGGCAATAGAGAAGACAAGACGATGGTCTTGCTTTGATCTCTGATAGTCTGAAGCATAAGCAGTCTGAAGAAGACTTGCGTGATTATATTTCCGGAATATCAAATCCCCATCACGAAGCTTTTAAAATCTATTCTGGGAAAAAACTTGCTGATGGCCGAATATCCTTCGAAGTAAAAATGTACGAATCATACACAGGTTATCCCACGGTTTACCCGTCCGGGCCATCCCCGATAATCCTTGTGAAGATTCGTAAGGCAAAATGGTTGGTCGATCAGTTGCCATGATAACACACAACTGCGCATAACAGCGCAAACTACGTCACTCACTTGTTTGCCAAGCAAAATAAAACCGGAGTGACTAAATTATAGAGTTCGTTACATCCCGCGCCGGGGCAGGTATTGAATTGGTCATTCGTAATGTACCGGTGCGGTACTGCGTAACCACGCTGTACGTTATGCGACATGGCCGCCGACTCTATTTAATAATATTTGAATAAAATTGGCAGAAAGGATGGGTTATCATGAAAGTAAATTATGCATTGATGTCATTATTTTTATTTTTAAACCTACCATCCGTTGTCTCGAGCCAAGGAATAAACGATGTAAAGCCCTGCATTAACTTCATCTACCTTCCTGATGCCAAAGGAGAACTAGTGCCCAACGGGACAGGTTTTTTCATTGGAGTTACTGATACAGTGCGTAGGATTACGTTTGTATATATCGTTACGGCAAAACATGTTCTCTGGGACAGTACAACTAAGACATTTGTGCCCTATGGTTGGCTCAGATTGAATAGAAAAGGAGGAGATGCTGCATTCGTACGGTTTACAATGAATACATCGGGAGCTATGAAAAATGTTTTTATCCATCCTGATACTACCGTTGACCTTGTGGTGATACAAGGATTACCAGATCAAGAAAAATATGATTTTGATGTATTCCCTTCACAACTCATCAGAACTACAGATGATTTGAAGAGGATAGGTCTTGGAGAGGGTTCGGATGTATTTATTCCAGCTCTTTTCCTTCCACATATAGGTGAACATCAGAATTATCCAATTGTCAGATTCGGAAAGCTGGCTTTGCTTTCAGGTGGCGAGAGGATAAAATGGGGCGATCAAATGCAACGGCTCCATCTTATAGAATCAATTTCAATTGGAGGACACAGCGGTGCTCCGGTCTTTGTTTGGTTTGAACCTAGACATAAACAGGGAGATTTAATATCTTATGAAGAAAAACTAATACGGCTTATAGGTGTAATGCAAGGATACTTTGGTGAGGTACGATCAATTGGTATTATAAAGACGTCAGTGACACCCGTGTATGAATCAAATACGGGAATTTCTGCAGTTGTTCCGGTCGATCTACTAAATGAAATACTCTTTGGAATCGAGATGACGAAAGCTCGAATCGAACAATAGTTTTTACTTTCAATCCTATAAATTGCGGCCACGAACGTATAACACACAGAACACAACGCTGGGAATGGCGCAAGGAGTAAAGCCGCCAGTACGTGTATTTTGCGAGACGTCATGCGCCATTTACCCCTAACTAATCGGTGGAGGATTTACCAATGCCACTTTACAAACTCGCACACAAACAACTTGAATTAATAAAAGCGAATCCTTTTAAACTTGAAAAAGATCTTCAATTTATTGTTGAAAACAATTTAGGCTCGCTTTTTGGGTTACAGCTAGTACGCAGTGAGTTCCAACTCGGGGGTCTTCGAGTCGATTCTCTAGCATACGACAAAGATGCACGCGCGTTTGTGATTCTTGAATTTAAAAAGGGATCAAATTATTCTGTGGTCGATCAAGGTATGAGTTACCTTGGTCTGATGCTAAATAATAAAGCAGAGTTCATTCTAGAATACAATGAGAAGTGCAATGGTTCTTTAAAACGAGATGACGTCGATTGGTCTCAATCTAAGGTACTTTTCATTTCACCTTCTTTTACACCATTTCAACTTGAAGCAATCAATTTCAAAGATTTGCCCATAGAATTATGGGAGGTACGAAGATATGCAAACAACACAATTCACTTTGACCAACACAAACCGGCTGCTACGGTGGTTTCAATAAAAACTATCTCAAAAAAGAGTCAGGTTGTTGATGCAATCAGCCGGGAAGTAAAAACATATACTGAAGAAGACCATCTAAAAGTTGCTCGACCTAATATTCTGCAACTGTATACTCGTTTTAAGGATTTTGTGCTATCTATTAATTCGGATATTTCTATTAGACCAATGAAACAGTATGTATCATTTCGTACTAAGACTAACATAACTGATGTTGTTATTCTAAAAAAATCAATCAAAATATTTCTTAATTTGCCGCAAGGTAAGCTCGATGATCCCAAAAAGCTCGCCCGCGATGTTTCTGAAATCGGACATTGGGGAAACGGCGATTATGAAATACAAATTAGTTCTGACGATGAGCTAGAATATATCATTTCACTCATTCGCCAATCATACAAGTTAAACAGTTAATTTGCGGGCAAGCAGAGCATAACAGCAGTAGCAATGACGTTCAATCATTTGATGTGGATTATTGTTGCGAGAAGACTACCGCAAGATACGATGCGAGGGTTGCCTTTTCATAATGTAAACGTTATACGGCAGTTGCAACCCATCAACCAATAATAAAGGAGAATACTCACATGTCAGCAAAAGTATTCATCGTAAAATATGACAGTCAGGCAGACTACAAAGTCTGCTTTGTCAATTATGATAGCCAACAGAAGAACTACCAGATAATTGCAGGAGGAAAGCTCGTACAATACGAAAGCCAAGCTGATGTCAAGGTGTCGATTGTAAAGTACGCCAGCCAAGCGGACATACTCATAACGCGAAAGAATTTCCCAAAGTAACATGCATTGAAATGTAAAAAAAGGTTACTCGATGTTAGATTCACATAACAGGTATTAGGGACTGACGATGTCAACCTACATAAGGGACTAATTACAATGGGTATTTTAGATTCTCTGTTAGAAGCCATGTTCATGCATAAAGCTCAGAAAGAAATTGATAAAGATACTGAGTTTAAAAACAGATTAAAGCGACATAATGAAGAGATCGCCCGATTAACAAAGGAGATAGAAGAACTTCAAGAGAGCATGAAATCAGACCAAGCTAAGCAAAGTTTAGACGAACTTGCTAAAAAGAGGGAGATACTAGACAAATCTAAGAAACATAAAAAGGCATCTCAAAGCTAAAGTGAGAGGACGTAATCGGCATGTCTGATATAAAATTCTCATATGGGCGGTTCAAAAAAGCTTAAATAGGTAGTAACACCATATTTTTAGATATTTATTCATATGTTGAGCTCTGACACCAGATAAGATGCCTTACACTACGCTCTTCTTGACAATCTCCCGGCCTCTTCGTACAATACACTCAAGAATTCCCCCAATAATCAGCGAGGTTGACTACATTGCCTGCTCCCGACACGATTCTCCGACTCATCGACCGGTTTGACCGGAATAAAGAGGAATATAAAAATCCAAGTTACAACGAAACGCAACTCCGACGCGAGTTCCTCGATCCGTTCTTCGGAGCGCTCGGATGGGATGTTGAAAATAAACAGGGATATGCCGAAGCGTACAAAGATGTTGTGCACCAGGATGCAATCAAAGTCGGCAGCGCTACAAAAGCACCCGACTATTCCTTTCGTATCGGTGGCATGCGTAAGTTCTTTGTCGAAGCAAAGAAACCAGCAATAAATCTCAAAGAGGATATCGCTCCTGCCTATCAACTCAGACGTTATGCCTGGTCTGCAAAACTACCGTTGAGCATTCTAACTGACTTTGAAGAATTCGTTGTCTATGACTGCCGGATTAAACCTGTTCACACAGATAAATCTTCGACTGCAAGAACTCTGTATCTTCCATACATTGATTATGAAAAACAATGGGATGAGATATACAACATTTTCTCGCATGAAGCGGTTCTTAAAGGTTCGTTCGATAAATATGCCGAAACGAATAGGCTTAAGAAGGGAACTGCCGAAGTCGATGATGCCTTCCTGAAAGAGATAGAATCGTGGCGCGATACGCTTGCACGGACAATTGCACTGCGCAATACAAAACTCACACAGCGTGAATTGAACTTTGCAGTCCAGCGTACAATTGACCGTGTCATCTTTCTCCGCATTTGCGAAGACCGTGGAGTTGAAACGTATGGCACACTCATGGCACTTCAAAATGGAGATCGGGTTTATAAGAAGCTGTGCGAGATTTTCTACCGTGCCGATGAGAAATACAACTCCGGTCTCTTCCATTTCCAGCAAGAGAAAGGACGCCCCGAAACCCCGGATGAGCTAACGCTTACGCTCGATATCGACGATAAACCGCTAAAAGAAATTATAAAAGGACTTTATTACCCCGATAGTCCGTACGAGTTCTCTGTTCTACCGGCCGATATACTCGGACAAGTGTACGAACAATTCTTGGGCAAAGTAATTCGCCTTACTGAGGGGCATCGTGCTGTTGTTGAAGATAAACCAGAAGTGAAAAAAGCCGGTGGTGTCTATTATACACCGACGTACATCGTTGAGTATATCGTAAAGAATACAGTGGGTAAACTGCTCGAAGGTAAGACACCAAATCAGGTAGCAAAACTGCGTATACTTGATCCCGCATGTGGTTCTGGTTCCTTCCTCATCGCGGCATATCAGCATTTACTCGACTGGCACCGCGACTGGTACATAAAAGATGGAATCGAGAAGTGGACGCAGGGACGCAAATCCACACTCTATCAGGGACAGGGGGGCGACTGGAGGCTTACGACTTCGGAACGTAAACGTATTTTATTAAATAATATCTATGGCGTAGATATTGATGATCAGGCCGTAGAAGTAACGAAGCTTTCGCTTCTGCTTAAAGTTTTAGAAGGAGAAAATGAGCAGACGCTATCGTCCCAGTTAAAATTATTCCACGTGCGTGCATTGCCCGACCTCGGCGACAATATCAAATGCGGCAACTCGCTTATCGGTCCGGATTTTTATGATGGACAACAACTTTCGCTCATAGATGAAGAAGAGCGTATTCGGATCAACCCATTCAATTGGAACGAAGAATTTGCAGAGATCATGAAGGATGGCGGGTTTGATGCGGTGATCGGGAATCCGCCGTATGGGGCCGCATTCATGGAAGTAGAAAAAGAGTATCTAAATACGAAATATCCAAGTATGGTAGGACAACCGGAGTCGTATGAATATTTTATCTTCGTTGCACTCCAGATACTAAGAGATAAAAGTTTTCTATCATTTATCACACCAAGTAATTTTATAGAGTCCGACCGAGCAGAAAATTTAAGACGCACAATTTTGTCAAATGGGAGTCTGTATCTAATCTCAAGTTTCAGATATAGAGTTTGGAAGGACAACGCAGCTGAGACACTAGTCTTCGCTTTCAAAAAGAAAGGACACGATAAAGCTATACTCATTATTCATCCCAATAATCCAGAGGAATTTATAGAATATTCGAACGCTATCATGATGAATCAACGTGATTGGGAAGCAATCCCGAAGTGTCGCTTTCTCATAAGAGCGAATACGAAAATACTTAAGAAAATTGAAATCAGCAAAATAAGACTCGCAGAAGTGTGTAGTGTCGGACAAGGTATAATTGTTTACAAAACCAAAAGAGAAAGCCTGCAAAACCCCTATATAGCGGAAAAAGTTAGAGGACCCGAATGGAAAAAACTACTGGATACCTCCAGTACAATCTATCGATATGGTTTAAATTGGGGAAAGAAGTATCTTAAATACGGTAAATGGTTGTGGAGGCCGAGGGATAGCGTATTTTTCGATTCTCCCAAGATACTTTTTGTAAGACTACGGAACAAATCATTGGAGCGAAAGCTCGTTGGGACCTATGACGATGAGAAATTTTACAATAGGGATAATTTCAATAATATTATTGCAAAGGATAAAAGATATTCAATCAAGTATATCCTGGGTATTTTTAACAGCACTTTGATAAATTATTGGTATAAATCATATTTTGATAATGTAAATATCAATCCTGAGCAAGTTAACCTAATTCCAATACAGCCCATAGAATTCATCAACCCATCCGATAAGAAAGGGCATGATGAAATTGTTACACTCGTGGACAGAATACTAGAACTCCACAAGCAGCTTAAAAAAGTCAAGTTTGACAGTGAGAAAGTACCGATACAGCGGCAAATCGCGGCTACGGATAGGAAGATCGATGAGCTGGTGTACGAGCTGTACGGTTTGACAGAGGAGGAGGTCAGGATTGTAGAAGAGCAAGGAAAAATTAAAAAGTAAAAAGGAAAAAGTACGTCGTACCGCCAAGATGTTAAATGGAAAAGAAATTAAGATTGTGGAGGGAGAAAA
Source organism: Bacteroidota bacterium (assembly GCA_050011775.1). Lineage (GTDB taxonomy): Bacteria > Bacteroidota > Ignavibacteria > UBA10030 > CAVZMI01 > CAVZMI01. The sequence continues at coordinate 65,735 of JBEKIL010000015.1, read as the reverse complement.
ACGAAAGATAAGGAAAAATTAAAAAGTAAAAAGTAAAAAGTATTTCGTACCGCCAGGAAGTTATATGGACGAGAGATAAAGATTGTGGAGGGGGAAGGGCAAAAGATAATTAAAAAGTAAACCCTTCGACTCCCCGCCTACGCCTTCGGCTTCGGCGGGTCGCTCGACGGAGTCGTACTTTAGTGCAGGGCAAGAAAGTTTACCCCGAGTAGGGAGTCCCGTATAACGGGACGACCGTATCGAGGGGTAAAAAGTACGTCGTACCGCCAAGAAGTTATATGGACGAGAGATAAAGGTTGTGGAAGGAACTGAAGATATTGGATGAAGTGTGCGGGAATTCGGTTAATCCACCGCAATTTGAAAGTTCGTGATGCCGCAGCTTGTATGTCTTCAGACCATTCAGGCGAAGAATTAATAGAGACTTTTCTGTATATTCAAGAAGCATTATACCGATTTCTATCTCTTAATTTCAACCTTTTTTTGGGATGCTAAGCTCTGAAACGATACATTAGTTTGGAAACCAATGATATATAAAGACTATTATAAAGTACTGGGCGTCGCAAAGACGGCAACGCCAGATGAAATCAAGAGGGCGTACCGTAAGCTTGCCCTTAAGTACCATCCGGACAAAACCAAGGGAGATAAAGTTGCCGAGGAGAAGTTCAAGGATGCCAATGAGGCGAATGAAGTCCTCAGTGACCCACAAAAGCGCAAGAAATACGATCAATTCGGCGAAGATTGGAAGCACTACCAGGAAGCTGGAGCTCAACCAGGTGGGTTCGACTGGTCGAAGTATACAAGCGACCGCGGCGGACAAAAACAGCGGGTGAGCCGCGAAGAATTCGATGCAATGTTTGGAGAGGAGGGTGTTGAAGATATCTTTGAGATGCTTTTTGGACAACGGCGCGGTCAGAGGCAAGGAAGAAAAACTTCCGTAATCAGAGGAGAAGACCTCGAGGCAGAGACAACTCTCTCGCTTGAAGAAGCGTATCATGGCTCGACACGACTCATCAAGATTAACAATCAGACAATTAAGGTAACGATTCATCCCGGCATCGATGAACAGCACGTCCTGAGAATTCCGGGTAAAGGAACCGCAGGGATGAACGGTGGAGCAAATGGCGACCTCTACCTTACAGTCAAGATTGCATCACATTCGGGTTTTCAACGTAAGGGGAACGATCTCTATTGCGACTTGCCGGTTGAATTATATACCGCTGTGCTCGGGGGGAAAACTAAGATCAAAACGCTGAAAGGCACTGTCAAAGTTGATATCCCTAAAGAAACACCAAACGGCAGAGAGCTTAAGCTCAGGGGACTCGGAATGCCGATTTATGGTAAGAAGAATGAGTTTGGTAACCTGTATGTAAAAGTTGTGATTCAGCTGCCGAACCATCTCAGTAAAGAAGAAATTGACTTGTTTAAGAAGTTGGCGGCACTACAAAAAACGGATCATACAGCGGCACATGAATAAGATGACTTAAGTATGTGTCTGTTTTAAGGAATCAAAAGTGGGCGGCTGTTATATTAAAGCAATAGCAACGTTTCGGAATGGCATTCCCTCTCGATCGAAAAGATCGGACAAAAACGTACTGAAGAAGGAGGCAAACGACGATGGGCATACGCGGCACACAAACCGAAAAAAATCTTTTAATGGCCTTCGCAGGCGAATCGCAGGCACGCAATCGTTACACATTTTTTGCGTCGCAGGCGAAGAAGGATGGATTCGAGCAGATTGCAGCGATCTTTCTTGAGACTGCCGACAATGAAAAAGAACACGCCAAACGATTCTTTAAGTTTCTCGAAGGCGGCAAGGTTGAAATTACGGCAACGTTTCCGGCCGGCATAATCGGAACCACGCAAGAAAATCTGAAAGCCGCTGCCGATGGTGAACAGGAAGAGCACACGGAAATCTACCCGAAGTTCGCCGAGATTGCGAAACAGGAGGGTTTCTCTGAGATCGCGCAGGTATTCCGTGCCATCACGACGGTCGAGAAGCACCACGAGTCGCGTTACCGGAAATTATTGAAGAGTCTTGTTGACGGCAGCATATTCAAGAAGGAAAAAGTTGTCCGCTGGAAGTGCAGAAATTGCGGTTACATACACGAAGGCAAAACACCGCCGAAAAAATGTCCAAGCTGCGAGCATCCAGAAGCCTTTTTCGAGATGATCGTCGAAGAGGAGTAACCGAAACGAACTCGGCCTTTATTAGGATGCGCTACGGTTAAAAAATGATTGTCTCCCGAAGACTAGAATGATATTAAGTAGATGATGCCAGATTCAAGTCTCGAGTACTTATTGTCGATAATATGATTATAAAAGGGAGACATTCATATGCAGCCATCCAGTTGGGATAAACGATATAGTATATCTATTAGTACTGTTGACATTCAACATCAAAGTCTCGTTAAGATACTCGACGAACTCACGATGTTAGTAAGTCAGAAAAAGGAAATCGGTCTAATTAACCCATTACTTGATAATCTTTTCACAGGAGTAAAAGAACATTTTGAATGTGAAGAGAATCTTATGAAGAGTCATCATTATCCGTCGTTTGCGATTCATAAAGCCATGCATGATGCTTTTTTAAAGCAATTATCAAAGGATTACTCGAGTTGGAAAGAAGGGAAAGAATCTCTTTCAATCGAAGGAGTATCTCTTCTTAAACGTTGGTTCATAGATCATATTCTCGGAGCGGACAAACTTTTAACCCCGTTCTTCAACCAGAAGGGACTCTCCTGATAAACATTTTTCTATTATTCTTCCCTAAGCTATTGATTTGTTCCAGTCTAAAAAAAGTTCTTGATTCTTCACCTGAGAAATCATATATTTTATTAATAAATTCTGCAATTTAACAAAATCCGGACAGGTAGCTCAGTTGGTAGAGCAAAGGACTGAAAATCCTTGTGTCGGGGGTTCGATTCCCTCCCTGTCCACACCAGTGGGATTTCTTGGGCTGAGGAATCCCATTTTTTGTCACTTTCTTTGTGGAAAATTTTAGGGCAGATCAAATAAATGTAGAATGATACTTTCTAACACACCCCGCCCTCCCTTCCGCCTACGTCCCACAAGGTGGGACTTCGGCGAAGCAGTCCTTTAGGACGGCGGATGAATCGGGAGGGCACCCCTCTCGGAGAGAGGGGACTGTAACGATCCGAGATAATTTGCCCAAGAGAGAACGATGAAAGAAAAGGCCATAGTGCTCGTAAGCGGCGGTATGGATAGCTGTGTCACGGCGGCAATTGCCTCACAGCTATACTCCATGGCATTTCTCCATATCAATTACGGTCAACGTACAGAACAGCGGGAATTCAAAGCCTTTTCCGACATTGCCGATTTTTATGATGTCAGGGAACGATTGGTTGTCGACCTTGGCCACCTCCGTATCATTGGAGGATCAAGCTTGACCGACCCGAACATCCCGGTCGAACAGGCCGATCTTCAACGTGATGGCGTTCCTTCGTCCTATGTCCCGTTTCGAAATGCAAACATGCTCTCTGTTGCAACAAGTTGGGGAGAAGTCCTGGGTGCCTCGAGGATTTTTATCGGAGCCGTTGAAGAAGATTCGTCAGGGTATCCCGATTGCCGGAAGGAATTTTATAATGCATTCAACGCTGTGATCCGGGCAGGGACAAAACCGGGCAAGCAGATTATTGTCGAGACGCCGATCATCAATCTCTCAAAAGCCGATATCGTACGAAAGGGTGCGGGGTTGAACGCTCCGTTTCATTTAACATGGTCGTGTTACCAGGCAGAGGACAGCGCATGCGGTGTGTGCGACAGCTGCGCCCTCCGGCTTCGAGGATTCCGGCAGGCAGGGATCGAAGATCCGTTGCCTTACACTGTTCGTCCTGTTTATTAATAAACACATAGGATCATGGAATTACAATCGCGCATACAATGGATATTATTCAATCCGACGAATCATAACTTTCGTTCCGGGTGGCGTATTTGCATTTTTATTATTGTTATGTCGTGTCTTACAGCCGGTGCATTTTTCACTGCGAATTACTTTTTCCCGGATTCGACGATTGTAATATCGATTTTCTTGGATGCAGCTCTGATCTGCTCATCGATATTCATGGTCACAGTCATAGACAAACGTCCGTTCTATTCTTTTGGAATTGCTGTGCGTCGGCGATTCTTTATCGAATGGGGGCAGGGACTGTTGATCGCAGGTGTCATGATGACGTTCATTGTTTTTTCATTTTTGCTTACTGGTACAATTGTCATCACAGGCGAAGGTTTTTCATCGGCGGAGATTGCATCACATCTTCTTAAGGGATTCTTTCTTTTTGCCCTTGCCGGGTTCTGGGAAGAACTTATGTTTCGCGGATATATTTTTCAAACACTCGCCGAAGGAACAAATCGCCTTATTGCAATTTCGGTGTTTTCGGTCTTTTTCGGACTTGCGCATCTTGGCAATCCCCATATTTCGGTGTTTTCGACGTTTAATATCATCCTGGCCGGTATTTTTCTTTCTTTGGCATATTTTCGGACAGGGACACTCTGGTTCTGCACAGCGTTGCATTTAGGGTGGAATTTCTTCCAGGGGAGCGTCTATTCACTACCGGTGAGTGGTATGGTAACATCTGATATTACTCTATCTCATGTGACTCTGACGGAACCCAAGTGGTTCACGGGGGGCGCTTTCGGTCCTGAAGGTGGCGTTGCGGCGACTGTCGTTCTGGTTCTGGCATCAATTGTGATCTGGAGAGTCCCGTGGATCAAAAATGAAAATCCCCCGGCGGTTATTAACACATCAATTCAATCTGCCGATGGAAAGATAAACGAATGAATCTTCAAAAAATACTTATCGGGTTATGCATCGGTCTATGCTGTTATGTGAATGTATCGCCTGCTCAATGGGATACAGATTCAATATTCGATATTCACACACAGCAGGGCATTAACGCCGTATATAACCTTGATTTCCCCAATGCAACGAGGGAATTTGAGGCCTTGGTCGCGCTCAAGCCAAAACATCCGGCAGGCCATTTTTTCCTGGCCATGGTAGAGTGGGAAAAAATTTTAATCGATATTGACGATGAATCGCGCGACGATACTTTCTTTGACATGCTCGACAAAGTGATCGATCTCTGCGATGAACGTCTTGATGAAAATCCAAACGACATCACCGCACTCTTTTTTAAGGGAGGAGCTATCGGATTCCGCGGCAGACTTCATGCCCATCGGAGTCATTGGCTGCGGGCGGCGAATGACGGTCGACGCGCACTTCCCATCGTGCAAAAGATCCAGGAGCTGGACCCGAATAATTATGACGTTTTGCTCGGTACGGGTATCTATGATTATTTCGCAGAAGTTGTTCCCAACGAATATCCGTTTCTGAAGCCATTAATGATTTTTTTCCCGACGGGGAATAAGGAAAAGGGAATACGGGAACTTCGCCTTGCGTCTGAAAAGGCAAAATATGCCGCGGCAGAAGCATCATATTTTTTAATGGAGGTGTACATTAACTATGAACATCAACCCTCGAACGCCTTGATGCCGGCATTGAAGCTTACAGCCCGATTTCCAAACAACCCGCAATTTGCCCGATATTTAGGGCGGTGTTATGTTCAAACCGGAATCTGGCCCGAGGTGTTCCGTGTTTTTTCAGATATACGGAAAAAGGGACTCGAAGGTATGACCGGATATACAATGAATGTTGTCCGGGAAGCAGAATATTATATTGGAATGTATTATTTTACCTCTAAGGTATATGAAATGGCTCTTCCGCATTTCTTTGCCTGTGATTCGCTTTCTCGGACGCTTGACCGAAAGAACGGGCCTTCGGGTTTCATGACGATGACGAATCTTAGACTTGGACAAATTTACGATCTTCAGGGCAAGCGCGATTATGCACTTCAAGAGTACCGAAAGGTGATCATATTAAATGATTATGAAAATGCACATGCCCTTGCCGAACAATACACGAAAACGCCATTTAAATACTGATGACCGACATCACCATCATATTATTTTTCGGATTTATTGCAGCGTTTGCTGAAATCATAGGTGCAGCGATCGTGCTTCTCCGGCAGCGATGGCCCCGGAAATTTCAGGAATATCTCCTTGCCCTTGGTGCCGGATTCATCCTCGCGCTCGTCTTCAGCGAGTTAATTCCAAGGAGTTTCGATGCAATCGGGGCGATCGCAGCAGTCTTTATTATTCTCGGATATGCCGTAATCCATTTGTTCGAGCATACCATAGTCGGCCATCTCCACTTTGGTGAAGAAACGCATCATGATGTCATGGTCTCGAAGATCGCCAGTCTCTCTGCATATGCAGGACTTTTTGTCCATGCGTTTTTTGATGGATTATCAATTTCTGTCGGAATGCATTTCAATTATTTAGTAGGACTGTTGATCTTTATTGCTGTCCTGCTGCATAAGATTCCTGAAGGAATGACTATTGCTTCGATCATGCTCTCGGCAGACCATACAAAGAAATTTCGATTATGGGCATCGTATAGTCTTGGTGCTGCTACAATGCTGGGAGCATGTATGATCTTTATCTTAACGAACGTTGATGTGAGAATCACAGGTATCGCGTTTGCGTTTTCGGCGGGAACGGGAGCATATGTCGGTGCAACCGATCTTGTTCCCGAGATCAACAAATCTGAAAATCGCCTTGCTCCGATTATTGTCCTGATAGGGATGCTTCTTTTTTATGGAACGCTTCGCGGACTCGAAATTGTCGCGGGTATACACACCCATTAATGTGAAATGATCGTTTTAAAACTTACCATTTCATATCCTACGCTCATGAAAAAATCAGAATGAGGTCGAGATCGAAATCCTGTGAGTAGCACCTACAGCGCCAAATGAGTTATACGCGTAGTCTACCATGTATCCCTTCACAAGAATTCCACCTCCGAGAGAAAAGCCGGCCATACCTGCCGATGTTCCGAGTTTTAAATCCTGCCGGCGTTGGTTGTTATAGCCGACGCGGAGTTTTACCACAGAACTGAGCGAGAATTCCCCTCCCAGTGAAAAACTTTTAAAACGATCGATAAAAGAATTTTCGGCATAATTCAATTGATGAAAATTGATATTAAGCAGGAGGGGCAGGTGTTCAAGCTTTTTCGATATTCCGATGGAAATATCAAATGGGAGATTCTCATTTGTACTGATGTATGATTTTGTCTGCCGTCCGATATTGGTGGCACTTACACCGAGTGTGAGCAGCTTATCAGGGATATTATACAAGAATCCAATATCGAATCCGACCGCCGTGGAAGTGTATTCAGCGATGGATGAGTAAATAAATTTTGCGTTAATTCCGTACGTAAGATTTTCGTACATGAGATTGGAGTAATTGAGTGTGATCGCGAGATCATTCGCCGTGAACGTCCCGAGTCTGTTTCCCAGTTCATCAGTCTGCGTGAACGAGCCATAGTTCACGTATTGTATTCCTCCACCCACCCAGCCAAAGTCCTCAATGTTTTGTCCGTAGCTGGCAGTCCCGGCATTGATATCAACGAGATTCTTAAAAAAGCCGAACGAAATCTGTCGGGCTTCAAGTGTACCAACGATGGCCGGATTGACGAAGATGCCGTTCGGGTCATTGACAATGCTTACGAAACTGCCGCCAAGTCCGGCTGCCCGTGCGCTTGCATCGGTTCTTAAAAAAACATACGTGGAATTATCCGCAGCCTGACAGGGAAGCGAAAGAAAAATTACTCCCATGAAATAAAATAGTAATACCACCAAAGAATTAAGACGCATATTCATCCTTCTATATAAAGTATAATGTATCGAAATTGGCCGTAAACTTCAACATTTTTCTTCGTTGCAATTCTGAAAAAAAATCATTAAATTTTCATACTTAATATTATAAATAGGGAGATTCAATGAAAGCTTCAATTCATCCTGAGTATAAGAAATCGGTCGTTACCTGTATCTGTGGAAATGTATTCGAGACACGGTCGACAGTCGGTAATATCAAGGTTGAAATTTGTTCACAGTGCCATCCGTTTTTTACGGGGCGTCAGAAATTGGTAGACTCGGCCGGACGTGTCGAGCGCTTCAACAGGAAATATGGAAAGAAAACAACGGAAACGGCATCGCAGGCTTCGTAGATAATGGCCGGCCGCCGTACAGCAGGTTGCACAATAAAAACGGAATGAGATGCTCCATTCCGTTTTTTTGTTTTTCAATTGTCGATCCTGAATTATCCTGCAAAGCCGCATATGTATGCTCGTATTTATAAATATGATGAATCCGTGGGCAAGTCGCACTTGTTACGATGGAGCGTAGCGAAATACCAGCAGTTTTCCTTCGCGGTGAATTCATACCAAATGGACTCCCTCGATGACTTCATAGAAATGATGAACGGTGAAGTACAAAAGTTACGGTCCTTTATCTAAAATAAATCCCTTCCCGGAAGGAGGGTGAACTCGGTTCAGAAGGAATTTGTTAAATGTACAGCGGCGTAGTCTTACAAAATATTATACATATTATCATAGACCGGGTAAGCAAATGACAGCAGAGACAGCCGAACGCTCGCTTTATGACAGCGTTCGAGGAATTGCGGTAAAAATACTCAACCGGGTTGAACGTACGGACTCGTATCTCGATAAACTCCTCGAAAATGAACTCCGCTCTGATGATCTGAATGATCTGGATAAAGGGCTTCTTAACGAGCTTGTGCACGGAGTTCTTCGATGGCAATTAAAACTCGATTGGGTTATTACAGGATTCTTTCATGGAAATTACCCGAAGTCGAATGTGAATGTCCGGAATGCACTTCGAGTAGCCCTGTATCAAATTCTTTTTCTCGAACGCATTCCATCGTCCGCTGCCGTAAATGAAGCTGTAGAGATGGTTAAAAGAATTCGCGGACAGAAATCGGCCGATCTTGTCAATGCAGTATTGAGAAACATCGATCGCAACGTCGCCGCTATCCGTTATCCGGTGGCCGATGAAAATCCGATTCACTACCTGTCTGTCGTCTATTCGCACCCACAATGGATTGTGCGTCGATGGATAGAGCGATACGGTATCGAGGAGACGGAGAAGATCCTTGCAGCGAATAATGAAAGACCTCCGATTACTGTACGGGTGAATCAAATCCGTTCTACAGTTGAGGAGATCACGACCCTTTTTGATGCCGCTCATATCAACTACGTTCGGTCTCTCTATATTCCCACTTTTCTTCGGGTCTCAGGGTTAGGGAATGTCGGCAACTATTCGGCGTTTCAGGAGGGAAAATTTACCGTTCAGGATGAGAGTGCGGGACTTGTATGCCAGCTTGTCTCACCTCAACCCGGTGAGAGAATCATTGATTTCTGTGCGGCACCCGGCGGTAAATCGACCTATCTTGCAGAGTTGATGCAAAACAAGGGAGAGGTTATCGCAATTGACAAGTACGATATAAAACTGCGGATGATCCGGAGCGCGGCTGAACGTTTGGGAATAACGATCATTTCAACGATGGAAGCCGATGCAACGACCTACGACGGTAGTGTCGCCGATAAGGTTCTCCTGGATGCGCCCTGTTCCGGTCTCGGTGTACTGACAAAGAAACCCGATATTAAATGGAAACGGGAACCGGAAGATATTACAGCACTTGTTGAAATACAGAAAAGACTTTTACACAATGCAGCACATTTGGTAAGACCGGGAGGAGTGCTTGTTTATAGCACCTGTACTACCGAACCCGAAGAGAATATCGAGTTGATTCATCGATTTCGTGATGCCCATCCGGAGTTTATCGTCGACGATGCACGAAAGTATGTTCACGTGGATGCCGTTAATGCGGAAGGTTGTATTGAAACCCTGCCAAGTGTTCATGGCATTGATGGATCGTTCGCGGTACGACTTATTAGGGATCACTGATTGTTCGAGGAGAAATCTAATACCATGAAAGCGATTATTAAGGAACGTCCTGAACAGGGGAAAGAATGGGAAACAGGACTCCGATTTGTTGAAAAGCCCATACCGACGCTTCAAAAAGATACTGATGTCAAGCTACAGATAATTGCAAGTGCCATCTGCGGGACTGATCTTGGTATTTACAATTCGAAGGAATCACTACGGGACCCAATGTCCGTGGCGATGAAGCCCGACGTGATTATCGGTCATGAATTTTGCAGTACACTCAGTGAGGCAGGGGCTGCGGCCCGAGTTCACCTTGCGGCGCTTCTCATTACAGAGGCAAGGGGGGATAGGGTAATTCAAAGATTCATCAAGGGTCGTTCGGCGAAGGGACTGGCAAAAGACACTCATTTTCTGGAGTTTCTATCAGAACATTTTTATTCGACGGCCGAAATGCACGTCACATGCGGGAAATGCTATCAATGCCGGACGGGGCAGAGACATATCTGCTCCAACACCATTATACGTGGAATCCAAGATGACGGTGCATTCACCCGGTATATAGTTCTACCAGCGGAGAATATCAGAATATTCAAGAAGGGCGATATTCCCCCTGATGTCATTGCATTTATGGATGCTATAGGGAATGCGACGCATACCGTGCAATCGGCAAACGTCAGAGGAAAAACAATTGCAATCACCGGACTCGGTGTTCAAGGGCTGATGGCAACGGCAATTGCTAAATCAGCCGGAGCAAAAAAAATATTTGTTACTGACGCGTCACACGGTGAGTTCACCTACGAGAAACTGGCGAACGGACGGTTTCGACTTGCGCGTTTATACGGGGCGGACGATTGTTTTGATGTTCATATCGATAATGATAAAGATCGGTTCTATAAAACGGTAAAAAAGGCGACCAATGGTGTCGGTGTCGATGCCGTGCTTGAAATGTCCGGCAATTACAAGGCATATGACGATGCATTTAGAGTGCTCAGGATGGGAGGCTGTATGTCACTTCTCGGTCTCCCGGGTGGAATGATGGTAGTTGATTTTTCAAAAGATGTTATCTTTAAAGGGGTTACAATTCACGGAGTGATCGGCCGCCGCGTCTGGGAGACATGGGATATGATGACTCATATTCTGAGGAAAGGATTGGCAAAGACCTTTATCGAGACAGGATTCATCACGCATGATTTACTACTCGAGAAATATGAAGAAGGCTTCCAAGCCATTATGAATGGCGACGCACTTAAAGTGATACTGCGTCCGTAGAAAATCCAACGGAAGGAATGACATATATGCAACAATTATATGAATTGCTTACAGCTGAGCTTGATCAGCTCAGGCACTCAAAAACATACAAGTATGAGACGGAACTCGAAGGCCCGCAGGATGGTGTCGTGCGGGTCAAAGGACGCAGTGTCATCATGCTTGCATCAAATAACTATATCGGAATGGCAAATCATCCCGCCATCAAGAAGTCTGCAATTGAAGGCATTAAGAAATATGGGTATGGAATGGCGTCTGTACGTTTTATATGCGGTACGCAGACAATTCATCGTACCCTGGAAAAAAAAATTGCAAAGTTTGTTGGAACTGAAGATGCGATTCTCTTTTCTTCGTGCTGGACGGCAAACGAGGCATTTTTTGCTTCATTAAGTAATGAAAAATTTGGGACAGAAAGCTATAAGGATATCATCTATAGTGATCGTTTGAATCACGCCAGTATCATTGATGGACAACGCCTGACCCGATCGGATACCTGCGATCGCAAGATATATCAACATGCCGATCTCAACGATCTTGTACGCCAACTTGAGGATGATAAAGGAAAGGATTATCGCTTCCGCATGATTGCGACAGATGGTGTTTTTAGCATGGAAGGAGATCTTGCGCCACTCGATAAGCTGGTTGAAATTGCACGGCAATATCAGGCTATTCTTTTTGTCGATGATTCGCATGCGATCGGGGTTGTCGGAAAGACCGGACGTGGCACGCCCGAACATTTTAATGTACTGGGTAAAGTAGATATCATTACAGGTACACTGGGAAAAGCCATCGGTGGTGCTTCCGGAGGATATATTGCCGGAAGAAAAGAGCTTGTTGATTATATGCGACAGAAAGCTCGAACGTATATCTTTTCAAATTCACTCCCACCATCAATCGTCATGGCGTGCATAGCCAGTTTCGATTTGCTCTCCAGGGATAAATCGATAGTCCGGCGATTGCATGAAAACACCGCGTATTTCCGTCAGGAGATTAAGAGACTGGGATTCACAATTCTTGAAGGGACACACCCAATTGTGCCTATTATGCTCAGCGAAGCAGCACTTGCTCAGGATATGGCGGCTGCTTTATTGAAAGAGGGTGTTTATGTCAAAGGATTATGGTATCCCGTTGTTCCGGAAGGTGAGGCACGACTTCGGGCTCAAATATCTGCAGCATTGAAAAAAAACGACATCGATCGGGCACTTGCGGCATTCAAAAAAGTGGGAATGAAATTCGGAGTGATCCGAAAAAATTGATACTTATCCTGTTTTTCAATATCTTATTCTACGGATGTAGTACATAAAAAGGAAGCGAATGAAGCCGTTGACCAAAGAAAATATACTCGAGGCATTAAGACAGGTTCATGATCCTGATCTCAATCGTGATATTGTGACACTTAATTTTGTGAAAGATATTACTATTAATGGGAACAATATAGCGGTAACCGTCGAACTTACGACTCCAGCTTGTCCCGTCCGTGATGAATTGAAAAGTTCCTGTGTTCGGGTTATTAAGGAAAATATTGAGGGAGTCGGAAATATCGCTGTTACAATGACGTCGAATGTCGTAAGTCGTGACAATGTTCAACCGGGGATAATTCTCCCCGGCGTGAAACATACGGTTGCGATTGCATCGGGAAAAGGGGGAGTTGGCAAATCGACAATAGCTGTGAATCTGGCAGTTGCTCTCGCACGTGATGGGGCAAAAGTGGGGCTGGTAGATGCCGATGTCTATGGTCCGAGCATTCCTGTTATGATGGGGATTGATGATAAACCAAAACTGCGTAATAACAAGATAATTCCATTGGAAAACCACGGTGTCAAAGTCATGTCGATTGGATTCCTTATCGATCCGTTGCAGGCAATAATATGGCGGGGGCCTATGGCGAGTGGTGCAGTAAAACAGTTCCTCACCGATGTCGACTGGGGAGAACTCGATTATCTACTTTTTGATCTTCCGCCCGGGACCGGAGATGTCCAACTAACGCTTGTTCAAACAATTCCCTTAACAGGTGCCGTTATCGTAACAACTCCGCAGGATATATCGCTTTCCGATGCCAGAAAAGGACTTATGATGTTCCGGAAAGTCAATGTTCCGATTCTTGGTATTATTGAGAACATGAGTTATTTTATCTGTTCACATTGCGGGCATCGTGAAGAGATTTTCAGCTATGGTGGTGGGAAAAGGACTGCCAGAGAACTTGAGACTGTTTTTTTGGGGGAAATACCAATTCATACCGATATCCGGATTGGTAGTGACATCGGGAGACCGATCGTGATTGCCAAAACCGATACGGAACTTTCCGAAATCATACGTAAGATTGCCCGGGCGATGGCTGCACAGCTTAGTATTCATACTATCAACGCTCCGCTTGTTCCAACAAAGTCAGGACAGATGTCCGGTGCATCTCGCTAATAGAGGTACGGAGAAACCCAATGAATACAATTAATGAAACAAGCGATACACTTCAGGAACGAGTGAAAAAAGTTCTTGAGTCAATCCGTCCTTATCTTAAAGCCGATGGCGGTGATGTCGATCTTGTCAAGATTACCGATGACGGAATTGTCTCGGTTCATCTTATTGGAGCGTGCGGATCATGTCCAATGGCGATGATGACGCTTCGTGCAGGGATTGAACGTGCGCTTATGCGTGAAATACCCGAAGTAAAACGAGTAGAAGCTGTATAATCAAAAAGAGATGTAAAAACGAAAGGCGGTTCATATGCAATGAACCGCCTTTTTTCTTTCCTGTCAAAGACTGATGTGGAGAATAGTTCTAATGTCCGTATGTATTACCACATGATTTGTTTTTATTATTATTTCCACAAGTACCGCCATTACCAGAACGGCCGGTATTATTTCCGCAACCGCCGCCATTACCATAATGATCGGTATTATTTCCGCAACCGCCGCCATTACCATAATGATCGGTATTATTTCCGCAACCGCCGCCATTACCATAATGATCGGTATTATTTCCGCAACCACCGCAATTGCCAGAATGCCCGGTATTGTTTCCATAAGTGTTGCCGTCGTTACTACGACAGCCATTATTATTTCCGCAATAGCCATCCCAGTTACCCCAACCATAGCCATTCCATCCATCCCAACAATATCCGTTGCCACAACCGTAATGACAACTATCGTTCGTGATATCACCCTCGGGTACAGATTCTGCCACGGTAATTGATAAAGGTGTGACATTCATAACATTTCCAATGAGAATAACATCATAAGTTCCTACAGCTGGAAGAGTGATGTTTGCAGTCCATTGACCTGTCGCTGCATCATCGAGGACAGCCTGGTCCGACGTTGCATCGCCAATAATAATAACGGCATCGACACCACTGGTCACCGGGTTCCCTCCCGAATCGACGACAATAAACTTTACCGGGACTTGCATTCCAGGAGTGAAAGGTTTATCGAGCGAAATAGGTGGTCGCCATCCACCAAAGAAAAGCGCTGATCCACCCATGACTAAATTAACTCGCGGAAGATTGACGGGATTCGAATTGAGATTTGAATTGGAACTTAAAATAGGATTATCAATTTTATCCTGACAACCAGTCAAAAAACCCCCCATGCATAAAATCAACAACATAAACAACGAAATCCCTTTTATCATTTCACCATCTCCATTGTTGGGTTATTAATAATTTAAGAACCCCCCATTCGAAATAAATTATCGTAAAAAAATTGACAAGTAACAAGAGATATATCAAGGAATTTAATCTGCTATGCATTATTTTTATGTCTCGTAAATAATCACGGAATAAAAAATATATTAAAAAAGCAGCACCCTAGGAAACCCATGGTGTTCTTCAATGAAATTCCCTGTAATTGATAAGAAAAAATAAATCTTCACTGGATGGTATCACATTGTCATTTCTGAAAGCTTTCCATCTTTAAGCTGTACAACGCGGGCTCTAAGTTTCTTTATAAGTTCATAATTATGAGTAGCCATGAGTACTGCTGTACCGTGATTGTTGATTTCCTCCAGTGTTTGCATGATTTCCGCCGCTGATTCGGGATCGAGGTTTCCGGTGGGTTCATCTGCCAGGAGGATGAACGGCTCGTTAACCAGCGCGCGTGCAATTGCGACTCGCTGTTTCTCACCCCCGGAAATTTCATGCGGGAAAGAATTTCGTTTATGACTCAAGCCGACATCCGCAAGAACTCTTAGAACCCGCTTCTTGATCGTGCTCTTCCTGGAACCTGTCACATGAAGCGCAAAGGCAACATTCTCAAAAACCGATCGGTCCTCAAATAACTTGAAATCTTGAAAAACCACGCCAATCTTTCTCCGGAGATAAGGAATTTGTCGGCGTCTTATTGTGGAGGAGGAATAATCGCCCACTTCAACTTCGCCGGCCTGAGGGAATAGATCCATGTAGATCAGCCGTAGCAGTGTGCTTTTTCCGACTCCTGTTGCACCGATAAGAAATACAAATTCTCCCTGAAGTATTGTCAGATCCACGCCGTCAAGAACTTTTAGTGAATCGAAGGAATACTCGACATTTTTAATAGTGATCATATGTATGCCTTTGATTTATCGATTGTTGGTCGATTTCGTGAGGAATGAAGCTTTCGGCGGCATGCTATGTGCCCCGCCATTACAATGGCTTCAACCATGCTGTTGGGATTTGCAATGTTTTTCCCTGCGATTTCAAATGCTGTCCCATGATCGGGTGATGTTCGAATAATTTGCAGACCGGCCGAGAAATTTACTCCACTATTGCGCGCAGTCATTTTTAACGGAATTAATCCCTGATCATGATACATCGCTATAACTGCGTCGTATCGATTTGGAAACCACTGACTGAAAAATCCGTCAGCTGGAAATGGACCGCTGACCTTCAGGTTCTGGAGTCGTAGAAATTCCACAGCAGGCTTTACGATGGTTAAATCTTCATTTCCGATTAATCCTTCTTCACTCGCATGCGGATTTAAAGCGAGAAGCGCAATGGATGGTGTTCGAATGCTAAAATCATGACGGAGTGTGAAATCGACAATAACAGTCGTCTCAAATATCTTTTCGATGGACAACGTTGAGGAAACGTCGCGAAGCGGCAGATGGATGGTGACGAGACCGACCCGCATTGTCTGCGAAATAAGCATCATAACGACTTTTTGATTGCCGGAGAGTGCAGAAAGCATCTCTGTTTGTCCCGGATACCCGAATCCCGCCGCGTTTAATGCTTCCTTCGATATGGGGGCAGTTACCATTGCATCAACCACATTAGTACGGCAGAGATTTGCCGCATATTCAATGGCCCGGCCGGCACATAATCCTGCAGTGGAAGACAATCGACCAATCGAAATATCTCCTGCTGTTGCAGTCGGTATATCGAGAACAGGAATCGCCCGTCGATATTTTTTTGGAACCTCTGTAACTTTCTCGAGTGAGACGGGATATCGGAATTTCTTCCTGAAGAATTGAAAAATATCAAATGGCCCGATAAGGATAAAATGGTGATGCTGAAGAAGAGATCGGCGGGAGAGAGCTTTGAGCGTTATCTCAGGACCGACACCGTTGAAATCACCGATCGTAATGGCAATTCGGGGTATCATATCTGTTCTACCCTTATCAAGGTATAACCCCCGTTCCGACTCTCATCTATGAAAATGAAACGTTTGTGTAGTTCAGGATATGTCCATATTTCAATGGGTGCTCCATTGGTAGGGAATAACCTCTCGGGAGAAGAGGGAATTCCGAAGAGAATCGATATTTTTCCCCGATCGGTTTTAGCTCCATCGGGAGATTTAATCGAAGCGTACGCCGATTGTGCATAATCGACCCGCGAGTAATATTCTTCGAGTGCTTCATTGTATGCCGTGCCGGGAGTCGGATCTTTTGATTTCCAGTATTTTTCAAAGGCACGTATCTGTTCGTTGCGATCCAGCGCTTTAAGTGAATCAAATTCACTTTTACTGAGCTCATATATCAACATATCGATTGCATAATCAATCCTCATCAATGAACGGGGCATCGACGGCCATCGTATGGTCATGAGTTTGCTGATTGTAATTTTTTTCTCTCCGTGAAGGATTTTCACTTCAATCATATATTGACCATATTCAATCTGATCACCCTTAACATTGATGATTGCCGAACGGTTTCCATCCTGTGAGGGGATCAATGGAAATGCTGTCAATGAGTCATTAGAAAGTGGACCGATTTGCGATCGATGAAGAATCAGTAAAGGAATGCTGTCATGAAACGAAAGATTACTCTCGGCTGGATGATGCTCGTATTTGAAGAATTTAATCGTAATATTACGGAGTGTATCGTAATCCGAGTGTGTTTCGAAATATAACCTGAAATTTTCGCCTAAAAAAGCATCCCCACCCCGTAAAAGTGGGTGGAGAACCTTTTCATCGGTCGAATCGGGAGAGAGTATGATAATGTCCGATGTCGTGTACGGTTTTCGAAAATCCTTCAATATTTTTCTGAATGTGTGATTGAATTCTCTTGTAGATTCCAGATCACTTACCTCCACGATACAATCATACGTTCCCGGATCAAGATCGAAACATACTGTGTGGTTGATCGACTGTTGATGGATGTCGTTCTCGACAAGAGGAGATAAACGGTTTAATTCCTTATGAACAATGTGCCTGGTTATTGAATTTTTACTTGTATCAAGGATTTCGATGCTTATTTCACCTTTAGCCGAATATGCAGCATTCTGACCGGGATTTTTCATAAATATGAAAAAAGACTGTGGAATATCGAATATAATAAGAAGTCGGCTCTTAAGACTGTCGAGTGAGGCGAGATTAATAAGATCGACATGAATGGGAGTCACCCCCGGTCTTTCCTGAAAATCCGGGGCATTCCGTGGAAACCTCTCTTGTTGACTCAGTGCAGAGCACGCTGTCAGAAAAATCAATGTGAGAAAGTAGCAGATGCGCATGCGGACGGTCTTCTTATGGCATTTGATAGATGATCAGTATCAATATATAATGTACATGCTTGCATATCGAAATGCAACCGCCGAACCAGGGATGTCTTCATTCTGATCGATGTAGCAACAATGATACAGGTGAAAAGTACTATTGGAGTCGTTTCCAGTGCCGAAGCATTTCGGTCAATAATCGGACACCGACACCCGTGCCTCCTTTGGGGATATAGTCAAGTGTTTCCTCAAGCATCGCTGTGCCCGCAATATCGAGATGGACCCATGGGTAATCACCGGCAAATTTTTTCAAAAAACATCCGGCAGTAATCGCACCCGCCCATCGTCCCCCGGTGTTTTTCACGTCGGCGATTTCGCTCTTAATGTTTTTCTCGTATTCATCGAAAAGAGGGAGCCGCCACACTCGCTCATAAGTCTTTTCACCCGCTATAGTCAACCTGTTCATGAGCTCCTCATTTGTTCCCATCATCCCTGTTGCATGGTGTCCGAGTGCGATGACACAGGCTCCTGTCAATGTGGCGAGATCGATGATTGCAGTGGGTTTAAAGGTTGAAGCATATGCCAGTGCATCGGCAAGAATGAGGCGTCCTTCCGCATCCGTGTTGTCGACTTCGGTCGTAGTGCCGTTATAATGACGAATGATATCTCCCGGTTTAAGGGCGCGGTCACCGGGCATGTTTTCAGTCGCAGGAATGAGACCTACGATATGAATTTTAAGTTTGAGTCGAGCACATGCTTCGAATACCCCAATGACAGCCGCGGCACCGGACATATCCATTTTCATCTCTGCCATTCCTGACGACGGTTTGAGGGAAATTCCCCCTGAATCGAAAGTAATGCCCTTTCCGACAAGGATAATTGTATCGGTCTTTTTCTGTCCATATTCAAGAATGATAAATCGAGGCGGTTTTGAGCTTCCCTGACTCACTGCAAGTAATCCACCCATCCCCAGCTGTTTGATTTTCTGTGTGTCAAATACTGACGCTCTGAATCCGTACCTGCGGGCAAGACGCCGGGTGATTCGGGCGAGCGTTTCAGGATAAATCTCATTTGCAGGAGCATTTTCCAGATCACGCGCCAGAGAAGTTGCGTCTAGAAGAACCGACGCATATGCAACACTGCGGATCCCCTCTGCATGTCGCCGGCCATCGCCGTCAAACACAGTAAGCGAGGTGATCTTTTTTATTTTTTTCTCTTTATTCGTGATATATTTGTCGAATATATAAAGAGATAGTGATGCTCCTTCCGCAATAGCCTGAACTATATCGGCGTATGAGCATTGTAGAATATTCTTAACAGCGCTATAATCAAGCACCTCAATTGCGAGCGATTGAATTTTATAGCTTCGTGCCCGTTTTGCTGCTCCAGCTGCGGCCCGGCGTATTT
Source organism: Bacteroidota bacterium (assembly GCA_050011775.1). GTDB lineage: Bacteria > Bacteroidota > Ignavibacteria > UBA10030 > CAVZMI01 > CAVZMI01. The sequence continues at coordinate 46,340 of JBEKIL010000015.1, read as the reverse complement.
TCTCGAGGGTTAATTTTTTTTGATCACCGAGTCCGACAATTATCAATCGCCGGCAATGGAGCCCGACTTTTGGATATATAACGACGAGTTCTCCTTCCTTACCTCGAAAATCTTCGGTCTTGATGTATGGTGCAAGTTGATTTCCTGCTATCTGATCGAGTTCTGCAGTGCGTGCACGGAATTGTCCGGCATTCTCGCAGACAAACACTACGGCAGCGTCGGCTTTTATGCGGCGTAGTGATACATGTTGAAATTGAAGTCTCATTTTTTCCCTCACAGTTTGCTCAATGTATAAATGAACTCACACGTGCAAGCACCTGTTGGATAACGACATTGAGAGGAATACCGTGTATCCGTGCGCCGGCTGCATTTATATGACCGTTGCCGCCAAACTCTTGTGCGAGTTTGTTGATAGGGATATCCCCTTTTGAACGAAAACTAATTTTCACTTCGTCCAGTTGCTCTACAAATAGTAATCCGACGCGAATACCGCCAATTCCGAGTATATAGTTAGTAAATCCATCGGTATCGACTTCAGATGTTTGCGTTTCCTTGAACATTTTCTGGGTAATGACGCCATATGATACTGCCCCATCAGGGGTTGTGGCGAGTCCTGAAAGCATTTGCCCGAGTAGATGCATCCGGTTGATCGGTCCACATTCGTACACGTGACTGTAGATTTCAGTAGGATCAGCCCCATGTTGAATCAAATCAGCAGTGATCCGGTGGATCTCTGGATCAGTTTTTGGAAATCTGAATGATCCCGTATCGGTCATGATTGCTGTATACAAAGCTGTTGAAACCTCGGCAGTAAGAACATTCGGATCTATTTGCTGAATCAGCCGATAGATGATCTCACCCGTGGCGGTTGCTTCAAAATCGACAATTGAAAATGGTCCAACATTTACAGGTTCGGGATGATGGTCTATGATAATTTTTAGCGCCGGACTTTCAAAGACAGCCTGTCCCATCGAGCGCAATCTATTGGGGGCATTGGTATCGACGAGGAAAATCACTTCGGCGTTCAATATAAGTGGCCGGTGTCGTAAAGCATCATACAATTCGATAAAACCGTGTGGATCCAGGAAAAGAAAATTGGGGGGAGTAGTGTCGTAATTGATAATACGGACATCCTTATTGTGAGTACGGAGCAATGCTGCGAGGGCAATTTGACTTCCAAGTCCATCGCCGTCGGGATTCACATGGGTTGTCAGAATAAACCGGCGATGCGATTCAATGAGAGATCGAAAGTGATCCACGAGACACTCCCTATAAAAACCGGAGATACCAAAAAGCCCCGTAAGCAAATGACGGGGCTATATATGGAAAATCTGTCAGACCAACGGCCTTATTTGATTGTCCATGTTTCCCCCGATTCGAATAACGTCTTCAAATCGGCAGTTCCATGTTTTGCTTTTGCTTGTGCGATTTGTTGAAGCATTACATCCTCGTACACCGGTCGTTCCTTCACGTGAAAAATACCCATGGGTCGGGGCAGGTCTGGATAGTCTACCATTGTCGCCATGATGAATGCAAGCGCACGATCTTTTTCATCGAAAACAACGACATCGTTAACCGTATACTTCCCGTCATCGATTGTAATTGCTTCGGGAATTGATCCGTTCAGTCTTATACCGTGATTTCGCCTTTTTCCGAATAGAAGGGGTTTGCCATGCTCAAGATATACGATATGGTCGTCTTTGGTTTCTTTTTCGGTCAAGAGTTCGAATGCACCGTCGTTGAAGACGTTACAATTCTGATAGATTTCAATGAACGCCGTTCCCCTGTGTCCGGCTGCACGTCTGAGCACATATTGAAGATGTTTTGGATCCCGGTCTATCGTCCGGGCGACAAATGTTCCGCTTGATCCCAGTGCCACCAGAATAGGATGGAATGGAAAATCGATTGATCCGTACGGCGTAGATTTTGTGATTTTTCCAGATTCGGATGTCGGTGAGTACTGTCCCTTCGTCAATCCGTAGATTTGGTTATTGAACAGGAGAACTTTGACGTCGATATTCCGGCGTATCAGATGGATCGTATGATTTCCCCCGATACTCAGTCCATCACCATCACCTGTGATGACCCAGACTGAAAGATCGGGATTTGCCATTTTCACTCCAGAGGCGATCGCTGTTGCACGACCGTGGATTCCGTGAAATCCGTAGGTCTCCATGTAATAGGGGAAGCGGCTCGAACAGCCGATTCCGGATACAAAGACGATCTTCTCGCGTGGGATTCCAAGTTCAGGCATAATCCTCTGGACCTGTGCGAGGATTGAATAGTCACCGCATCCCGGACACCAGCGTGGATCCTGATCGGATGCGAAGTCTTTTGGAGTGTTCTTTTTCAGCGCGGCGCTGATCGTGTCGTCCGTTGGCGTTGTCATCGTTGTCCAGTTATCCCCCTAATATTTCATTAATCTTCTGCTCAACATCGACCGCACGAAGTGGTAATCCTTTGATAAGATTAAGACCGATAGCCGGGACAAGGTATTGCGATCGAAGAATCTTGATTAGCTGTCCGTTGTTAATCTCGGGGATTAAAACCTGTTTGAAATTATAGAGAATTTCGCCGAGATTTTTCGGGAATGGATTGATGTATCGAACCTGGGCATGAGAAACCAACTTCCCCCGCTGCCGCATGTTTGTAACGGCCTCTCTGATTGCTCCGTATGTTCCACCCCAGCCGACAATAAGGAGGTCGCCTTTGGTGTCGCCTTCTATTGTTTGAAGAGGTATATCGTCGACAATACGATTGATTTTTTCCTGGCGGAGTTTTACCATTAAGTGATGATTCTCCGGGTCATAGCTGATATTACCATTAATATTTGCTTTTTCAAGTCCGCCTATCCGGTGTTCGAGTCCCGGTGTTCCCGGAATTGCCCATGGGCGGGCAAGAGTTTTTTCATCACGAATGTACGGTTGGAAGGTGTCCTTGTCGGTCCAAAATTTTACCCTGAGGTCCGGGAGTGATTCCGGTTCAGGAATTCTCCACGGTTCGGAACCATTTCCCAGATAACCGTCTGTCAGACAGATGACCGGCGTCATGTATTTCAGTGCGATGCGTGCCGACTCAAAAGCAGCATAGAAGCAGTCAGCCGGACTTGTAGCTGCGATTACGGGGACAGGAGCTTCTCCATTGCGGCCGTACATCGCCTGGAGCAGGTCAGCTTGTTCAGTTTTCGTCGGTAATCCGGTACTTGGCCCACCGCGCTGGACATCGACGACGACAAGAGGGAGTTCAGTCATGACTGCTAATCCGATGGCTTCGGTTTTAAGTGAGAGTCCGGGACCGCTTGTTGTCGATGCACCCAGCGCGCCTGCAAACGATGCGCCTATGGCGCTGGTTATCCCCGCGATCTCATCTTCGGCCTGGAATGTCTTCACTCCGGCATTATTATATTTTGAAAGCTCCTGGAGGATCTCGCTTGCGGGAGTGATAGGATAGCTGCCGAGGAACAAGTCTATTCCGGCTCGTTGGGCGGCTGCAACCAGACCGAGTGCAGTGGCTTCATTTCCAGTTAAGTTGCGGTATTTCCCTGGTTTCAGCTTAGCAGATTTGACTTCATATCGTTCAGTAAATAATTCTGTTGTTTCGCCGTAATTCCAGCCGGCTTTTAAAACCCGGAGATTTGACTCTGCGATATCCGGTTTGTTGGCAAATTTTGTTTTTATCCACTTGATAGACGGTTCCATTGGTCGATCATACAACCAGAACATCACACCGAGTGCGAAAAAATTCTTTGTTCGATCGATCACCTTTGGTGAGAGTCTCATCCCCGACAATGCCGCCTCGGTCAATTTGTTGATATCGATTTTATAGATTTGATATTTTTTTAGTGACCCGTCATCGAGAGGATTCGATCCGTAGCCGGCGAGTTTTAGATTTTTATCGTTGAATGACCCCGTGTTTGCAATGATAATTCCGCCTTCGCGTAGTATCCGCAGATTTACTTTCAATGCAGCCGGATTCATAACAACCAGTACATCGCACATATCGCCTGGAGTCATAATCTCGACGCTGCCGAAATGAATTTGAAATCCACTGACGCCTGAGGGTGTACCGGCGGGTGCGCGGATTTCTGCAGGATAGTCCGGAAGGGTACTTAAATCGTTCCCGAGAGCGGCTGATGCATTCGTAAAATGGGTCCCGGTGAGCTGCATTCCGTCACCGGAATCACCGGCGAAGCGTATCGTGACATTGTCAAGTGTCTTAATACTTTTTGCCATTATATTCAATCACCTCACCTCGAACCGTGAGAATTCTTACTCGTGCGCACATTGCCGGAGAGAATAAAGTCGCATATGCCAACCGGTCTCAGAATGAAAGGGCCTTTTCTCACCGGAAAGGCTTTTCGGTGTCGAGATTATTCGGCAACAACCCACACTTTGAGTGTCGATATTACTTTTGGGTGCAGTTTTACCGGAACTTCGTATACTCCAAGAGCTTTGATTGGTTCCTCAAGCTCGATACTTCGCTTATCAATTGTTATTCCCTGGGCTTCGAGCTGTTCTGCAATCATCTGAGATGTTACAGATCCGTACAGTTTATCTTCTTCGCCCACCTTCATTTTCAGAGTGACCGATGTGGTCGACAGGGTTGCTCCGAGATTGTCGGCCGATTTTTTCTCTTTTTCATGGCGGCGTTCGTTTTGACGTTTTTCTTCTTCGAGAACGCGAAGAGAACCCTCCGTTGCCTGATAGGCAATATTCCGTGGAAGAAGATAGTTACGTGCATAGCCGTCCTTTACTTCGACGACGTCACCTATATGACCGAGTGCTTCATAATCTTGTCGCAATATAACTTTCATAAAAGCTCCATTTAAAAAATCATCAACACGTCATCATCTCTCGTGGAGTACAAATAGAGAGTCATGATGAGTTGTTTATAATTCGCGCCGTATCGCGGAGATAGTATTTCTCCCTTCCATTGACGGCGAGGGTGTTCTCTCTTTGCTTCGAGGTACTCGAGAGACTAACGGATTGTATCAGAAACGAATGGAAGCAGCGCAAGATGTCGTGCCCGTTTGATTGCCTGCACAAGCTGACGCTGATGCTTCGCACATGTACCGGTGATCCTTTTTGGAATAATTTTTCCTTGTTCGGTCACAAAACGATGAAGTCTTTTTTCATCTTTGTAATCGATATAAGTTTCTTTATTCTCGCAGAACCGGCAATTTCGTTTTTTCCGTATCTGATTATTTTCCTTTAACATTATTCTCCTTTGCGCTGTAGAGTGCGACCGGCGGAATCCCTATGTTCATTGATTCCGTAACAGGTGCGGTTCACCGTCTTTAATGAATCGATCGAAGGAGTCATCCTCGAATGAGCTGGCTTCTTCTTCGTGTGGAACCTTTGCCCGTTCGATTTCTGCTTCATTATAAGTTCGGGTCCGTTTGTTGAGGAATTGAATGCGTCGTGCTTTGACTTCCACAACAGAGCGATTGGACCCGTCCTCCGCTTTCCAGGTTCGACTTTGCAGCTCGCCATCGATGAGAACGGCGTTCCCTTTCTTCAGACGGTCCCGGCAGCTTTCAGCCAGTTTATTCCATGCTACCACACCGACATAGCAGACATCTTCCTGCCATTGATTGTTCGCATCACGGTATTTCCGATTTGATGCGATTGAAAAATTGATCACAGGAGTCCCGTTTGTCGTTTGGCGGCAGATGGGATCTTTCGTCAGATTTCCTGCGATGATCACACAATTCAATTCTGGTATTTTTAAATCTGCCATCAGTTCATCTCCATGTAGGCAATAATACTATATCTCATTTGAGTGTACTCTATAATGCACATCACATAAATTTTCTGATAATACTACCGGTGTTTATTCTGTTATCGCCACCACCTGTGGATCTACGACGGCTTCACCCGCCAGATCTGGTAATACCGGTGCTGCCGCTGGTTCTTCCTCAGCCCGTGCAACCGAGCGCCGTGCCTTCAGAGCTTTCGTATCCAATTGCACTGTTAAATAACGTATAATATTTTCATCGAGCTGGTAGTGACGCTCAAGTTTGGCAACAGCATCACCTTTCGCAGAAAATATGAGAACGATATAGAAGCCGTTGTTTTTCTTCTGGATAGGATAGGCGAGCCGCTTGCGACCCCATTTCTCGACCGCTGTAACCGTACCCCCATTCTTGACGAGTAATTCTTGAACGCGGGCAATGACAGCTTCGGTCTGAGCATCATCAAGCGTTGCGTTAATGATGAACGTTGTCTCGTAGTTACGTGTCAATGTGTCCATGTATTCACCTCCTTTGGACGTTTCTTGTACACCTCCAACTGTCATTTTAAAAATTGATTGTGTTGGATTGTGTACTGTGCCTCCTTTTTTTGAATGGTACAAAAAGTAGGAATGGCACTTGTTCGAAATTAACCCCAGGATAGTAGCCTTTTCGTCCAGGCTAACCCCGGAGTAGGATTTTATATTATACCTCCGGCCGTGTGTTCCACCGATTCATTGCAGCGTCAATGCCTTCTTCGATCCAGTATTGAAGTGCATCCGCTGCATGAAGAATCATCGCTCGAACACCTTCTTGTTCTTCGGGTATGAAAGGTGATAGAACGAAATCAACCGAGTTCAACCGTGTAGCATCCTGTGCCGTACTTTGTATTCCACATCTCAAGCGAGGTATTTCCTCACTCTGCAGATGATAAATTATCGATCCCATGCCGTTGTGTCCGCCGTCGCTTCCCAGCGGTCGGAACCGAAGTGTTCCTATCGGCAGATGGACATCATCATAAACAATAATAAGATTAATAAGTTCAATTTTAAACCGTTCAACAACATCTCGAACAGCACAGCCGCTATTGTTCATCATTGTTGTCGGTTTGACCAGAACAATATCTTCGTTGTTGATATTCCCCGAGGCGATCCAGTAATCGCCCTTTCCCGGCTTGAATGAAATTTTCCTCTGCTCGGCTATGGTATTGACGACCGCAAATCCGATATTGTGCCGGGTCTCAGCGTATACCGATCCAGGATTACCGAGTCCAATAATAATATGCACGGGAGTCGGTAGATTCTTTGAAAGAAATTATTTCTTTTCTTCTTTCTTTGGGACTTCTTCTTTCTTTGGGACTTCTGCTTTCTTCGGGACTTCTGCTTTCTTCGGTTCTTCAGCACCCTCAGCACCTTCTTCAGGTTTCTTTCCCTTGCCGATTACCTCGGGTTCAGCCGGTATCTCGGCTTCTACTACCGGAGCTGCTTCGACAACCGCCGCCGGTGGAATGACTGCGACGATAGCGTTTTCTTCACTATCTAGAATTTTTACATTCTGGAGTTCGACGTCACTCACATGAAGTGAGTTATTGATCTCTAACGCCGAGACGTCGAGTGTGATATTCTCTGGAATGTATCGGGGCAGGCAGGATACCCGCAACGTATGCATTATATGCTGCATTATTCCACCATTTTTTACTCCTGCCGGTATTCCTTGAAGGACAATCGGCACCTCAATCGTCAGCTCTTCGTCTGCTTTTATTCCCTGTAGGTCAAAGTGAACCGGAAGATCGGTCAGAGGGTCATATTGGACATCACGGAGAATGCAATTGAGTGCTTCTCCGGAATTCAATTTCAGGTTGATAATATGAGCTTCCTTGGTTCCAACCAGCGGTCGTAATGCCTTTTCCGTCGTCACGATCGCGATATTCTCTTCCCCTCGAGCATAATACACGCCCGGGACTTTTCCGGCACGCCGCAATGCACGAGACTGCTTTCCACGTGAATTTCGAACCTCTGCTTCTAGAACTATTTCAGCCATTGGTAATCCTCATTATTCTACATCGCCTTATCTTTATCAGTATCAAAAAGAGAACTGATCGATTGATTCAGATTCGTTCGTTTAATTGCTTCTCCGAAAACACCTGCAACTGATATGACTTCAATCTTACTCGATGATCTCCGCAACGGCACCGTATCGGTCACCAACAGTTTTGTCACACCGCAGCTCTCAATCTTTTCGTATGATTGCCCTGAAAGAATCGGATGTGTACAGGCCCCATAGATTTTTTTTGCACCGGCTTCCTCAAGGACCTTTACAGCGTTTGTAAACGTGCCTGCCGTATCGATTAAATCATCGATGATCAGAATATTCTTGTCTTTGACATCACCGATGATATTCATTACCTCGGCAACATTTGCCTTAGGCCGTCGTTTGTCTATAAGGACAAGATCTGCCTCGAGCCGCTTGGCATATGCGCGTGCAATCTTGATGCCGCCAACATCCGGTGAAACGACCGCAAGATTTTCCATCTTCATATCTTGGATATATTTTATAAGCACCCTCGAAGCATATAAGTGGTCGAACGGGATATCAAAAAAGCCCTGAATTTGCGGTGTATGCAGATCCATCGCAATTACGCGATCGGCACCTGCTGTGGTGATCAGGTTGGCTACCAATTTTGCTGAAATTGATACCCGTGGCTGATCTTTTCTATCCTGTCGTGCATACCCGAAATACGGAATCACAGCTGTGACTCGTCGTGCTGACGACCGTTTCGCTGCGTCCAAGAGGATCAACAACTCCATGAGATTTTCAGCCGGCGGATTTGTCGATTGAATGATGTATACATCCGACCCGCGGATGTTATCATTATATTTCACCCAAATTTCGCCGTCACTGAAAGTCTGGAACGAGTTGTTTCCAAGCGGTTGATCTATCGCCTGACCAACGCGTACAGCAAATTGTGGGTTGCTCCGCCCGGAAAAAATATACATATTGTCCATGGCTCTCGGCTTTCTGCTGGGGTGCCTGGATTCGAACCAGGGCATGGCGGCTCCAAAGGCCGCTGCCTTACCGCTTGGCTACACCCCAGTCGGATAATCATTATTAAGCTATAAAATATACTCAAATATTAGAAAAGTGTCAATAAATTTCTCTCCTTTTCTTGATTCTCCTGAAGGATTTTTGTATCTTCGTCACTAATAAATTAAACGAAGGAGCATTCATGAGAGAATTGTCTCAAAATACGGCGTCGAGATCGTTTAAAATTACAAGCACTAGCGCGGTTGCCCAGGGATTTTGGATTATTAGTTTTACGATTCTAACGGCGGCGGGTGCCCGTATTGAAATTCTCCATCAACCGGTACCATTTACCCTACAGACATTTATGGTTGTACTTGCCGGAGGATTCCTCGGCATGCGAAATGGTTTCATAAGTCAGGTGATATATCTGATGATGGGATGCGCAGGATTTCCGGTTTTCGCGGGTGGACATGCAGGACTGTCCGTTCTTTTGGGTCCCACCGGCGGGTATTTACTGGCATTTCCTCTTGCAAGCTCCATTATCGGATGGATGGTACATTTACGAAAAGGATTTTGGTGGAATTTTTTCTCGTGCAGCATTGGTTTTGCGGCGATCTTTACACTCGGCGCAATGCAGCTCAACACTGTCTATTTTCATAATATTTCAGATTCGATTAAAGCAGGCTTCCTGATCTTTTCATTGTGGGATGTGTCAAAACTTTTTGCTGCTGCATCGATAATCACGGTGTACAGCCGCCATTTTGTAGGGCCGTAGGGAGATATAGAAGGGTTCACCGATAACTCCCACCTTTTACATCAGTTTTTTGAATAAAGCTTCTCTTATTTCCGTCCTTCCACTGGATCAATATGGACGAATACCTTATTCACCTCACGCAGCGATTCGATCTCGTTCTGGACCTCTTTTCCTATATCGTGAGAACGCTGAGTAGCGAGTGTGCGGTCGACCTCGATATGGATTTCAATGTGGAAGCGATTGCCGACATGGTGAGATCGGAGTGCATTCACACCGAGCACACCTTCGATCTTTGTGGCCCGGCGGATAATCTTCAACATTAACTCTTCACCTGCACCCTTGCCCATAAGATAATTAATGTTTTCTTTAGCGATCAGGTAGCCGCCGCGGGCGATCATTAACGACACTGCGATTCCTCCAATTCCATCACACCATGTGTATCCAAAATATGAAAGGGTGATACCGACGATCGCCATCGAGGCGCACAGAACATCGTTTTTTGCATCAATCGAGCTTGCCATGAGAGCAGGACTTTCATATTTCAGACCCACTTTCTGGAGATGTTTTCCCATTGCAAATTTAATGATGATAGTAACCGCTAGGACGGCAAAGGGAAGAATGTGAATCGAGTGAATTGTCGGTGTGAAGACTCTCTCGATAGATTCCTTTAGCATATTAAAACAGACCACACCTGCAAAGATTGTATAGAGCAGACTAGTGATTGGTTCGGCGGCACGATGGCCGAATGGATGATCTTCGTCCGGTGCGCGAAGAGCGATCCATACACTATAGATAATTCCCCCGGAGGCTATAATATCGAGAAGCGAGTTAAACGCCTCAGAGATTACTGAAATGCTTGAAATAGCGAGTCCAGCATAGAGTTTTATACAAAATAGAAAAATATTTGCTGCGAGAGTGATAAAAGCAGCCCGTGTGCGGGTCGAGTGTATGTGATCGATACCTTCCTGGGGTTGATCCTGTGAGTCCTTATCATTCATATTCTCTCCGTGGATGATCATGAATGATTATCAAGATTTAAGAAAGAATTCCATTTTTGAAAAAGAAGCGCCGTTGCCCGGATGTCACCGAGGCAATATTCGGCGATTTCTTTATATCTACCCCCTGTGAATAAAGTTTCCATGTCGAGTCCTGTAATACCATGGCTCTTTGGACTTTCAATACCGAACTGTTTACAATAAAAATCGAGATTGAATTTTTTTGTCGCTCCATAGTATGAAAGTTGGTCGAGCAAATCGCAGTGGATCCGGGTATCATATCGATAGGGAATAAGGTTTCTTGTAGGTTTCACACCGCGGATTGCCGAACGAAGCATTATGAAAGGACAATCGAATGCCCGTCCGTTGAATGTAATGAATTGATCGTATTTAGTCACAACATCCCAGAAATGAGAAAGCAAATCGTTTTCCGTACCGCTGATATAATCGATCTGGCCGTCGTCGCTGACATAATGTCCTTCGGTATCGGCTTGATATAGAATTTTACCATGGTTGGTATCCGGGTTGAGAAGGCCGATGGCAATAATCTGTGCAGTCAGAGGGTAAAGGTTGAGTTTTTGGAGTGTTTCAGTGCGCTGTTCATCATCCTGTGCAAATCGGAGAAGGTACTCCTGCTGTATCTCGTCGAATTGTTCGAGCGGGAAGGCAAGTGTTTCGATATCAAAAACTAGTCTGTTCATCGGTGCAGTGGTATGCGCTCGGTTTTTGTTATTGTGTAATGAGTGAAGCCCCAGTATGCCTGCTTCGCAGTCACCTTGATGATTGTAGCGATTGGTATTGCCAGAAGCATTCCGATTATACCCCCGAATTCGTTTCCAATTAGAACGATGATCAGTACCGAGAGGGGATGCATGTTGACTGCCGTTGCAAAGGCCCATGGCTGGATTGCTGTATTATCGACGAGCTGAACGACGAGGGTCAGGATAATAATATTGACAACTAGTGCGCTATTTCCTCCTTGGAGCACGGCTATAATAACAGCAGGAACAATGCCGGCAACAGGACCGACGTAGGGAATCAGATTTGTGATCCCGGCGACAACCCCGAGAACGAATGCGTACTCCATCCCTATGATGAAATATCCAATGATCATCAAGATACCGACGACGAACGAGTCGAGCAGCCATCCCCGTATATACCCGGCAAGTTCGTGTCCGAGTCGGTCGACAAGGTTTAGAGTGATTTCGAAGTAGCGATTAGGGACCCGTTCGATCAGCGCTTTCAACGACTTTCGCCCATCGCGGACGATAAAAAAAGCAATGAACGGCACAATTGCCATAAGCATCAGGAGTGAAAATATTTTAGAAATATTGCTCAATACTCCGCTCATTAGATCGCTTGCCGCCTCGTTTACACCCCGGGCGACATCAACTGCTTTTAAATAGGGGACGCGGTGTTCGATTTCCTGACCGATAGCGAGTAGCTGCTGTTCCATATTCACATGTTTCATCATATCGGCAAGTAATTTAATCTGACTTATAAATAACGGCACAGCGATCCATAATGCAATACCTAAAAGTGCACCAATTCCCAAGAAGGCGAAAATAGTTGCGGCAGTCCTTCTAAAACCATGCTGTTCCAGATAGTCAACGAATGGAGTAAGAATGAACGAGAGTAGAAATGCCAACAATACGATCATTGAAATTTCCGCAAAAAAGCCCCCGAGCCATAGAATACAGGCTAACGCTGTCAACAGAAGCGCAATTTTCTTAACGATATGGGCCGGTAGATGGGTCATTGGTTTTGCTGATGAGCGAGCTGGTAATGTTCGAGTCCCCAGTATGTTTCTTTCATAATGACTTTTATGACTGTCGCAACCGGAATAGCAAGAACCATCCCGATAACACCGATGAGCTGGCTACCGATAAAGATGTACAAAATCACGGCAACCGGATGTGTCTCGACACTCCGTGAGTAAAGAAATGGGATTATGATCATATCGTCAAACAAACGAATTCCAATGAACATAAGAGCTAACGGAAACACCATAGTCAATCCACCAAACTGGTTCATAGACACGACTATTGCGCTGATAGCGCTTATTAACGGACCGATATACGGTATGAGATTTAGGATCATGGAGACAAGTCCGAGTACCGGTGCGTTCTGGATTCCGAACAACAACAGGCCAATGGTTACAAGAGACCCGACTATGATCGCCTCAATTATCACTCCACGGATATATTGTTTTAGCTGGGTGCGAATTTTGTAGAGGACATTCAGTCCCATCTCAAAATATCGGTTCGGGATGAGTTCCACAAATCCCTTTTGCATCTGGGGACCATCTTTAAGCAGGAAAAATACGATGAAGGGAATGATGGTTGCAAACGTTATAATCGAGGCGACGTTTGAAAGAATATCCATGGCCTGCGAGATGAGCGAAGTGAGTCCCGACTGGATGCGGGAGCTGATATCTCCCGGATGGATCATAGGGATTATTTTTCGGATTTCTTCCTCTATCCCGCGTATTCGTGCCGCGAATGGAAACTGCTGGACAGTGTTTCCAAGTACTGAGAGGTCACTGATGAGCACAGGTAGTAATAGGGAGATAATCCAGGCAATAGATCCAAAACCCACTATAAAAATTCCCAGTATGCTAATAGTGCGTGAAACCATGTGCCGTTCGAACCATTCGACAATCGGCCAGAGGAAAAATGTGATTATTCCGGAAATCAGCACAAGAATCCCGATACTTAAAAATTGCGCTGCAATAAATAGTGCAAGGGTAACAACAATGAGAACAACCGTTACCTTACCAATATTCGATGATAGAAATGCATGAAGCATAAATTCTCATTCCTTGTGTAATACCTCGTTCACGACATGACCTATGATTTCCCATTCGAATCCACGTTGAGCGAGAAATTGTGCAAGTCTCTGTTTTTGTTTATTGAGATCGAGTCTTTCAAATTGTGATCGTGAAACCCTGAGTTTTTTTCTTGCGACAGCCAGGGCAATTGTTTCTTCTTTCTGGGTTTCAAGCGTGGCCGTCAGTACATTGTCGATAATTTCCTTGTGGATACCCTTGAGACGCAATCGCTGGAAGAGCGACCGTCGCCCGATCGGGCGCTTCTGCAAACAATCTGTAACATAGGCTACGGCGAATTGTGTATCGTTGAGATAGCCGGACGAACGGAAATCGTCAATAAGTCTAAGGATTGTATCAGCCGAGAACCCTTTTTTCTGAAGTTTTTGATTCAGTTCTTTTTCACTGTGCATTCGCCGCGAGAGATAATCGAGCGCCTTCCGCTTTGCCTGAAAGAGCTCTTCAGCTGCATGGATTTTTGCTATGAGACTTTCGTCAACCTGATCCCCGCGTCGAAGTCCTAACTGAATGAGAACATCGGTGCTGATGCCGAAGAGAAATTTCCCATTGACGATGAGATTTTTCCGTGCCGGATCCTTCTTCTGCGGTTCTATCGCAGTAATTCGCATTAAAAGATTCGCTTTACGAAAACAAACGTGCAAGTCCGAAGGCTGTTATCGCTGCCAATCCACCTATAAGAACAGTCTGGAATGCGCTTCGAAACGGAGCCACTCCGGTAAAACGGCCTTTAACGTATCCGAAGATAATGAGTGCAAGAAACGTTACTACAACAGACATCCAGAGAGCTGTCCGAATGCTCGAGAAAAGCATGTAAGGACCAAGTGGTATGAATCCCCCTGTAATATACGCTCCGGCAATTGTCAGGGCACTTGTCAACGCCCTCCGGGGATTTGGTTTTTCAAGGCCGAGTTCAAAACGCATCATAAAATCAATCCATTCCTCGGGCCTTCGGCTGAGTGCTGAGACGACTATTTTACTTTCCTCTTCCGTTATTCCGTATTCCTCGAACACCCTTGTAATTTCAGCTTTTTCTTCTTCCGGGATTTCTTTTACTTCACGTTGTTCACGAAGTCTTTCTGAATCATAATGCTCAGCCTCACTTTTGGCAGCGAGGTATCCGCCCAGTCCCATCGCTATCGAACCGGCTGCAATCTCTGCAAGTCCCGCGGTTACAATGATCCCCGAGGCAACCACGGCACCTGTCAGTCCGGCTGCAAGAGCGAAAGGAACGGTTAGGCCATCCGACATTCCTATTACAATATCACGGACTGTCTCCGATCCGGTAAAGTGAGTTTCTATATGCGGCATTTGAGACGTGATCCTATGGTTTTTGTGCCGGTTTCTTAGCAGTCTGTGGTGGTTCGACTTTTTCAGGTTTTGGTGGTGTCGTCGGCGGTGTCGCGATCTGCCGCTGAGGGAGACCAAGCTTTGCACGTACGGTATTCTCAACTTCCGTCATCATTTTTGGTGATTCCTGCAGATATTTCTTTACTGCTTCCCGCCCCTGGCCGATACGCTCGGGACCGTACGAGAACCAGGCACCACTCTTCTGTATTACGTTCAACTCGACCGCCGTATCGATCAGGTCGCCGAGTTTTGAAATGCCTTCATTATAAAGAATATCAAATTGTGCTTCTCGGAACGGTGGTGCGACTTTATTCTTCACAACTTTCACTTTTGTTCTGTTGCCGATGACGTTCGTGCCGTCTTTCAATGCTTCGATCCGTCTGACATCCATCCGAACCGATGCATAAAACTTGAGGGCATTCCCACCCGTTGTCGTTTCCGGATTGCCGAACATCACGCCGATTTTCATGCGAAGCTGGTTAGTGAAGATGACGGAAGTGTTCGATTTGGCAATTGCAGAAGTCAATTTCCGTAGTGCCTGTGACATAAGCCGTGCCTGTATACCCATTTGTGGATCGCCCATCTCCCCCTCGATCTCGGCGCGCGGAGTAAGTGCTGCAACAGAATCGATGACGATAACATCCAATGCGCCGCTTCGAACGAGTGTTTCCACGATCTCCAGCGCCTGCTCTCCAAATTCGGGTTGGGAAAGAAGAAGGTCGTTCACGTTTACACCGAGACGTTTTGCATATCCCATATCCATTGCATTTTCAGCATCAATGAACGCAGCAAGCCCTCCCGCCTTTTGAGCTTCGGTAATAATATGGAGACACAGGGTCGTTTTCCCCGATGATTCAGGACCATAGATTTCGATTACCCTTCCCCTAGGGACGCCCCCGATGCCCAGAGCGGCATCAAGTGAAATCGAGCCGGTGGAGATTGATTCAATCTTGGCGACCGGACCTTCTCCAAGCCGCATGACAGCACCTTTGCCATGCTCTTTTTCAATCTGGTCGATTGCGTTTTTTAATGCTTGCAGACGCTGTGTTTTTGTGCTCTCATCAGCCATGCGAACTCCTTATCTTTGTAGTGCAATGATTTGCATTCTTGTGTAAATGGAGCCGGTAGAACGAAGCTCACTCTTCATGAAGTGAACCTCATCGATGATTACTGGATGTGGTTCAAATGTAACGCTTTGGAACATTTTAATCAAGCTCGGAATATTTTGTCTTCCCTTTACTCTTGCTAGAGTGATATGGGGGTGAAATGACCTATTTTCGCGTTCAAAACCATATCGTACTACAATATCGTCTATATTTTTTTTTATCCGGACAAGTGTCCCATCATCATTATGTGAACCGGCCCAGATTATGCGTGGGTTTCGTGTATCGGGAAAACAACCGAGTCCCTCGTATATTAAAGAGAACGATGGGAGGTTACAGACGACATTTGAACATTCGGTCATCAGTTGAGGGAGTTGACGCTCGTCGACATTTCCTAGAAAACGAAGTGTAATATGGAGCTTTTCGTGCGGTTCCCATTTGACCTCGGCACGCGAGGTCTTCAATTCAGCCTGAATTTCGCTCAACACTTGCCTGACATTGTCGGGAGTCGGGATCGCTATGAATGTGCGGATTGATGCCATTTGTCTTAGTTATTTTAACTCCGTGGGCGATGAATATATAATTTCTTTTTCTAAAATATAATACCACAGCATTATTCAGGGCAATGAGTGGTACGGTGCTCTCTTTTTAAAATCGAAATTAATAATAAGAGCACTGACACAGAGGACTCAGAGGGTCCACAAAGGTCACAGAGTATGGGGCTTACTATTCTATTCATTATAAATGTTGTAGTCTATTGTTCCAGAGCAATCGAAAGGATTTTTCTCCTCACCAGCTCCAGTGCCGCTTGTGAAGCCCGCTCTTTTGTCCGCATCCGGTTATTGCCGAAATTAAATTGAAGCGCAAATGAACTTTCCGTATCTGCATAACCGATCCAGACAAGACCGACCGGCTTTTCAGGCGTGCCGCCCGACGGTCCGGCTATACCCGTCGTGGAAATGCCGATTGTCGTCTTGGCGGTTTTTCGGATTCCCTCAGCCATGGCAAGAGCTACTTCACGGCTTACCGCGCCATGCCGGATAATGAGCTCAGACGGAACACCGAGCAGTTCAATCTTCGAAGCATTGCTATATGTTACGACTCCCCGTTCGAGGTATTCCGAACTTCCCGGAACATTCGTCAAACGGTCTGCTATCATCCCGCCGGTACACGATTCGGCCACAGCAATCGTCATTTTCCGTTCCTTCAGGATGTGCCCGACTATTTCCTCGAGATCTTCTTCGCCTGTCGCATAAATATATTTATCGACTTTCGCGCGGATCTGTTGTTCTACTTCCTGAATTTTCTTCTCAGCTGCAGGAACCGACGGCTCGTTGACGGTTATGCGCAGGCGTGTTCCCTGTGGCGATGGCAGAAACGCGAGGGTTGCCCCGTCAAGGAATTCCTCGACATTTCCAAGCCGTGACGCAAGCACTGATTCGGCAATACCTGTTGTCTTTAAAGTATGATGCAGTATCACGTGTCCGGATGCATGTGTCCGGAAATACGGTACAACGGATTCTTCCATGATACTTTTCATTTCAAACGGTACGCCGGGCATTGCGATGAAAAATTTTCCATCGCGATCAAACAAAATACCCGGTGCGGAACCCATACTGTTCGGAAATACAGTACATCCCCCGGGGACCATTGCTTGTTCCTCGGACGCTTTTAATAGGGGTATATTCCGTCTACCCAGGATTGCCTTGATATTCTCGAGGATTCCCTGATCCATGATCAGATCGGTCTGAAAGAATTTGCAGATAACTTTCTTTGTAATATCATCGTGAGTCGGTCCCAATCCTCCCGTTACGCACACAACATCATATGTTCGGTACGCGTTTTTAAATGCCTTCAGCATCATTTCTTCATCGTCACCGACGGTGGTCATCCGGGCGACGGCAATCCCGACGCTGTTCAATTTTTCGGCTATGAAGGCCTGGTTGGTATTGATAACCTGACCGATCAGAAGTTCGTCACCTATGGTAATGATTTCTGCACGCATGGAATAATATACGATTGGGATGAATGATAAACAAAGATAATTTTTTCCTTAAAATAACGGTTAAAAATGATCCGTATGGATTTTTGACATGTCCGCCGGAACGTAGTGTAGGCGGAAGGCGCGGTATGTTCATAGAAAAACCATCGGAAAGCGAAACAAGCTCAATCGGGGTGATATATGTAACCTGCTTTCGTTCTATGTAATATAAGGATTGCGAGAGTATAAATGAGCGCTGCAGGCGCGATATGTTTATAGAAAAGCCATCGGAAAGCGAAACGAGCCCCCGCTCCGCCGAGCGGAGCGAGGCGAGCCATCGGGGCGATATGTTGAGATTTATTAAGGGAAAAATTCGGCGAATGGATTTTTTTGACTCCAATCAACATTTTCATTATTCATGCCATGGCAAACACATTTTCGAAAATCTATTTCCATGTTATATTTGCTGTCCAGAATCGCTTGAATCTCATTTCCTCGGGGGTTCGTGAAGAAATGCAAAAATATATATCCGGGATAGTTACAAATAAAAACCAGAAATTGATATCAATATGTTGCATGCCTGATCATACCCATATTCTACTTGGATTAAAACCGGATATTGCAGTCTCGACAATTGTAAGGGATATTAAGGCGAATTCTTCCCGCTTTATCAATGAATACAGATTATTAAAATGTCGATTTAATTGGCAGGAGGGGTTCGGTGTGTTTTCGTGCGGTGAAGGAGATCTTGATAGGATTATTCATTACATCACGAATCAAGAATACCATCACAAAAAGAGGAATTTTAAGGAAGAATACATTGCGATACTACAGGAATACAATGTTGCGTATAACGAAGAATATCTTTTTAAATGGATCGCGATAGATTGATTTATCCTTTTTCCACATATCACCCCGACGGGGTTCATTCCTTTTTTTGTTATGCTTTTCTATAAACATATCACCCCTACGGGGTTTTTGAAATGTTGAATTTAGAGTTTTGTATTGTGAATACATGAGCGTTGTATGCACGTCATCGGTGAATAATAGTCGGATTGTTAATAAGCGTCGTGGCGCTGAACGTTTCTAGAAAAGCTATTTTGTGAAAGAGCGCCGTAGGCGCAACATGTTTATAGAAAAACCGCTAACGAAACGGTACGAGGCCCCGCTCCGCCGAGCGGAGCGAGGCGAGCCATAGGGGCGGCATGTTGAGATTTATCTGTTCATCTCGAAGCTGTGAAAAAACGATTAGTGGATGAACCACAGCCACAACTGAATCGCAATATTCACATACATCCCAGCAAATACATCATCAAGCATTATTGCCAATCCGCCAGATTTATGCTGGAACCAGCGTGCAGGCCATGGTTTAATGATGTCGGAGATACGGAACAGGATAAATGCAGCCGCTGTGATCGTTAGCGATTTCGGAAGAAAAAGCAGCGATACCCACATCCCAACTATTTCATCTATCACGATAATTCCCGGATCATGACTGCTCTGCTTTTCAACCAGATGTGCTCCGTATGTGCCGATTGTAAAAGCAGCAACGATCGCGGACAGCATTACGATTGTCGTTTCAAACCCGGGGATTGCATAAAATATAAGTGCTACTAAAGTGCCGACGGTACCGGGAATTAGGGGCGAATACCCTGCACCGAATCCGGTGCTGATAAATCGTAAGAGAAAGGGAACACTCTTAACATTCCGATCAATCTGATTCGGTGATTCGGGAACGGCTGACATAGAGATTCAGAATAGTCTTCCGGTTATCGATGATGTAGGTGATGCCCGTCCAGAGAGTAATGATCGTGATGATCAGCATTAAGATATACACAAGTGTCGGATTGAGAAGCATGTCGAACAATACCTGGTGATCTGACCAGAATCCGGGAGTTGTTTTTGCCAGATGCAAAATCAGGATATAATAGATCAGTGTCATCTGGGCGAATGTTTTTACTTTTGCAAAATAAGTCGTTACAACCGTCTGGTCTTTATACTCGGCAAGTGAACGGAGTAATGTAATGAGGATATCTCTGATGACAATAATCCAGACCATCCAGTATTGCGCAAGGCCGAGTACGGCAAAAGCGAAAAACGCCGCTGAAGTCAACACTTTATCTGCGAGTGGATCGAAGAATTTTCCCCATCGTGAAATATATCCCCATTTTCGTGCCACCCACCCGTCGTACCAATCCGTCATTGACGCGACAGTAAAAGCCACAAAAGCCAATTGTCGCAGTCGGTGATCCTGCGAGAAGAGCAGACTGACAAAGACGGGGGTAAGCAGTATCCGGAGCAGTGTCAGTTGATTTGGAAGGGAAATTGATATCATGATTTTAATTTAATAGAATTCGCTTCTTATGCAAGGCGGGGATGGCGACTTCGATGATTTATTGTTTTTTCTATAAGTGGCCTCGATATGGCTTTTTCGGTGGTAATTTTACTCGGCCACCGGGCTGTTGATACTCAGAAAAATAATCAATAGCCAGGTTACCGAGTTAATCTGCACTCTCTTCAGCCATATCGAGGTAACCTTCACAGCAAATAGAAACATTTTTCGCGTTATAGACGGTAGCCTCGATACTTGCCCTGAGTCCGCCGACTCGTCCGTCGGAGCGGAGCGCAGGCGGAAGGCGGATCGAAGAATGACTGTTAAGAATGGTTCGACTCACCCTTCACTACGCTTGCCCCGAGTTCACCGAGGGGTTCAGGGTTCGCTCGACGAAGTCGTCCTTTAGGGCACCACAGGCTCGGCCACCTGGCTGTGGAGACAGCCCCTGATACATGTATTATTCTACCTTAGGCGGACAGATAAAAATTCATCATTTACAATTGAGACCAGCCGATTCATTGAGCGGAAAGCAGAAACAAAAAACCCCGCTCCGCAGAGCGGAACGGGGTCTTGAATATACCTAAAGACTCTTTATGTAGCTTTCATAACCTTACCCGATTTAATGCAATTTGCACAAACGGTAATCCGCATGGTTTTCGAGCCGACTTTTGCGCGGACGCTCTGGAGATTCGGCTCCCACCGCCGCCGTGTCCGGTTATGGGCATGACTGATATTGTTACCGCTTGTCGGTTTTTTACCGCAAATTGCACATACTTTTGCCATTTCGAATTCCTGACCTTTCTGTTATTAGATGAAAAATCTTCATTTAAGATAGCGAATTTAAAGAAGAGAGGCAAGGAGAAAAATATCGACTCAATCTAATTTTTTCACCAATTCTTCAACTTTGGCCAGAGTTCATGAAGCCCAACTTTAGGTTTACGGCAGATTGCCACATAAAATTGTTGTTCCCAGGGATTAACATTTTTCAGCGTAGTCTGAGATGCAATTATAACATCGTCGAACATCGTCTTCAACTTCTCAATGGGTGCATCGGCCACAATAACTGTTGTGATCGGCTTTTGCGGAAATCCCCATAGGTAGTATGTCATGTGTCCTGAAACTGCTTTTGGTAGTCCGTACTCGCCGCCAAAATAATTAATCGCTCCAGTGGGGCCGTACCAGCTCCCAAAGATTAAAGTGCTGTCACATTCTGTGGGTGAAAGCGTATGATAGACTTTCGCGACGGCTTCTACGCGTTCTTTCCATCCAAATTGTCCGTGGAGATCGCCTGTTATCTCATAGACATTTTCAAACGAACCGAACGATAATACTTTACAATATCGATCCATGGCATCGATGGAAGTAATTGGGAGTAAGATAGGGGCAAAAAGTATCAATGCTAGAATCATCGTACCGGCGATTACAGGTTTAAGGCGGGGCCAATTCTTGCGAATGATAAATTGTTCAAGTGCAGTGCCGCCACCGGCTAATACGGCAGGATATGCAGGAGCAAGGTAATAGATTTTACTCTTGATAAGCATCAGGAGAACAAAAAGAGAAATATAGACCCATCCGAAAATGCGGTATGGCTTTCCGGCTTTTGAAAAAAAGAAAACGAGTCCTCCGATCCATATCGGAGCTGTAACCGGATTGAGGTAGAGAATTTGTCCGAGAACGAATTGAAAGATGGAGATTCTGCTCATAGTATGCCGGTTGAGATTACGGAGGAATTCCACTGTCGGCCAGTCGTTGGCAATCTGCCATAGAATATTCGGGAGAAAAATACATAGGGCGATCGCCCCGGCAAGATACGGCCATCGTGTTCGAAGGTGGTTTCTTAATGGAGTCAGAAGTATTCCGATCCCCAAGCCAAAAATTAAAAGCAGCGTCGAATGCTTAATCATCAGTCCGATCCCGATCAATACTCCTATCCAGATCCACAACCGGAGATTATTTTCCTGTATGATCCGGACGACGAAATATGCACATGAAACCCAGATAATGGGTTCGAAGACCGGAATGCAGAGCATGATACTCGAGCGGATAAAATTCGGTGCTATCAACATTGAGAAACAGGCTGCAAAGACTGCGAACTTACGGCCGCCCAGCCGTTGAACGAGAAGTCCTGTAATGAATACCGCCGCGGCTCCGGCGAGGACTGCAAATATGCGTAAACCGAACAATGATTGTCCGAAAAGGAAATCTGCCAGCCGGGCAATCCAGGGCACTATCGGCGATTGGTCGACATAACCGAAGGACAAATGATGCCCGCAGTCTAGGAAATACAATTCATCGTGGTGGTAGCCGTACCGTGCAAGAAAGGGGAGGTGCATCAATATTTTCAATATTGCAAAAGCGGCCGGTAATAACCAACTATTTCTGGATAAAGTAAAGGGTGAATGTATTTTGGTCAATTTATTTCTCTTTTTTAAAATGGAATACAGATTTTTCATTTCACCCGTAATACCTCGATGAGGTCGACAAGCATTGCACTCGGTTTCAATCCGCCCGATGTTAGTTCCAGACTAAGCGTATCGAGCGCCGGACAAAAGAGCGTGTCTGCAGATTGATATGGCGCCCACACAGTATCATTGATGCTGATCCATACATTCTTTTTCCAGTCACTTATCCGCCTCAGCTGTATCTCGCCGCCGCTCGATAAATTCTTCCCCCGGCACCTCAGGCTGAGATAGCTTTCAGAGGCCGGACTTATGAGCGTGAAATAGGCGTGGGGGACGATGCATCCCCCGGAAATGAATACCGAACGGTTTCCTCCAGATGGGGGTACGTCGTCCCTGAATTCCATATCTCCCTACCAACCAGATGTATCGGCCGGCGACTCGAAAGAATTGAAATAGACCCGCTCTTCCTTATTTTGTTACGTAGCAGTCTCCGATCCTTTTTTACAGGCTGTAATTAGTACAGTACAGATAAGGAAGCATCATGGGATTGTTATCAATGATTTCATTCCTAATCTCCTTGAAATGGTACGTTGAAGCGTCAATCAATGATATCCAGTCCTGCATCCTTCAACGCTTGAATTGCCTGATCGAGCGCTTCCTTTTTCACCAGAATGAAATCGGTTTCGTAGGTGGACACCGTGAAAAGGGACACTCCGGCATTGGCTAGAATCCCCGTTATTCTCGAGATGACACCCACAAGTGAAAAATCCAGCGGACCAATTATTTTTAAAATTCGCCAACCCCTTTCCTGCTTTATGCCGGCGGGGACGTATTTCTCCTGACATACGATCGAGAGTTCATCCGGAGTATATGTCATGCTGGCGAAACCGTGCGAGGCATGCACCCACGGAGGGATTGGAGAATCATGGTCGAGTTTACAGATTGCATATGTATTCTTCATTACAGTCAGTTGCATTATACAACTCCTCTCTATAGGCTATGAGGATTTGTCATTTGTGTTATAGTCGTGGAAAAGTTTGCTCCATGAATTTTCAATGAAATAATGCAGGAATAAAAATTCGAATGCAATTGTAAGAGTCAGCCATGTGCGATATGCACGTGGAGATGATTTGTTGAACTTGGTGAGAATATAATTGAATTGCAGTTAACATGCAAAGATAAGGAAAAAGTAATCGATAGTTATGGAGATCTGATGTGACTCTTTTATCTTGAATTCTCATTAGGATTTAACACAATATATCCGTATCTTATACCAGTCGCAAACAGCGGCGCCCGCATCCGTGCGTTACCAGCATCGGAAGCGGATATTTGAGACTCGCTCTCTGATGTCAATAGGCTAAGGTACTGCACGGTTTTGTACGCTCAGTTGTACACTTCCCGTACTCTCTCATCTTCGGCAAATTTCCATCCTGCATAGCGTGTTTTTCACAGTTCTAATAAAGGATTTATTATGCCATTTTCAAAACTTGATCTTTCCGATCAGCTCGTGCAGGGTATTCTTGCAACAGGCTATACTGCACCCACCGCAATTCAGTCGCAGGCGATTCCGCTGGCCGTCACCGGCCGTGATATTATCGGCGTTGCGAAGACGGGTACAGGTAAGACTGCTGCATTCGTTTTGCCGATGCTCAACCATCTGACAAAACAGGGTACGTATAACACAACCCATCATGCGCGTGCGCTTGTCCTTACACCGACACGCGAGCTTGCTCTACAGGCTGAAGAATTTATTATCACGTACGGCCGGTTCACGAACATTCAGAGCCTCACAGTCATCGGGGGAGTAAGTATGGACAACCAGGTGAAGCGGCTCCGGCACGGTGTCGACATTATAATCGCAACCCCGGGACGTTTGAACGATCATCTCAACCGACACACGGCAGATCTCTCGAAGATCGAAATTCTTGTGCTCGACGAGGCCGATCGCATGTTCGATATGGGATTCATCAATGATGTCCGAAAAATCATCGCCCGTATGCCGGTGAAGCGGCAAACGCTGTTGTTCTCTGCGACGATGTCGAAAGAAGTGAAGGCGTTGACTGCATCCATTCAAAAGAATCCATCGTTGATTGAAATTGGCGAGCAGCGACGGCCTGTAGAAACCGTTGCGCAAGCGTTTTATACCATACCCCAGGATATGAAAATAGAGTTGCTCCTTCACTTGCTCGGTTCGGAGACTATCGATAGCGCACTCGTTTTTTCGCGGACAAAGCACGGAGCCGACAAGATAACGCGCAGGCTTGAGAGAAACGGCGTCCAATCCGTTGCCATCCATTCCAACCGCACACAGGCGCAGCGTCAACGTGCTCTGGCGGGATTCAAGCAGGGACACTATAAGGTCCTTGTCGCCACAGACATTGCCGCCCGCGGAATCGACGTTGAGGGAATTTCACACGTAATTAATTATGACACGCCGACCTTTGCCGAGGATTATATCCATCGAATAGGCCGTACCGGCCGTGCAACCGCCACCGGAGATGCGATCACATTTGTGTCAGCAGCAGAGCAAAAGTTTGTGAAAAGTATTGAGAAGTACGTCGGCAGGCGGTACGATGTTAAACGCTACGAGGGATTCGATTACACGAAAAAAGAATCCCCTGTCGCCGAGACTAAATCCATGCAGCATGGCGCCCCACACCACAGGCATGAGCATCCCTCCGGTTCAAAGCATCAGGGACACGATGGTAGCGAACGGAACAGAAAACCACACCGGTTTACGGCTCATCCCTTGATGAAGAAAAAATCATACGGTTTAAAAGTATCATTTGGAAAGAAGGAATTGTTTGAGAGGAAGGAATCGATAGAATCCCGTGAACGCAGCTGGCGGAAATTATTCCGGCGCGAGAAGTAGGACGTTCTGAGGGAATTACCAAAGGTACGGACTCCCGGGTCATGTTAAAGAGGTAAAACTCTGCTCTATATTTTTTTAAAAAACGATCGGGAACCGAGCTCCTTTGCATCGATGTTTTATGGACTCGTCCAACAGGAGTATTGACGCTTAAGATACATTTGTGAAGGATTTGCCGATTGCGAACCAATCGATTTTGCGAGATTGTGCGGCAGCGAAAAGATCAGCGAGTATATTTACCGATCTGACAAACAGTTTTTGGTAGAGAAGATGAGAAGGCGTTGAGGTTCACCTGTAAATTGGCCGCCTCGGTTGGATTAGCCGCATAGAACGTAACAATCTCATCGCCGCAAACAAAATTCTTTGAAATTCTCCATTCACCCACATGTATCCACTGAGAAGGTAGGATGCTTACTCCATGGCGGCTGAACCAACTATCATAAAGTATTGCAATCCTGATACTTTTTGATCTCGTAACACTGTCTATTTGTTCTCTATTGTAATGGCCGGTTCTCTTTTTCATAGCTACATCGGCGTTCCCGATTCCCCACAAATCGAGACAATGAATATCCGCCAGATAATTGATAGCCCCAATGTCATTTGCGGCGACAGCGGCGTCCTGATAATACTGTTTGAGGAACATTCCCATCTGGTATTGCTGTTCGAAAATATTTTTTGTTGCCTGAGGTATCCGGAGTGTTGATCCTATTCCTCTCCTGGCGAGCGGGAAAAGAGCGACAAGCGTCAGAAGTATGATAGCTGCGAACTTCACGGCGTAATATCCGTTGATATTTATTTTTTTTACCTCGCTGGAAATAAATTCGAAGAATGGGATACTGACGGCAAAAACACCAAGGGCAACAAGATATGCTTCGTACCTGTAAAACCAGCCTGTTTTAGCAAATTGCATATGGAAAACGCATGTGACGAAAAATATTATCATCATTATCCGGCTCTCCTCCCAGAACCCCTTCTTGAATCGGAGTATGAAGAGAATAATCGACACAATCATCAGAGAAATAATATGAGGCGCTCCAACTAGTTGATGGATTGAGACCCCGAGAAATTCTTTTATACCGGCGAGGGAAGTCAAATCCGGAATATGACCTTTTAAAAGAACCGAATTAGGCAGCCATGACCACCCATGAGAGACCGAGATAATTCCATAAATCCAGATCGGTATGATCGCAATTGCCCCTAACAAAAGAGAATACAACCATCGCTTACGGAAAAGGCAGAGAACGCACACAACGAAAACGACGAACAATCCCTCATATCGGGTAAGGACAACAATCGGCGCCAGTATCAAGGGCGACACAAAACCGGTTGACGAGCTACCGCGGTGAATATTCGAAGAGAGTGTTTTTGCAGAAACGTACACAAAAAGAATCGTAAGAAGCGCATGGAGAATGTGTTCCTGTCCTGTAAAAAGAAGAGCAGGGAAGGGGGTGAAGAGAATAATTCCCATCAAGACAAGGAATATATACGATTGCGGAAGAGAGTACTTTTTTAATAATAGAAAGACTGAAAAAATTACCGCGATAGCGGTCGCAACAGTCAGTATAAACGGACCGATTTCATTGACTCCGAATAGTAGGTACATTCCCGAGAGGAGCAGTGTCCAAAGCAACGAAGAGGATGAAGAACTGAACTCATGCCTTGTTACTCCCCATACTCCATGCTGGGCGAAGTTCTTGGCCATGGCCATGTGTATGTAGGGATCGTCGAGAGCGTAGATGAGATGACCCTGATTTTGATTCGTGGATATCCATGAAAGGATCAGGACTGTTATAAATAGTACTGCTGTTGCGATGATGAACGACCAGGATTTATGAAAGGTGCTTTTCATCGATTCTCTATTTATAAACACCGCAACAGAAGATGATGCCGTCTACTTTCTTGAAATAAGTTGTTTTATCTTCCACTCTTTCGGTTTTTGGATTTTTGTACTTATAATCAACCCACCCTATTCCAGATGCTTTTGCTTTTTGGACGATCTCTTTTCTGAAATACTTACCGGCATCGTCTGGAACATCGATAAGATTTTTTCCTATCAACGATTTATTTACCGGATGCGCAAGCATCACGCCTTCTTTGCTGTACGCAAAGACATACAGCTCATCTTTTTTAAATTTGCCGGCGGTGATTGCTTCGAGGGTTTTTTCCTTGCCGTTGGCCTTATAGAATTGAATAGCCTTTCGTACCATCGCCTTTGCCTCATCTTTTTTTGAGGCTGCAGACATTGTATTTCCCATGCCGAAAATAGCGATGAGTGCGAGTATGGATACGACAATGATCCTTTTCATAATGGTTCTCCTTTGATTATATAAAAATGTTCTCACATCGCTAAGCTAAATATTACTGAACCTTATAACCTGCCGGGATCTTGAATTTTTCTGCGGGGACCTTTGCATTTTCCTCTACCTTGACCGCTTTCGCGACAACGTTTATACCCGAAGTGGTGAGATCGGTCATTAAGCAAATACCTTTCCATCCTGCAAACACGGTCTTACCCGAGGTAGAGGTGACTTCGAATGATTCGCATAGCTTACCGGCGATGGTGACATTTGGCAGTTGTTTTGCTTTTCCGTTGTCCTTATCCTTTTTCGAAATTTCGTTCCAGTCGAACCGCAGTTCCGTCCCACGATATGCATCGCCCTGTTTGTATGCTACTTTATCCTTGTGGTTCAGGGTGTACAGTGTTTTTCCATCGCTGAAGAACGATTCGGAAAGAGTATTGTCTTTATATGTTTCTTTACATTCCTTCATTCCATAATCATCAAAATACACGATAAACCTTTCGGCAAATTTGATCTTTCCCATTATAGTGGAGTTTTCGAATGTGACAATACCCGATTTGATATCGTATTTTTTTGTTTGTCCGGCGAGATCAGGCGGCACCACAAAAACCACCATGATGAGGAGAATAAGAATTGAAAGAGTTTTCATTTTCATCTCCAGGAATGAGTGTTGCGGCGTACGTAGTAAATAAACTAATAAATATAGCGATAAATGGCAACAAGGTTGCATTCTTATGGCGTCATTGCCAGGGAACCAGTGGAGAGTGATAGAAATTCACTCCCATTGCCCTTAACCGGGGGCCATGAGCTCCCAGACGGTATTTATATTCGTCGAAGCTTCTTCCCTCAGATGAAGACCAGCCGATCTCGGCGTAACCCGGAAGCCGAGGGAAAGTCATAAATTCGATGTCACTCATTGTCTTGATTGTTTCTGTCCATAGCGGAGCTTCTACTCCCAGAATATTTTTTTCTGTGACTCCGCTCAACTCTGTCGCCGGATCCCAGGAATATCCATCGTCCACCTCAATATATCCTGCCCAATTCTGTCCTGGGAAAGTGAAGAAATTATATCTCATATCCATGTACGTCCTGGATGCCGGTGACATGATGACCTTCGCACCACGCTCGACTGCATTTTGAGCCAGCATACTATTCCAGTGCTGTGCAATAGAAGTACAGAAAATATTTCCCCGGGTAATTTCCTCCCATCCGACCATTTGTTTGCCGTATGAGTGCACAATAGACTGTATACTATCGATGAACTGTGTATACCTGGTCAATGGAATACCGTACGCCTCATCGCCTCCAACATGGAAGTAAAGACCGGGAGTTATTGCTGAAATTTCCCGGATTACGTCATCAAGGAATTTGTAGGTTGTTTCTTTGTCTAAATCAAGAGTACCGGAGGAAGTACCAAGTATCGGATAAGATAAAAGAGCCGCGCCCATGTGTCCCGGCATGTCAATTTCTGGGACAACCGTGATATAGCGACTCTGAGCATACCCAACGATTTCCATATAATCCGCCTGGGTATAGAATCCTCCTGGATCGTCTCCGTATGCACTGCGGCCGCCTACGGTTGCCAGGTTCGGCCACGGATTGATCGTAATTCGCCATCCCTGGTCGTCACTTAGGTGCAGGTGAAGTCGGTTTATCTTGTAATATGCAATCAGATCGATTACACGTTTCACATTTTCGACGGTGAAGAAATGTCTTGCAACATCGAGCATCATTCCACGCCATTCAAAACGGGGACGGTCCGTGATCGTGCAGGTTTCAATTTCCCACCGACCGGATTGTCTTGTCGAATTCTCGATGGATGGAGGAAGCAATTGTCTGATTGTTTGTATTCCCCGGAATAAACCTGCGGGTCGATGTGCGACAAGTGTCACCAAATTATTTTCGACCGTTAGATGATAGCCCTCTTCACCCAATGCCGGATCTCCCCCGACAGTCGTGATGTATATATTTCCGTTTTCTGGAGGACCGGATACCGCTACGACATTCAATTGATATCCTGTGGATGGGCGTAGTTTTTCGGAAAGGTATTCGCCAATCGCTGTTATCTCGATTGATCCTGGATTGATGCAAATGGAGGCGTTTTCGGATAGGATAAAAGTGCCGGAATGTTTCTGAACGAACTCGGGCCGTGGAATTATACTCTCCAACGCCGGGAGCGATTGGTTCGATGTTGGTTCTGTCGGTCCTGATTTATGGCATGCTGCCAGGATACATGCACATGCTAGTAATGTAGCGAGTCTTAACACCTGCTCAAAAGATTTCGCTGTATGTAAAATACTAATTTTATCTTTCGAACACTTCACCAATCAATTCTTTTTTTTGGTGAAAATTGTTTCAGGATTTTTTTTGATTGAATAATGTTCTTGCAACCGGTGCATATACTTCGAAGAATCGCCGGGCCGGGTAATTGGCGTTTATGATACCACCATCACGCCGAAAAGAATCCTGCTGGCAATACCCACAAAAAATATTTCATTATTTATTAATAGATGGATGAAGCATTATATCTATTTTACTACTCCCGGCGGATCGGGTTGAGGACTGAGTTCGTTCACGCCCGTTTTAAGTATGATCTTCACCGGCTGATAGAAAATTGTAATCGGGAGCCATGTCACCTCGTCGTCAATCTTGATATAGTCGGTAGGTGGGAGTTTAGAGGCCGCCTCTTTCGTCAGTTTTCCGGAAATTGTAAGCGTGCCCTTGGTTCCCTTGACAATCGGTTTTTCAGGTGGATCAGGATTGATAATGCTTATTGATCCGACGGTGCCTAATTTGAGACTGAAATTCTTGACTTCGACAATCTGCCTGTTTGGGAGCGTGAACTTGAAATGTCCGGCGGAAATCTTTTGGACTGTCGTTCCTTTCGGCAAGGTGATCGATTTCTGTTGAGCGAATGCCGTCGAGGAAAATACAAGGAATACAACAATTAGAAAAAGTGACGTCAATGACATCACAATAGCTTCCTTACTTCTTCTATAAGCTTTCATGATAACCTCCTTTGTGTCCGAAATGTGGAGTAAATGTAGTGTACGCTTTTTTTACCTAGAAAAAACGCGACGAATTGTGGCGGCGAGGATATTTATTATGATTCTTTTCATAAATTCCTCCGAGGTGCCTGTCAAAGATTTATTCTCTGTGTATGAAGATTATTTCTGCCTTAATGTTGGCTTGCTATTGATTTATGTATTTGAACCTGCTGATGCCGTGAGTTCTTTTTGTGCCCTTTTTTTATAGATATAGCCAAGTGTTGCTCCAAATCCCATGAATCCGACTAGTTGATAGAGCAGCCAGAAAGTCTGATCCGGGATATTGATAGAGCCATAAATTAAAGGGTGGGAGAGATTCCACAACGATATAATAAACCAAAACACGAATCCATAGGTAAGTCCATGTAGTATGCCGTTCAATTTTTTCTGCAGGGGGAGCATTTCATATGTGAATGTAAAGAGGAGTCCAAAAAACCATCCTATCGCTAATTTTGTCCAGATAAAATAAAAAGCATTCATTTGTTCCTCGGTGAACTTCCCCGGGGGAGCAAATTGCGGTCCGTAAATAATTCTGGAGAAAATTGCACCTCCGATAAAAAGAAAAACTCCCATCGCGAGTCCTGATATTGTACCTGCGGTTATAATCCTTTTAATTTTTATCATTATTATTTTTCCTCTCGGTTCTGATTGCCTCAAGTTGTGTTCTGGCGCTTGCATCGGTGGCGAACAACTTCTGTAGTTTCTCGCATGCATAGTCTGCACAGTAAGCACAGCTGTCGAGCTTTCTCTGTCTTGCACAGCTCCTGATTTCGCACTTGCTGGAGGCTGAAAATAATCTTCCTGTTTCGGAACGGCATCCATCGCAGTCGGTGATATCCTCCGGCCGGACATCCATACCGTAATGCTCGCGGCATAACCGTGCGATATCGACCCTCATTTCTCCCTGTTTTTGTTTATACTGCTCTCTGGTTGCCCAGTAGATAGGACAGCCCTCGCAATTCAAGCCGCAGTATGCAATCATTGTAATCTAATCGATGTTGATTTCAATTATCCTATTCATAATACTATTCACCTTCACCCGTCGGTTCGTTTTGACAATTGATCTCGAACGTTGGCGGAGTCACTTCAGGCGTAAAGTTTGTATAAATGGGCTTCTCGTTGCGAAGCAGATCGATGAAATTCATGTACTGACTGACGGGCTGGTAAGCAAAGCCAATTTTAGTGGCAACATCAAAGCTGTTGGGCGGCAATGTCGCCGAGGGATCCATGAAAATCAGGTTGAGTACACAATCGCTGCAGTACAGAATTATTCGGCCACCCGCTTTTCCACCGTTCGGACACAGAAACGCATCGTATTTTTGTACTGTTCTGGTGAATGGCATTTGTTCCTCCTATGGACATCACATGCTTTTTATTGAATAAGGTAACGTCGTACTTTTGAGTTATCTGCTTGAAGCCTCTTCGTCCACGTATCGATTTATCGTGACTTCGGCAAGGACTGTATATTTATCTTACGAGTACCATCTTGTTTGTTTTGACAAAATTTCCCGCTTTGATCCTATATAGATAAATACCGCTACTCAAGTTGCCGCTGTTTCCGCTCGAAGGGGGGAACTTCACTTCATAAGTGCCGGCATTTTGCACCTGATCAACCAATGTAGTTATTTCCCGTCCGAGTATATCGAATACTTTAAGTTCTACACTTACACGCGAAGGAAGTCGATAGCTGATCATCGTTTCAGGATTGAAGGGATTAGGATAATTCTGGTCGAGCTGAAAAAACCCGGGTAACCGGTTTGGCGTATCGCCGATGCCGTTCACCAGATCGTCTCTTCCCGGCGATCCATTGATACTTAAAGATGCCCGCCAGTAGTTTGCTGAATCGGCGTTGCCATAACCGTTAATATTTTTTGCTACAAGTGAATACCCCTTCCCATCCGCGGAATCCGGCCAGGGTGCTTTATCGTTGTAGCGAACGGTAAAGAGTGTGTCGCCCGGAAGGTCTACCAGTGTTAAACGCTCTCCAACATTGTCCAGCTGTCGGTTATACTCGCCGGTCGGCGCAAATCCGTATCGTTTCTGAAACATTCCGACATTTGATGCCAGTACAACGAAGCCCCCCGGCGATACGGTCGATTCATTCGGGAACGTATAATCGATGCCCTGGATGAAATGCGCGCCTGCAAGCGATAGAGGCGATGATCCTACATTTTTCAATTCGATAAACTCAAACTCGGTACCGCTGATGTCTCCATCAGGTAGTGGATTATAATGAATTTCTGTAATTTTTATTCCGCTCAAATCTTCTCCGGTGCTGAGTAAAATTTCATGTAAAGCGCTCCAGGTACTATCGTTTTTCACCCGGGCCTTCAGTGTAGTGTTTGAATTGATTGTCAATTCAATTTCGTCTCCGGCATCGGCAGCCGAGGGACTCGAAGCTCCTCCTATGGCACGCGGGTCCGTGCCGTCAAGTGTATAGAAAATCGAGCCCACCTGAGATGTGTTGGTATTAACAAGACGGACTTTGTCGCCTTTCTGAATTATCAATATGTTATTCTTGATTTCTTGAGAACCGGACATGATCTTAGGCGGATCGATTGATGGATAGAGCTTATCGGCCTTAAGCTGATCAAGGACTATCCCGGTACGAGTAGGGAAAAACGAGTTCATTATCCACGATATTGATGGTGACCAATCATCATCTTTTGTACGCGGAGGATGCACTTTTGTATCCCCCCAGCGGGCAGATTCTGCGATCACAGCAGTATCGATCTCATCCCTCAAAATAGCCAGTCGCTGCTCAGAGGCCTCCGCCGTCAATGCGCCGTGATTGAAAAAATGACGGTAGATATGATCGGAAAACAACACTTTATATTCATTGTTCGGGGAGAGTCGTTCATGGAGCCATTGAGGGTTGAAGTACTGTACTATATTTCCGCAGCCGTACGGTCCTGTGCGGTTCAGGCCATAATCTCCATTCTCGCTGTATTGTGGTTGCATCAACGCATGTTCTGCGTCGTGTACGAAAAATAAAAATCCGCTGCGACCTATCCTGTTATAGATGCCGTAAAAATTATTTGGTTGTGTATTACCTACAAAGGCACTTATCGGTCCATCGAAATTTCCCGTGTAATAAATGATGAGCAGGTAGTCTATCAAATTATCCAGGTTGGCAAGAACAGGATAATCCAGGTTCATCGAACCATCTGGATTCTTTCCCTGTATTTTAAAGTAATTTTCGTTCGACTGGAATCCCGTCTTCGAATACGACCAGAGCTGATCATAGGCATCAAGAGTTCCATCTGTTGCTTCGATATATCTGTTATTGACCTGATCCACTTTGACAACATCGTAATCCTCCTTGTTCCCTCCGA
Source organism: Bacteroidota bacterium (assembly GCA_050011775.1). Lineage (GTDB taxonomy): Bacteria > Bacteroidota > Ignavibacteria > UBA10030 > CAVZMI01 > CAVZMI01. Next base: position 12,269 of record JBEKIL010000015.1, on the reverse strand, counting down.
AATAGGATTCCGCGAAAGAAGCTTCGGGCCTTTCCTGAGTCTGGTACAGGCCCCAGTACATACCATCAAGATAGAGATGATACTGGCGGCTTCGTGTGTACGGCTGCCCCATTTCGCGCTGGCAATCGCGGGAAAACAGATCCCTGATAAATATACAGACGTGGCCTGAGTACGATTGGTAGCTCCATGAATAATTTTGTGCCGTTCTTAGATCCACGCAGTCGAATTCTGAAACACCCTCATCTCCGAACAGCGGATATTTCAACTTGGCTTCACCGTATTCTTTCCGGAAAAAGAAGCGGAATGCATTTTTGAGCTGCCCGGATTCACCTGTGGGAACTCGACTGTAGCCTCCGCGGAGTCGAAGACCTGCATTAATCTGAAACCCCTTCTCCTTTTTATGAGGATCGATTAGTTCGATTGATGCCGGTCTTTCCCATTCCATGCCGCGTCCGAGCGGATTTACATAAATTCCTATTTTCGGATCGAAGAGATTCTTCAGATCCGTATTAATGCATATACTTGGAATCTCAAGGAGGGCATCGTCAATAAGGTCTTTATATCGCACATCGTTCACTACGTCCGGATCCATTTCATAGTCCAGAATTTTAGCATTAACGATACCCTGCGGCCAATTGCCCCCCGGATATTTTTGATACTTCACCTGATCGGTAAAAATATAGGTTTGAGATCCAGCGGTGGTTACCGGTATATCGTTTACTTTGGCATAGGCGCGTACCACTACTGCCGGTGTCGCCGCACGGCCCTGGGTACTGGCCGGATCGATTCGTATAGTTACCGGTGAAGGCGTATTGATAGCTGCCGGATTATTTCTTGGGTCGGATCCGTCGAGTGTATAACAGATTATGGATCCTTGATCATTCCATGATATCGTGAGATCAAAGGGTGATGTATAAAATCCGTGGTCTACCGAATAATCGGGCAATTCGGTGAGTCCTGAATCTGAAACAAGCTCGGAACCGGAGCCATAAACGTGCGAAGAGCCAACCCCTGCTACGATTTTTCCGGAGATCGGCGGTTGTGCGACGAGGTTTGAAATCAAGAACAATGTTATGATGACTGAGGCAATCGGATAGCGGAACATGGAGTATATCTCCATCAGCAAGCAGTAATTACCGGATGCGTTATAAAAAATAATCTTGAAAATATGTCATAATTAATACTAAAAGGTACGCCACTCTTTGCTTAAAAGCTACAATATTTTAATTGAACATAGCGACCCTTAAATATTCTTAAAATTATTTTAGAGAATATCAATGTTTTTTTGGTTAATATTTTGTATGCTTATCTAAAGATCAATATATCGTAAATTTAAGGGATCCTCTTGCGATTATTATAATGCTCAGGAAAAGGTCAAAACTTGTATTATACGCCAGCCCCATCTTTGTGGGAATCATATTACTACAGATTTTCTTTGATGTGAGAGTTCCTCACAGCCTTGATACCTATTTTGAAGTAAATCCTTTACAAAAATGGGTATTGTCGAAGGGGACTGAAGGGCAAATTTTTTCGAGTATCGTCGACTACAAATTGGCAATTTCAAACACCTTTACCGTCGTGCAATTTGAACGTGGGGAGTCGATGAACTTTACGTTGGCTCAATCTCTTCAATCCAAATCCTTCATCAATAAAGGAGATACCATCGGCATCATCAATTCAACCAGTCTGCAAGAACGGCTGACGCAATTAGGGGGGAGTCTTCTTGTGGCAAAAGCAGATTTGGCTGCTAAAAGCACGGGTGAAAAACAGGCACTGATAGATGAAGCTAAAAGTAAATTAGCATATACAGAAGCCGAAATTCAACAAAAGACATTGACTTTCGAAAGAATGGAGGAGCTGCATCAAAGAGGATATATTTCTCAGGGTGAATACGAAATATATCTCTGGGATTTAAAGCAATTAAAAATTCTCCGTGAGGAAAATAAAGCTCAACTTGAAGCTCTGACGACCGGAAGTAAAAGTGAAGATCTACAGATATTAAGATCGACCATTGATTCGTACATCAAAGAGATACGGCTTCTGAAGAGCAGACTGGACGATTTTGTGCTCACTGCACCGATTGCCGGAGAAGTCGCTAAATATGTTTCGCGGGATACACTGCTAAAAGTAAACAACACATCGCAAATAATTCTGACCGCACCTGTTCGGTATTCAGATACACAGGACCTGAGAGAAGGTCAGACTGTGAAATTATCTCTCAGGGGTTTTCCCGATGAAATTACGGGTCAACTGGTGTCCATCTCAAGAGAGATAACAATTTTGAATGGTGTCCAGATTCTTTATTCAAGAATATTGCTTGATTCTCCCGATAAGAGCCTGGTACCCGGATTACTTGTCGGGGGAGAAATCATACTTCCTAAAATTACCGTAAAAGAATATATGTATTCGTTGTTTAGGAATTGAGAAAGTAATGAAGAATAGGCTGGAATATAAATATCTTGTTTCGACAATGTACCTGGAAAAACTCCGTACCAGCCTGTTAGGCTATCTCGACTATGATGACTATGCTTCAATACGTCCGAGTAAAGAATATACCGTGCGCAGTATTTACCTCGATAGTTTTGATTACAAATGTTATTATGAAAAACTGGACGGTATACACACAAGGAAAAAATTAAGAATACGTGGGTACAACCAGAAAGAAGAAAATCCTCGGGTCTTTTTTGAAATAAAACGCAAGAATGATAATTTTGTTTCCAAAGACAGGGCACGCGTGCCCATTCAGGATATACGGAAAACATTAAGAGGTTCTAATTCAGTAACGCAGCTGGATGACGAAGAAAAAAAATATCTCAATAATTTTTTCTTTTACTATCAGTTACGACATCTTGAGCCGAAAGTTCTGGTTGTCTATGAACGGGAACCGTTCCAGTGCAAATTTGGATCTCATTTAAGAGTCACGATCGATAAAAATCTGAGAAGCAAAGTAGTATACGATTACGATATGCTGTTTGATGAAGAAGGATTGACAGGAGGTAATAGGAAGGAATTTATATTGGAGATCAAGTTTTACCAGGTGTTGCCTCAATGGATTGATAAGGTGATCGGGGAATTTGATTTGACCCGCATTGCCGTTTCGAAATATACTTCATGCATAGATATGCAGCATCGTTTTTCAATCTCACTAAATAAATCAATACGAAATGACTTTGATTACAGGATACAATAATGTTACAAAACTTGCAGGGAGTTGATCTTTTTTCTCCGACAATCGTCCAAATTATTATCAGTCTCGGTATCAGTCTGGTCTGTAGTTTCGCAATATCTCTTGTGTACCGGTTTACGTACCGTGGACCCGGATATTCGAACAGTTTTGTCCTTTCCATCATATATCTTTCTCTTATTGTTTGTCTTGTTATTATGATAATAGGGAATAATCTCGCCAGAGCCTTCGGGCTTGTCGGTGCATTATCGATCATACGTTTCCGAACCGCCGTGAAAGATACAATCGATATCGTTTATATTTTTTTCGGACTTGCCGTTGGTATGGCGGCAGGGGTCGGATATCATAGGGTCGCAATAGTCGGCACCGCGGTGATAGCCTTGGTATTAATATTTTTTTCTAAAATGAATATTAATATATTCAAAGGCGAACAATTCTTGCTCCAAATTCAGTACGCCGACGATGATATGACACCAGTGAAAGAAATTATGCACAATTATTGCTCGAAATACGAATTAATCAATGTAAAAAGCTCGGCAGGTGATGCTCCGCGGGAATTCTCGTATTACATAAACCTGAAGAGAAAAAAGGATTTTCTGGATTTTGTGAAGGAAGTAAGAGGTGTAAAAGCAGTCCTAAATTTGAATCTCTTTAGAGACGAAGAACATATTTAGAATATATTATCCCGCATTGCCGCTATTTTGTATTGTCCTGCGCAATTATTATTCCATATATTCTTTTCAAACTATCAACTGTATAATCCGGCTTTATGTTTCCTGAGTCGCCATTAATTCTATTTATCCAAATTGTTTTTATTCCTATGTCTTGAGCTCCTTTGATATCTGAATTTAAATTATTTCCGACCATGATAGAATTCCTTTTTTCGGCTTTTAGGCCGTCCAAAACAACCTGGAATAATCTTGCGTCCGGTTTGCCATAACCGTATTCTCCTGATATTGCTATACAATCAAAATAGTTTTCTAAATTACCGCCATGTATTTTTTTCCATTGTAAATCAGGCGCTCCATTTGTAATTAATCCTAGCTTATAATGTTGTTTTAATATGTCTAAAGTTTCTTTTGCGTCGGGATAAAGCTCATGTTTAGTATTTCGTATTCTCTTGAAATCATTGCTTAATTTAAAGGCAATATCCGGATTGTTAATGTTTAATTTAATTAGCGTTTTATTCCATGTTTCGAATCTATAATGTTCTGCAAGGTCCTGTAATTTTTTAAAGTGTTCATCGTTTCCGGTGAAATCAGCCCATAATGCCTCCCACGAACTTATCCCGATTTTTAAACAATAATCAATGGTAGGCAACTTGTACCAAATCTCTTTGGCTTGTTCTCTAATACACTCGAGAAATTCTCCGGTATCTATGTCGTAATCTATCTGGCCGACTGTTTCAATGAAGGATTCTTCAGCCGATTTCAATTCGACAATTAATGTATCATCCAAATCGAATAAAATAGAACTTATCATGTTAATTTGTGTATTTTGTTATGCCGTTAAATATGAGTGCAAAGTGTGCAGCGGTTTTGTGAATTCAGAATATGTTTTATCTATAACGCGGCGGCTGCATTTTATTCTCAGATGTGTCTTCAAGAAATTCTTTAACGAATTGAGGATGAAATTGAATATCGAACTATACTCTCGTTAATATTACTTCCAGTACTAATTCGTGTTCTCCTTTAATGGCGGTATTTTGCATTCTTAAAACGACTCTATCCGGACTCTCTTTTATAAAAGTTTGCACCAGCAAAGTGTCGTGCCAGTTCATGGCCAGGGTTTCATCGTCAACAAAATTGCAGGTTGCCGTCAAAAAGGCACCGGAATTCTCGAACCACCAATATCTGTACAGCTTAGCCCTGTCATCCCACGCAAAAATGCCGTGCGCCTCACCACCCGATTTTGTCGAATAATCAAAGAAGACGTATTTGTCATCTAGCCTTCTTTTGAATGATCCGGTTCCCGAGTCCGACCCGGCTTCACTGAATGTACTCTTTGGTATTCGATACTCCAAATTCCAACTTCCCAGGAGGAATTCGAATTTTTTCATGGCTTCTGTGTGCATATCGAACCTCGTTATAATAAAGTTTTAGAATAATCCTTGCGAAGCAGAGGCCTTGTCGCACGGTCAAGACCCACTCGATCGGCCGAAGGGAATCGGGAGAGCGTCATTGCTTTTATTGTTAAACGCACCACAACTAAATAGTGGTGAATATCCGGACCTATGTTTTTAAGAGTAGAAGAGTAATACCAGCCCGCATTGATGGCCATAAGTTGACAAGTTTCATAATCGGGTTGTCATCCCACCAGTAGGAACAATATTCTTTAAAACATATTTTGAATCCAGCATCTGTTGCGTAGTTTTCCAATTCTCTCATAGTATATTCACGAAGATGGCCGGGGTTTGTCCGGTCTACTCGGATCAATTCAAAAGGATTATAACCACAAAGGAGACGAATTCGTTTTGGAAATGAGGCTGCATTAGGAGTCTGTATTAAAATGCCGGCTCCAGGCTCTTTTTTCAATAATTTATAAAAAAAGGTCAAAATTACTTTGGGTGAAGTATAAAGATGCTCGATAGTTTCTGAAAATATGATCAGATCGAAGTCTTTATAAATAAATTTATGTTCCGCTGATTCGCATTCATTGAGATCCAATTTTATATGCTGGACAGTTAGCTCCGAAGGGAATAATCGTTCATTTTTGAATCCTAAGGTTGAGATTTCCGGTTCGGGTTTTAAAAGACGTTTCAAGCAATATGTAAGGAAATGGGGTCCAATATCCAATATTCTTTTTGATTGATGTTCGTTGATAAATCGTTGAACCAGTCCGGTTGTATAGGCTAATCTTCGAGAATGGTAATGCAAGTAATATATCTCTTCTTCAGCTAACTTTCTATTTTTGAACAGATCGAGAATATCTTCCACTGTAATTGTTTTCTGCATAATGTCATCTCGTTTTGTGGTGTTTTCATATTCACCCGCAAATGGGCGAATTAATCAAACCGGTGGCACGGCGTACGGCGTTCATAACAGCAAAGCAGCCCAGACACAGTGGTAGGAGAGAATGTTGTTGTTAACCGCAGGTCTGTGTACTACATCACTTTTTTACTTGTTGGCATTTTCCTCAGTCGGTTTCCAGGGTTTCAATCTTGGAATCCATCTTGGGACATTCCGTTTGTATTCAAGATATTCTTCGCCAAATCTTCTTATTAAGCCGGGCTCTTCTGAGAACATAAAGTAAATACTATTAATGATAAAAAAAATAATAGACCAGATGAATATTGTGGTTGAGTGAAATATCGACGATTCTCCGAGTAAGGTAGTTAATACACCGGTTATCATTGGATTTCGAACATGAGAATAAAAGCCGGTAACAACGAGTTTCTTTGTTGGGTTCCAGGGTGCCAGCGTCCCTTTGCCCATGCGTATAAACATCGATATTGTGATGGCAAGAATAACCATTCCGCCAGCAACTAATATCAGTCCTATAACGGACAGAATATCGATCATGATAGTAAAATTACTCTCAATTGCAAGCGGCACGACTACGAGAACAATGAAAGGCAGCACAAATGAAAGCAGCTGCTTCGAAATAGTATTCATAGGTATATCCTCGCACGTATACGGCTAAGGTTCATCAAAACACCGCAGTCTTTTTCTACCACGTTTAATAATCAATTTTTCGTGGCGGGACGGGTTTGATTGTTCTTCACGTCGTAGTGCACGCTGATATGTGCAGTTGCCCGCCTACGTCCCATCGGCTTGTCCCGAGTTCATCGAGGGATGCGGGACTTCGGCGGGGCAGGCTCGATCATCGCAAGAAAACTAGTTTCTTTGTTTTAACAAAACCATCAGCCTCTAACCTGTAGTAGTAAATACCACTTGCGAATCCTGATGCATCCCATTCTGATGTGTATATGCCGGCACTCATTTGCCGCGACACAAGCTTAGCGACTTCTTGTCCAATAGTGTTATAAATATTTAAAGTTACGTGTGTTGCCTTTGGTAGTGAAAATTTTATCGTCGTACTTGGGTTAAATGGATTAGGGTAGTTATCTGCAAGTAAATATTGTCCTGGTGTTTCATTTGTTACCTGCCGGACCGATGTAATCATTTCATCGAGAGGCCGTCTCCATGTACCGCCGTTACCAGTCCCGGCAAAGAGATTGGTACCCGAAACGGCAAGTGAAAAGACATTAATATGTGTCAATCCAGAATTGACTGGAGTCCAGCTTGTACCGTCGTTGGTGGAAAGAAAGACACCGCCGCCAGTTCCGGCAAAGAGATTGGTGCCTGAAACGGCAAGAGACTGGACTTCAGTGTTTGTTAATCCAGAATTGACTGGAGTCCAGCTTATACCGTTGTTGGTGGAAAGAAAGACGCCGCCCTGAGTTCCAGCAAAGAGATTGGTACCTGAAACGGCAAGAGAAAGGAGATGAGTGTTTGTCAATCCAGAATTTACTGGAGTCCAGCTTGTACCGTCGTTGGCGGAAAGAAAAACGCCGGCCCAAGTCCCGGCAAAGATATTGGTACCTGAAATGGCAAGAGAAAAGATACTAGCGTTTGTTAATCCAGAATTGACTGGAGTCCAGCTTATACCGTTGTTGGTGGAAAGAAAGACACCGTTGCCACCAGTCCCGGCAAAGAGATTAGTACCTGAAACGGCGAGAGACTGAACATAAGTACCTGTCAATCCTGAATTGACTTCAGTCCAATTTGTACCATTATTGGTGGAAAGAAAAACACCGCCGCCACCAGTCCCGGTAAAGAGATTGGTACCTGAAACTGCAAAAGAATAGATAAAATTGTTTGTCAATCCTGAATTGACTGGAGTCCAGCTTGTACCGTTGTTGGTGGAAAGGAAGACACTGCCGCCCCAAGTACCGGCAAAGAGATTGGCACCTGAAACGGCAAGAGAATAGACACTACTACTTGTTAATCCAGAATTGACTTGAGTCCAGCTTGTACCGTTGTTGGTGGAAAGAAAGACGCCGCCGCCCCAAGTACCTGCAAAGAGATTGGCACCTGAAACGGCAAGAGAATAGACACTACTGCTTGTTAATCCAGAATTGACTTGAGTCCAGCTTGTACCGTCGTTGGTGGAAAGAAAGACGCCGCCGCCCTGAGTTCCGGCAAAGAGATTGGTACCTAAAACGGCAAGAGAATAGACAGCAGTGTTTGTTAATCCTGAATTGACCAGAGACCAACTTATACCGTCGTTGGTGGAAAGAAAGACGCCGCCCTGAGTTCCGGCAAAGAGATTGGTACCTGAAACGGCAAGAGAATAGACAGTAGTGTTTGTTAATCCTGAATTGACCAGAGTCCAGCTTGTACCGTCGTTGGTGGAAAGAAAGACGCCACCACCAGTCCCGGCAAAGAGATTGGTACCTGAAACGGCAAGAGAATAGACAGTAGTGTTTGTCAATCCTGAATTGACCGGAGTCCAGCTTGTACCGTCGTTGGTAGAAAGAAAAACGCCGCCGCCCCAAGTCCCTGCAAAGAGATTGGTGCCTGAAACGACGAGAGACTGAACATTAGTACTTGTCAATCCTGAATTGACTTCAGTCCAGTTTGTACCATTGTTGGTGGAAAGAAAGACGCCGCCAGCAGTTCCGGCAAATATTCTGGTGCTTGAAATGGCAAGAGACCTTACAGTAGTGTTTGTCAATCCTGAATTGACCGGAGTCCAGCTTGTACCGTTGTTGGTGGAAAGGAAGACACCGCCATAAGTCCCGGCAAAGAGATTAGAGCCGCTAACGGCGAAGCAAGTAACAGTACCGCCATAAGGCCCATTGGTTTGGATCCATTGGGCATGCAATGGATTCGTAGTGGTGAATAGGAAAAACACTAAAAATAGGAATTGGAAAATATTTTTCATCTAATCCTCCTATCGTAAAATAGCGAAGGGCAATTGCACGTAACGTTTAGGCAAACCGCCGTCCTACCCCGACATAATAATAAAATAATTTTACATGTCGGGGTAGGGTGGAGCGAACTCCATAGAGGTTTGCTCCAACTACTTTGACAACGCCTTCCCAAATGATGTGAGCGTCGTGGTGCTTGCTGTTAAGCGCAGTGCCCCATATCATTTTGACGGTGGTGTTACTGGTAAATCGGTATTAGAAATATCGACGACAGCTTTCCAGCTTCCGTCGGCCTGTTTCTTATACACCGTAGCATACTTGCCGTGGTCCGTGATTGGCTTGCCCTTAGAGTCGTTCATTGTCATTTCGTACGTTCCAATGGCATAGCCAAAATCTCCTGAGCGTGCCGCTTCCACTTTGGTAGCCTGCCATTTCATCGCTGCGCCGGGCATCGCCAAAAATTCCCCAAACGCCTTGCGAATGGCTTCCTTAGTGGTGAACATCGGAGCATTCACAAACATCACCACTGCATCGTCAGCGTAGAACGCTAACGCAGCGTCCAGTTGCTTGGCTTGGACTGCCTTGCAAAATGCGACATCGGCCGCACGAATTGCTGCCTCGTCTGCCGCACGAGTATCGGGCTGTTGCTGTGTGCAGGCGGGTAGAAAAAGTGCCAGGCAGCAAGCAGTCAAGACGGTTAAGTTGCAGAGCGTTTTCATAGTTGTGTCCTTTCGTGTTAGATGTGATGGTAATTGTGGATTGTGGGGAATTGCGCATAACGTCCAGCGTGCCAACGCAGTACCATGCCGGCAACTTGCCCGCCCTTGGCCGAGCCTGTGATGAGCCTGTTGAATCACCTCGGGCGAGGCCGGGGCGAACGACTAATTTATATTCCAACCTCCGGCATGGTACTGAGGGAGCACTATTATTTATATCTAATATCGAATTTACAAAAACCTTTGCAAATGTGCGACCTGCCTGCCCCGACGCTTGTCCCGATGACAATCGGGGACAGTCGGGGTCGTGGGCACGCTTGTTATGCGACGCGCAGCCGTGTTCTCCCATATATCAGTGAAAGAACAGGAATACTTATACTAGAAATAGAATGTCAATGTAAATGTAGATATGGGAACGTTAATCGAAGTACGAGTAATGGTATTGCTGGCAGTCTGCCCTGACTCTGTCGATCTTGAATATTTAATTTCGACAGTTTGGTTCCCCGATATTGATAATTGTCGGGCAATATGATATTCGATTCCGATACCAAGACTGGCAGAATAGGCTGTGTTCTTGTTTATCATCGTATAATTACCTATCGCGATTGACGAATACTCTACATTGGATCTGGATGTAGAGTAACCAATTGACGATGATGCGAAGAGAGAGATATCACTAATTCTCGCTAGAATATACTCAACCCCGATGTTTGATTCAAAGCTAGAGCCGTCCTGTGATTGGCTGGCGGTAGTCTCCGAATTATCGTCGTAAATACCTAACCGAAAACGGATAAAAAGTGAGAACGATTCAGAAGAACGATATTTAAATCCGTATTGGTCAATTACTGAAGCATCGTGATCGAGCAAGATTCCATAACGATAGCGTAACGTATCGTCTTGCTGCGACAGAGCAGAAGAAAAAAGGAAAATGAATGAAAGAGCAATTAATATTTTTTTCATTGGTATAATTCTCCGGGAATTATGATTAGGCTGCGTGCTGTTATGTGACGTTTGTCAAACACTCACTTAATCGCCCATAGTGCTAATGCTAATAAAGCAAGAAAAGCAGCACCGTAAGAAACGTACGTGAGAGTTACGATAGACTTTTGAATTGTTTCAAGAACTGTCTCAACGATTTTCAATTGACTGTCCAGTTTTTCGATAATCGTGGTCTGAAGTTCCAAGACTTTTTGTATGTCCTTGGAGCCAGAGGTTTTCTTTAAAACGTCCTTCAAGTCACCTAATAGTGGACCGACCACGATAAGGATCTTGCCGAGCTGTTTCAGCAGAACCAGAATTACTTTTGGATTTATTAACATTGTTTTTTCCTCGAAGATGTTTGGCAAATGTTCACATAACGTTCACACAAATTACGCAGGCCTGCGCCGATAACTTGCGAATGACTCATTTCATATTTGCTCCGGCGCAGGATTGAGTGATCCCGACGACATCTTTGCCATCCTTTAGCGGTCGTCGGGAGAACGTCGTAATTTGTGCTGTTATATGACGTTGACTTTTTTGCCTTTGCTCTCTCTCACTTTATTATACAAAATTAATGATAGTGAATATATTCCAAGAATAATAAAAGGTATATCCGGTAACCATCCAGATACAACAACCGCGGTTCCTATAAAAAGCGCATAGATTGTAAATAAATTAAAAAGTGATCTATTCACTTTCGGATATTTTAATGTCATAAGACTAAGAACAACCATTGTAGTCGGACATGGCATCAAACCATAATTTGACAATAAAGTATCCTTTAAACTAAATATGAAACCTTGTCCGTAAATATATGTTGGATACCAGAATCCCCATATCATAATTAATAAGACAACGAATTTATATCCCTTTACATCTTTAAAATCCAAGTCAAATTTAGGATTGATAATTTCTTTTGTCCAATGAAAAACGATAAAACCTAACAAAATAGGAGTTAATATAAATGAAGCTAAATATGGTATACCTATTTTTGACCAGTAAAATATAGCGTAAACACCCCAATAGCCAAAAAGAAAAAACCAGTTAAAAGCAAAATACATGGCAAACAATTTCCTGTATTTATTTCCATATCCAAAAACCAAATACAAAATTACCAATGTAGCGATATGAAAAATTATACTTAAAGGAATTCCGAATATGTCAATTTCCATTTGAACAAATCTGTGAAAACCTTCTCCAAAAATTTTAGGATCAAAGTTCATAATATACCTCCTGTAACAATCTGAAAATCAAAACACGTAAAGCTGTTCATCTCTCGATATTCTTATACTGCGTGTAAACCTGCTGTAGTACCTTTCGGCCGCACGCCGCTACCAGAGTTTAAGAGTTGCTCGTTATTTCTTCACCTACTCTCCGCGTGCGAGCATGGCAGCTAACGATTTCTATACTACGTAGTAGTACTGTTTCACCGTATTCAATCAACTAATAAAAAAGCGGCGGGGTACTCCCACAAGGGAGATCGGCGCTCCCGCGAACGGGATTAGTTAGCCCG
>JBEKIL010000014.1:0-133002 GCA_050011775.1 Bacteroidota bacterium | reverse complement strand
CTTTCTTTTTGAAAAGCCCCGTGCTTCTGAAAGAACATGTCAGAGTCCTCCACAAAACGAAGACGGGACGATATATCGAAAGTGACAGAAAGAAAACAGGCACCTAAAGGTACTGCGCATAGATAATGATATCTAAGTTCGTTAATATGCAAGTGACAGAAAGAAAACAGGCACCTAAAGGTACTGCGCACAGATAATAATATCTACGTTCGTTAATATGCACTGACAAAATCGCAACCCGCGTAAGGTGGCATCCCACCCGCGCTTTTGCGATGGCAGCCGCGAGTCCGTCGATCTCGGCCTTATTATTCAAGGATAATGTGATGAATATCTTTTTATATGCCTCGATCGAAACGCACGAAATTGCGCCAACACACGGCCTCGCTTCTTCCCGCCGCTCGCCTCGCTTCGCTCGGCGAAGCGGGCTCACCAGCGATTTTGTCGTCAAGGATTTATTTACTATTTGAGAAAGCAATAACTGATTAAGATAGCCATATTTGACAATTTAAAGTCAAAATGCTTCAAAAATTATATTTATTGGGGATCTACAGCGTTTCTTAAATTATTTTGGACAGTCATGATATTGATTTATTATTCCGACGATAGGCGATAATCTGGGAATTATATTTTAATTGGTACACAAAAGGTCTCTTTATCTTTTAGCAACTATTTCTGAAAAGGACGATACAATGAGATTAAACCACTCTTTTCAAAAGAGAGCGAAATGGCATAAGCTGATTCATGTTGCCGGCATCTCCATCTGTATAATCTTCAGTTCTTTGTCTGCAACAGCACAACCCTCTGGTGGTCCCTATGGCCCAATTCGGCAAACATATGAATTACCGGGGGGATCAGGTAAAATTTTCTTTGTAGCACCCGATGGAAAAATTGAAAATTCAGGCGAATCGCTTGACCGGCCTACCACGATCGAGGCAGCGGTGGAGCGGGTAACAACCGGTGATGCTATTGTGATGCGAGGAGGTACCTATCGTACCGGCAACCTGGTATTGAACCAGGGTATCACTCTGCAACCCTATGCCGATGAGCAACCGGTCTTGAAGGGAACGTTTGTTGCAACAGAATGGAAGGCCCTGGGAAATGGATTATGGAAAACTTCCTGGCTCCATCTATTTCCGGCCAAACCCGATCCCTGGTGGGACCGCAACAAGTATGGGAAGGAAACGCCGCTGTATCGTTTCAACAACGACATGGTGTTCGTGGACGGTAAGTTTCTGCAAGCAGTCGGCCGGGAAGGAGATGTCGATGAGAATTCATATTATATCGACTATGACGCCGGGCAGGTGTATATCGGTACCGATCCGGCAAAACGATTAGTGGAAATCACGGCTTTCGGTTTCGGATTGAAAAGAACAACAGGAGAATGCCACGGCAAGACTTCGGACCGCAAAGGACCGGTCATCAGAGGAATTACATTTTCCCAATATGCCTACAGGGCAATCGATATCGAAGGAACCGACCCGGTGGGACTTTCTGCCGAATCCGAGCACGGAAAGGAAGTAGTGGGTACGACATTGGAGAACTGCACCATCTCGTTCTGTTCCCGCGTCGGTGCGCACATCATGGGAGATCATTTGACGATCAGGCAGTGTAAGGTGAGCGATACGAGTACCGAAGGCGTCTACATCATAGGATCGTCCGACGTTCTATTGGAAAAAAACATTTTCAGTCGCAACAATATCGAAAAAATTACAGGATATTATCCGGCGGCGGTGAAGATTTTTGATCAATGCTACCGAGTTACCTGCCGTGACAACCTGATCATAGACCTGCCGTATTCAAACGGCATCTGGTACGACGTCGGCAATGTAGACGGCCGTTTTCTCAACAACTGGGTCGAAGGCGTGGGCAACGTACACAGGGAGTTTCGCAATGACAGGCCGTGGCCCAGCGACAACGGATTCTTTTTCGAAATATCGAAAGGATGTATATGCGCCGGAAATGTGTTCGTCAATTGCGATGAGGGGATTTACATCCTCAACAGTTCGGATGTTCAGGTGTACCAGAACACACTCGTAAATAGTACCGTATGTATTGCGCGGAATGATAGAAGTCCGGCCACCGATGTAATGTTCGGCTGGCATTCCGGCACAGGTCCGGATATCGACAAACGGGACGGTCATGTTTTTGTGAATAACCTGCTCACCGGGGACAATAATTACCACAGGCCTCTTATGTTTTTCTGGCAGCCGGCTGCCCTGTGCGAGAGATTCGGTAAACCAATGTTAAAACAATTCGATAATAATGTGTATGTGCGGCACACGGACAAGGAATCCTGGCCGTTGATCCTCTGGAGTCCTGCGCCGAACAACAATTGCCAGCTCGCGCTCGATTCGCCGGAGGGTCTGCAGAAACTCTATCCGGAATTTTCGGTTCACAGCCGGTATTTCCTTGATGATATCCCTCTATTTAAAAGTCGGGAGTTGGGCAATTACCAGCTATTACAATCATTTCCGGGAACGAAAGAGGCATCTTCACTGCCGGCTGAAATCGGCAAGCTTCTCGGACTCCACAAAAAGGAGGTCAAGTATATCGGAGCTTATCCTCCGGTTCCATGAACTTTGAGTGTATGTTTATTGATAAGGATTGTGTATAGATGAATGAGAGAAATATTATCCCGAGCGAAGTCATCAAGGAGCTTACGCGGCAGGAATATACGGCTATAAGGTATAAACTTGGCACCCTAAAAAGGGGGGACGCTGGTATACTGGAAAGATCGTAGTAAGAGCTATATGTAGAGATGTAACCTCATTTCGTTCTCTTTATTGGGGGTGTGATTAATTAATCAAAGTGAACCAATTGGTAATGTAAAAACGGTACAAGCGATTATTGCCACGAACTTCCCTGTCCGCCGAAGTCCATTTTAAGGACGTAGGCGGAAGTTCGTGGGTTTCTTCAAATCACTAAACCGCGAGGGTTTTAACCTCATAATTTTGGACTAATCATGCCCTTTGTCAGAGTCTGGATTCATCTCGTCTGGACAACAAAAAACCGGCAGCCAAATCTGGAAAAGAAATTCCGGGATAGGCTACTTGACCATATCTGTCAAAACGCGAAAGTAAAGGGGATTTATCTAGATTCCATAAATGGCTCTATCGATCATATCCATGTTCTCCTTTCCATTCGTTCGGAACTATCCATCTCCAAAGTCGCCCAATTATTAAAAGGTGAATCGTCACACTGGGCAAATGAACTGAAACTAGCTCCAAACAAAATTGAATGGCAGGAAGAATATTTTGCGGTGTCGGTCAGTGAGTCGGATATAGGGATTGTACGTAACTATATTCTAAATCAGGAAGAACACCATCGGAGAAAGACATATACTGAAGAGTACCAGGAATTTATACAGCAATACCACGGTCAGTGTGATGGGTTAAAACCCGCAGGAGAGAGGGGAGATTCAGTTGCCACGACCTGACCCCACTGGATCCCACAAACAACGTGGGACCGTAAAAAGCACGGAAGCGTGGGGCGTAAATCCCACAGGCCCCACAAAAAACGTGGGACCGTAAAGAACACGGAAACGTGGGACGGAAAAAACCCGAAGCACGAGGTCGTGGCAATAGCTGCGGGAGTGGGTGGAGATTCAATTGCCACGAACTTCAGTTCGTGGATTGTAAAAAGAAAAATAGATGGGTTTTAACCATATATTAAAAAGCCGCATGCTAAATATATGGGGACTAAAGTCCATTTGAGATTGGATTTTATTTTCCACGACCTGAAGGTCGTGGTAATAACTAATAATAATGTTTTAACCAAATAATTCCACCTACGTTTCATTTTTCTAGTAATAGATTTAGATTCGCTTAGGTTGCTAAAATAAAATCCTAATTGGCAAGTGCTGTTCGGGATTTTTCTATGATTGGCCCTACCGATGTTGTCACTCTGTAGGGATGACGATCACTAGGTACTGCTCACCGATTGACGAGGGAGATACGATGAACTCCCGGCGGCCCCAACACAATAACGTGCTTCTCATTTTGTATGATAGGAAGGTCGACCAGAGCACCGTCTAGTACCATCATAGCAGGTCGTCCACTTAACGTAAGTGCGCATCGTGCGGGTGATTCGTACTTCACTTTGAGGCTGTCTCCTTCCTGACGGCACTCCAGAAGCTCATCCGAAATTGAAACCAATCGGATCCCGGTTCCCTGAATGCGAGTTGTGTCGTTCATCTCACGAAAAACCAGCCTATGCTTCCCCCGTGGAATCAGAATGCCTTCCTCACCGTAACACATCCATGGTTTCCCGTCTAAAAGGAACCGGCCCTTCATTTGCACGGAGGTGAGTGTCACGGTGTAGGGGGTGTTGATGAGCAATTCCGAACCCTCCTTACGGATGTCAGCCCTGGCGGCCATGGCATATGGAAGCATCTCCCAGTCATGGCTGAAAACAGTAGACTCAGAATAGAAGCATACTCGTGAACTCTGATCAGCTGCTGCTCCCCAAAGCTGGAAGATCTCGGAGCCGGTTGGTTGTGATATCGAGTAGCTTTTCTCCTCAGGTGAATGCACAGGCACAACATTGATGTCGATGATGAATGGATGATCTCCGAGAAATCGATGATATGTCTCCCCTAACCTGGAATAGCGCTCGGGTGGTTTGGTCCACTCCATGTAAGGGTCTTCAACCTGCAATGTCATTCTATACTCTTTAACCAGTTCGAGCGTGTTGTGCAAATCATAACCCAATAGTTGATCGAACTCGGGGTGAAGTGAATTATCCGCGATGGTAAGGATCATTTCCCAATTGCGTCTCTGCCGCCTGTTAAGACTGTCCAGCTCTTTTATGACCTGCCTCAATAAACCATTGTTAACCTCAACCCGATACTGGTAAAAAGCGTTTAACGCGGCGGTGTCTCTCAACCAATAATGCTGACTTGTTGTATCGAACAATTCAATTTGATCAAAGCCCTGAAGTTTCTTGAATTCGGAACGAGCAATCGGACTGAAGCCTGTAAAGTATTCAGGCCGGGGAGGTCCTTCAAGTGCCTGCGAACCCATCCCTGTAATCGAGAACTCAGCGATGTCAATACCATCCCAATCGTTCTCAAGCAGTAATTCGAGATCATTCATGGCAGCTTGCATGCAAAGCGGGTTCTGAAAATCCATCAAATAGAGGAAATCCAGATGCGCATCCTGGAGCAGGGCGTTCTTTTGACGCCATTCGGGATGGAGATCCCAAAACTTCTTTCCGACGTAAGGCCATTCGAGCCAGGCGTAGATAAGAATTCCATTCTGATGCGCAGCTTTGATCAGCCGAGTGTAATCATAGGGTGTTTGATTATAAAAATACCATACTGCTGCATGGATTGCACGGATGCCCCATTGCCGCCACTGCCGCGCCAGTGTTTCGATCGGAATATTGTATCGATAACCCGGGTCAAAGTAAGCATCGGCTCCCTGTCGTCGAAAGGCAGGCTTTCGATGCAACTCGTTAACGATTAGATAAGGAAAATTTGCAAAGCGCGCATATCCCTTTCCTGAAATAGGATCAAACGGAGGGGCAAAATAAATACATTGTCCTTTGCCGAAACGTTTTGTAATAGCCAACGGATAACCGTTGTTGCGATCCGAAATGAGGAGATCCCCCTTCCGCCTGGAGAAATTTTCAATCCAGGCAACGCGCGGTGTGTCCGCCCAGTGAGGCTTGAGTTCTGGAAGGAGATGATCCACTAAATCAGCCACAGGTACAGGCTCTCCCAGTTGTAAGCCCATCGCTTGAGAGAGAGGACTCTCTCCATCCGTGATCAGGGTGAGGCCGAGCTGCAGGCTCTTAATAATTGCCTCGATGCTTCTCCCAGATAAAGACCGGGCAGAAGTTCGTGGAATAATGAGCAATGTGTTCGGACCAAGACGGTGCTTCATCAGATCACCGGGATCGTTGCGAACCACATCGAACCCGATGCTCTCGAGGGTGGTCAGGAAACTCTGCTGGTCGATAGCATCTTCACCGGAGGCTTTCAAATTCCACAGGAGCACAGTTTCAAAAATGCCATCCGGAAGTTTTTGGGAGTGGGCTGCATGGTTAAAAGAGAAAATCAAAAGGCAGAGGCAAACGATCCTCAATACCGATGTACATCGGAAGCATTTTTCTTTTTTTTCAGGAGATTTTTTTTCGGTCATCGTATACACATTCTGCTCAATTTATATGAAAATAGATGGGAATTCAACAATAAAGTTGTGATTTTTCTGCTTCTGGTCTAAATGCAATACGTGATTTTTCCTTTTAAAAGTCCGCTTCTCCTCATCTCTTGCTTTCTTTTAATGGTCTTATCCCATTGGTTTAGTGGTCTTAACCCATCGGTTCGGACGAAAATTCTTAACATTTTTCGTAGTATATCTCAACAAGCAAATAAAATCTAAAATCAATTTAGAAGGGTTACAATGAAACTGACCATTTTTTTAATCTTTATGTTTTTATTCCTTTTACCATTGCGCATCCAGGCACAGATAAACCAGCCGAAAGGAACAATCAAAGGGAAGGTTGTAGACGGCGAATCGAAGCTTGATTTGGCCGGAGCACAAATATTCATCAGGGAAAATAAGGCTACAACATCTACGGACGACAAAGGGCAGTTCGAGATAAAAGGTATTCCCGTCGGGAGTTATTCGATCACGTGCAATTACATCGGTTATGAAAAGATTCTCAAGACGGATATCATTGTTCGGACAGAACGAATTACATTTGTGAATATTGAAATGCGGGCCTCATTGATCGAAGTATCCGGGGTCACCGTCGACGCAGGCTACTTTGCCGAAATCCAAACACAACCGTTGAGTACCATCAATTTTTCATCTGAAGAAATACGGCGTTCACCGGGTGCAGCCGGTGATGTCAGCAGGATTATTTTTGGTCTCCCGTCGCTTGCAAAACTGAATGATACAAAAAATTCGCTGATCGTTCGCGGGGGAAGTCCGGTGGAGAACGGATTCTATGTCGACAATATCGAAATTCCCAACATTAATCATTTCCCTACTCAGGGATCGACGGAAGGCCCGATAGGGATTCTGGATGTAGATTTTATCGAAGACGTGAATTTTAATTGTGGCGGCTTTACAGCGGACTATGGCAGCAAATTGTCGTCGATCATGAATGTCAAATTCCGTGAAGGAAATCGCAACACGACAGACGTCCAGCTCGATATGAGCATGCAGGGATTTGGCGGAATGATGGAAGGACCTCTCGTGAAGGGACATGGTTCGTATTTAATATCAGTTCGGAGAAGTTACCTTGATTTAATCCTAGATTTAATGAATGAAAAAGTCGGTATTCCCACCTACAGCGATGTGCAGGGAAAGATCACCTACGATCTTTCGGAACAGCATAAGCTCTCTTTCATTGATGTGTTTTCCGACGACAAACAGGTTATGAACCAGAAAAATGCCATCGACAGTGACATCAATATCTATCCGATTGATCATTCGTATGCCAACACCGGCGGTGTAAACTGGCAATGGATATGGGGGAAGAACGGTTTTTCCAATACGTCGATTGCACATACATATTCCAGCACGGAAATCAGTTGGCTTCAGGCGCGGGACGCAAAGCTTTTACTCAAGAATTCATCCATCGAGCAGGAATGGAAGATCCGTAATGTCAGCCATTGGATACTTGATGCTGAGAATAAAATCAACTTTGGTTTTGATATAAAATATAACGTCATAGATTATTCCCAGTTTTATAACGATTATCAGGATGCATTGGGAAATAAGACACCTGCAATGGTTGTGAATCAATCGATTCGGTCACCGCAAGGCGGGATATTTGTGTCCTATTCCCTTCAATTAGCGAATAGGTTGACGATATCTCCCGGCGGGAGAATTGATTACTATAAATATAATAACGATGTGAAAATATCTCCGCGGTTTTCACTCACGTACCATTTCACGGACATTACATCTCTCACAGGCACATATGGAATCTATTATCAAAATATTCCCTGGATCATAGCCGCACAGAATTCAGATTTCCGCAACCTGAAAACACCGCGAGCTGATCATTACGTGCTTTCCTTCAATCATTTATTGACTGAAAGTACAAAGCTGACTGTGGAACTCTACGATAAAGAATATAGGAACTTCCCTATGGATCCATCGCAGCCAAGCCTGTTCTTATTCGATGAAGCCGTGGTGGAGGGAGTATTTCTGAATCACACGAGTCTTGTGAGTGCCGGAGATGCACGAAGCAGTGGAGTGGAAGTAACGGTACAGAAAAAGATGGCGGAAAATATTTATGGATTGATTGCCGGTTCGTATTACCGCTCGAATTATAAGGGATTAAATGGAACATGGTACGAACGGGTGTACGATAATAAATTCAACTTTTCGATTGAAGGCGGATATAAATTGGATGAGAAATGGGAGTTCAGCCTCCGGTGGCTCTATGCAGGCGGTGCGCCATATACTCCGTTTGATGCGCAGGCCTCGTTGGCTTCGCATAAGGGAGTCTTTGATGGAACAAGAATCAACGCCGCACGCCTTCCCGATTTCCATTCATTGAATATTCGGGTTGACAAGAGATATTACTTCGCATCGACAACACTTACGGTATATCTTAGCATATGGAATGCGTACAACCGAAGAAATATTTCTTCATATACATGGAATGAAATGAAAGATAAAATTATGGAAGAACAAATGTGGGGAATACTACCGGTGTTCGGCATCAAATATGAATTTTAATATATTCTTAGAAATTCTAAAAAGGAGTAGACGATGAAACGGACAATAATTTTTTTATCACTCTTAACTATTCTCCTGATGGTAATATCGGGGTGCGGTGGTAGTGCATTCACTTATCCTGAACCTTCCACGGAAAAAGTCGATGGCGCATTTGTCTCTAAAGCGGGAACCGTAAAAATCGAATCCACTGAGTACGCAGCAGATTTTGGAACTATTATAGTATCGGAAAATAGGAACAAAGCAAATTCGAGGTTTATCAATCTTCCGGTTGTACGAATTCACTCAAGTTCGAAAAATCCGTGCGAACCGATTTTTTGCCTTTCCGGCGGCCCCGGGTTGAAAAATATGGATTGGGATTGGAAATCCATGTGGTACTTGCTTCCCGACCATGATATAGTAATAGTCGGGTACAGGGGTGTGGACGGTTCAACGGTGCTCGACTGCCCGGAAGTGGCACAGGCATTCAAAGGCAACGGCGATCTGTTCGGTGAAGAATCCATGAAAACAATCGAACGTGCCTGGCGCGCAAGTGCAAAACGGCTCACCTCACAGGGAATTGATTTGGATGGCTACACAATGATTGAATGTATTGAAGATAATGAAGCGGCTCGCAAGGCACTTGGCTACGAGCGTATCAACCTCATAAGCGGAAGTTATGGTACCCGCATTGCCTATCTGTACGGTCTCAAGCATCCGGAAAGCATAAACAGATCTGTGATGGTTAGTGTTAATCCTCCGGGACGTTTTGTGTGGGAACCCGAAATGATCGATAGGCAATTGAAACGCTACTCCGAGCTTTGGTCGCAAGACTCCATTATGTCCTTAAAAAGCAAGGATCTTTATGCAGATATGCAGAGTGTTTTGACTAATATGCCTCGTAAGTGGCTCTCGTTTTCGATCGACCCGGGAAAAGTGAAAGTGGTGACATTTTTTCTTCTCTTTCAGCGTAAAACTGCAGCGATGGTCTTCGATGCCTATGTAGCAGCTAAACAGGGAGATCCGAGTGGACTTGCGCTGATGTCGCTTGCGTATAACTATGTTGTACCTTCCAGCAGCATATGGGGTGATGGCTCGAAAGCGGTCAGTGCGGATTTCGATTCCACGCGCAACTATTACCTCGATATGGAGCCGCCAAATTTTCCTTTGGGCTCGCCCGCGAGCAAGCTGCAATGGGGTCCTGTAACCATCGAGTCATGGCCGATGCAACAGATACCGGAGGAATTTCGGCAGTTGCGGCACTCTGATGTGGAAACGTTGCTATTGAGCGGTAGCATTGATTTTTCGACACCGGCTGAATATGCAACGAAGGAATTGCTGCCCTGCTTGAAAAATGGAAAGCAGGTTATTCTCTCCGAATGCGGCCATTTCGGCGATGTGGTGTATCTTAATCCGGAAAACACAAGGCGCATCATAAGCAGCTTCTATCGTACCGGTGTGCCGGACACGTCAATGAACGCTTATAACAAAATGGATTTTAATGTGAGCTGGGGTTTTCCTAAGCTAGCAAAAGTTGCTGCCGGAACTTTGGCTGTCTTAGGAACCGCTGCAGTCGTAGGGCTCGCATTACTTGTAAAAAAAGTGTGGTAATTCTTGAATGGAGGACCAATATTACATTGGTGAGATGAAAATAGAATTCGACCTTACCGTGAAGGAGAATTCAATCTTTCTTTGTATTCGGACGGGGTTATTCCTGTAGACTTTTTAAAGATGGAGTTGAACGTCCCTTTTGATTTGAATCCGGAATCGAGAGCTATGCTGAGCAGGTTATAGCGCTCACTCTCCGGATCCGCCAGGCGGTTCTTAAATTCCTCCACGCGATACTGATTGACGAAATCGTAATACGATTGGTGCAACTTTGTGTTGATAACCTCGGAGAGATTGTGGCTCGACGTTTTTAACCGCTCGGCGAGCTTCTGCAGCGTAAAGTCCTGGTCGAGATAGGGTTTGTCCGATATCATCAGGGCGAGCAACGTGCGCTTGATTTCTTCGGCGTCCTCATCGCTCAATCCGCTCTTCTTGTACTTGGCGGCACCTTCGCTTCGCGGGGAAATTGAAGACGGATCAAGGAATATCTCCGGCTGTCTCAAACCCATGTAACCTATCGAATAGATGAGTATGGAAAGGGGAATATTCAACAATGCGTCAATATGGGAGAGAGGCGGCATGACCAGTTCGGCGACAGTGATAAACGCAACGATTGACCAGATAATGATCATCCCGAGAGTGAGGTACTTCAACCAGTTGAGATTGATAAGGTCGATATTGGAATAGGAATCTTTGATGCTCCGGTTGTACTCTGCAACGGTCTTGATGGTAAGAATGGTATAGGTGATCCCCTGTATCGGAACGATAGCTTCAAAGATCGTAAAGATGGGGGGATGAATATTCAGGAACATGTTATTCGCAAACGCGATCTTCTCTTCACCACTATAGAAGAAGATCGGAGCAGTAATACAATAGAAGGCAAGAATTGGGGTAAAGTGCAGAAGCTCGATTGCACGAAGCCGCTCTTCCTTTTTAGAGATGAGCTTTATGTATAGAAAAAAGAGGGGTCCGTAGAGATACGGGAAGGGATACGAAAACCCCATTGCATGTGGAAAAAGCTTATACCATCCTTTGGAATAGTAGACCACGGTGGCAAGCTCAATAGACAGAGCAAGTGTAGCCACAGCGAGAACCAGATTGGCGGCGTGGTTTTGTTTTTTTGTAAACAGAAATGCGGAAAGCAGTACGCCTTGCAGCGCGGCCAGGAGGTAGAAGGTCTCAAAGGCTTCGTTCATTATCTAGGCAATTTGAATCGCTATTGGTGGTTTGCATCCTCATGTATAAGTTAATCATGAAAATCAAATATAACAACTTCTGGATCTACCTATATTCAACCCTCTTTTGGCACGCCAGTGTCTCGATTCAAAATAACTTTAATAGGTTGGAGCGCACAAACATGCTTTTTCGGGTAGTCTCGACTTAATTCACTCAGTTGAATTAAAGTTATTTTGAGTACTCGACACAAGGTTTTAAACCGATACACATGCATTCAGAAATATTTGATATGATAATCAAATAGATTTTTTCCAAAATAAATCGGAGAAAGAACAAGAGTATTTTGTCCCTTTCTTTCTGGAAAGAAAGGGACAGAAAGAAAGCCTGCACCTAAAGGTACTGCGCACAGATAATAATATCTAAGTTCGTTAATATGCGCTGATAAAATCGCAACCCACATGAGATGGCCTCCAGCACGCGCTGTTGAGATGGCACATCCGAGTCCGTCGATCTCGGCCTTTAATCTAAGAAATATTCAATCGATAGCTTTTATAAGCCTCGGTCGAAACGCACGAAATTGCGCCAACACACGGCCGCCCTTCTTCCCGCTGCACGCCAGCGATTTTGTCGTCAAGGAATTATTTATTATGGGCATGACCATGTTTTCTATGCTCCTAATCCGACAGAAAAAAGAACCTTCAACCTTAAACCTTAAACCTTCAACCTTAAACCTTCAACCTTAAACCTTCGATATCTTAACTCTTGTATTCAGAGCTTTATAAATTCAACCCTCCTGTTTTTTGCCTTATTAACAGCAGAATCATTCGCTGCTATCGGCGCCGATTCTCCTTTGCCGTCGGTATCGATTCTCCCGGCATCGATACCAAATTTATTCACAAGTTCATTTTTTACCGATGCACTTCTGCGTTTTGAAAGGTCGAGATTCGAGGCTTCATCGCCATCCGAATCTGTGTGGCCGACAATTTTTATCCGGATAGCGGGATTATCCTTCAATATACCTGCGATTTCTTTGAGTGTAGAATAGGACTCGGGTTTTACTATATCGGAATTGACATCGAAATGAATGCCGTATGAAATAATTTTGCCCTCTTTCAGCAACTTATTTCTCATGTCGGGCAAACCGGCGGCAATCCTGAAATTGCCGATGATCGGATTGGCATCATCGGTTGTTTCAATGCGGAAGATATTATGCTTATAACCGGACTGTAAACCACGCGGAACATCCAGGACTTTTGTTTCATTTGCATAGAGCCGCACCCGTTGTTTCTGGATCCAGAAAGCAATATGGTATTTCTCCGCAGATTTGAAAGTATACGTAACAGATCCCTGGTCTCCCTGCCAGTCGCGTGCTTCGGACCAGTTATTCCAAAACACATTATCATAGTCAGGATGCAATTTCATGCCAGCCTGGCCGGGTTGCGCTCCGTAACCGGGACTGTTTCGTGTACCCGACAATAAAAAGAAATCAATACCCACCATTGTTTCACTCTTAACGACATTCATTGGGACTATGTCGAACTCAACGGTAAAATTGTCTGTAAAGTCTTCGCTTACGTCCGGGATGTAATAGCCAGCTTTGGTGATTTGAAACCACCTGCCCGGGAACTTCGTTGAGGTCACGATTTCGCCGCTTCCGTTGGTTAACCATTGAGCCGGAAAATCGCCCACATTTTCTGCAGTGAAGTCATTATAAAAAATGATTTTTTCCCCGGGGATGAAGTCGTATTTGGAAACAATGTAATTGTTTTCCTGTGCATACGACACACATGTAAAAAATCCCATACATGAAAGTAACAGGAAAAGGTAAAGGAAAAGGTAAAGGAAAAGATTTTTTTTCATGATGGTCTTCTTTCTGATGTTAGTAAGAGTTTTAAGTTAGACTCCACAAATTTATATTAATTTTATGAGGAAAGGAAGCTTATTATTCATCAAATTCATTTACATATCGATTAAGTGTAGCGGTAGCCGCGGGCTTCATGCCCGCGTGGTTTAGCCTTTACTTATTGATATGTCTTAACATCTATATATTGCTTTAGACGGAATTTTGGAATGGTCATTGTTCTACTCCAGGGCCATTTTGAAGACTTTCAGAAGGGGGGGAGTTGATGCGAATCGAAATTCTTCTTTGTGTCCTCAACGACAGCCTATTTAATAGTACTCTGTGTCCTTTTGCGCCGGAGGCGCATGCGCCTTCCTGTCCGCCGGCTGTTTGGCGGATGGCGCAGTGTTTCCCCATCCAGCCATTGAAAAAAGAGAAGCCGATATCTAAATTTAACACCGCTGGGATGAAAGACGATTTATGGTGCTGTGACCCATTTTTTAGATGAATAATTGTAGGGTCACCGCCACAGAGTCCCCAGAGAACATTTAACAATGCCATTTTTGAGGTCACAAAGTATAAATTCTTCTTTGTGCCCTCAACAATTGTCTTTTCAACAGTACTTTGTGTCCTTTGTGTTACCCTTAAAAGCCATTGAAAAAGAAAAGCGATATCTAAAGTAGGTTGGCGTGTATTCCGTGTGCAATAACATAAAATAAAACACCGCGGTGGAAGTGTACGGCATTTTTGAAAAAAATAACACCGCTGGGATGAAAGACGATTTATGGTGCTGTGACCCATTTTTTAGATGAATAATTGTAGGGTCACCGCCACAGAGTACACAGAGAACATCGAATAATGCCATTTTTGAGGTCACAAAAAATAAATTCTTCTTTGTGTCCTCAATTAACTGCATTTTCATATGAACTTTGTGTCCTTTGTGTTTCCTTCAACAGCCATTGAAAAAAGTAAAGGCGATCCGCGCTCTCGCCCAAAAATTGCATGATGATGTGTGCAGCTGATTTTGTGTAGAAGCCGTATGATATTGATGTGCTGGTTGAGATGATCCAGCAGCTGCTGGGTGAGGAGAACCATTATTGATTTGAGTCGAAATTCTTCTTAGTGTCCTTAACGATAGCCTATTTAATAGTACTCCGTGTCCTTTGTGTTTCCCCAAATAGTCATTGAAAAAAAGAAAAGCCTAAACCTCCCTCCGCTAAGGTTTTTTATGACACTCTTTTGACATTTCCATGACAACTCTCATGGGAGTGTTTAGCATAATGTAAACAGAACAATAAAGGAGGGTCGCTATGAAACCGAAAAATTGTACAATCCCAATTCTTATTCATTATATTTCCAATATTATAGTATTCTTCGCCTTGATTTCCTTACTTAATCCCCGGGGACTTCTTGCGCAGGAAAGCAGTAGGAATGCCAATGTCAATCCGGGGGCTCATATCGTCGTTCGAATGACCACCGGAGAAGAAGTCGAAGGTGTGTTACTCTCGGTTCGACAAAACGCACTGGTCGTTGCTGCATTGGAAGAGATTGAGGACAAAGATAGTTCGGAAATAATGAAGTATGTCCATCTCTTGAGCACAAATGATATACAGAAGGTGATTGTTCAGGGGGAATCGAAAATACTCAAGGGAATGGCTGGGGGGGTTGTTTGCGGTTTCATTGTGGGTGGAATGATCGGGCTTGCGGGCGGTGACGACAAACCTGGTGGCTTATTTAGTATGACTGCAGGTCAGAAAGCCATAGCCGGCGGTTTTTCTCTCGGTACAGTCGGATTAGTCATAGGTACGGTAGTCGGTGTGGCATCATCGATGGCAGACAAAACTATCGATCCTCTTCCTGGCCGGGATTTCTCGGTATTGAAGGTTTTGGCTCGATATAAAGATGTTGAACCACTGTGGCTTCATTCAATGCAATAATCCGGAGAAAGGAATTCCTATGAAAGACACTTTCAAGAAGTCGTTGTTTTTCGCTTTTTCATTTATTCTCCTCTCGGGCGGGTCCTTAGCTCAGGACAGCAGCAGGATTGTGATCTTGAGTCCGCGGGTCGGCCCACAGATCGACAAGGCAGGATCTGATTACTTCAGGCTCTTTACAAAGATTGAAAATTTCGAGAGTGCAGAAATCCGAAAAATGACAGACAGCACATACTGCGCACATATCATTTTGAAAGGCAAAGATGGTTCCGAAAGAGACAGCATTATCAATTATAACGAGATGAGTGTACTCATAATGGCGGAAAAGATCAACCATTTTGAAGAACTGGCCGACGGGAACTATATTATGGGAACCGATCCGCCAAAATTGCGGTTTGTCTCTGACTCTCAAGTGAATCCAACCGACGGATCGCGGGTGAGTCGTCAACCCGTTACTTGGAATTTTATTCCGTATCGGCTACCTCTTGCACCCGATTCGATTGATGAGCGTCTCATCATAGACTATCCGAGGTTTGGTTTTGGGATTGGCGCCTCATCGTATTCAACTGACTTCACCGGACTGCAATCTATCTGCAATGTGCTGGAAGATACATACAGGAAAAAAGGTTATTCGATAAAACATTACGAAACTTCTTTCGGTTCTTCAGCGCTCTTATGGCTAAATTTCAAAATCGAGATATCAAGTGCATTTGCTCTTAACCTGGAAGCCGGAACACAACTCAGCGGCGATGTAGATTTTAAGGCAGCCTCTTTCTCATTGTTATACACGATCCGTGATTTGCCCCTGAGTTATATTTATCCCTACGTCGGTGTGGGTATCGGACATTATCGCATATCAACGGAACTACACTATGGAGAAAGCCTCGGCAATGGCGTAACTCTGCAGGGCCTACATGTCGATGCAGCCAATGTGGGTTACAATTTTACTGCCGGTATTGAAACCGGCACAAATGTGATCTGGAATATTTATGCAGGTTATTTGTACATCCCTGTCATGAATCAAACATATACCGGAATAGATGCAAAACTGGATATAAGCAGCGTCGTCCTCGGTGGCCGGGTCACGGTCTTTTTTTAAGTTTAATATTATAATGGAGAAAAAAACAATGTCTAAATTCTCGATATGGAAAATCGTGGTGGTTTGTGCCGCTGTTCTCTTCAACGATGGCTGTGGGGTCACCAAAAGAATCACTCTGCGATCTGATATTAGTGATCCTCTTGAAACAGGTCCATTAATGATCCTGACGAAAGATAGTTCTCTTTATGAGCTGACGAATTATAAATTGATGGATTCTACATTGGTGGGGACAGGCAGCGTCCGTAAGCGAGGGACGACTCAGAGGTTCGACGGAGAACTAAAGCTGTCGGGAATTGGCTACATCCAGGCTCAAAGCTTGAATGGTTTCAAAGGATTGCTGACGGTTGCGTTTACCGGATATTTTGTAGGATGGACGTTAAGTAGTTTCACTGGTCATGAAGGATTCTCTCTCCAGACGAGGATCACATATCCAGGGGGTTCCGGACATTCGTGTCCTTTCATCTACAGCTGGGATGGAAAGAGACATCATATGGAAGGTGAGGCATTTGGGGTTGGATTAGGGAAGGCGCTGGAGGTGACGACGTGCGTAGTTCTGAATTCTATAAAGGAAGATCAGGGGAAATTGGCGGTTCGCCTTACAAATGAACGGCCGGAAACACATCATTTCAATGTCGTGAAGTTGGTCGGAGTTGAATGCGATACGAATGCGCAAGTATATTCCGACGCTAATGGAATTCTCTGGCCTGTCTATGTACAGGCTTCCCCCATACGTGCAGAGGATAATTCAGGACGAATTATGACGGACGATGTCTCATACCGGGATGGCAACTATTGGGAGTCCAATTTTCCGGAAAGGGGTATGTCATCGGATTTCCGGGATGCAATCGATCTTACCATTGTCAATTCGAATCATGCAAATGAGGGATCAATTGTAATTCATGCCATGAACACACACCTCTCGGAAAGTGTCTTCGACAATATCTTTTCGTTCCTCGGTGATGAGTCGCTCGCATTTGTCAATGCGGCGGAGCATGACTCCGTAATGATTCGCATCCTGAAAGAATGGTTGGAGGAATCGTCGCTGAAAGCGTATATCTTCAATGGTTCGACGTGGGATAACATAGGCGTCATCTATCCGGAAGCCGACAATATCCAGTTCTCAAAGCTTATCCGGTTGAAGATATCCCGGCAAATGTCGGACACGATACGGATCAGGTTGACGTGTCTGGCCGACGTATGGAAGATTGATGCCGTTGGCGTAGATTGGACTCCCGTTACTCCTCTTAAGCAAAACATAGTACCACTGCTGTCGGCCGTGGGGTCTCGGGGCGAGGATTTGCGGCATGTGCTTCTAACATCCGATGAAGAGTATGCGGTGCTCTTACCACCTGATATGATCAACCTGAAATTCAGGGCATCAAATCCGGTGGAAGGGAAGAAGACAGCGTATGCAATATATGTCGGAGGTTACCTCTATGAATGGCCGTCGGGTAAAGGCAGCGACGCACTGAAAGCATTGTCACCGATGATTAGTCAAGAGATGAAGATACCGTATCTAAAGACATTGCTTCAAAACAAATCGATCTTTCTGCCGGTGATCTACTCCGAGTGGAGAAAAAAGCGGTTCGAACTATCAAGCACCGGTTGTACGGAATATTAGACCACGAACCTTATCGGAAATATATAGGTTGAGACGGCAGTCGCTGGGTGAGGGGGATACAGTTGATGCGAATAGAAATTCTTCTTTGTGTCCTCTACAATCGCCATTTCAACAGTACTCTGTATCCTTTGTGTTACCCCAAATAGCCATTGAAAAAAGAAAATAACACCGCTGGGATGAAAGACGATTTACGGTGCTGTGTCCCATTTTTTAGATGAATAATTGTAGGGTCACCGCCACAGAGTACCCAGAGAACATTAAACAATGCCATTTTTGAGGTAACAAAGTATAAATTCTTCTTCGTGTCCTCAACAGTAGCCTATTTAATAGTACTCTGTGTACTTTGTGTTACCCATAACAGCCATTGAAAAAAGGAAAGGTCGATCCATGCCACGCCCGGAAATTGCATGATGATGGATGAGGCTACCACCGATGCTGTTTTTTTCACCGTGTGGCGGTAGGCGCGGACTCCGTCCTCCCAAGCTCCAAACGGAGCGACAGCACTTTAGTGTCCTGAGTTCCGCGAAGGGCGTGGGACGATGGCACTTTTAGTGTAGCCTACCTTGAATGAGATTTTTTTATTCATCCGCTCATAGCAATTCAAATTGGAAGGCGGGATCCTATTTATCCACCGAAGTCCGCCAGAGGCAATGCCAAATGGCAGTCTACAAATTGACTACCCCTACGGGGTATTCTTAAATGGCAATTTGTTTTTTTGGGGATTGTTTTTGTATTTAGGTCTCCAGCTATATAACCGCGCTTTCATTTGGCACAAACATAGGCAGAATTCTCCTTAGTCCCGTAGGGACGGCCTATTTGTAGAAAATCACACAGAAGAAGAATATTCAAGCTCCGTCAGGAGCGACCTATCACAGAACAGATTAAATGAACAAAACGTCCATTACATAGGTCGCACCTACGGTGCTACAATTTTGATTGTTGTTTATAATGCTACAAACAGGCTGCCCCTACGGGGCATCCTAAAATGGCTGTTTATTTTTTTTATGGCGAATTCTTTCTGCTGCCCCTACGGGGCATCCTGATATGGCTGTTTATTTTTTTTATGGCGAATTCTTTCTGCTGCCCCTCTGGGGTGTGCTAAAATGGCAATTTGTTTTTTGGAATTGTTTTTGTATTTAGATCTCTGGCTATATATCTCCGTTGCTCATCCCGTACCCTCGGTACGGGACAGAGGCGGACGAAGGCGGAAGTTTGTTTTTTAACTTAGGTGGGTCCTCCGTCTTCGCCCGATTACTTGCACCGAGCATTTTATTCCGATATCAGGTCAAATTTGCTTATATTTAATGAATCTCTGACTTAATGATGGCATACGAAATGAAAACAGATCATTTGCAGGGGGAATTATTTTATTCTGGAGACAGCATTATATGAAAATACGAAACACACTTTTCTCAATTCTGGTCCTTTTTTCACTCAACGTTGTTGCACAAAACCATTACATGGGAAGAATAACAGGAACGGTATTGATAGAATCGACAAAGAAGCCGTTGGAATTTGTCAATGTCATCGTGCTCAGCAAATCGGACAGCTTGCTTGTGACGGGAGCTGTCACCGATAACAGGGGGTATTACGAAATAGTAAATATTCCGGTTGGCGAGTATTTCATCAAATACAGTTTGTTGGGATACGAAGAAAGACAATCGAAGAATTTTGCAGTTGATACCCAACAGCGCGAAATGGATTTCGGAAAGACATATTTGAAAGAATCCGCAGTACTCATGGGTGAAGTGACGGTGACTACTCAAAAAATGATTCTCAACACTTCAATTGACCGGAAAGTATATAATGTCCAGCAGGATATTCTGAGTAAGAC
The DNA here is from genome assembly GCA_050011775.1 of Bacteroidota bacterium. Lineage (GTDB taxonomy): Bacteria > Bacteroidota > Ignavibacteria > UBA10030 > CAVZMI01 > CAVZMI01. Next base: position 113,212 of record JBEKIL010000014.1, on the reverse strand, counting down.
CGGTTCGGCAAGCGATCTTCTCCAGAATATTCCATCGGTGCAGGTCGATATCGACGGCACTGTGAGCTTGCGTGGATCGGAAAATGTTTTGATTCTCCTCAATGGAAAGCCCTCACCCTTAATGGGAAAAAACAGAGCAGAAGTACTGCAGCAGATGCCGGCCAGCTCTATTGAAAAAATCGAAGTGATCACCAACCCTTCCGCCAAATTCAAACCGGACGGGACTTCGGGCATCATCAACATCGTGATGAAGAAGGATGCCGGGTCCGGATTAAACGGAACCCTCAGTGGAAATGCCGGAAACCATGATCGCTACAACGGCAATATCAACCTGAATTACAATCCCGGCACGTACAATATTTTCGGAAGTTACAGCATCCGGCAGGATGAACGCAATAGCTTTACAACTGACAGACGGATGCAGTACGATTCCACAGGCCGGTTCACAGGTTATCACAATGAGGATGGCAGTTCTACTTCCCGCCCACTGTCGCACATTGTCGTACTCGGAATGGATTATCGTTTGGATACGGCCAACAGTTTTGGTTTTTCAGGAAATTACCGCTACCGGGGTTTTACCAGGACCGAAACATCGGCCAAAGTAACGAGAGATGTCGGCAGTGTGATAACCGAAGATTATGACCGTCTGCGGTACGATCCCGAATACGAAAAGGAAATGGGAGGGAACGCGTATTTCCAGCATAACTTCGATGGAGAAGATCATAAACTCCGTGCCGAATTCACCGCTTCGCACCAGCCCGAACTGGAAGATAATCACTACACGAATGTTTATCGGTTTCCGGCAGCATCAACGCAGTACGACAACATGCGAATCGATCAAAATGAAAATCAAAATCAGCTTACCGTCGATTACAGCAATAAGCTAACGGAAACATCGACTATCGAAGCCGGTTATGCGGGCAATTTTAACAAACGAGACATGGACTATCACGGCGAATATCTGGATGCACACCAGCGGCAATTTGTGACCGATCTCCAAAAGACGTCTCATTTCATCTATAATGAAACGATTCATGCGCTCTATGCCACGTATGAGAGTTCAATCGGATCGCTCGGTTTTCTGGGGGGATTGCGCGTGGAACAATCGTTCATCCATGCGAATTTAGTCTCCAGAGATTCGATCATCACCAATGATTACCTTAAATTATATCCCACGCTGCACTTGTCATATCATATCAGCCCGGGTACCGAATTGCAATTAAATTACAGCCGCCGGGCCAACAGGCCGGAGGGGGATGATCTGAATCCATTTCCCGAATATCAGGATCCCAGAAACGTCAGGGCCGGAAATCCACGCCTCATGCCGGAGTTAATTCATTCGGTGGAATTCGGTTTCCAATGGCAGAATGATAACCTTACCATCGTACCGAGTGTTTTTTACCGAAACAGGCACAACGGCTTCACACGGGTTACAACGTCTCTCAATGACACGACGTTGTTAACCACCCAGGCGAATCTTGCAAGCGATGAGTCGGCCGGATTTGATCTCGTGGTTTCGGGAAATGCAGGGAACACTTTCTCGGCAAATTTCAGCGCGAATGCGTTTTACGAACAGATCGATGCATCCAATTTGGGTTTCAGTGACAGGAAGTCGACGACAACATGGAGTGGAAGCCTGAACTGCAACCTCAATCTTGCCTCTGCGACGATGATTCAGATGAATTCCAACTACCGCTCATCGCGTCTGACACCGCAGGGAGAATTCAAACCAAGCTTTGTGATGAATCTTGGTGTGAGGCAGGATCTATTCGACGAGAAACTCTCGGTCGTGCTTACTGTTTCAGACATTCTGAAAACACTGAAGCGTGAAATGAATCTCGATACCCCATGGCTGAACCAGAACACGGTGAATAACAGAGACACACGGATTATCTACTTTGGATTAACCTATCATTTCGGGACCCAGGCAAAGAAATCGAAAGAAAAATCATTACAGTATGATAATAATTTGTAATGGTATATTCTGTCTAAAGGAAAATCCCAATCGGCAAGGGGAGTACAGTTGTCGTGAGTCGAAATTCTTCTTAGTGTCCTCAACGATAACCTATTTAATAGTACTCCGTGTCCTCTGTGTTTCCCCAAACAGCCATTGGAAAAAGTGAAGTAGATCCATACTCACAATTCAATAGAAAATATAACCTTAAATCTTCAACTTGAGACATGTAACTGCTCTCTTACAGTTTGATTCTCAATCAATCTTTCCGTACAATTCACTCGTCTTCTAAAATCTCTCTCAACACCCGGCAACAGTCAAAAGAAATAATTACACAACCTTATGATTCTACCGCTCTATAAGGTCTCGACAAGTGGTTCGACTCGTCCTTCGCTATGCTCAGGACTCGCTCGACGCAGTCGTACTTTAGTGCACCACAAGCTCACAATAAAATTACGGGTTAAAAAATGAAAATACGAAAAATGTTTGTTTTTATATTGGGAGCAACGCTATTCGTACTTCTGACGAACAGATATGCAAACTCCCAGGACTTCTTGCAATACAGGCATACTATAAAACTCGATAAATGGAAATTTCATAAAGGAGAAATTCATTCGGCAGAGAGCAGTGGAACAATCGATGAAACAGGCTGGCAGGATATTACCGTCCCCCACACATGGAATTCACAGGATGTTTTAACCGATGGGCCGAATTATTATCAAGGGATCGGCTGGTATAGAACTAACTTCATATTAAATCGTGACAGCAAATCGAGCCGGTACTTCATCCGGTTCGAAGGTGTGTCATTGGTTTCTGATGTATATTTTAATGGCACGTATCTGGGAACACATAAAGGCGGCTATTCGGCATTTATATACGAAATAACACCCTATATCAGGAATAGGGAGAAGAACTATCTTTCTGTTAAAGCTGACAATACTACGCAAATAGATGTTGCCCCTTCCGGTACATCTTTATATCCTCTATTTGGCGGCATATACAGGCCTGTTACAGTTTTTAGTACCAGTGATCTTTGCATTTCTCCTCTCGATTATGCTACAAGCGGCACTTATTTTTCGGTTGACAGCATATCAAACAAATCTGCAAGTGTAAATATTGAAACACTGATCAATCACCGGTCTTTTCCAATTATTCAAACCAAATCGACGGAGTTACTGCCGCCCAGAGGAAAAAAAGGGATAGGCCTTTACGGTGAGTATTATTCTAATCCCGAGTTTAAAGGGAAACCGCTGCATTCCAGGATTGATGAAGAAGTACTTTTTAATTATGGGAACGATGCTCCTTTTACCGATATACCTGCTGATGGATTTTCAGTGATATGGACAGGCCGCTTTATTCCCCGGAATTCAGGAATATATCGGTTTATCCTGAAAAGCGACGATGGCTCGCGGTTGTATTTAAATGGAAAAAAGGTGATCGATCATTGGGGGGCTCATGCTGAATCGGAAAAAGCATGTGACACAATTCTCGAAGCAGGAAAAGAAATCTCTCTAAAGATAGAATACAATGAGTTAGGCGGATTAGCATCGGTAATGTTTGGCTGGTTTTATCAAGAACAGCATACTACACCTGTTGAAGCTTTTCTTTCAACTGAAATCATTGATAGTGCCGGAAAAATAGTGTCAACTGATAAGGCAAATATCTCTATTGAAAATAATTCTGAAATAAAAGAAAAACAGAATTTACACATTAATAATCCACACCTCTGGGATGCAAAAAGGAACCCTTATCTGTACAAAGTAAAAATTACTCTTTCCGATATAAATGGAAATTCCATCGATGAATTGGAACAGCCATTGGGTTTACGATATTACAGTGTCGATAGAGACAGCGGCCTTATTTTGAATGGGAAACCATATCATTTGTACGGAGTTTGCCGTCACCAGGAATGGAGAGGGAAAGGTTCTGCATTAACAGACAGAGAACATGAAAAAGATATTGAACTTATAAAAGAAATGGGAGCCAACGGCATTCGATTTGCCCATTATCAACAGGCAGATATTATGTATCGTTTATGTGACGAGAATGGTCTTGTTGTCTGGGCCGAGATTCCCAATACACCGGCGTACAGGGGAAATATCCCCGGTTATCTGCAAAATTGTAAAGAGCAGTTGACAGAATTGATTAAACAAAACTATAACCATCCTTCCATCTTGTTTTGGGGATTATATAACGAAATTGATATTCCGGCTGATGATGTAAAAGCGCTCAATGAAACTGCGAAAAGTTTTGACAAATTCCGGTTAACTACCCAGGCAGACTTTGTTCAGCCGACCGGCAGGCATTCAATTACAGATGTAACAGCCTGGAATTGGTATTTTGGCTGGTATTATGGCAATACCAGCGAGTACTGTCCCTGGTACGATAAGCTGCATAAGGAATATCCTCTTTTAAAAGGAGGCCTTAGCGAATATGGAGCTGAAGCATGTATTTCACAACAGGAGGAAAACCCCAACCGCCCCGATCCTCTAGGCAGATACTTTCCGGAGCAATACCAGACCCGGTACCATGAAGAAGTCTGGCGCAATATCAAAGACAGGAGGGATATATGGTGTAAGTTTATCTGGAATATGTACGATTTTAGCTGGACAAACGTCACCCGCGGCGATCAACCCTATATGAATTATAAAGGGTTGGTGACACATGACCGGCAAACAAAGAAAGATGCTTTTTATTTCTATAAAGCCAATTGGTCCGATGAACCGACATTGCATATCCTCAGCAAACGTAACATCGAGAGAAAAGAATCACTTGTTCAGGTTGCCGTTTATACCAATCTGAACGAGGTGGAACTTTATATGAACGGCGAGTTTATTTCCAGGAAACCAATGGATTCTGGTATACATAAAATCATATGGGAAAATATTAAATTAAAGCAAGGCCGGAACCTCATTAATGTTATTGGAATGTCCGGTGAAAAAAAGTATACGGATTGTTGTGAATGGTATTATAAGCAATAATATAGATTGTATCCGTTGAAACTAAATAGAAGGGAAATCCCAACTTGTGTCGAGTGTCAATCGAGACATCTGCAAGAGCGAGTTGGGATGATCCAGCAGTCGCTGGACTATCATTGCTCTTTGAGCAATCCGCTGTGCTGGCATTATTGAATTCCACCCTTCGTATAACCGTTATAATGGTTCTCTTCGTCATGGGGTTCAATTTATATACACACGGTTGTCAGAGAACGATCGTGAGTTGGTAGACCATCGTTCCCATATCTTTGTAACCCGTTTTCGTTCTATATAATAAAGCCTCTGAATTGTAATAGCAAACCCCCTATGGTCCCCCTTGATAAGGGGGACGGGCTTTCTAACTAGAACGGCTTATGGATCGTTTCAAAGGTGTATATCGCATTGAATCGTCGCGTCTACCTGGTTGGGACTACACTTCGCCGGGATGGTATTTTATTACAATATGCACCCGGGATATGATTCCATGGTTCGGTGAAATTGATGACGGGGAAATGATACGGAATCGTGATGGGGAAATAATTGCCGAAGAATGGGAAAAAACGAAAATCGTTCGCCATAATATTACAATTGATAAATGGGTCGTAATGCCAAACCATTTTCATGGGATTATTGTAATCAATTGGCGGTTGAAATACCCGGAAAATTTGGCGGTCGATAACAAAATTGAAATGGTGGTTGATAAACAAAATGAAATGGCGGTTGATAAACAAAATGAAATGGCGGTTGATAAACAAAATGAAATGGCGGTTGATAAACAAAATTATATGGCGGATGTAGAGACGCCCCGTCGGGGCGTCTCTACGGAACCCATCACCCCACCCAAATCACACCACACATTATCCCCCAATTCCATTGGTTCAATAATAGGTCAATTCAAATCGATATGTACAAAACGTATACGCATGAACGGCCATCCCAATTTCGCATGGCAACCACGGTTCCACGATCATATGATCCGTGACGGTCATGATCTGAATCGCATTAGGAAATACATCATTGAGAATCCCGTTAAGTGGTATCTCGACGAAAACAATCCCAATCGGCAGGGGGGTATAGCTGTCGCGAGTCGAAATTTTTCTTTGTGACCTCACGAATAGTCTTACAATGGATTATTGATGTAGGTCGACTTGTTAAGTCGACCATAAACATGGATGGTCGAGATATCATCTCGACCTACATTATATCAACAATGGAGATCGAATTTCTTCTTTTGTTCTCATAAAGTGCCATTCTCATAATTCTTTGTGTTTCCTTCAATAGCCATACGAAATGATGAAGTTACCTCCATATTCGAGTATTTACCGGATATGTAATCCGAACGAACATATCGCTTGCAATATATACATATTTTGTTATATTTGGTATATATGATTTACAAACCAAATTGGTGAGCGCTAATGGATTTCGATCCGAAACAGCCATTCGATTTACCCCCGCTTCCACCGCGGGTGGATTTACATAACCGCCAGTTCATCGATGTTTTGCTCCGGACGCGAACAGAATTGGGCGAGTTGAACGGTTATTCTTACTCATTACCCAATCCGCTGCTGCTCCTCTCGCCTTTCGTCATCAAGGAATCGGTGGCAAGCTCCAACATCGAAAATATCAATACGACGATGGAAGAAGCTCTCCAGGCTCAGCTCTTTCCAGAAGCAGAACAAAAAAAGCCCGATAAAGAAGTATTGTGTTACCGTGACGCGATTGTCTGGGGATTTGAGAATCTGAAAAAACTGCCAATCTCGACACGGTTGATTCTTGGTATTCAAAAGAAGTTGATACCACAACAGAGTCCAGGTTACCGTCGAACGCAGAACCGTATTATGAACAGCGCGACGGGCGATATCCTCTATACACCTCCTCCGGCGAATGAATTATCCCGATTGCTCGGTAACTGGGAGCGGTTCGTCAATACCGATGATGATGGCATCGATCCTCTCATAAAATCGGCGATTGCTCACTACCAGTTCGAAGCGATTCATCCGTTTAGCGACGGGAACGGTCGAACGGGGAGGATTCTATTGGTTCTGTACTTGATTCAGCAGAAACTTCTATCGTTACCAATTCTTTATATAAGTGGTTACATCAATAAGAATAGGACCGAGTACTATCGGCTTCTGCGTAAAGTGACGACGGATGCACGGTGGCACGATTGGATCCTCTTTATGCTCAAGGGATTCCATGCACAGGCAAGCGATACAAAATCCACGCTTTTCAGTATCATGGAGTTACTGGAGAACACGAGGAATCAGATAAAGAAGAATCACAAGAAAATATATTCGTCCGAGCTAGTTGAGTTTTTATTCGCATATCCGATCATCACACCGGTGAACCTCGGTAAAAGGTTGGATGTGAATTACAGGACAGCAAGCCGCTACCTGGCAGAGCTGGCGAAAGGCAAGGTATTGAAAGAGAGTTACGTCGGTAAATATCATCTGTATGCAAATATACAGTTGTTAAAGTTGCTGAAACAATAGCCTTTGCTGTGAGGAATCGGTGCTCCCCATCTCTTTATACTGCATTCAGTAGAGTAAGGGGGATCGTAGTTGAAGCGAGTAGAAATTCTCCTTTGTGTCCTCCTGAACAGCATATTTATCAGTACTCCGTGTCCTTTGTGGTTACCCAAATAGCCATTTTAAAAAAATAACACCGCTGAGATGAAAGACGATTTACGGTGCTGCGACCCATTTTTTATATGAATAATTGTAGAGTCACCGCCACAGAGTACCCAGAGAACATTAAACAATGCCATTTTTGAGGTCACAAAGTATAAATTTTTCTTCGTGTCCCTACGGGTCTTAGACCTCTACAATCGACATTTCAACAGTACTTTTGCGCCGGAGGCACGCCTACGGCAAAGCCTTCGGCGTCCGTAGGCGCATGCGCCTTCCTGTCCGCCGGCTGTATGGCGGATGGCGCAGTGTCCTCTACAATTGCCATTTCAACGGTACTACGTGTCCTTTTGCGCCGGAGGCGCATGCGCCTTTGGCGCAGTGTTACCCATAACAGCCATTGAAAAAAGGAAAGGTCGATCCATGCCACGCCCGGAAATTGCATGATGATAGATGAATTTCGGCATGCGGCAGGATCTATTCGACGAGAAACTCTCGGTCGTGCTTACTGTTTCAGACATTCTGAAAACACTGAAGCGTGAAATGAATCTCGATACCCCATGGTTGAACCAGAACATGGTGAATAACAGAGACACACGGATTATCTACTTTGGATTAACCTATCATTTCGGGACACAGGCAAAGAAATCGAAAGAAAAATCGTTACAATACGATAATAATTTGTAATGGTATATTCTGTATGTCTTAAGTCCTTTTAAGATTGTTCAGACATAAATTTAATAGAGACTTTTCGCACTAAAGGAAAATCCAAACTTGTGTCGAGCTTGCAGCGAGCCCCTCGACCCCTCGGCAAGCTCGGGGTAAACACCCTCGGGGCGAGCAATACGGAGTGGTGCGAGCAGTACTTTAGTATGGTGAGCTTGTCGAACCATCTATCGAGACATGGGCAAGAGATGGATGGGATTTTTTTCTACTTGGCCCTATCTAATTTCAACCTTGCTTTGGTATGATAGGCCCTGAAATGATACATCAAGTGAACATATAGGAAGAAAAGGCGTTTGCAAATTATTTTGATAATCATTTTAGTTGAGCAACACTCTTTACATAACACCAATAAACTATAATCTTCTCTTTTTCATATTAATAATTGAGTGCAATCACTCAAACGCTTTCAGCATAGTATCATTTCATCGACTTATGTAAAAGCTGTTCCATTTTTTCGAAAGATTCAATAAATTGATTCGAAAGAGTAATTAACCTTTTTGCGGTAACGAGTGGTAAGGTAATTCTTTTAGGACTCAGAGGACGGAGCATCGAATTTATTTCTTCGACGTGTTGCTGATTGTCTTTAGCTGAAAAGTCGGCATATCGAAGTACGTCATATACTGGTTCTAAATGAGAAAGGAGAAACGAATTTGGGTTGACTTCGTCGGGATTGAGATCGTGATCGAAGAGTGAAATACCAAGAGATTGATAAATGATAGCAACCAACTGGGAACAAAATGGTCCGGGATTGACTTTCTTATGTTTTATGGATGAATCTGCAATCTGAAGTAGCGATTTTGCAATTTTTTGAGTTTTCTTATTTTTTGAGAGTGCCGTAGCTAACGCGATTAAGGAAGGATACTCTAATCCTCTAAATGGTTGGATTAAATCGCGCAGTCTTGAGGATAAAGATTTGCCATCTTTAATTGCATCTAGTATCGGGTGTCGCAGAATCAATGCAATAAATTTTTTATCAAGTCTAGAAAGGATAGAACAGCGATCCTTTACCCATTCTGAGCGAGAAACAAAAAGAGGACTTGAACCTATTCCAGTGCGGACAGATTCAAAGAGAAAGTAAGGGCTAATGATTATAGCGGCATGAGAAAATGGTCCGAGTGTAGATATTGCGATTAAATCGGAAATTTGATGGCGTGATCGAGAAAGTAAAACATCGCCAGGTTTGAGTAGTCCTGTGTTAATTTGAATCGCTAGACGATCATTCCAACCAGCATATTGAATTGCAGATCTCAGTCTCGGAGGTACTCGTAAATTGAGTAATAAGTTGAATGGTGAATACTTGGATGTGAATTTCATTATTCCGTTGAGATAATGTAAAATTAACTCGAAGCCTACTCCTTATGTCGATGTAACTATAAAATCATTTAATATTCTTAGTAATTCAATAATATTCGTATCTATTTCTAGGGAACTTTTTCATCCACGATATAAAATCATCAAATACTATCTCATCTTTTAGAAGTTTTCCGAGATATTCCCTTGATTCATCACAAAATTCATCACAATTATAAGGAGATAATTTTGCAGAAATAACAAAGTTATATTTTGTCAAAGTTCTTGATCTCAGAATAGCTCCTTCTGTTCTAACTGGTTTCCCATTTATTAATGCCGAACCATCATCATATTCGAGTCTGGATATGAATTTTTTTTTATATATGGCATATTCTTCAGAATATTCACGATTATCATTGAATCTCGATTCAATTTCTTTTTTATCATATGCGTATAGCCCGGTCGGTTCATCCGGTGAACATTGGATATATACAAAATCTTGATAGTAATCATTGCCCCTGAATGCAACTAATTTTTCAATTATGAGTTCATCAATATTTAGTAATATTTTATTCCTATTTAGAACTTCGAATTTGTAAATTTGTGCAGCGCTAAATCCCCTAAACCACCATATCGGATCAGTCATGACTGAATGTCCAACAGCTTTATGATAATTTAGCGGTTGAGCAAGTAGTATTTTTAATCTGTTGATAATATCTTTTCTTTTGGCGAACTCACGGTAACCTGAATCAAATCCCGGGAAAGCATCACAAAATCTATAATGAAAAAATACGGTTGAAGGGTCACTAATAGTGAATTCCTTTTCTTCTTGATCATCATCAGAATATTTCTTTATTTTTATCCATGCGAGGGTTTTTTTAACTAATGAATATTTAATAATGAGTAGTATAGAAATAATAATTGTGATATATGCCCACACAAATATTATCCACCCTTTAATCAAATGACTCGATTTTAAAAGTTTATAAGTATCTTTGTATACTTCATAGATATTTGTATTGCCTATTAAACCAGAGATAAATATTGGTACTTGTGGAATCAAAACCAAAATAATTCCCGCAATTACTTTGCTCCACACGGGGTCTTTCCATATTTTTTTCCAATCGAGCATTACAATCTTAAGGATCCTTTATTACATTATTAAATAAAGATGTTATTTATTAGTAGCAATGAACTACAATATATTTAATAATTTCTGTAAATTGCCGCAGGCGTAAATATTATAAGTTCTTCCATTATTTCAGGACTTCTTTTTAATATTTGCCTTTTATCTTCCATGTCTTTTCCATTCATCTAACATCACATCAAGGTTTTTCTTTACCATAATTGTATCCGGATGATTGGCACCAAGTTGCTCTTCGTAGATTTTCAGTGAACGACGGAACAACGGTTCTGCATCAGCATACTTCCCTTGAGCCTGGAGAAATCCGGCGAGGTTGTTCAAACAGGTTGCAACATCCGGATGATTGGCACCAAGTTGCTCTTCGTTGATTTTCAGTGCACGACGGCACAGTGGTTCTGCATCAGCATGCTTCCCCTGATCATTAAGCAAGAAGGCGAGATTATTCAAACTGTTGGCAACATCTGGATGATTAGCACCAAGTTGATCTTCTCTGATTTTCAATGCACGACGGAATAGCGGCTCTGCCTCGATATATTTCCTCTGATTATAAAGCAATCCGGCGAGGTTGTTAAGACTCTTGGCAACATCTGGATGATCTACACCTTGTTGTTCTTCGTTGATTTTAAGTGCACGACGGAACAGCGGCTCTGCCTCGGCATATTTCCCCTGATTATGAAGCAAGAGGGCGAGGTTGTTCAAATTGCTGGCAACAGCTGGATGATCGACACCAAGTTGTTCTTCGTTGATTTTGAGTGCACGACGGAATAGCGGCTCTGCCTCTGCATATTTCCCCTGATTATGAAGCAAGAGTGCAAGGTTGTTCAAATTATTTGCAACATCCGGATGATTGGCACCAAGTTGCTCCTCGTTGATTTTCAGTGCACGACGGAACAACGTTTCTGCATTAGCATACTTCCCTTGAGCCTGAAATAATCCGGCGAGGTTGTTCAAGCTAGTAGCAACATCGGGATGATCGGCACCAAGTCGCTCTTCGCTAATTTTCAGTGCACGATTGTACAGCAGCTCTGCATCGTCATACCTCCCCTGATCCTGAAGCAATCCGGCGAGGTTGTGCAAACTATTGGCAATATCTGGATGATCGGTACAAAGTTGCTCTTCTCTGATTTTCAGTGCACGACGGGACAACGGTTCTGCATCGGCATACTTCCCCTGATACTGAAGCAATACGGCGAGGCTGTTCAAACTGTTGGCAACTATGGGATGATCGGTACCGAGCTGTTCTTCTATGATTTTTAGTGCACGACGGAGCATCAGCTCTGCATCAGCATACTTCCCCTGATACTGAAGCAATGCGGCGAGGTTGTTCAAACTGTTAGCAACATCTGGATGATTGGCACCCAGTTCCTCTTCGTAAATATTCAATGCACGTCGGTACAGTGGCTCTGCATCTTTATAATTTGCACGACCATAATAGTACATTCCACACCAATTCATCAAACTGCCCAGCTTTGCAGAGATTTTACCTGTTTTTTCTGCAAAGGAAATTATTACCACCGCATGAGGCAAAAGTGTGGTGCATTTTTTCCAACTCCGAACATCCGAAGGCGGAGCACTCAATGATGAAAAAGTATTATGCATTAATTGTACAATCGTTTGAATGAATTCTTTCTTCTCAGTAATATCCATCTGCTCTAATGTGACAAACTGGACAAGCCAATGGATCGAAAGAAAGTCTGATACTGCTTCTATGAGAGAGTTGGTCTGAAGCGCGGCGATAGCATCCTCAAATGCAAGATTATTGGCGCTCTTCATGTGTTCCAAACCTTCCCGCAGTAGGTAGCGCGGGATATTGTCAGGTGCAAAGAACGCCATGAGCTTAAGAAGGTCTTCTGCAAGCGGTGTGAGTTTCTTTGCCTGGACAAGGGAAAGAGACCAGGTGGTTGCAACGGTGAGTGGGTAATCAGAGTCTAATCCTCGACGATTCAACAGTTCAGCCTTGTGCTCTTTGAAGAGATTGGAATATCCGGCAATCGTCGTCTTTGCGCTGTTTATGTATCCGGCCGCCTGAGCAAGGGCAAGAGGAAAATCACAAAGTTCTTCCGCTAAGTCATTGGCAGCACTATGATCATTGCTCCCTGTCCGTTTTAATAAGTAATTTATGGACTCATCACGTTCAAAATCCGTTAACGGATAATCTTGTGCAATTTCACCCCACTCTCTCTTGCGAGAAGTTATTACAATGTGGCCCGTATGTTCTTGGAGAATGAAAGGCCGGATATCGCCGGGATCTTTTGCATTGTCAAATATCAGTAGCCAACCTTTATTACTGTTGAGCCAATCCTTTACGGCCGCAATAACAACCGCTTGGTCGGGGTTCTCGTGTTGTGGCAGGTTGAGTCTCAAAGCGAGTGCAGCATAGTCATTGGACAAGGTCGTTTTTTCTTCTGACCGAATCCACCAGACAACATTATAATCTTTCTTATATCGGTAACAATATTCTGTTGCGAGCTGGGTTTTTCCAATTCCGCCGAGTCCGCTGATTGCCTGTGTGAGTGCCGCAGTGTTATCCGACACGAGCGCCTGTCGCAAGTCGCCAAGCAATTTCTCCCTCCCAGTAAAATATTTGTTGCGAAGATGTGGGACGTTCCAGATATTGGACACAGCGACCGTTGTGCCGATACGTTGTGAGCGCTCAGGCATGTTCTCGATAAATTTGCAGAGTAAACGATGCTGTATGGCTTCCCGATTTTCAGGTTTCGCTATTGAGAAATGATCTGACCGTGGTACTTTGAAAGGTTCGCCGAAATATCGTGCGCCGGAGAACGGCTCGACGACCTGTTTACGCAAAAACTTCCTAAACACGATGAATTTATCTTCTATGAGTTCTTTGCCCTTAATCTCTAATTTACACGATTCCTTCAAGTTCAGAAATTCCTTGTCAAGATCATTTAACCAAGCATTATTACTACTAAATTTGAGAGCATCAGCTTGTGAGTTGCCGAAAAACTTTGCTAAGGGGGTCAGCCAATTTGCATATGAGGATCCAAGGGATGGGGACGCAACAAGATAAAGAGCTACTTCAATGTCTCTATTTATAAGATCAAGGGCACGCTCAACAATGAATTTCCTCACAACAATCCCACCCATACTATGACAGACGAATATGAGCCGCCTGCCTTGAAGCAGGTCATCAATATGCATATGCTCTTTCAAGGAATCGACTGCATCACCCAAACGGTAGTTTCCACTAAAAATCCCTGTCTCATAAGTAAAGACATATATACCGAGGTCCTCAAGTCCTTTCTCGCTTTTCAGGAGTTCAGGCCAGGAGCTGCCATTTTGGTGTTGCCAGCATGTTTCTCCGCTTGAAAGTATCCCATGCACAAAGACAACCGAAGTTGAACCTTCTGGTTTTCTGATCCACTTACCGTCCATTTGTAATCCGATGCTGTTCTGCTTTAGTATCTCGTCCTTTAGCACATCTTAGCTTTACCCCTCCACTAGCTCTTTCCTTTTTCTGGATTCCTGATTATATCATTGGAGAATGACTATCTAGTCCGATCTGCATCACGTACTTTTTTTTATTGCATTGTCTCTGCTACTGGCTAATTGATGTTGACGCTGTTTCTGCTCGGGAGAAGATCTTCTTTACAACTTGTTTCGCTCAATTCTATTCCTTCCTCAACTCATCGCTGACAGTTTTAAACTGCTCCAATGCGCTTTCAAGATTTTCTGCTATCTCTGCTGCAATAATAGCCGGATCGGGCAGGTTTGCAGAATCCTCTAAGCTTTCATCTTTCAACCAGAAAATATCTAAGCTTGCTTTGTCTCTTTGTATTAACTCATCATACTTGAAACACTTAAAACGCTCTGTTTCTTTCCGCTCGTATCGATTCTCTGGATTGTAGCTCTTGATGAAATCCTGCAGGTCATCCAATCTCAATGGATTGGTTTTGAGTGTAAAGTGAATATTGGTACGAAGATCGTAAATCCAGAGCTTTTCTGTCCACGGTTTCTCACTCGCTGGTTTCTTATCAAAGAAGATTACATTTGCTTTAACACCCTGAGCATAAAAAATACCTGTCGGTAATCGCAGCAACGTATGAACATCACACTCTGCCAGCAATTTTCTCCGCACAGTCTCCCCAGCGCCCCCTTCAAAGAGTACATTATCAGGTACAACAACCGCTGCCTTGCCGTTAATTTTTAGCAGGGTCCTGATATGTTGTACGAAGTTCAGCTGTTTGTTGGATGTCGTTGCCCAGAAGTCCTGACGTTCATAGACAAGGGTTTCCTTCTCTGCTTTTCCCTCCTCATTCACAACGGTTATACTGCTCTTCTTGCCAAAAGGTGGATTAGTCAGCACATAGTCATATCGCTCTCCGGAGTCGGTTGCCAGGCTGTCTGCTACTGAAATTGGACTCTCATCGCCGCCAATGCCATGCAACACTAAATTCATTGCGCAGAGACGCGCAGTGTTGTCAACAATCTCCCAACCCTTGAATGTTTTATATTTCAAAAACTCCTTCTCGGATTTGTCAAGCTTGTAGTTGTGCGATATGAAATCATGAGCAGCAAGGAAGAACCCGCCAGTGCCACAAGCCGGATCGCAGATTGTAGATTTAGGTTGTGGCTTAGTGACTGCCACCATTGCCTGGATTAGTGCACGAGGAGTAAAGTACTGTCCCGCTCCGCTCTTCGTATCCTCAGCATTCTTCTCAAGAAGCCCTTCGTAAATCTCCCCCTTTACATCGATATCCAACCCCGACCACGTTTCACCATCAATAAGACCGATCAATCGGCTAAGCTTTGCAGGATCTTGTATCTTATTCTGTGCTTTGCGAAAGATAACCCCCAGCATTCCTGATTCTTTGCCAAGACTCGCAAGGATGTGCCTATAATGCACTTCAAGTTCATCTCCATCTTTGCCAATTAAACTTGACCAGCCCAAACCTTTTGGGATAGATGTCTGCTTCTTTAGGATTTTTTCTTGTTCATCTGCCATCTTCAGGAAAAGCAGATACGTCAATTGCTCAACATAGTCACCGTAACTCACTCCATCATCACGGAGAACATTGCAGTAGTTCCATAATCGTTGCACAATTTGTGAGGACTCAGATCCCATTCGTTCGTTCCTTTTTACTTCTTGCTTTGAAACAGACTTAAATAATCATTAAACACAAAAAGACGATTTCGTTTTAGCCCTGTCGCTTCTTTAAGAATTCCCAACCTCACAAAATCATCGATCAATGAGTTCGCAGTTGGAAGAGATACTTTTAATGTAATAGAAACCACTGCACCACTTACAGCAGGATGAGTATACAACAGCGTCATAAATTCCTTTGCTTTAGGAATTTTCTTACCAAGTGTGAGAATTTTTTGCCCTTCAATTTCATCACGTAATCGTAAAATTTGTTGAAACGTTCTCACACCATCTTCACAGGTTTCAATAATGGCTGCAAGGAAAAATTTTATCCATTGAGTCAAATTATTCGATGTTCTTACTGTCATCAGATTGTCAAAATAAAGACTTTTGTACTGTTCCAAATATGCAGAGAGATATAACGTTGGTTTGGTGAGTTTTTTCTCGCCGACAAGATAGAGTGTAATGAGCAATCTACCTATTCTTCCATTTCCGTCTAGAAATGGGTGGATAGTCTCAAATTGATAATGCGCTAGAGCGATGCGAATGAGCAATGGAACATTTATAGTTGTATTATGAAGAAAATTTTCCAGGTCTCCCATTAACTCGCTTACTTCTTCGTGGGGTGGGGGAACAAACACCGCATCTTGCAAACTTACCCCTCCAATCCAATTTTGACTTGTTCGATATTCCCCGGGAAGCTTTGTTTTACCTCGTGTTCCGGCAAGCAAAATCCCATGGGTTTCTTTCAATAATCGTGTCGATACAGGCAGAACCGAAAGCTTTTCCACTGCATAATTCATTGCAGTAATATAATTCTGAACTTCCTGCCAATCGTTCTTTTTCTCCGGCAGGACATCTTCTTCCTTTAATACCACTTCCCCAACCTCTGTCCGAGTTCCTTCGATACGGCTTGATGTTGTTGCCTCTTTTACAACGTGCATTTTGATGAATAAATCCACATCTGGCACTTGAAGCGAAAATGCGTTAAGCTCCCCAAGCTTACGATTTGCCTCTGAGAGAAGCGTGTTTAGCTGGGGATCCGTCCATACCCATTCCTGATTGACCTTTGAAGGAGTAAAACTTTTATATTGATATTGCTGGGTGTAACTCCCGGCTATATAATCTTTTATGTCCATTCATATCACCTTTATTAGGGAGATCGCTTAATTAAACTTGACGCTGTAACCTTAATTATGAACATTTCATAATAAATCACAACTTTTTTCATCAAAATAAGAGCATCCTTATCTTAGTAATTAACAAAATAGGCGAAAATATATGGAATATCCATCGTCACGGAGAACATTACAGTAATTCCATAGACGTTGTACTATTGCAGAGGATTCGTTTGCCACTTTCATTACTCCTATTCAATCCAATGAAGCTTCAACAAGAACAATTTTATTTATGTCGAAATAATATAGCGCTTTGTGAGATAATCTAACCATTGCTGATAATTTTCACTCTTAGGGCAGTGTTGTGTTGCGATTTTAATAAACGTTTCGTAAGTAAGCCCAATAAACCTATCCAAGCAATCTGGTTTTAGAAGACTTGAGTACTCCTTCACAACATCTGACTGATACGAATTTCCAGAGGGGTATAGGAGAATCGAGTAGAAATTCTTGATATTACCTTTCAGCACCATCGCTTCCCCAAGCAGATGATTACGCCAAGTCTGCTTAAATTTCTGTAGTTTTAGGCAATCTACCTTACCATCCCTATACAGCCTACACTTATTCGTAACTTGGTGATAGGGTGAAGATAGATTGTTCATTCTTTTCTTCTCTGTAGGTCCATATGGATAAGATTGCTCGGTATACTTTACTTCAATACCGACGCCGATCTTTCCACTAGTTCCATCACAGTCAATATAAACATCGAAGGCAGTATTATCATCGAGGTAATCTGCCTTGGGTTCAGGATGCCATTCAATTCTGATATCGTTGATTCGAATAACTGGACGATTCACGATGAATGCATTAAGGATATTAAGAGTGATATTATTACTCTCATCAAGCATTAGCGGAATGAAGAAATTATAAGGGATGTGCTCACTTCTCAACATATTAGAATACACGGCAGCATGGTTTTCAAAACGATATCTTTTGCGAACAATCTTGAACAATCCGGGAAAATCTACGCAGAAGTTTGCACCGGCTTTTGCATCCTGAGGACACAACATAGACTCATATTTATCAAATCGATGAATTCTCAAAATATTCTCACGGAACAATTTTTGATGAGCTCTTGCCCGAGATTTGAAGTTCATACGATTGAATAATACCAAGATTGTACTATTTGAGATGATTCGTTTGGCATTCTAAATTCCCCACTCAATTTCAGCGAATTGTTCAAACATCTTTTTCCCTTTTTTTTTGTCTATCGAGTAAACGAAAAATATCTTTCCTAATATCCACTCTTTGAAACCAGCCTTGTGAATTCCGAGGTGTAGCAGGTGGTTATAGGGTCCATATTTCTCTGAAAAATATAGATTCCTTGATACTTCTCTTATAAATATTTGTGGAACATGAATTCCTTGATTTACTGTCAAACCTGTAACCATTTGTTTCTTGTTCTTACTTTTATATGATGTTTTTGGGTCGTTTAAGTAAAATCCTTCATCACTTACTATAGTCCTTACTGTATTCAGTGATGGTATAGATGATCTTGTGCCAGAGAATGTTAAATCATCCGCATACCGTGTATAATTTGCCCCAAGTTTAGTTGCTAACCGGAAAAAGCGTAGGTCAAGTTTTCGACACACCAAGTTAGATATGCTCGGGCTGGTAGGTGCGCCCTGCGGAAGAACTGCTTGAGAAACATGGGTTTTTGAAGGGAGGAAAATAGAATCATTAATAATTTCTTTCCAATAGATTTTAGGAGGAATTGCACAGCATAGTTCTGCTAAAATTCTTGATACGCCTCCATGATACCCAAGGTTTTTAAATACACCAAATGTTCGCTTCTCAGTAATAGTATCAAAGAAATGATAGAGATCAACATTCAGTACAATGTCATGGCCAGAATGAGGCAACGCATTTTTATAAATCGATTTCCCCTTAATGAAGCCATTAGCTGACTCATGAAGTGGAATTTTGTCTAGAATAAATTTCTTTATCCATTTTTGGATATTTTTTAGTTCAGCAGAAGGACTTTGAATCCATCTATATCCACCTCTTTTCTTCCGTAGTTTATATACTTTGTACTCTTCGGACCTAACGTTAATAAATCTTGCCAAATATAAAGGATTCACGTCTAACAGGAGAGCCAAATGTTTTGATGAAAAAATTACTGGCAAATCCTGAGCAGAAAGGTGTTCTGCATATGACGAAGTATCTCTGGTAAAATCTTCTGAATGACCGAGAGCTTTCGATTGTTCACGATATTGATATAAAGGGAAAGTCATAAAATATGATTACGTCTATCCTGAATATGATTTACCATTATAGTATGCACCGATGTGCTTTTCAGCGTGTCGCATACTATAACGATGTAGAGTTGCTTTAATACACCCGAATCCACTGGATTCGGTACTTCCCGTAATGGCGAAGTATTGCTAATCATACTATGACCTTCCCATAAATATCTTTGGAATGTACATCACTTCTTCTTTCTGTCTCAATTGAATCATACTGTGAGTTTGTATATTATGCCTTCGTATGCGATTTGCTTCTTTATAAATCTTTTCACCTTTATTTGTGAGTTCTCCCTCTGCATCTAATAATTCTCGTGTAGTAGCATCTGTTAGGATCTTCAAATAGTCTGTTTCTGTGATACCAAGAGTTTGACATACTATTGGGACGGGTCGCCTCATCCTTTTCATCAGTATTACCGCGAATATCATGAAGTCAGTCTTTGTTGCATAATTATATTCTCGCCAACTCGTTTTTCCATGTCCACTAATAATATCATCAATATTTCCATCAGCAAGTAATTTTGCCATAATCTGAGCATTTTCTCTTCGGAAACGTCGAGTTTGGTTAATTTTAGCAAATGAGTGCCGCGGATATAAGGGGTGCCAATTATGATCACTCGACCATATAATTGGTAATGTGTTATTTGGAGGGCCATATGGAAACACTATTATGCTTTGTGAATTCTGATAACCTAAAGGGTGATCAATATTATTATGTGTAACCGGATCATAGATTGTAAATAAACCCTGCCCATATTTGTAGCAGAATTTTCGAATTACAATCATCCTTTTATAGTTACCAAATATTGAACCTCTTGATGTAAAAGCTTTTAATCTTTGTTCTGTATAGATTTTTATTTTGGGAAGTTTTCGTCCAATTAACTTAATCCCCGACTCATTGCCAAATAAGCTAACCAAAATTATAGGGATAGTAAGGCCACGCTTATTAAGCAATGGTAAAACGAATTGTCTCACATAATCGTTTGCCGATTTCCCTGTGCCTAAATAATCATCAAGCAACAAAAGAGTCTTCCTTAAATTAAGTACACTTTTGAGTTTATGAGTTTTCTCTGCAAAGCTAAATAAATATGAATTATTTATAAAGGAAGGTGTTTTCTTGAAATAATACACCATCATAGTCCCACTTTTTCCATATTCACCAATTGGATGAACAACGTATTCCATTGTGGATGATAGTGTACCAATTATCTTACTTATGCGGTTTTCATATAATTCAATAATCTCACTTTCCGAAAAATATTCTAACGCTTCCAGGACTTTTAGAGCATTATTCCAGTCTCTGTATTCAAAATTATTCAACCAAGACAGAATTTCGATAGAATTGACAGATTTCTTTAATCGCTTTTCAATTATTGAGATCCGTTCTTTCCAATCCTCGTTTTGTAAAATACTCTTTAATGTCGACATCTTCATTCTAATCAATATTTCCTTTTATTGTTTTTCTTTTTCCTTTTTGATTACATTTCTCCCTCTCCGCCTTTATCCTCTCCAGCAATTTCTCAGCTGGTTCGTCTGTTGGATCTTGCGGCACGAGTTTTCCTTCAAACGCTTTCTTCAAGATGCTCTGACGCAGGCGCTCGGATTGTGCCAAACTCTCTTCCACCGTTTTCTCAATTGCATCGGCAACAGAGAAGTAACGGTCGATATCCATTGCAATTCGTTCTTGTTCCTCAAATGATGTTATCGGAAAGATCACATCTTTTATAAGAGTTGTATTCAAATTGGGTTGAGCAGCACCTTGATTGATATTTCTTAACTCTTTTGTTTTGGTCTGCCAAAAATAGTATATATACAGGTTAGAGCAATCATCTAAATTCAATAATGCAGCAATACCATCATTCATTGTTGCTTCGATCATACATATCTTTGGTACTCCCAAAGTCGCGCCACTATTTGTCAGCAACAACGTGTTTGGATGTATCTGGCGAGTCTTTCGAAGGCCTGCTTCCTTAATTGTAAATTCAAATGAATTCAAATAGATATTATTGTCTTTCGTCAGATCAGCAACTTTTAAGAATGGTATAGTACCATTGTAATACCTTGAATCACCTGCCGGTCGTGGTGAGCCACCTCGAACGACATCACAAATATCACTGATCCTCGCCCACACCCACCCCTCTGGCAACTCAGGCAGTTCGCTTGTATCTATCGGGGTTGGCTCTTTGTATTTACTTCCAAGTCTCTTTTTCCGCTCCTCCCGTATCCGCTCCAGCAACTCAGCCCCCGTCTCTCTTTTCCCATCACCCTGATGCTTTTTCCAATCAGCAGTCAGCTTTCCCTCGAACGCCGTTTTCAGCACAGACTGGCGATAACGCTTCAGCTGCACCTGGATTTGCTTCAGCGCAGCAACACCTGCATCCAAATCGGTGAAGAGTTCTTCTATCTTTGCTACAATGCGCTGCTGCTCGGGGAGAGGAGGAAGAGGTAATTCTACCGATTCAATTTCTTTAGCACTAATGTTTTGAACTGCAACGCCTTTGGCAAGCTTTTCGAAATGACTTGAGAGAATTAGGAAGTAATACCTAACGTAATGCTTCGTACTTGATTCATAAAATTGTAGTAAACCAGTTCGTTGGTTTTGTAGGGCTGGTTCATCGTATTCGTAAACGCATATTTTTCCAATCGAACCTGACATACCAACGAGAATATCACCTTTTGTTATTTCATATTCTTGATATTTGCTAAGATAATCTTTTGGAAGAAATATAGCATTGTCAAGAACAACTCTATCACCTGACAAATTCGTTTGGCGAACCAATAGGACTCCGTTCTCTCTGTAATCTGAGCTACTGAAGGCATAGCCATTGCGAACTTTAATTATTTCCTTCAGCGTCGTCCAAATCCATCTTTCTGGCAATTCATTGTAGTTCTGTTCTGCCATCATACCAACACTTCATTCAGTTCATTCATAATTTTGTTAAGGTTCTCGCCAAAGAGCATCCTCGCTTTTATCTCGCCGCCGTGAGCATAGAACGGATCAAGCTCAAATACATCCGAAGTTATTTCTAAGCTTGTGGCAATATGGTCTTTCATCATTCTCAGCCATTCCATTTGTAACGGTGTGAACTCACGCCCTAAATCCTCCTGCTTGGAAATCCATCTCTTAAACTTCTCTTCCACTGTTTCGTCGAACGGCTCCAGCACCTGAGCTTGTCCAACAGCAAATCGTATCAAGGAAATCATATTTGTCAGCAGTTTCGTCGCACCAGCACCACGCACCTTTGCTTTTTCCAGTTGCTCGTAGGCGTGCCAGAGCAATTCTGGTGTCAACTGGTACGGCGGCTTGCGTATCGCATCGGCAACCTGCTTAATGTCCTCATACGTTAAATGCCGCTGTCCGTATGGTTTGCCATAGAGAATTTGCAGCGCAGTAATCTCGTCTTTGTTCTCCTCAATAAACTTTTTAAACGACTCAACAATCGTCTTTGCCTTCTCTTTTGCCTGCGCATCGAAGCCAGCAGAAAGAATAGCGTCTTTGCTCACCGTGTCAATTGTCTGCTCGTTCCGCCGTTTCATTTCAATCAGGATATCTCTCAACTTGGCATCGTCAAAGAGTGAACGTGCAGAAGCGGCAAGTTCCTCCGCTGCTTTCTTTGTCTGTGCCGGTGTCGGTGCATCGGTCTTGAAGGTCTCTTTCGCTCGTTCCATCTGCTTATCAGGGTCAACTGCATCCAGCAAGCGATGAATCATCTGCTTAATGGTTGTTCCTTTTGCGATGGTTTGTATTTCCTTTTTATCCTCATCTTTCGTTTCCCGCTCCAATCGAGCTAATCGTCCCGCAAGAGATGAGAGCGTATCTTCATCCGTATTGCCAAGAGCAACACTCAATAACAGCTTATCGAAAGGCACGGTTGGCTTCCGCTCCAGCGGGCGCATATCGTTCTTCTCGCTCTCGCACACGCCAATGGCATCAACGATCATAAAGTGCGTTTTACTTGTTGCATCGGGAGTCACCACCTGTAAGTCGGTCGGGTCAATCGTGCGCGTGCCGCGCCCCTTCATTTGCTCAAAATAGACACGGGATTTGATGTCCCGCATAAACAGCAAACACTCCAGCGGTCGGATATCTGTTCCCGTTGCAATCATATCCACCGACACTGCAATTCGTGGATAATACGAATTGCGGAAACTCGCCAGCAAGTCTTCTGGTTTCTCACCGGACTTGATGGATTGATACGTGATCTTCTTGCAGAAGTCATTTCCCTCGCCAAATTCTTCTTTTACAATTCCTACAATATCTTCAGCATGAGAATCATCCTTGGCAAAGATAAGTGTCTTTGGAACCTTGGTGCGGCCAGGGAATATATCGGTAAAGAGTTTTTCCTTGAATGTGCGTATCACTGTACGGATTTGATCTTTTGAAACCACATCACGGTCAAGCTGTGAGGCGACATACTCAAAGTCGGCATCTAATTGCTCCCAGCGAACAGCGCGAGTCTGCTTATTCCGTTTGTCAACATAAAAGCCCGTTTCAATTTTTGAGCCACGTTCGGTGATCTCAGTTTTTATGCGATATACATCAAATCCGACATTCACACCATCTGCAACCGCGTTCTCGTGGCTGTATTCAATTACAAGATTCTGATTGAAGAATCCGAGTGTCTGCTTGGAAGGCGTTGCCGTCAATCCTATGATATACGCATCGAAATACTCCAGCACCTGCCGCCACAAATTATAAATGGATCGATGACATTCATCGGTAATGATAACATCGAACATTTCAATAGGAATATTGGGATTATATTCCACATCCCGTTGTTGTCCCTCTGTTTCTCTCAAATCAAAAAAGGATTGCTCTTCCAATATCGGGTCTAAGTCTGGCTCGCCCTTTAGCATTGAATACAATCGCTGGATGGTGGTGATGCACACCCGATTGATAGTGTCTATAGTATTGGATGTGAGATGCTGTACATTGTAAAGCTCGGTCAACTTTCTCCCGTCATCAGGTGTAATATACTGCTGGAACTCGTTCTTTGTCTGCCGTCCGAGATTGTTGCGGTCAACAAGAAATAGAACACGCCTCGCATGTGCATGTTTGATCAGCCGATATGTGAACGCAACGGATGTTCGCGTCTTTCCACTCCCTGTTGCCATTTGGATGAGTGCACGTGGTTTGTCTTCGGCAAACGATTTCTCAAGATTCTTGATTGCCTCGATGCCGCAATCCCGCAAGTCTCCAAGCACAGGTAGAGGCATTTCCTTTAACCGAGCACGCAAGGTTTTTTCCTGCTGAGTCCACTCAAGTAATGTTTCCGGTTTGTGGAATGCAAAGACTCTCCGAGAACGTGGATTGGGATCGTTCAAATCACGGAAGAATGTTTCAATGCCCGTGCTTTCATAGCCAAATCGCAGGGAAAGGTTGTCGATTTTAATATATTTCAATCTGCTGGCAAGGTAACGCTGAGATTGTTCTGCCACACCACTGAGCGTCGTTCCAACTGGTTTTGCCTCAATAACACCGATGGGCTTACGATCAACAAAGAGGAGATAATCTGCTGGACCCGATTCGGTAGGATACTCCCGCACTGCCACACCGAGATTTGCACTCAGGTTCACCTTTTTGAAATCTTGCACTTCCCACCCTGACGCTTGCAGGAGTTTGTCAATATGTTGTCGTGCTTCTTGTTCAGGAGTTGGCATAATGTGGCTAAACCTTGTATTTATTCAACCTTCATTTCCAATCCATTTGTGAAATCAACCTTTGAAAATTTTCAGTACTATTAATAGGCTCACGAAGGCATTTGGTGATACTATTAATGGCTCACTGAGCCGATTCCTGCCTGGCGGCAGGCAGGCGTTTCCAACGGGCATCCCGGCCTTTGCCAAGTGAAGCGATCTTCTTTTTCCCTCACATTTGTGAAATCAACCATTATCGGGCAATATACCGTTTATTTATTTGTTATTCTTTTTGCGTGACTTCTTCGGTGCATGTATCTACTATTAATAGGCTCACGAAGGCATTTGGTGATACCACCTGTCCGCCGTTTGTCTGGCGGATTAATGGCTCACTGAGCCAATTCCTGCCTGACGGCAGGCAGGCGTTTCCAACGGGCATCCCGGCCTTTGCCAAGTGAGGCAATCTTCTTTTTTCGCTTTAAATCCTGTATTGAAAAGGGTTTTTCAAATTACGCCTCCTGCGTAACGCATAATGCGTAATTATTCTTGAATCACTAGATTGCGCCTATATTTTTCCACTTTTTTGCGCCTTGGAACCCTTGAGAAGTCAAACTGTAACTACCTCAAAGGTAGGTCAGCAGAAAGACAGAAACAAGGGGCAAGAGATGGAATGTTAACAAAAATCCCCAGTGCACTACCAAACGCCGAGAATTAAGGATGCTAACGCGTTGTCGAGGAGACAACGCACGACTATGATAAGAATAATTAGGATCAGCAAGTGATACTTACCGGGTACTCAGATTTCTCGAACAATTACCCGAGATTCCACCGATAATGGCAAGTATGGTGGGGCGATTGCTGTAAAACGCGGTATTTATGCTTTGAGGACGAAATAAAATTTCGTCCTACATTTGTCATCCAGTAAAACAGTAACGATATAGGTCGGGTTGTGGTTCGGTTGGACTCACCACAAGCCAACCCGACCATCATTGATGGACGGGATAGCATCCCGTCCTACATTTTTCACTATGGAGTACTAACATTGTAGGTCGGGTAGTTTACCCGACCATCACCGGTGGACGGGATAGCATCCCGTCCTACATTTTTCACTATGGAGTACTAACATTGTAGGTCGGGTAGTTTACCCGACCATCACCGGTGGACTGGAAGGCCAGCTTTGAGGACGAAATATGGTTCGATAAGCTCACCACAAGTAATTTCGTCCAACATTTGAATTCACCGGGTGATCGATTCTGGTTGCATATTTTCATTCTTTTCTCCAGAAGAAATATACCGAATTCTACCTCTTTTTAACCCTATTTTAGTATACTAGTGTCTCGATTGGCACTCGACACAAGGCTCTGGAACGGCACAGCAATACATTTGCTTTATAAAAGATTGTGGTATATATTGATTGTACCACAAAGTTGAGATTGTCAAAATAGGTGACTAATTCATGAATAAATACGCTGAAAAGAAAATCGAAAAACTAAAAACTGCCTTATCCCACAAGGATCATTTTTCAGTTGATGATGTCTGTGACGCGCTTGGGTTAAGGAGGTCGACAGTTTTATGGATTCTAAGCAATCTATCAAGATCCGGACATATAGTCAGGCTTGGAAGAGGAATATATACATTCGATGAAAAAAGTCTCTCTTTCAGGGTTCCACATCTGAGTTATGAAATCTCAAGAGTGTTCGACAAACTGAGAAATGAGGGTATCTCGTTTATTTTAACAGGGATGGACATTCTGTTTCCATTTGTCCAACATCAGCCTGCGAGAGTAATGCATTTGATTTACACCGCGACCGGTGCCGGAGTGTGGGCGCAATCGTTGGTGAAAGAATCCGAATTTATTCCCATATTGGAACCGACCCGGCAAGAAATTGAAAAAATACTTGAGATTGTTCCGGATCCTAAAGAACTAATCATCTTAAGAGAAAAATCAACTCAACTTGCCTCGAACAATTCATTAGCGACCCTTGAGAGGGCATTTGTTGATCTATATGTCGAAGCCACACGGAATTTGATTCCATTCCCAGTACAAGAAGTAGCTTACATTTTTCTGAACATGAAAACTTCACTCTCCCTTAACGTTTCACAGATGCTGAGATATGCGCACGAGCGATCGATCAGAGATGAAATTCAGGAAATAGTTGATTTCAAGAAACGAAGCGAATTGTCTGAATCAGATAAACCTTCACAGAACTTTATACGAATTTTGGAGGTGATAGGTTAATGGTCAAATACGAAGCGCTTATACATGATCGCAAATACTTTGAAATCGAACATATCACCGAGCGCCAATCACAATACAATTTCACACAGGCTGTGAAAGTTGAGACATTCCTCTGGGATCTCGAGCTATATGGGCAATTACAGTACCATCTTGGAAAGAATATTGTCCTGAAAGGTGGAACAGCCGCACAATTGTTCTTTCCTCCACAACAACAGAGGACGAGTGTGGATATCGATGTTGTTTATCTTGGCGATGAAGGACTATTGTTAAATTCTTTCAAGTCAATTCACCAGGCCTTCGGTGGCGACGATCTTTATTTCAAATTCAATAAATACACTCCTGTAAAGCCAAAGACAATACTCCCCATGGTTACGTACTTCGTTTCCGTACCTTCGGTTAGTAGCAGGAAAACGCCATTAAACATTAAAATAGATTTTCATTTGATGGAGCGGTTCGATCTTGAAACGACTAGAATAGAAACAGAAAGTGCTTTTATTATTCCACTCGCGTTTAAACCCTTGTGTTTTTCTGCGGGAAGTCTGCTCGGTGACAAATTACTTACTCTTGCGCAAGGGAGTGTGGGGATCCCAATAGAAAGAGAAGACGATATTGTGAAACAGCTTTACGACATTGATTTGCTGAGTAGGATTGTAGATGTGAAAGACACTGATGTTGTCAGACATGCAATGAATGTCCTTTTTGAAAGGGAATTAAAAGCGAGAAATGAACAGGTTCAGTTTGAGGTTGCGCTTCAACAAATAATGGCACTCTTGGAAAAATATTCTCATTTAGATTCACCTAGAAGCGAACGCATGGCGCGCGACGCAGTACATAATTTTAGGAGCAATTACGAACCGAGACCTTTCAGGAATTGGATCAATTGGGGGGTTATTACGAAACGTCTGCAATTCTTAATAAAAGCATTTATAGAAGATCCTGAGAGTGCATTGGAGATTTTAAAAGAAGCAGATCAAATTGAAAAACTACTCTCACTAGAAGGAAATGAAAAAAGAGGGGTCATTCGTAAAGAATTATCATCAGTATTCGTAGAGATGTTGAAGTCAGCGGGACAGATTGAAATTGCAAGAAGATTGAGGAATTCGAGTCCGGAGAGACTATTCTGGGAAGTGCTCAGGCCTTCAAACTTGAAGGAAGTTAAGAATCAAATTCTGACAAATGTGCCTCCGGGACAAACGACAAAATAGAATCCTGTTTTCACAACATTTCTGCACTTCAAATATAGGTGCAGAAAAATAGAAGCAAGGGGAAAATGTACTTTTTATTATAATTATGCTAAAACATTACCCAGAAACTCAAATACAGTATAAAAAGGTATATTACTTTATCGTTTTATAGCCTGTGATCTTCATACTTGACAAGCACCGTTGTAATGGTTTCGATATAACTAAATTAGCAGTATCTGGCAACTGAGAAGGGTTAAAAAAGCGAAAAAACCATAAAAATTATTACTTTTTGGGGTTCTAAATTTCTGCAATTTATATATAAAGGAGGAAAAAATAAGAAACAATGGGGATATGAACTTTTTACCTAAATTATGCTGTGACATTACAGAGAGACTCAAGTTGTAACATAAAATGGGTGAAAATGGAATAATACTGAATTATAGCATCGACTTCCTTAGTTCCTCGTTTGATTTTATGGAGAGATATTTAGGAGCTATATCAAACACCGTCTGCGCGCCAACCACGCCTTCTTTTCTCAGCCTGTAGGCGGCTCTGGCGTATGCAGCCAATACGTTTCCCGTGAATTCAGGATTGCTATCAAGCTTTAACGAGAACTCCATTAGATGCTTGCTGCCGGAACCGGATTCCCCGGTTGTGAGAACAAAACCGCCGTGGGGCATCTTCGAATGCCTGGCTCTCAATTCCTCCTGAGAAATAAATTTTACAGTTGTGTCGTAGTCGGCAAAATAGTTCGGCATATTCTTAATCTCGGACTCGACTCTGCGCCTTTCCTCATCGGTATCATTCTCTAAAACAATATAGCACAGCCGTGTGTGCTTCTCTCTTGCGGAAAGAACATAATTAAGACCGGCCCTTACGGTGTTAATAGCGTTATCAATAGGAAGTGTGTATTGCCTTCCATCCTTGACGCCTTTTACCCGCCTGATTGCATCGGAATGTCCCTGGCTAATGCCCGGCCCCCAGAAGGTATATGCCGTACCATCGGGCAAACAGGAATTCTGGATAACCCTCAACATAGAAAATAATCCGGGATCCCATCCGGTAGAGATAATGGCAATAGTATTACCGCGACGTGCAGCGTTATTAATGGCATCAAAATATTCGGGAATCTTTGCATGTGTGTCGTAACTGTCTACAATATTGAAGTATTGCGCAAAATGCGGACCTTGCTCTGAAAGGTCGGTAGCAGAACCGCCGCATAAAACAACCACATCCAGGGAACCGAGAAGATCTTTTGCCTTATTAACATGAAAAACTTTTGTTGATGGAGAATGAGGAATTATTGTATCGGGATTTCTTCTGGTAAGAATAACATCCATACTCATGTCAGAATTTTGCGCGACAGCCATCTCGACTCCTTTACCCACATTACCGTAACCGACAATTCCGACCTTAATTTTTTGATCCATTAATTGCCTGCCTGACTTTCTAATGTTGTTTCAATATTGAATCTGAATTGTTAAATGCGGCTATCTTGATCAGTCATTGCCTTTTCTAATAGTAGATAAATCCTTGATGACAAAATATAACACCGCTGTGATGAAAGACGATTTATGGTGCTGTGACCCATTTTTTAGATGAATAATTGTAGGGTCACTGCCACAGAGTATCCAGAGAACATTAAGGAAAGCCTTTTTTGAGGTCACAGAGTATAAATTCTTCTTCGGGTCCTCACGAATAGCCATTTTCATAGTACTTTGTGTCCTCTGTGTTACCCTCGTCAGCCATTGAAAAAAGAAATTGACACCAATTACTCCCTACCTTTCCAATTTTGTCTCAACGTTGAATCTATGCAATATCTGATTCAAGTCTTCAAAACCTCTTGAACACTGTATAAGTCTGCCCTTGTGCTCCAACATAACATTAGCCCTGCCTCTCAGACAATAAGGAGAGGACATCACATCGCCATAGGCGCCGGTATCGAGAATACCTAGAACATCCCCCTCGCTTATCGTAGGAATTTTCCTGGGATGATTCTGAGTAAAGGTATCGCCGGTTTCGCATACATTGCCATCGACGGAATAAACCATGAGAAGTCCGTTTGGATTCGAAACATTGATTATCTCATGATACGCATGGTAGAGTTTCGGCCGGATCAATGTTCCCATGCTGGCATCGGTATATGCATGGAGGATGCCGCTCTTCTCTTCAACCGTATTCACCTTTGTTAAAAGGATTGTCGAATCGCCGACAAGGCTTCTGCCGGGCTCGATGATTAATTTATTTATCCCGACGCCCTTTTTTTCTATCTCTTCACCGATTATTCTGGCATACGTATTGAAAGGAAAAGACTTTTGAGATTTTCTATACCTGATGCCGGGGCCTCCGCCAACATCGAGATTCAGGTTTTTAAAACCATGCTCCTGTAATTCATTCATAACATCGAGAGTATTCTGCAAAGCGATACTGAAACTATCGACGTCATTACCGAGCCAGCCGGAACCGATATGGATGTGCAGGGTATCAGGATTAAAACCATACTCGCGGGCACTCAAAAACGTATTGATAATCTTATCCTGCTCGATACCGAACTTTATAGGAACACCACCCTCATTTTTTAAACCGGCAGTGATGACATCCGGATTATGGCCGGCACCGACATTAGGATTCAACCTGATCGAAAGATGCAATCCATGGATTTTCCATTCATCCCTGTGCTCACCAAGTTTTTTAAGCTGAGAATTGGAATCGATGTTGATTTTATAATTGCCGGATTTGACAAGCTTTTCAAGATCGTCTTTTGAAACGGAGGTGCCTGTAAACATGATTTTTTGCCGGGGGATTCCACGCTGCTCTGCAAGAACGGCTTCATTAGGAGAGACAACATCCGCACCCAGATCGAGTAGTGCAATAAGATCGAGAATCTGAGGACAATAATTTGCCTTGACGGCATAATTGATATCGACAACACCATTATAATATTTTGCAAATGCATCCCGGATAAGTCTGGCCTTATCTTCAATCCTTTTTCCATTCGTAAAATATAATGGGGTGGGATTGGACTTTGCCAGCTCATCTAAATCGTAATCGTTAAACGAGCGGGACCAGACCTTGTTGTTTCTGACATCGAAACCCTTGAAAAACCACCAGAATTGCTTGTCGGCCATAAACATTCCTTAAAACAATAATATAGTAAATCACGACGATAGAGACAATTAAGGAAGCATACCAAAATAGGGTTGAAGCTATTAGAGCGATTCAATTTTTGAAAAGATAAAATAGGTCGCACCTACGGTGCTACAAGTTTGATTGCAGTTTATAATGCTACAAATAGGCTGCCCCTACGGGGCATCCTACGAGGGCGATTTGTTTTTTTAGGACTGTTTTTGTATTTAGATCTCCGGTTATATGACCCCGTTGCTATTTGGCACAAATATTTACAGAACTCTCCTTAGTCCCAGAGGGACGGCCTATTTGTAGAAAATCATACAGAAGAAGAATATTCAAGCTCCGTTAGGAGCGGCCTATCACAAAACAGATTAAATGAATAAAACATCGATTAAATAGGTCGCACCTACGGTGCTACGAGTTTTGATTGCAGTTTATAATGTTATAAATAGGCTGCCCCTTACAGGTCGTAGACCTACGGGGCATCCTGCGAGGGCAATTTGTTCTTAGATCTCCGGCTATATAACCCCGTTGCCATTTGGTACAAACCTAGGTGGAGCCGAGGGCGTAGTAGTGTGATGGGTTGAAACCCGCGGGTGAGGTGGCAATAGCTAATAATGACCGCATGACCAACTGATTTTTCCCTTATGAAATCGCCTTTGCTACCCGTCGAAATTCGTGCGCTTGCTTTTCATCTATATCTCGTTTATTTTTAAAAACAGCAGGGAATTTACTCAAGGAACAACGAAAAGGTGATCAGGATTGGACCGGAAGGAAAAGCGGAACAGGGAAAAATATGGAAAAGGAAATCGGCGAAAATGGAAAAGGCCGGCAATTTTTTTCTGAACGACTGACCCATGTTTTGGATGCCATTAATGAACTCTCTAAAATCGGATCGTTCGACGAATTGTGCCGCCGGTCGGTCGAACTGGCCATCGAGCGACTAGGCTTCGATCGTGTTGGTTTGTGCTTCCTCTCTGAAGATCGGCAAACAGTACTGGGCGCCTACGGCACGGATGAAAACGGTCACCTGCGTGATGAAAAACACCTCAGAAGACCCGTCAAAACTACTCCCACCGTCAAGAAATTATTGGAAGAACCGGAACAGGTCCTGTTTTTCGATAAAGAAGTTTTATACAACGATAAATTAGACCAGGTCGGCATCGGCAACCATGCGGTCGCCAGATTGTGGAATGGAGAGAAAATTATCGGCATTTATGCCGTAGATAATCTTATTCATCAAAATCCCATCACCAGTGAGGATCTGGAAATATTAGTCCTTTATGGCACGGCGATGGGACATCTATTTACGCTCAAACAGACAGAGGAAGCTCTCAGGGAAAGTGAAAGCCGTTTCAGAACATTATTCGAACAGGCCGCAGTGGGAGTGGCGCAGATTGAGACTGTCACGGGAAAATTTTTGAAAGTTAACCGGCGATTCTGCACAATCATCAGTTACTCGGCGGAAGAGCTGCAAAATCTCACGCTGTCGGAACTCACCCATCCCCAGGATCGCGAAACCGAACAAAAAAACTTGCAGCTTTTGACTAAAGGAAAAATTCGAGACTATTCGATGTACAAACGCCTTCTGCATAAACGTGGTCACTTCGTATGGGTCAACCAGACAATATCGTCCATGCAGTCCACCGCAGACGGACAGGAATACAATGTCGTTGTAATTCAGGACATTACGAAGCGAAAACGTGCGGAAGAGGCGTTACTCGAAAGCAGCACGTTCAACCAGCTTTTAATGGAGACAATACCGTTTGGTATGGACATCGTCGATGAGAATGGAAAGATACTCTATATAAATAAAACTCTGAAGTCTTTGATAAATAAAGACGTTCTCGGACAGCAGTGCTGGTCTTTTTATAAAGATGACAACAAACAATGTGTCAATTGTCCTCTCCTGTATGGAATCGAATTCGGGAAGCCGAAAATCCTCGAGGTCAAGGGAGTACTGGGAGGGAAAATCTTTCAGATAAGTCATGTCGGGATGATGTACAAAGGGAAAAAGGCAATGCTGGAAGTATTTCAGGATATAACGGAACAGAAAAAACTGCAGAACGATTTATTCCAGGCGCAGAAACTGCAGAGCATAGGCACTCTTGCCGGCGGTATCGCACACGATTTCAACAATATCCTTTGCATTATTCTCGCCTATGTAACGTCAATGCGTCGGTTAAAATTGAGTAACGGAAATGATATTGAAAGTCTTAATGCAATCAGTCAGGCAGTACAGCGTGGAGCAGCATTGGTACGTCAGGTACTCACATTCGCCCGCAAAACCGATGCTGTGCTTGAAGTGATCGATATCAACAGCCTGGTGCTCGAACTTCTATCGATGTTGAGACGTACCTTCCCCAAAATTATCACTTTTTCGGAACAGCTGGGGGGAAATCTTCCCTTCATCGTTGCCGACCATTCACAAATACATCAGGCGTTACTCAATCTTTGTGTAAATGCCCGGGATGCAATGCCCTACGGCGGTGTTATTATCGTGAAAACGGAATCGCTTACAAAGGAGCATGTAGCCGAAAAATTTCCTTCCGCAAGCTACAGCAATTATATTTGTATCAGTGTTACCGATACCGGAGAGGGAATGGACGAAACGACGCGCCAGAAAGTGTTCGACCCGTTCTTCACAACAAAAGAGAAAGGGAAGGGGACAGGACTCGGATTGTCTGTCGTGTACGGCATCATGCAGGCGCATGATGGTTTTATCGATATGGAGAGTACACCCGGCCAGGGCACTGCTTTCCGGCTCTTTTTCCCTGTCCCGGTCGCAATAGACGAATCCCGCGAATTACTGAAACCGGATGAGAGATACGAAACTGGAGGAAAAGAGACCATTCTACTTGTCGAAGATGAAGAATCCCTTTTAGAAACAGTCCGCCTCATGCTCCGATCTTACGGCTATACAATCTTGACGGCAAAGGATGGCAGGGCAGCGGTTGATACGTACATAAATCATCAAACCCAAATAAATCTTGTTATAACGGACATGGGATTGCCGGGAATAACGGGGGAGGATGAATTCAGAGAATTGAAAATGATAAATCCGGATGTAAAAGTAATTCTCGTCAGCGGTTATATTGATCCGGATTATAAATCCGAACTTCTCAAGCAGGGCATTTACGATTTTATCCAAAAACCGTACAGGTTGGAGAGTATTCTTAAAAAGATTCGAAGTGCGCTGGATACTAATTAGAAGAAAACAAAATATCAAATGGAGTCTTGATTTTAATATAATTATTTTTTTTACTAAGAACGAAAACTATACAGTTCTTTAAAAAAAGAAGAGGGGAAAAGTCATGAAAGAGAAAGGAAAGAAACTTACAACCGCTTCCGGAAGGCCCTATGCCGAGCATGAAAACTCCATGACGGTCGGCCCGCGTGGACCGATACTGGTCCAGGATTATATTTTTCATGAAAAAATGGCTCATTTTAACCGGGAACGCATTCCCGAGCGTGTCGTTCATGCAAAAGGCACTGGTGCATACGGAACATTTACCGTCACCGGTGATATAACACGCTACACACGTGCAAAAGTATTTAATACCATCGGAAAGAAAACGCGCGTGTTTGTTCGTTTCAGTACGGTCGGCGGTGAAAAAGGAAGTGCCGATACAGAGCGTGATCCGCGCGGGTTTGCCGTAAAATTCTATACCGAGGATGGCAACTGGGACCTGGTGGGCAACAACACCCCGGTCTTCTTCATCAAAGATCCGAAGAAGTTTGACGATTTCATTCACACACAGAAGCGTGATCCTCGCACGAATTGTAAAAGTCCGACGATGATGTGGGACTACTGGAGTCTTAATCCGGAAAGTCTGCATCAGGTAATGATTCTCATGAGCGACCGGGGAACGCCGTATAGTTATCGGCATATGAACGGGTACGGAAGTCACACCTTCTCGTTCATTAATAAAGAAAATGAACGGTTCTGGGTAAAATTCCATTTTAAAACAGTGCAGGGAATAAAGAATTTTACCGATAAGGAAGCATCAGAGATGAAAGGTAAAGATCCCGATTGGGCACAGCGCGATCTTGTCGAAGCGATCGATCGCCGTGAGTTTCCGAAATGGACGTTGAAAATACAAATCATGACTGATGAGCAAGCAAAGAAATTTCGTTGGAATCCGTTTGATTTGACGAAGGTATGGCCGCATTCAGAATATCCATTGGTTGAAGTCGGCACAATGGAGCTTAATGAAGTTCCGGCGAATTACTTTGCCGAAGTGGAACAATCTGCATTTTCACCGGCACATGTAGTCGATGGGATCGGATATTCACCGGATAAGATGCTACAGGGCAGACTGTTATCCTACCCCGATGCTCACCGTTATCGGCTCGGCGCCAACTACGAACAGATTCCTGTCAATAAATGCCCATATGCAGTGAATAATTATCAACGGGATGGATCGATGAGAGTGGATGGAAATAGCGGAAGCAGTCCGAATTATTTCCCCAATAGTTTTGACGACATTGCAATCGATCAAAGCACGAAAGAACCCGTATGGCAGCTTGAATCGTCTCTGGCCGGGTGGTATGATCGAAACGTCGAGGGTGAGAATGATCATTTCACGCAACCGGGAAATCTATTCCGCTTGATGAATGAAAACGATAAAAAAAATACAATTAACAATATCGTTGGTGCTATGAAAGGGATTGGTACGGAAAAGAGAGAAGAAATTATCAATCGGCAGCTGTGTCATTTTTTCCGTGCCGATGTGAATCTCGGACTTGGGGTGGCAAAAGGGCTCGGAGTCAATCTGGAACAGGCACTTCCTCCGGAACTAAGGGGATTGATAAAGTAAAGAAAGTTGACAGAATTATATGTCCAAAAAGCCTCTGATTGGTTTTCAGAGGCTTTTTCGTTTTGTGTGTTGTGAGTTCTGATAAGGACCAACATCTTTATTGCTTCCGATATATTTATTCTATATTTTTGTGAAAATTTACCAACATATTTTCTTCCGGGAGGCCAAAATACCATGAAGAAGATCTGTACCATTGCATTCCTCATCTCCTGCTTTTTAATTGCTCAACAGGGATATGCGCTTCCGCGATTTACCTCGAGCGCATTTTTGAAATGCCAGAATTGCCATATTGATCCTAACGGCGGCGGAATGCGCAATTATTACGGCGTCATGATGTACGGCCGACAGACTTTGCCTGTCCACAGCTGGACGGATGACTCGACCATGCTGAATTTCACGCCCCGGCTGAACGACTTTATAAGTATCGGGATGGATATGCGGACCTTGTTTATGTATCAACAGCAGCGTGACTATACCTCTATGTATCAGATGCAGGGAGACATTTATCTCAACGCACGCATTTCAAATAAAATCCTTCTTTCGGTTACAAAATCGATCTTTCATGATTTTGAAATATTCGGCATCGCTCAGATTCTTCCATTGAATGGTTATGTGAAAGTAGGAAGGTTTACTCCGGCTTATGGAACAAGAATCGACGATCATACCGCTTTTATCAGATCAAAAACCGTGTTCCCACTCTACCGCAGACCCGATACCGGTTTCGAGGTGGGGATATCGCCAACATCGCTCACATGGAATGCGGGTGTGTACAATGGAGAAGACGGCAGCGATCCTTCCAATGGCCGGATCAGGCTTGTTACTACGAGAGGCGAAGCTCTTTTTCGGATTGAGAATATCAACATTTCCCTCGGCGGATCTGTCTGGCATAATAGAGGTTTGACCGGTACCCTGATAATGTACGGCGGGTTTGCCGGACTCTATTATAAAGATGTCGCCATCAACGCCGAAATCGATATGAAGAAGGATAAAGCCGGACCGGGAACGCAAGAACTCATCACCTATCTGGAAATAAATTGCCTTCTCCTGAATGGTTTCTATTTAAAATTCATGTATGATTTCTACGATCCGGACATCGATTATAAAACTGGAAGCGAATCGAGGTATAGTTTAGGTATAGAATTTTTCCCGCTGCCCGGTGTGGAAATGCGTCCGGTATTTCGAATATTGAAGAATACACCCGGAGATGCACATGATAAGGAGTTCGATTTTCTTGTCCATCTCTTCCTGTAAATAGCGGAGGGCTTATGATTTCCCGATGGAACTTTTTCCCGATCGTTATAAGTGGTGCCCTGATTATCATCCTCTATACCTGCAAAGATATGGGGTCAGAACCGCCAGCTCATGGTTCACAGTTCTCTGCCGACAGCATAAGTCTTCACATCGCAAAAGGATCTTCCCGGCAAGTGACGTTGTCCGGCGGAAAACAGCCATACTCGATAAAATTACAGCCGAATACTGCAATTGCAACGGCATCGTTGTCTTCCACACTTCTCACAATTTCAGCTGTGGATACCGGAAATACTTATCTCGTGTTGAATGATAGTAGTACTCCGGCACCCGATACTGTGAAAATTTCAATAAGTGTGTTTGCAGCTTCGCCTCTTCCCACCGTACATTATTCAACGCAGGTACAACCGATTTTTAATGGCTATTGCACAAGTTGTCACGGAAGCTACGGAGGGTTGTCGCTTGCGCCAGGCTCAAGCTATACTAATCTTGTGAATGTGAAGGCGCAATCAAGCTGCACTTCATTGAAACGAGTTCTACCCAACGATGCAAATAATAGTGTTCTTTATCGAAAGGTAGCCGGATCAACATGTAGTAGCCGGATGCCGCAAGGAGGCAGCCTCAGTGCCAGCGAAATTACGTTGATCGAGACGTGGATAAACGAAGGAGCACTAAATAATTGAAGGTTTCAGGTTAGGAGGTTTAAGGTTTCAGGTTTGGGAGGTTAAAGGTTTCAGGTTGGGAGGTTTAAAGTTTAAGGTTCATGAGATGATTCTGGATAATGGCGACTGTACAGAGAGAGGTCAGATCTCAACTATCACTGCGACTATCGAAAGAAATAGCTGCTTTTATCACTTATCTTAAGCGAACACACATCAAAGGCCATAAGTACAAAACCTGAAACTTGAACCTGAAACTTGAAACTTTAAACTTGAAACTTTATACTTCAATATCTTTTTCAGTCGAAATCATCATGTGGATAGGTCAGATCTCAACTGTATATTGCCCTGGATTTGGATTATATCGCTAGAGAGAATTTCGTAATTCTATTAGAATAAACACTGAAACTTTCGAAAGAAATAGCTGCATTAATTTCGTACCTTAAACGGTCTCCCATTAAAGGCCACAAATATAACAACTTTAAACTTGAAACTTTAAACCTGAAACTTTAAACATCTATCCTCATCTGTTTTTTCTGTAACCAACCGGGATACCGGACTGACATATTTAAGGGGGTATTGTGGTGTGAGAAGATATTCTAATCCGTAAACCAGACACTATTTTGCTAACTATTTCTACAAGGAGCGCTCTATGATTGTCTTGATCAGCGATGTGCATCTTACAGATGAATCAACTGCAAGAAATGTTCATAGAAGTGCATTTGAAATTCTTGAAGATGAAATCATCAGTAATGTGGAAAGTAAGAAGGATATCAATGAAATAAAGGTCGTTCTTCTTGGCGATATTTTTGATCTGGTGAGAACCGACTATTGGCTCCGGAAGAACATAGCCCCAGCGGATAGGCCCTGGAATGGCATCATTAATCCCTCAACCGGGATGAATGGAAATAAAGAAAAGGTTGAAGATCAGTTTAATAAAATTCTGGAAGGGATATTCGATACTGATGCCTGTAAATCCTTCTTCGCCATGCTTAATAATGTCGCAAAGAGGGCGAAGAAATATAATGTCAGAGATACCAGTGTCACGTATGTTGTGGGCAACCATGACAGGGCTTTCAATAATTTTGAGAGCCTCAAGAATAAAGTAAAAGAAAAACTGGGAAACGTCGTGGAAATAGAATTTGTTTCCGTTCTCCATGATCCTGAATATTCCGTGCTGGCACGGCATGGGTGTGAGTGGGATAATGATTGCTATTCCTGGAAGTTTTCCAACAATGTCTTCAAGACGAGCTATAATCAGTTTGATGAACCGGTATACAGGATCATGTCGCTCGGGGAAGTTATTACAGCCGAGCTGATGGCAGGTATTGTCTACCACGTGAGTCAGGCATTGGCGAACAATCCAAGTGAACAGGATAAGCAATTCATTGAGACGATAAAAGAAGTGAACAATCTGAGGCCCATGGTTGAAGTCTTCAGGTATCTTGATTGGCTCACAAAGAATGGCATGAACAAATATGACGATATATTACGTCAGGCTCTCCGGAAAGCGCTCGAAGCGACATACACATCGAGTCTGGCGATATTATGGAAAAGGTACGACAACACCATCCCCGGTTTACTGAAAAGAACGAATATCCTTGTGAAAAAAGGCTTTGGTTTCGTGAAAACAGTTGTTTTATTGCTCCACGCAATCTATAAAGTGTGGGAAGGAATAAGAAGCATATTCGTCGGCACAGAAGACGACCTTGTTTCGGGTGCTCGTGAGGAGTGGAAGAATAATAGCTTTGAAAATATTCAGTATATATTTTATGGTCATACGCATGAGGCGCGGCAGGATTATATCGAGGGAAAGCAGGATGGAACGGTAAAACTGTATGTCAATACCGGAACATATCTTCCTTTAATACAGGAATGCAGTAGAGACAATGGTTATAGTACCGCTTATCAAATGACAATGGCATTCGTCTATAAAGGATCGGAAGACCATGATGGAAAAAAAGGTGATGCACCAAGCCTCGATATATGGAATGGAATAAAGAGAAAGATTTATGTGTAAAACGATGACCGTTGTGGGTACTCTCCAGCCCAATACAATTGCCGGAAATCCGGTACCATAGTACTGTTCAGGGAAGGTCGCATTCGTAAAGAAAATGGGAATAAGGAGGAGTGATATGAAATGGCTATTCTTGCTGCTCTGTGTTATGCTCGTCGGCGGGAAATGCGCTGCTCAAATGCCCAGTGTCTTCTGGCATACTGAAGTAAGCAGCGGTTTGATCATGGGACGGAATATCAAACCCTCGCCATTTATTCCTATGTTAAGGTTTGGTTCGCTTATATCGTTGGACAGGACAAACGAACACATATATCTTGGAGTGCATTTAGGAAGCTACTGGGGAAATCCGGGAGTCGGATTTCTCGGTGATGTTTCCGTTCAATGGTACGTGACAACCGTTGGTCAACATTATGCGAGCCTTTTTATATATCCGGAAACCGGGTATTCAATAGTAGTTAGTCCGGACAATGGCGGATCCTTTTTTGGCGGGGGAGGTATATCGTTGAGTACAAGTTTTCTCGTGCTCACCGTACGCGGCATGTATTTATTCAGACAGGAATGCGGTATGGGCCAATTGGGCGCTGGAATCCGATTCTAAATCTCTTTCAGAAAAATGAAAGGATACAGGCAATGAAAGCATTAGTTATATCCGGAGGAGGAGTAAAAGGGGCGTTTGCTGTCGGTGTGCTCAAAGGTCTTATGGACCAATATCTAGCCCAGAATTCCGGCGCGACAGCAAACGATTTTTTTAAACAGTATCGAATTATCAGCGGTACTTCAACAGGAGCGTTGATTACACCGTTAGCAGCCATGGGAAGAATGGAGGATTTGATCAAACTCTATACAGATGGTTCTAAGCTGGAAAGTTATTATCAATGGAATTCTGACGGGAATTTTGGAAATATATTTTCATGGTATAAGTCCGTATTCAATGTCGACGGATTAAAGCAGGAATTGCGAGATCGGCTGGCGGCCGATTATAATATACTCATGGAACCCGACAGCCCGACGATCTACTTTGCAACAGTCTCGATGACAACAGGAGAACGCGTATATTTTAGCAATAAAAATAACGATTTTAATAATCCGGATTACAGGATACAGAAAGTCGACAGTCTCGGACAGATGGTTGATGCGATTATGGCCTCGGCAAACCAGCCGGTATTTGCGCCGCTCGTTTCAATGAAGAATGATGCAACAGGGAAGAACGAAGAATATGCGGATGGAGGAATCAGGGAATATATCCCGATACAGGCGGTGTTGGATCAGGGTGCAACGGAGATCGATGTGATTGTGAATTCACCGCTTTTTTTCAGGCGGGAATATCCATATCCGGATTTGCTGAAAATTTTGAATAGAACAGTCGAATTACTTACAGATGAAATAGGCGACAGCAATGTTCAGTACGCAAGACGTCTGATCGATCTTAAACTTAAAAATACTCCCGGAATGACAATGCAGATTTTCCGTCCGCCGTTGGACGGCTATGGAAAAAATAAGGATAAAGAATTCCCGTTTAAGGATAGCAATCTTGATTTTGATGCTGGAAAGATGATGATGTTGTTTGACATGGGAATTGAAGTGTCAAAAAAAACAATTCCGGATACTTATGGAGTGTACCCGCCGAGATGAAGCACAGCGTCCACATAGAAGAGTTTCAAGTTGGAAAGTTTAAAGTTTAAAGTTGGGAAATCAGAAGTTTCAAGTTGGGAGATCAGAGTTTAAAGTTGGGAAATCAGAAGTTTCAAGTTGGGAAGTTTCAAGTTTCAAGTTGGGAAGTTTCAAGTTTCAAGTTGGGAGGTTTCAAGTTGAAGGTTCATGAGATGATTCTGAATAATGGCGACTGTACATCGATTTGAGGAATTAAGGATTTGGCAAGAGGCCCGTCAGCTTGTTCGGGAGATATATAGCATGACGGGCACTAAGCCGTTTGAAAAGGATTACGGTTTGAAAAACCAGATCCAGCGAGCCGCTGTCTCGGTGATGTCAAATATTTCCGAAGGATTCGAAAGAGGTTCAAACAAGGAATTCGTACAATATCTTTTTCAATCAAAATCATCATGCGGAGAGGTCAGATCTCAACTGTATATTGCCCTCGACCTAGGATATATTGCCAATGACAATTTCGAAGTTCTTTTTAATCAATCACTGCAACTATCGAAAGAAATAGCCACATTTATCTCATACCTTAAACGGTCTCCCATTAAAGGCCACAAATATAACAACTTGAAACTTGAAACTTGAAACCTGAAACCTGAAACCTGAAACCTGAAACCTGAAACCTTGAACTTCTATACTCTCTTCCTTTCTGTACAGATCTATGATAAAGGTATAGAGTGACAGTTACATGCCAAACATAAAAGTTAAAGGGCGCCAGACACGAGCCGCCCAGGCATGCTCGCTGTGTTCTGCATTCGGATCAAAGAACGAGATGAAATCGGATTCATCGTGATACCCTTTTTCTTTGAGTAGTTCTATCATTTCATCCATCCCGGATTTAAGGTTTGTCTCTTCACCATAACCGCCGCAGTCGAAATAGATTTTTATGTTGTGCGTTTTTCCTCTTTCATCGCGGACGAGATCAAGCGCCGAGGTCGAACCGCGGTCAAAAACAGTGGAGACACATCCGGCCTTGGAGAATATGTCCGGGTACCACCACACAAACAGGAATGATATCAATCCACCCATTGAAGAACCCATGACTGCACTGTTCGCCCTGTCCGGTTTTGTCCGATATACGGAATCGATAAGCGGCTTGACTTTATCGATAACGAACCTCGCGTATGCTTTTCCGAGGTCCGTGTCCGAATACTCAGGTATACGATCGGGCGAATTGTAGATGCCTACAATGATGATCTCTTCGATTTTACCGGCACGGATCAGACTGTCCGCTACTTCATCGACATGCCAATCATAGCCACTAAACGAAGTTTTGGGATCGATGATATTCTGTCCGTCATGCATATAGAGGACAGGATAACGCTTTGACCTCTGTTTCTCGTATGACGGCGGGAGCCACACAATCAGATCGCGCGCATATCGCAGCCCTTCTCCATGAATTTGCCGGTGGTATTTCACCGTTCCTGTAATCCCCCCCGGCAGTGTTTGATGAACGATATTATTCCAATCGGTCGGATGAATCACAACTTCTTCATTCATTTCAACGACTTTGCGGCTGTTGGGAGGAACTTCCATGGAGTAATAGAGAGCCTGACTATCCCACGATCCGAGTGTGATTTTGTATTCGATTTCCTGCCCTCTGGGGAAGGTGAATGATCTGCTCCAGGTCGAATCGTTGATTTTTTTCAATGCGATTTCTCCCGGATTCCAATTCCCCAGTGATTGATGATTCCCGGCGATATAGACAACAGCATCCTGCGGTGTTGTCTTTGGAACTATCACCGTGAATGTGATTTGTTTTTCCTGCGCCTGACAACCGAAGAGAATTAAAAGAGACAGACAGCAAGAAACAACCAGTTGTCGAATAATCATAACTGCATACCTGGTCTGAAAACGTATTTTTTCCACCCGCCATCCGGGATCGTTGCCCTCACGCCCTCATCTGTCCCAAAGCTGAAGTCTTCGCGGTAACCAATATGCGAATCAGCCTTTGAGATTTCGTTTTTGTGGCAGATGATTTATATTATCCTGGCGATCTTTGGAGTCTCATCTACATCTTTGACACGAAGGACGAAAAATCCGGCTATGATCATTGACGCTCCTCCAAGTAAAAGCGCATAGATGGCATTTCCTCCAAACAGATGTTTCACATACCATCCGAGGATTGCGGCAGCGGTGATTTGAGGAATGACAATGAAGAAATTAAAAATCCCCATATAGACTCCCATTTTTTGAGGAGGAAGCGAACCGGCAAGGATCGCATACGGCATTGCCAAAATCGACGCCCAGGCGAGACCTATTCCCAATTCAGATATAAGAAGAAGATCGGGGTTCTTAATGAAGTAAAAAGAAAAAAATGCCAGTCCCCCGCAAAAAAGGCTGATCATATGGACGGTTTT
The DNA here is from genome assembly GCA_050011775.1 of Bacteroidota bacterium. GTDB lineage: Bacteria > Bacteroidota > Ignavibacteria > UBA10030 > CAVZMI01 > CAVZMI01. Next base: position 69,019 of record JBEKIL010000014.1, on the reverse strand, counting down.
TCGGTTGGTCTTTTTCGCCAACCAGACGAGTACAAAGGCCATCATAGCTGCAAAACCATTGTAGACCGCCATCAACACACCAACCCAATCCGCTCCTTTATTATATAATTCTGATGTCGGATCGGTTGCTCCATAAATGTGATGAGTGACTGCCGGTGTCGTATAGATCCACATGGCAAATAAAGCGAACCATGAGAAGAATTGTACGACCGCCAGCTGTTTCATTGTCTTCGGCATCTTATAGAAATCATTGAACACCGCCACAAGGCCGCCGTTGATTTTCCCCTGCCGTGTGAGCCGGCCTACCAATAGCTGCAGAAGGCCGAAAACTATTGAACCGACAAAGAGCACATAGAGTCCGAAATCGGTTTGTTCGAGAAATAGACGCAATACTGCCGATCCGGCCAATCCGATGATAATCCAGATTAACCCGTCTCGAAAGAACTTGTTCGCAGACACATTGGAAGAAGAGCCGTCATCAGACTTTGACGTGTGAAGTTCGTTCTCCGGCTCAGAGAATTTCTTCAATTCTTCGGGCGAATATTCCTTTGTGCTGACAACTGTCCATACTACGGCGCTGAGGAAAACAATACCGCCAAAATAGAACGAGAATTTTACTGACGCAGGAATCTCTCCGGTGGGTGCTGTGTTCGAAATTCCAAACCAGTTTGTCATAATATAGGGAAGGGCAGATGCTATGATGGCACCGGTCCCGATAAAAAAGCTTTGCATCGAAAAGCCTATCGTCCTTTGTTCGGATGGAAGCATATCTCCGACGAACGCCCGGAATGGTTCCATCGAAATGTTGATTGAAGCATCCATGATCCAGAGCATCCCTGCCGCGATCCAGAGTACCGGTGAATTGGGCATTGCCAGGAGGGCAAGAGAAGCGAGGATCGCACCTGACAGGAAAAATGGGCGTCTTCTCCCGAGTCTTCCCCACGTTCTGTCGCTCATATGACCGATGATCGGCTGTACGATCAAACCAGTTACCGGAGCTGCAATCCAGAGGATCGGAATATTGTCGATCTTCGCACCAAGCGTTTCAAAAATTCTGCTGACGTTTGCATTCTGCAGTGCAAATCCGAATTGTATTCCGAGGAATCCAAAGCTCATGTTCCAGATTTGCCAAAAATTTAACCGGGGTTTTTTCATTATTGAGATATCACTTTTCTTTTTTCAATGGCTTTTAGGGGTAACACAAAGGACACAAAGTACTATGAAAATGCAGTTTATTGAGGACACGAAGAAGAATTTATTTTTTGTGACCTCAAAAATGGCATTATTTGACGTTCTCTGAGTACTCTGTGGCGATGACCCTACAATTATTTATCTAAAAAATGGGACACAGCATCGTAAATCGACTTTCATCCCAGCGGTGTTATATTTTTCAAAGATGCCATACACTTCCGCCGCAGTGTTTTATTTTATGTTATCGCACACGAAATACACGCCATCCTATCGGCGGAATCGAGATAGTCGTACGGTCATTCTTTATATTGACTTTTTCATTACCGATAACATCCGCTAACTCAGAGGAATGATACATCTCCGGAAGTCGCAGGTCGATCGTTTGCACCCTATCACTTTTGTTCAATACCACAAGTATTCTTTCGTTCATGTCTGAACGCATATACGCATAAATGATGGTGTCAGCCTGCAGGGTGAGGAAATCGCCGTACCGCAGTGCGGAATGTTGATTACGCATTTTCACGATTTTCCTGGTTTCTTTGAGCATCTGTTTTTCATGGATCGAAAGCTGATCGCCGAAACGCATCATACGGCGGTTATCAGGATCATCGGCGCCGGTCATTCCAAATTCAGAGCCATAATAAATTACCGGCAAGCCGGGAATCGTAAACATATATGCGAGATATAATTCTGCTTTCCTGTAACTTGATGGATGATCGACCGTCGGCGGGTTTTTCCATGCCATCTCTCGAGTATCGACACCCTGATTTTTTACTTTACCGTCTGCATAGGCCATATAGCGAACTTTGTCGTGACTGTCCATAATATTACCCATCAGGTTGTTATACCCGAACGAAGCAAACGACCTCTTCATGTGAAAATCGATGGACGAGAACGATCGATCCGGTTCGAGAAAGACGGGAATTGCAAAATAGGAAAGATTAAAATTGAACTGCGCGGTTAACTGACCATTGTTAACATAGGAGGCGATGAGATCGTAATCGCCGAAAGTTTCGCCTATCTGATAGACCTTTTTATGCATCGGTATTTCGATTTTTTCCTTCAGTTTCCTTGTGAGGGTCCTCCAGAACTTGTTCGGCACATGCTTCACCGCATCGTGGCGGAACCCGTCGGCTCCTGTTTCAGTCAGCCACCATATGGCATTATCAGAGACGATCTTGAGTGCCTCTTCCGATTTAATAAAATCGAATGAGGGCATGTATGGCTCGAACCATGTTGTGAGACGGTATTCATCCCAGAGACGTAAATTTTTCCTTCCATCCGGCAAATCCAGTGTCCCAAACCATTCGGGATGTTCTTTATAGAACGGATGATCTATATGCACATGGTGTGTTACTAAATCCAGTAAAACTTTTAAGTGATGTTTATGTGCTTTGGAAATCAATTCTTTCAGCTCTTTCATGGAACCGAATTTCTCTTCCACTCTCTTTTCACTGATTGGCCAATAACCATGATAGCCGCTGTACCACCTGTGAGGGGGAGGATACTCGCGGAAGGCTACATCCGGATTATCGTTGACCGGCGAGATCCAGAGTGTATTGATTCCCAGTTCGTCAAAATATCCCTCATCAATTTTATTTATGATTCCCCTAAAATCTCCTCCCTGATAATTCGCCTGGAAAAAGATGGAATCGTGCACTACAGGTTTATCGTTGGATCTATCGCCGTCCTTAAATCGGTCGATCATTATCGAATAGATCACACAACCATTCCACGACTGCATAGTGGATGCTTTTGCCGCAGGGATTCCATTCCAAAGAACGATCTGTTGAATATTGGTGGGTTTTCCGTGTTGGGAAACAAGCACGCGGAGGGTTTTCCCTCCCTTCAATCCGGCCTTCTTAAGGCGGATTTCGATCTTATTGCTATTTATTATTATTCTTGAAGGATCGACTTTTCTATTATCCAGGAGGGCGATAATATCATCCTGCAGCAGGGGAGAGGAACGGCTGGTATTTTCATAGACAAAGAAAAAGGATACATCCTCGGATGTCTCTTTTTTTTCGCCGATATGAAGAAATATTTTTGCCGTATCGACATCGCTCACACGCAATACGGAATTGAAATCATCGAAACCCGTCGGTGACTTTTCCGGATTTCCGGGATCGAGTATCTCTTTTCCATCTACTACGAATTTATAAATGTAGTTACCCGGATCAAGCGGCAATGACAGTTCATACACACCCGTTCCTGCGGCATCGGTCAGCCGATCTTTTTCCTTATTCCAATTGTTGAAGCTTCCGGATACCGCGACTTTTGTAACCTTTCCCTCAGGCTTGTATGAAAATGTAATGAGTTGCTGTATGACTTTATCACTCTGTACAATCACCGGGAAAGAATATTTTGTGCCCTGGAGCGTGAATTCGGCAAGTGTCGCACCTATGAAATTATTTTTGGGTTGAAATATTACTGTGTTTTGTTTCTGATCATAGATAATGGTGAGTTTGTCATTTTCATCGAATTTCAAATCGTAGACTTTCGTATAAAACATATCGCTGACCAGGACCGTATCCTGCTTGCCGCAATAGACCTTGACGGGTTGAATGAGGTCGGATATTTCCGCCGCAAGACACGGCGTGATCAGACATAACGCAAATACCAGTGAGTAGATCAAATATTTTATCTTTAATTTCATGTCATTTCTCTATAAGTATGTACTAGATCTATAGAATGATAGAGATAAACGGAGAAGTATTCAATAGAATTTCTATTATAACGACCAGTCGATGAAGCCATTGATACAAGGATGAAATATTAAAAGCCAGGTTACCGAGTAGTCCTGTTCCACGTTAGTGGAACAGGGCGTATCGAGGTAACCTTACAATTATTGCAAGCTTAATAGACATGGCCTCGATATGGCGCAGTCCATGGCCATTTGACTCGGCCACCTGGCTGTTCGAACTGTACAATTGGTATTCTCTCAGAGTCCCGTCTTTCTTTTTTCCTTCACCATAGTCCAGAAAACTGCGGAAAGTGCCAATGAAATGCCGCTGATTATAAATATTATATTTTTATCGACGGCATTTTTTACAATCGTTCCCACCGCTAAACTTACCAGAAGCTGCGGCAGAACTACAGAGAGATTGAAAATTCCCATAAAAAAACCTGTCCGGCTTTGATCGATCTTCTCTGTCATGATTGCAAACGGCAGACTCACAACAGCGGCCCAGCCGATGCCTGTAACTGCCATGAGCAGATAGAGGATAAGCGGTGTCTTTCCCAAAAAGACGATACCGAAATATCCGACTGCCATGATTGCAACACACGACATGTGAGTTCTCACGCGGCCAATTTTTTCCACAATCGGCTCAAGCACAAATACCGGAAGAATAAATCCGACTGTATTCAGGATAGCAAAGGCGATGGCGATGATCTGTCCTGATTGCACATTGATGAGTTCACGATCGACAATTCCGTTGAAATATTTTTGCTGGATAAATGCAATGATATACACGAACATGGTCTGAATTCCGATCCATGAAAAACCATGTGCAAAATAAATCCGAAATAGCTGTCCCCATTCTGTAGCTGTTGCAGTTTTCTGCTGTTCCGTTTCAGCGCTGACGGCAGCTTTCAGTTCCCTGCTTTCTGTGATGAAGAACATTGGTACGAATGAAAACAGGAACACGAGTACAACGCCGAAATAAATCAATATATAATTACCCAACGTCGCCCCGATTAGGTATGCAAGGACACCAAAAAATCCGGAAATGGTTTGCATCCAGGTATACCCTTTCGTGCGCGGGATTCCTTCAGGTGTTATATCAGCGATGATCGAACGTGTAGGATTGAAGCTGATATTAATTGCAAGATCGAGCGTTAGTGCAACGACGATGGCGACGGCCAGCAGACTGCCGATGCCCAGCCGTGCGGCGATCACATCGATGTTCGGTAACGCCATGAGCATTCCCGCTGCGAGCACGCCTCCGATCAGTACAAAAGGCCGCCGTCGTCCTCCCCAGAACCATACTTTGTCGCTGATCAGGCCTATGATTACCTGACCAAAAATACCGGCCAGCGGTCCGGCCGCCCAGACAAAACCGACTTCGTCGATGTGGAGTTGATATTTTGTGGTAAGGAGCCAGCTCAACGCTGAAATCTGGATGGAAAGTGCAAAACCCATTGCTGTTGCAGGAAGGCTGAGAATAACGAAGAATGATTTCGTGAGTCGTTCCTGGATGCGATGCATTTGCTTTTTCCTCTGAGTAAGTTTCTATTTTACACCGAATTTGTCTTTTACGATCTGTCGTTCACCCGGTTGTGCAGATATCATGAGCTGCCGGTTGTTCGCGGGAAACTCCTCGCTCGGCACCCAGACCCCTTCAAAACCGCTATTGGTATATTTGTATTCCACCTTTATTTTTGCGGGAAACTGCAATTCAAGCGACCAGATGCCATCCGATTCTTTCACATCTCCATGAGTCCCGTCGTCATACATCCGTACAAGGTTTGGTGTCCAATTTCCAAGAACGCTTTGATTACCGACAATATAAACGGCCTTGGGAACCTGGATGTGCGTGGCATCGACCTGAAAAAGTACCGTCACCAGCTCTTTTCTACTCTGAGCCATCGTCCCCTGTGTTTGTCCGGAATCATCGGTTTCGTCTTTTATAATCAGGGAAAATTCTCTTTCGGGCATTGATGCACCGGCTTCCTGCGCAAAATTATAGACATTTTTCAACAATGTAATGAATGCACGATCAAACGGTTTATCACCAGCCGGCGCAGTCTGGTCGTCTCCGTACCACCAGAACCAATCCGATCCTTCGGCGGCATACATCGATTCCCATGCTTTGTAAACAAACCATGATTGCGTTCCTTTTTTTGGTACAGAAGCTTTCGGATCGGGAGCCCGCAGACCCGATTCTTCAAGGTCCTTTCTCGCAGTGAGAAGATATTCCCAAGCCTGATTCTCTTCGGCCTCTCCGATCCAGGTATCATAATTTGCATTAATCCATGACCCGGGCCAGAGCCATTGAAGTTTTGGCATCGACTTGACCGGATGTGCAGGGATATTTCGTGTGGGATTCCCTTTAACATATTCAGTGACCGTCACGGTTTTTACTTGATCTGTTTCGTATAACCCGCAAAGTTTTCTATACAGTGCATTCAGAAATTCTTTTCCGTCATTATCATACCGGTATGACTCCCATGCATTTTCCCCGTCCAGAATGACCGTAAGAAGGCGATCGGATTCATTCTCTTTCGGAACAAATGTTAATATGCTTTTAATAAAATCGTCAGCTGCATCTTCGCCATGATAGTTCTGGTACGTGAAGCCTATCTTATCTGAGAGCTCGGTATCCCTGAATACAACGACGATATCCTGATCTTTACCGTTTTTACTATGTAAAGCATATGGATAATATTTCGGCTGATCATTCGGTTTTGAATGTACCAATACCTTCTCATCTGTGGCGATCCATCCGATATTGTGTGCTGTAAAGACGGGAAGGATATCATTTGCTACCGATCCTTCAGCCGGCCACATTCCTCCCGGGGGCATTCCAAATTTTTTTGTATAGTAGGCGATGGCTTTTGCTACCTGGGCATCAGCATCCTGCGGATAGTGAAATCGTGATGGAGCCGGGTCCTTCGGCTGACAGACTTTTTCCAGATCGCTGTCATAGATTAAGGGGAGAATAGGATGGTAAAACGGGGTAGTAATAATTTCTATTTGACCTTTATATGAATCAGTATGATACATCAGTTTTTTATGGATTGGAATGATTGCTGAAAGTACTTTGTACGTCTCCGCGATAATCCTGTTACAATCATCTTCACCGATTGTCTTCTTCAGTCTGTATGTTCCATCGCTTTGTTTTTCGATAAGATCCCGTATATCGACGGTCATCCCGTTTGCCAGTGTTATGCGCTGTTCAAAGAAGTCCGGATCGAAATATGCCAAATAAAACCAGAACTTTATATCACGGCGATCCTGTTGAGATAGACTGCCGGACCCGGAAGCGTGATACTTTTCTTTGAGAGCTTTATATCCCGGGAATCGATTCATCATCACGTCACTGATACCAAACGCATTCCATGGGTTGTTCAATAAGAATGCCAGATCGTCTCCGGTAAATTCTGCCGTGGGTTTCAATGCAAGATCGATCCAGGGGTCCGTCTTCCCGGTATAGGTATCCAGAAATTTTTTTGAATTTATGCGGTTCTTTTTAACATTAACGAAAGGCCTGAGCCTTTGTACATAATAGTCGTTAAGCTGATAAAGGAGCGATGAAGTGAGATTGATCGTGCAATGTATTTTCGGGTATTTCTCCAACAGCGCAGCCATATCATAGTAATCTTTGGTTCCATGTGTTCTCACCCAGGGACCCTGCAGCTGATCTTTTGCCGGGTCGAGGTAGAGCGGCTGATGTTGATGCCAGATGATATTTAGATAAAGAGTCTTACCTGTCTTTGGATATAAATCATTGTATGTGGTTTGAGGCTGTGCAACTAATACAGAAATTGAAAGCACGCTGCATAAGAACGCATCGATATACCATTTATGGATTGCTCGATTCATTGGATATTTTGTCACCCCTATCTGATAAGGATAATTTTTTTGGTTTCCATGAATGTACCTGCTTCGAGGCGTATAAAATAGATGCCGGAACTTGCAGGGCCGTTATACCGAGTCCGCCCATCCCATTGCACACGGTGCGTACCTGCCGGATAGATGCCATCGGCAATCACGGCAATCTCTTCTCCAAGTATATTAAAAACCCGCACACTCATACGTTTTGTCGTGGGAACATTGAATAGGATGGTGGTGCCCGGATTAAACGGATTAGGATAATTTTGATATAGTTTGAATGCAGTCGGATTTTGTCCATTGCTATGAGGTTCAATGCCACTTATCAGAGGAATATTCACCTGTTTGGCACTATCGGCCAGAACAAATATTGCCGTTCCGTATGGAGCAAGAGTAAGATTCAGACTTGTACTGCCGCCGGTGATCCGAACCGAATCCGTTCCTCCGTTGTAAAGATCGCTGGCAATATAACTCTTCCCTTCATCAACCCAACCGCCTAAATCGGATACAGAAAATGATAGGGTGACATTCGTAGAAGATTCACCAAAATTGACTGCAACAATACCATCTTCTTTCGTATAAGGTCGGGTAAAGGCATAGACAAGTTCGTCGCTTGAATTAATCCGCTGTATTTTCTGCGTCGTAAATGCTTTGAACTGTCCGCGTATCTGTGCCAGCCGTTGATAATGCGGTATCAGCAGTGTTTTCCCCTGATAATTCCAATCGATAACGCCGCGGCGGCGGCTGTCGAAATTGCCGTCTCCATATCCTTTCCCGACTTCCTGTCCGTTCCAGATCATCGGTATGCCGGGAACAGTGAATATGGTGCTGGCCATCGGCATCGTCCGCATAAATGTTGTTGTGGCATCGATGGAGCCGTTTGATGAATATGCATAAGCAATCCGGTCCTCGTCCTGTGATTCCATAAAACGCATATAGAGTGAATTTGGACCGGGGTAATATCCATTGTTCACGATATCGCCGTCCAAATAATTTACCGCTGACGCATAGAAACCAAAGCCTCTGATCTGGTTGAAGAATAATTTAAAATCATACGCAGCATCAACGCCTCCGTTAATCCCTCCACTCGAATAGTCGGCATAGATCGTTTCTGTTTTATCACCCGTCCCAGCATCCTCAGCGAGCAAGAGGATATCAGGCTTTATATGCTTCAGAGCATCGCGCACAGGTTTGCCCATGTATTGCTCACCGTACCGTCGGTGTGGCCCCCAGTAGACATCAAAACGATAGCCGTCAACTCCAAACTCTTTTATCCAGTATTTATAGATATCGATCATCTCGGATTGCATGTCGATATCGGTCCAATTCAAATTCAATAACTGATCGCTGAAGCCGCTGTAGAAGTTGAATCCATCGGCATCGAGCGAGGAACCGAGACCGTTAGTCTTATCAGAAGGTTGATTGTTATGTTCATACCAGTTCCAATATGGCGATTTCTGCTTGTTGGTATGAGCGTCTGCCGACCATGGATGGAATCGGCTTGAGTGGTTCGGCGTAACGTCGAGAATCACTTTTAAGCCGAGGGAATGTGCCTGATACACAAAATTCTTGAAATCCTGATTCGTTCCGTATTCAGGTGCTACATTATAGAAATCGATGATATTGTAGCCAGGCCCCCCATCATTATTAATTGGATATGCATTTGTCATCACGGGCATCATCCAGATAACATTGAAGCCCATGTCTCTGATAATTGTCAGCCGTTCTGCAGCAGCATTGATTGTGCCTGCACTTGATGCTGCTTTCGGGAAAAGAAAATATATCCGGGCACGTTTGGCCCACTCCGGATTACTTGCAATCGTTGGGTTTGATATCGAATCATTGCTATTGACAATGAAATAGGAACGTGTTGTATCGGCATTTCCGAGAGAGTCCATTACGATTAATCCAAAATAATATTCTCCCGGGATCGCCGGTCTCGTGACTGAAACATTTGATCCTGTCCGACCGTTGAGACCGAGGGAGTATAGATCGTCATCCAGCCATTTGAAATTGGTGAGAGTTTGTCCATCCGGGTCGGTACTCGAATCGGCATTCAGTATGACTGAATTCCCGGAAAGTTGTGCTGTCGCTTTTGCCCATGGAGTATGGTTCATGATGCGTGTTACCAGCACGCTGTCGCCGCCATTTGTAGTGCTGACCACGATCCGGTTATTTCCCTCAACAAGTGCCGTACTATCTAAAAAGATACCATTGCACACTGAAATGCTGCGTGCAGAGCCATTGACCGAAATCGTCGCCGATGTGATTGAACTATCGACCCCCATACCATCGGGACGGGTAAAAAATCCTGCCGTTACATATACCGGTTTCCGTGTGTTGAATGGAGGTGTTACGATCTGCACGGGATTTGCAGCAACAGAAAACGTCGTACTATCCATGACAGAACCGATAGTCAGCTGCATCTTGTGCGTACCATTCAACAAAACGGAGGGGAGAGTATATGACAGTCTTCGGGTATTAAAATCATAGTAACCACCAAGGTGAGAATAGGTTACCGAATCGACCCGCAGTGTCATGTTTAAGGTATCGAGGACAGTCTTGACCGCAGGAAAAAGGGAAGCCGTAATAGTCGGCCGGCTTGTTCGGATAGTGCCGACGAGTTGATTCGGAAGCAGGTGGTATATCGTCGGATCCTGGACATAGATGATCGAATTATTGTAATTGTCTCCTGTGGAGTAAGGATTGAGCGGATCATTCGGCCATATTGATTCTCCGGTAAAGAATTTATACATATATGCGCCTGCAACACCCCCTTCACCTGCGGGTCCACCGATTTGAAGCCGGGCTGTTCTTTCAAATAGTCCATTTCCCTTTGCGGTCATTGGCCATTCGGTGGTATTCCATTCGTTGAATTCTCCCACCAGCGCAACTGATGTAACAGTACCTGTTACGGTATAATTGAATGTGACATCGACACTATCCTGTGAGAATGCGGTGGACTCAAATGTGCCGAAAACCAAAAGGAGAATGGATATTAATTTCAACATATACTTCATGAATAATGTTCGCAGTATAATGAATTCATTATACAGCTATGGCAACAGTACCTTTTCAGGATTTTCAACCCCGATCCAATCTACCTGCGGTGTAACAAAAGGAACGGCAAACATCCTCCCACCGAATCCAAGTATTCGATAGGTCATCATCGGTACACTTGATACTTTGAGCAGCTTCAATCGATCTGTATAAATATCGTACCCTCGCTGCCGGGCGCTCTTCGCGATGGAAGCATCCAGTATTTTTTTTTGCTTGATCGGACGCAATGCCGAAGCAGCTTTTTGTATCACGGCGTTAAAGGAAGAATCAGTGGCACCAATCGGTAATTCCTTTTTGACAAGCTCGAAGAAAATATAGTCATCGCTGATGTGAAGAGGACCCTGTTGTTCTCCCACCTGCATTTTCCAGGAAATGAGCCCGAGAGGCATCCGAGCGTTTATAGCGAATTCATCGGAAAGCCCGTTGTTTTGCACAGCGGATGTATCGGTTGAATATTTTCGGACGGCTGCCTCGAACGGAACTCCCGAATATATTTCTCCCAGCGCCTGTTCCATTGCCGAAAGATTTCTGGTGTGCAGTTCCCGGATTTGGACGCGGGGATATTTTACATCTGGATATGTTTCCGAAATATATTGGAAAATTTCCTGATCGGAGACCTGGACGTTCTTTTTAATGTCCATCTCTTCATATTTGGCAAGTATTTGTTGGCGCCAGATATCCAATTCGTTTTTTACGGACCATCGTTCATCCAGTTTTCGTGAGAGCGCTTCTTCTGCCAGCAATTCTTGCTGTACTATAATTAACAGGTGATTATTTAATTGTGCCGCGATCCCCGTCGTCCGGCTTCGATCGATTGTAAATACCTTTCCTCGCAATTTCACTAACACATCGTGTACGTTCCAGAATGAGGAACCCACCACGATCATCGAATCCTGTAGAATTGAGCGGCATCGTTCTTCCACGATCTCCAGGAGAGAGTCTGTTACCATTTGTTCCATTCCCTGAGGTAAATCTTTCCAAATATCATTCAATGTTTGTGCAACGTTTTTAAACTGCCGAGGAAGAGAAAAACCCTTTTTGGTACGAAGTATGTTTTGAATGAATTCGTCTAATCGCGCTTTTTCCTTCCTGAGCCGGAGTTTCGTTTCGATTCGTTGATATAGAACATGAGGCTGCATGGAAACATAAAACTGATTGGGAGATTCCTTTTCCAAATGAAGAATGTAATATCCTGTTGAAGCCTCAACGACCGGTGAACACTCTCCCTTCTTCAGACAGAATCCTGCCTGTTCAATAGGGGCTTCAGCCTCACCCCACAGCAATGTAGCCGTATCGCGAACGACCGCCATATTTGTATCGATTTGAAAACGATCGAATTGTTTGCAGTTCTTTAACTGTTTTCTGGTAAATTCCGCATCGGTGCTATCTTCGAAATACAGAAACGAGAGAAAGAGTTTGCGCCGGGCATCTATAGCGGCTTTTTGCACCTCTTTCTTAGTTACTTGGACTTTCCCGCTTATTTCTTCCTGATAGAGCTGATCGCGCGCCAGCATTTTTTTTATTCCATCAATGGCAGCCTGATATCCGCTGTCCTGATCCAGGCGACGGTCTGATGCCTCCTGTGCCAGCAGTTTTTCAGCGACCAAAGAGTAGAGAAAGACGAGTTTTGATTCCTCAACGTTGTTCCGGCGGTTTCGATATTGGCCCGGAAGAAGTTCGTATCGTTTTAAAAATTCCTCTTCGGATATATACGTATTTCCTGCGCGGGCGATAAACGACCCTTGATTCCCGGCCGGTTGAGCGCTGCCGGGAGAAATCGACATGAGAAGTAAGAGTATATTCAGCAAATATTTAATCATTCGATGTGATGAAATCTAGGAAGGAATAATCAAATAATAAGGCGGGAGAAATTCCCGCCTTATTATCAAGATATCATTTGAATATTATTTTAACAGTATCATTTTCTTTGTTGCGATAAAATTGCCGGCAGTGATTTGATAAAAATACAAACCTGTGGACAATCTAGAGGCATCAAAAATAATGGAATGTTTGCCGGCCTCCTGCTTTACATCCATTGGCTTGGCAACGACCTGTCCCAGCACGTTGAACACCTTTATCGTAACAATCCCGGCCTGCTTAATCTCGTAATCGATCTTCGTTGATGGATTGAAGGGATTGGGATAATTTTGTTCAAGCTTATAGACCAATGGAGTTCCTGCTGCCCCCTTTATGGTGTTAGGTGCAGCCGGACAGTGGTTGGTATAATCCCACGCGTTGAAGAAGACCGGATCGATACTGCCAAACTGCGAAGCAATTGTGTCCGTCGGGTTTGCATCATTAATGTTCTCGATGTGGTTATTCCCATAACCGCCTTCGTTATCGCATCCATAGATGCCGAATTTAAACTCCTGGCCGACTGTCACTGCAGTCGTGTAGGCCTTTTGCAGCGTGAAAATAGAATCATTGGCGTGGAGATCGCCATGAGTTCCGTCATCCCACATCTTGCATGAGTCTAGGAGACGGCGATCTGCACCCCAGGCACCGCCGATATCCCAGCCGCCGACCGCAGGGCCGTTCATCCAGACTCCGTAGAGTAATACACTGTCCGGATCGGCAATATCATAGGTGGTGATGTTTGTCGCTTTGAGTGTATCTCCTGCTTTCAACTGGTAGATTGCAGGGCGAACATCGCAGGTATATGTCACCAGTACTGGTTGAGACAATTTTTTCATATTTTGGAATCTCGGCATACGATGCTCATCGCTCGTCGAGTATACCGTGTCTTGAATTGTCAGGGTTTTGCTTGACATCATGAACCGGCGTTTCTCTGCATATGCACTGGTCCCAGGATTTGCGAAGTTGTAGTAGATCTCCCGGACATCCCCGCTCTTGGGCGTTCTATAGTATTGATAATAGAGTGGTGTACCAAGAATTGTCGTAGGGTAATCGGTACCCGAGTATTTAGAGGATGTACCGACCCTTAACAATCTCTTTTCACGTATGGTTACAGCGCTGTTATTGTATCCGGTACGTACAACGAGTGTATCGGAGTAGGTAAATCCGTTTTCTGTAATTGCCTGAGCAAGATCTGCGCGGAAAGTCACTGCTACGACGTCCTTGCCGGAGAATGGCGGTACTGGGGTATTTTGCCACCATTTCCAATAGAGGGTCGTATCCGGCATGTCGGGACGGAATTTGAAGAAACGATACCCGTCTCCTCCTACATCAGGAGCAGCAGCGATATCATTTTCATATGCCGGGTCTGCAGACGAATCTGCTGTGGAGGGAAGGATGACAAATTTATAATGAACGGTATCCGCCGCGGCACTCTTCGGAAATTTTATCACTCTGGACCAGAAATTCGTTCCGTCATATGCGGTCTGGCCGCCATTACCATGGCTCGCTTCCTTTGTAAGGAAAATTGTAGTGTTCCATGACAATGGTGCCATGCTGCCCCTGACACCCATCTTCATTGTCGTTTTGCTGAAGCCTTCATCTGACTGCATATTGACCCGGAACATCACAGCGACGCTGTCATCCGAAGGGACGTACGGTTTCCACCATTGGACCTGGGCCGTCCTCCCGTTGGCATACTGAAGAGCAATCGTCGTGTCTTTATTGCCGGTATATGGGCCAAATCTTAGTGCCCGGTTATTGCTGTCTATCGCATAAATACCACTTATATTGTTCTCCCAGCCGCCGTCAGTCTTTGAGACAGAATCATTTACATTTGTGAAGAACTTGTACCGAACCTTTGCTGTATCGCCACGATTCAGCAAAAACTTCGCTGTTGCAGTCCAGTAATCGCCGCCGATGTTCGTGGCCCTGACGCCGGTTGTATCATCCCAGGTCAACGGTAACATGCTGCCCCGTACCTGTACGGTAGAAGTCGAGCGAAGCGTGTCAGGGATCGTCGACGTGTTAATCAGGAATGTAACATTTACCGTGTCTGTAGTGAGAGCGGCATTGTTTACGGTTTGTGCATTCACCGCAAATACCCCGAGTATCATGCTCATGAGGCTAAAAATCGTAATTCTGGTTCTCATAATTCCTCCTCCTATCTTTTTGGAAAAGATGTTAGTGGATTTGTTTAATGCTATTGTTTTCATTCATCCTATTGTAGACTTTTAAAAGGATACTGATATAGCAAATGTGTTTATATTCCCGAATCGTCCGAATTGTTGATAGGCATAATTCACTTCCAATCCCATGGAACCCGGCGGGGCATATTTTACACCCACTCCAAGAGTCAATCCTTCTTCCGAATCGGTCTGGAAAAGAGATTTGTATCCACCGCGTAGAGAAACAATATTCGATATTGTCGCCTCAGCGCCGACATTGACAACTTCCACATTATCGCTGGGACGAAGTGCATCGCATTCAATAGTGAGTCCGACGGATTCATTCTTCAAAATATCCATTGCAAGTCCTACACGGAATAACAATGGAATTGGCCAAGGGTCGGTATTTAATTTTGCTACATTGAGTTTGTTGGAACCCGCGTTACTTGGATCGATATCGATAATTTTCTTAAGATCGCGCCCATCCATTGTCATGTTACCGCCAAAATTCGATATGGACATTCCCAGACGCATGTCATAAAATCCTGTGATGAAAAGCAATCCGATATCGAAGGCAAACGAGCTTGCAGACTCGTTCCAGATCGACTGGTTGATATACTTTGCAGAACCTCCGATTGAAAAGTGGTCGGTCAGAATACGTGAGTATGAAAGTGCCACGGCGAAATCCTGTGCGGACCATCGTTCCCCTGTTCCATCAGGATTATCCGGCGTTGTAACTTCTTCCTCGCCGTAGTCAAGCTGTGTTACACTTAAACCGAAGGCATTCGTTCCATCAATATTCACCATTGCAGCCAGCCATCGCAACTTGGTCCCGATAAGCCAATCTGTTTGTGAAAAAAGAACTTCCGATTTCCGGGCTTGAGAGAATGCTCCGGGATTAAAGTAGATCGTACCCACGTCGGACGATGCTGCGACCGAGGTCCCGCCCATACCCAGAGCACGTGCCCCGACCGCAATGCCCAGGAATTGAGCTGCCGTCGTGCCAATTTTAGCCTGCGCGACAGACTCTGAATAGCCTATTAAAAATACACATGCGAATGCTGCAAGAGTTCCGAGTTCTTTGTAGATTCTGTGCATCATGGCTGACTCCGATTACTTTATAATCGCAATTTTACCGGTTTTAGTGCCCACCGGCGATTCCACTACATAGAAATATATCCCATAAGCGATATCGAGATTTTCTTTGGTCTTCAGATTCCATGAAACATGCCCGTCTTCTATATTGCCGTCATGAAAAAGAGAAATAACATGATCACCACGTGATGTGTAGATATGGATTTTTGCAAATGCCGGCAAATGAATGAAATCGATCCGGCGGATGCGACCGCTTGTAACACTGGGAGGTAACGGCGATTCAAGTGTCGAAGCCGATACGTACGGGTTCGGAACTACGCGAATTCTCGACAATGCATCCTGTGTTATGGAATTGTCCAGCTTCGGTTTTGTCGTAATGAATGTAAGCGTATCACCCTGTTCGAACGGTTTCGATGTAATGATCCGCAGGGTATCATCTTTATGATAGGGGATCAATTTTCCATCGTTGGAATCGAAAAATAATTCCCATGTGTAGCTGTATCCGCCTCGCGGATTTTTTTCATAGAGAAAAATATCATCCTTAGGCGCCAGTCTTCCACGGTTGATAAAATTCAGAGTGGTATAACTAAATTTGACAAATGTCTTTTCCGTCATATTATAGATTCTGAAGTGTGTGGGTATTGGATCCGAGGCCAGAGTCGTATCTGCATATGATGTATCAATAAATGCGGTTGAATCGAATATGAACTCATAGTCGGAAGGTTTTTTAAAACCGTGGACTAACGGTTCTTGCAGTCCATTATACAAATCGATGAGGTACATGTCCAGGCGATATGCCGGTTTTGTGCTGGTCCATTTTGTCAATGAATCGACCTTTTCCACCTCCCATGGATTGTTGAAGACGAGTTCCACTCCATCGAATACATCAGCATCTTTACTATCGGTCGCAAATGGTGTTCCGCGGATATACTTACTCTGATAAACCGGATAGTATTGATACTTGATAGTACACTGTCCTGTCGGGAGTGTCCCGCTGTGCTTTCCTCGAATTTGGCCTGTTTTAAGGTTCAATTTGTACAGGGAATCAGAAATAAGTATCCCCTGATTATCATAAACGGTAATCGTTCCCGGTACAAAATTCTTACGCCGTAGTGTGACAACTGTAGTATCAACAAAACTGAATTCTTCGCTTTGTTCGCTTAAATCTCTCACGCTGTAACTCGTTGTCCTGCGATCCCATTCGCTAGAATCAGCCAGATCGATAAGTCCGTTATCATTATTGTCGATCCCATCCACTTGTGTGTCGAGAAATTCGACTCTGTAACGATTGCCTGTGATTTTCGTATTATCATCCACTTTGAAGTAAGCGTCGCCCGTCCCGCTGCCGGAAAGATGATCGAGTAGTACTCCATCAATCGGACGAAGATAATCGAGAGTCTTTGCATTTGGCACAACCACGGCGCAGTTCTGACCGACGGACACCTCGCCTGAGGGTGAAATTGATACATTGATTTTATTCTCGGCGGGAAGAATTTCTATATATTCATCGCCGTGATTATACGCGACTAACGCATAATAATAGGTTCTTCCATTCTGAACGGAACTATCGACAAAACTGTGCACTATCCCGTTATCGCTACCGAGGTAATATGCAAATCCTGAAATATCACTGAAGAGCTGTCCGGATGTATGAAAATATCCGGTGATACCATCTTTCAGGTCATATTGTTTTAAGGGTTGGTAGCCGGCAGCCGTACCGGAACCGTCCGTGATTGTGAGGATGTCGTTGAACGTCGGATCTGTGGAGCGATAGATTTTGTATCCTTCAAATGTTTTAGTCTGAATAAGAGGATCTATCGTCTCTTCTGCAACCCGATCCCAATAAAGTGTCACCCGTTTGTCACTAGGCACCGCTGTCAGTGTCGGCAAGTCCGGAGGCTGGGGGAATTGATAGTTTGCATCATAAATCTTTTGAACGGTTCTTTTATTTTTCAGTAAGTCGGCAACGTCCACGTCATATCCCTGCCGCTTGCCGCCTCCAAACACCAGAGCGAGGGAGAAGCGTTCGGTCTTCTTCGCCCGCAGCGGGAAATACCCCGATCCGTAAATAAAATCTCCATCTGCACCATCAACGGGTCTGTTATTCTGAATTACATTTGGTACATCGAAGAAACCCGGCGCCAGGTATACCCACATGGTATCTTTGTCTCCCATTTTAAAGTTGCCTGCAGGAGTAAAATAGAAGAAACTTGTTAAGCCGATCTGGTCGGATTCTTTTACATCGGTTTTATCGACACGGGGCTCTCCCGGAAGACCCGTATCATTTCCAAAATCATCATAACCGGAAGTCGGCAGGCCATCACCCTCACCAAAGTCGCCTGTGTTCGCGACACCATCTCTACCGATATCATCGTGAAGGATGTTCCAATTCCTGTTGTTGTCGATTCTATCGTCGCGACGTTCGTCGATCATACTATAAGAATCGCTACCTGTGCCTGTGAGGTAATTGATATATGACACAGGGCGTAAAAGATCAAAAAGAACGATTCCCTCTTTTGTTCTTTTTACTTGTCGATAATGTAAGTAGTAATTCTCATCGATGAGGCCATTATAATTATTGTCAACGCCGTCATATGCATTGGGATTGATAGATCGGTCACTTCGCACATTTCCTTCACTTACCCATGTTTTTCCCGGATAGATCCATCGTGTCAATCCGCGGGTCGTGATCTGAACCGAATCGGTGGAAGGAATTGTATAGACATACCGGCTGTAATCATCCCGGATAAGGATAATTTGCATACCCGGAATAAGGAGCGTTGAATCGAAACTTGCCGAGGTGAATTTTGGCGCAAGCATTCCTGTTAGTGATGAGTCGGCATCGCCGTCGTTATCGATCCCGTCATAGGGGTTGCCCGGGCTCTCGAGAAAAGCATACCCGACGAGTCCGGTTCCGCTGCACGGAGTCGGTTGCCAGAGCGGATTGTTCATGCACTGCCCGCGAATTCCCTTGATGTCTCCGGTATATGTAAGATTTTCCGTCACATCAAAAAAAGACCAGTCGTCTCGATATTCACCAAAATCCTCCGTTGACGTGACCCCGACGTAGGTTCCGACAAGCATTCCGAACACAGCCCGATCGTAATTAGTTGTACCTGTATTTGTGATTTCGTACAGCCAGAATATGTTATCCTTCGCCAGGAATTGAGCCCATTGCATTGCACGGACACTCATCACAAGGCCGAGTCCATTCCTGCTAGAATTAGTCGAATCGGGTTTGAATGCCACTCCCAGAGGATTGTTCCCCGCATTATTGTATCGCTCGTCATTGTTATCATCCATCACGAAATATGTTTCCAGATCGGCATTCTTACGGTTTTTACCGAAATAGCCGTTCCAGGAATTGGGCCAGCCCGGATCGTTGAGATCTTGCAATTTATCAGGCCATGTCGTCGGCCATGTAGTTTTATCATCACTCATGGCAATTTTATTTTTTTGCGGATTAAAATATCCGGCTTCAGGTTCGAATGTCCAATATTTGCCCGTACGTGGATCAGTATCGGTTAACAGTGTCGGCCGATTGACAGGACAGGTGACAACTTCATGAAAAACAGAATTGGGAGTCTGGATCCATTGACCGTTCCTGTATGCAGAATCGTACTTAACTTCGGCACCAACCAACGGGCTGACATCGCCAAGATATCCATTATTTGGATATTTCCATGCGCCTCGGTGTCCTTGTTCTTGCGGCTGACCGATGACACCCCAATTGCCAAACACGGTTTGTACTTGGTTGCCATTCATAATGGCCCACTGTCGATATTGACGTCCGCTTGGTTGTTGAGTTTGAGTAAAAACGTCTGCATTGTTCAAAATGAGAAGCAATGAAAAAAGAACCAATCGAGTTAATGTTTTCATAAATTATAACTCCAGATTCATACCAAATTCAATACGACGCGGTTCGGAATACTTGGTTGCATCCCTGAACCATTGATCAACTGTATTGACATATAATTTAACAGAATTCGCCTGCATCTCATTGATCCAATCATAATCGGCGCGTCCGGTGGAAGGGTACACACCTTTTTGATTTCGAGTATCAAAAAGATTAAAGATACGCATGAAGAGTACAAGTTTTACAGGACTGAGATGGACTTCATAATACGCCCGGAGGTCACAATTAAACGATGATGGTTTTATTTGACTATTCGTAACTATAGTTGTGCCTGTACTTGGATTCTGCAGCGCCGGTGTATACGGCGTTCCAGAACCGTATTGGAAAATAGAACTAACACCCCAAGTATCCGCTGAATAATTTAATGAAACATTTAATGTATGTCGTTGATCCCAATCCAAAGGAACCATTTCAATCTCTGGAAGTGCATTAGCTATTCTAGAATTTCGGGCCTGTTGCGGATCAGAAGCAGTTCCTTGTGCGACCTGATAAGTATAATCAACTCGTGCAGTAATTCCACTAGAGAATTTTTTATCTACTGTTAAGACGATACCCTTCACGATTCCAAAATCTGTATTGGAATATTGGGCATATTGTCCTCCTCCTCTTTCACCGACATCGAAAATTGCTGTTTGCGTAAGGCCTCGTATATCTCTCATATATGCAGTTGCATCAAATGCAATGTCTTCGGATAGCTGCTGCTGTAAACCAAGTTCAGCGCTGACGGTCTGTTCCGGTTTGAGGTCAGCATTCCCCATCGTACCAAGAATACCTGATGATAACTGATTGATTTTAAATCTTGGATTTTCGTAGAGTCTTTCAAAATGAGGAATCTGGAAAAAATGACCGTACGAGAAGTGAACAATTCCTCTATCTGTAAGGGGAAAAGAGACGCCTAACCTCGGGCTCACGGCGTACTTTACGGATGCCGGTTTGTACCAAAATTGCTCACGCTCCTGAAGAGTCGAAGTACCTCCTTGACTAATATCTAAGTGTTCGTCTCGTACGGGAAGATCGATACTTGGATCATTGACTGTATACATATAATGCAATGGATCACTCGTATTTGGATGTGCATCGTTCAGTACTTTACCATCGGGATCAAAATAATCGAATCGGATTCCAACGTTAACGATGACGTTCTTATATTCCATTTTATCCTGCAAATAGGCAGAACATTCCTTAGGATGATGTTCATAGTAATCGTGCCCGGGAGACTTAATGTCCGGAATTTCTGTTCGGATATAAGGGCTCGGAACACCTGTTTGTAAAAGTGCTGGCTTCAATTCGATATGTTCATTTGTTATATTGTGGGATCGATACTCAACACCGAACTTCACCATATTCATTTCATCCACTTGACTTGTTAGATCAAATTTAATAAGCCCAGTTTGGATAGAACGATTATCTTTGTTGGGATCAGTACCGCCAGTCATAAAAGTAAATGCGGGTACAATTGACAAGCTGGGATCCACGTAGTGAGGACTATTGGGATCGAATACCTCTAGTTGGAAATGATCCCCCTCTGCCGTCGTTGAGTCTTTGTATTGTAAATCGTAGAGATAATACTTGTAATTTTTTTTAAAGAGTGATCCTCCAATCGTGTAGAAGGTACTTGCGCTGAGGCTATGATTAAACTGAAAGATCAATGTATTACTTTCGTTATACTGATTCCCTATACCATCCGGATTGTAAAAATAGTTTCGCTGATAATTCCCATAAGCATCAAGTCCCTTCGCTTTTGTGTAATCGTAGATATAATCAACGGAAATCTTTATCATGGAAGAGAGACGCCACGTTAGTTTTCCCTGTGCATAATACCGTTCACTCCAGTTCATTGGAACCACTGAACTATCTCCCTTTCCATCAGGAAAGAGAGATTCCAATTGACCATTTGAGTTTAACGTAGGAATATTCCACGGATTAAATCTTCGATATCCTTTTTGCCATCCATTAAAATAAATATATCGACCATTGGCAAAAAACGTAAGGTTATTAGTAAAAATCGGTCCACTCAGGTTCCCTTCGATATTTCGGATGTTCGATACTTTAAAACTATTGCCCGGGAAAATACCGTCATTCGATGGGAGATAATCGCCGCCATAAATTCCCAGACCGCCGGTAAATTTATCGCCGCCTTCTTTGGATGATATGTTCACAATACCCGACATCGCCTGGCCGTACTCTGCATTGAAAGCTCCTGATATTACCTGGAGTTCTTGTATAAGACTCTTATTGACCTCAACAATCTGAGTACCGTCGTAAGCATTTGTAACAGGTACACCGTCGATCCAATAGGCTACTTCGCCTTTGCGTCCTCCGCGAAGACTTCCTGAAACAAATCCTGCCTGCAGGGAAATGATAGCACCGACTTCTGTCACCGGCATTGCGGATATCTCGGCTCCGCTTATAATAGCTGTTTTTGCCGTGAGGTCTTTTTGTACCAGTGGACGTTCGGCAACAACAATCATCTCCTGACCGACCTGTAGAAGGGTTTCCGATAGTTCCATATTGATGGTTGTAGTTAGATCACCTCTTACGAGAACGCCCGTGGTTTTGGATGGCGAGTATCCGATCATCGTTGCGATGACACTATACTCTCTCGGAGAAATATTGATGATAAAATACTTACCATCAAGATCAGTTGCCCCACCGAGAGTAGTGCCTTCCAGTCTGACGTTGGCTCCGATTATGGGTTCGCCTGTTTTTTTATCTTTGATCACTCCTGCTATCTTTCCTGCAGAACCGCCGTAAGTGTGCGAGAAGAGGAGAGATAGCAATAAGATAAAATTCAATGTTCGTCTCAAGGTGATTCTCCTTTTACACTGATCATTATCCAACAATTTAATTATAGCCTACATGAATCACGTTTCGTACGGAATCAAATTTCACACGGAATTAATCGGCCCCGATGTCCGGCGAACTACGAGTGTCGGAACAAAAGTTTTAAAGATCGGTTCTAAATTCTTTTGCTTCATACGTTCGAACAGACGATGAACTGCCAGCGATCCCATCTCCGACATTGGTTGTCTCATGGTGGTTAATCCTATATGCCGGGCTAATTCGATATCATCGAAGCCAACCAGAGCGATGTCTTCCGGGCATCGAACGCCCTCCTCATCCATTGCCTGAAGAGCGCCGGACGCTTGAATATCGCTTGTTACAAAAACAGCAGTCGGCCTGTGAATACCAAGGGAAAGAAATTGTTTCATCAGATTATATCCATCTTCATGTGTAAATCCATCAAGATGTGAGGACTTGCTGTGTTTTATCAAACGCGGTTCAACGGGAATATCTGCTTTTCTCAAAGCCTGTTTAAAACCCTTCAAACGCTCACGGGCCGGGGGACTTTCAAGATTTGCGTTCAAGATGCCAATATGACGGTGCCCGAGTGATATGAGATGATCTGTTGCAATAGCAGCGCCGCGGACATTTTCAACTGTGAACGAATCGAAGTCCGGATGATAGGTATCAACAAGTACGATAGGGACATCTGAATTGACATAGTCGCGGGCAAATTTATCCGGTACCTTCAAAGAAAAGATAAGCATGCCGTCCACCCGACCGCGTATGGTATTTTTCTTTAGTGTTCCTTCTGCATGATCGGGATTCGTTACTCCATGTAGAATGAGATCGCATTCGGATTCCGCAAGAGTAGCCTGAACCGCCTGAAGTATTTCGACGAAAAAGAACGTTGTGAAATACGGGATAATCGCGAGGACCGAGTTGGTTCTATTACTGGCAAGACCCCGTGCATATGGGTGAGGATGATAATTCATCCTCTTCGCGATGTGAAGAACACGAATCTTCGTGTCGTGTGAAACATTAGGATGGTTGTTGAAAACACGTGAGACTGTCCCTATTCCGACACGTGCTTTTTTCGCGATATCGTAAATGGTCGGTGGCACGATAGATTAATTATTCAATTGATGGAAGCGCTTCCAAAAATCCGAATTTTCTTTCTCAGAGTCAAGCCTTTTTTTGCTGAAATTCAATTTTTTAAAATTTTATTGCTTACGATAGAAAAGAGAGCCGTGTTAATAATAGCCGAAAAAACCTTGTTTTTTGAAGAAGTAAAGACCTTGTCGAACCTGTTTACCGTGAGCTTGTCGAACGGTCGGGACCCGGTCGAATGGTCGAATCACTTGTGGTGAGCCCCTCGGCAAGCTCGGGGTAAACTTGTCGAACCACAATTGTATTTTGTTCGGGGTGTCGAGACGACTTATTCCAGACGCATTGATTCTCATTTTTCCGCTGCGCGGTTCAATCTATCCGGTTTACATCGCCCGTAGAGCTCGGTCAACTTGTATAATTTGTTTGTCGCCCGGGATTCAATTTTATCCCATGTAAACCGCCATTCCCAATTTCCTTCGATAGTACCGGGAAAGTTCATTCTTCCATCACTTCCAAGACCGATGACATCCTGCAATGGTATCACTGCAATGTCTGCAACCGATTGTAATGCAAGCTTGATCAAGTCCCAATTTATTTCCTGACCATCCGTTCCGCAATATCGCTTGACAAAATCACGTTCCTGTTCAGTAGCCTTGTCATACCAGCCAAGAGTAGTATCATTATCGTGCGTGCCGGTAAATACGACATAATTTTTTTCATGGGTGTGTGGGAGAAAATTATCTTCCGGACCGGTTGAAAATGCAAATTGCAGTACTTTCATTCCTGGGAAACCAAATTTTTCCCGCAGAGCGACGACTTCCGGCGTGATTACACCGAGGTCTTCCGCAATAATTGGAAGAGTACCTAGTTCCCGCTTCACTGCCTTGAAGAGGTTTTCCCCCGGTCCCTTCACCCATCGACCGATCCTTGCTGTTTTTTCTTTTGCAGGTATTTCCCAGTAGGCTTCAAATCCCCGGAAGTGATCGATGCGGATAATATCAAACAGCTCGAATGTCTTCCGGAAGCGTTCAATCCACCACCGATATTTTTGCTCTTTCATTTTATTCCATCGATACAATGGATTACCCCACCGTTGTCCGTCTTCGCTGAAATAGTCGGGAGGAACGCCTGCTACCACGGTAGGCATTCCATCTTTATCCAGAAAGAAAGCTTCTTGATTTGACCATACATCTGCACTGTGATGTGCAACGAAAATGGGAATGTCGCCGACAAGTTTTACGTTTCTTTCGTTTGCATACTTCCTCATCTTATTCCATTGGCGGGCGAAGCACCATTGTGTGAACTTATGAAAGTTTACATATTCACGGAATTCGTCTGCAGAATTCTTCAAGGCATGCGCATTCCGATGCACGAGATCATGATCCCATGAAATCCAACCGTTACCGTCATACCGATCATTCAGTGCTTGAAAGAGGGAATAGTCCTCAAGCCACGATTTTTCGGTGCTGCAATAAGTCTCGAATTGTTGACTGTCTTCTTCATTTCTTTTTAGGAAGAAATTTTTTGCTGCTTTAGCAAGCATCGCCATTCGAGCTGTTGTAACCTGTGGATAGTTGACACGTTGGTCTGAAAAGTGCGGCATTCCATCAAGATCATAGTGTGTCAACCAACCGTGTGAAACCAATTCACATAAGTCGATGAATAGCGGACTTCCGGCAAAAGCCGAAAGAGACATATATGGCGAGTTTGCCATGCCTGCCGGACCTATTGGAAGCATTTGCCAGAGCGATTGACCGGTTGATAATAACAAATCGATAAATTTATATGACTCTGCGCCAAGATCTCCAGAACCGAAAGGCCCCGGTAAGGATGTTGGATGTAAAAGAATTCCGCTGCTGCGAGGAAACCTCATCAATATCCTTCCTATTTAATAAATATTTACTTACAGATTGCACTTGCATTTCGAATACAGCGAGTTAAACATAAAGAAGCATCTGCACAAAGGCAAGGAAAAAATGCAAAACCATTCAAAGACCGGCATTCAGAACGAAAAATATGTGGTTTATGTCTTCTCGGTGTCTTGCATAATAATTTAGAAAAAGCTCTCGATGATGACCAAGATTGAATTATTGGGGTTGATTCTCGCCCCATATTTTCATTACTTTAGTAAAATTATTTCAGGGAATGAAAGGAATCTAAATGGATGAATATCATGCATTAGATGCTCGATACGATTCGATGAAATATAACCGCTGCGGCCGTAGCGGACTCAAACTGCCGGCCATTTCTCTCGGACTCTGGCATAACTTCGGCGGAGTAGATGCACCGGGAAATTCACGCGCGATAATCAGACGTGCATTCGATCTCGGCATAACGCATTTCGACCTTGCGAATAATTATGGACCTCCGCCGGGTTCGGCAGAAGAGACCTTCGGAAAAATTCTTCGACAGGACCTATCCCGCTACCGGGATGAACTTATCATCTCTACGAAGGCAGGATACCTGATGTGGCCGGGACCGTATGGTGAATGGGGATCGCGCAAATACCTAGTTGCAAGTCTGGATCAGAGTCTGCACCGTATGGGATTGGAGTATGTAGATATCTTTTATCATCACAGGCCGGATACTGAAACTCCCCTGGAAGAAACGATGCAGGCGCTCGACAGTATTGTACGCAGCGGCAAGGCTCTTTATGCAGGCATCTCGAATTATAATGCAGAACAGACACAACATGCCGCACAAATATTGCAGTCACTCGGAACACCCTGTTTGATTCATCAGCCCAAGTACAATATGTTCGACAGGTGGATTGAAGACGGCCTGCTAGGGGTGCTCCGTGAGAAGGGAATTGGCTGCATTGTGTTCTCACCGCTGGCTCAGGGTATGCTGACCGACAGATATCTTGATGGAATTCCCGATGGCTCACGTGCAAGCAAACCACATGGTTTCCTTAGACCGAATCAAATTACCGAAGACAAATTGTCCCGCGTGCGGCGCCTGAACGAGCTGGCAGTGAAACGGGGCCAAACACTGGCACAAATGGCGCTTGCGTGGGTCTTACGGCATCCTGAAGTGACTTCGGCCGTGGTCGGAGCCAGCCGTGTGTCGCAAATCGAAAATGCAGTAGCGGCGTTGAATGATTTGAAGTTTACACAGGAGGAATTGAAGAAAATAGATAATATTATCAAGTCATGAATATTTTTCATTGAATAATGGTCCTTTTTCGGTTGTTTGTTTCCGTCGACTTTCGTACAATTTAAAAAGTCTTCCCGATTCCATACAAGGACAAATGCTGAATAATTTATTTATCATATCCTAACCCTGGAGAACGCCATGACAATTACTCCCATGACTCTCGGCGAGATATTCGACCGGCTCTTTAAACTGATCGGAAAAACCTGGCTCCGAAACCTTATCCTCGTTTCGATTATTATGGTGCTGCCTGCCGTAATATTCATCCTCGGAATGGATTCTTTCTTTTCCGAAATTGCAAATATGATTAACGATAAAACAATCGGAGGGGCGAATATACCTGAAGGATTCGGAAGTATGTTGATTACTATGATAGGATTTTTCATAGGATTGACCTTCTTTGTTTTGGGAACGGAAGCAGCTATCCTAGGCGTCACTATCACGAGCTGCGAGGAAATGGACGGGCGGTATATCACCTGGGAGGAAGCATTGCGCCGAATGTTCAGCATACGATTTCTGCGGCTGATAGGACAAAATATACTGATAGGACTTGTAATCGTCGGTTTGATTCTGATTCCATATATCCTGCTTATCGCTGCAATCGCGGCAAAATTGTTTCTGTTAGGATTCTTTGCCGTTCTGCTTCTATTAGCATCCATAGGGTTTATCGTCTTTCTTACTACAAATTGGGCTTTTACGGTTCAGGCTATAGGGTGGGAGGATGCGAATATTTTTCAGTCCTTCAGGCGAAGCAGGCAACTTGTCCGTGGTAACTGGTGGCGCGTCTTTGGAATTCTACTGCTGATGAATATCATGCTGAGCTTTGCAGTCTCTCTTATTATAACACCGGTATATCTTATCGTAATGTGGGATTTTTTCGCTTCATATTTTTCGATGCTGGGTTCGGCCGGTTCGAAAGAAGTCGATCCTACGGCGATTTTTGAGACTTTCAGAACAATTGGAATTCGTATGGGATTAGTCGCCAGCCTCAGCACCGTACTACAACTTCTGGTAAGCCCGTTGTACACAACAGTGCTGTATTTCGATCTTCGTGCACGAGATGAATTAAATGTTCAACTGAGGCAAACTGATACGACAATTATGATATGATGAATACAGAAAGCCAACCGCAGGCACAAGCTGAGATCACGACGCCGGATCGTAATTCTCTTCTGCAGGGCTCGTGGGAGCAGAGCGGTCGCAGTCTGAATACAGCTGCAATAATCGCGCTCCTCGGCATCGGCGTATTATATTTCAATGCAGAATCAATTATCGTCGTCATAACCATCGGCATAGGCCAGCTTGTGTCGGGGGGTCCGGATATGAGCGGTAATTATTTTGATAGGCTTTCAGAATTTATGAAATATTATGCCGCTCCGCTTCAGGCTGTTGTTTTAGTCTCGGAATTTAGCTTCATGTTGATGCCGGTTTTATGGCTAATCAAACGCTGGCATACGTCCGATATACGAGGGTACATCCGGCTTAAACGCAGTTCCTTCGTGGAAATACTATTGGCCGTCATTGCTACACTGACTCTGATACCTGCATCCAATTGGATTGCCGATGAGTTGTTACGTCAATTACACATCCCGGAAAAATTATTGGAAATGAATGCAGAAATTTTCACAGCACATTCTACCGGAGAGTTACTATGGCTTGTGGTCGTTATCTGTCTTACACCGGCGATTTGCGAGGAGATTTTCTTCCGGGGGTATGTACAGCGCACGTTTGAACGGACGATACGATGGAAAAGCATTCTCCTGGTCGGAATATTCTTCGGCCTCTTCCATTTTCAGCCGCTGGGACTCGTATCGCTCTCAATGCTTGGCATACTTTTCGGATATTTTTATTACCGGAGTAAGAGTCTTCTCCCTTCAATGGCAGCACACTTTACCAATAACTTTGTTGCTATTTTAATACTCTATCAACCGATGGATACGCAACAGGAGGGAATCCGGTCTATTGCAGGCCAGCTTCCTCTGTGGCTTATTGGGGCAACACTGCCTGTAGAAATCGGAATATTATATCTATATCAAAAAGTGACAAACAAATATAATCCATAATTACTACTACGTGAAATCATGAGAAATAAACCGAGTAAAATTAGACTGATGCTGGTTATTGCATTACTGCTGGCACTAAGCATCCCGATTTCGGGACAAACCAGTTTACGTAACCCGGCAACTTCCGCCGGACGCGAACGGTTATTAATGGATTTCGGATGGCGTTTCGCCTTCGGACATGTATTTAATACAGACAAAGATTTTGATCATGCGACCCGATACCACACCTATTTTGCTAAAGCAGGGTATGGTGACGGACCTGCTGCAAAAAATTTTGATGATCGCGCCTGGCGGATACTCAATCTTCCTCACGATTGGGCGGTGGAGCTCCCTTTTGATGCGAAAGCCAGTTCCAGTCACGGCTTTAAAAAAGTCGGTAGGAACTTCCCGGAAACCAGTATCGGCTGGTATAGGAGGACTTTTTTCATTCCGGAATCTGATCTTGGCCGACGTATCAGTATTGAGTTTGACGGCGTCCACCGGAATTCGACTGTCTGGATTAACGGATTCTATCTGGGTGAAGAACACAGCGGCTATTCGGGCTTTCAGTATGACGTCACCGACTATTTAAATTATGGCGGAGATAATGTTGTCACCGTTCGCGTCGACGCAACAATGGAAGAAGGCTGGTACTATGAAGGCGCGGGTATTTATCGTCATGTATGGCTTAATAAAACATCATCGCTCCATATTGCGCCGTATGGGACATTCGTCTCATCCGATCTCGTGGAAAATTCGGCGATTGTCACGGCTCGGGCGACGGTCACCAATGAAGGACCGCACGATGAAAATTTCTATATCGCTCAGATCATTGTTGATGCAAACGGAGTGACAATCGCGAGAGGAGAGTTAGTACAGCTTGAACTGAAGCCGGGCGATATCAAAGAGTCTTCATGTTTGATACGGGTCGAAAATCCATCGTTATGGTCGGTCGAAACGCCGTACCTCTATACGCTCATCACCACTCTCAGTTCCGGCGGCTCCGTAATAGACCGGTACGAAACCACATTCGGCATCCGGACTATTCGTTTTGATCCGAGGGAAGGATTTTTCCTTAACGGTAAACATGTGTATCTCAAAGGAACGAATAAACACCAGGATCATGCCGGTGTTGGTACTGCAATGCCAGACGCCCTCCAGGAATTTCGTATTAGGCGTCTGAAAGAAATGGGATCGAACGCCTACCGCTGTGCACATAATCCTCCCACTCCGGAGCTGCTTGATGTGTGTGACCGTCTTGGCATGCTCGTGATCGACGAAAACCGATTGATGGGCGGCAATACCGAGCAACTCGATCTACTCAGGCGCTTGATCATGCGAGACAGGAACCATCCCAGCGTGATAATCTGGTCGATAGGTAACGAAGAGTGGGCCATCGAAGGGAATGTCACGGGTGCACGCATTGCATCAACAATGCAGACATTTGCGCAGCGGCTTGACCCGACACGCCGTTTCACATATGCAAACAGCGGCGGGTGGGGAAAAGGGATCTCCACGGTCCAGGATGTCATGGGATTCAATTATATCTTTAATGGAGACATCGACAGGCAAGCCATGGATTTTCCCGATCAACCGCGGATTGGTACCGAAGAAACGACATCACGCGGAACCCGCGGTATCTATGAAGACGATACGGTCAATGCACACATGACGGCAACCGATAGAAAATCTGCAGGACGCAGTCTGGAAGAAGGATTTAAATTCTATGCCGCACGTCCTTTTCTGTCCGGTTTGTTCTTTTGGACTGGGTTCGATTATCGTGGTGAACCGGATCCGTTCGGCTGGCCTCAGGTAAGTACTCAATGCGGTATCCTGGATCTCTGCGGCTTTCCAAAAGACATGTTCTATTATCTCAAATCGCGGTGGACAGATGAACCTGTACTTCATATTTTTCCTCACTGGAACTGGAAAAAGAAAGAAGGACAGCCGATAATTGTCTGGGCTTACAGCAACTGTGATGATGTCGAACTTTTCCTGAATAATAGAAGTCTCGGACTGCAAATCATGCCTAAGAACTCCCATATAGAATGGATGGTGAACTATGAACCGGGGACGCTGCTCGCACGCGGTTATAAGGATGGGAAAGAAATTATAACCGATCGGATCGAGACCACCGCAGAACCGGCAATCGTTACACTCACTCCTGACCGTTACTCGATAAGAGCCGACGGTGAAGATATATCGGTGATTACAGTACAAGTCGCCGACATGAATGGAAGAACTGTGCCCACAGCCGGCAACGAAATTGCTTTTTCTATACAAGGACCGGGAAGAATCATTGGCGTGGGGAATGGCGATCCGTCGTCGCATGAACCTGATAGTTATTTTGAGGAAATTAACCAGATAAGAATTGATAGCCTTAAAGCACAAGCAGTGAGGACAGTGGAGAATTATCCTGAAACAAGTCCCGATTTTAACGACTCAAACTGGCCGTCTGCACTCGATGAACAGGGTAATTACAACGCAAAAACGAACGATATATTTAAGACGATTGTTATTCGCGGCACATTCAATTTAACCCGCCTGACAGATGATGCAGAAATATCGTTGTGGCCAAAAAGTTTGGGCGAAGAGCAGGCAATTTATGTGAATGGACATTGTGTGGCGAAAAATATCAAGCGTGACGATGCTGTTCAAAAATATATACTTGATCATTCCATTCTACATGAAGGTAATAACATTTATTCAATCGTCGGGACCCCGCTAATTCCAAGGTACCTTTATGATAATCTTAATACCGATGCGGGTATCATCCGGGTTTTCAAACCAGCGGACATCTGTAAGCGTAGGGTATTCAATGGATTGGCACAAGTGATCGTACAATCAGACAAGCAACCGGGCGAAATAACACTGACAGCAACTTCGCAAGGTTTATTAAAAGCAGTGCTAAGGCTTCGTGCTCAATCCGCTACGCTTCGCCCGGCGGTGCCGACGAAGTGAGCGGATGAATGTTAAAATTGTACAATCTGTTCTTCACCCTGATAGTGAATGACTTTATCGGGTTTCTCTGTCGTTTCTATCCTGATGCCTTTATCTTTATTCACAATGATAATTTCAAAGTCGCGGTTTTCCAGCATCCCGGGGAATGAACCGCTCCGCTTGCCTATCGTAAGCCGGTGTTTCGCATCGTCCCACGTAAAATCGATTGTTGCGAAGAATCCTTTTTCATAATTATAATTATCGTTTTCATCTTCATAGAGTGTGAAGCTTCCGTTTGCACCGGGATAAATACGCAGTTCAATAGGATCGGCAGGTTTCTCGGTTGAATACTGAATAAAAGGTCCCATCGGTATTATTGAACCCGCTCTTACGAGCAGAGGTATTTTATCTATAGGTGCATCTGAAAGAATGGTTTGACCGCCTGAATTGATTTCGCCTGTCCAAAAATCATACCATTGATGGCGTGCAGGTAAATATACTTTTCGGGTTTGTACTTTTGTCTCCGCTATTTTTCCCTTGGCGAAAATATCGGGCGTTTTCCAAAAAAGTAAAACTCTTAAAGCACCCGTAGTATAATTCTCCGTCTCCATTACGAAATCATATTCTCTACCGGCCTGTAATTCAACAAAATCGGTATACGCTTCGACACTTTGATAAATTAGTGGTAATTCCTTCCCATCGATGAAAATACGTTTAGGTCCGAAGCATTTGATGTGGAATTGGTGTTTTCCTGTCTGGGTTGGTACCAGTTTTCCCGACCAGCGAATTGACAATGTAGAATCTGTGACATAATCCGGGCGTCCTGTATACCAGAAAATATTGATCGTAGAATCAATTCTTTCGAGTGTCAGATTTTTATATTGTGTGTCTTTATAATATTTGGCATGTAGGCCCTGCGTACCCTCTTTCGTCTTAAAGTGTTCGGCAGTAACCGGGATGCTCTGTTCAGGCGGTCGATGAAGCATATACTCGGTAACAGGGCATACCATTATTGACGGACCAAACATGAACTGATCGTCGATGGAATAAGTGTTCTTGTCATTCTCAAAATCCATGGGCAAGCCGCGCATTATTGTATATCCATTATTAGTGACCTGGTGTGCCAATGAATAGATATAGGGGAGCAAACGATAGCGCAAGTTGTCGAATTTTATAAGCGTTTGAGAAAAATCGCCGAACTGCCATATTTCACGCGGAGTCTCTGAACCGTGAGATCTGAATATCGGACAGAACGAGCCAAACTGAAACATCCGTGTGTATAGTTCCTGATAAGCCGGATCTTTACCGCCGTTTGAGAAAACACCCCCGTAACTGCCGATGACAAAACCGCCGATATCAAATGTCCAGTACGGGATGCCGGCCATACAATGATTAAGACCCGCTGATATCTGGTTTTTAAAAATGCTCCAGTCGGCGCCGATATCGCCCGACCATGTCGTCGCTGCAGCCCGTTGCTGACCTGCAAACGTCGATCGCGTGAGGATGTAGACACGTTTCTGATCGGTTTCTTTGCGTTGATTTCTATAAACCGCCTCCGTTATGAGAAGCGAATAAGGATTGAGATATCTGGCAAAGGGACCCAAATAATTTCTGCCTACTTTTTTCATTTCATACTCGGTAGATTCTTTTGTCAGCGCATTGATGATATCGGGTTCGGTTGAATCTATCCACCAGGCGTCAATACCTTTGGAGAATAATCCTTTTTTCATATAATACCAGTACAGGTCGTTAGCAGCAGGATTATAGGCATCGTAAAATTTAAAACCGCCCCATCCGACAGGACTGTAGAGATACCCTCGTTGCTGCATATCTTTATAAACCGGAGTATTGGGCCCTAATCCAGGCCAGATAGAAATCATGACATGAAAGTTCTGCCTGTGAAGGCTATCTATCATTTCTTTTGGATGAGGGAATTTTTTTTCGTCGAAAAATAATTGTCCCCAATTTTGTCCGCCATCCCAGTAATCCCAATCCTGGATGATATTATCTATAGGAATTTTACGATCGCGGTACTCCCCTGCAGTTCTTAACAATTCATCGCGGTTTTCATAATGTTCTTTGCTTTGCCAGTATCCGTAGGCCCATTTGCCGTACATCGGAGCCTGTCCTGTAAGATTTCGATAACCGGCTATGACGCTATCCATTGAATCGCCGAAAATAAAATAGTAATCGATATTATCCGCAACGTCCGACCAGAGCGAGGTTTCTTTTTCGCTGTCTTTAAAAATTGTCTTCGAATAATTGTCCCACAGAATCCCATAATTTTTTGTAGAGATCAGAAAAGGTGTAACCGCATCGGTGTTGGTTTGGACGAGCTTCACCGTGCGTCCGCGGTAATTCATGTATCCGTATTGATGTTGCCCAAGTCCGTATATCCCTTCATCCGGCGGCAACACAAATCGCTGTTCAATTTGAAAAGTCTTATCGGCTGTCGGTGTAATAATCGCTTTTCCGCTCTCTTTCAGAATTTTATCGAGATCCCTTGTCAGGAATACAAGAGAGCCGTCGATTTTTGAAATTCGTACGAGTAATTTTTCAGAAATAACAATGATTTCTGGTCCCATCTCGAGAGTATGGATATTTATCTCCGGCATCGTTTTCCGGATCACAACCAGGCTCGTCGTATCCGGGGTCGTTCCTGGTAGCCATTTTACGACTCGAACTATATTGTCAGCATAAAACTGCACTTTTATATTCAAGTCTCTGGTTTCCACCCGAACTCCGTTTTGGATTATCTTCTTCTCTGCACGGAGATAAAAATTATGACTTGAAAAAACAAGGAGGAAACCTAGTAGAAAAATATTCCGGCGTTTCATAGGTATGCACCTGAATAAAAAGATGTCCCGCTAAAAGAGCGGGACAGTCTATAATAAGAATAAAAAAGTCTAGAAAAGCGGTTTATTAAGTAATCGTTGAGAGTTAAATGTAGTCGTTGATGAATGTCTCATACAATTCCTGTTTACCGCTGATTTGCTTTGGTCCGCCGTTCTCTATAGCGATCTTCCGCAGGTCTTCGAGAGTCAGTTTTCCCTTCTCGAATGCAGCACCCGAGCCGTTATCGAAGGAGGCATACCGCTGGGTGCGGAGTTTCCTGTAAGGAGATTTTTCCAGAACATTGATAGCAATCAGGAGTGCCCGTGCGATGGCATCCATTCCTGCAATATGCGCAATGAAAAGATCGTCAGGATCTGTCGAGTTCCGTCGAACTTTCGCATCGAAGTTGATTCCGCCCGCAGTAAATCCACCGGCTTCCACTATCACCAGCATGGCCTGTGCCAGCTCAAACAGATCTATTGGAAATTGATCGGTGTCCCAGCCGTTCTGGGGGTCGCCTCTGTTTGCATCTATGCTTCCCAGCAAGCCGCTATCGGTGGCAACCTGAAGCTCATGCTGAAAAGAGTGATTTGCCAGTGTCGCATGATTCACCTCGATGTTCAGTTTGAAATCGTTCTGCAGATTGAATTCGCGCAGGAACCCGATTACCGTTGCTGTATCGAAATCGTACTGGTGCTTCATCGGCTCCATAGGCTTTGGTTCGACAAAGAACGTGCCTTTGAAACCCTGTTTCCTTGCATAATCGCGCGCCATAGTCAGGAATCGTGCCATATGTTCGCGCTCGCGTTTCATATTCGTGTTGAGGAGCGACATATATCCTTCCCGTCCTCCCCAGAAGACGTAGTTAAGACCGCCGAGTGCGATCGTCGCATCCAGCGCATTTTTTAGTTGTGCTGCTGCGTGAGCGACGACGGCGAAATCTGGATTGGTACCGGCTCCATTCATGTAGCGCGGATGGGAGAAGAGATTTGCCGTGCCCCAGAGTAGCTGGACGCCGGAGGCCTTTTGTTTCTCTTTTGCATATTCGACCATCGTGGATAACCGCTGTTCCGATTCTTGAATCGATGAAGCTTCATCCACAAGATCAAAATCGTGGAAACAGTAAAATGGGACACCGAGCTTTGTTATGAACTCGAATGCCGCATCCATCTTTGCTTTTCCTCGTTGTATGGGATCAGCCGGTTCATTCCAGGGCAGGTTTTTTGTGCCGGGTCCGAATGGGTCGCCCCCGGTTCCACAGAACGAGTGCCAGTAGGCAACCGCGAAGCGGAGATACTCCTTCATCGTTTTGCCGGCTACTGATTTATTTTCATCATAATACTTAAACGCCAATGGATTTTTTGAGCCGGGCCCTTCAAAAGCGATTTTTTTACCGACCATTGGAAAATATTCTTTGTTGCCGAGTGTCACATTTGTGCTCATTGTATTATCCCTTTAATTGAAGAATTTGATTTAATGCAGAAGACCAGTGTTCGTATAAATTTCTATATTCAGCTGTTCGTGAATTTTGAGGTTCGATGACTTTCAAACGTTGAAGTCCATTAAACATCTCTGTGCGAGATTTGTAGTACTTCACACCCAGTGCGGCTCCTCGTGCAGCGCCTTGAGCACCGTCGGTACTGTATAGCTCGATGGAGACACCCGCTGTATGTGCCAGAGTCTCCGAAAATATGGGACTTAAAAATAGATTGGCAAGACCGGCGCGAACCACGGTTGGCTTTATATTCATTCCATGCATGATTTCAATTCCATAGTTGAAAGCGAATGCAATTCCTTCCTGTATGGCGCGCATAAGATGCGATTGTGAGTGAAGGTTGAATTGCAGATTGAGAAAATGGGCGCCGATGTCGCGATTCTCCAGCATCCGTTCTGCACCGTTGCCAAACGGCAGAAAGATGATTCCACCGGATCCTGCCGGAATTTTCGACACCGCTTCATCCAGCCGAGCGTATTCGACAGACTGTTGACCCGTGATGCGACGGATCCAGCTGTTGGCAATGCCCGTTCCGTTAATGCACAGCAATACCCCGATGCGGTGGGCGTCGGTACGGTGATTGACGTGAGCAAATGAGTTGACGCGCGAAGCATGATCGTACTTCAGTGTATCACTAACTCCATAGACAACGCCGGATGTTCCTGCAGTTGCAGCAATCTCGCCCGGTTCCATTACATTTAACGAGAGAGCATTGTTTGGCTGGTCGCCCGCCCTGTAGGAAACAGGGATACCTTCCGGCAGACCCAGTTCCTGCGAAGCTGGTCGGCTGAGGCGGCCTTGTTCACCAAATGTCGGAACGATGTGAGGGATCAAGCGTGGATCGATGCCGTAGTGTCCGAGCAGGAAAGAGGCAATCGAATCAGTTTTGAAATCCCAGAGAATTCCCTCGGATAAACCGGAAAGGGTTGTCGCAGCTTCACCGGTTAACCGCATGGCGATGTAATCACCCGGGAGCATAAACTTATCAATCCTGTCGTACAGCTTGGGCTCATTCTCTTTCACCCAGCGTAACTTGGAGGCGGTGAAATTTCCGGGAGAGTTCAGGAGTGAACCGAGGCATTTTTCGGCACCAAGGGCGTCAAAAGCCTTTCGACCGATCTCTACAGCTCTACTGTCGCACCATATAATAGAGTGACGAAGAGCCTGTTTGTTTTTATCGACGATCACGAGACCGTGCATCTGATAGGAGATTCCTATGGCGATTATTTGATCGGGCTTGATGTGTGAAATTGAGAGAGTTTCCGATGTAGCGAGTTTCAAATTCTCCCACCACATATTCGGATCCTGCTCTGCCCAGCCGGCACGAAGAGCGGTAATCGGCATTTCGTTTTTTGGAAAGAAGGCGCTGGCTTCAACCTTCCCCGTCTCAAGATTTAATAGAGCCGCCTTGACGGATGAACTACCAACATCATAACCTAGAGTATACATATCTTTTCGGAAGGAATTCTTCTTAGAATAATTTAGAATGTGGTATATTTAGATGTCTTACTTGTGATGAAATATCCAACGACTATACCCCTCAATCAGTTCCCTTCATGTCAGGGTTTCTTCCAGACTATGCTGATTCAATGTAGGTAACGGCGGATGCAGGATCTTTGTGGATTTTCTTATAACAAACTCTGCATCCAGGACCACGTTTTCTACTGGTAAGGGTTCGGGGGATTCGATGTTTTTGATCAGGATTTCTGCTGCCCTTCTGCCCAACTCGAACATTGGAGCGCGAATCGTCGTTAATTGCATTGGATTGTGTCTCGAAAAGGGAATATCGTCATTACCCACGACAGAAATATCGTCGGGTATCTTAATTTTCAATTCGGTCAATGCCTCCATAACACCGAGAGCAACGAGATCGTTGTAGCAAACAATGGCGGTTGGATAATCCTCACGGATTCTGTTTTTAAAATATTCGAGACACTGATGGTAACCATCGTCAAGGTGAGCACCTGTCGGGACTATCATGTCGCCGTTATAGGCAAAATGGCTTTCACTATAAGCCCGGCGAAAGCCATCGATCCTTTCGTAAGTGTGAGAAGCATGTTTCGGCCCGGAAAAATGTACGATCTTGGAATGGCCGTTGTCAATCAAATACTTCATTGCTTCTTTCATCGCCTTGATGTTATTTATGCTCACTACATTTGCCTGGATTCCTTTGACGTTTTCCAGTAGCACAAACGGGAAATTGATCATCTTTAGTCGGAAGAGGTGTTCGATTTCGGCAGTCCCTTCCAATACCGGTGCGATAATTGCTCCTTTTATATCCTTATCAGAGAAACTCTGTGTAATTTTTTCTTCGTACTTATGATCGCCTTCTGAACTGACGATGCTGACTAAATATCCCTTGCTGCTGGCATACTCAATTACTCCCAATGCAATTGCTGTATAAAATGGATTGTCCAACTCGCGAATGAGCAAGCCGATACTGCTGTAGGTCGTGGCTGTGTTCTTCAGATTACGAGCACTTCCCCGCGGTCGGTAATTCAGTTCTTTCATTGCAATCAGAACTGCTTTTCTTGTCTCGGATTTGACGATATTTTTTTCGTTAATTACGGCAGACACCGTACCGATCGAGACGCCGGCTCGTCTTGCAACATCGTCAATGGTTACTTTCTTCACTTGTGCTCTCCTATTCGTAAATAAAATTCCCGATAAGAAGAACTTCAATTTTTAAAAAACCGATTTCAATTGAAACGGTTCAATCACTTTTTAATTTGTTCAATTTATGATAATTCATTTTAAAAGTCAAGAAGCCGGTCTAACCTTATAAAATTTTTAAAATGAAAAATTTTGCCCTTTTTGAAGGTTTTTCTAGTTGATAATCCCTCATTGCAAGGATTATGAAATAACTGTATATAGTGTAAATTTTGACTTTTTATAAATATTTTATCAAATTGTTATGATATATGCTTATTGAGGAGAAATTTATGAATTCTGCTTCTTCAAAGATATCGGCAAAAACCGGCATTAAATTAATCATACGCGAAGGGGTTTTCTTCATTGCCTTCTTCCTGTATCTCTGGCTTCGCATTAATCCGGCTCTTTATAATCAACGTCAGGATCCTATCTTTTTGCTTGATTTTAGGTTCTTCCAGGGATTTCTTAACTATCCTGGCGGACTCTTAGATTATGTGGCAGTACTTCTCTCACAACTCTATTATTTTCCGATGTTGGGTGCGCTGGT
Source organism: Bacteroidota bacterium (assembly GCA_050011775.1). GTDB lineage: Bacteria > Bacteroidota > Ignavibacteria > UBA10030 > CAVZMI01 > CAVZMI01. The sequence goes on along the minus strand of JBEKIL010000014.1, from coordinate 29,621 downwards.
CATAACAGCCACGGTTTGGGCAGTTACCCGGTTGACGGCATCGCTGATACGAGCGATTCGGCCCGGTTATCAAATCCAGTTGGTTCATTTTATCCCGGCTATTCTGTTATTGATGCTTCACAGCCACTACAAGCATCCGCTCGCGGTCAATCTGGCTCTGAGTCTTTCTTTACTTTTCGTCCTTTTACAATTCCGAATCGGCAAGAGTGCCCTTTCGAGGATTGTCTCCTATCTTGCGTTTGGACTTGTTCTTTTCTATGTAGCCGGGGGTGTATTTTTATTATATGCACTGATGTGCATTCTGTATGAAGCTTTCTATTTAAGGCGTCCCGTTCTGAGTATTGTATATCTATTGATTGCATCGGCGGTTCCTTATACGGCCAAAGAATATCTTTTTCTGATCAATGATCAGATGGCATATCTCCATCTTCTTCCTTTTACGGAATCTTACACACCGCTTATTACACCGTATTTACTGATTCTATTTTATATACTAGTATTTATAATATATCATCCATTTATTTTTGAGCGGCTTGGTTTTTTGAAGAAATTAAAATTTCGGAATTCATGGCTGCAATACGGATTGCAGACCCTTGTGCTTTTCTTGGTTGCAGGAGTTGCTGCTTTTTTTTCATTTGAGAAAAACAACCACATTTTACTTCAAGTAGATTATTACGCGCGCCACCAGCAATGGGAGGATATCATACGGACTTCTGTGGAGGAACCATCCAACCTATTACAGGTGGCGTTTCATACCAACAGAGCGCTTTTTCATACTGATCAACTTCTGGAAAACATGTTTTCGTTTCCACAGAATAACAGCGCAGCCGGCTTGATATTACCAAAAGGGTTTAGTGATTCGGCTCCGCTTCAGGAAAGCGATTTCTGCTATGAACTTGGCTCCATCAACGAGGCCAGGCATTGGGCCTATGAAGCCGTATCTACCGATGGGGAAACGCCGTGGATAGTACAACGTATGGTGATCGTCAATTTTGTGAGCGGCGATTTTCGAGCTGCAGAGAGATGTCTGAACGTGCTGGACAAAATGTTGTTCTTTAAAGACTGGGCACGGGAATTCAGAAAAATCCTTCAGGATCCGGAACTGGCTTACAACGACGAAACATTGAGTCACGGTCTGTCCATGCTGCCGAAAAAGGACTTCGTCATTATGAGTGGTCATCCTCCAGTGGAATTTGACAGCCTTCTGAAAGAAAATCCAAAAAATAAAATGGCATTCGAATACAGGATTGCCCATGAGCTTCTAACCTGCCGATTGGGAGGTCTGGTGAAAGATCTCAATATGTTGAACAATTTCAATTATCATCACATTCCCAGGCACGTGGAGGAAGCGTTGCTTAGCTTGTGGGTGATAAGCAAAACGCGCGAAACACCCCCGCTAATGCGGTATATCCGGAATGAGACATTACAACATTTTCAGGACTTCAATCAAGTCCTGGCGAAGTACAACGGTGATCGAAAAGCCGCTCAATCTGAGCTTCGGCAGCAGTTCGGAAACACGTATTGGTATTATTTATTCTATAACAATCCTATAGAGCGCAAGGCGGGGCAAACGTCGTCCAGAATGTGGGGAATCGAATGAAAATCTATTTAAAATATGCATTTTTTTGGTTCTTAATAATCATATCAGTGATAGGGATGTCCTGCGAGAAACAGGATATCAGAAATCCACGGGAAATTCATCGATCTCCTCGCATTGAACCCGATTACACGGGGACGATCATTCCACCAAACATCGCACCTCTGAATTTTATGATTCAGGAGAAGGCTCTTCAATACCGCATAGACATCGTTGGTGGGGAAGGTAAACCCATCGAAATCCACAGTAGTAAACCGGATATCAGAATTCCCATTTCACAATGGAAGGACCTTCTTGTGCGGAACAGGGGCAAAGAAATCCGTTTCGTTGTTACAGCCCAGGATTTGCAGAATCAATGGGTGCGGTTTGATCCGATTCGGAATCAGATCGCACAAGAAGAAATAGATCCATATTTGGTCTACCGGTTGATGCCCCCTCTTTATATGTACTGGAAAAAAATGGGGATTTATCAGAGAGATCTAGAAAATTTTGACGAAAAGCAGATTCTTGACAATAAACCCTTGAATGACGGATGTTTTAACTGCCATTCGTTTCTTCATAACAGTCCGGACAATTGGATGATTCACTTTAGGGGTGCACCCTTAACTGGCATGCTTCTCAGCATCGGTGGAAAAACAACTTTTATCAAGACACAAACAGAATTCAACAAGGCTCCGGCGGGCCATCCAGCATGGCATCCGAGTGGCAAGTATCTCGCTTTTTCGGTGTATAAAGTCAGACAATTTTTTCATACAAGAGGTGTGAACCGAGACGCTCTTGATATTGTCTCCGATATAATTCTCTATAACGTGGAATCAAACACGATCTCAGCCTGTCAGTCGATTGCAGATACCAATCGTTACGAAACATATCCAACCTGGTCTACGGACGGCAGATGGCTCTATTTCTGCAGTACGCAAAGCTTTGACTCCATTGAAGTTCTGAAAAATGAAAACTATAAAAATGTAAAATACGATTTAATGCGGATCGAGTTTAACCCGCAGACCGCCACATTCGGAAAACTGGAGACATTTCTGGCTTCATCTGAGACCGGCATGAGCATCACCTTCCCGAGGTTCTCTCCGGATGGCCGATACCTGCTTTTCACAATGTCTGAATACGGCAGTTTTCCATTGGCCCGGTCCAGCGGCCACCTGTACGTCATGGATATGCAGTCCAGGCAAATCCGAAAACTTGCCTGCAACAGCGAGCGTTCCGACAGCTACCATTCATGGTCCAGCAACGGACGTTGGATTGCGTTTAGCAGCAGGCGTGAAGATGGAATCTCCGCGAGACCTTATTTCAGCTATTTCGATGAGCAGGGAAATGCCAGCAAAGCTTTTGTACTGCCCCAGGAGGATCCCGCTTTCTACGAATCGGCCCTTCAAACCTTCAATATACCGGAACTTATTACGAGCCCAATTCCCCAAAGTCCGCAGGAGCTGATCAAAATTGCCAGGGAGACGGATAAGAGTTTAAATGCAAAGTATTATGGATCGGGAGAGTTACACTAAGGATGGTTTAGAATTAAAATACCCAACACAGGAAGAACTCAGCGTCCCGCCTTCTTTATAAGAATCTCTGCCAGGAGTAAAAGGATTTCATGAATCGTTAAACTGGATGAGATTGAACCCTCTGTCGATATCCGATATTTTTACTTTGAAAATAGATTAATAAACATCTATTCGTTGGTTAGGTGTGTGTAGCCAGACAACAGCATCGGTTTTTTTAAAAACCAATCCCAGATAACCATTTATCGGTGAATCATCAAGAAGACAGACTTCCAGCAATGCCATTTCCCACTCCAATATTTATTAAATTTGACAGATCATACATTCAATAGATCCTTTAATTTTATAATAATTTTAACTTTGTCAAAAATTTCTCTTATATGCCTCCTCAATAGCCAGCCATTTTTTTGTTTCTTCATGAAATTACATGATTCCCATGCTTCTATCATTATCTGCAAATAGCAAGGTTATAAATCAAATTTAGATAAGTTTTATGAAAAAGGATCCTATATATCCTTTCGATTAGAGAAAATTTTACTCAGCGATTACCGGGATAAATTTGCAAAATTTGCATTTCAACAAAAACAGTAATAATTTAAAAGTATTCACATCACTGGGAAACGCTGCAGAGTATAGTAATTTCTATCATATTTGCAGAAGCGATTTCTAATTCGACCTCGGTCATGTAAACGAAGTATGGCATTGAGTTCCTGAGGAAATCACAGTTTATTAATACCGTTGAAAGTAAAATTAATAGCGATATCTTGAGTCATCCATAAACAAAATAGAGTAGAATAATGACAAAATCTCTTCAATCCTCTGCAGAATACAATAAGTTTTATTATTTGATTGTTAACGCTATTTTTTTTATTTGCTATTTTTTGTGGTTCTGGTTTCAAGTGGATCCCAAAATTATCTATCAATATCAAGAACCCGTCTTCTTTTATAATATTCGATTCTTTAATGAACATTTACTTTATCCAGGTGGAGTGGTAGATTACATATCTGCATTTTTGGCACAGTTTTATTATTTTACATGGATCGGTTCGATGATGGTTACGGTTTTTGCCATTCTGACTACCTACCTAACACGATGGCTGATTCAAAACACTGGAACAAAAATAAAGGGAGACATCATATCTTTTCTTCCTGCCCTGTTGCTCTTGGCCTGTCATAGTCAATATGAATTTTTATTGAACTTTACCATTGGATTTCTCCTTGCGTTACTATTTTCTTTTCTTTATATCCGTTTTATGCCAAAGATTCAGGTAACTCGTTTCCTCATATATATCCTGTCGTCGCTTTTGCTTTATTTTTTGGTAGGAGGAGCGTTTTTCCTTTTTGTTATTTTGTGTGGTCTTTTTGAACTTCTGCTTGCTCGTCGATACATTTTGGGTGTCCTCATAATTCTTTCTAGTGTCGGATTACCCTATCTGGCAGCATCCTTTATCTTCTTGGTCAGCATGCGATTGGCGTATATCTATCTCTTACCTTTTGATTATATTAATGAAAAAATCTATTTACTACGTATCGCATTATATGCGTTCTATCCACTTATATTGATTGTTCAAGGTGTAATCACTTTCCTGAATTTGAAGAAGGTTAAAGCTGTTGAGCGGAATCGTTTGACCTCTTTGAGAAGTCGCGTAGGGCCTCGGTTGAACATGACACTTCAGGTTATCGTACTTATCTTTCTTCTAGCAGTAACAGCTTTTCTATCATATGAGGAAGGACAAAAAGACCAGCTGATGGTGGATCACTATGCTCAAAGTCATGAGTGGCAACAAGTATTAGAAACGGTAAAGGGTACATCCCGATTAGATTTGGAAATGATTTTTCAAGCCAACAGGGCATTTTATCATTTAGGGCTCTTATCGTCAGATATGTTTGACTTGCCACAAATTGGGGGGACACATGGTTTGTTCATGACACAAGATGACGGGTTCATCTATCCACTTCAGAATAGCGATTTTTATTTTGATTTAGGGTTCATTAATGAAGCAGAACACTGGGCCCATGAGGCTATGTCAATTCGTGGCGAAACCGGATGGACTCTTGAGCGATTGGCATTGGTGAGTATAGTCAAAGGTGAAATTGATGCGGCTCATGTTTTTATCTCTAAACTAAATCAATCATTGTTGTTTAGAAGAAATGCAAATCAATTACGCCAATTATTGAATGATACTACCAAGTTTTCACGTTATCCGAATATTCTTGATATACGATCTCGTATGCCCCACCCGGAGCATGATTTTATCTATTATACTGTTTCTCCAGATATTACCTTAGAAGGCATTCTGAAAAATAGCCCCTCTAATAAAATGGCTTTTGAGTACTTAATGGCTTTTCATCTGTTGAATGGTAATCTCGGTAAATTTGTGAATGAAATAGTATACTTGAAAGACTTAGGCTATACTAATATCCCCAGGCATTACCAAGAAGCCCTGTTGCTTTATTTTGCTGTTTCCGGGAAGAGCGATCTTCCTTCACTTGAAGGATATAAAATTAACGGGGAAATAATAAAGAGATTTAAAAATTTTCAAGATATATTAAGAAAATTCCATGGTGATAAAAATTTGGCCCGTAATGAACTGTATAAATATCACGGGAATACATATTGGTTCTATACACTTTATTATAGACCAAAGGAGCATTAGAATGAAAATCTACTTTAAATATACATTTTTCTGGCTCTTAATAATCGGATCAGTGATAGGGATGTCCTGCGAGAAACAGGATATCGGAAACCCGCGGGAAATCCATCGGCCTCCAAGAATTGAGCCCGATTACACTGGGATAATCATTCCACCAAACATCGCACCTCTGAATTTTATGATTCAGGAGAAGGCTCTTCAATACCGCGTAGACATCGTTGGTGGGGAAGGAAAACCCGTTGAAATCAACAGTAGTGAACCGGATATCAGAATTCCCATTTCACAATGGAAGGACCTTCTTGTGCGGAACAGAGGCAAAGAAATCCGTTTCGTTGTTACAGCCCAGGATTCGCAGAACCAATGGGTGCGGTTTGATCCGATTCGGAATCAGATCGCACAGGAAGAAATAGATCCATATTTGGTCTACCGGTTGATTGATCCCATGTTCGTACAATCAAAAATCATGGGAATATATCAACGCAATGTCACAAATTTTGATGAAAAAGCTATCATACAAACGCGTGCATTGAATGCCTGCTACAATTGCCATTCTTTTTGTAATAAAAAGCCGGATAAAATGATGATACATATTCGTGGTGGCAAGGCAGCAGGTACTTTAATAATTCAAAATGGAACGTTTAAAAAAGTTGACATGACGACAAAGTTTAATAAAAACCCGGGCGCCTATCGATCGTGGCATCCAAGCGGAAAAGCGATCGCCTTTTCGGTGAACATTGTCAGGCAGTTTTTCCATGCTGTAGGATATACCCAAGAAGGGTATGATATAATGTCTGATATAATTTTGTACAAAATTGATTCCAATATGGTAACGACATGTCCTGCTCTTGCCAGTCCACGATTTATGGAGACTTATCCAGAATGGTCACCGGATGGACGTTATCTCTACTATTGTCGTGCTCCGCAGCCAGACTCCAGTTCGTTATTCGAAGAGATGTATAATAAAATCATGTACGATCTGATGCGTATATCGTATGATATTGAAACCGATACCTGGGGCAAGCCTGAAATTGTTTTATCTCACGAAAAGACAGGTCTAAGCGTTACGCAACCGCGTATCTCCCCTGATGGTAAATATTTGGCCTGTGCCATGACCAAATGGGGGACTTTTTCTATTCATCGCCCTGGAGGAGATATTTATCTGCTGAATCTCCGGACAGGAGAGTATTATAAAGCGGATGTCAATAGTGATCGCCCTGAAAGTTATAACTCATGGTCTAGTAACAATCGATGGTTGGTATTCTCCAGTAAAATGCGGGATGATTTTTGCACGCGGCTGTATTTTACCTATATTGATGAGAATGGAAAAGCCCATAAGCCATTTATTTTACCGCAGGAAGATCCGACTTTTTACGACACATTTATTATCACTTATAATGTACCAGAACTTGTTGACGGGCCAATTCCGGTCACAGGACAAGAAATTATTAAACAAGCTTTAACCGAAGGCATTACACAGAAGGCCATACTTGATCCTAAAATTAATCTGGATGCTCTGACGGGTGCCGCCATGAAGTACGAGAAAGAGGATAACTATCTTTTTCGATAACAATCTCTTAAAATGAGAATTGAAAATTATTAATGGAAAATTTTAAAAAAATTCCTTTCAAAGAACTCAGAACGGCGATCCGAAGTTTCGTATTTTTTACTTTGTTTTTTTTATATCTATGGCTTTATATAGACCTACATCTTATTTATCATGGTGCAGGGAAAATACGTTACTTCCCTGTTTTTTATAAGGATTGGTTATTTTTCAAGGAGTATCTATCTTACCCCGGTGGACTCGTCGAATATGTGTCCGCTTTCCTATCTCAATTTTTCTATTTTCCCTGGGCTGGTGCACTCATCATAACATTACAAGCCTGGGTGATATGCGCTTTCATTGATAGCTTTCTTAAAAGTGTGAATGCTTCGCATCTAAAATGGCTTCGTTTTGTTCCCCCAATCTTTCTTCTTGTACTCTACTCTCAATATACGTTTTACTTCACCACTACGATGACTTTGACAGTTGCACTTTGTTTTGTATGGTTATACATGAAATTTAATTTTGGAAATAAATCACTCAGGCTGATTGTTTTTTTGATTCTGTCTGCAATTCTATATGCATTGGTTGGAGGAGCATACATTGTATTTGCACTACTCTGCGGTATGTACGAATTACTCTCAAAACGCCAGTGGCAGATAAGCCTAATGTGTTTATTATCAGCTTTAATTATTCCTTATATTGAAGGTGTTTTTATTTATGGATTCAGCAGTATTGACGCTTTCACTATATTAACGCCGATTTTCTGGAAATTCCAAATCTATGATAAAACAGATGGTGTTATATTCGTTTACGGCTATTACTTATTTTTGCCATTAATAATATTTGCATTAATCATCTGGCGGATATTTAGAATCAGACTCATCTTACCAAAATTCATATTTAAAGTCTCTGAAATATCTTTTATAAAGAATGAGAACATAAAATGGATTATTGATACAAGTGTCCTGTTTTTGGTTGCGGCTGTTGCCGTTTACTTTTCTTTTGATAGCAAACAAAAGGCATTATTTGCAGTAGATTATTATGCTTTCAATCGGATGTGGCCAGAAGTGTTGGAAGCCGCAAAGGACAATCCAAATCATGATCTTGTAATCGCGGCAGTAAACCGTGCTTTATATCATTCCGGCCAGCTCGGTAATGCTGCGATTACTTTACGGCAGAATCCGAGTACACTTCTGCTAGTTGGCAAGTACCACGCAAACTTATACTGGTATCAATTCGACATTTTTCTTGATCTTGGTTATGTGAATGGAGCCGAGCACGATCTGGCTGAAGCGATGGAATATTATGGAGAACGCCCTCAACTCCTTCAACGAATGGCGCTAATAAATATGGTTAAAGGCAATATCGGTACTGCTCGGATTTATCTCGGGGCGCTCAACAAAATGTTATTTTATTCGAAATGGGCAAACGAGTACCTTAATAAAATCGAGTCGGATTCTACCTTGTCAATGGATAAGCAAGTTCAGTATTTACGTAACCTAGTGATTGATCGAGAACATCTCCTCGATTATCCAACAATTGATGCGCTTCTTCTGGATTTGCTGGAAAAAAATCGATATAACCGGATGGCTTTTGAGTATTTAATGACTTGTTACATTTTAATGAATGATTTAAACGGTTTTGTTAAAAATATTGACCGTTTTGAAGATTTCCAATATCCTCGTATTCCCCGATTATTCGAAGAAGCCATCTTAATTATTGCCCGCGATCCGAATGGAAAAATTCTTCTGCAAGGCAAGAATCTGATGATTAGCACCCAATCCTTGCACCGATTCAATAGTTTTTTAAAAGCTTTATATACCTTTAAAGGCGACAAAAGCAAAGCCTTTAGAGAATTTCCAGATGATTTCAGAGGCAGCTACTTTTTTTACTATACCTTTTTTAAAAATATTTATTCGGGTGAGGAGAAATGAAAAAACGATACAGATATTTTTCAATTGTTGTGCTAGTTATATTGATTGCCAGTGTAGTCGTTTTTATTTCGAACAATCATAAAGTCTCCATTGACCAATATAATTCAATAAGTCAGCTCCCCAAAATCCATCCTGACTATTGTGGGACGGTCATTCCACCTAATATAGCACCATTGAACTTTTTGGTTGAAGAAAAGGGGATTCAGTATCTTGTAAAGATCCATTCAAAGCAAGGCACTCCGATTGAAATTCTTAGCCGGACGCCGAAAATTTCAATTCCGGAAGATTTATGGAATGAACTTCTAAGCTTGAATCGCGGTCAGGAATTATTAATTGACATATTTGTAAAAGCTGAGAATGAAGAATGGAACAAATTTCAAACGATAACCAATAAAATAGCAAATGAAGAAATAGATGCTTTTCTGGTATACCGGAAAATCCACCCATCACATAATACCTGGTGCAAGATGGGATTGTATCAACGTAATTTACAGAACTTTGAAGAATCGCCCGTCTTAAAAAATGATAGATACAAGTATGGATGTGCTCATTGTCATACATTTTTTAACAACAGTGCTGATAAAATATCAATTAGTACCCGAAGCAGTGATTATAAAAGTAGTTTGTTGATAGCTGAAGGAGATAAAATATATAAAATTGTGAATAAATTTGGTTTTACCTCATGGCACCCGAGTGGTCGATTATTAGCATGCACCATCAACTACCCGCCTTTAATTCTGCATGCGAACAGAAATGAAATGCGTGATATTGTAGACATCGATTCATGGATCGGGTTTTATCATCCTGATTCCAAGAAAATTACAACAATACCTCAACTTTCCCGGATAGACTGGTTGGAAAATTATCCTACTTGGTCGCCGGATGGGCGTTATTTATATTTCTGTAATGCAAAAATGTTATGGACAGATCGAAATACAGTGCCCCCTGAACGCTACCAAGAAAGTAAATACAGCCTGTTTAGAATTAGCTATGATATAGAGCAAGATCGATGGGGTGAAATTGAGACAGTCCTTTTAGCTAAAGAGACAGGTTTAAGTATAAATCAACCACGGGTTAGTCCTGATGGGCGTTGGTTGACATTTTCTATGTGTGAATATAGTTGTTGGCCCAGCTATCATCCCGATAGCGACCTTTACATTCTGGATTTGAAAGCAACTGGAGAAGCCGGTCATCCTGAATACCGGAAAATGGAAATCAATAGTGATCAGTGTGAATCCTGGCATTCCTGGTCAAGCAATAGTCGATGGATCGTTTTTAGCAGTAAAAGAAACAATCCTTTATTCAATCGGTCATACATTACATATATAGACGAAAATGGAAAGCAATACAAAGCTTTTGTGGTGCCTCAGAAAGATCCTACTTTTTATGACGCTGACTTGAATACCTACACTATCCCTGAGCTTATTAGTGGACCAGTAAAAGCTACAGGTGAAAAACTCGCAGGTGTTATTCGTAATCCTGAAAACGTTCCGGTAGATTTGCCGAATCCTGCGGCAACGCCTAAACCGGCAAATTAAGTATAAAGAAGATTGAAGAGATGAATTCAAAATGGCAGCCAACACCTCACTAGCATTTTTTATAATAGATGTGCATAGATCAAAGAGTATACCAATGACATGAAAGAAGGAAAGCATATGCATAAACGCACGATTAGACATCTCCGGTTCTTCAGAACCTGCAAGCATCCCGATAGCAAGGAAGAAGAGTCGTGCATGCACACCAAGGTTATCTGATAATTTTGCTCCAACAGATCTTTAACACATATGGAGTTTGTAAAAAAGTTAAATTATTTAAAATGAACAACTTAGTGGAATAAAAGCCAGAAATTCCCCAAAATGTAGTGCCACTATATTCTGAGATAATGCTTGACAATATCAAATTATGCAATATATTTAGGTGTTCTGTTTTTGGAGACCTAAAAGTTCGCACGAATAAAGAAATCTGGGAAAAACTTGAAGCCGTACTCTCCTCAGCCGAAATGGGATTGAGCATTAGCCAGCCGAGAATATCTCCGGACGGCCGTTTTCTCATCTTCACCGCGTCCCAATACGGTCAGTTATCGTTTTTTCTCCCCAGCACTGATCTGTATCTGCTCGAATTAACCGGAGACATCCGGAAAAAGCTCGAGCTCAATACAGGATACTCTGACAGCGAAGCTGGATCCCAATGCAATGCAAAATAAAAGTGCCGAAAAGAGAAGATCTCCGATACGGATCCGAATTTAATTGAACAAAACAAGATAAATCGCTAAACAAGGAAAATAGATGATAGAACGTTCAGTCAAATCATTCCCCACATTTGATTTTTTTGAAACATCAATGCGCGACCAATTATTTATCAGTGCCTCGGTCACGAAAGGGGGTACGGATGCTGAGCAATCTGCGGAGGAAATCTACGACAGGATTGCCGATCTGTTATCCGCTTCCTCCAGCCAAGTCGTTCATGAACGATGCTTCGGTGACATCGGAATTCAACCGCAGATTCTAGAAGCACGGGCCCGCGCGCTTCGTAAACATACAATGGAAATAAATACACCGGTAACTTTTGTGGAAGGCGAGTCTTGTCTGGAAAATAAATTTGCCGGTGTTCAGATTAGAGCTTTGAAACCCGGCTCGGGTACCCGTGTACGGACAATCCTGGATCAGGGAAATCCAAAAGGCCGAGCCTGGAATCTCAATGGCTCCACATTTTTTATACTCCATAATGTTGATGGGGGAGTACCGACCGACGTAAAAAATATCAATAGAAAATCTCAGTCCGAAGCAATGTTCCGCCAGGCCGAGAGACTACTCCGTGCAGAAGGCGCCTCGTATCAGGATGTAGTGCGTACATGGATATACATATCGGATATTTTAGAGTGGTACGACGATTTTAATGCAGTGAGAAATCGTTGTTATTCCGAATATGGTTTTATCGAAAACGCAGATTCCAGATTGCAGGCTGAACAGATGTACCTTCCTGCAAGCACAGGCATTGAAGGCAGAAATCCCTCCGGACTCCCGGCTACAATGGATGTATTCGCCGTTCATCGTTCTCCGGGGAGCTCTATTCAAATCCGTCCCGCTTACGGAATCAAACAACGTTCACCGTTCCGCTATGGCTCCGCATTCTCGCGCGCTGCAGTGGTCGAACAACCGGACAGTAAATTGATACTGGTTTCCGGTACGGCCTCCATCGATGAACATGGTAAAAGTGTATTCATTGGCAACCCGGCTGCCCAGATCCGGCAAACACTCGATGTGGTTTCTGTATTGATCGCTTCAGAGGGTGCAACGCTTCAAGACCTCTGCGAAGCTACGGTGTTCCTCAAACGCCGGCAGGATTTTTCTGTCTATCAGACAATCGCCGAAGAACTGGGCATTTCCAGCATGCCCTCTGTGAATGTAGTGGCAGACGTATGCAGGGATGAATTATTGTTTGAGCTCGATGCGGCATTCATTCTCGAGAAAAAGAAAGCATAAGTTCAACATATGCTTTTTTAAATTCCATAAATAATTTCATACTATTCATAATTATTTTCCTGCACTCTTAACCATCGTATCCTAACATCCTTTTCAACCTGTTTAAATATTTTTTCAGCTGTGATTAATTCACTCTTTCGTTTAATTGCCAGTGCAGCGGCGTATCAATCAGTATGCGACATTCGTTTTCGAGGTTTGCGATTAATGCATAACTGTCGATTAAGGCCGATCTCATTGTTCACTTTCCTTCTTTTTGTCTTCCATCAAAGGTCTTGGAGTTTTCCCATCTATCCCCGATACAATATTGGATTAGCCGGTTTACTTCAGAAGGATAAGCTTTTTTATGGCAATGAAATTACCGGCTCGGATTCGATACAGGTAGACACCGCTGCTGAGATTTTCCGGCTTCCATGGTAGGTTATATCGTCCCGGTAGTAGTTGCCCGGAAAATATCGTCGCAGCATGGCGACCCAGAATATCAAATATTTCAAGCTCAATATGGCTTTGCTGAGGTAGGGAAAAACGAAAGACGGTGGATGAATTAAACGGGTTAGGATAGTTTTGCTCAAGGATATACTGTGTCGGAGTAGAGCCCTGCTGTCCTCCACTATCTGCTATAAAATTTTGTCTTCCCGGTGAACCTCCGTACTGACCGGACCTGCTCCAGTTAGCGGGAAGCGTGTGATCTTTGGCAGGATCTATTAATACGATTGTATAACCATCGCCGTCCGCTTCGCCGGGCCAGGGACTATTATTGTTATATGAGACACTATCGACAATTTGACCTTCAGGTATAAAAAGACGTACCTGATCTTTGCCTCCGAAGCCAAACGGAATATTTCCTGAAATAGTGGTTATACTCGGATAGATCGGTTTGAATTCGGCGGTGTCCTCGCATATTACGCGGTATCCATTTGCCTGAATGATTGTACCTGATGGAATGATAAAAATATGTGCATCATTATCATCTTTCAAGATCCAACCTGAAAGATCCTGAGCCGTTGCTTGTGAGTTGTACAACTCAACCCAGTCTTTCGAATTCATTCCCGCCGGTGCGTTGTACATTATCTCATTGATTATAACCGAACCCACGGTCAATGCAGTTGAATCCGCCCTTCCCATGTTTGTTCCACGCATACCCTTGTTGATTCCAGGGGAACCGGGAAGCAAATAATAATATGAATCAAAGCTGGGTACTCCTGTGATGCAATACGGTGAGGCATTGTAGTCTGGATCATTTGTCATGGAATATGAAATTTCAAGCGCCCCTTCCAGCGGCGCATGTGTGCTGTTTAGGTAGTTCAGAATGTTATCCTTGTTGTTGTAGATAATCGAGTTTGTGACTTTCATACTATTATTATATGTCCAGCTGTAGCTATCACCGATACGCAGGCCGACATTGTTACCGACTGCAATGCAATGATCGATAATGACATATGGTTCTCTGTTGACTCCCGGATCCGACCAGCCATCTTCAAATCCCTGATCGTTATTCAATGCAACTGTATTGAAGATCTTTACGGTATCACGGCCTGATGCCGCCACACCCTCGTGAACAAAATCTTCAAGCCAGCAGTTTGATATCTTCAGTCGTGAAGCATGGTGATCGATCGCATCATCCTTTCCGGTGATAAAATAACAGGAATCGATGATGGAATATTGAGGATATGTCGGATTCACATAGTCGATATGGAATCCGTCGGTGTCGATATCCTCAGTGTAGCTTGCATTGTTGTCGTCCGGGAGATTCATGATATGACTGTTCGTATACTTCAAGAACACCCTGTGAAATTCTCCACCGAGCCAGACAAATGAAGAAACGCAGTTCCGGACTGTCACCGTGCCATCCTGCACACCAAAAACCTTTCCGGGTGAGTAGAGGAAGAAACACTGGTTGAATGTAAAATCTGAATTATTCCTCCCATAGAAAATATGCTGATGTCCTGTATGCCAGCCGTCGTCTGTCGGATACCCTTTCGACATATCGCCGCCGCCGTTTGACACCATGCAATATTCAAATGTTCCGATTGCACCCTTGAATTCCATCCCTCCCCACGGTTCTGACCATTTTTCCGATGTGAAAATCACCGGTTCGCTGTCGGTTCCTTCCACCGTCAGCTTGCCTTCGACGTATATGTTTACGTATTTTTTTAAAAGAATCCATGTCCCTTGTTTTATTGTCAGATGACATCCGACAGGAATAGTCATGTCAGCGGTAATAAGACGGTCGGCAGTGTTGTCCCAAACCTGTTCGCTCGCAGTCAATGTGCCGGAATATGAAACAGTAGGAACCGATGAAATGGCAATTTGCTTTTGCACAGGGGGGACATTAATGTTCTGAACGGACACCTGAAACGGTGATGCAGCATTAATCTGAACTATACCCGTTCCTGCGCCGCGCTTGATGGCGATTACAGTATCTGCATGTGCGTCTCCAAATGTAATGGTGATCGGGGTTTGTTCGATCGGATTGATGTTGCCATTTGCATCGCGTATTCGCACGACTATCGGCAGAAGCTGTCCCGGTTTTATCCGTTGCGGCACAATGAGTTCGGCATTAGCATTTCCGGACTGGGTGAACACGACTGATAGAGTGGTATCTCCCGAGAGATTCAACGTCACATTTTTGCCTGCTTGCGGAGACGATCCTTCCCATCTCAAAAATTGAAAGCCTGGATCAGGAATTGCCGTTACCGTAATGGGAATGCCGCGGAAGTATTTCCCTGACCATGGAAATTTATCTATTTTTATTGTGTTGACGACAAGTCTTCCCTTCCCCGAAATTTCTACGGTGAGGTTTGCCTGACCGCCGAGACTAAAATAATTCTGTATTTGCTGACGGACAATCGACTGTCTCCGTTCGGAAAAAGTCCTTAAAGAGTCCACGTTCGCATTCCATTTCGCTACAGAATAGTTCCATCTTACGACTTCATTGGGAATTTCGGCTTCAATAGAGTGAGCCAGAGAATCGATTATTGCTTTTATGTTTTCAGGCGAGAAGGTCGTATTCAGGAGATCGGCCATCCTGTTGATAAAGTTTATTTTGTAGGTCTGATTCTGTAAAAGTTTTTTTGTGATGAGCGTGTCCAGATAATCGGCAAGGGGACTGTACATCTCGGTAAATCCGTTCCAGTTGATTTCAGCATAAGAACGGTCTGCATCCCATATTGTCCAGCGCCATAATGCATTGGGTGACTTTTCACGGAAAGCGGAAACGCCGTAAGCCCATGACTTATACTCGGTAGCGTGAGTCAATGCCTGCAGGTTCGTATAGTTCTCGAGGTCAAGGAACCGGGCAGCTTCGGCAATCTTCGAGTCGCTGGTAAATGAATTGGTCCGGAAAAAGTCAACCATATCGTACCATTCGACCTTATCGCCATGGATAGTCTCGAGGGAATCCCAGCGCGTGCGGATGAGATCGACATCTTGATATCCCGTATGATCGCATATATAATTCTCGTCGATGCTCTCTTTAAGATCATAAATACCATGGTAGCTGTCGTTTAGATAAAGAACAATAAAACGTTCTTGCGGAGTAAGCCCGCCGATTCTTTGCCAGAGCTTGCTGACCAGCGGATCTCGTATAAGAGTTCCATAAGCATTTTTCGGTTCGATATCGTCATCATAACCGGAACGAAAGACAAGCGCAGCAAATGATGTTACTGGATTGCCCGGGAATAATGGATAGACCAATCTATCTTTACCATATCCATTCCGGAAATATGCGCGGAAAGACTTTTTACCGAAATCAACAGGTCCGGTGTTGCCCTGGATACGTAATCCCGCAGGGATGTGGAAAGCAAGTGATCCATTTTTAAAATATTCCAGCTCTCCGAAGCGTTCCCAGCCACGGCCGTCTTTGTCATTAACATAAATGCCCGTGACCGGATCATAAAGGTTCTTAGGATCTGTCATCAGCGCAAGAACAGCTAGGGTGTGATCAGCATGAAAAAAAGCCTTCGTGGTTATCTGGCTCGGCATTGAACCGGATCTGAACGATCTTGCTTTAACAATCACAGTCTGAGTTATCCCGATGGGTGATGTGTACTGTGGTGATTCTTCACCGGGATCGGAGCCATTTAGCGTATAACGAATCGTATCGCCCGCAGCGGCAGGTTGAATGGACACAGATACAACAGATACATTGGTATAAAAACCCGCTTCCTGATCTATTGTTGGAGGTAATACGAATGTACTAAAACCTTGTTTGTTGTATGCGCCTGGAGTAAAACTGGGCATATACATCCATTGTCCTCCACCATCCGGGAACCTTCCGTATGAAATATCACGGAATTGATATCCATAAGAGAACGAATCAAGTATCGTCGTACCATCTATACCAATCAATACGATCTTCCCCTGTTCACTGCTCAGCTTGAAACCAAGGTGATTTGCTCCAAGTTCTGTCATTTTATCTGCAAATAATACCAGATATCCTTTTGCAGAAATCGTTGTCCTTGATGACTGTCCGCCTGGAATTTGCCAGTAAGTATTTGTACCAGGATCACCTGTGAAATAGAGACCGGCCAGGTCAATAGCTGTGTTACTGGAATTATAAATTTCTATCCAATCAGCGTAATCGCCATTGGTATTTTCAAAGGCGAGGACATTCGACGTCATGAACTCGTTAATCCATAAAGGCGAGTGTTGGGCAAAGGTTGCATTCAGAGATGTTAGGAAACAAACGATATAGAGGAAAAAATATTTCACGGTCAACATTCAAGAATCCCTTCAACAGCCGATGGCTTCAATATCCAAAGTACTTCTTGAGGACCCGATGTCTTACCCTTGCATTACTACTTAATTAATACCATGCTCTTGGTTTCAGTGAAGTTCTCTGTCCTTAAGCGATAGAAATAGACTCCGCTTGGTAAATGTTTTGCATTAAATGAGATTTCATATGTGCCTGCTGCTTTTCTCTCATTGTCAATAAGTGTTGCGATCTCGCGTCCCGTGGGATCATAGATTCTCAATGTGACACTGCTTGCCCGCGGCAGGGAGTAAGAGATCGTAGTCTGCGGGTTGAACGGATTCGGATAGTTCTGATATAATTTAAACTGATCAACTACACCGGGATTTCGATCGCTTTTCACGGCCAGCATTTGATCACCGGGCTCGATTAATATGTATTGCACAGATCTGGGGGGCGATATGAACCTGATTTCATCACCGATGGAATAACCCCACGCAGGTATTTCCTCCAGATCTTTGATCGGCCCGCCGGTTGTATTAGTCGGACCGGTTTCATTCACGTACACTGCCTGTGAGAAATCGCCATTGCCGCTGCCGCCTGTCAGGGAATAAACGTAATATCGTTCGCCGAACCCGTAATACAAGGGTTCCAATTTCACGACCTGCTCGGCCGTACCTTTGTTCACAACCACAATCCCGGCGTGTCCGGAACCAAATATAGACGCGTACGCCAAGACGTTACTATTTCCGGTAACGTATGATCTTAGAATATGATCCCCAAAATATCTTTGAAAAAAGTACATGTAAAAGAAAGGGGGACGCGGATTCCATTTGGGCACGCCTCCAGGCTCATCGCCAATGTTGAACATGCCGTGATCGTTTCCATTTTCATACCCGTTGGCCAGATCCCACCGGCTTGACATGCTGTATCCATTCTTTGCCAATTCTCCCAGCACGATAGCGGAGTGCATACCATTGATGAACGAACACATCTGTTTGGATCCCACGGCAAAAATATTCCACTCCGTAAGAGCAATCGGCTTCATCGATACTTTTTTGGCATTTATCACCTGCTTCACATAATTCATGATGTTGGTTGTAACGGTAGCGGCGGAATTGAGAATGGTCGCCGCGGATGAATTTTCCATATAATTTGTGTAATAAGAATGCACGATGAAGAAATCGGCCGCATTGCCGGCTTGTTTGAAAAATCCGGCATCCCAGGCAGATTGCGTCGAAGTTCCGTAGGCCTGCTCGTAGAGTACGGCACCGATATAGATGGTGTAGCCGAGTTCTTGAGCTGCCTTGTGCATGGAATCGGCAAATACCTTAAAATGCGTTCCGTAGAGTTCGCCGGTAATGACGGCGGGTTGACCGTCTTTGTTTTTACTCGGATCAATCCTGTACCCTGCTTCCCACTCACCGTAATTTTCATTTCCGATTTCCCAGAATCGCGTGCGACCGTCATCGTAGCGAACCCAATTCGCTGCCGAATGTGCTGCCGTTGCGACCGGATCCTGTGAGGTCCCGTACCGGGCGTACGCATAGTTGATCGTGATTATACCGGTACTGCCGGTCATACCCAGCATGTTATAGTAATTATCGACCGAAATAGTCCATGAAAATGTATTTTTACCATACCAGTAAGAGGCCGGTGAGTTCTCGCCAGTAGAACCGTCCACCAGGGAGTCAGGAGCATCGGCCGGTGGTAAACCTGGGAGGGCATCCCAGAAGTAAACACTGCTCAAATTACCTCCCGGAAAACGAAGTATATTTGGAGATAGGAGAGAGATGTAATCGATCAACGACGGCTGATCCACCATCTGGGTCATATACGTATTCGCATTATTGCCGTAGAGATATTTTGATACTTCAACGAGGGTATCGTTTGCGTAGAATGTAACGGTGACGGTGGGAGTTGTCGTCGTTTTAGCCTCCTGTTGAAAAGGAGGGCTATCGATGATATATTTGGATTCAAAATCTGTCATAAAACAATTTGTGCTTTCCTGTCCGAAAAGTGGGAACGCTCCAAGCAGCCACATACCGCTGATCAGTAAACTGTAACCAATTTTCATATCTCATCCCTTCTTAATCTTACTGGTAATCCTGAAATGAATTAAATTTTCTGCATACGGCACTAAAATTACTTCTTCATCCAAAACCTCTATGGTATTAAAGGAAATATCTTTGTCGTCTACCTTAATCACATTTGTATCCGCCTACAGAATCTTCTTTGGAGGATTCCCCGCTGTCTTGATTTTCCGGATCAGAATTTCAGTCCCTCGAGTTGCTACTTAATTAATACCATACTTTTAACTTCAGTAAAATTCTCTGTGCTCAAACGATAGAAATAGACTCCGCTCGACAATTCTGTTGCATCAAATGATACTTCATAGTTGCCTGCTGCTTTTCTCTCATTGTTAATAAGTGTCGCGATCTCGCGTCCCGTTGGATCATAAATTCTCAAAGTGACACAGCTTGCCCGCGGCAGGGAGTAAGAGATCGTAGTCTGCGGATTGAACGGATTCGGATAGTTCTGACTCAAGGAATATCGGCCCGGGATTTTATCGGTTTGATCTATTCCGGATGCCTCCTTAGGTGTTCGAAAAGTTCTCTGTGATGTGCTCGAGGTTGTATCAATTCCATCTGTTGCCTTGACAGACCATGTATAGTACGTATTAGGGAGAAGACAGTTGCTCGCATCAAAGTATAGACTATCGTCGTATAATTGTGTAATTGTTGTGTCCATATTTGAGCCGAAAAGGTGGAATATGTATTCAACAGGATCGGTATTTGCATCGACAGATGTCTGCCATCGGAATGGAATACCCCATGAAGTTAATACTTTACTGTTTGAAGGATAGATTAGATTAAAGGGTGTGGGCGCAAAATTATCCGTGAAAGAACCCGGTATTACTGTAGCCGAGTACTCAAGCGTCGCAAGTCCCTGTCCGTTACGCCAGATCTCAAAGCCTGCTTCCATATTATGTAGATACCATGACGTGAAGAGGTAGCCTCGAGTCAATGCGTCACGGAGGAAATCTTTTAAATCGAGGCTGACGCTGTCGGTTGGGACGATCAATTTATATGCGATATAGTTCCAGTCCCATAATGCATAATAGACTACCCAGTTGCGTCCTCCGATTTCCACGGTGTCCTGTATTGAGCCTCCCGGATTGGCACCGCCGCGGTAGTTGATCCAGATCATCAATTCGGCTTTGTAATTGGACCCCGTTGATAAATCACTGAAAAAGGATTCATAAGCGCAGTTATAGGTCCCGGAGACGCCGGTTGTATCGATGATCCATGTGAATGGAGCGCTGTCGATTTCGTCAATCCTTATCGGCATCGGATTGTTTTTTGTTGTGGCCCAACCATAGTGGTTACCTTTGAAAATGGCGGGATAAGCAGCCGGCGTACCACCCGTGTTGTTGTGTTCGGATAGAATTACTCTAAAGTATGTTCCATTCAAATCCACTTCAAGGGTCTGGGCAGTTGATGCTCCCCACACATTATTCATTACATTGTATTCTCCTCCCATGACAGATGTTGAATTCGGTGAAGGAAGTTGGGTGTACTGAGCAATCAGGCCCAGAGGAAATAAGGAGAACACCAGACCAATTAAAAGATCTTTTTTCATTTTAGGTTCCTTTATTTTGACCATGCGGTTCTTATATCGCCGCATTTCTTGAATCGGTTCACTTTGAGTCAATGACGATTGCCGATTCCTTCAGCCCATCCGACTTTGCAGTGAGTATAATCCGGCCTGCCTTTTCACTGGATTGTATAACGGCTATACACAGACCGTTGAATGCTTTCCGGTGATTTGCCTTAAAAGACTCCTCGCTTGTTTGGAGACCGTTGTCGACACCGATAATCCTTCCTTCGCCAGTAATGTTGAATTGAATCATATTATCGGCATGCGGTACTAATGTGCCTTCTTCATCCAAAACCTTGACGGTAATAAATGAAAGATCTTCGCCGTCTGCCTTAATCACATTTCTATCGGCCTGAAGAAATATCTTTGCAGGACTCCCGGCTGTCTTGATTTCCTGTGTTAGAATTTCTTTCCCGTTGGTGCGGCCGATGGCTTTCAAAATGCCGGGTGTAAAAGGCAATCGCCACATCATATGCAGATTATCACCATTTTTTTTCTTGGAACCAAACGACTTGCCGTTCAATAATAATTCGACCTCTTCACAATTGGTATAAGCCCATACATCGATCGTATCTCCGTTATTCCAGTTCCAATGAGGAAAAACATGCAATACAGGTTTGTTTGTCCACTCGCTCTGGTACATATAATAAGCATCTTTCGGGAAACCCGCCAGATCCACGATGCCGAAATAAGAACTGCGGGATGGCCAGCCGTAAGGTGTGGGTTCTCCGAGATAATCAAAACCGGTCCAGACATACATACCGGACAGGAAATCGTATTTCTTCATGATCTTCCAGGTTTCTTCGTGAGTAGAACCCCATGGTGCACTGCAATTATCGTATGACGAGCACGTCTGGTCTGCATTTCCATAAACGAGGGGCAGATCCCACCGGGGTGGCCATCGCCGGATGCTGTCTGAAGGCATGTCATAACTCCCGCGTGTGGCCAGGGCCGATACGGTTTCGGTGGCGATGAATTTCTTTCCCGGATATTTTTTGGGAAACTCAGGATATGTTTTCTGAGCGTAATTATATCCGATCAAATCGAGAGCACCCGAACGAATGATCGGATTCAACGTGTCCTGGTCGTTGCATGCCGAAGTAATCGGTCGGGTTGTATCGAGAGATTTGATAATTTCCGCTAATTCTCTGGCAATCACTGTACCGCTGCTGTCTTTCTTGTCCCATTGTTCCATTATTTCATTTCCGATACTCCAGATAAAAACGCTGGGATGATTCCGGTCGCGCAAAACCATATCATGCAAATCCTGCCGATGCCATTTTTCCCAATCCATTGAATAGTCGAAATCGGTTTTTTTCTTTTTCCACATATCGAATGCTTCATCCATCACAATGAATCCCATCCGGTCGCACAGATCCAGAAGCTCCGGAGCCGGCGGGTTGTGAGAGGTTCGGATGCTGTTTACACCCATCTCCTTCATGATTTCGAGTTGACGCTCCAGCGCGCGGTTGTTGATCGCTGCTCCAAGACATCCCAGATCGTGATGGTTGCACACGCCTTTGATCTTTACAGGTTTGCCATTCAAAAAAAAGCCTTTATCGACATCAAAAGTAAATGTACGGATGCCGAAATTCGTTTCATATTCATCGTGCACACGGCCGCCAGCTTTAATCGTTGTGACAGTTTTATAAAGGTGTGGATTTTCAACTGACCACAACGCAGGATTCTCAATGGTCAATTCCTGAACGATATCGCAGGCCGAATCTTTCGATACCACGCTCTTTGACTCTACGGCAGCGATCTTCTTACCTGTCCTGTCGAGCGCGACTGTTCTTAGTGTTATTTGTCGATTCTTTATTGAGGCATTCCGTACTTTAGTCCGGACCGATACCTTAGCAAACCGCTCGGTCACTTCCGGCGTCGTGATGAAAGTCCCCCAGTGATCCACGAAAATCTTTCCGGTAGTCACCAGCCATACATTCCTATAAATTCCCGAACCGGAGTACCAGCGTGAATTGGGCTGTTGTGAATTGTCAACTTTAACTGCAAGCACATTCTTATCTTTCCCATATTTCAGGAACGGAGTCAACTCGTACTGAAACGATATATACCCATACGGACGCTTACCAAGATAATGGCCGTTGATCCAAACTTCACTATTTCTGTAGATACCGTCGAACTCGATAAAAACCAGTCGTCCTTTTTCAGATTCTGAGATGGTAAAATTCTTGCGATACCACCCGATACCTCCCGGTAAAGCGCCGCCTCCGGGAGTTGCCGGATGCTTCTCGCTGAATTCCCCTTCAATGCTCCAGTCGTGAGGTAAATTAAGTTCACGCCATCGGGAGTCATCGAGGCTGGGTTTCTGGCCATTTGTGATGTTGCCCAGATTAAATTTCCACTTCCTACAAAAATTTTCGGTTCTTCTGAGATCCGATGAAAAAGCTGCATGCGAGATTAAAAGAAGAACTAAGAAAGTGAAAAAATAAAAGTAGAGGAATCGACTTCCAGTTTTTTGTTTTAGTATGGTCATAGATTATCTTTCCTTGATATTTTAAAAGGTTATATTCTGTTATCGCAGTACTTGACTATTACTATGAACCGGATTCTACTGCATTGTGAAGATTTTTATCCAGATGCACCGATTTGCCGGTCTTAAGGCGGAGTTTGACGCTCTGTTGTCCATAACGTACTCTGCAATCAACCCCCGTAATGCTCTTGATCGTTGCATGATTAAGTTTACCCTGCTCCCATGCAATGTTCACCTCAAAGCCGCCTCTGGCTCTCAGTCCCTTGACATTCCCTGTCGGCCAAGCTTTTGGTAATGCAGGAAGCAGATGAATCTCGCCTGTGTGTGATTGCAATAGCATTTCAGTAATGCCGGATGTCGCCCCAAAATTTCCATCTATCTGAAATGGCGGGTGGGCATCGAATAAATTGGGATAGACGCCTCCGCCGCTGCGATTGACCTCTTTAGAAAAAACCGGCGTTAGAGCCTTTTGCAACAGCATGTACGCGTGATCGCCGTCGAGAAGTCTTGCCCAGAGGTTGATTTTCCAGGCCAAACTCCATCCTGTGCCCACATCGCCACGGAGTTCCAGTGTCCTTTTTGCTGCTGAAAATAAATCGGGTGTTTCCTGTTGAGTAATTTGATTGCTTGGATACAAACCGTAAAGATGTGACACATGACGGTGCTGTCGTTCCGGTGCCTCCATGTCCCAGTCCTCAAGCCATTCCTGTACCTGTCCAGCGTTGCCGATTTGCGTCGGTGCGAGGCGCGCACGCATGGAGGCCAGTTTTGTACTAAACTCACTGTCGATTCCTAGAATTTTCGCGGCCTTAATGCAATGGGAAAATAGGTCACGGAGTATCTGCATGTCCATCGTCGGCCCGGCGCAGATAGCAACGCCGCCGGGGTGGACATTTTCAGGCGAGATCGAGGGACACGTAACGAGCCACTTATGTTTCGGTTCCTCCACAAGTGTATCGACGAAGAATTGCGCAGCACCCTTCATAACAGGGTAGACTCTCGATAGAAATTTTCTGTCGCCGCTGAACTCGTAATGATTCCAGAGATGCGTACACAGCCATGCTCCTCCTGTGGGCCAGAAACCCCACAGCGGACCGTCGATCGGTGCCGTAGCGCGCCAGAGATCTGTGTTGTGGTGACATACCCAACCGCCGGCGCCGTATTGTATTTCCGCTGTTCTGCTTCCTCGCTCGACAAGTTCTGTGACCATTCGTATCAGCGGTTCATGACATTCCGAAAGGTTTGTGGATTCTGCAGGCCAGTAGTTCATCTCAGTGTTGATATTGACCGTGTATTTGCATTCCCACGGTGGTGTCATAGATTCGTTCCACAGTCCTTGCAGATTTGCAGGTTGAGTGCCCGTTCGTGAAGACGAGATTAAAAGATACCGGCCATACTGGAAGTACAATGTGGCTAATTGCGGATCGCTGCCTTCCAGAAACTTTGTAAGCCGCTGGTCTGTGGGCAGAATCGCGGCATTGGTTGTTCCAAGGTCAAGGTGAACGCGATGAAACAGTCGTTGATGTTCTCGCACGTGGGCCTGGCGCAATTGTGTAAAATGCCTGGCAGCTGCTCTCGTCAGAAACGACTTTGTCATCTCTTCCGGGTCGCCGCTGACATCTTTGTAGTTCCTATAACTTGTAGCGGCGGCAATCAACAACATTACCGTATCTGCGTTGCTGACGTTGATTCTCTCTTTTTCGGCGGCGGTTTTTCCGCCCTGTGCGAGTACGCGTACACGAACCTGGAATTTCAAATCACCTTTAATGCCGGAGGCTTCTCCATTCTGACCGCGCATAACCAGCGTATCGGCCGACTCCACTTCAACGGTTGCTTTTTGTGGGGTGGACATCGCCGCGTTGAAGGTGATTTTTCCGGGACTCCCGGCCGTCAGATGGAGCACGATTACCTGATCGACGGGATTTGAAAAAATCTCGCGCGTGAAAATAATTCCGTCGTTGATATAGGAGACTTTTACAATCGCGGTATCAAGATCCAGTTCACGGCGGAAATCTGATGCAGCATTGTGACCCGGAAAATTCAGCAGCAGATCACCAACCGGTTCATAGGGCATCTGTTTGATAGGCCGTGCCATCATTTTTTCGCCGATCAGATCGCTGGCTTCCCTGTATTTTCCCTCGAAGATCAATCGCCGTGCTTCGGGGAGGGCTTTCAGAGCCCCCGGATTATTCGGGTCGTACGGTCCGCCGGCATAGAGCGTGTCTTCGTTGAGCTGTATGCGTTCGTTCTCCGTACCTCCAAATATCATTGCACCCAGACGACCGTTCCCAATTGGAAGAGCTTCAACCCACTCATTAGCCGGTTTGGTGTACCACAGCATCAAAGGACCCGGCGAGGCAGCCGGAGTATCGCTGAGAGCCAATTTCTCTCGATTGAAAACATGCGAACGGAAAAAGGGAAACGGTAACGCTGCGCCGACAAGTGCTGTGTACTTTAGAAATTTTCGACGACTGGTAATATGCTTCATATTTTAAATTGCATATATCAGAATATAATTAGCCGCGATGGTTTCAAATTTGTAGCTGACCTTGAATAAGTTATTTCTTCTTTGACTACTTTGCAAAGTTGAAAGAAACTTTCATGCCGAAGTAAGTCTTCCGAGGATCCAAAAACCAGAAAGTGTAAGACTTCGGCCTATCAATATAAGCTTTTTCTTCCTGAATTTTATTGATTCTTGCTGGATCTACTTCTTCCCACCTATTTCCTTGTGGATCTTTGATAGCCTGCCAGTATCGCCCGGTTTCCTGTAATTACCCACCTTGTCACCCTCAGGATAATTAATCTTTTTTTATATTGGTTGCTCTTTCGTCAGGACTGCTTGTTCTATTATTTCATCTTGATTGATTGCTGCAAGCCGTCGTACATTACAGTTACATCCGGTTCCGATTGGAAATCAAGCCCTGAGAGTTTCCCTTTACCAATCCAGACAATTTCAAAAATTCGCTTTTTCAGCATTCCCGGAAATTCGCCTTGTCGTCTTCCGATAGTCAGGGTATGGTTCTTCTCGCTGTAGTTCAGCATGATTGTTGAGAAATTACCTTTTTCATAATTATAGTTGATATTCTCATCTTCATACAGCGTAAAAGAGCCGTCGTTACCGGTGTAGACGAATAAACGAATGGGATCGGCGGGTTTTTCATCCGTGTACTGAATGTTCGGACCGCAAACAAGAATTGATCCTTCCTTCACAAAAATAGGAATATCCGTATAGGGAGCATCCGCCTGAATTGACCGGCCACCTTTGTAATATCGACCGGTCTGCAGATCGTACCAGCCTGTTCCAGAAGGAAGATACACAGGCCTTGTTCGGTCTTTATAATTGGTCACTGGATTAATGAGCAGTGCAGATCCGAACATGAATTGGTCACCGATATTGAAGACGTTTTTATCATAACCGAAATCCATGACCAATGCACGCATAATCGTATAGTCTTTCTGTGTGACCATGCCCGTTAGTGAATAAATATACGGCATGAGACGATAACGCAGCTTGTCATAGGCCAACATGGATTGATACGCAGGATGAGTGTCAGGAGCTATATGGAACATTTCTCTGTAAGGATATTGACCATGTACGCGTAAAAGTGGACAGAACGTTCCAAACTGAAACCAGCGGGTATTTAGTTCTCGCCATTCGTCCAGATCGGATTCTTTCGGATGTTCATATCGCGACTCCACCGCGTAGCCGCCTATGTCTGAGGTCCAGTAGGGGGTACCTGAAAGAGAAAAATTCAGCCCGGCTGAAATCTGGGCTTTCAAGTCATACCAGCGGCCAGCGACATCACCACTCCATGTAGCAACAGGATAACGCTGCTGTCCTGCGAAAGCGGAACGAGTTAAAATAAATACCCGCTGATCGGGTTTGATCTGCCGTTGTCCCTCGCAGACGGCTTTAGCGTTCATAAGAGTATATGTATTGAGGTAGCGTGCGGCAGTCCCAATTGCAGTCGGACCCTGACGTAATATTGTTTCCGTCCTCGATAAATTGGATTGGATATCGGGTTCCGTGCAATCCAACCACCAGGCGTCGATTCCTTTGCTGAACAGCTTCTCATTTATCTGTTTCCAGTATAATTCGCGGGCTCCCTCGCTGTACGGATCATAGAATGTTGAGACATATCCAGGTCCAACCCAGTCTCTTTGTCCCTCGTCAACGTTTCGCATATACAGCCACCCCTTTTTTCTAAACTGCTCGTAGTTCTTTGTACCGACATAGAATTTGGGCCAGACTGAAATCATAATACGGGCGTGAAGATCGTTGTGGAGTGTTTGGATCATGCCTTCCGGATCCGGGTAACGTGTAGAATCGAATTCATGATCTCCCCATTTATCTTCTTTCCAGTAAAACCAATCCTGAACGATATTGTCAAGCGGAATCTGTCGTGTGCGAAATTCCTTAACGACTGAAAGCACCTCCTCCTGTGTCCGATAGCGATCACGAGATTGCCAAAGGCCCATCGCCCATTTGGGCATCATGGGAGCTTTACCGGTGATCTTACGATACCCATGAATAACCTGATCCAGATTATCACCTCGGATAAAGTAGTAATCGATTTGATCTGCAACTTCGGAGTAAAGCGAGAAGCTGTTCTTGCTCTTTTCCTTTTCGGGACCGAGGCATTTTAATCCGATATAACCGCCGGTATGTATCCACTCGATCTTAATTTGATGCCGCTTTCCTTTTTTCATCTCCAGGTTCAGCATATACGTCCAGGGCAGCCAGTTCTGCCGCCATGAATCCACAACTAATTTCTTATCCAGCCACATTTTTGTGTAACCGCAGCAGTAGAGTCTGAACTTGTGCATGCCCGGTTCACGGCATTCTATCTCCCCGGTCCAGCGAACTGCGGCCACACTCTGAAGGAATCCTTCCGGGAATTTGTCATTCACATCAATGAACTCGTGTTCGATCCTCGACTCGGAACGCGATGTAAACAGAGAGTCGAAATTCGAGTCTTTAAAATATTCTGTGGTGAGTCCGCCCTCGATGCCCTCTCTATTATATAATTTGAGTATAGATAGGGATTGATACTCCCTGATGTCTCCGAATTTTGTACGCGAGTTATTATCCCACAAAATTCCATAGTTTTTGCTTGAAACCAGAAATGGAATCACATCGACTATGTTATATTGCCACAGATCCACGTCGTGCCCTTTATAGTTCATGATGGAATTCTGATGTGCGCCTAATCCGTAAAATGCTTCATCTTTGGGGGAATTAAAAAGCTGCTGTATATGAAATGTTTGTTCTCCCATTACTTCTGCGGTTGTGATAATTTTACCGCCGCCCGCTTTCTCCTGTAAAAGCATCTGTTCATTTATATTGTAAAATGAAATGGCTCCGTTTTTCGGATTTACGCGGACGATGATTTTCGATGTGGAGATTTCCACCAGTTCTTTTTTCTCTTTTACAGACCAGGACACAGGTTCCCAGACAGTTTTATCGACCATCAGACTTGGACGATTTGAGAAAGATTTCTCCTCTGCCGCTATGACTCGAATAATATCCTCGGTGCATACCTGAATCTTCATCCATCGGGCATCGGTTTCTTTTTGTTTTTTCAATTCAAAAAGAACACCGTCCGACTGTTTCTCGATGGTATAAGAGTACTGGACGCAGAGAAAAAGACATAAAACAGTGAACATGATTTGCCTTCGTCTTAATTTCATTGCAAGTCCTTTCGGTTATAAAGAACTGATCTAAAATAAAAAAGGTCGGTCCCCAAGCCACAGGGCCGACCCAAGATTCAAGCAAGAGCTTAATCTCCCAACTGCTATGTTACGGAGCGCCCACCGTAGCTCCCATGTTAACCCGATAGACGGTCCATTTCTGCGCTGTGCTCGTGTTACCACGAACCATATAAAGATAATTTCCCGAGCCCCAATTTAAGTGTCTGCAATAGGACGGAAGGATACCCTTATAGAAATAATCGACTATCTTTGTATTGAGATCGAGAATCAGAAGCGGATCCGCGGAAGCATCGGTTCCAATAAACATATTTCCGTTTGAGGAAAAGGCGATACCTCGTATGCTGCGG
>JBEKIL010000013.1:0-138408 GCA_050011775.1 Bacteroidota bacterium | reverse complement strand
GAAAATAATAATAACGTGTCACTTCCATCTCGTCTACTCTTGTTCTATACGCATCCAGTACCTTAAATGGAGCATATCTCGAACATCGTACTGTAATCTCAACGCCGTCGCTCATTGCTATCGGCCCCCCATCCGTAGAAACAAGCTGCAAATTCAATGTCGTCTCTTCACCTATTTCTATACTGTCCTTTGAAAATGTTCCGGTAGTATGATCAAGAAGACCGTGGACTCCAATTGTTATGCCTGGTGGAGAATCGCTTCCATCGCAAACAAAATTATAATTTTGATATGTTACAGGTTCTAGAATAATATCCGGATCAGGATACCCTCGCCCAAACCTTGTAAGGTAACCCACGCTTCCACTTAAGACAGTCCCTGCAGATATCCGACCAAAATCATATACTATCATTGGAAGTAACTCCGAGAATCGTCCAGGAGGGGTTTCTGAACCATAGGAAATCCCATTCACTGCAAAATAATAGCAGGGTCCACTAATAAAATAACCATAGACATGTGAATCAATAGGAATCGGTATCACCGGATTTTCCCAATATACCTGTGTTTGTGTGCTGTTCTGAGGATGAATCTGTACTGTTTCGTGAATCTTCACCTGGCTAAAAGCAGAGGGGACAATCATACCTACGAGACACACAACGACAATTAACTTCAATAATTGTACACGTCCAATATCCTTACAGTGAGTAGAAAATATTCGAGATGCCATTGCTTCAATCCTATCTTTTCGGGATACTCTTCCCCACAAGAGATTATCCATCCAGCACAAGTACGTTTATGATTACAATATTGACAAGGAAGCTTCTATTATAATACCGCAGTGAGTTACTATTTTGTGACAACCGATCTTATTATGAAGCCCGGAGGTGAAACCTGGTATATTGTCCTTAAGAACCGCTATGAAAAAAGGATGAAATGTGATACAATCGCAAATTAATATACAGAAATCGTATTGTCAAGTGTTTTTCGTAACTATTTTTAGGGGAGGAGGGTTTAAACCATCAATCCTTTTAGGGTGATATTTGGACCAAAGTGGACCCCTTAAGCCAATGGGTGCTCGTAGAGTGGTATGTCGGTCTACTCCATCGGAGACGCAAGCGTGAAGAAATCGGTTTTTTCAAGCGTATGAATTCGAATCACACCCGCACGAACGAGGCGGACGAGAATACGTGAAGCTCGACGATCTGAAATATTGACCAGCTCGCTGTACTGTTTAACAGTAATCCGTTCGTGCGATTCAAGATGCCTGAACAACCGCCGTTCATTCTCACCGATCTCGATCGTAAGAGGCTTCGATTCTTTCCGCTCATCACGAAGTATACGGATGACTTCTTTCGACGCTATCAGTGTCTTATCATTCACTCTGATATAAACCCGCTCACCGCCATTTTCTTCCGTCGCTGCGTCGGCCAGAAAGTAATGCGGTTTTTCTTCGCTCTCTGAGATCGTCGCGACGATCACGTCTTTTCCATTTACCGGCACGATCTCGATATCGGGGATAACGGGCGGTTCACAGAGCTGCTCGCCTGCAAAAGCGATAAACTCGATTTCCGTCTTTTCACTTTCGACGCCGACAATCGAGCCGTCGTCATCCACGCCGAAGAGAATTTTTCCACCGCGGGTATTTGCAAAAGCGGAAAGGGCACGCGCAATTTTTTCCGGCGAAGAGACTTTTCGCTTAAACTCGATCTGAAATCCCTCGCCTTCGTCAATGATCTTGTCTAACTCGTATCGATTCACGGTATCCTACCATCCTCTCGCTTCCATCCTGTGAAGTATGATTCCAGATCTTCTCAGAACGTAGCGGCTATTTGAGTTTGGTGAATGTTTGAGTGGACTGGGGATCACCGCGGCGAGACGCGCCGCCTGTTCCCGGTTTAATGAACCGGCATTAACTCCAAAATATTTTCGTGCGGCAGCATCGACGCCGAAGATGCCGTCCCCCCATTCGATGACATTGAGATATATTTCCAGAATTCGTTCTTTCGACAGGTGTTCTTCGAGTCTGAGCGTGATAACGGCTTCTTTGAGCTTTCGTATCGGGCTTTTTGACGTCGATAAATACAAATTTTTTGCCAGCTGCTGTGTGATTGTACTCGCACCACGAGATGGACGCCCTTCATCCAGATTGCGCTCGATAGATTCCTGAAGCTCGTACCAATCGAAACCGCCATGAGAGAAAAACGTGCCGTCTTCGGCGACAATCACCGCGTTGATCAGATTCTGTGATATCTTCGAGAGCGGAATCCAACTTTGGACGATTCGATATGGCCTTCCCTGCGCTTCCGCTTCGTCAGCTCTTTGTTCCATCAACGCAGTGCTGCCGACATTTTTACGGCTTAGTTCTTCGATGCTGACGCTCGGAAGCGAAAAATATTCGAACATAATAACGCATCCGATACCGGCCATAATCCAGCGTGCTGTTCTGCCGTGAAGAAACGTTATTTTAAAAGTTTTTATTTTCTCAATAAGTCTAAGCATTCTCATACGCCCTTGCATCGAGAAAGCTTTGGAGTAGCACCGCTGCGGCAATTTGATCGACACGCGATTTTTCCCGACGTTTCTTCTTTTTTATCCCCATTTCAAGTATGGCATCCTTAGCGATAGTCGATGTAAAACGCTCGTCCCATGTCTTGATCGGAATCGTTAATTCTTTCTGAAGACGATCTATAAACACGCGGACCTCCTGAGCCTTCCGTTCTTCTTTCCCCTTAAGATTGAGAGGCATTCCTACAACGATCATTCCTATGTCATATTCATGCACGAATGAATGCAATTGTATGATGAAATTGCGGTTGTTGGGACAGGTTTCCAGTGCTCTTGCAATGAGACGAAGCGGATCGCTGATGGCTATTCCAATGCGGACCGTCCCATAGTCGATGGCGAGAACGCGCTGTCCGTCGGCAAGCTGTATCATTGAATCACCATAAATTTCTCGGTTATTTACGTCACATTTTTTCAAATCGTTCCACAGCCTGGATGCCGCGTATCTTTTTCACCCTGTTGATAATCTGGTTGAGATGGTCGAGATTCTTCACGTACAGTAGAATCCATCCATCGAACATCGTCCCTTTTGAATCGATATTCACGCTTCTGATATTTGTGTTATTGTATGTCGATATCGCGTGCGTAATATCCTCGAGCATTGCGGGTCGGTCGTCGCCGGAGAAGCGGATACCGCCGATAAAGATCTGGTCATCCGTAACAGGCCAGCTCACCTCGATTATTCGGTCTTCATTTGAGGCAAAAAAACGCTCCACATTATGACAAGATTTGCGATGGATCTTGATTCCTTCACCGGTCGTCACGAACCCGACAATTTCATCTCCGGGTACAGGGTTGCAGCACTTTGCAAAATTGTGCAGGAACATATCATTCGATCCGGTGACGAGGATTCCACCGAGCGAACTTCGTGCCGTTTTGACAAACTGTTTGAAGATGGACGTCTTTTCTATCGATTCTTTTTCAGACTCGACAGGCTGAGGATGATGAAGTTTCAGTTCGATTTCATCGGTGAATGCATCTATATTCACTTCGCCTTTTGCCACCCCGATATAAAAATTGGTAATATTGTCGAATTTTGCGGCATGAACAAAATTCAGAAGATCGTCTTCATTCACATGAAGTCGTATTCGTTTCAGCTTTTTTTCCCAAATCTCGCGTCCCTCGAGCGAAAGTTTTCGCTGTTCCTCTTTAATCCATCGTCGGAGATGTGTTTTAGCTTTGTGCGTAATTGCAAACTGTTCCCAGTCGGCATTAGGCGTCTGATTTTTTGAAGTTATAATTTCCACCTGATCGCCGCTTTTCAAGAGAGAATTCAGAGGAACGATGCGTCCATTCACCTTTGCGCCTATGGTGTGATTGCCGACTTGTGAATGTATTTCATAAGCAAAATCAATCGGCGTCGAGCCTTTGGGTAGGATCTTGAGTTCACCTTTCGGCGTGAAGACATAAATTTCATCCTGATATAGATTGAGCTTAAAACTTTCCATCAGTTCTTTCGGTGAATCTTCGTCTAGCTTGTGATCGAAGAGTTCCCGAACCCAATCGACCCAATCTTCCAGTTCTTTATCCAGGCTGGCGACATTTTCTTTATACCGCCAGTGCGCTGCGACCCCCTTCTCGGCAACCTCGTGCATTGCCCGAGTGCGTATCTGGACTTCCACCATTTTCCCTTGGGGGCCGATTACTGTTGAATGAATTGACTGATAACCATTTTTCTTCGGTTTGGAGATATAATCTTTATACAGATTATCTATCGGCTTGAAGGCTACCGAGACAATTCCATAAACACTAAAACAATCATATGGATTTTCAGTATCAATAATAATCCGAACTGCAAGTATGTCATTATATTCATAGCCTTCATCAAGAGGCTTATTTTTCTTCATCATTTTTCGGTAAATGCTATACATCGATTTGGGCCTTCCCTCGACCTCAAATTTAAAACCGACCTCCTCGATTTTTGCATTTAAATCACGGATAAAATTTTTTATATAATGTTCCCTCTCTTTGCTGGTCGACCGCAGCTGCCGTTTTATTTTATTATATTCCGTCAGATGCAAGCATTTGAATGCAATATCTTCCAGTTCCCACTTTACCCGTGCCAGTCCGAACCTATGAGCGAACGGTGCATATATCTCCAACGTTTCGGTAGCCACCTGTTTCTGTTTTTCGATTGGGAGGTATTCTATTGTCCGCATATTGTGCAGACGGTCGGCAAATTTGACTACTATGACGCGTACATCGTTCACCATCGACAACAGAAGCTTCCGATAGCTCTCGACTTGTGCGACCTCATGACTTTCAAAAACGCTGGTAATTTTCGTCACACCATCGACAATGTCCGATATTTCATCGCCGAAATCTTTACGTATATCTTTCAGTTCATACGGAGTATCTTCAACCACGTCGTGAAGTAATGCGCTTGCGATCGAAATATCATCGAGCGGTAATTCTTCCGCTACGATCAATGCTACTTCATAGGGATGTAAAAAGTATGGTTCACCCGAAGCACGCAGATCGCTCTTATGTGCATCTACAGCCACCATGAATGCACGACGAATTAAATTTGCGTCAAATTTTTTTAAATTCTTTTCGCACAGACGCAATAAATTTTCAAGCCAGTAATTGTACTTCGGATTTGTCATACCGCTAACCGCATTATTTGCCGGTACATTTTTATTTGGACTTTTTCCTCGGTGCCTTTCTCAGGAATTAGATTCGTATAATGTGCTATTCGTTTAGATCTTGTGGAAGGAAACGAGACAATTCTAATAACTGGAGAGATACTATATTTCAGGCACTTTTGAGGAAGGGATTTCTCTTCGAGTTTCTTTTTATATTTTCCAATTTTCGAGATAGCCATCGATTCACTCCCTTCCCACCAATAAAGGTTTCCAGGATAAGGAAGTTCATGAAAGTAGAAGATATTCCTCTTGTCATTTCAATATAACGCTTTAGTTATGAATGTCAAGATAATCTATCCTGCGTGTTTTCTTCATGGTTCTTCGTACCCAATGGCGGAATTCAAGAAACGTACAAGCGGTGAGACGGCCCGGAAATGATTATGAATGACATCGATAAACTTGACAGAATAACATAAATTGATGTCAAGTGATGATCCGGCATAGAATTGCTTCATACGGAGATATTCATGCATAGAATGATCACGATCGAATCCTCGAGGTATGCGTGAAAGTTTCTCGCCAAATAAAGCACCATAAAGTCTGTGAAAATTTCTTTCATTTACGATTTTCAAAAATGAGCCCGAATCCCGGTCGATGGCACTTCGGATATCACGAAGTCTGTCAGAACTTATAGAATACATCCCTCCGCCAAGATACACTTCCCCCGGCTCGATGTGGAGGTACATACCGGCAGCTTCACGATCCCCCTTTTTCGGTGTAAAAATTGCGGCGACGTGTGTTTTGTAGGGAGTTTTATCCTTACTGAACCGTGTATCACGGTAAATCCGGAACATCGAGCGTTTGGGATGTACGTCCAACTCAGGGGCATATTCCAGCATTTCCGGAGCCAGCGCCGCTATGAGCGATTGCATAGGAAATTTGACATATTCTTCATACTCAGCCTTATGAGTATTGAACCACTCACGGTTATTATTCCTCCTGAGTTTCTTAAGGAAATCAATACCTTCTTTCGGAAAACCGTCAAATGGCGGGAATAATTCATCGTCTATAGAATGGATATTCATCATCATACTCCAAGAAATTGCACATGAAACGCTTGACAACATAAAAACAATCGCGTACATTTAAAATATTAAGTCAATATTTTCCACCACCCTTTTTGCCCATGCCGCAAATAAACTTGAACCAGAATCAAGACAAGGTCCTCCTTGTCGACGATGAAATCGAAGTCACAATCCTTGTTGCCGAAGTCATGAGAGAACAGGGCTTTCTCGTCGAGACGGCCGCCAGTGGAATCGATGCCCTGCAAAAGATGGAAGTATTCTTACCTGACGTCATCATTTCAGACATCAAAATGCCCGGCATGGACGGCTTTGAATTTTGCCAGAAAGTCCGGGAGCAACCTCTCTGGCAGGACATTCCATTCATATTTCTCTCGGCAGTAGATAATATCGAATCCATCCGTTCCAGCCGTATCGCAGGGGCGGATGAATATATCGTCAAGCCCTATGACATTATCGATATCATACTCGCTGTGCAGACAAAACTGGAACGTATCCGTTCACTCCGTGGAAAATATAAACGAGAATTTGAGAGTATTAAAAAGCAGCCACCCGTCGTCAGCAACAGACTCGAATCCCTCGAAGGTTTCAAAGAACTGGTATTTCGGGAATTCGAAAACGCTTCACTCGACGAAATTCGGACTACACAAGAGTCATTTAGAAATCCATCCTCGCATTTCGAAAGAACAATTAAAAATCTCCTTCTCTATCTTGAGTTCAAACTTCTTTCGACGCAGTCGTCTCAATCCAGCGACATGAAGACAGTTTATATACTTGACCTCTCTGCAATCGTGAATGAATGTATCGAAGCATGCCAGCCGTATTTGCAGACAAAGAACATCGAGCTTTCAACCCAGCTCGATGAAAAGCACCACGAATTTTATATTCCGAACGATTACATCAAACATCTCTTCCATGAAGTACTCGACAATGCGATCACGTCGGCACCGCGCGGGACAGAAATTCGGATAACCGCTCAAGGTACCCTGGAAGAACTCCTCATATCACTCTGCGTGAACGGATTGAAAGATCCGAGTA
Organism: Bacteroidota bacterium; assembly: GCA_050011775.1. GTDB lineage: Bacteria > Bacteroidota > Ignavibacteria > UBA10030 > CAVZMI01 > CAVZMI01. The sequence goes on along the minus strand of JBEKIL010000013.1, from coordinate 131,144 downwards.
CGGTCAGTAATACCAGCGGCCTTATGATGGCCCGGGCGATTACGGAATACTACGGCGGGAAATTCATAGTTCAGCAGGGACTCACTGGAGGGACGGAATACCTGATTACACTCCCGCGCTGAAGAAAAAGAATTCTATTTTTTTACTACCTATGTTTCCTTCCTTCTGAAGAGCAATGATATCCCCAAGAGGATAAAAGCGACCGGCCAGTAAACTCTGATATAATGCCACACATCATATTTATAAATGTATCCGAGTTCTGCAAAAAAAATTGTCACCCCAAGACCGATGAGAAGAAAAGCGGGAATGAGCAATGACCAATCGCGTGGGGCATAAACGACCTTCATGACGGATGCGAGACCGAAAATGATCAGACTCGTGGGGATAAAAAGGTGGTAATGATATTCAAAGGCACCGGAATATCGAAGCACAAAGAAGAGACCGTAGAGAAATAATACCGTTCCCCAGAATACATGCTTCCGCTGATCCCTTACAAATCCCATAATCACCATTCCAAATCCGCATAGCGCACAGAACGACCAGAAAAGACGCGGCCAGCCAAAAGCGAACACATTAAGGCGATCAAGTAACAATCCTGCTCCCACGATAACAAGAAATATTCCAAACCAGGGAAATCGTTTTGACTGCATTATTACACACACTCCTTTCTATCCGTTACACGGGTTGCAGTTCTTCTTCGGGAAGTATCAGTCCCAGTACAAAATATATGAGTATTCCGATTCCGTGAGAAATAAAAATAAAGAAAACATACATTATGCGAACAATCGACGGATCGATATTGAAATATTTTGCTATTCCCCCGCACACGCCGAGGAGCTTTTTATCTTTTCGTGTCCGCTCTAGCCGACGGAAATGCGACTGCTGTCCTGATTCCGAACCCGGAGCTTCCGATGCCGGCGGTTGTCCCTGAACTACCGGAGAACGAAAAATCAAGAAGAACCCCATCGTGATCAGGAATACCGCAAAGAGAAACGTCCACGAGATATGCCACATATGCAGGAATCCCAACACTCCGAGATTTGTCAGAAGGATACAAAGACCGAGAACTATAAGCATCATTCCCCAGAATCGTTGATTGCGATGAGAGGTTTTCACGACTGCACCAATCTCCGGTGACGCCAGATGTTCAGGATTCGCCGGCATTATGATCATCCCTGCTATATATAAAAAAAACCCGATTCCCCCGATGAATATGCTTAGAACCCAGAGGATTCGTAGAATGGTCGGATCGACGCCAAAATACTCTGCAACACCGGCACATACACCGTCGATCATCCGATCACGGCGTGACTTGTAAAGCCTTTTTATATGAAGAGTTCCCGTTTCCATGTAATCCTCCAGATGAATGCTTTCATCTTAAGGTACGCAGCATTACGGCAGAATGTTACATTTCAGGCATTCCCGATGACCCTAAAATACGATTTTCTCTTGATTTTTTCAGCTCACTTTACCATATTTCCATCACACGAAGCGGCTTCACCCGCTACCGCTCATCGTGTTTCTGATGGGGGATATTCGTATGAATATTTCGAATCGGATTGAGATTACGCTCGGTGATATTACACGGCAGAAAGTCGACGCAATTGTCAATGCAGCCAATGCTACCCTCCGCGGCGGCAGCGGTGTCGACGGAGCAATTCATAAGGCTGCGGGTCCGGACTTGGACGTAGCATGCCGGAAATTAAACGGTTGTCCGACCGGCGAGGCAAAAATTACAGCGGGGTTCAAACTTCCGGCCCGCTTTGTGATTCATACGGTGGGTCCTATCTGGCGTGGAGGAAATAACGACGAAGATGCTCTTCTTGCTCACTGCTATGAAAACACACTTCGACTCGCCGTGGAAAACAACGTCAAGTCCATCGCCTTCCCTTCGATCAGTACCGGCGCCTACGGATTTCCAGTCGTCCGTGCTACACAAATTGCACTGAGAGAAATTAAAAAATTTCTTGAGAACGATCCTACCATCGAGAAAGTATTCATGGTGTGTTTCGATCAGTATTCACTATTCACCATGAAATCGGCTTTCAAAGAGATAATTCAACAACAGTAGAAGGTCCACTCTCCCCAGAATTTATTCCTTATACCAATCCTTCTTCGGTTGATACGATGTGTAGAGCTTAATCCGACGTTCGTACCGCTCGATGGCCAATCTAATCAACTCGTCAAGCAGCTGCGAATAAGATATTCCCGATGCTTCCCACATTTTCGGATACATACTGATCGAGGTGAATCCGGGAATCGTGTTGATTTCATTCATGAATACTTTTTGCGTACGTTTTGTGACAAAAAAATCAACCCGGGCCATTCCGGTACAGTCGATTACCTTGAATGCACGAATCGCCAGTTCCTGTATTTTCCGGACAACCGCCTTCGGAAGTTTTGCAGGAATGATGGAGACCGATTTTCCATCCACATATTTTGCGTCGTAATCATAAAACTCGTTAGACGGAACGATTTCTCCCGGAACCGATGCTTTCGGGTCATCGTTCCCCAGAACAGAACATTCAATTTCACGTGCATTCCGGATAGCATACTCGACGATTATTTTCCGGTCATAATGCATCCCATATTCAATATCGTGAAGGAGCTCTTTCCGGTCGTGCGACTTCGAAATGCCTACACTCGAGCCTGAATTTGCAGGTTTGACAAAACAGGGATAACCTATTTCCTTTTCGATCAAACGAATTATTTTCTTCTGATTATCCTGATATGCGGACGATAAAAACGATAAAAACGAGGCAATCGGGATTTTTGCATGCTGAAACAACTGTTTCTGAACCACCTTGTCCATGCCGACAGATGATGCAAGTACACCTGCTCCAACATAAGGAATTCCGGCAAGCTCGAGTAATCCCTGCAGAGTCCCGTCTTCTCCATATGTACCGTGAATGACCGGGAACACGACATCGAGTCGTGGTTCATCCGGAGAGCCTGCAGGGACCGATATGTTTACAAGAGTTTTCCGCGTTGGGTCGGGAAGAACCAGTTTCTCTTCCAGCGTCAGCCCCGCATTTCCCGATCTCATGGCATGCAGCACCTCTGCCGAACTCAACCATTTCCCTTCTTTCGTTATTCCAATAGGAACGATCTCGTATTTTGACGGATCAAGAGCCTTGATGATGGAAGTCGCCGAGACGAGAGATACCTCGTGTTCGCCCGACCGTCCTCCAAAAATTACTCCGACACGGATTTTTTGATTCATCCTATTCCCAGTCCGATTTTGTTATTATACATTTTTTTTCTTAACGGAATTACTACAAGAAGAAACGCAATCACGCAAAAGATCAACAGTCCGAGTGTCGGACTATCGGCAATTGCGGGCAGTGAAATATTCGCGAGAAAGAGACCTGCCAGAACGACACCCGTGATGGCTTCGCCGGCAACGAGGCCTGATGCAAGAAGAATTCCTTTATTCTCCGACGATTCCATTTCGATCGCCGTATATCCCCGTGTCTTTCTAGTTTTATCAATCGCATACTTCAGCAGTCCACCGACAAAAATCGCCGATGTAGTTTCAAAAGGAAGATACATTCCCACTGCAATAAGTGTCGGTGAAGGAGATTTTATAAGAATGAGACCGATCGCAAATGCCGCACCGAACAGCAGCAGAGGCCAGGCCATCGTCCCCCCGACAATACCCTGTGAGAGGGCAGCCATGAGCCCGGCCTGCGGTGCGGGTAGTTCCGTACCGCCGATTCCGCCGGGGGTTCCTGCGTGGAGAATTGCCATCGGGAAAACTAGCACAAAAGCAGTTATAATCACACTCACGATTTCACCAACCTCCATTTTCCACGGCGTACCGCCTAGGATGTGTCCGACCTTCAAATCCTGTAAAATACTTCCGCCGATCCCGAGTGCACAGCATACGACAGCAGCAACGCCAAGCGCGGCTGCGACGCCCCCTTTTCCCGAAATTCCAAATAATACCATAAGGAGAGCCGCAATGACAAGAGAAGGCAAAGTAAGTCCGGAAATCGGATTGTTCGATCCCCCCATGACTCCCACAAGATATCCCGCCACGGCAGTAAACAAAAAACCGGTGACAATCATGATCACCGCCACACATATCGAGGCGACCAGATCGTGCGTGTAGTAAAAATAAATTGTGGTAATAGGGACTGTAAGTATAAAGAGTCCTATAAGTATCCAGGAGAATGGAATATCTTTCTGGAGACGGGAAACATCTTCCGAACTGGTTCTGATTCCCCGGAGATCGCGAAAGGCGCGAACGATTCCTTCCACAAGCGGTTTTCTGAGACCCCAGAGTGTATGGATGGCACCGATGAGCATTGCACCGATTGCGATCATACGAACCTGATAATACCAGACATCATGAAAGACCTGTGCGACATCCGCGCCGGCGGGAATTCTTCCGTTGAGAAACACGCCAAGTGGAATTAGGAAAAACCATGCAAAGACGCCGCCTGCCCATGCGATTGCCGAGAGTTCGAAGCCGATTATATAGCCCACCGAAACCAGGGCCGGCGATGCTAGCGGAGACTGAAGAAAAAGACCGCCGGTATATGTCGATTCTTTTCCCCCGATTGCAATGATGGAATCTTTGAACGGTATAAAACCCGAAAAATTCTCACCAAATATTTTTATACCGCGGCTATTCTTGAGGAATTCAATGATGGCAGCTATTCCGAGCGCGCCGAAAACATATTTTGCCCCGCTCTCGCCCTTCTGCCCGGCTTTGACAATTTCGGCACAGGCAATGCTCTCAGGATACGGCAAATCCGATTCATCGATGAGGATTCTCCGGAGAAGCACGACGAACAGAACACCGAGAATTCCACCCACAAGCATTATGACGGTACTCTCCCAGTAATTAAATTCCGTCCAGATTCCTGTGACGATGAACGCGGGGAGAGTAAAAATCGCCCCGGCCACCAGAGCTTCACCGACCGTAGCTGTGGTACGAACGATATTCTCTTCCAGAATCGAACCCTTCAGCCATCGCATCAATGCAATCGCGATCACTGCCGCCGGGAATGTCGCCGAAATGGTCATTCCGGCCTTCAGACCGATGTACGCATTCGCCGCCCCCATAACCGATGCAAGTGCAACTCCGATTACCAGTGCCTTTATAGAGAGTTCTTTAAATAATGTTTCAGCGGGAACATAGGGGTGAAAATCTTTTGTGGGCATAGAGTCATCCGGATTTGTCAACTTCAAATTTACTGAATATAGATAAAAAGTATGAAAATAAAAACATGACGTCGCCGATTGCCGGATGCCTTGATTTTTCAGAGCCAGTTCTTTATTTTAATATAATCTATTTAATCATCGTCTATAATCATGAAACTTACATCGGAACAACGCGACAGCCGGATCTTAGTAATCTATCTCCGAATTATCAAATTTTTTGCCATATCCTTAATACTTGGTTCCCAGGCACGCCCACAGAGCAATGATCTCTCGACAAAAAGCCCGGATAAAGATACGATCACTATCGCCGCCGTCGGAGATATTATGCTCGGATCGAACTTTCCAAGCGAGGCGTTTCTTCCACCGGACGACGGCGCAACACTTCTTGCTCCTGTCCGGGAGTTTCTTGGGAATACAGACATCACTTTCGGAAATAGCGAAGGTACATTTCTTGACAGCGGCGGCATCCTTAAGAAGGTTGAAAATCCTAAAAACCTTTTTGCTTTCCGTCAACCAAGACGATATGCAAAATATCTCGTCGATGCCGGTTTCACACTGGTTAACATCGCAAATAATCACTCGGGTGATTTCGGCGATCGAGGACGTATAAGCACGACAGAGACACTCGATAGCGTCGGCCTTTACTATGCAGGTCTCATCGACAAACCGTATACAATATTCAAAAAAGGCGGGATAAAATACGGATTCTGTGGTTTCGCTCCAAACTCGGGCACTGCCGATATTCGTGATATCGAACAAGCCAGGCGAATCGTCTCTATGCTCGACTCGGTCTGTGATGTAGTCATTGTTTCTTTTCATGGCGGGGCGGAAGGCGAGGGTCATACTCACGTGAAAAAAACAACCGAAATATACTTAGGCGAGAATCGCGGCGACGTTTATCGATTTGCACATGCAGTGATAGATGCCGGAGCCGATGTTGTGTTCGGACATGGTCCTCATGTAACAAGGGCAATTGAATTATATAAAGATCGATTCATTGCATACAGCCTTGGAAACTTCTGCACCTTCGGGCAATTTGAACTTTCGGGGAAATGCGGTATTGCTCCTATTGTACGTCTGCATATCGACCGAACCGGAAAATTTCTCGATGGCAGGATTATTCCGATTAAACAGGTCGGTGACGGAGGTCCGATTCCGGATCCCGATAGTGCTGCCATTAAGGAGATTCAAAAATTAACCCGGTCGGATTTCCCATCGACACCATTAACGATCAATGACGCGGGTATGATTTTGAGAAAAAAAGAACTTCCGGAGTCTTTTTATAATAAGGCAAGATAACCTATGGTAATACCCGGCCTAAGCAATATTTATCTTATATTACAGCTTACTTATCCAAAATAGATATTGCACCCCTACAGGGTGCGGAAGGAACTATCTTTTGACCCGGAGTATCCGACCCTTCGGGAGTTCCATATACGATGCGGGACTCCGGCACTTTAGTGTCAGGGTCTGAATGCAATGTGATTTTTAAATTTCGCGTTATGGATCTGCTTCCAAAACCACCCCAACACTAAAGTGCCATCATCCCGATTCTATCGGGATTCAGGCGGGGTAGGAAATGTCCGCAAGGGGCGTAGCCCCTTGAATCTATAAGGAAGAACATCAAAAACCCTGAAGGGGTGAGATATTTCTCAAAGCGAATTATAACTTGTATTTCATTTCTTGAATGATTCTTTCTACCATGTTTTGGACAGCATACCGGGATCTTCTATATGATGCTCGCATCACCATGTCCAATACTTCATGTTTTCACCAGTTCTTCGACAATTATTAATTTATTTTGGACAACACTGATTTTACAGGTTTTTTAAAATATATTCCGTGATTTTTGTGTAAAGGTGCAGCCGGGTCATGCCTCCCGAAATATTATGATTTTTTCCGGGATAGAATGCAGTCTCAAATTGTTTATTGGCCTTGATAAGTGTATCGACCATTGTGATTGTATTCTGCCAGTGCACATTATCATCATCGGTTCCATGTATAATGAGAAGCTTCCCTTTCATTTGTGAAGCGTAGTTGACGGGCGAGCTTTCATTGTATCCTTCAGGATTTTCTTTCGGAGTACTCATGTAGCGCTCGGTATATATATCATCATAGTACATCCACTGCGTGACCGGAGCCACCGCAACTCCGGTTTTGAAATAGTCGGCACCGAGGCACATTGTCAGAAGTGCAACATATCCCCCATAACTCCACCCCCAGATGCCAATCCTGTTCTTATCGACATAAGGAAGTGAGCCGAGATATTTCGCTGTCTCGATATAATCGTTCACCTCCCACTTACCGAGGTGCAAATAGCCCATTTGTTCGAATGTTTTTCCCCTAAATCCTGTCCCCCGATTATCCACCTGGACTATAACGTACCCTTTTTGTGCAAGCATCTGTTGCCATAGATAATCTTTACCACCCCATATATTTTTAACTGTCTGAGAGCCCGGTCCACCATAGACATCGAGCAGCACCGGATATTTTTTATTCGAATCGAAGGCCGGCGGTGTAATCATCGAATAATATAATTCCACTCCATCAGATGTCTTAAAAGTAAAGAAACCCGTTTCACCCATCGAATATTCGTTAAGGATATTCATAGGGTTATCCTCAAGCTCGCGAATCAGCGTACCCCCTGACGAATAGAGAAGCTGCTTTTGCGGCCGTATAACTGTTGAATAACTATCAATGAAGTACTGATGATCGGGCGACATTTCAATCGAATGTGTTCCATCCCCTTTGGTCAATTGCCGTAATCCCGATCCGTCGAACCTGATTGCATAGAGATGTCTCTCCAGCGGCGATTTCTTAGCCGCAGTAAAATAAATCAACTCCTGCTTTTCATCAACACCCTTCAGATTGTCGACTACCCAATCTCCTTTTGTAGTCTGTTGAATAAGCCTGCCGTCCATATTGTACAGGTAGAGATGTTTAAATCCATCACGCTTCGAAGACCAGATGAACTGATTCGTGGACGGAAGGAATGTCATATCATCAAAAATGTCGACCCAGGCATCATCCTTTTCCATGAAAAGCACCTTTGTCGATCCCGACACCGGATCGGCTGCAAGCATTTCGAGCAGGTTTTGTGCGCGATTGAGCCGCTCGACAAAGAGCGAGTTCCCCGCGGGCGACCAATAGATACGCGGGACATAGATATCATCATTAGCTCCAAGATCGACCCATACGTTCTTTTTTATGTCGAGCGAGATAATCCCAATTTTCACAATAGAGTTCGGATCACCCGGCTGCGGATATCTCGTTTCAATCGATTCAGCATGCTGCGGTTCGTAGTTCCACAGGAGATGCACAGGTACGCGGTTTTCGTCAAGATGCCAATAAGCAATACGCTTTCCATCAGGCGACCATTTCCATCCGTCGATAATGCTGAACTCCTCCTCGTACACCCAATCGAAATGTCCGTTGAGCACATGATCCACCCCATCGGTCGTCAGCTGAGTCTCTTTTCCGGAGTTAAGATCAAGCACAATAATATTATTGGCCCGGACGAACCCAATCCTCGATCCATCCGGTGAGAACTGCACATTACTCTGTTCCCCGGCATCGTATGTCAATTCCCTGAAGGATCTTTTTTCACAATCGTAGAGATAAAAATCTCCGCCGGTCTTGATCTTTCGTGCCGGCAGAATTCCCGTAAAAAGAATTTTAGAATAATCGGGCGACCATATATAATTTGAGATATGAAAGGGTCTGTCCCCGGGATTGAGAACAAGTGCCGAAGCATCGACAAGAAGTTTTTGCTCTCCCGATTCGAGATCATGAATCCAGAGATTCGTCTGATGCGTTGAATCGTCGTTTTTAAGAAATGAATATTTCGTTATTTTGCCTTTCTCCTTCACCCATTCTATTCCACGAACAGCCACGCCGGCGAATTTCTCTGACCCGTAAATTTCCTCCACCGTGAATTTTTTTATTCCCTTCTGCCCGAGCGCCGGCAAATAAAGAATAAATATGAAGGCGAGGAAACCAATTACAGTTTTTCGAATTCCAAATATATTCATAGGTTTACATGATGAAGTTATGATCGTCGCTTAACATCGTCATTCTCCCCGCGCTCACCGGTTATTTCATCGATGATTCGACGAGCAAGATGTATCACTGATCCCTGGACTTCAGGTGAAAGAGATTCCCCCATCCCAAAGTTTTTTGCTTCAATGCCGTACAGGATCAAACGCGAAGGAAGCTGGTGAAGCTCACGCGCCAGGGCAACTGCTTCAACAACACCGAATAGATGAGAGGAATCATGAATAAAATTTACCGGCATGGAATCCGTGAGAAGATCAAGCCTGTGAATGAAGCCGGGTGGTTTGCCTGACCGGACTGCATCGATAATGATAATCTTATCTGCTTCCCGGAAATATGGGAGGAGTGCCGTTCCATCCCCCTCATGTTCGATTACACGGGCATCACCGCGGACCATGTCGTTCAACGTCCGCGCGACGAGACATCCGGCGAGATCGTCGCCGCGGAATTCATTTCCAATACCGATCACCAACCATTGTGACATGTAAAACACCGGCTTAAACCACTTCGAGTGTGACAAAATGCGTGGCGCAGGAAATACAGGGGTCGTAGTTCCTGACCGCCTGCTCGCATTTCCAGGTAAGGTCTTCTTTTGAAAGATTGATATTCGCTGTTACGAACTTTCTAAGATCCGACTCCATGGTACTTTGATTCTGAGAAGTCGGCGGCACAATTTTCGCGTCTTTGATGAGTCCGTCTTCCCCAATACGATACCGGTGATAGAGGATTCCGCGGGGAGCCTCGGTACAGCCGAATCCAAATGCCGCCTTCGATTTTATTTCGATCGATGGATATTCCGGTGGAGTGTACGATTTGATAATTCGCAAGGCTTCTTCAAATGCAAAAACAAGTTCGACACTCCGGACGATTATGCTCTTAAACGGATTCCGAATCGGCGGGACGATGCCGAGTTCTTCGGCTATCTTCGTTGCCAGCGGTGTCAGTCTGTCGAAATTAAGATTGAACCGTGCGAGGGGACCGACAAAATAGTTACCGCGCTTTTTCAGATTGGACTGCAGTGCATTCGAATGTGGAACGTGTTTTTCTTCAAACTGAAATTCATAATCTCTAATCGCGATATCGAGTCCCTTGTTTGAAACCAGCCGTCCTTCAGTCAACGGATATTCGGACGGGTGGCGCAGCGCCACGAACTCATAGTCATCTTCAAAATCAGGAAACTGAAGAGTGTTTGTCCATCGAACGGCCTCGACGGCTGCATCGCGTGCCCATTCAAGCTTTGCAACAAGAGGTTCCAATTCCCGCCGGGTCGGCACACGATAGAAACCGCCGACACGACAGTTGACGGGGTGAATTTCGCGTCCGCCGAGTATCGCGACAATTTCATTTCCGATTTTCTTGATCTCCAGCGCACGTTTGACAACCGCTGTATGATCCTTCGCCATCTGGAGCACATCCTCATATCCGAGAAAATCGGGTGCATGAAGCATGTAGATGTGGAGAGCATGACTTTCGATCCATTCACCGCAATACATCAGCCGGCGCAATTCGCGTAATTGTCCTTCGACGACAACGTCGAATGCATCTTCAATTGCAGTGACTGCGCTCATCTGGTATGCAATCGGACAAATTCCGCAGATACGCGCTGTGATATCGGGAGCCTCGGAGTATTTACGGCCGCGGAGGAAGGCTTCAAAAAAACGGGGCGGTTCAAATATCTTGAACTTGACGTCCGTAACCTCACCACCGTGCACCTTCACATAAATCGATCCTTCTCCTTCAACCCGGGTAAGATAATCGACTTTGATCGTCTTATTTATCATGAACGTCGCTCTCCTTACGGAAGGCTTCTGCATATGCATTGAATCCGCGGAATGCCAGCTTGATGTCGTACCCGCTCATTCCCATGTCCTTCAACTGGTTGCTCAGCGCTCCGGTGTTCGGACTTTCCATCGGACCAAAGCATCCATAGCAGCCCCGATTGTACGATGGGCAGAGAGCTCCGCATCCCGCATGCGTCACCGGCCCCAGACAGGGTTCCTTGTGGGCCACCATGACGCATATATTTCCCCGGAGTTTACAATCGACACACACACTGTACGCCGAAATAATCGGACGGCGTTTTTGAAGCACGGCTTTGATTACTTCGACCAACTGATTTTTATTTATGGGACAGCCCCGAAGTTCATAATCGACGCGCACAAACGAGCCTATGGGTAATGATCGATCAAGCGTCGAAATATATTCGGGGGTTGGATACACGATTTTTGTGTAATTCTTCACATCCTGCCAGTTGCGCAATGCCTGTATACCACCCGCTGTCGCACATGCTCCGATTGTAATCAGAGTTCGGCACTCCTTACGAATCTCCCGGGTACGTTCCACATCATGAGGCGTCGTGACGCTACCTTCAACAAGACCGATATCGTACGGACCTTTCACGACTCTTCTGCTTGCCTCGGGAAAATTCGCAATGTCGATTGCACCCGCGATAGCAAGAAGCTCGTCTTCCACATCGAGAATCGACAGCTGGCATCCGTCGCATGAAGCAAATTTATACACGGCAAGCTTTGGTTTTTTCTTCGCCATAATCAGAGCTCTTTCTTTTCAAGAAAATCACGAACGCGAGTATATGGGAAAACCGGACCGTCTTTGCAGACAAATAACGGTCCGAACTGGCAGTGCCCGCATAGTCCCACTCCGCATTTCATGTTCCGTTCCATCGAGAGGAAAATTTGCCCGCTCTTTACTCCATGCCGTTCAATATCTACCGCACCGTATTTCATCATAAGTTCCGGACCGCATACCAAAGCAATTGTATTTTCAAGATTAAGCTTGGCCGATCCCAGGAGTTTTGTGACGACGCTGATATTCCCTTTCCAGGTGGAATCTCCTTTATCCACTGTTGTCAGGACTTCAACGCCCGGCTGTTTGCTCCATTGCTCCAGCTCGACTCGAAAAAGGAGATTGAGCGGAGTCCGTGCGCCGTACAGAATGATCAGACGGCCAAAATCAGACCGGTGCCGTAATACGTGATAAATTACCGAGCGTAATGGCGCAAGTCCGATTCCACCGGCGACAATCAATATATCCCGGCCTTTGAGTGTATCCATCGGCCAGCCGGTACCGAATGGGCCACGAATTCCGACAACATCGCCCCGACGCAGCTGCGAAAGTGCGTCGGTAACGACTCCGATCCGTTGAATTGTGTGTCTCAGAGTGCCAGTTTGTGCCGGATCCGAGCTGATCGAGATTGCCGATTCGCCGATACCAAAAGCATAGACCATATTAAACTGACCCGGAGCGAATTTGAAACCCGAAGGATTCTTGTGCGAACTCATATCGAGCGTCAGTGTAAACACATCGTCGGTCTCCCAGAGTATCTTTTGGACACGGATGGAGTCCGGCATCATCGGATCGTGATTTGTCGTTATTGATGGCAGGAGCTGTGTCGTCATTACCTCACTCCCGGTCTGGAGCCGTACATATCGAGCAATTGAAGACGCGTTGCGTCAAGACGCTGGGCCATTATCAGGGAAAATCGTTTGAGCATCTCATAGCCAAATTCCGGATTCGTATCGCATTTATTTCGCAGACATACTCCATCGAGCGAAAATGCCCGGACTTGCTCGAGGGCACATGAATCGAATCTCCAACGATAAGGTGCGATGAGCCATGACCACCCGAGGACTTCATTTTCTCCTATGGTCTGAATTCGTAATGTGCCGCGTTCATGAGCATCGATTTCCAGCGCCACACGACCGGAACGAATGAGATAAAAATTCTTTGCCTCCTGTCCCTCATGTGACAGGTATTCCCCTTCCTGAAAGCGGACATTCGACACACACGAAAGAAGCGTTTGCATGTGTTTGTCGGCCAGGCCTTTCAGGAACGGATGGTTCTTTAAAAGTACTGTGAGGTTCTCTGGTTCCATGATCTCCTCTCTATATTAAATTATTCATTCCGTGATGTTCTATCTCCCCGGATTGTTTCGACTTCGGCAATAATATCGATTCCTACGGGACACCATGTGATGCATCTTCCGCAACCGACGCATCCGGATGTCCCGAATTGTTGATACCATCCGGCCAGCTTATGCGTCAGCCATTGCCGGTATCGTGATTTTGCAGAAGCTCTGAAATTCCCGCCTGCTACTTTCGCGAAATCCAGTGTGAAACAGGAGTTCAACCGGCGCCATCGTTCTGTATGTTCACCGGTTATGTCGGTCGTATCCTCGACCGTCATGCAGAAACATGTCGGACACACCAACGTACAATTGGCACAGGTCAGGCACCGCAACGCGACATTGTCCCATTCGGGATGTTCAAGATTGGTGAACAGGAGATTCTCGATATCCCTTGTGTCAAGTTTCCGTCCCATTGTATCAACAGCTTCTTCAATCGCCCGCTCTTCTATTTTCAATTGCGATGATTCAGCGGGATGATGGGGAACTGATTGAATCAGCGCCGACCCCTTGTCGCTTCCCATATCGGCAACGAAATAGTGCCCATAGCCGCTGATGATTTCCGTCAGGGCAATATCGTATCCCCGAATTGCCTTCGGACCTGTTTTCATCGAGTCGCAGAAACATTGATTACCTGTTGTTGTACAATTTACGGCAATAATCAACGACCGTTCGCGGAGAGTACGGTAGTATGGATCGGCATATATACCTTCAAATAATATCTTGTCCTGGATTTCAATCGCGCTCAATTCGCATGACTTTATTCCCAAAAAAGCCAGCCGCGGAATACCATCCGAAATGGAATTAAGGTTTGACGATACATTGAAACCGCGCCCTTCTTTTTGAGCTTCAAAGAGCTTCAGCCTCATCGGGAATAAAAATTTTTTCGGAGATTGCGGCCCTACCGTGAAGCCGAATAATGCATCGGGCCGGCCGTTTTTCAGGCTGTAACTACCGGGAGCCTGTTCGTCGGTTCTTCCAATCGGGAGGTCTTCAACTCCATTGATCTCATCGTAGATGATAACTTCGTCGCGCACCGTCGGTCCGATAATCCGATAACCTTCTCTTTTGAGAGCTTCAAAGAGTGCCGGGAATTGTTCTCTATCTATAACGACTTTTTTCTCTTGATCGTTACTCATTAAGCGATTATCCAGTGTCAAAGACTTCAAGATCGTGGTCTATGTCGATCATTATGATCTACGAGAGAATCTAATAATTTATAGTTCAATATCAAAATCTTTATATATCGGTATTTTTTATGACGATACCCTGTCGAGTATCGCGCATAAATAGTCCCAGAATGTTTTCACCGTGTCAATGTGAACGCGTTCCTCGGGCGAGTGAACCATCTCAAGCGTCGGTCCGAATGAGATCATATCCATACCGGGAAATTTTTCACCGATGATGCCGCATTCCAATCCTGCATGAATGGCTTTTACCTCGGGAAGTCTCCCATATTTCTTCTGATAGGTGTCTTTAGCGATTTTCAGGATTGCCGAATTCAGATTCGGCTTCCATCCGGGATATCCGTCGCCGTGTTCCACTTCGGCACCGGAAAGGACGAACGTCGAGTGCACCATCTGCACAACGTCTTCCTTTTCGCTCTCCACCGAGCTGCGCTGACTCGTCGCAATGATAATCCCCTTCCTGGTCGTGTTGATCGTTGCAAGGTTCGTCGAGGTCTCGACCAGGCCCGGTATATCCGGACTCATCGCAATTACCCCGTGCGGCAGCGCATAAAGGAGAATCACAAGTTTTTTCTGCCGCGCTTTTTTCAGCACACGGACTCTCTTCCCCTTGATTTCAGTGACGGAAAGCGCAACTCCGCCGTCGACCGTCGCATATTCCGTTTTAAACAGCGCATCGCACGATGCAACAACTTTTTTCACTTCGTCAACGAGTTTCTTCGGAACGACAATGACCGTTTCTGTTTCACGCGGAATTGCATTCCGTTTGTTCCCGCCTTCGATCGACGCGAGCCTCACCCCCATTTCTGTGAGAATGTACAGCACACGATTGATCAGTTTGATTGCATTTCCCCGGCCTGTGTTAATCTCGAGACCGGAATGCCCGCCTCTCAGCCCGCCGATCTTCAAATTCATCGCTATAGATTGCGCAGGCATCGCTTCAAACTCCACATGAAGCGTCCCCACAGTATCGCCGCCTCCCGAACAACCAACGTAGAGTATTCCCTCTTCTTCTGAATCGAGGTTTAGCAGAGTACGCGACTTCACGAAATCGTCCTTGAGATTATTGGCTCCAGTCAATCCTGTTTCCTCATCAATGGTAAAGAGGAATTCGAGCGGACCATGGAGAACCGATTGCTCTTCCATCAACGCGAGGGCGGTACAAACGCCAATTCCGTTATCGGCGCCCAGCGTTGTGCCGTCCGCAGTGAGGAAATTACCGTTGCGGCGAAGGACTATCGGATCTTTTTCGAAATTGTGGACTTTATCCTTGTTCTTCTCGCAGACCATATCAAGATGACCCTGCAGAGCAACCATTGGCGCATTCTCACGTCCTGCGCCAGCAGGTTTTCTGACAACAACATTGCCTGCAGTATCTTTCTGAACTTCGAGTCCGAGCTTTTTTGCCACGCCTACGATATACGCAGCCGCTTTCGCTTCGTTCTTTGAGCCGCGGGGAATTGTACTGAGCTCGGCAAAATATTCCCATATTTTTTTTGGCTCCAGACCTTCAATTGCTGATGACATAGTGGTCTCCTATCCAATCTATTATTATTTTCAAACAGCCTATTAACAAGTAAAAAGGAAAAAGTAAAAAATATGATTTACCGCTAAGAAGCTAAGTGTACAGTCTAATTAGCCCAACACTTTGCGACCTTTGTGGATCCTTTGTGATCTCTGTGTCGGTGCTCCTATTATTAGTTTCGATTTTGAAAAGAGAGCACAGTACCACTCATTGCCCTGAATAATGCTGTGGTATTATATTTTCGATACAGATAATATTGTATCAGGGCCCCCCGTGCGGAAAGGAATTCTTATTTTATTCTGACAATACTTCCCCGTTCCAGATGCCTCAGGAACTTTCCTATCCGTTCATATAATTCCGGAACATCGCCGAATTGTTCACGAAAAGATTCAGCAATGGCTGCAACTTTCATCCTCCCATCACAGGCACGCCAGATATGGCTCCCGAACGCATCGAGCCTGACACGAAAATATTTTTTTTTGAGTCGCGCCTGCAGCCACTGAAGCCATGGATGACGAAATTTCGGTACCAGCACGACGACGTTACCGTCTTCGCCTTCTTCCCATTGAAAAAGACGTTCCGGCTGCAGATCAAGCAGATTCAGCGGCACAGAACGTCTCTTCATATTTTTTCCTTCGATATCACATCATTGCAGTCGGCGGTGCGGGCTCGTCCGGCCTGCCGGCCTTGGAGAGCGGCACAAGGATCAAGTAGGCCGCGAGCAGCACGAAGACCGGTATTGCAAGCCACGATGCGATCGATTCGAATACCTTCAGTGTCCAGAATTCCGGTGTCCCGCTCACTCTATCACGTACAAACACCACAGTCGCGATGAACAATCCCATCAACGCTTCGCCGGCGATCAAGCCCGATGCCGATAGTATGCCGGCATTTTCGACGCGCGTCTTCTGGGCGTCGTTGTATCCGCGCTTTGCGGAACGTTTATCGACGAAGCCGCGTACCAGGCCGCCGATGAAGATCGCGAAGGTCGTCTCAAGCGGTAAATACATGCCGACAGAAAACAACATCGGACTTTTTACTCTTATCAGGATGAGCGAAAATCCCAATGCTATTCCGACAATGACAAGCGGCCATGCCATTTCACCTCCCACAATCCCTAGCGACAAAGCAGCCATCAGACCCGCCTGCGGTG
Source organism: Bacteroidota bacterium (assembly GCA_050011775.1). Taxonomy (GTDB): domain Bacteria; phylum Bacteroidota; class Ignavibacteria; order UBA10030; family CAVZMI01; genus CAVZMI01. The sequence continues at coordinate 114,132 of JBEKIL010000013.1, read as the reverse complement.
CGGGAAGCTTCGGTCCTCCGAATCCGCCCGATAAAGGATTACTTGCGAGATCCGAATTATGGAGAACATACAACGGGAAAAACATTACAAGTCCTGCCATGATAACGCCGATGATATCGCCGATTTGCATCCTGGAAGGCGTGCCTCCAAGTATGTGACCGACTTTTAGATCCTGCAGCATTTCACCCGCAACTGCCGACGATACACATACAACTGCGGCGACACCGAGCACTGCAGCGACACCAGCCATGCCGTACGCGCCAACGAGAACCATCGTGAGAGCGGCTACAACCGTAGCGGCAAGCGTCAGGCCGGAGATCGGATTATTGGACGATCCGATCATTCCGACGAGGTTACCCGATACGGCTGCAAAGAAGAATCCGGTGACCAACATTACAACAGCCGCAAGGATTGCACCGAGCATCATATTGGTAAAATAGAAATAAAGACCGATCATCAAAGCAAACACGACGGCTATCCCTAGTATTACACTTTTAAACGGTAAATCTTTTTGTGTACGTTCGGTGGCGGCAGAAGCGGCCGCGGTCTTTTTAATATCTGCAACGCCTCGCTTGATGCCCAGAATTAAATTCTTCCGCATTTTCCATAACGTATAACATGCTCCGACAAGCATCCCTCCGACTGCGATGGGACGGACGATATAGCGATATAGATGACCTGTCAGTGCAGCCCAGGCGCCAAGTGTATCGTTATTATTCGCCGCCAAATATTTATCGATCTCATAGGGTCCTAGAAAAAACACGAGGAGTGGAACGAACAGCCCCCAGGCCAGAAGTCCGCCTGCAAAGTTCAACGCACCGAGTTCGGGTCCGATAATATAACCGACGCCGATGTACGCGGGTGTTGCAGCCGGAGCAGAAATTGTGGTTATGCCGCCTCCGATAATTTTTTCAGAATCGGCCTTCAATCCAAGTCTTACGAATGAATCCTTTACGCGTCCGACCATCACCTGAAAATCATTGGACGAATGAAAAATATTCAAACCGTCCATCAACTTAATGAATGCACCGACGGCCATGGCCTGAAAAAGCTGAATCGCAGCCCCGGCACCGCGCTGACCCGCTTTATGGATTTCGGCGGCGGCGACTGATTCGGGGAACGGCAGTGTGGCATCTTCCACCATGACGCGGCGAAGTACCGTCACGAACAGAATACCGAGAATACCTCCGAGGATCATCAATGAAGCCGCTATCAGGTACTCGGAAAGCATGCTCTCCACATTAAAATTCCAGATCTTTAACACGACGAACGCCGGTATCGTGAAGATCGCCCCGGCAGCGACGGATTCGCCGATCGAGCCGACGGTACGGGCGAAATTTTCTTCTAAAATCGATCCGCGGAATATGCGAAGGACAGCCATCCCGATCACCGCCGCAGGGTAAGTCGCTGCGATCGTCATACCCGCCTTAAGACCCAGGTACGCATTCGCGGCTCCGAGAACAACGCACATTACCAATCCGATCAGAAGCGCACGGAGTGTAAATTCTTTCATAGAGGTTTCAGCCGGGACATACGGCCTGTACGGTGTAGAGACGTCAGCCATACAATTCTCCTAGTTTTGATCGCTATTTAGTGCCACAAATATATACAGAACTCTCTTTAGTCCCGGAGGGACGGCCTATTTGTAGAAAATAATACAGAAAAAAAATATTCAAGCTCCGTCAGGAGCGATCTATCACAAAACAGATTACATAGACAAAACATCTATTGCATAGGTCGCACCTACGGTGCTACAATTTTGATTGCTGTTTATAATGCTACAAACAGGCTGCCCCTATGGGGCATCCTGAAATGGTTGTTTGTTTTTTTGATGGTGAATTCTTTCCGCCACCCCTCTGAGGTGTCCTAAAATGGCAATTTGTTTTTTTAGGATGTTTTTGTATTTAGATATCCGGCTAAATAATCCCGTTGCCATTTGGCACAAACATATTTGGGACTCTCCCTAGTCCCATGGGGACGGCCTATTTGTAGAAAACAATACAGAAAAAAACATTCAAGCTCCGTCAGGAGCGACCCATCACAAAATAGATTACATGGACAAAACATCCATTGCCTAGGTCGCACCTACGGTGCTACAATTTTGATTGCTGTTTATAATGCTACAAACAGGCTGCCCCTATGGGGCATCCTGAAATGGCTGTTTATTTTTTTGATGGTGAATTCTTTCCGCTACCCCTCTGAGGTATCCTAAAATGGCAATTTGTTTTTTTAGGATGTTTTTGTATTTAGATATCCGGATATATATCCCTGTTGCCATTTGGTACAAATATATAAAGAACTCTCTTTAGTCCCGTAGGGACGACCTATTTGTAGAACATCATATAAGATGGATATTCAAGCTCCGTCAGGAGCGACCTATCACAAAACAGATTACATAGACAAAACATCTATTGCATAGGTCGCACCTACGGTGCTACAATTTTGATTGCTGTTTATAATGCTACAAACAGGCCACACCCAAAAAACGGGTGCACGTTGGCCCCTACGGGGTGTCCTTAAACGGCGATATATTTTTTTAATATCGGCTTTTTCCGTTTTTGTATTTAGATATCCCTGTTGCCATTTGGTACAAATATATAAAGAACTCTCTTTAGTCCCGTAGGGACGGCCTATTTGTAGAACATCATATAGGAGAAAATATTCAAGCTCCGTTAGGAGCGACCTATCTATCATTTTCTTCTGACAAATCTCGCCCAATCGAAAAGCGCTTTGAATACATAGCCTGCGACTTCCGGGTTTTCCTTAAAGCGCCGCAGAGAATAAGCGTACCATTTTGAGCCGAACGGGACGTATATCCTGAGCCGGTGTCCGCCGGCAAGGAGTGCATCGCGCAGATCGCTCCGGACGCCCAGAAGCATCTGGAATTCATATTTGTCGGGCTGAAGATCATATTTTGCAATAAGTTGTTTCGCTCCGACGATAAGATAGATGTCGTGCGTCGCGATACCGACATACGCTTTTTTCGAAAGCATACGGTCTAGGAGTTTCAGGAAATTCTCCCGTACCTCCTGCTTTTTCTTGAGGGCTATCTCTTCAGGTTCGATATAAATACCTTTGCACAGTCTGAATCCTGCACCCAGCTCATTCAGTTTGTCGACATCCGATCCGGTACGTTTGAGGTACGCCTGAAGTGCAACACCGACGTTGGTAAATTCTTTTCTAAGTCGTGTAAATATCTCGATCGTATCGTCCGTACAGGTATGGTCTTCCATATCGATCCAGATAAAGTAATTGGACGATCCGGCGAGCTCGACGACTTCGCGCACATTGGCATAACAAAACTCCTTGTCGAGCTTCAGGCCGAACTGTGTAAGCTTCACCGACAGATTCGCGTCGAGTTTCAGCTCTGTGATCATTCGGAGTACGTCCTTGCACAACTCCCGTGCATCGATCGCTTCTTCGTTTTTGGTGACGTCTTCCCCGAGAACATCTATCGTCGCCATCGCATATTTTTTCGATAACTCGGTCACGACGCGAGCTGCGTCGCTCAATGTTTCACCTGCGATATAGCGTTTGGCAAAAAAACGTACAAGGGGTTTGGGGATAAACGGAAGAATCGTGACGACAAGCTTGTTGATGAGGTTCATAAAATATATATAGAAGGATCAAAAAAGGCAGTTCGAAGACTCCTGTCTTGAATTTTTAACGTACGAATATAGAGAAGCTTTGATAGAAAAGCAAGGCGATAATTGCTGTGGTTTCTACATAAAAATCTATATAAAACAAGAATAAAGGTAGGACGATTAGCTTAATTGTCCTAAAAATGCTTGATGACAACAATGTAGGACGATCAGTGGTTCGACAAGCTCACCACAAGTTTGATCGTCCTCAAAGTGCTTAATGAAAACAATGTAGGACGATCAGTTTGATCGTCCTCAAAGTGCTTGATAAAAACCATGTAGGACGATCAGTTTGATCGTCCTCAAAGTGCTTGATGAAAACCATGTGGGATGATCAGTGGTTCGACAAGTTTACCCCGAGCTTGTCGAGGGGCTCACCACAAGTGGTTCGACGGAGCTCAGCGAAGCCGTACCCTTCGGCACGCATCCGGCGTGCTCAGGGTAGTACTTTAGTGCACCACAGGTTTAATCGTCCTAAAAAGGTAGATAACAACAATGTAGGACGATTAGTTTAATCGTCCTCAAAGTGGCTGGTGAAAACCATGTAGGACGATAAGTTTAATCGTCCTGAAAACAGCTCAACTACATTTTCAAGAATGCTCAGTTATTTCCCAAAATTATTGCTTTTTAATTCGCAGTTCCTTATACTCCGTTTGAATTGCAGAAATGTTCAATCTTCCGGATTGATAGTCCGGAGCGTAGAGATGAAGCCATGAAAAAAGTCTTACTTCTATTGTGCAACGGTGTTGAGATTTATGAAGCCGCTGCGTTTTACGATGTCCTGGGCTGGTCCGGGGCATACGGCACAGAAGCAGTGGAAGTCGTAACGGTCGGCTTGCAGAACGAAGTTCGAGGGACATTTGGGATGAAGGTGATTCCAGACAAGCTTCTATCCGAAATAAAGGCGGAAGATTTTGACGCGCTGGCCGTTCCGGGCGGATTTGAAACCTATGGCTATTATGAACAAGCCTATTCCGAGTCAGTCGCCGACCTGATCCGCCGCTTTGATAAATTGGAGAAACCAATCGCTTCGATATGCGTGGGTGCTCTTCCAATTGCCAATAGCGGTATTCTTAAGGGACGCAATGCAACCACCTATCATCTGCGGGAAGGATTACGACGTAAACAATTAGCTGGATTTGGGGTGAATGTAGTCGATCAGCCGATTGTTTGCGATAGGAATGTTATCACTTCTACGTCACCAGCCACTGCGATGGAAGTTGCGTTTGAACTATTAGCGAGAATAACCGGCGAAGCGAATGCGGATTGCATCCGGCAAGTGATGGGATTCGAATAAGTCGGCGATATTTTCGAGAATACTCAGGTATTTTCATAATTATTGCTTTTTAATTCGCAGTTTCTTATACTCCGATATTAGATTAAACTCACAGACGCATCCACTTTTTTTCTCTGAGTGAAAATAAGTCCTGACAGCTCCACTTTTAATTCAAAATAGTGGACGCCTGTTTATTTTAAAGATATACGACATGCGTATCATTAATGGGCTAGTTAGCTGCAATGGCGTTCAACAATTTGGAAAGAACCTATGACACAATCAGCTAGAATTTTCCTAAGCCATTCCTCGAAGGACAACGATTTCGTCCGTAGACTTGCGAATGATTTAAAGTCTAAAGGAGTTCCTGTCTGGTTCGATGAATGGGAGCTCAAGGTGGGCGACTCACTCAACGAGAGGATCGGTGCTGGAATCAAAGAGAGTGCGTGGCTGGCTGTCATTCTGTCGAAGAACTCGGTAGAATCAGCGTGGGTCAAGAAAGAACTTAATGCAGCCCTGGAAACAGAACTCGAGAAGAAACAAGTATTCGTTCTGCCCATCGTCATAGAAAATTGTGAGATTCCCGTTTTTCTCCGTGACAAGATGTTTGCTGATTTTAGACGCAGCTATGAATACGGTCTCTCTGCCCTGTTGAAAAGACTAATACCAGAGAAAGCATTTTTCGTACCCGTCGCAACCGAGCCTTCAATCCAAGTCCATCGACAACCACCCCGTCCACGTTCGGAAGATTTTCTCATAAACATTGTCGATGCGAGGATCGAAGGAAGAGATGATGAGCATCCAGGCCTTCTCAACGTAGTTTTCAAACTGGACAAAACTCCTGATGATGATTGGACCGAGTTGTTCGAGCACCCAACCTCATACATTCTTAGTATTCATGCCGCTAGAGTCCTCGGGGACGAGATTTATTGGCCAGCTTCCGAATCCGATATTCCGAACAAGAAACAATGGATCTATGATTGGGTAACCGATGCTAACAACCGATATTTGCCTGTTGTCCAACAACGTATTGCTCAGAAGGAAGCGCTATTACGACGCAGTCAACAAGAGAACGAGAAAATTGCCAAGCTGGAAAACGTATTGCGAGGACGAACCGAAGGTGTGCTGGTAAAACCAACTAATGCTGTGATGATCGGTCTGTGTACTCTCACTCTCGAAGGTTGCACAGCACGCAGCACGCCAGCACCTATTACTCAAGTTAATTTTGACAGCGAGCGACATATACATCTTTGTTTCAATTGTCTCCAGCGCCAGTTAGACTCTGGTCAATACAGACTTGAATGAGCGGTACTGCAGTTAACAGCACAAACCACGAGACTCCCTTTGTTGATAAGGAATATTGTGGTCGTTCCACACTTTTGTTCACAGGAACGAGCCATTAATAGCTCGCAAAAGTACAGCGTGGTTTGTGCGGACGTTAGCTGCCAGCACGTACCAAGGAAATGATTACTCAATAAGAAAGGAAATCAAATGGCAAAGTACCCACCTTACGTCAACGCCTACGGCGGGATCCCGGATCTCTTTAAGGAAATCAAGAAAGCCTCTGTCCCACCAAAGTTCAACCGTGACTTTCTCAGCACAGTCATGGGTTTGAAGTCATCAAGTTATCATGCATTCCTACCCTTCCTGAAAAGGCTGGGCTTCATCGATCAAGGGAACGTTCCTACCCAGGCGTATAAAAACTTCAGAGATGATACTCTTTCCGGTTCGGTTATGGCAGAGCGTATCAAGGAAGCATATACCGAGCTGTTCACTGCGAATGAATACGCCTACAAACTGGACAAGCCACAACTAACCGCAAAGCTGAAGACACTGACCGGCGCTTCGGAGAGTGACAAAGTATTGCCTAATGTTGTTGGTACATTCTTGGAACTTTGTAAGTTAGCGGATTTCGAAGGCAAAAAGGCGAAGCACCCTATCAAGAAGGAAGAAGTTGAGGAAGAAACACCTTTAGACGAAGGCAAGGACAAAACCTCAGGTCTAAAGTCTTTAGGTATCTCCTACACCATCAACCTGAATCTTCCGGCTACAACTGAGATCGATGTTTTCAATGCAATATTCAAAAGTCTGAAGGAGAACATCCTAAATGAAAAGTGATCAGCCCGCATCAGAACGCCTCAAAGTGTTTGCTATTCAGAATTTGATGCTCGAGGCAGATCTTGTAAAGCTAGAGAATTCTGGTATTGAAATTGGGCATCTTCAGACTCTGCGAAAAGACGAAGTCGTTGACACCGAGTTATTTGACCACGATATCCTAACGCAGGCACGGAAGATGGCTGATTTCTATGTTCTTTATTACTGTTTAGAGAATTCTATCAGACGTTTGATTTCTGAAAGGCTGAAAGAAAAGTACGAGGCGAATTGGTGGGACGAGAAGGTGCCAGATGGAGTAAAAGCCAGTGTCAAAGAGAAACAGCAGAAGGAAAAGGACTCGGTGTTTTCTATCCGATCGGAAGATCCATTGACGTACACCAACTTTGGAGAGTTAATCGATATTTTCAATGCGAACTGGGACGATTTTTCTGACACAATCAGAAGCAAAAAAGCAATGCAGCAAAGCCTGGTTCAATTTAACCAGATTCGCAACGTCATCGCGCACAGTTGCGAACTCAACGATGACGAGATTACTAGGTTCGAATTACTCATAAAGGACTGGCTCAGGATTCAAATGTAATTGTCTGATACGTGCCGGCAGCTAACAACCGTGGCCACGACGCTCGCACATTTGGAATGGCAAATTAAAAGCGCAGGAATCATAAGTTAGTGAGCTCGCTCCATGCCGCGTCTCAGTTGAAATATGATGGTGGCGCGGCACGACGTGGCCACGGTGGACGTTATCTGCCATAATTTGCTATGACAAATGAATGATAGATCGAGACAACAAAAAATGGAAGGATCACCTGCTCCATTCGAGTATACCTCTCGAATTCGAAGTGGTCAAGTATCTCAACTCGAAAGGCGCGATAGCCGACTTCGAATACTCGTACTTGAAAAATGATGAAAATCGGACTATCAAAGAGTTTTCTTACGACATTGATGCTTCTTATGTTTTTGGCAACAACTACGTTGACCTAATGATAGAGTGCAAGTATCGCCATCGAAGCACCGATTGGGTATTTGTCCCAGAGAGCTACGGAGGCCCATCTGAGATTTACCCGAATGCTTTCTTGCATCCTAATGACCATTTCTATAGGGGATTGAAATTCCAATACGGAGGATTATTCCCGAAGGAGTTCGGTCCACTCTGCTCCAAGGGAATCGAGATCGCTACAACAGGTGACAATAGTAAGTCAATAAACCAAGCGATTGCCCAATTGTCGTACGCATTTTCCGAAAAATTTATTGATGGAATGATTCACCAAGTCGACAATCTTCTCGGAGGCGAAGTAATCTTCTACCACATTCCCATCATCACTACAACAGCCAATCTTTATCGATTAAGGGCTGACATCGGCATTAGCGCCATTGAGAAAGCTGATGACATCCGAAGTGTGGCAGATAGTTATGATTGCTTAGTTCTGCGCAACAGAATTGGCGTTGAACTTCGCAATCACAATCAGGCCGTTTTTCAGAAGTTTCAGAATTCTTACCCGGCAGATGTTCTAAAACAGAAATTGAATTCATTCAATGAAAGTCTCGATTTCGTTTTTTCAGTCATTGCCAATGAGTATTGTCCGCAAGTGATAATTGTACTGCGCCACACTTCTGACTGTAGAAGCCTTGATTCGCTCTTCAATTATCTCAAGGACATCTTCGCACCATCCAATGAATTAAAAGAAGCAATCCAAAAACAGCGAACTGAAATAGAGCAAATGTCCCTTAAGTTTTCGGCTAAAGAGTAACATGCAAATTACGACAGCTGACAGGTGTAAAAAAGTTAACAAAGTGTAAACTGGACGAACATCCCGTTGCTCATCCCGTACTGAAAGTACGGGATAACGGAACGTCATTTTTACGCGACACGTTATGACCTATTACAAACTAAATGGTGTTAACTGAAATCATCTTAAAAATGGTATTGTAAGTAATAATGGCTAATATTCTAAATAAAATTAGAATCTTTCTTGCATCACCCTACGACGTGGCGACGGAACGTGCTAAGTTAGAAACAGTCGTAACGTCACTCAAACCATTGGCGGATTATCTGGGATTGACGCTTGAGGTCTTGGACTGGCGTGGGGTCGTGCCTGACGCGGGTCGCCCACAGCAAATCATCTTCGACCAACTCAAACCGACCTCGTGGGATATTTTCGTTGGCATCTTGTGGCATCGTTTTGGCACACCGCCAGGCGGCAAAGACCTTCAGACGCAAAAGGATTATCTCTCTGGCACGGAAGAAGAATTTCGCATTGCGTATCGGCTGTGGAAGGAATACGGCAGACCACGCATCGTGATGTATCGTTGCATGCGTGCGATTCCACTCGATGCCGATTTAGCGCAGGCACAGCGCGTAAAAAATTTTTTCAAAGAGATTCAAAAACCGCAGAGCGAGTTTCGCGTCTTGACACAATCTTTCGACACGACCGAATCTTTTGAAAAATTATTGCTCGACAATCTGCAAAAATTATTACTCGAGTATGGCGAGCAATCTAAAACGCCCATCACACCCGATGTTGTGCAAGTCCTGGCGCCGAGAATTCCGAACAACCTACCACGGCGTGCTGCGTTCTTTGGTCGTGCGAAAGAGATGGACGTGGTGATGCGCGCGCTCAGTCCCACCGACCGAACGTGGGGGGTCCTCGTGGATGGTATAGGCGGCATCGGCAAGAGTGCGATAGCTATTGAAGCCGCGTATCGCACGCAGGAAGGAGGCTTGTTTGACGCATTTGTATTTATCACTGCAAAGCAAAATATTCTTGAACCAAGTGGTATTCATGAGCTTAATCCTCCTGCACATACGCTCGACGAATTCTTGAATGAGACTGCACGTGTATTGGGGCAATCAGGTATTGCTAAACTGGCAAGCAGTGAAAAACGTCGTGCCTTACTAGATGCGCTACGTGTAATGCCTGCTCTGCTCATATATGATAACCTTGAAACGCTGTCGAAAGAAGAGCAGGAGGCAATGGCGGATTTTCTGCGCGAACTGCCACAAGGATGCAAAGCAATCATCACAAGTAGACGTCGCGGCGGCGAAGGCGCGGTGTGGTTGCGCGTGGAAAAATTGGATTGGGACGCGGCGCGTGGAATCATCAAAAATGAAATGGCACGTGATACGGGAATGACGAACAAACTACGCCACATAGAATCGCGCTGGCAGGAATTGTACGACGAAACGAACGGCTCACCACTGGCGTTGGTGCATACCCTCGGGCTTATGCGCGTGCGCACCACACTGACGTTTGATGGCGCACTGGAAATGTTACATGGCAATCGCGACGCTGATTTGCATAGATTCATTTTTCAAGAAGCGCGCAAAGAATTGACTACAAATGACAAAACCGCGCTCGGTGCACTCTCGTTCTTCGTCCCCTCCGCAACGTTCGAGGCGTGGATGCAAGTGGCGAACCTGTCACGCGTCGCGCTGACAACGACGATTGACCGCTTGAGCGCGCTGTCGCTGGTGGACGTGCTAACGGGCGAAGAACGCTACACACTGCATCCGCTCACACGTGCTTTTGTCCATGATGAACTTCTTGCTGATGTGAACAACTCACGCAAAATGGGAATGCGATTTGCACAATATTGGGTGGATTATACTAAGCGATATGGCGGTGGAAGCAAGAATTACCGAACCTTTCGCCTCCTTGAAGCCGAATGGACAAATCTCGACGCGGCAGCGAATTGGCTGTGGGAAACAGCGGGTTTGCAGGGCGAAAAAGTAGGAGACAAAGAGGCGGCACGGATGTTGAATGAACTTGCACTCGCGCTACATGCGTTCCTGTCATTTAGCGGGCGATGGGATGAGCGTGTGCATATAGACACACAGGCATACAAAGCAATGCGCGCAATAGAAGATTGGAGCAATGCTGGTTGGCACGCGTACCGAGTGGCATATATTCACTTCAACTGCGCCCGTACCGACGATGCAGTGTTTTGGACAGACCGCTGCACCGAGATGTGGACGCGCGGCGGAACCAAATTTGAGCAAGCTGTTGGCATCCGAATGCGTGGGTTGATAGCGGTGCAACGCAAAGAGTACGACACTACAGAACGCATTTATCAAGATGCTCTTGTTATCTTTCGCGACCTGAAAAACGATGAATGGATTTCGATTATGTTTTCCGATTTAGGTGGGATCGAGCGTATGCGCAAGAACTATGATGCAGCAGAGCGGTATTACCGCGAGGCGTTGGAAATTGAAACAAGACGAGAGGATAAAGAAGGACAGGCCACATATATGTGCAACCTCGGCAATCTTGCGTTTGACCGTAAACAGTGGGCAGAGGTACACAAATGGTGCGAGCAGGCGTTGGCATTGGCGAAAGAAGTCGGACGGCAAGATTTAGTTGCCATAAATCAAAATCGTCTCGCGTGCGTGTACGAAGCCGAAGGGCGCGCGGACTTGGCACTGCCGCTGGCTCAAGAAGCCCTGAAGATTTACGAGCGGTTGCAGCACAAGGAATTGACAACCGCGCGGGAGTTAGTGAACAAATTGAGTCAAAAATTCTACTCGAATCAACAGGAAAGATAGAAACATTTACTTCACTACCTTCGTACCGCCAATTGCTATATGTTAATTTTGATGAGTTGAGGTCTAAGATTTTGAATTCAACTATCATTAGATGCTTATATAATGGCGAATAACACTTTATAAAAGGTCAAAGTCAAGAAATAAGTATTCCTGAGTTGTTGTGGAACGCACACCGCAAGATACAATGCGGGGTTGTCCGATTCCACTTAGTGGAATCGAGACCTCGTGCCGTACTCCGCACGGCACGGGCCTTTTCATAATGTAAACGTTATACATCACAGACAACGCGGCCATTGAATGTCAGCAATCATTCAATTGCACGATAATCCAAACACCAATAAAAAAAGGAGAATTGTCATGAAAAAAATCGCATTTGTCTTCGCAGTTATCGCGCTGACTCTGGCTCTGGCACCTACCGCCAAAGCGCAGTTAGCAGCTACTCGATTCATATGCCTCGTTGATACGCCGGCAACAATAACCTTTAGCCAGTATGGCGAAGCTGAGGTGCCTCTTGATCCCCACACAGGCAATACTATCAATCTCAGTGGTTATCATAAGGTCTATGTCAGAGTAGGCACGACGAGCGCCAAAAAAATCATGGTCAACATGGGAAAAATCAGTGGAGCAACGTTGTCACAGATGTTTACCCGGGCCATGAGTCAAAATATCCAGGCCTTCGATGTAGTCGGACCGCAGATGGGATTATGGTTAACGGGAGGACCTCCCAACAAAACTGAAAATGTGCAAATTTGGGTCTTCATCACCTCATAATAAAAGGATTCCGTCCTTTAACGCTCGGAATGGAATTGCGAGGTATATTGCAAGCCAACGAACACGAACGGATGACACGGCGCGCCACGACCCCGACTAGAAACGAGTCGGGGCAGGCGCTCCCGCAATTGGAAAAGATTTTCGCTAGAGGCGTGGGACGGAAAAGATCGAAATGTGAAACCGTGGGACTCGGAATAACGATGAACTATCTAGCATGCCTTCCCGCCAGGAGGGCGGGACTCGGCATGACGAGGAGTCTTTTCTGAAATATTTAATGTTACAACGTCAGCCCGCACTAAAGTACGACTCCCGCAAATTAGATAGCGTAGAGGTCGTCGAGCGACTTGGGCCGATCTTGTGGTGAGCTTGTCGAACCACTTGCCGAGGCCAGTCGAGGGCCTCTTAATATTTTTCGATTTAGCATGCCTCGACTCTTCGCCTCGCTTCGCTCGGCGGAGCTGTTCGTCGCAATCTTACGATCGAAGTCTGACAACCTTTGGCTGAGTGTGAGTAGCCCGATGCTTTGAATAGAATATAGAAATCGTTATGCATCATTGCCTAAACACAATAAAAAGTAAGGAGATTTATCAATGCCCACTTTTACGATCGAAGAAAACTCACCAATACTCGTCGAACTAACGTCACGACCGGGGGTACAAAAGACCGCTCTATTACCGGCCGACATCGCAGAAAAATCTGCCAAAGCATTAGAGAATGCCATGAACACCATTCACAGCATGGCTCAACGGATAACAAACACCATGGATGCGCTTGTCAAAAAACCGTCACAGGTGGAATTGGAATTCGGCATTAAGCTCGACGTTGAGTCGGGGGCACTCATTGCAAAAGCTGGAGCAGAAGCACATCTAAATGTAAAATTGATTTGGGAACACAAGGAGAGATCAGCGTGAGCATACAATCGTCCAACATACGCCTGCAAAACCTGCGCGAGATGACAGTGCAGATTCGACGCGTCAGCGATGATGCGATTGTCGGCACGGGCATCGCGGTTTCGACGGACGGCAGGATTGTGACGTGCGCACACGTAGTGGAAGCCGCGATTAGCGCACATCCGCGCGACGCAAAAAGAGCTGAAATAGGCGTGTACTTTCCGCAAGCGCGTGGCGGTGAGACGAAATCACGGCGTGCGACGGTTGCCGCATTTTTTCCACAACACGATGACGATGTGGTGCTGCTGCAACTCGTCGGCGGCGCGTCGCCGCTTGCGCCAGAGCAAATAGCGGTGCTTGGAACTGCCGACTCTTCAGACAGGAATCCGTTTCGCTCGTACGGCTATCGTCGCTTGGAGGATTACATCGCGGGCTGGGCGGATGGGACGATTCAAGGTTGCATTGAGCCACCTGAAGGTCACATGGTGCAATGCGATCCCGTGCAATTGCAGTCGTCCCAGATCAATCGCGGGATGAGCGGTGCGGCAGTCCTCGATGTCGAACGCAATCTCGTTGTCGGCATTGTGTCCGAAACGTGGTTCCCCGACCAGTCCACCAAAGATCGCGATACGGCTTGGGCGATAAATGCACGAGTCCTTTCACTCGCACCGCTCGGTTTGTCATTGCGCGATGAATCATTGCCACTGCGCGCCGCGCCTGAACCCAAAACCGATGTTGCGCAAGCGCGCGCGGCAGTCACACCAATGGATCGCTTTGCGTGGAACAGCGCACCCGACATATTAAAAGAATGGACAGGGCGTAACGAACTGCTTGAGCAAATCACACAAGACTGGCTCAATCTGCAGAAACACGTGACAGGGTTAATAGGTTTCGGCGGCGAGGGCAAGAGCAGTCTCGCACGCAAATGGGTGGACAACATTTGTAAGGGCGAACAGCCGTCCATCCCAACCCCTGACGGCATTTTCTGGTGGGGCTTTAACGAGAAGCGGAGCGTGGATGAATTTCTCGAAGCCGCGCTTAAATGGATGAGCGGCGGGCATATCGATCCGCGCGTGGTGCCATCGTCCAGCGTGCGCGCGCAAATTATCGGCGCGATGCTCGGCGCGGGGCGATATCTCTTTGTACTCGATGGCTTGGAAGTAATGCAAAATCAGGAAGGCGATCGGTTCGGTCTATTGCAGAGCAATGACCTGCGCGATTTACTGACGTACTTTGCACGCTCCGACAATCAATCGTTCTGTCTCGTCACCAGCCGCGCGCCATTGCTTGATTTAATGGAATACACGACGTACACACATCGCGAGGTGGATCGGCTTTCCGCTGCTGATGGTCGCGCGTTGTTGCGGAAACTGGGTGTGCAGGGCAAATACGATACGCTTGATAAATTGGTGGCGGATTGGGACGGGCACGCGCTCACGCTCAGTTTGCTCGCCGCTATTTTGACAGAACGCTACGGCGGCGATGTTGCACATGTTGCCGACCTGCCCACGCCAACGATGGACGAGCCGCGGTACGAACGTGTCCACCGCGTCTTGCGCCGCTACGACGAACACCTCACCGACGTCGAGCGTGAATTCCTGAAACTCTTTTCCGCGTTCCGCACACCCGTGCACGAAAGCGCATTTGATAAAGTGTTTCTTCCGCTAATTTCCAAATCCCAAAAACCAGAATCCAAATTATTTGAGATTGGGAAATTGGGATTTGGGATTTCAAATTTGGAGGCTATGGTTAAACACTTGGCGACGTACCGCATCCTTCGTTTTGACGCGCATGAACGCACCTACACAACGCACCCGCTCATCCGCAACCACTATTTGGCGTTGCTGACCAAAGGCGACTCTGCACAAGAAAAAGCCGCGCACGAACAGATCAAAGACTACTATCTTTCGATTGCAGGTGACACACCGGAATATCCCACACTTGACGATTTGAAGCCGCTCATTGAAGTGGTGCATCACGCCTGCCAAGCGAATGCGTATACTGAGGCGCATAAGATTAGACGAGACAGAATTGATCAAGAAGACCGTTTTATTTTGATGCACCTGCTTGGCGCCTACGACACGTACTTGAATATGGTTAAAGAATTCTTCCCAGATGGGAATCTATCTAGAGAACCACAAGGTATTCCACATGAGCAGAGTTGGATTTTAAACACGATCGGCTTATGCCTGATGAATCTGGGACGCCTGCACGAGGCAGTACCGTTCTACGAACGCGCCGTTACTAGTTACCTTACTCGCAAAGACTGGAGCAACGCCAGCACAGGCCACATTAACCTTGCGGATCTCCACGCGCAACTCGGCGTGCTGGAAGCGAGCACAGAAGCCGCCACTTGTGCACTTGACCTCGCCCGCCGCGCGGTGAATAAGCAGAATGAATATATTTCTTTAAGTTACCACGCATGGGCACTGCATTTAACGGGCGAGTTAATTTCTGCCAGCACTATGTTTGAACAAGCAGAAGTACTTATTAAGCAGTTGTTTCCGCAACTTCACTATATTTTTAGCCTGTGGGGAATTAAACATGCTGATCACCTTAAACGAAAGAGCGATTCTGATTATGCCCGCCGTGTCACCATAGCTAATATGGAACAATCCGAACTCGGTCATTGGACACCCCAAATCAGCCAATGCCACCGCGTTCTCGGCGACCTTGACGCGGATGCAGGACAACACACAAGCGCACGTGAGCATTATGACACCGCGCTCAAAATAGCGCGGAGTATTTCGTATCGTCCCGCGCTCATTGAAGCTTTGCTAGCGTGCGGGCGCTGGGCGGCAAAGCATATGAAGGATGCAATGTCGGCGTTCAACGACCTAAACGAAGCGCTCGGTTATGCGGTTGAGAGCGGCTATCGGATTTACGAGGCAGATATTCGAAATGCGCTTGGTTGGACACATCTCGCAAACAGCGACAAGCAAAACGCCAGAGCCGAAACCGAGCACGCGTTACAAATGAGCAAGGAGATGGGCTATTACTGGGGCAAGGTGGATGCGGAGGAAGTGCTGGCAGCTTTAGATCAGGCAAAATAATCTTTTAAGAATCATCAACCATGGCAACACAAGCTATCACTTTATAAAAGGTCCCCGCAATCCCACAGCCCCACTGAGCCCCACAATCCCACTTAGAACGTGGGACGTAAATAGCACGAAAGCGTGGGACCGTAAATCTCACTGGACCCCACATAAGACGTAGGGCCGTAAAGAACACGGGAACGTGAGACGGGAAAAAACGGAACACGGGAACGTGGGACGTAAAAAGCACGAATCGTGGGACGGAAAAAATCGAAGCACGAGATCCTTCGACTCGTCCCACATCCTGTGGGACTCGCTCAGGACAAGTCGGCGGACAGGCTCGGCGGAGCGGGTTGTCGGAATCTGACGATCGAAGTCTGACGACCTTTGGCTGAGTGGGTGAGTGTTGTGTTTGTTTACGCTTATATAATAATTATTTCTCTTAACCTTTAGGAGACCTTTTTAGAAAATATCAAACGGTTGAATTAAGTGACAAAAATGAACGCCCTGAAAAATCATATTCATCGAAAGGAATAAAAATGAGAAAATGGGATTATAGCATAAGGGAAAAAGATTATCGTTCAACGCACAATGTCCGGAAGACGTTAATTATCTTAACGTTGATAGTTGGTATTCTGCTTACATTGACCGGAATATTCCAACCTTCCGACAAATGGTGGTCAATAATACTGATAACATTCGGCGTTACATTCACAGCTTCCGCATCGGTGTCTATTATAATGCTTTCAGCAGGATTGATGGACCTCTCAGAAAATGCAAAAGAGTTAGCTTCAGTAATAGGAAGCAGACTCGGAATGCCTTGCGCTGAGCGTTTCTCACTTGTGGAAAGTTCTTCCGAAGTTGGACTGTCAAAAACATATATTAGCAGAGAACAAGCTCTTCAAACAGGCGAGTTCCATACAATCATAGAAGATGAAAAGGATGGACTTTTCATCGTCGGATCATCTCTCCTGGGATTCCTTCAAGACAGGCATTTTAAACATGTGATAGAGACGATAAAGAAGAAAATACATGATGGTGTCGAAATTAAGTTCATGCTTACACATCCACTGTTTGCTGATTTTCGTGCAGCACAAGAGGGCAGGGATCCTGGAGAGATTGCTCGCGAAATCATAAAGAGTCTAAGAATTATACTGAGTTTTGTCGGATCAGACAAAGAACTTGTTTCTGTATACCTTTATCGTGGTACTCCAACATGTTTTGGAATACTTGCAAAAAAAAGTGTACTACTGAATCCATATCCATATGGACGTCAAGCATACGAGTCACCTTGCTTTGAATTCGACAGCGAAACTCCTGCTTACAATCTTTATAGGCAAGCTCACTTTCAAACACAATTCGCTGGAAAGATAGAGCAATTTGAATTATCTAATGTATCCATCTCGAAGCTTGAAAGCGAGATAGACGAGTTCTCTCAGAAAGTATCAGAATTTGAGTCATCATTTAGCACGTTTCACAAAGCATCCATAGGACAACCACATAGCTCCGGGGTAATTGCAGACGCAGACAAAAGCTCTATGGTTCACCATGGGGCTAAGAAAAGATAATGGCGGCACGGCATATGACTCTTTACTAAAGGTCCCCGCAATCCCACAGAATCGTGGGACGTAAAGATCACGGAACGTGGGACTGAAACGAAAACGGAACACGGGAGCGGCGCCGGACACAGACAACATTAAGCGGCGGGACTCGGCTTGACGAAGAACTGTCTAGCATGCCTCCCCGCCTGGAGGGCGGGACTCGGCATGATGAGGAGTCTTTTCTGAAATATTTAATGTTACAACCTCGGCCCGACAATGACCTGTCTAGCACACCTTCCCGCCCGGAGGGCGGGACTCGGTGTGACGGCTGAAGCATTGTAAGTTTATCTTAGGCCTAACAGCTGGAAACATCAATGAAAAATATGATAATGGTTCTTTTGGTCGCAGGAGTGTTGATGGGATGCAATATAGATGAGACAATCCAACCAGATGAAACTATCTCGACATCATTCTCAACTACCGATACACTCGGAAATCCCGGTACCGTCTTCCAGAGAGGCTATCCGTTCTACTTGATTTTCCAGATGACCAATAAGACCGGCATAGATCAGAACTACACATGGACAGGACCCGTTTCGGATATCTTTATCACCCGAAACGACACAATCATTTCCCGGCAATATTATGGCTTTTATTGGCCGGAAATAGTTCATCATGGTTTATTGAAAGCCGATTCCACTTTAACAAACCGATGGCTTGGACCATTCAATATTCTGAGTTCTGTGGCTGCCCTGATGCCCGGAAGTTATGCGGCGGATGTATTCATCAATGCCCGCTTTGACAATGCAGAGATCGAACGCCCGCAGCGCATTCAAATAACCATTATCGATACTTCTCATATACTCGTTCGCAAACCTAATATTTATCTCTATCCGCAAACTACACGCAATCTGTCCGTCGCATTGGAATTTCCGCTGGGAGGATCCATTCTTCAATCTATTCCATTGTATTCCGGCGGTTGGAATGTTTCCGTAGAACCGTCCGGCAAGATCGATCGACAGTATGACTATCTCTTTTACGAGAGTAAAAATCCGGATGCCTTTCAATATACTTCAGGCTGGATTGTCAGCAGAGATACACTTACGTCATTCTTCTCGAACAATCTCCTTCTCGCCGGTTTTAATCAGCATGAAAAAAGCAATTTTATCGAGTATTGGATCCCAAGACTGGTTGAATATCCATATTATATCATTTATCCCCAATTTGCCGATGAGATCGGGAAAGTTATTCGTTTGAAAATCTCCGAACAGCCGGATAATATGCTTCGCCTCTTCTATGTCATACAGGGAACGAACGACTTCGGAAAGAAGCTGCCTCCTCCGTCAATTCCCAAGTTCGAACGGAATGGTTTTGTCGTTACAGAATGGGGAGTAATACTCAAGTAAGTTTAGAGGAAAGCCGGCGGACTTCGGCGCCTGCCTGCCGGAGTGCCTCCGGCACGCAGGCAGGGATAAACACATATTGGTAACGAATCAAAAAGTAGAGTTCACTCCACACCGTTGGGCGAGACGAAGAAGATGTTGCTAATGAAGTAGAGATGTAGTAGAATAAAGAGAAAGCCCACGATGTCAATTAGGGGATCCAAAAATGCCTGACATGACGAACCCGGAAAGCCAAACGCACCTCTCTGTTATTATGTTCTCCGATATCGTCGGATACAGCAAGATGATGCAGGAGAATGAAAATCTCACCATGAATCTTCTTAGCCGTCACAATCAAATCGTGAGAGATGCTCTCAACAGACACGATGGCAAGGAAATCAAAATGATGGGCGATGCCTTTCTTGTGAGTTTTACTACAGTTGCTAATGCTGTTCGATGTGCCATTGATATTCAGGAATGTTTCGGCAAGTATAATGAGAGTGCTGCAGAGAAAGAAAAGATACTTCTTCGTATCGGTATTCATATGGGTGACATCGTTGTCAAAGATGATGATGTATTTGGCGATGGTGTGAACATTGCTTCTCGTATTGAACTGCTGGCTGAGCCGGGGGGCATTTGTATCTCACAGGAGGTGTATAATCTTGTAAGGCACAAATTAGATCTTCAAGTAGTCTCGCTTGGACCCAAAGAGCTCAAGAATATAAAAGAAAAAATTGAGATTTATGAAATCCTTGTAGGATCCATAGCAACTTCAGCACACAAATCAAGGAGTAAAAGAAAAAAAAGAAAGAACTGGATTTATGCACTAGCAGGATTATTTGTGGTAGCCATTGGTATTTTAATTGGAATTGAGCTACTCAATAAACCTTCAACCCCAATGGTGACACGGATATTGAAAACGGGAGGCATTAATGTCAACGATCCAAACATTTCCCCTGACGGAAACTGGATTGTTTACGTTGCCAACGATTCCCGAATGCGTCCAAACTTGTATGTTATTCACTCTTCAGGAGGCGAACCAAGGAAAATTACCAATGACACAGTGTTAGTTTATTACAGGGCTCCATGTTTTTCGCCTGATGCCAGCCAGATTGTTTATTCCGTCTATTCCACAGATAATAATAGGTTTGAAATAGACATCATCCCAACTCTGGGGGGAAAATCTCATAAACTGGTCAGTAATGCTGATCTTCCAATGTGGTCACCAGACGGAAAACGCATCGCCTTCTTCCGCCAAATCGGCCAGGCATTGGGACTCTTCATAGTCAAATCAGACGGAACGGAAGAGACAAAAGTCACCCAGATTGAGCCAGTCTCTTTCATTAATATCGCATGGTCTCCTGATTCAAAGCGGCTTGCTTTTCTGAGAAGTTTTGGAACCGCTACGACTGGTCGGTACACGGAAATCTTTTCGCGCAAGTTGGATGATAGCACTGAACATCAGATAACGTTTGACAAGAAGATCATTGATGATTTTTGCTGGACTTCGACTGGAGAAATCGTCTTCAATTCAAACCGCAGCGGAGGTGTAGGCTTATGGGTCATGCCTGAGGAGGGCGGAACACCGAAGCAGCTCACACTTGGCGCCGGTGCCGACAGGTTTCCACGCATATCAAAGGACGCTAAACACCTCGTATATTTGAATGAGTCTGAGACATCTAATCTCTGGACAATCGACATTCAGACCAAGGAACTTCAGCAATTGACGTTCGAGGATGGGTATGTTACTAGTTCTGCATATTCTCCAGATGGAAGCAAACTCTTCTATAGGCTGGTATACGATTTCGAACCCTCACAGAACGGGTTTGTGATATGCAATAAGGATGGAAGTGAGCCGACCAAATTTGAACCAACAATCGAGAAACACCAACCGTGGCCGCTCTGGATACGTTGGTCCGCAGATATGAAATCGGTTTATTTCAGTGGCTTTCAAAGTGATACAATAAAAAAGAATCCTGATTCAATAGTCACTAAGTTCAGTTTCTTTGAGCGTGAGATAGCTACAAACATAACCCGGAAAATAGGAGACGGTGCGTTAATTGATATTTCCAGGGATGGAAAGTATCTATGGTACGCACCCGACCTAAATACCCCTTCCCCAAAAGCAGTTCTTGCGCTTAAATCTGTACCCAACAAGATAATTAAGGAAATCGCTTTTTCTTTTTCCAGAGGGTTACCACGCTTTTCATGGGATTCAAAGAGTGCCATAGTTCAAGATTCAATTGGTGTGTGGTACATACCTTTGGACGCAGAAAAGAATAAACATCTTATCAAAACCCCGAAATCTTTTATATTTACTGGTTCTATGCCCGATGACAGATCAATTCTTGGAGTCATTGCGGAGCCATCTTCCCAAATTTATAATTTAGTAAAAGTGTATTATGCAAATGGAAAGATCGAAGAGATAAGTAAAATACCTGGGTACGGCCCGGTAGTTTCTCCTGATAGTAAGACAGTGGTATTTAGAAGAGTTGAGGCCAAGAACAAGATCATAGTACTGGACAATTTTCGATAGAAGCGATAAGAGAATTATATAGCGAAGTAATTCATAATTACACCCAAGCCGTTGTTGATGAACTGGCACACCACTGAAAAACATTGTATTCAAATCATGTAAGGGGAGAAATATTCTATGATTAGCAGAATTTGGCATGGCTACACCGCACAGGCAAATGCGGACGCATATGAGAACCTACTCAAGAGCGAAATCTTTGTAGGCATAAGCAATCGTCATATACGTGGATATCGCGGCATCCATCTTCTGAGACGCAACATTGCCGATGGTGTGGAGTTCATCACCATAATGTGGTTTGATTCCCTCAATGCCGTCCGGGAGTTTGCCGGAGAGGACTATGAAAAAGCGGTTGTACCACCCGAAGCACGAGCTCTGCTTTCGCGTTTCGATGACCGTTCCCAACATTACGAAGTGATAAATTAAATGCTTAATAACAGTCATTTCTAACTAAAATATCATCCTTATGAAATATCATATTTATATTTTGATACTATTTTTAATTCCATTGGCACTATTTAGCCAGGAAGCCAAAGAAATTAAATTTGTTAATAATGCTATTCAATCGGCAAAAAGGGAGAACAAAATACTTATCATTGAATTTTGGGCACCCTCATGCGGACCATGTATTAAATTGAAACGAGATATTTTTGAAAATGATAAAAATAAAGAATTCTTGGATAAATATTTCCTGATAGTTAAAGTGTCACCTGCCGATTCGCTTTACGAGTCTTTGTTCAAATACTTTAATCTTGTTTACCAGAGTTCAATAATTTATTATGATGAAACCGGTAACGAGATTGAACGTACAATTGGATATGATGGAGAGAAAGACCTGTATTTAGACTTTTTAAGAGATGTTGCAGCCGATAAAAATTTATACAAAGATGTACTTGAAAAATATCAAAAGGATACCTTGAATGCAATGAGTAATTTTTTGATGGCAAGAAAGCTATTATTCCGATATCAATTTGAAGAAGCCAACAAGCTTTTTAACAAAGTCCTAATTTATGATTCTGAAGATAAACTTGGATTGCATGCAGAGTGTCGTTTCAGGATTGCAGAAAATGAGTCAATAACGACAAGAAAAATTGATGAATTACAGAAATATATCAAACTCTATGCAAAAAATGATTTCATTCCCAAAGCTTATATTTATTTAATAGATGATTTGAAAAATAAGAAAGATGAGATCAATTGCCTTACAACTTGTGAAGAAGCCTTTGCTAAATATCCTGAAAATCCTGATATATTAAATAAATATGCATGGATGATTTGTACATTTAAAATTAAAAAAGATTATACGAAGGCTCTTGATATGGTTCGTAAAGCAATTATAATTAATCCCAATTATGCGAATTACTATGATACACAGGCCTGGTTATTTTTTGAATCAGGAGATAGAGAAAAAGCAATTCAATCAATGAAAAAGGCAATTGAATTATATCCGCACCCTGTATATAAGGACGAACTTGAAAAGTTTATGACCCATTAGTAACGCGCTATAACATGCAGTATATGCAATTACCGGGTTGGCAGGTATCTCAACGTATAAGTAATGATAGCGTTATATATTGTGTTCGCTTAGCGCTTCACCTATTTGATGGAAATGTGTGGGAGTGGTGCTGGGATTGGTATGGCAGCACGTATCCATCCGGAGGTACGAGCGATCCGAAAGGACCTACAACATCGCAAACAGACCGTGTCCTTCGCGGTGGTTCTTTCGGCAACGTCGAGTACTTATGTAGGTTTGATAACCGCGACGGAAACTACCCGTACAGCCGCGACTTCAGAAGTGGATTTCGTTGTGTCCAGAACTGATATAACACTTTTACCCTGACCTTGCCTTATTATTCTGGCAGTTTCGTTCTGGCTGGTGGGGAGAAAGGCTGAGAAGATCTGGACCTTTAAATCCTGGAGAAGAAAGAAATTCAGGATTGAAATATATACCGGGTCCAATAGAACCTCTTCGCTGATCGAATTCGCAATAGAATAAGAGAAGATCATATTAAACTATCTAGAGGCTACACATTAAGGTTGGTACGATTTAGGAAAGAATTCAGACAATAATCTCACAAATGTGTATCAAATATGAACACTAGTCAAAAAGAATATTGGGATAAAAGATATCTGGATGAAGGAGTTATATGGTCGATGGAACCATGCAAATCTGCTTTAATGGCGAGGGATAAATTTCTTGATCTCAATATCCATGGCGTCTTGATCCCCGGAGCCGGATACGGCAGGAACGCCAGATTATTTGCCGATTCAGGATTTGAAGTGACAGGAATAGAAATATCCGGGCGTGCAATAGAAATAGCACGAGAGAACAATATAAACATCAAGTATTATCATGGCTCTATCCTCGATAT
The DNA here is from genome assembly GCA_050011775.1 of Bacteroidota bacterium. GTDB lineage: Bacteria > Bacteroidota > Ignavibacteria > UBA10030 > CAVZMI01 > CAVZMI01. The sequence continues at coordinate 90,039 of JBEKIL010000013.1, read as the reverse complement.
GCCTTTTGATACTTTGATCTACGATTCAATTTTTTGTTTCAATGTGCTTCATCTTTTCCCGGCATGCGAAAGAAAAAAGGTCATCGATAGACTGAATAAACAATTAAGAAAAGGCGGGTATGGCTTTTTTGTTGTCATGTCTGAATTCGAGGATAGTTTTGGTAAAGGAGAAGAACTTGAGTCCAATACCTTCGAACCGAGAAAAGGAAAACCTGTCCATTATTTTACAGATTCGGATCTGAAAGATCATTTTCAAGGGTTTCATATTATCGAGACCGGAATTATTGAAGAACCCGAAACACACGGTGGGGAACATATCCATAAATGTAGATATATTATGTTTAAGAAATAGCGATTACACTGACGACAAATATCTTCTCGACCACAGCAATGAATACAGATAAGAAGCAAATCAAGGATCTTATAATCAAGAATTACCACAAAGGCCATGTACTGTCCAATGGAGAATTATACAGGCCCATACTCGATGACAAGTGGCGGATATCCTGGATGAATAATGATAACAATATCGAGATGGCAGATAAGGAAACTTATATATCATGGTATAAACCGGATAAATGTGATAAAAGACTGAAATGGAAAACAAAAATTCTCAATATTGATGTTGAAGGTAATCTGGCCTCTGCAAAGATCAAGATATTTAACCAGGATTTCGGATTTCTCGACTATTTCCAATTCATGAGAAAAGGCAATCAGTGGATCATGATTAATAAAATATCGGAAAGATTGAAAACAGCAGGCGAAGCACATCATAAAAAAAGAGCGGCAAAAACTTCGTAATGCCGACATCTTCTATTATTTTAAAAATACCAAAAAAAGCCGGAAGCAAACAGACTTCCGGCTTTTGAAAAATTTCTTAATATCATACTATCATTTACTTAAAATCCGACAGAGGCCTCTCCCCTTTGGCCCCTGCCCTTTTTCTTTTTTTCACAGCTTCAGTCAACAGAAATTCTATCTGTGCATTCGTGCTCCGTAAATCATCAGCGGCCCACTTCTCGATCGCATTATAAAGATCTTCGTCGAGCCTCAGAAGGAATTTCTTTTTTTCACTCACTGGTAGAGTGTCCCCGTATTGATCACAGGCTGCGCTTCGCGGTCCGAGACAAGCGCAACCATCAGGTTGTTCACCATTGTCGCCTTTTTGTCTTCATCGAGCTCGATAATATGTTGCTCGCTGAGCATCTTCAGAGCGCTCTCGACCATCCCGACTGCTCCTTCAACGATTTTCTGTCGCGCGGCGACAATCGCCTGCGCCTGCTGGCGCCGCAGCATCGCCTGGGCAATTTCCTGAGCGTAGGCAAGATGACTGATCCGCGAATCCTCGACGGCCACACCGGCGATCTCCAGCTTTGCATGAAGCTGGCGTTTCAGATTGTCGGCAACTTCCTGAGGCGAGCCTCGCAGCGAAGCGCGTTCATCGTCGTGCGCATCATAGGGATATTCGGACGCAAGTGCACGAATTGCCATTTCGCTCTGTATGGCGACGAACTGCTCGTAGTTCTCGACGTCGAACAGCGCACGGGCAGAATCGGTTACGCGCCAGACAACAACAGCGGCAATCTCGATCGGATTTCCGTTCAGATCGTTCACTTTCAAACGTTCGCTGTTAAAATTACGTATCCTCAATGAAACATGTCTGCGCACGACAAAAGGATTCGACCACCAGAACCCGGCATCGCGAACCGTTCCCATGTATCTTCCAAACAAGACCAGCACCTTCGCCTCATTGGGATGAATAATGAAGAAACCGGACGGGATAGCTGCAATAATAAGAAGCAAGGGAATTATGAACCAGAGGATACCAATATCTCTCTCCATGATCATTACACGTAAAAGAAGAGCCTCGACTATGATAAGAATAATAAAAACGGCCGCCATGGCGAAACCGATAAACCGCCAGGCACGAATTTCAGAAATGGGTTGCATGTTTATTCCTCCTGTGTATGATATTATAATGATATCATAATAATATCATAATGTCAAGAGAAATTTTTACAATCGCGTAAAGACTTTGATAACAGCCACTTAGCAGGGGTGTCGGGTACATGTGATTTGGCTGCTAGGGGCAAATCTGCTCTTTTTCCCTCTCTTACAGACGGGGGAGAAATCCTTTTTATTTTTGAATACCGTCGAAGTTGATGAGCGTTGGGAAGTAATTGCATTCTGCTTCGCACTAAAAATAACTCGATCCGTCCCAGCAATCAGGTATTTATCTGATCGAAGAGCCTTTTTGACAGGTACGAATCTAATGTGAATGGATAATATTTGTAGAGACTGATGAGGAAGGTGATGATAGCAACAATAAAATTCCTGCCGATTGAAAAATAACTTATCTCGCTTTGAAAATAAGGACCAAAGCACCCACACGATACGTCGATACCGAGTATCATGCTGTACGTGACGACAGATGTGAAAATGAGAAAAAGGATAGATGCCGCACGCAACATTATTTTTGTTTTATATCCGACGATCAATAATATGCCAAAAAGAAATTCGAAAATGATCAGGGGAATAACAGATTTTAAGGCGATAGCCGGGAGAATACCAAGTCTCATGATAAATTTCAGGTAAAACTCTGAAGATATATACTTAGCATAAGCGGAAAACATAAGAAATGCGCCGATAAATATCCTGATGATTGCAGAGACAGCGATCAATGCCTTCTGGAAGCGGACATTCTCAAAATATTTTTTAAACATAGCAGTATCTGCCTCCATTGTGTAGTGACTCAACCAATTCTTCTCTGCGACCTCTGCGTCTGCACTCCTACAATATAAATAGAATTAATAGTAATAGTGCTGACACAGAGATCACAGCGTGCTCCCTACTGGTTGTCCAGCATATCAAATACAGAGTTTAAAATCTCTTTGCTAGTATTCCATCGGTACCATTTCCATGAATTCGAGCGGCATCAGCGGCATAACTTCGCCATTGTGGCCGATACGAAATCTTAGCTGCTCGATAAATTTATCTTCAAATATTTGCGTCTGAAAAGGCAAAATTTTCGGCATCAGAGCTTTGAAGTCGATCAACCCCATTTTCGGCATTTCAATGATTGTCACCTCTTCGCATTTTGGGATCCCCGCACGCTCTCTTGCAATCGCGATGGCTGTTTCAAGTCCGCCGAGAACATCGACGAGTCCTTTCTCCTTCCCTTCGTAACCGGAATAAAAACGACCTTCGGCAACAGAATCGATATCATTATCGCTTTTTTTCCGACCCATTGCAACTTTATGGACGAATTCCTTATACATATCTTTCATAATCTCTTCCGCCCGGGCGCGCTCCTCGGTCGTCATGTTACGGTCCGGAAGTCCTGCACCTATGAATGGCAGTGTAAATCCAAAACCGATGTCGGCATGTATCCCGACCTGGACATGATCCGTCGACATCCCCATCCATTCTTTTGCCCCCTTGTTGTACAACCACCCTCCGGCAACCCCGATTGAACCTGTAACAGTATTGGGAGCTGCAACGATCGTATCGCCGTACATCGAAAGCCAATATCCTCCGGATCCGGCAACGTATCCCTGCGACACGATAACCGGTTTTTTACCTTTGGCCTTTTTCAACGCTTCGGCGATATAATCCGACGCCAATCCATCACCTCCCGGCGAATCGACGCGTAGAACGATTGCCTTGATCTTTGGATTTTCCACTGCAGCATTCACATCTTCGACCAGTGACCGTGCCTTAATACCTTCATCCATGGCACATGCGCCTAGGGCATAGATGAGCGCAATCTGCTCTGGTTCTCCCCACCTGCCGTCGAACGGACGCTGATTTTTTAAAAGCGATCCGGCACTCCGATACTCCTTATGTTCGCCTTCCATTTTTGTTATGACGTCCTTTACAGTTTCCCATCTTCCGAGAGTATCTACCAGTCCTTTTTCTATCGCTTTTTGAGCTGTAAAAACAACTTCCGTATTTACGAGTGAATCAAATTTTTCCGGAGTAAATCCGCGCGATGCACATATGTCCGCTTTTGCCAGCTTATAATAATCATTCACCAGATTTTGACGCTGCTCTCGATCGGCATCCGACATTTTTTCGCGTGATAATGCTTCGTTGGCCGATTTGTACTTGAAGAACCGCCACTCGTCAAAACCAATTCCTAGTTTATCCAGTGTTCCCTTGAGATATGTAAGTCCGTTGTTGTATCCTTCGAGCATAATCATCCCCAACGGATCCATGACAATCTTATCTGCAACAGAAGCAAAATGATATGTATCGATATTCCCGCGATCCATAAAGATGACCAGCCGTTTCCCTGCGCTTCTGAATTCTTTTAATTTCTCCCGAAGCTCCCAAATTTTTTCTTTGTTAACATTCATCCCGGATATATTGATCGCTATACCGGCAACACGCGGATCCTCTTTTGCTCCTTCGATAGAATTTAAAAGATCCGTTAAGGTTTTATTGTTATCAAATAATTGATATCGTTGATATACGATTATGCCGTTCAGGTTCATATCGAGATATGATTTTTTCGAATTGAAATACGTGTCGAACACATTTCGATCGTATGCACCGATATGGATGCCGTAGGTATTATGTGTGTATTGTCGATCCCCGTCATAGTTTGCCTGTGTCTCGAGTCCAACCATACCCAGACTGAATTGGAACCCAAGAGCGAACGCTTTCGTATCGAAATATCGGCCGATGACGCGAATACCAGGCAGCGGCTCAATTACGGCGCCGACACTCCAAATGCCATCTTTCAACATTTGATTTTGTTCGATATCGTAATCGATGAATGCAGTAAAGAGCTGATTACCTAATGGTCTGACTTCAAGATCGGCGGCCGCCTCGGCATTTTTTCCTTTAAATGACTTTACACCGACAATACCGAGTGAAAAATATGGATTCGGACGGCAGAGAGTCCCGAGCGTAATAAAACTTTGCCGGTTGTACACTTCGGTCTCCCCCGCCGACCAACCGAGGCCCAATCCAGTGCTGAAAGTTCTATCGCCGCCGCCTACAGAAATCCGATAATCCGTGACTGAGCCAAGCGGTCCATTGTTATGAATAGCTCCGATTCCTAATCTACGAAGTGCAAAAAAACCTCCCCACCGGTTAAAATCGTTCCATTTTCCATCTGCATCCGACCAGGTGAAATACAAGTCCGGCTTGTTGGCATATACAAGAAGAGCCGGATTATCGAATCCATAGAGACCGAACTTCAACGCTCCCGGCGGTGCGAGCTGGAACTGCCGCTGTTCATGGTATGCCGTTATACCAGATTGAGCGAATGAAAAGCCCGATACAATGAGGAAGCATAAAGCGAGTAGGATTGATTGTTTCATAAAACCCCCAGAAATGATTAATGCAGGATATAGAGTGTCAAGTTTTTTTATATACGATTTCACATTAACGTAAGTTTCAACGGGTAATCAATAGATGAAAACCATTCACTCCGCTTTCCTTCTCACGGAAGCAGGAGCGAGAAACTCAGGCGGGACCTGCAAAGGGCAAAATAGCATTGATGAAGGAAAAAGGCAAATATAAAATTCATATTTATTGAGCATTTTCTGCCGATTTCATAATTTCATTTTATCTATCCGAAAATGGCGGACTTAAATTTGCCAATTCAATCGGGAAAGAAAGTCACAAAAAATATTTTCAATACCTCTTGACAAATGCATTTTTATTTATTATAATATAAACGTATGTTTATATAAGAGATCATTTATATGGACGATGCACGGCAGCTGGAGCTTCTATTCCAGACCCTCGGTGAATCGAACCGGTTAAAAATCATCAAATTTATTGGCGAAAAGAAGTGTTCTGTATCGGAAATTGTGGCTGAGACCGGACTCTCGCAGCCGCTAATTTCGCACCATCTCAGGATTCTTCGGGAGCATAACGTTCTTGAGACGGAGCGTCAGGGTCCGTTCGTGTTTTACAAACTCAAGGACATCCGTATTTTAAGCGCCATCGGCATATTCCTCGATATTGCTCATTCCCTCGGTGATTTAAAGGATCGGGAACGAATGTTCTTCACACCCCGCTGGTGGAAAATGTGCCGGTGATAATATCAATATTTTTCAAAAATAGAAAACCGTGGAGGTTGATATGAATCTAAAAGAAAAAATGATGGAAACCATGATGGGATCTATGTCTGCTGAGGAGCGAAAAGAGATGATGGAAAAAATTATGGAAACCTTCTTCGCTTCAATGTCTCCGGAAGAAAAGCAGGACATGATGAAAAACATGATGCCGAAGATGATGGAAATGATGATGGGAAAGGGCGGTTCAATGATGAGCATGATGGGCTCTATGATGGGTGGAAAAGGTCCGATGGCGGAAATGATGAAATGCTGCGATGATTCCGGTGAAGAGTCTGAAGGCGGATTCAATCCTATGGAGATGTGCAAACAGATGATGTCGTCTATGCGACAGAGCAGCGAGATCGCCACATTTGCAACACCAGAGATTCGCAGCCTCTTCGAAGACTGGGTACGGCAAATCGAAGATGAAATCGAACAGTACATTGACAAGAACGTCTCGTGCCAGCCCGACATCCTCGCATCACACTTCAAAATCTCAAAAGAAAGTGTGCTCTATATTCTCTCGAGGCTTGCTCAGAAAGGAAATATATCGATCAATGTCGAGAAAAAATCTTCAACCTGACGATCAGAAATAATTACCAAGCGTTATCTTGATCCATTCATCTGCAAAATATCCGTAATGCGATTCAATGGTCCCGGCCTTGAGATCCATCAGAGACACCGAGCCGTGTATTTCCAGCTGACTCAACGGTTTTTTATCCTTATTGTAGTAATCGGGATATTTTCTGCACGGCGCCAGATAATCTATTGTCGTTATGGCTTCCTCCCCGGTCATATATCCTTTCTCGAGCACCGTTAACAGCTGTGAGTTTAGTTCATCGTATCGCCATTGTATGTCGTTGAAGTCTCCGGCAGCAATAATCGCCGTCCAGATGTTCATTGCACATAATCGCATTTCCGGTGTAACGTAGTGGTTCGTCAGCAGTACCGTCTCCGGCATGTTCTCACGTTGAGGAGCAAAATAAAAAGGACCCGGGCAATTTTTATCGGTCCATATCTTGTTGATGAATCCCTTTTTGCCAAAATCTTCTGCATTATAGGCATAGGAATAATTCATATCTAGTTTTTTATACGCCTCCACCAATGCCTTATTATATTGCTGATATATAACGGGGTATGTATAGCTATTCCATCGCAGCATACATCCTTTGCGCAAAGGAGCAGAGTGATTTTTAATCATATCTTCGAAGTGAGGATTTATCCCTTTCAATAAGTCGATAACCCACTGATCGGTATATGAAAGAAGATTGAGAGTATCGACTGCCACTCCCGCCTCCAGAACACATGACTTGTCGGTATTTCCATCGGCAAGAATATAGTCCCATGACACTCCACGTTGAGCATTTATAACTATCTCAACTGCTTCATCACAATTCTTACCGTATTGGATGCTCTGCCGTGTCAGGAGAAGCGAATTGAATCCTGGACGATTTGTGCTGCAGTTCGACGCCGGGGACATATCGACTCCGACACCGACTCTGTTGAGGCTCAGACCTGCAATGGCGCCTATCATTCCCGGGGCAGCAACGCTGACGGTGGGAATTCCCTCATCCGGCCTGCGAATGATCATTGCGGCAGTATCCTGAAATACACCGGCGTTTGGAAACATAAAATTCCGTCCAAGGTAGTGGAATCGTCTTTGAATTCGCGAATCGACTCCCGTAGCCGAGAAACCGTCGCACATGATCGGAACTCTCAGGTGTTCGGGTTTAATTTTAATCGGAAATATTCTTTTATGTGGAAAGAGTCCGGTGTATATATATGACAGAATAGCATCGATGCCGGTATTGAGAACCCAGAGGCTTTCGCGATCGACACGTGTCTGCTTATTGACTTCTTTGCACCCGTCGAGTATTCCATCCAGTTCTTCGATATAGTGAGGCGGAATATCCTGATACATGCTTTTCGAGATCCAGTATATTATATCTTCTAGTACCTCACCCAAGAGTGTCCGTATTGTGGGATCTTGAATTTGAAGATTGATATAGTCGAAGACAATGTCATCATTGAAATCGGTGCACATGCGTTCGATCTCGGGTTCCGCCAATTTCCCCTGCAGATAGCCCATCGTATGGGGATCTCCTTCAAGATAGAATACCTTTTTCTTCTTTCCAGTCGTTCCGATGACAGCTGTCGCATGCGTCGCACGAATTCCAATTTTCTCTCCATACAAAAGAACATCCGATGTCCTGTCTACATCATAACCGTCCTTTTTGAAAGCCGCGATAAGTGCATCGACGCGATCATCAATTGAAGAACTCATGGGTTAGATTCCTTCCCGTGGATTGAAGTGATTTTTCTGTCCTATCGGAATAGCTGTTTTATTAGGAAAGGGCTACAGAAATTCAAAATCATTTGCGATAATAATAACAAAAATACTAAGTAATAGCAAGAATTTAATTAATAATCGTATTTTAATTACTATTTCCGTTTTGTGAACAGCAAACCTGACCAGGTCGCATCGACAGAGCATATTTTATAATCGACCAGCCCGGAAGCGAGTCCGGTCTTTCTTACAACGATTTGTGATAGGTCTGAAGAGAGGTCCGAGCCTTTCTTCGGCCACAGAATCCAGACTGCTCCATTTTTACTATATTTTGACACATTTTGAATATTTTCCTGAAGTTCTTTTTCTGATTTGACAAACCAGAGCGTCAGATCTCTCTCTTTTTGAGGCCTAGTGTGAATTCTCACCCCGTCCGGCAGACTGCCGAGTGTCTTTTCAAAATCTTTCGGTGGATTGATAATTCCGAGTATAGTATTTTCCTTTATTCCCAATTTTTTCAGCAGCGGAATTCCCATATATGTGTCAAACAAAGATTTAGGCGCAACAGGATTCTCTATCGGATTTGCAAGAGCTTTTTGTATTGTTTTATGTATCTCCGGCCAGGATGTATAAAGCGCGTCCGGTAGTAATTTCTTTATACGATCTACTTTTTCTTTTTTACCATCCACAAAGATTAACGGTATATACCTTGTAGATTTCGATTGCCGGATGAACATACCCATATCGCACCCCTGCGATGGTAGTCGCGTTAAATCTATCACGACTGCATCTGCTGGATTTTTTCGCAGTTCACGTATATCCTGCTGCCCGCGTATCATGCTTTGAATCACTTTAAAGCCTCTTTTTTTAAGAATAGAGGATTTTTCTTGCGCTTCTTTTTCGTTCCAGTGTATCAGGCGGATGATATGCATGATTTTAATCTAAAGTGCCTAAATCAAAAAGTCAATGCTTGACATTACTACTGAAATATGCTAATATTTACGCATCCTGCATCGGAAGTTTCATTATAAAATTATTTTTTCATGACACCCCGATTATTATAATCTTTGGCTGTCATATTTATCCTATCTGGATGCTCGAAGAAGGGAACCATAATATAGAGATTTATGGTGTACTTTACTCAGCAAATAAAAGATGCGTAAAATTCTAACCTTTATATTTATATTAAGAAACTATTCGGAATAACGCGACGATAGATGTGAAACGTAAAAAGATTAATATCATCGGAACCATTCTTATCATAGCAGGAAGTAGGCACGGAACCGCGATCCGTCAGGCATTTAGAGTTCTTACATCAGTCTAGAGTATTTTGAGATCTTCCACAAATGGCCGCTTCAGTATTCCATTATCGTCTTCTTAGTATTCAGCAGGTCAAAGAATATCTGCGAGACAGAGGCATAGGAGTCTCTTTGTAGAGTGAAAGGATTCGGTGCGTATTGCTCCCGCTTTTATCTGACGGAATTTAGATCCATAGAACGGTTATGCACTAAGACGAAACAAATCATAATATATCGTACAAATTCGTGAACGCTATCGCGGTACATGAAAAATTTTACCATGCCCCGGAATGATCCAATCGGTATATTCAAGAATCCTTTTCCTACTGGCAATCAAATTATTCATGTCGTAAGCAGACGAATCTTCCATGTTGATCAGATCGTCCATACTCATTTCCTGTTGCTCGCCATCGCACCACCAGAAAACATCGCCAACGATCCCTACTTTCCCATATTCCCGGGTTTTTATCAGTAACGAGCAGTCCGTCATGTCATGCCCTGGTGTGAACAGTATTCCTATCTCAGTGTCGGGTATTTTTTCGCCGGTATCCTCCATACTGCCGTCATAAGAATATATGTATTTGCCGTCGATTGTCTTTGCTTTTTGAAATATTCCGGCCAGCAGTGAATGATCGGGATGAGAATGGGTAAGGAGAACAAAATTGACATCTTCGGTCGCGATATCCCATTTTTCCAGAGATTGACGAAGCAGCTGTCGGTCCAACCCGGGATCGACGATAATCGTTAATCCGGCGTCCTGGAGCAGCACGACTGTAGACGAAGCGTATAATACTCCTTCTTTTCTCCTGACATAACCTTCGGTAAGAACTGTAAAATCCGTCATGGCGAATCCTCTATTCCGTTTTTATTATTCGTATTTATATTATGCTACCTTAATGTCAATGATGTGGATGCCGGTGCTGCAGAATATGCGGTCGTTCCAGCCCATGTGCGAGCATGAACTCCTCATTATTCAACAGCTCTACCGTAGGTCCGTCTGCAACGATACGACCGCCATCGAGTACGATCGTGCGCAGACAGAGCTCGACGACCAGCTCCAGATCATGCGTTGCTATAATTTTCGTTGCCGGGAGCGATCTTAGAAATTTTTTCAGCTCCCTCTTCCCTTTCGGATCGAGGTCGCTTGTCGGTTCATCGAGTGCCAGCATAGCCGGTTTGCAGGCGAGAATTCCTGCCAGGCAAACCCGCTGTTTCTCTCCCCCGCTTAAATGATGTGGCGAACGTTTATCGAATCCTTCTAGTCCGACCTGAACGAGGGCTTCGTGAACCATTTTTTGAACCTCCTCTTCACTTACCCCGAACTGTCTTGGTCCGAAGGCGACATCTTCGAACACCGTCGGACAAAAAAGTTGATCATCGGGATCCTGAAAAAGAAGTCCGACCTTCCGGCGTATGATATCCATAACCGCTTTCGATATCGGCTGATCGAATATACGGACTGCCGACAAGCCATCGTGATCCTCCGGCAGAATCCCGTTAAGATGAAGTAGAAGCGTTGATTTGCCGGAACCGTTCGGTCCGATTATTGCCACACATTCGCCTTCATGAACGTTGAAGGTAATATCGTTCAGCGCTTCTTTTCCGTCGGGATATCGGAATGAAAGGTTTTTTACACTGATGGCACAGCTCATTTCCACCCCCGTGCAGTCATGGCCGAGTAGATTTTCTCGGCGCGTTCTGTCGATCGGACGAAAAGCTGACCGATAAGCGTAGCCAGTGAGTACCACAATTGTGTTTTGTGCTGCACGAACGTCCGGCTTAACCGTGCCCTGTGCATACGCTCTGTCTCGTCAATCAAAACGAATAGATAACGGTACATGAGAGCCAGAACTGTGATAAAGATCGCCGGCAGATGGAACCGTCGCAATATAGTAAGAAGCTCCGAAAATTGAGTCGTATTTGAGAGAAGAATAACGGTCAAAATGCACAGTGTACTTTTCATAACGATAGTAAAAAACCGAATGCTGCCTTGAGGCTGAAGAAGAGAAAGTAATGCTATTCCGAGGATCAACAACTCCAGAAAAAACAACCTCTTAATGACAAAAAGCCAAGGTACTGAACTGAAATAGAGTATAAGAAGAAGAATCACCATGATAGCAGGAAAGATAAGAAACCATGTCATGGGAACTCCGATAATCACTACAATGATGAAAATTGCAGCAACAAATTTTCCAATCGCCGGCAGTCTATGTACCGGGCTTTCTAATCTACTATATCGGTCAATAAAATCGTGACGCAAAAAAGGACCTCCTTTACACTGCTATGGAGATTGATGATTTGTGATTGATGATTTCCGAGTAGAATAAGGCCATCCATTTTTTCCATCTTTTTTTCAACTCATTTATCTGATTTCGGGACAAGAATTCGAGCTAGAAAAAATGAAAGCATGAAGACGACGATGATTCCTATCCCGCCAGCTATTACCGTTGCAGTCGCCGCCGATCCGACTCCCGGAATAATATAATCGTGCAAAGGAGCGTTGACAACCGGCTGGGTACCGGCTTTATGTCCAAAACCCAATGAGGCTGCGACTTTCTCGAGACCATCGGGCCATCCCGAGGCAAATGGGGCCACAAATAATATCAATCCGAGAGTAATTAGCAGTCCATATACGACGACTCCGGCAGTTTTTTGTGCAGCACTCATTTCTTCTTTTTTAAAAAGAAGTTCCGGCCGTGTTTTGCCGATCGCGACAATAATTAAAGCAGTGATGATCCCCTCGCCGAGACCGATAAGCATATGAATATTCGTCATGGCTGGAAATCCTGCATTCCAGGACACCGTGTCCGACCATGCAAGCTCACCCGTACAGCATATTGAAGCAATTACCGTCGAACACCATGCAGCAAATGTCACTGCTGCAATCCGTCCCCGCTCGCCCCCCATCAATCGGCGGACGAGAAAATATATTACGTATCCCAGAAGCGGGGCTGCAATTGCCATATTAAAAACATTCGCTCCAAGTGCAAGAACTCCGCCATCGGCAAATAAAAAACACTGGACTATGAGGACCGACGACATGACTATGATCGCCGCACTCGGACCAAGGAGAACGGATACAAGAACTGCACCCATAAGATGACCGGATGTTCCACCGGCAACCGGAAAGTTTAACATCTGGGCAACGAACACAAACGCTGCCGCGAGTCCCATCAACGGAACATTCCTCTGCGGCATATGACGCTTCACCTGCTGTAACGCCATCCCGAGACCTGCGACAGATAATATCCCTGTTGTGATAGCGGTTTTTGTGTCTATAAATCCATCAGGTATATGCATTATACTTTTACCTGCCCAACGCATATTTCTTGAACCAACCGACAGTTCTTTCCATGACGTTGATATATTGATTTGGCTCGGTTCGGAGTCCATGTTCCGCACGCGGGTAGATAACAAACTCAACAGTTTTCCCGAGTTCTTTTAGAGCTTGATACATTTCTCGTGAATTGGAGATATTCGTGTACTTGTCTTCTGTTCCCTGGAGAATTAATGTCGGAGTTGTGATATTTTTTACATAGGTCTGTGGAGCCTGTTTCACCCAGCGGCTGTTCATATCAATCGGTCTGTCCCAGTAATTATAGCCAAGATACATATGCTCAAAGGCGGGCTGCCAGGAGTTTCCCCAATCCGTAAACAAGCTGAACATAGTATACATGGAAATTGCTGCTTTGAAGCGCGGGGTCTGCGTGATTGTCCAGTTCGTCAGATAACCGCCATAACTTCCCCCCATCACACCCATTTTTGTAGTGTCTACCATCCCCTCGGCAATCAGGTAATCCACGATATCCATCGCATCGCGGTAGTCACCGCCCCCTAGATCGTACCTGATGGATTGTCCGAATTCGTCCGTATATCCTGAACTTCCCCGGACATTGGGCATGACGACCATCGTTCCTTCCTGCACTAAAAGTTGTACCGGATATTTCTGGGAAAATGTATTCTCGTAATTATCATAAGGACCGCCATGGTATGCAAGCATTAACGGATATTTCCGGCCTTCACGATAATCGGCTGGTTTGATAAGGATTGCTTCTATATCAAACTTTCCATCACGACTTTTCACTGTAACAACTTCTTGCTTACGTAATTGATATGTATCAAGCTGCTTTGAATATTGTGTAAGAGTCTGGGGTTTTCCCTTTTTAAGAAGAACGACTTCCTTCAATGTCGATGACGTTTCATTTGTCGTTGTGATCGTGCCGTCCTTCGCTACAGATACATCACCAAAAACATTTTGACCTTCAACGAGTTTCTCTATTTTTCCGTTTGAAACTTCAATGTCATAGATAGTAGAATATGTCCTTTCACCGATCCGGGCAATTATCTCTTTCCCGTTTGCAGTCCACCCGAATTGTTTCACGCTCCAGGGGAAATCTTTGGTGAGGTTGCGAACATTCTTCCCGGTCTGGTCCATGATGGTGAGTTCAGTTTTTGCAAATTCGATATCGGGAACCGTTTGCGTGATAAAAGCAATCCATTTCCCATCGGGCGAAAAACGGGGATAAATTTCGGGACCCGCCATTGTAGTCAGTTGTGTCTGGATTCCATCGAGGTCGATTGTCCAGATATCAAATTTCTGCTCGTCATTATATTCACCTGTATAATCTGTTTGATAGACAATCTTTTTACTGTCGGGAGACCAGGCAAGATTCACTGCGCCCGGGTCAAGTGTCTTAATTTTCTTTGCAGTCTTAAGGTCAACATTAAGCATCCAGAGATCTTTTCCCGGTTTTGGATCGAGGGATGACGTCCAATCCATCTTTATTTTTATTTTCTTTTCGGTCTCTGCGCGTTTTTCAGGTGAGATCTCCTCTTCAGCAAGTATCGCTATTTTTGTTCCATCCGGTGACCACGTATATTCTTCGATATCGCTGCTTAGATTCGTTAACGTGACAGCTTCTCCTCCTTCCATCGGAAGGGCAAAAAGCCGTTGGATTCCGGAGTCATTACGAACCTTTTCAGTTGATGATTCTCGTTTCGAAAGAAAAGTCAGCCACTTTCCATCGGGCGACCAGGATGGTGATGAGCAGTCGGAGGCCGATTTTGTCATCTGCCGTACTGATTTTTTGGCAACCGAGACAACGTATATCTGCATTATCCATTGGCTTGCCTGCAGATCCGGTTTTCGGATTGTAAAGGCTACCTGTTTCGCATCGGGAGAAATCACAGGCGATGCGGGTACCTCGAGCTGGATCAGATCCGCCGCTGTAAAAGTTTTTTGTTGTGCAAATCCAACGTTGGAGAACAGCACGATTAAATACAGCATCAAGGAGAATAGAAAATATTTTTTCATTAAGAACTCTGGAAAGTATGTGAATTCATTATTATTATTATAAGGTAACTCTAATCGGCTTGGTTTTCAAGATATTTGTACTTTGATTTGATACTGACATACATGAGGATAATAAGTACATCGACACTCATATCCTACGCCTTATTTATCGCCTCCTTCCCCCCGCTTTAATTTTTACTTTTTACCCTTCGATTCATCCCGACAATCCCACTGAGAAACGTGGGACGTAAGAAACACAAGAACGTCGGGATTCACTCAGGGTAAACTTCTCGTCCTGTACTAAAGTACTGTTTCGCTGAGCGAGTCCCGATTACTTGTCCCGAGCGACTCGACTCCCGCCGTTGGCGGGATCGAGGTCCCATTAAGGTATATCGGGACGAGTCGAAGGATTTCCTTTATTTTCGATTATCCCATCAATAAAAGACCTCATCTTCTCGTAATGCGATCCCTTCCAGAATATTTGATCGCATTTATCGCAATAAAAAAATTCATCATAGAATTGCTGTACTTTCAGAGGAAGCCGGTCGACGATCTTTTCTTTCCGAATCGGCTCCAGTGGTGTATTACAGCGAATACATCGGCTAAAAGGAGAGGTGGATGAGAAGAGATCGAAGCGGTGAAGAATTTCTTCGATTTGTTCCCGGGGATCATCGGAAAGAACCCGGTAGCCCCGAGTAAGCGTTTCGTTCTTAAGTAACTCCCTGTCTTTACTCAGTAAGGTCCTCTCCTCCTTAACCGAAATATCAAGAAGTTGAGTGTCTGTTACACCAGAATCATAGAGCGTATCAAATCCCAGCATGCGAAGGAAAGACGCAAGCTTGCCAAGATGGACATCAAGAACAAACCGCGGCTGGCGAAGCGGCATCGAGCGGATTCGGGTAACATCGCGTATGTCTAACGACTCAAATATGGGATAGCAACTCAGTCGGTCGCCGTCGTTGAGTGTCTCATGCAGCGCGACCGATTTGCCGTTACGCAGTATAAGGTCGACATTCTCATGTGGAATATTATTGGAATTCAAAAAATCAGATATTTGCTGACCGTCTTGAGAGGCATAGAGCGTTTCTTTACCCCTTCTTTCCTGAGGTAAGAAATCGTTTAATTCCGCATAAAATCGGACGGTAACATACGACATGACTCTACCCTTGCTGGCCATAGGAAACTACCATTCATTGATCTCAAAAGCAATTCTTGATTCTGAATCCATCCTATACTATATTGATATGTTTTTTTACCATTGCTGGTATCTGAATCTAATTCTTACATATTGAATTACTGATTCAGCAAATTCATCTTTCCATTTTAGTCCGATCCTATCGCGAAGAGAGAAAAAGTCTGGAATGCAGGGTATAACGCGATTCGTTCCGTATCCAAACTTTTATACCACAATAAAACACAATCACCACATCTCATCCTTCTGAAAGGAGTGAATTTCTATGCACAAAGAATTTATTGAATTTATCAAGCAGTATGGGATTATCGGCCTCGCGATTGCAGTCATTATAGGAGGTAAATTGAATGCACTTGTTTCATCACTCGTCGATGGTTTACTTATGCCTCTGGTACTGTTCTTTATCCCCGGCGGCACTTGGCGGACGGCAACACTTGACGTCGGTCCGTTTCATTTCCTCCCGGGTCCGATTCTCGGGGCATTTGTCGATTTTACTATTGTCGCAATAGTTGTCTTCTTGATGGCAAAATGGATTCTGAGAGAAGCTAAGGTTGCTAAAAAATAATTTGACTGGAGATTAAAATGAAGAATATCTTTCCTTTTTTTTGTTTTCTTTTCCTTACTGTTCATGTTGATGCACAAACACAGTCGACACCTCCTCCTGCTCCCGAATACGGCTGGAAGCACACTCTGATGACCGCGCTGACAATCAACCAGGTTGCTTTTACCGACTGGGTCCAGGGAGGAACCAATTCACTTTCGTGGGGTGCTTCTGCAGATGGAAAATCGGTCAATGAAATGGAAACCCTGCAGTGGTCCAATGGGTATCGGTTCGCTTTCGGGCAGGTCCGCCTTGGAGATCAAGGGACAAAGAAGACCGACGATAAAATCGATCTCGAGACCATCCTGATATACAAAACCGTAGGCTGCATACAACCGTTCGTTGCCGCGACCTTAAAAACACAGTTTGCACCGGGATATTCGTATGACGCCAACAATGTTCGTACACAGGTTTCGGCTTTCTTTGATCCGGCGGAGCTCGTGCAAAGTACCGGTGTCGAATATCAACCGGCCAAAGAGGTGAAAACACGTTTGGGTCTTGCACTTCGCGAAGTGCTGACGAGTAAGTTCACCCGATATGCAGATGATCCGAAGACAACAACAATCGAGAAAACCAGTGTGAGGGGAGGACTGGAATCGGCAACGAACGTCGAGTTTCTCATCGACGATAATGTTCTGTTTACCACTCAGCTCGAGCTTTTCAGTGCGTTCAAAAATCTGGACGAGGTGATCGTCCGTACCAACTCCAGTATTATGGCAAAAGTCGGGAAATATATTACCGTAGTCCTCAACCTTCAGCTGATTAACGAGAGACAAATTACACCCAGAACACAGGCGAAGCAGACCCTCGGCCTGGGCGTGAGTTATAGGTTGTTCTAATGCATGCGAGAGAAAAATATGAGAAAAAGAAAGCCGGTCGATATGGCCGGCTTTTTTATAACTGCTTTCCTACTACTTATTATCAGAATATCGCCTTTATCAGAAAACGGACAAGCCTCCTTCATTGCCGTTTACTTCATCAAAACTAACTTCTTCGTTTGAATGAACGTGCCGGACTGTAAACGATAAAAGTATATTCCGCTCGATAAGTTCGATGCATCCCATTTGGTCGTGTATGTACCCGGATTAAGCTTCTCTGAAACAAGGGCCACCACCTCCCTGCCGGTAATGTTAAATATTTTGAGGGTTGTATAACCGGTTTTGGGTATTGAAAATTTTATTGTCGTTGTTGGATTAAATGGATTAGGATAATTTGAATATAGTTGAAACTTATCTTTCATATTCATGTTCGTATATGGAATTCCAAGACCTCCCTCGGACACACAGAATTGTGATCGAATATATATCTCATTTGTGCCTTTCAATAATCGAAGAGTTAGATTACATTTTCCACACTCAATCGTAAAAGAAGAATCAAAGGGCACTCTGGTAGCACTATCCAAGGAATTATATTGAGGTTCAAACCATAATTCAATTGTATACTGATCAAGACTATCTTTTATAATAAAGTCTATCGTATAAAAATATCCGTTCTTTTGTGACCAAAAATGTGTGTTCCACCCGGCGGCTACCCGCACTGTATCAAAATAATTGGAACCCTCTATGAGAGAAGCGTCAATTTCTAATGGCGTGCATCCGTGACGAATAAAAAGCGTATCTATCTGTGGTGAGATTTCGATTACCTGTGACGCGACGGTTGTGCAGAGGACTACAGAGAGGGTTATAACATCGAAAACTCTAGAGATCATTTCAATGCCCCCTTCAGCGCTTCTCCGATTATCTCTATTCCCCTCTCGATTTTTGCCTCAGGGGTATGCGAATAAGCCAGCCGAATATGACTGTTATCCTTTCCTTCCGGATCGAACGTCTTACCGACGACAAACACAGCTCCTTTTTCAATACTCGCTTTAAGGACTGACATGTTATCAATTTGCGGCGGCAATTTCAACCAGACATAAAAACCTCCGCGGGGCTCGACCCACGTTATTTCGTCAGGGAAGTATTTACGGATGGCAGATACCATGGTTTCTTTACGCCGCTTGTAAGTCCCTCGCATTCTTTCGACGTACGTGTAAATTTTCCCGCTGCTTAAAAATTCATTGGCGAGGACCTGAGTAAAATTCGGAGAACAAGCATCAATTGACTGCTTGCACAGCTCTGCTTTCTGATAAATACCAGAAGGCACAAGCATCCATCCCAGGCGGAAACCGGGACCGAGAATTTTTGAGAATGAACCGGTATAGCATATTGTCAGATCATTCTCATATAATGCTTTCATCGGAATGACTCTAATCTTCGCCTCTTCGTCGAAATACAACTCACCATAGGCATCGTCTTCGATAAGGAGCAGGTCGTGTTCCTGAAGCACCGGCACGAGTTCCTTCTTTCGTTGTTGAGTATACAGCGTACCGGCTGGATTATGGAAGTTCAGGGTCAGATAGATAAATTTTGGTGGAATGGATTTGTTATTATGCAGATACGTTTTCAGCGAATCGACATCAATTCCATCCTCATTTAAATTTATTCCGTGAAGAGCAGCCTGATATGATTTGAATGCTGAAATTGCCCCGACGAAGCATGGATTCTCGGTGACAACCGGATCTCCCGGATCGATAAATATTTTTCCGAGAATATTTATCGCCTGGAGAGAACCTGTCGTGATCATCAACCGGTTGCTATCGACCGGGAGTCCTTTTTTTCTCAGGTACTCGTTAAGCGATTTAAGAAGGGGCGGGTATCCGGGTGTCGGTCCATATTGAAATGCCGTTTGTTTTATATCCAGAGGCAGGGCATTATAGATCTCATCGATTTCCTCGACGGGGAAAAGCTCATTCCCGGGCATTCCGCCTGCAAAAGAGATGATATCGGGGCGAATCGCCAGATTCATAAGATCCCGTATCTCCGAGGTGCGAAGTGAGGAAACAATTTTAGAAAATTGCACCATTTTTTGCCCCGTTCTATTTATGTAACCATTCTTCTCTGTGACCTCCTTAAAAGCAATCGTTTCAGTACTTCGTGACCTCCGGGGTTATTCTTTTCGAATGGATGTAACCACGGAGGACACAAAGACGAGATGACTCTCCCTGGAGAACTCAGAGGTGAGCAAGTATGTATCATATTTCATAAATGTCGCTTGTTTTGAGCAGTTCCATTTTATGCTGTTGCAAAACCGCAATTGTGTGTTGGATCGCATCGGTCCGAATAATCACTGTCGCACGGTCACTCAAAGCAAATGCATACATATATTCCACACTGATCCCTTCTGACGAGAGGATCTTTAGCGCCCTATGCAATCCGCCGGGTTGGTGTGGAACAACCAGACCGATCACATCCGTGAGATTAACGGAAAATCCCTTTTCCTTCAATACTTTTTCAGCCTCTTCAGGTTTGTTGACGATCAGCCTGAGGACGCCATATTCGGCCGTCTCGGCGAGGCTGAAAGCCGATATATTGATATCGGCCGAGGCCAGCGTCTCGGTCACTTCGGTCAGCCGTCCCGATTTGTTTTCAAGGAATATGGAAAGTTGTTTGATAATCATAATTTTCTCTTATCGATAACCCGTTTGGCTTTTCCTTCACTCCGTTCGATGGTTTTAGGTTCAACCAGTTTTATATTGGCGCTGATTCCCAGAGACGACTGAATATTATGTTGTATTTTCTTCCTAATACTTTCCAATTTCTTAATTTCATCTGAGAAAAATTGTTCGTCGACTTCTACCCATACTTCCAGAACATCGAGGTTATTCACCCTGTCGACAATCAGCAGGTAATGCGGCTTTGTTTCGCTCATCTCGAGCAGTACGGTTTCGATTTGCGACGGGAATACATTAACACCCCTGATGATCAGCATATCGTCCGACCGTCCGAGGCATTTTTGCATTCTCACAATGGTTCGTCCGCAGTAACATTTATCAGCGTTCAGAACCGTAAGATCGCGTGTGCGGTACCGGAGAAGCGGCAGTGCTTCCTTTGTAACGCATGTAAAGACCAATTCGCCAAGCTGGCCGAAGGGCAGTACCTCGAGTGTCTCCGGATCAACAATTTCGGGGATAAAATGATCCTCAAAAACATGTAATCCTTTCTGTTCC
The DNA here is from genome assembly GCA_050011775.1 of Bacteroidota bacterium. Taxonomy (GTDB): domain Bacteria; phylum Bacteroidota; class Ignavibacteria; order UBA10030; family CAVZMI01; genus CAVZMI01. The sequence continues at coordinate 69,246 of JBEKIL010000013.1, read as the reverse complement.
ATACACTCCGCAGCCACACCCGGTCCAATCACCTCGCTCAATCCGTAGATGTCGAGCGCTTTTATTCTCAATTTCTCTTCAATTTCCTTCCGCATTTCCTCACTCCACGGCTCCGCACCGAAGACTCCCGCTTTGAGTTTAAGCACATCAGACGAGATCCCCGCCTCGGACAATGCTTCTGCAAGATGAAGTGCGTAGGAAGGTGTACAGGCAAGGATTGTCGAACTGAAATCCACCATCAATTGCAATTGACGTTGAGTATTGCCGCCTGAAATTGGAATAACAGTCGCCCCGATTTTCTCTGCACCGTAATGAACACCCAGTCCACCTGTAAACAATCCATACCCATATGCTATATGCACCACATCGTTCTTTCCTGCCTTAGCTGCGGTCAGGGTCCGTGCCATCACCTCCGACCAGATGTCGATATCCTTCCGGGTATACCCGACGACAGTCGGTTTACCGGTTGTACCGCTAGAAGCATGAACGCGAACGACTTCCGATATCGGAACGGCAAAAAGACCAAAGGGATAGTTATCACGCAGGTCCTGTTTCGTTGTGAAAGGCAGCTGTTTCAGTTGATCTACATTTTTAATGTCACCCGGTTCGATCCCCATTTCTTGAAAGCGCCGTCTATAAAAAGGAACATTGTAGTACACCCGTTCGATCATCGCAGACAGGCGCTTGTTCTGGAGTTTTACAAGTCGCTCCCGCTCCATGCATTCTATGAATTCATTCCAGATCATATATGTTTTTTAAATCGCTATTGGGATTGATGATGTATGATTTTTGATTTATGAGTTTATAGAACTCCTTGAGTACTTACAACGAAGAATAAGTTACTAAAGATTTTTTTTAGAATCCATTTTAAGGAAAGAATTATCTTGCGATAAAAAGCATTTTTACTTATTATGAAATAATACTCATATCGCCATTTCAACTCTGAGCCCTTTGTGGTTTTTTTATCAATGGTAAAACATAAGGAACCTAAATGCCAAAACGCGAAGATGTAAAAAAAGTGCTTATCATCGGATCCGGACCAATCGTCATTGGTCAGGCGTGTGAATTTGATTACTCGGGAACCCAGGCCTGCAAGGCATTGCGTTCATTGGGTTATAAAATAGTCCTGGTCAATTCAAATCCGGCAACGATCATGACCGATCCTGGTATGGCGGATTTCACCTACATCGAACCGTTGAACGAATATGCTCTTACCGAAATTATTAAAAAAGAACGGCCCGATTCTCTTCTCCCGAATCTTGGCGGACAGACGGGTCTAAATCTATCATCGATGTTGGCAAAAAGCGGGGTTCTGGAAAAATACGGCGTCAAAGTCATCGGAGTGAATGTGGATGCAATCGAACGCGGCGAAGATCGCACCGCCTTCAAGGAGACGATGACACGCCTGGGAATCGATATGCCGAAAAGCAAAGCAGTATATTCCGTTGAAGATGCGGAAAAAGTTGCCGATGAACTCGGTTACCCCGTTGTAATACGCCCCGCCTATACACTGGGCGGCACGGGAGGCGGGCTCGTATACAACATAGAAGAATTGGACACAGTTGCGGCACGGGGCCTATCCGCAAGCATTGTACATCAGATACTTGTCGAAGAATCGGTTCTCGGGTGGGAAGAGCTCGAACTCGAAGTCGTACGGGATTCCAAGAACCAGATGATCACCGTCTGTTTCATCGAAAATGTGGATGCAATGGGAGTCCATACCGGCGATTCATACTGCACGGCACCGATGCTGACTATCGATCCCGAACTGCAAAAGAAACTGCAGAAATATTCATACGATATTGTCGAAGCCATCGAAGTGATCGGCGGAACAAATATTCAATTCGCCCACGATCCTCAGACCGGAAGAGTCGTGGTGATAGAAATCAATCCGCGTACATCGCGTTCGTCGGCCCTTGCGTCAAAAGCAACAGGCTTCCCGATAGCTTTTGTCTCCTCGCTTCTCGCAGGCGGACTTACCCTGGACGAAATTCCATACTGGCGCGATGGGACTCTTGAAAAATATACTCCATCCGGCGAGTATGTCGTCGTAAAATTTTCCAAGTGGGCATTCGAAAAGTTCGAAGGTCTCGAAGACAAGCTCGGTACACAGATGAAAGCCGTGGGCGAGGTCATGAGCATCGGGAAAAATTACAAGGAAGCATTTCAGAAATCCATTCGCTCTCTCGAAACAGGACGCTATGGATTGGGTTTTGGCAAGAATTTCAACAAAAAATCGCTGGACGAGCTGATGAGCATGCTTACTCATCCATCCAGTGAGCGGCAGTTCATTATGTATGAAGCATTACGAAAAGGTGCCGGCATAATGGACCTCTATAAAAAAACCTATATTAAACCCTATTTCATCCAGCAGATGAAAGAGCTCGTTGAAATGGAAGAACGAATCCTCGGCTACAAGGGAAAGAAATTGCCCGACGAACTCCTCATCCAGGCGAAAAAAGACGGTTTTGCAGATAAATATCTTTCAAAGTTGCTGGATCTACCGGAGAGGGAAATCAGGGAACAGCGTATTTCTCTCGGCGTCGTCGAAACCTGGGAACCGGTGCCGGTCAGCGGTGTAAAAAATGCGTCATATTATTTTTCAACATATAATGCACCCGACAGGGTTCCGGTCAGCTCGAAGAAAAAAATCATGGTACTCGGCGGCGGCCCCAACCGCATCGGTCAGGGAATCGAGTTCGACTATTGCTGCGTTCATGCTGCCTTTGCCATACGTGAAGCAGGATACGAATCGATTATGGTGAACTGCAATCCCGAAACCGTTTCAACGGATTATGATACATCCGATAAATTGTATTTCGAACCTCTGACTGTCGAAGATGTATTAAGTATTTATAATAAAGAAAAACCGGAAGGAGTAATTGTACAGTTTGGCGGACAAACCCCGCTGAATATTGCAGGTGAACTTGCTGCTGCAAATGTAAAAATCCTGGGTACGACTGTCGATACGATCGATCTTGCAGAAGATCGTGACCGTTTCCGTCAGATCATGAAAAAGCTAGGAATACCCCAACCGGAATCGGGCATGGCAAGCACGCTTGATGAGGCCATCGAAATAGCGGAGACTATCGGCTATCCATTGATGGTACGGCCGTCGTATGTACTCGGCGGCAGAGGAATGAAAATTGTTCTTGATGAGGATATGTTGAAACAGTACGTTGCTGCAGCCGTCGATATTTCTCCCGAGCGGCCGATTCTGATCGATAAGTTCCTGGAGAATGCAGTTGAGACGGAAGCCGACGCAATATCCGACGGCACGGATGCATTTGTCCCCGCTGTAATGGAGCATATAGAATATGCCGGAGTACACTCGGGTGATTCGGCCTGCGTTATTCCGCCGGTCAATATTCCTGAAAAACATATTAAGACGATCTGTGACTATACAAGAAAGATTGCGGTTGAACTGAAGGTTGTCGGTCTAATGAACATTCAATACGCCATCTGCAACGATCAGGTATATATCCTTGAGGCGAATCCGAGGGCATCGCGCACGGTTCCGCTGGTATCGAAAGTGTGTAATATTCCGATGGCAAAAATTGCAACACAAATCATGATGGGCAAAAAGTTATCGGACATCGGTTTAAAAAACGGGAAGTTCAATCATTTCGGTGTGAAAGAAGCCGTCTTCCCATTCAATATGTTTCCCGAGGTTGATCCTGTACTTGGTCCCGAAATGCGTTCGACCGGTGAAGTGCTCGGTCTGGCAGACTCGTTTGGACTGGCATTCTACAAATCTCAGGAAGCTACTCAGCTATGCCTGCCCATTCAGGGAAACGTACTCATAACGATAGCAGACAGAGATAAAGAGGGAATCATTAAACCGGCAAGACAATTCCAGGAGCTTGGATTCAAAATATTTGCTACAGAAGGTACGCATCGTTTTTTGAAGGAATACGGAATTGAATCGGAACTTATCAGGAAGGTACACGAAGGAAGGCCGAATATTGTCGATGCAATCAAGAATGGGGAGATCCATCTTGTCATTAACACACCTGCCGGAAAATTGAGCGAGTTCGACGATTCATACATCCGTAAGAACGCTATAAAATATAAAATTCATTATATCACAACTACGGCTGCAGCCCTTGCAGCCACCATAGGAATAAAGGCCAGAAGAAGCGGGGCATATACCGTGAAATCACTTCAGGAGTATCATAGGGGGATTGTGTGATTCATTGGTAGGGAGATGATGGTGAAATAACGTGGAAGAGATTATGGTGAGATTGAAGAGAGGTCTCCCCTGCTGTGTTTTCCCAGTCAAAAAAACCTCCCCTCAGCACCACAACAGTCATCTCATCATCCACAACTTCACCAAATTATTCCACCCTTCGCCTCTATCTTCATCGTGGAGATATCCCGAAGTGATACATCCACGAAAATAGTCTACATTTCTGCGTGTCACGCTTTTAATGATTTTAAACCTTTTAGCTATTATTACCTACAGAAAATGAGAAGTATAAAAATCCTTATTTTTTGAAAATTAATTTCCGTATATTTAAAGACATTTTTTTCAATACAACGAAAGCTTAATATGCAAATAGGCATTGTCGGTTTGCCATTTTCAGGTAAATCGACACTTTTCCAAACAATAACAAAGACGCATCTTGATCCTTCTGCTCTTTCGAGGGCAGAAGCACATCACGCTGTCGTTAAGGTGCCTGATCCACGGCTGGATAAATGTTCCAGAATCTTTTCACCAAAAAATACCGCGTATGCAACCATCGAATTTATCGATGTTGTGGGTCTGAAAAAGGGCGAGTCGGGCTCGACACAGTTCACAACGAGTTTTTTATCAAATGTCAAGACCAATGACGCGCTCGTTCAGGTCGTTCGTTTGTTTATGAATGAAACCGTTCCTCATCCTGACGGGTCGATCGACGCCATGCGGGACATCACTACATTTGAGACAGAGTTCATCCTCTCAGACCTCGCACTCATCGAGACTCGTATCGAAAGTATTAAAAAACGGCTCCTCAAAATGCAGGATGAGCTTGGGAGGCGTGAATTGCCTGTGCTCGAAAAATGCAAAAAGATTCTTGAAGGCGAAAAACCGCTGCGAAAGGCCGGTTTGGCCAAAGAAGAAATGTACCTGTTGAAACCATACCAGCTTCTCTCTATAAAACCGATGCTCATCGCACTAAACCTCGACGAATCTCAGCTGAGTGAACTGGAAGCCTTTATCAGGCATATCGCTGCAAAGAAAGAAGGAAAATACACAAAAATAGTATCGTTCTTCGGCAAGATCGAGATGGAAATGTCGGAGCTACCCGAGGAAGAAGTAAAAATCTTTATGGATGAATACGGTATCACGGAATCAGCGCTTGCCACATTAATCCGCGAGGCGTATGCACTGCTCGGACTTCAATCTTTCCTGACAGTCGGCGATGACGAGTGCAGAGCATGGACCATCAGAAAAGGGATGACCGCCCAGGATGCTGCCGGTATCATCCATTCCGATTTCTTCAACAGGTTCATCCGTGCCGAGGTGGTGCATTACGACCACTTCATAGAGGCAGAAGGTTCATTCACAAGGACAAAGGAGTCGGGCCAGTGGCGGCTCGAAGGGAAAGAATATATCGTAAAAGATGGAGATATTATTTCGATACGGCATAGCTGAGATGTTAATCTCAATATGATAAAAGCGAGTGTCTCGATGGCGAACAGATATATAAAAGTTCTTATTGTAGCACCGACATTCCTGTCGGCTATACACACGGCGATGTGTGAACATTTTAAGAAGCTGTTCAAGCCGGAGGAGATTGTTATACGATCTGTTACAGGCGAAACTGATGTGCAGAAACAACGCTTAGAGCAAGCCCTGACTCAGACAAATCCCACCGCCTTGATCGCTATGGATATACGACCTGATCCAGATACAATTGCTGCTTATACAGCCGTGAATGTACCCATCGTGCTGCTGGACGAAGATGCGGTCGGTGTATCCACCATTACCGTAGACAACTTCACGGGCGGACGCCTCGCAGGGGAGTACTTCATTGCGAAAGGCAGAAAGAGGATCGCCATAGTCTCCGGCAGGACTCAGATAAAAGGGGGCTACAACGCAGAGCAAAGGCTTAAGGGATTTCTGCAGGCACTAAGCGCCGCAGGGCTCTCCGTGCCCCCAGGTTGCAAAATCGAGGTGATCAACTACTCTCGCGAGGACGGCGTAGAGGTAATGCCGAAGTTGTTGGACATAGGCGTGGATGCAATCTTTTGCGCGGCCGGTGACAACACTGCATCAGGTTTACTCTCTGCAGCCAGAGAACGGGGAACGCGAATACCCGAGGATGTCGCAGTTATGGGATTCGACGATCTTTTCATAGCGCAGGTTTCGACACCCAAGCTTACTACCATCAGGCAGCCTTTGAAAGAGATGGCAGACACCGCTTATAAGATGGCCGTGCTTCAAAAAGCCGAAATTCTCCAGAAGCCGCAGAAGGTCACATTTAATCCTGAAATTATCGTCCGTCAATCGGCATGAAATTATGCTATCAAGGTTGAGGACCGTGGAGACCTCCCACTGGGACGTCTCCTTTATCCGTCTCCGTTATGCAGCATAGGGTTCATCAAATCAACAATATATCTTTTTTATAACATCTTCTTCGTTTGTGTTGCCTCTTATCAAAAAATCTCCATTGAGCCTGGACTTTTGTATTTCCTTCCAGTTCTCTATTTGTTTCGACTATTTCAATTTTATTTTTTACAAATACCTTGTTCATCTCGTGCATTAAAATTGCGTTGACACCTTTATTCTGAGCATCAGGACGTACCGCAGTCAGATAAAGATCGACATTTTTATTCTTTTTTAATGCTCTCAAGACATGGATAAATCCGAAAGGAAACAGACGGCCTTTACATTTTTGAAACGCCCCGGATAATGAGGGCATGGCAATGCCAAAAGCGATAACCTTGTTATCAGAATCCAGCACCACCGGTACATATTCGGGAAGAATAAAGCTGAAATATTGCTTCACGTACATATCTATCTGTCTATCCGACAATTCAACAAAGCCGTATAGTTCCTTATAGGCATCGTTCAATAGATAAAATATTTCCTTTGCATACGGAAGCAGCTCTTTAGCTTTTCTGACCTTTAAAATTTTAAGATTGTTTCTCTCCAATGCAATCTCAGCTATTCTACGTACCTTTTCAGGAATTCCCGAATGCATTTTCACTACATATTCAATCCAGTCGATATCTTTTAAATACCCTGCATTTTCAATGTGTCGCGAGTAATATGGATAATTGTAAATTGCACCAAACGTGCTTGCTTCTTCAAAACCTTCGATAAGTGTTCCTTCACCATCCATATCAGTGAAGCCCAGAGGGCCATGAATGCAATCCATCCCCTTTGACTCTGCCCATTTTTCAACAGCATCGAAGAGTGCAGCGGAGACCTCCGTATCGTCGATAAAATCGACCCAACCGAAACGAGCTGCTTTCGCATTCCACTTCTCATTGTATTTTCTATTGATAATCCCGGCAATCCGACCGATTACTTTTCCGTTTTTCAATGCCATCCAGTATTTTGATTCACAGAAATCAAAGGCAGGGTTCTTATCTTTTCGAAGTGTATTTAGTTCGTCGGCACGAAGGGGGGGCACCCAATATTTATTATCACGATACAATGAGTATTGAAACGATATAAATTGTTTTAATTCATGCAAGGTTTTTGCTTCTTTAAGCTGGGAGTTCATATCCAACCTCTCATTTCTTCCAATGAGTGTTTATAAAGCCGCTGTCAACAGCAGTCTAAAATGCATTCAAACGAATTATACATCAACCGGCAAGTGTAGATTCCCTCGGCTACTCCCATCCTTCTTTTGCCAGAGCCAGATGTAACTCGTTGGCATGATGACGATAATAGTACTCTATCGTGCTTGATTCTTCATGCGCTTTATCGTAGTTCCAACCCTTTGCCATCAAATTCCGTTCGTGCAGCTCATGGAGTAGTACGTACGGGCGCTCGATTTCTTCAAGATCGTTGTCAATCCATACTTCATTTTCCGGGACGAATTCATAGACATAATCATGCCCACCCTCGGTGAAATCGATATCAAAGACACTCCGCACAAGTCGGCCGTCAACGATCCAAACGGATATTCCCGATTCAAGTTTCTTCCAGAGCCGCATATGGACCTTCGCCGGATCGGGAAGGTTACCACCTTTTGTTAATTCCTTAACATCACCTGCTTTTTTCCGTTCTGCCATTTCTGCCCTATCGGCGGTTTCCAGTGCTTTGTCGTACGATATCCCTTTCGCCATCAGCCGATGCTCTACCAGCAGGTGGTCGATGAAGAATTTCTGCTCATCTTTCTTTGCCTCCTTATCAAGCCAGAATTCATTTTCAGGGATACATTTAAAACTGTAATGATGTCCGAAGTTTGTAAACTCTTCGTCAAGATGAGTTCGCACGTATGTGCCATCGACAATCCAGATTGTTATGTAACCGCGCTGTCCCACCTTTTTCAAATATGGCGGTTTTAAGGTATCTTCCATTATTTGTCCCTGATAAGGTTTCTGCCGGTTTGACTCACCTTGAATATATTCGTGTGTGTATTCCGGCATCTGGATGTTCATCCAGACGATCACGAAGACATAAAGATTAAAATATTGTCTTCTTTTTATAATCATTGTATGTTGGGTATCGTATCTCCAACTCTTTTTCTTCCAAATATTTCCAGTATAGAATATTTGTAATAAAGGCTATAGATACAATGAATGAAATTACGGCTCCGGAAAAAACCGATAATCCGATCAACCATAATATAAAACTCAGATACATAGGATGTCTGATTTTAGAATATACCCCTCCGGTAACTAAATCGCCCTTGTGTGTCTCAACAGCTTTAATTGTAAATAGTGTAGTAAGGAAAATGATTATTCCTGAAATGAACACAATGAGACCGAAAAACCGCACGAGATCCGGAATTATAATTTTGTAAATATCGGTTGTACACATATTGACCCATGAAATCCACATTAAGAGCATAACTGAAAGAATGACAATAAAACTTACTTTACCGGGCATTATTATTTTTTTAAATTTCAATATTTCATAACCTGTACGAATACAATGTGTCGCCACTCCTATCCCTACCCAGATGAAAAACAATTTTCCATCCATAATCAACTCCTTTAACAATATCGCACTTTTTGAGCGAATCCTGCACCCAATATTGAGGGTTCCTTTTTTAAAAGAATATTCAAGCGTTCGAATCATCCGGATGTTTTCCGATAGTAAGGCCGATATTCTCCACCATTTGCTGCAGGTATATCAATTAAAAACCCCAAAAAATAACCCGACCATTATTGGACTAGCCCTGCCTGAGGAACCGTCGAGGAACCGGTAGAAATTTCATAACGGGCTCTCGAAGCAAACGTGTCGGTTGAAATATAAGAAGCCGAGTGCACCTGCTTGATCGCCCTCCATGCAATTACCTCCTTGCTTTCCACTTTGCCCATCAGCGGTTCAATTTTTGGATATTTCTAAAGAGATCTTTTTGCTGCGTAATTTTCTCTTCGTTGCCATAGACACAGATGACTTTCTGATTCAAAATATCTGCAACCATTTTTTCCATTCCCTTTACATCGCCGAGAGTTGTATTGATCACATCATCACGGTCATGCTGGAGCCCTTCCGGAGTATATTTCTCCAGGTAATATTTTACGGCGGCATCGCCTTTCTGTGAAGGAGTCAACGGATTATCCAAATCGGCGATGGTGCCGATGATATATCTCGTCATATCCTTGTCGCTGACTTCGAGTTTATCGAGATACTCGGGGATCGCGTCGAAATTTTCCAATGTTTCTTTCAGGTTCGGATCGCGATATGAACCGAATACGACCCTTCCATTCCGTGCAAACGAACTAAATACTCCATATGCTCCTCCGACCACCCGAACGCGCGTCTGGAGCCAATCGGAAGAGAGTATCTGACTCAATACATTGATCTTCCCGTTCCATGAATATCCAAGTTTTTTAAAATCATATCCTTTTATGACATATTGAACTTTCGAAGCAGTCAGGAACCCCTCATTTTTTTTCTCAAATGTAAATTTCCACTCTTTGAATTCCCCGGTCCCTGCCGGAAGAGCATTAACAAACTTTGGTAGTTCCTTTATAACAACGGGTAAATCATTCTTACCGCATGTCACCGTAGCAATCAGGTTTCCCTTCCTGAACAGCAGCGACGCAGTTCTGGCAAGCTTCTCACCGATCTCTGAGGCTTTTTGATCAACATTTGCTGCCAACTCTGAGATGAACCAATAATATTCAAATCCGCCTGTCAATTCAGCTAACATCCCCACATTGGTAAAATACGAAAGGAGACGCGTGCGGGCGTATCCATATCCGTTTCTTTTTACCTGAGCATCAAGGCGTGACTGATGCCGGATGAGAATCGCTTTAAGTCGGGCAGTATCGGCATAGCGTGTATGGTTGACGATCTCATTAAGCAGATCGAATAGTTTATCGACCTTGGTATTCATGACCTTTGCATTTACCACGAATTTCGATATCATCGCCGAATCGTTCTGATTTTCAAGGTATGTTGAAAGGGATGCATTAAATCCACCTGTATTGATATTCAATGCCACATCCAGATCGCCAAATGAATAATTGTCGGTGTTTTGACTTCCCACGACTTCCGCAAGCAGTGCGGCGTATGGAATCAATTCTGTGGGCAAAACCCGGATATCGAACATCATGTTCGTATATATAACGCCATTCGTAAATTCCTCATGATACAGAACGGGGACGCCTGCAACGCGCTGATCCTGCACCGCATACCACGTCGCTTTAGGATTGATATCTTTCCGCTCCAGCAGTGGAATGGTCGCAACCGCTTCGGGCGTATCTTCACGTTTCTGATATGCGATTAAATCCTGTGTCTCCTTTACAAGTGCTTCCTTTCCCTTTTCAGAGAGAGAAGCTTTGTACTCCTGCAGTTCCTTCTCCGCTGCTGCAATATTCTCTTTTTCCATACCCGGTTTAGGTTCAAGTACCAGGACAAGTGCATGCGGGTTATCAAGAATGTATTTCTGAATAATCGATTCCAGGTATTTACTATCGAGAGCAGTCTTGACTATTGCTAGCGGTTTTTCATATTCAAGCGTCAGGAACGGATCGTCGGCAAAGAGCCAGCCGGGGAGAATCTGGAAATCATAGGTTATTCCTTTCTGTGCATCATTTCCTTCTCGAAGCTGGAATTCCGTCCGGTTGATTGCGCCTTCAACGGCCTTTTTATCTAGACCTTTTTGCACTACATCGTGCAGTGTGGTCATAACAATGTCGCGGAATTTTTGCTTATCGGCAGGATTTGCATTCTGGACCATGATCTGAAAGACATTCTGTTCAATTTCATCCACAGTGGCACTCACATCCTGCCCTATACCGGCATTTTGGAGGGCTAGCCGGATCGGTGCAGCTTCCTGATTAACGAGTAAGTCGCATAGTATATTAAGTGCCATTGTCGTTGCTCTATCTGTATTAAGTCCGGCAACAACACTAAAAGCGAGATACGTTTGATTTTCAGACTTGCTCCCCTCCGGAATTGGATATGACGCTGTGACCTCTTTCATCGCGGTAAAAGGTTTTTGAAGCGGGAAAATAACCGGACAAGCTGCTTTATCATATTTCGAGAGATATTCCACATCGATGAATGTTAGCTCTTTATCAAGCTCTGCATTTCCGTACAGCATAATGTAACTGTTTGACGGATGATAATATTTTTGGTGATATGCCACGAACATATCGTATGTTAACTTCGGAATGGATGACGGATACCCGCCCGACGTAAAGTGATAGCCATTATCGGGGAAGAGATTTTTATTAACCTGATAATTCAATTCGCGTACCGGATTGGAATAGGCGCCCTTCATTTCGTTATAGACGACCCCTTTATAAACTACGGGGCCATTCAATGAATCCAGCTCATGGTGCCAGCCTTCCTGTTTTAATATACGGGGATCACTGTCGATAAGCGGATTGAACACTGCGTCAAGATAAACGTGCATCACGTTAAAATAATCCTTGTCGTTCATGCTCGCGAACGGATAGCATGTAACCTCGTCGCCGGTGAAGGCATTTAAGAATGTGACGAGAGACCCTTTCGATAGCTGGTCGAACGGACTTTTAACGGGAAAGTTCTTTGATCCGTTCAAAACGCAATGTTCCATGATGTGGGGAGTCCCGTCGTTGGATTCCGGATCCGTCTTAAATGCGATACTGAATGTTTTATTGGGATCATCGGAGGCTATTTTCAGAAGACGGGCACCGCTCTTTACATGCTCGAAGTATAGACATTCGGAATTCACTTCTTTAACAAAACGTTTTTCAAGAAGCTTGAATCCGTGATAAATTTCTCCTTTTGTATATTCGCCGGCATAAACGGAAGGACATATTATCGCAAGAATTACGAGATAGAATATTACTCGTTGTGATTTTTTCATCATGATTTCCTCCGTGCTTGAAAAATCCTAAGAGTTATTTACAAGTTTATAATCCTGCTCCATAGAATAAACGATTCGGGAATTAATAACCGTTCCCATTCAAATCAATGTCAAAATTATCAAATGCATATTCTTTGGGATATACCATGATATATGGGCCCCAATCCGGAATTGTTATATCATTCCCCTTATTCTGAGAATTAAAGAATTTATTATAAATTATCTTTGCTCCTAATTTATCATAAAATTGCGGTATATTTGTCTGAAAAACAGAACACTCAAATTGACCGATATCAATATAGTGAAAAACTTTTTGTACTACGATCTTCCCAAAATCTTTTCCTCTATAAGAAGGTCGCACACAAACACCGCCTAAAGCCATATTGCGTATTTTTCTATTATTGCTGAATATTTCCCGATCAAAAATTTCTGCATGACCTGCTACAGTATGATCTTCCCATAATAATATTACTTTATTAAAATGAGTTGAATTTTCTTTCATATATGATTTGGTTCTCTCTGCAATATTATCAATTCCATTTTTAGACGGCCAAATCTGTATTACCAGATCTATGATAGAATGGAGAGCTTCATCAGGCAAGGTTTTTTTATCAAGGATATGGATTACCATTTTTTTCTTGTTTGTTTTACAATCTTGCTATTTCGATTACACTTTATATAAAATCCCAGTAGATTAATCTTGCTCTTCTGTTATCAAAATATAGATACATTTTCCTTTTGATAATAATTGATCATTTCACGACTTGCTCCTGTACCATCAATCGCACATCCAGTGGAATACCTTTGCGTTCGTCGCGGACTAATGTGATGGCCCCGGGTGCACACTGCCCTACACAGACACCGCATCCCATACACTTCTCCCAGTGGACAGTGGGTACGTCGCCGTCTGTCAGTGCATTAAACGGACAAGCGTTCACACAAATATCGCAGTAAGTACAAAGGTCCCTCTCTACCCGTGCCACAAAACCTGAGGAAGCCATCATAGGTGTATTATATTTTGTCATGGCTTCAATGCCTCCACAGCAGCATTTACAGCAGTTGCAGATGGCGTAAAACCGGTTTAGCATGGCATCTTTGAACCAGGCTGAATGAAGGTGGCCGCGTTCGTGCTCGGCCCATAGAAGTTCTAGTGCTTCAGCCTGCGTAAGGCGGCGGCTGGTCCCGGGTTTATGCTGCAGGATGAAATCTGCAAACGGCTGACCTATGACCATGCATACCTGCGTCGGCTGACATGGATTCTCACGAGCATGACGGCAAGCGCATTCGAATACGACGACTTCGGGTGGACCCTTGAGCACGAGATCCCGCGCAGTCGGGTAAGGGATTATTTGCTCAAGGTCTCGAAGAGGTATCTTTTTGTCAATTGTAATGATTGCTTTGGCCTGATCGTGCGTAATCACCTTGCCGTGATACCGATCTGACCACCATTTCCTTCCCTGAGGACTAAGACGAGGTAAGATCCATTTTAAGAGAACATAAATATACTGGTTTGTCCAGCGACCATAGACGTATGCATGAAGGGCTTTGAGTCTGAGCGATCGCCGGAAGCCAAGCTTGCGAAACAGTGCCCGGGTCGAGCGGCGCAGAGTCCGATTACCCCCTGCAAGCGACCAGACCGCCAGTAATATAAGTAGAAACAGACCGGCTACTATGAAGAAGATCGTTTGTGGCATTTCCTATTACTTCTTATTTTGAATAAAAGTATGAAGATTTCTAACTCTTCAGGCAAATCGACTTCATCTACATATATAAGAGAGTTTAAAGCGAGTATTTCAAGAATCTCATATGCAACAAGCGACAGAAGTTATCGTAGTGAATCACCAGTTTCTTTAACATCATCCTTTCTTCCGACATATCCAGAGTGCTCCACCGGTTGTTAACCAGGGAGAGAGAGAGCTTAATACTGCATTAAGCATATTACCGATCCAGTTCAACTCCCATTTATTCTTTCTGTGGCGCAGGAAGGGATAATCGACAAATAATCCGATGCACCTGGGACGCTGATATTCGTCCGGGACGCAAACCAGTATTTCATAGTCTGCGTCCTTCAGTAAGTTAGAAAACTCTGAAACTGTATAACGATACTCTTCAAAGGCATACTTAACACCGCCCCGTTTTCTGAGCCAGCGCTTGAATTCTTTCAGTGGATTCGCCACCAGTCTTCTGTTCATATTCTGGATCGGCACAGTTACAAAGAACGTCCCATTGTCTTTGAGAATTCTACGGATTTCCCTAAATGCAGGTTGGGGCCCTTCCTCAAAATGTTCAAGAAGTCCGAGAGAGATTACCGCATCGAAATGCTTGTCGGGAAAATTCATTCCAAGAACATTATCCATAAATACCGGGGCGTCGGGATTATACTCTCTGACCATCCGGATCGCATCCTTAGACAATTCGATTCCCAAAACGTCATAGCCGATATTGCGTAGAAAAAAGACCCAGCCTCCGAGACCGCATCCTGCTTCCAATATTTTTCCATCCCCCGGGAGATAATTTCGAAAAAACGGCTCAATGAGACGATACCGGCAAAGGTCGATGCTCTCCTGTACCGTTTCTCCTCTCCAGCCCTGACCGTGTGTGTCGACAGCCTGGATTTCTTCTAATGGATGATAGATAACGTACGGAGTTTTCACCTTCTTGAATTATTTATCATGATAATGTTTTTTCGTATGTAGTATAATATGTAATGTCCATTAAAAAATAGCCAAATATCGCTTGATTTGCAAACTGTGGTTTCTCATGACAAGTGTATCGGGGAGAATCTAACAAAGGAACCTGGGTTCCTGAAAAGACGTTATTAGATATATAAATCAAGTTCAATCATAAGGAGATGAGGTATGATAAGATACTCTGTTCTTTTTTCCCTTTTGCTGTTAAGTGCAGCTCTCATCGTGCTTCCAGGTGGATGTAATAACAATTCAACGGGGCCTAGTGCAACTCAAACCCCAAACACAAGTATGGACACACTTGCAATCACAATTACAATGGCTGGAAATGTCTTTACTCCTGCTAGTCCGACAATCGCGAAGCACACAACGATCACCTGGTACAACAATTCCGGTGTTACTCATACTTCTACCAGTCATACAGGCGTGTGGAGTACCGGTGATATCGCTCCAGGGGCGAGTAAAACGACTACCTTCGATACGCCGGGAACATTTCCCTATCATTGCATCTACCATCCAATGATGGTGGGTACAATTACCGTGCAGTAGCAATGAGATTTCGAATCAATAAGGGGGGCGACACAACGAATACCTTCTGATAAAATCGTGGGTGGGCAACCATAGGAGTAGCGCATAATGGTGGATCAGTTCTCGATTTTAATTCTCAGCAATGCCATCATTGTTTTGACTTTGAAATTATCTTTATTAAACACACAAAGTGTTCCTTCTGGGTACTTCTTTGCGTTCTGAATCATTTCGATTATATACAAGGGAAACGATCTATCCTTATTTCTAATCTATAGCTTTCCCTGCCTGCTATTGTATATCAACCCGCCGTGTGTTCGATAATCCTGAAGCACCGCTTTTGCTTCTTCACGACAGACGTCCCGGATCACAACGATTCCACGCTTTTCCAACTCCTCTTTCCATGTCGGAATTTTTGGACCTTCATCAAATCCAATCGCCCGGGCATCCTCGTCGCGTGCGCCGCATACTAGGCTTCTGACGCCCGACCATGGAATGGCGCCAAGACACATCGCGCACGGTTCCGTCGAAGTCACAAGTTGACATTGCGGCTGCCCTTCGCCTCCCAGATCATAATGCTGAAGAATTTTTTGTGCCAGCATCATCGCCATCATTTCACCATGAGCGACGGAACAACCGGAAGGGACAACGATATTAACGCCTGCAGCAAGGAGTGTGCCTGCAGTTGTGTTGAACACAGCCGCGCCAAATGGACCACCTGTCCCCCTCTCGATGTTTATCCGGGACAACCGGATAACAAAGTGCATTCGTTCTTCATTGGATTGATACCGAAGTTCGCGATCAGCAATAAGCTCTTCGATCCATTGTGGGAGTAAAAGATGAATTTCTTGAATATTCATCTGTCGTTATTTTTTCTGATCGATAAATAAACAAGATGCTGTATCATATTTTAAATCCGTCAGTCTCAATCCATTCCATTTTAATCAACGACCACCAATCGATTGCTAATCCTTTCAAGACATATTCATAGGGCAGCCAGCCGTACCCATTCTCTCCCCATTCGGTTCCCCACGAATTTCGAATCAAGAGAGCTCCGACTGTCTCCTGTCCTCCGGGAGATTCGTTTCGGATTTTCATTTCATCATTATATCCCACGGCCACGACTGCATGTCCGCCCGCCACTTTTTCTCCCGCCGAGGGAAATGGAATCCTGCCGTTGGATGAAGCGTGCGAGATTGAATTGTAAACAGTAAATCCGAAAATTAACGGAAGACCCGATGCAAGATTTGTCTTGATATCGGTCAGAAGAACATCGACGGTTGTGTTTGGAGGATCAAGACGATAATATTTTATTGCCTGATAATTTTGTGCGAAGGCATAGCAGAATGCCGGAGGTTCTTTCTCATAGTCAGATACGACATAAGGCCAGTACTCTTCCGGTGGAATTCCAAAGAGAACTAGGGCTCCCATAGTTGATCTAAGGTACGCACCTGAATCTCCTTTAAGATGGGCAAGGTTTCGAGTAACCTTATAGAGAAATAGCCGTGAAGCATCGATATGCTTTCCGAATGCACGGCGCTCAAAGTATTCCACTATTCCCGTACCTGCATTTGCGGTGCACGATCCCAGTTCTCCTTGATCCTCGATTGGCGAGCACCACTGACGTAAATCCACCGATGACTTAATAGACTTTTTCCCCGGACGATTAGCTTTCATCGTTTTCAGCAACGGTGCAATTGTCTCATGAGTAGACGAAAAATCGCGAAAATCGGGATAGTCCGGAAGCCATCCCATGCCGTACTGTTGTTGAGGTGTATTCATTTTAGTAGCTCCGTCTGATAGGTTTGTTGGATGGTGGAATGTATATATTATGCTTATGTTTCCGCCGGTATGACATTTGTACCTGCATTAATGCCAGAATTCGGGGATTTGTGAAACTTTTCCCCATACTTTCCCTTTAATTTGTCAAGTCGTCAACTCCGGAAGATACAATATTTTTTTGATATTTCACGAATTAATTTTATATTACGATGAAAACAAAGAAATTCTTACCGTATTCATGTACTCACCAATGTGATGTATCTTCCTGAGGATAAATATACCGGCCTTCTGTCGCGTGTTCAAAGGGGTGATCGAGCTGCCACGAACGAGATTTGTGAACTACTCCGGCAGGAATTACAGAAAGGCCTTTCATGGCGTATTAACGACTCGGGCACAATTGACGATATTATTCAAGAGACTTTAATCTGGTTCCTTCGTAACCACCAAAAAATTCAAAGTAAAGAAAGCGTAGCGGCATTTGTTGCGCGGAAAGCGTTCTTCCTCACAAAAAACTATTACATGCTAAAATACGCAAATCGATCGCGTTTCACGCAACTTACGGAAGAAACCGGAGCAGTACGCGAGGATTCAGCCGTGTATGATGATGAACACCAGAACTATTGCTATAAGGTCATCCTGGAACAATTGAAAAAAATTCCCGGCCGGTACCGGGATACACTGACGCTCCATTACATAGAAGGAAAATCGTATAGTGAGATTGCAGAAATTCTCGGTATTTCGTATCAAAATGTGAAAATTAGGATGTTCCGCGGGGTACAATTACTGCAGAGACGAACCCGCAAACTTGTAACCTTGATGAATATTCTCCTGACAAGTATATAGGAGTGGTCGATGGATACGAATAAGGAATATCAATGTCTGATAGGATGAAAAAAACAGCTACAGA
This sequence comes from Bacteroidota bacterium, assembly GCA_050011775.1. Classification (GTDB taxonomy): domain Bacteria; phylum Bacteroidota; class Ignavibacteria; order UBA10030; family CAVZMI01; genus CAVZMI01. The sequence goes on along the minus strand of JBEKIL010000013.1, from coordinate 50,872 downwards.
TAAACAAAGGCTCTACGCTCTTAGGCACGACCTCTGTCATCAAACAGACGACGAGAAAATCCTGGATCTGCTCATGCGGTATTGCAGTGACGAGAGCGGTCGGTCCCGACTCTGTCTGGATGAAGAGCGGAAAAAAGCCCAACACATTCTTTCAACCAATCCCTACTGGCAAAAGGTTTTCGAGAAGTTAAAAAACGATTATCACCGGATGGTTGAATCGATCGGCGCAACAGAAATTCCGCGTATATTAACTTCGGCGCCAAGGAAAGGACCAATCGGTCTTTTTCAGATAAGGGTACGACAGATCCTTCCTGTTCCTTCGATCCGCATCGCAGTCGAAACAATCGTGCTTGTAGCATGTCTATATGGAGCAGCCGCGGTGATAAGTTCGATTACTACGCCGGCAATGGTGTCCCTCGCAAAATTAGATCAGGAGTCTCTCGCTCTCCGGGGAGAACAAAATCTCCCGGTCGAAGCGATAGGTGCGTTACAGTCAGGCCGGTATGAGGAAGCCATTGACCGGCTTCAGGCTATTGGCCGCACACGATTAGATTCGGTGACTGAAGCCACAGTCGATTATTTACTCGGAATTGCATTACTTCATTCTGCCGAGCGGGCACCATTAAATCTCTTTCCGCACTATGATCATACGACCGTTCTCGACGGTATGCGCTATCTTCAAAACGCGATCCGGATAAGCTGGAACGATGATCACCGGCGCGATTTTCAGGATGGATGCCGTTTTGCACTCGGAAAGGCTTCTTTAATGCTTGGTGATGTCAAGAAAGCCGAATCGTATTTTCTGCAGGTTAACGAACGAAATAATCCATTTCGGATGCCAGCTCGAATTATCCTAAGTTCTCTGTCACGATAGAATATCCTTAACCCGGGTGTTTTCTGTGGTACTGTATCAGTGTCGTCATTCACTGAGAATGATGCGTTTCGTTCTCGTCGCATTTTCCCTGCTTAGCGCTCCCCTGTATTCCCAACAGCTCCAGGAATCGCTGGCTCGCCGATATGTCTCCATTCTTGAAAAGGCTGGAAACGGGGATTACGACGGCGCTCTCTCAAATCTATATACATTTGTCAACGAAGCTCCATGGTTTACCCAAGCATATAGCCGTATTGCCGCATTTGCTTTCTATACACATCAGACCGATAAGGCGGATAGTTTCTTCATCCGCACAATAAATCTCAACCCGGCAAATGCACTTTTTGGACGGGGTCTGGTCGCAAAATACCGAATGCGGTACCGCGATGCCATAGCATTTTTTAATGTAAGTATCCATCAGGCTCCGCAGTGCCTTTTCCCTTACCTTGCGCTTGCAGAGTGTTACCAATTCGATAAAACTATTTCATTAGATGAAATTGTTCGAACCTTCGACTCCCTTTCACATAGCCACGGATCGTATTCGGCTCCTTTGATCGGTTTATCTGAACTTTATTATAGGGATATCAAAAAAGATTTCGGTTTTTCCTATGCAGAACGGGCTCTTCGTTTTGATTCATCAGCTTATGTGAAATATTACTATTGTCGGGCAAAGGCATATTCAGTGTCTTATAATTATCGGGTTTATCCTCGTAATTACAGCGACATCCATGCACTACTCGAGGAAGTAATTCCAAAAATCAAAAAAACAGACGACCAACTTTATGCTTTGGCACATCATCTACTCGGTTTAATATGTCAGCTTCGCATGGATATTCGTTATGGACAGGAATACGCTAAGTCATATGAAATTTCCCGGCGTTTTGGTAACAAGGAGCAAATGTCGATATTTCTCGGGTCTATGGGTAAATTCGATGCGGCTGTCGGTAACTATCATCAGGCTGCGGAACGGCAGATACGGGCAGCTTTGCTTTCGCACGAGGTAAACCGATTGGATTATGAAGCTCTTAATCTCCGGGAGGCAGCCTTTGCTTTGTATCTCCTGGGAAATTACAGAGAAGCAATAGCATACTATAAAAAGGTAGGGGACCTCCAATCGCAAATACGAAATATTGATGCATATGAATACTATCGGAAGGTTTCGACAATCTATCAAGAGCTTCAGGATTATCCGCATGCGCTCGATTTTACCGAGCGGGCAATAGATGTTCTTGATAGCAATAACTACGCATACGGATATCCGATCATCATGCAGACCCGTGGTGAAATCCTCCTCGCCGACAACCAGAAGGAAGCTGCATTGAAGGCATTTCAATCAGGACTGCAGGTCCTGCAGCACCGTCTATCTCAGGATTACAGAGCCGGAATGTTGACACTGGGATTGGCAAATGTCTACAGCGCTCTCGGAAAGGAAAAAGAAGCTGACCGGGCATTTCAGAAATCCGGCCGTTTCCTCGAACAATTTACCGACAGCAAGGCCCCATACTATCTGGCACTCGCCCGCTTTCATGTAAAATATGGCCGTTTGCATCAGGCAATATCTACATACCAGAAATTACTATGGTACTATGCAAAGGAAGATTGGGATATCAACTATGATGGACTCGTGACCGCATATGAAGAGCAGGGAAATACTTTTACCACCATCGGGAATATAGACAGCGCTTTATCAAATTATGCAGCAGGCATAAGAACGATCGAACGACTTCGTACAAAAGTCCATAATGAATTTCAGGCCGCGCAGATACTATCCCGACACATTAACCTCTATACCAATAGTGCTCATCTTCTTGCTCTCCAGGGAAAAACGGAAGAGGCGTTTCAGATTTCTGAACGAGCACGTGCTCGTACGCTGCAGGATCGGATTTCTACCGGAACAATGAAGTTTTCAACCAATATTCCCGATAGTCTTCGTGTAGCGCTGTTCTCTGTAGACCAGCAACTCCAGGATCTTAATTCGCGTTTATTCAATGCAATCCGTGATTTATCCGATGAAGGAATTATTCGAAAACTCCAGGACAGTGTCGATCTCGTTGAGATATCCCGTCAGCGAATCAATGAAGAAATGACACGTCTAAGTGGAGAAACAGCATCGCCACAGTTTCTTCTTCTAACTCCAGAAGATATCCATAGGCGAATTGGAGAATCCGACGCATTGATTTCGTATATCCGGTCGACTAACGGATACGGGGCGTTTGTAATTACCAATACTGGTACATCGTATATTCGCCTGTCTATCGACCGCGATACTCTTATTCATCTTGTAGAATCGGTTTCCCCCCGGTTGTCATCAAAAACAAACGGTAGAGAAAATTCCACTCCTCGAATTCGTTCTTCATATAATCTATACGAGGCAGCAAGATTGTCGGCAATGATAGTATCTCCATTAGCTTCATATCTTAAGGGAAAGAAGAATCTCGTCATCATTCCTGACGATATCCTTCATTATGTCCCTTTTGAAGCATTACCGCTTTCGCTGCCGGGTACCTCTTCTCAATTTGATTTCGAACACGTTGAGTTTCTATTGCATCGGTATACGATTCATTATCTGCCATCAGCGAGTGCAATCGGCTGGGATTTTTCACACCGCACACATGCGGAAGAGCGTCTTCTCGCCATCGGAAATCCTGATTTCGGGGTAGTGTTGTCATCATCCAGAGAAAACAAAGGCGCAAAATTGACACGCCGTTTTCAACAGGAATTTCCCGATTCGGTCATTCCGAGTCTGCCGTATACAGGAGATGAAGTCCACGCTATCGGGTCACTCATAGAAGGATCAAAGCAGCTTACGGGAAGTGAAGCAACGGTCGACCGATTCAAGATCGAAGCTTCAAGATATCAAATTCTTCATATTGCGACACATTATTTTATCGATGACCGGCAGCCATTATTCTCCCGACTAATGTTCGCACCTATGGTATCAGAGCAGCAAGCATCATATTTTCAAACATTTGAGCTGTATCAGATGCGTCTTAACGCCGATCTTACCGTACTGAGTGCCTGTAACACTGCCCTGGGATTACTCCAAAGGGGCGAAGGGTTGAACGGGATCACTCAGGCGTTTATGACGGCCGGCTCTTCAAGTCTTGTTGTCAGCCTCTGGAGCGTAGATGATCAATCAACATCAATACTAATGAAATATTTCTATACCGGTCTGCTTTCCGGGAAGACAAAAGCCGACGCTCTCCGGGAGGCAAAACTTCAGCTTATACAGGATGGATACGGTGATCCTCTCTACTGGGCGGGTTTCATCCTTATGGGAGACAATACGCCGCTGAAGCTTGTTCCGATCGCTTATCCGGGATGGGGTACTCTCGGCTGTATTCTACTCACATTGCTGATTCTGACTTTCCTAACAATACACAGCCATCGTATGTCAAAACGAAAGGAGCGCGTATGAAAGCGGTCGTGATTATTCCATGCAGGGGACCGGACGATTCAGGTAAATATTTGATAAAAACACTCGAGCATATCTATTATCCGGTTCCCCGTATCGACCATCTCGTCGTCGTTGTCGATGACAATCCAGTCCCCACTGTAAATCTTGGAGGGTTAAGCGAAAAACTCCCCCCCATCCAGGTGCTCCATACGGGCGGGAACGTCGGCTGCGCCGGCAGTCGTGATTTTGGCGTTCAACATTGCCCTATCGATATTGCCGATGACGATATCCTGGTATTTCTGGATGCCCATATGAATCCGAATCTACATCAGGATATTGCCCCGGGAAACTTCCTCGATAAGATTGCGTTGCATATGGCAATCAATCCGAAACGAATTCTTTGCGGAAAGTGCTACGCACTTGATCCTGAGACATGGTACGGCTATACCGGTACCGACGCACGCGTAGCATATGGTGCCGAACTCGAGATCCTGGGGGAAAAGGCGATTATGGAACCCCGTTGGATCGGGACTGATCCCAAGCAGCTTCCGGCGTTTTTCAAGAAGCTCCCCAGAGATCCACTTGCCTTCCATATCCCGTTGATACACGGAGCCTGTTATGCCGTGACGGCCGGCGTATATCGATACCTGGAAGGTTTTTCAGGTCTTGAAGAATGGGGTTCAGACGAAGTGTATCTGTGTCTCAAAGCATATATTGCAAAACCGCGGGAATATCAATGCGGAGTAATGGAAAATGTGAAGGTGGGACATCTTTTTGATCCATCCGGTCCGCATCCCGAGAGACGCGAGGCATTGGTTCTTAACAAATTGAGAGTGGTGAAGGAACTTTTCCCTTCGCACCTTGTATATCCTTATATTGAACTTATTCGTATGCGAGAACCGCTTGGCAAAAAGGCATATGAACGATTTTTACAGAAAGGACCGGAGATTGGCAAGCGCCGTACCCACTGGGAAGAAAAATTTTCCATAAAAAGAATTGATTCATGGCTTAAGGCGTTCGAGCTCGAATTCAAATCGGCAAAGCTGGAAAAAAGCCGGAAAGCCACCCCCTTCCTGAAGAAATTCACAACGATAGCTCATGCACCACGCAAGTTGAGCGCCTTTTATGCAGCGACGCAAAAATTTTCTGCAGTGCCTCTGGCAGCAACAGCTGCGGTCAGTGTTTCGAATAATACACAGCCTCCGGTCGCACCCTAGGAGTAGACAGAGGATCGTAGTAAAGAAAAAGCTCCGCACACTGCACGGAGCTTTTACTTTTACGAGGTACTCCTCATCAAAAATCTATTCGACGAACTCCTGCACCTTGTCCGGCACATAACTCTTTTTCGATTTCCGTTGTTTGCGCATATATTTTTTCTCGACGATGATTTCCTCGTTTTCTTCAACATCGGGATACGTGAAGATTTCATATTTGAAGTTCCGCATGATGATCTGATTGCCGTTCCGTCCAAGAATATAGTGTGGTAGTAACGGGATTTTGCCTCCGCCACCTGGAGCATCGATGACATAGTAGGGAACGGCAAGTCCGGATGTGTATCCCCGAAGCTTGTCCATAATATCAAGTCCTACGCTGACCGGTGTTCGAAAATGATTTGCACCTTTTGTAATATCGGCCTGATAGAGATAATACGGACGAACGCGCATCGCGAGAAGTTTCCGCATCAATTCAAGCATCACATCGGCATTATCGTTAACCCCTTTCATGAGGACAGTCTGATTCCCGATCGGTATACCGGCATCGGCGATGAGTTCACAGGCTCTTCTGGCCTCAAGGGTACACTCCCAAGGATGATTGAAATGCGTATTGATGTAGAGCGGATGGTACTTCCTGAGCATCTTTACCAGTTTTGGAGTAATCCGCTGCGGCAGAACACACGGCATTTTTGTTCCAAGGCGGACGATTTCAATGTGGGGGATATTACGTAATGCCTTAAGAATTTTTTCGAGCATGAAATCTGTCAGCATCAGGGGATCGCCGCCGGAGAGGACCACATCGCGGACCTCCGGATGTGCCGCAATATAATTTATTCCTCCCTGAATATATTTCATGTTGATTTTGCTTGAATCACCCACCTTTCGCTTACGTGTGCAGAATCGGCAGTACATCGAGCACTGGCTAGTGACCAGGAAAAGAACCCGGTCCGGATAGCGGTGAGTGATGCTTGGTACGGGGCTGTGGGCATCCTCGTTCAACGGATCTTCGGGAAGGTCATCATCTTTAAGCTCTTCGACATCAGGAATGCATTGCAGCCAGATGGGATCGCCCGGATAGCGAATCAGGCTCAGGTAATATGGATTGATGCGTATATGGAACAATTTATTAAGCCGTTCGGCGAGGTCTTTATCAAAATTGAAGCGTTCGATAAGGTCCTTCGCGCTATCGACACTCTGCCGTAACATTTCTTGCCAGAGTTCCATAAAGTGATTGCACTCCTATATTGTTATAGATATTTACCGTAAATCACAAGATCGTCGCCTTCGCGGTAGTAATCCTTAATTCGTGTCACTTCCGCATATCCGCTGCGTTGATAGAACAGACGTGTCGATCGATACTTTTCCATGGACGATGTTTCGGCAACAATGAGCCGCCCCCCGCCTGCCTTTACGAGTCCTTCGGCGTACTCGAGTAGGCATTTTCCGATCCCTTTACCCTGATAATCGGGATCCACAGCAATCCAGTAAAGATCGTAAGTTCCATCCGTCAACGGTGTCTGACCGATACAGAAATATCCTGTAATGACCGATTCTTCACAACTCACATAGACAATATAATCTGACTGATTTGGTTCATTGATAACAATATCAAGGAGTTCTCCGGCAACTTCTATTTCTTCCTCCGAGAAAACATTTGTCCGATGAACCAAGGCGATCACTTTTTCTCGATCAGCCTTTCCAAATTGACGAATACTCATAATGAAGAAGTTCTCTCCAAGGCATATGTGATAATCCTTCCGATTCCTTCTTCATAGCACATCCCTGCACCGCGAATGGAGCGTGCAAATCCGGCATCGGGCGAAAGATCGGGATTCGGATTAACTTCAAGCACATACAGATTCCAGTCCGCCGTCATCCTGATATCGACACGAGCATAATCACGACACCCGAGAATCGTGTATCCCCTTAATGCAATGTCTTTGATTTTATTTTCAATTGAGACAGGAAGAACCGCCGGACAGACACCTTTTGTTCCAATGTATTCCACGGTTCCTTCATGCCATTTCGCACTGTACGTCACGATATGTGGATATCCCTGCGGCAGACCGCTGAAGTCAATTTCCGAGATCGGTAATACCTGCGGCGGTGCATTGCCGATAATTGCCACATTCAATTCTCTTCCTTCGATATATTCTTCAACAATTGCCGATTGTTCATATTTCTGGAAAATCATCCGAACACGTTTTATCAGTGATTCAACGCTCATGACGATTGAGTCGTTATCAATTCCGGTACTTGCATCTTCATGTGCCGGTTTGACAATCACCGGGAAGCGAATGTCTCCATTTATAGATTGGTTATCAGGGAGTGAAGAAAATATCCGGAACCGGGGTGTTGGAATTCCATGATATGAAAGAATTTCTTTCGTTCTCGCTTTATTGAGACAAGATCCGAGGGTTAATGGTCCCGCTCCTGTATAGGGAATCCCCATCAATTCATAAATGGCTGCAACGTGCATCTCATGAATGGAATATTTTCCTACCGATTCACAGAGATTAAAGACAAGATCGGGACGTTCTTCATCAAGGAAATGGATCAGGCGTTGTGTATCCCCGTTCATATTAAAGAGCAATGCACTGTGTCCCTGGGATTGAATAGCCGACTGGACCACAAGCAGCTCGTCGAGCACTCCGACTTCTGAAAGATCGATCGTCCCTTCGCTGCTTAATGTCACGACGTTCTCCCGCGTCATGTTTTCTTTTAGAAGACCGGATTCCGTTACATATTTTATTCCGTCGGTCGTTTTGATTGTCGGTTCATTGAAGACAATAACGACACGTACTCTTTTTTGCATAAAGATACTTACGTAATTTCGTAATTTTATTTAATAGTAATTTTATAACGTTTTATAGCAATTTCTAACACCTTCTGAATCAACTCGTTGTATGACATTCCGGCAGCCCGCGCCGCCTGCGGAAAACATGAATGTTCTTCCGGATCTGGCAGAATGCCCGGCAGTGGGTTCAGTTCCATGACATGTGGAATCCCTTTTTCGTCAAGACGGAGATCGATCCGACACCAATCTCTGCATTGTAAAATGGAATATGACTTTCGGCACACCTCGTGTATTTCTTTTTCGAGTTTTGCAGGAATCTTCGCCGGACATTCGTGAACATCGATTGGATGTCCGATTTGATCCCATATCCATTTCGCTTCATAAGAATAAATCCGATTCACTCCTTCCGGCAGTGCATCAAATTTTATTTCCACAATGGGAAGAATTTTTATATCGGGTTCGTTTCCGAGAACCGCAACGGTAAATTCCCGCCCGGTAAGAAATTCCTCAATCAAAGCAGGCTGATGATATGTCTGTACAACACGCTCGACCTGTGAAGATAGTGCCTTCTGTGTTTTTACGACCGATGAATCAAGAATTCCCTTGCTTGATCCTTCATGAACTGGTTTAACGATACACGGGAATTTAATCCCTTTTGGAATCACACCATTTATATTTTTAACAACCGCAAACTTCGCCGTTGGAATTCCATGATATGTTAGTATCTCTTTTGTACGTGCTTTGTCCAGTGTGGTGGCAAGTGTCAGCGGATCAGAACCTGTATATGGAATGTGAAGATATTCAAGGATCGCCGGAATCTGAGCCTCACGCGATACACCATGTAGTCCCTCAGCTATATTGAAGACAATATCCGGCCGTGTCAAAATTAATTTTCGGTAGGCATCTTCATCTGCCTCAATCATGGTGACTGTGTGATATTCTTCAATTGCTTTTCTGACGGCGGTGATTGTCTCGATGCTATCCCATTCTGCGTAGGCATCGTCGTGAGGGGTGAGAGGTTGTCCATCGTTTACTACCGGGTGGTAAACAAAGCCCGATGTACTCGGAGGTTCTACAAGATCATCAACGTTGTTGGGGCGCGATTCTTTTTTCTGATTGTACGTCAGAGCGACATGCATACAGTGCGCTGTGATGTTGTTCCCTGGTATCTCATCCGTTCTATGTTCATTCAACTGTCAATTATCATTGCTCTGTGTGTAAATATAATCATTTCACGCTGTTTGTCAAGCAGAAACTGTATTTTGTTCAAAGAAATTTTTTCCCAGACAATTTTTGGCACGTCATGTGATGAACGATTACATCACCCTATCCGACGCGTACGAAGGAGAGCTGCTCTCTGAATCGCTCGAGGAAATACTTTCTGATGGATGCATGGCCGGGAAGGCGCAGGTGAGGATCTGCCTCGACCAGACGGAACGCTTCATGCCGCGCGAGCAATAGAATCTCATGATCAGTAAGGATATTTGCTATATGGAACTCGGGTAAGCCGCTCTGTTTTGTCCCGAAATATTCGCCGGGACCGCGTAATTCAAGGTCAACCTCCGCAATTGTAAATCCATTTGCAGTCTCTTCCATGACTGTCAGGCGCCGGAGAGCCTTCGTCCCGTCCTCCTCCTTAGCCGTAACCGGTCCTCCTTTTCTTCTTTCGGAACCACCATCAACAGTCTTTCCGATCAGAATACAAATCGATTGCTCTGTCCCCCTTCCTACCCTTCCCCGGAGCTGGTGAAGCTGTGCAAGACCGAACCGTTCAGCATTCTCGATGACCATGATCGTAGCATTGGGAACGTCTATTCCTACTTCAATGACCGTTGTAGCGACAAGGATTGCTATCTTACCGGCCCTGAAATCATGCATAACAATTGTACGTTCTTCACTCGACATCTTTCCGTGAATGAGACCTACCGAATATTCAGAAAAAACTTCATCCCTGAAGTGTTTATAATTCTTCTTCGCTGCTTCTAAATCGCTTTTTTCCGATTCTTCAATCAACGGATAGACAATGTAGGCCTGATGTCCTTTGGCCACCTCCGATCGTACAAATTCATACACCTTCGGACGTTCATGTTCGCCCCGCAGAAGTGTCGTAATCGGCTTTCGTGAATGCGGCAGTTCGTCGATAATTGAAACATCAAGATCACCATACAAAGTCATCGAAAGCGTCCGGGGAATTGGAGTCGCCGTCATTACAAGGACATCAGGATTTCTCCCTTTCTCACGTAGTGTCACGCGTTGAACAACGCCAAATCGATGTTGCTCATCAATGATGATCAATCCGAGGTTGGCAAACTGCACATGTTCTTGAATGAGCGCATGTGTTCCAATAACAATTTGTGCATGTCCTTCATGTACGTCCTCAAGTATCTCCTCTCTGACTTTTGCTTTTTGACCTCCGAGCAATAATCTGATGGCGATACCCATATCGTCGAGAATACTCGTGAGTGTCACATAGTGCTGAGAGGCTAGTATCTCTGTCGGTGCCATAAAAGCTGCCTGATATCCATTATCGATCGCAATCAGTATGGCAATCAGCCCGACTATGGTCTTTCCGCTTCCGACATCGCCCTGGAGAAGTCGATTCATCGGTTTATCTGATTCCATGTCGTGTGCGATCTCACGAATCACATGACGCTGTGCCTTTGTTAATTCGAATGGCAATGAATCGACAAGCTGACGCGCATGAGTACTACGTGTGTTGAAGGATATTCCACGTGAAAGCGATTTTACTTCTCTCTTACGGAATGCAAAAAGTATTTGAAGAAAAAACAGCTCATCGAATTTCAACCTACGGCGTGCCTGTTCCAAATCATTCATCGATGCTGGAAAATGAATCGACGAGAGTGCACGTCCGAGAGAATAGAGAGAACACCGCTGAAGGATGTCTGGTGAGAGAATCTCCTGCTGTTTTGCGCATTCTTCTTCAATAAGATGTTTGAGGATTCTCCGGAATCCACGGCTGTCAAGTTTAACACTTTTAAGCTGTTCAGTCGAACGGTACTGGGGGATAATACTTCCGGTGTGCAGAGCTTTTCCCCAGTCGATGTCTTCGTCATCATCAGAGCGTGAGAGCCGGTCGAATTCCGGATGCGTTAATTGTATTGTACGACCGAAGAACTGAGGTCGTCCTGAAAGAGCCAGTAATTCACCTTCATGAAACATTTTCTGGAATAATTGCGGCCGGCCAAAATAGATGCACTCCACAACACCCGACTCGTCATACACAGCAACACGCAAACGCGCATTTCCCCTTCGACCGCGGATAAGTTCGACTTTCCCGACAGTTCCTACAATTGTCACGTCACGGTCTGCAAATAAATATCGATGCAGGTTTCTAATAGGTATAATTGTCGATCGATCAAGGTAGGCACGGGGAAAATAATACAGAAGGTCTTTTACTGTGATGATTCCATGCTGTTCAAGAGCCGCGGCACGTTTCGCTCCAATTCCACGAACGTATTGGACTGGTTTTTCCGGAGATGGGATCGGAATCATCTATTAATTCGTACAATGAAATGGCACCGCTTCGCGGTAAATGTATTGATAGTACGAATTGAAGATAACCAAGCGCTGCCGGAAATTCAAGTCCTGTGGCTCCGTACCACATTTAGAATTCTATACATTCCGTCGAGCTGTTCCGGAAAGAAAGATCCATTGAAGAAACGGTGATGGAACCCGTTATGAACATTATATCGGCGTCTGTTTTATAGTGTAAATCGGATTATCATGAGTGTGAAATCATCCGATGGTTCCATACTCCCGACGAATCGACGTACATCATCATACACCGCAGTCTCGATTTCTTTTGGTGAACGACTCAGATTGTCCATAAGCTGTCCGAGAAACCGTTCTTCGCTGTATAACTGCCGGTTCTTGTTCATTGCCTCGACGACACCATCGGTGTAAAGGATTAACAGATCGTTGGTCTGGATAGGAGTATATTGTTGAACATAGCTGGCATTTTCGAACATACCGAATGGAAGCCCGCCTTCCTCGAGACGGATGATATTGGAACCTCGTAGAAGAAAACAGGCATTATGTCCTGCATTGACCGATATCAACTGTCGTTCTTTCATATCAACAATGCATATAAAGCATGTAATATAGCACTCGGCCAACGAATCTTTGAATATTATGCCATTTAGTCGTTGACAGAGTTGTGGAAGAGAATCGATCGAACTGATTGATGCACGAAGTGATGCATGAAGCGTGGAGACAAGCAGAGCTGCCGGAACACTTTTACCCGCGACATCTGCAATCACAAAGGCAATCCGGCTGTCATCAAGCTGGATAATATCGTAGAGATCGCCGCCTACTTCTTTGCTTGGAAGATTGATTGCACTTACGTCAATTCCGGTGAGTGCCGGAATCTGTTCGGGAAGAAGCTTTCGCTGGATTGTCCGAGCAATCTGGAGTTCTTTTTGCATGCGTTCTTTTTCGATTACAGACTGCAGCAATCGAGCATTCTCGATGGCAAGCGATGCATGTATCGAAAGTGCTATAAGAAACAACTCATCTTCTTTTGAAAATATCCCTCTTCGCTTATTGATAATTTGAAATACCCCGATAATCTCAGAGTCCTTATTCCGCATTGGCATGCAGAGCATTGTTTTCGTCCGGAATCCCGATTTCTGATCGACACCGGCAAAAAATCTTTCATCGCTATAGGCATCGATGATATTGACGATCTTACCTGTCGCGGCCACATGTCCTGCGAATCCCTGCCCGAATGGAAGTCGAATCTCAACCTGCCGGTCACCGTGGAGAACTTTCGACCATAATTCCTTCTTTTCTTGATCGACGAGATATATCGTCCCGCGGGTCGCCCCGAGGTTCCGTGTCGCTACCTCAAGGATCAATGCGAGAAGTTCATCAAGGTTGAGGGTTGAGTTAAGAATCCTGCTCGCTTCTACAAGCGATTTCAGGCGTTTTAATTGAGTACGGACAGCACGAACATTTTCTCGACTTGGCATGATGATTCCTTTAATTTAATGTCCTGTTTCCCCGCTTGTCCGGTTCAAGGCTCGAAAAAGAATAACACGAAAGGCATCTGACAATTCAGAAATAATAAGTCCCATAAATATCAATCCGCCACCAAGTACTCCCAACGTTCCAATATGCTCATCAAGAATGTAAAATGCCAACACTGCCGCGATGACCGGTTCGAGCGAATAAATAATTGCCGCTCTTGTCGGAGTTGTGTCTTTTTGATACCGCGTTTGAGTGTACGTCGTGATCACCGTTGCCAATAGAGCCGTGTACGCTAGCGCAATGATAATGTTTGCAGTAAATCGGATAAACGGTACTTCGACAAACGGCATGACGATTGTTGATAGTATGGCTGTTACCACCAATTGCAGGAATGTTAATTGCGCACCATTACAATTTCTTGAAAATACATCAAGATAGACTATATACAATCCCCAGATCACTGCTGCAAATAATGTCAACCAATCACCCTTATTAAGCTCCGATCCCTGAGGAGACGTAAATATCCATAGGCCTATGGTAACAAGAATAATGCCGATTATATTTCCAATGCTTGGCAGCCTTCGTTCAATGATCAACTGGGCAAGAGGCGTAAAAATTACCAGTGTGCCGGTAATAAAACCCGATTTTGAAGCGGTTGTCAAACTAAGTCCGATCGTTTGCCCTGTAAATCCGGCGAAGAGCAAGAAACCGAGTATGCATCCCCGTATTATTGTGGGAAAGGAAATTTGAATTATTTTTTTTCGGAAAAAAAATAAAAAAACCACCGTCGCAATCCAAAAACGAATGGCCACGAACGCCAGGGGCGATCCATCGGCGAGTCCGGTCTTGACAATGACAAATGTGCCTCCCCAGATGATGGTCATGCCGAGAAGAACAGTCTCTGCTATCCGACGGGATTTCTTCTCCGGGGCTACCTCCATATTTCACCCGTCTCATACCGATGAAAAAGTTCACCCCATTTAGTCGTCGTTTTCCACTCTTCGAAGATTCTTCGCTCTTTGAACGGCCAGCGATAGTAATCGTGGTAGAGTTCCGATGCGAGCACAAAGAAATTGACTAACGGCGTATGGAAAAAGACTTTTTGAATTCCTTTGAGCGGTCCGAACCACAGCAGACTGGCAGCAACGCGCACCAGATTATTGCCAACACTAAAACCCCAAGATTCATTCGAGATATCGGTACCAACGATTTCGATATCGCGAGGATCGCCGACACCGAGGCCGTCATCATGGGCAATCTTGATATACTCGATCGATAGCGGGTCAAATCCCATCATTTTAGCCGAAACTGCATCGATTGCCACCTGATCTGATGATGCAAGGAGGTAATCCTTGACAACCGGGATCATCGTTCTCGGTCCCGGACCATTCCCCACCGTTGTCCCATCCATCACTGCAAAAATTCCCGCGTGAATCTCCTTTTGAATCGCCAGTAAATCGACAAGTGTACGATGAATCCACGAATGGGTATAATGCCGCTTGGTGGAAAGAAGTCCGCCAAAAGCGTTTTTCATAGCTCCTGTCGTCGTCGTATAGATATGACATTTAACCGTCGGAAGATGGACAATATTCTTCCCGTAAAAAAAATCTGGAATGAATATCCCCTCAGGGTATATTTTGGGAAGGATATGCATCCGGACTTTCGGAGTGTGGAGTATCCAATGCATGTCCTGCTTTTTAAAATTATATAAAATTGGAATGTCATTTTTTCTCAATATGGGGAGATATTTGTTCAGGTCCTCGCCTTTGAACGCATCGGTCACAACGGTTTTATTCTGAACACATGTAAGATGCTTATATCCCGATTGTTGAAGAGCGTGAATAGTGCCTTCAAGCTGCCATGGGGTTGTATTCGCTGCCGGGAACGGAAAATGCCAGGAGATATTGTCCTTTAAAATCGTCGGGGCACCGACGTCCAATGCCTGCTTCATTCCCGCAAGTTCGCAGAGGCGAGTAATATCTCTGAGAACTGTGGCGGGAGATGTTTTAATAACAGCAACAACGGACTTCACCGGCTGGCTCTCCGTGACCTATAATACATGAAAATAAATAATCATGACTGAAACGACGATCCAAATCGCTACATTGACTATAAGGGGTACATCGGTGATAATTGTGTGTGTGGGATTTCCCCCTTCATCTCTCTTATGAATAAGATAAAGGTATCGAAAAATGCCATATAATACAAAGGGAATCGTATAGTAAAGATGGGTTGTCCCGAATTTTTGAACAGTCTCGTTAGAAATAGTATACAGCGCATATGACATCACAGTGGCAGCGGTGACAATAGCTATCATTTGATCGAGAAATCCCGCACTATACTGACCAAGGACGTTCCGATGATCGGCAGCTCTTACATCGAGCAGATTAAGTTCATGCCGGCGTTTGCTGAAACCAAGGAATAAAGAAAGAAGAAGCGTACAGATGATAAGCCATTCCGATGCCGGGACATATACTATTACCGCCCCCGCGAGTACACGCAGGACAAAACCGATTGCCACTGTCATGACATCGAGAATCACAATGTTTTTTAGACCATAGGAGTAGGCGATATTCAAGAGGACATATACGAGGATAAATACTCCAAAATTCGAATTCACCAGGAACCCGACCGTTACACTCAACACCATTAACAAAAAAGCGACCACCGCGGCAAGACCCGGGGGGATTACGCCCGAGACAATCGGCCTTTGTGATTTGACCGGATGCTGCTTATCACGCTCAGTGTCAGCCAGATCGTTCATCGTATATATTCCACTGGCCGCCAGAGAAAAAAGAACGAATCCCATGCTGACAATTCCGAACGCTCTGATATCAAAAAGTTTTTCAGAAAATATCAGCGGCGCAAAAAGAATAAGATTTTTAATCCATTGCTGCGGACGAAATGATACGATGAAATTTCGAATTGGAGCATTCATGACAGCACCCTGCTGATGATATTACTATGATGTTCTACCAAAACGTTTATCAAGCTCTTCAATCGGGATCTTTATAACCACAGGACGTCCGTGAGGACATACATACGGCATATTTGTCGCAAAAAGTTGATCGATCAGGACACTCATTTCTTCATGGCTGAGTTTATCTCCTGCTCTAATTGCCGCTTTACATGCAAAGGAGGCTGCGATATTTTCTTTTACATCAAGTTTTTTGCTGTGCTCGTTTTCTTTAAATCGCTCGATAACTTCTATCAGGATATCGTGCTCGTGTCCGGGGCGTACATCACCGGGAACTCCTTCGATGACGATATCATTTTTCCCAAAAAGTTTTATATCAAATCCCAGCTTTGTGAGATACGGGAGAAGCTCCTTGACGGTCGCATATTCTGACGCACTGAGCGTTAAGGTCTGAGGAAACAACAGCTGCTGCGATACAGGAACAGCATTATCAAAACTTGCCATAGCCCGCTCGTAAAGAATTCGCTCGTGGGCTACATGCTGATCAATAATCATCAATCCGGTCCGGACTTGCGAAAGTATGTACTTGTTATGCAGCTGCCAGATCGGTTTTATATCGTCCTGATGTGGAACTGTGAATTGAGAATCTGGTGGCGTACGTGAAGTCATAGTAAAAGTATCCGCCGGTATTTCCTGACTCATTTTTTGAGAGGGAAAATCGGGTCTACCTTGATCCATCCCTGTAAAAAACAATTTTTCTTTTTGTTCGTATGATCCTGTACGACCATCGCCTGACGTTGCCGGTTCCACACTTATTGTAGGAACAACATCATTGGTGGCCAATGTCCGGCGGATGACTGTCAGAAGGAAATGATATATATTACGCTCATCTTCAAATTTTACCTCCAATTTAGACGGATGCACATTCACATCGACATGTTGCGGATCTATTTCCATGAAAAGGATAAAGAATGGATAATTTCCTTTTTCAAGAATGTGCTCATATGCATTGAAGACAGCATGGTTGAGGTTCCGGTTAATGATGAAGCGCTTATTGAGAAAAAGATATTGTTCTGAACGGATTTTTCGTGCAAAATCGGGCCTCCCTATGTAGCCGTGGATTGTTAGATAATCGGTCTCTTCCTTGAATTCGATCAATGATGCACTGAGTTTCTCACCAAAGAGCGCCTGGAGCCGGTCGAGACCTTCGGCTTTCGGAAGTAATAGAATCGTCTCGTCATCGCTGACGAATTCGAATCCTATTTCGTGATGGGAAACCGCAAGCCGCTGGACGACATCGGCGACATGTTTGAATTCCGTCGAATCGCTTTTCAAGAAATTCCGGCGACCGGGCGTATTGAAAAAAAGATTTTTTACGGCAACCGATGTTCCATGTTCGAAAGCAATTTTCCCGATTTCCCGCACCTCTCCTCCCTCGATCCGGACGAACGATGCTACATCATCTTCTTTTCGTCGTGTTTTCAGCTCGACATGTGCCACAGCGGCAATCGATGCGAGGGCTTCTCCTCGAAATCCCAGAGTGTGTATGCTTTCCAGATCTTCGTATGTTAGAATTTTACTCGTCGCATGGCGTTCAAACGAGATCCGTGCATCTTCTTCATTCATGCCTGATCCATCGTCGACAACCTGAACGAGTGTTCGTCCGCCGTCCTTAATGATGACGGAGATTTGCGATGCGCCGGCATCGATGGAGTTTTCCATAAGTTCTTTCACTACCGACGCCGGACGCTGGACAACCTCACCGGCTGCAATCTTATTGGCAAGCTGTTCCGACATTATATGAATAGTATGCGGCATAAGCTTTATCCTTCCTTCACTCCAATCCCCGGACGATCCGGCAATTTCAACCGTCCTTTCTCGATGACGGCTCCTTCATATGGATCATTGGATATCATTTCTGCACTATCAAGATCGGCAAAATCAATAAGCGGCGATAATTGGGCCGCAGCAGAAATTCCGACAGAACTCTCTATCATACATCCCATCATCACTTTCAGACGGGAAGCGCGGGCAGCGCTGATCATTTTCAATGCTTCCCGAATCCCCGTACATTTCATCAGCTTGATATTGATCCCATCAAATGCGTGGGCAAGAACCGGGATATCTTCGAGCCGCATGACACTTTCATCCGCAATCAACGGCAGTGGCGACCGTTCCCGAAGCCATGCAATATCATCGATCTGTGACGCGGGCATTGGCTGTTCGACAAATTCGACGCCGAGTTCTGACAACCACTCGATACTCTCGAGCGCAAGCTCGCGTGTCTTCCATCCCTCATTGACATCGACCCGCAGTGTCTTCCTTGTGACGCTTCGAATTGCGTTCATTATTTCGCGGTCATTCTCCAGTCCCAGTTTTATTTTCAGGATCGGATACTCTGCCGCCTCTTTAACTTTTTGCATTACTTTTTCGGGTGTATCAATACCGATAGTATAGGACGAATACGGCGTTTGTTTCCCTTCGAGTCCCAGAAATTTATATAGCGGAATACCGAGTTTCTTCCCTATCCAATCATGAAGTGCAATATCGATAGCTGCTTTGGCCGCAAAATTTCCGGGAGCAATATTCCGGATATAACCCAGAATTGCATCGATTATGAACGGGCTTTCAAATGGTTCGAGATTCACCTTTGAAAGAAACGCTTCCACCGATTCGACTGTTTCTCCATAACGGGACGACGGCGACGCTTCACCTATTCCAACAATCCCATCGTGGTGAAGTTCTAAAAAGACGACCGGCACTAAAGTACGTGTGCCGCGTGCGATCGTGAACTCATGTTTTAATTGAAGTGAAAAGCGCCTAATGTCAAGTCTCATTGGTTTACAACTCCGCTCGATATTTCCGATATGTTGGATCGAATATTCGTATGCAAATCTGTTTGGTCTCGTCGGGTTGTACTGCTCCCCACGATCTTTCATAAATCGTCCTGATAATCCTCCTTAATTATAATACATCAAACAGTCTGTAATAACGCATTAACAAATACTGACTTGTCAAAAGGCTGAAGATCACCAATCTGTTCTCCGATACCGATAAATTTCACAGGGATGTTCAACTCCTGGTTGATAGCAAAAACAATTCCGCCTTTCGCAGTGCCGTCAAGCTTTGTAATAATAAGCCCTGTAACTCCCACAGCATTGTCAAACTGACGTGCCTGTTCGAGGGCATTTTGTCCGGTTGATGCATCAAGAACGAGTAGAACTTCGTGGGGTGCTTCAGGAACGATTTTTTGCATCACCCGTCTGATTTTTTTTAGTTCCTCCATCAAGGGAGTTTTTGTATGGAGACGGCCGGCGGTATCGATAATAACTACATCCGCTCCACGTGCTTTTGCAGCTTTGAGCGAATCATAGGCGACGGCAGCCGGATCCGCTCCATGCGCCTGTTGAATGACATCGACCGAAGCGCGCTGTGCCCAGATTTCAATCTGCTCATTCGCCGCTGCCCTGAATGTATCCGCAGCAGCAATGATCACATTTTTCTTTGCTGTTCGATAATTATACGCAAGCTTCCCGATCGTTGTGGTTTTCCCGACTCCATTGACACCGACAATCATAATTACGAATGGTTTGATTTCTGCAGGAATTGAGAAGTAATCATTCCTGTTCATCTGATTGCCTGCACCTAATGCATTTCGAATCTCGTCATGTAGTAATCGATCAAGCTCGTTTGCATCTTCATACTTTTCTTCTCTTACTCGTGTTTTGATTCTTTCGATAATCTTCATTGACGTATTAACACCCACATCGGCTGTAATAAGTATCTCTTCGAGTTTCTCGATCATTTCATTGTCTATTTTTGATTTTGCCGTTACCAGCCGCTGCACCCTACCAAAAATATTGTCGCGTGTCTTCGTCAGTCCTTCTTTTAATCTATCATACTTTAGTGTATCAAAGAATCCCATTCGATACTCCTATACTTTTCTTCGTACCACTGTAAAGAAGCGCTGACCATATGCCGCTAACGACCAGAGAAGGAGTATACAACTTATTCCGATAAGAATATCCACTACTATGTTCACCCTCAATGTGGCCATTACTATTGTCAATGCGACTGCATTTACAGTCCATTTCCCTATCCAATTAGACTGCGGAACGATATTACGCGTCCGTATGAGCCACACTCCGCCACCAAGAATAACAGCATCACGAAAAAGAACGAGCAAGAAGAACCATATTGGAAGATACTGCATAATTGATAAGGCGAATGCGACGACTCCTACACTGATTTTATCGGCAAGAGGATCAAGAACTTTTCCTAATTCAGTGACTTCATTTCGCTGCCGGGCGATATAGCCGTCCAGAAAATCTGTTACGATAGCAGCAAGCATGATCAAAACCGCCGACAAACGGCTTTGAAGTGTACCAGAAAGCAAGAGCAGGAAGATCGGAATCGTGAGGACGATCCGGGTGAAACTAAGAAGATTCGAGATTGTCCATACCCTTACACGGGGATGAACATCGGGATCAGACATCATTTTCATCCTTCGCCCCAACCGGTTCAACGGCGACAGGATAGAAACCGCTGAAACATGCCGTGCAGTATCCTTCACCGTTCTCTGTCGGAACGGATTCGAGAAGTTTCTCGATCGTGAGATATGCGAGACTATCGACACCGAGCTCCTGGCGTATTTTTTCGACGTCTCCACCACATTGATTTGCAATGAGCTCTTCCCTACTCGGAAAATCCATACCATACTGACATGGATACTTGATAGGAGGAGCTGTAACTCTGAAATGGATTCCCTTCGGTTCAGCCTCACGGATGAGCTGTATCAATTTTTTAGATGTCGTACCACGGACAATTGAATCGTCAATAATCACAACAACCCGATCTTTCAACACACCTTTAACAGTATTGAATTTCATCTTCACTTTCAGTTCACGGATATCCTGTTCAGGCTGAATAAATGTCCGGCCGATGTAGTGACTTCGTATTAAACCTATCTCAAGCTTTGCATCATATCCCAGCTTATTGCTTTCCGAGACGAATCCCAATGTTGCCGTGTTACTCGAGTCGGGTACACTGATAACAATAGTTTTTGTCTCATCGGATTTCTTCTCGACCGGAGATTGTTTTGCAAGACTTTTTCCAAGTTTCCGCCGAACACGATCGACGCTGTTCCCGAATATTTTGCTATCGGGGCGTGAAAAATAGATATATTCGAAGATACAAAATCTCGGTTGCGTAACTTTTTTCGATACCCAGAATGATTTCGGTTTTTGTGCCTGTTTAGCTTCGTCATCAATAACGAGAATTTCACCCGGGGCGATATCGCGGATATATTCGGCACCGATGATATCAAATGCACATGTCTCGGATGCAACCACATAGACACCATCCAATTTCCCGAGGGAAAGCGGTCTGAATCCATAAGGATCACGGGCCGCCACAAGCATGGCATCGGTGAGAATCAACAGAGAATATGCTCCATCGACGGTATTGAGAGCTTCCTGAATCTGATTGATCTGATTCTGTTCCCTGCTTCTGGCCATCAAATGGAGAATAATTTCAGAATCCGAGGTAGTCTGAAATATCGTTCCTTCTGAACTCAGTTTTTTCCGAAGTGCACGATAATTTGTAAGATTTCCATTATGAGAGACAGCAAGATTACCGCTACGGTAGTTCACCACGAAAGGCTGGACGTTCGCCCGGTTATCGGAAGATCCCGTAGTAGAATAACGGTTATGACCTATGGCCGCATCGCCATCCAGTGTTTCGGCGAGTATTTTCTCATTCCGAAAGACGTCATTCACCAGTCCGATCCCTTTATAGGTATGAAAGCGGTGTTTTTGTCTTTCAGCGTCATAATATCTGGTGACAATACCGGAGGCTTCCTGACCGCGATGCTGAAGAGCCAGAAGACCGTAGTAAGTCAATTTTGAAGCCTGGGAATGTCCAAAAACGCCAAAAATGCCGCAATTGCAGCGTGGCTTGTCAGGTTGTGTAGTATCCATCTATTTGTGTTTTTTATATGTCCACAGAAAAAATCATCTCTAAGATACGGAAAAAAGGGATCTGAAACAAGGTAGATTTTGCTGTTGCTTATCCAATCTAACTCTCTTATTTTATTAAAGGTTCCATCGATCATTTAACATTTATTAGCAGCTATCCAAAACTGGGTTTGATGATCGAGTAGTTTCGTAATTCCTCGAACGAACATACAGGAGAGATGCATAATGCGACGGAAAATATTCTTTCTAGTCCCAATCCTTGCTCTGACAATTTCGGCGAGTTTTGCCCAGAACTTTGAGCAGTACTTCCACAACGAAACCATGCGGGTAGATTATTATCATACCGGCACCAAAGGACAGGAAACAATCAGCCTGGACAGAGTCTATCGCGAGGGCCCCTGGCCCGGGAGCAGAATAAATCTAGTGGACACGTTAAATCTCGGAGAATACTATGTCCGTATCACCGACGCAACAACAAATATCCTAATCTACTCCCGAGGGTATTCGACGATCTTTAACGAATGGCAAACCACCGATGAGGCAAACTCAGGCATGTATCGCACCTTCCATGAAACCGTTCGCTTTCCTTTTCCTCTCCGGAAAATCCAGCTCATAATTTCACGGCGTGACAGGCAAATGATATTTCATGAAATTTTTTCCACCATCATCGATCCGTCGATTCCACGGAGCATTCAAAAAGAAACACAGAAGGCACATTACACCATCACGACTTTTATAAAAAACGGGCCGCCTGAGAAAAAAGTCGATCTTCTTCTTCTTGGTGATGGATACACAAAAAAGGATATGGAAAAATTTCGGGCCGATGTAGCGCATTTTATCGGCGTTCTCTTCAACACACATCCATTCAAGGAACGAAAATCGGACTTCAACGTCTGGACTATCGAAGTTGAATCAGATGAATCCGGAATTGATAAACCTGATAAGGATATATGGAAGAATTCTACTCTCGGTGCGACATATAATACATTTAACAGTGTACGATATGTTCTCACAGAAGAGAATCGAAGGCTCAGGGATATTGCAGCAGCAGTGCCATACGATTTCATCTCTATTTTAGTCAACGATAACCGCTACGGAGGCGGAGGAATTTTCAATCTATATTCGACATGCTTTACAAGCACGGATCAACCCGGCCAGGAATGGCAGCCGGATTATGTGTTTGTTCATGAATTCGGACATTCGTTTGGCGGACTCGGCGATGAGTATTATAGCTCGCAGGTTTCTTATGTCGATTTCTACAGCAAAGGGATTGAACCCTGGGAACCCAACATCACGGCATTGTTGGATCCGAACAATCTTAAATGGAAAATATTTGTCGACCCCGGTACACCAATCCCCACTCCCTGGAAGAAGTCCCTCTATGATAGTCTGGAACGAGAGCGTGCGAAACTCGACCGTCTCGCTGCCGATTATTATGAGAAAAGGGAACCCCTGATGAAAGGGGAACAGGAAATATTGAATAGTTCACAATACAAAAATACAGTCGGTGCGTTTGAAGGAGCCGGATATGTTTCTGAAGGTCTCTACAGACCATCCATCGATTGTCGGATGTTCAGTTTGAGTCTTGTAGATTTCGACCGGGTTTGTTCAGAGGCAATTGAACGGATGATTGATTTTTATACGCATTAATCTATTGTTCTCCAATGAGAATTGTATCATATGACCATCGGGAGTCATCTTTTTCCGGATAATCTGTTGTATAATGAAGACCCCTGCTTTCCTTCCGCATCAGTGCCGATCGGATGATGAGATCGGCGATAATTGCCAGATTCCGTAGTTCTATCAATCCTTCGGTGACCTTTGTCTTTTTGTAGAACGTCATGACTTCATCCAGAATGAGACGAATTCTCCGTTGTGCCCGCTCGAGGCGGAGATTTGAACGAACAATTCCGACATAATCCCACATCAATTGTTGAATTTCTCTCCGGTCATGAGCAATCAACACCCACTCCTCGCTATTGAACGTACCGCTTTCATCCCACGGCGGAATAGGCGGAATATCGGCGTGCATCATTTGATGAGTTTTCACATCCGCAATGGCACGATGGGAAAAGACGACTGCTTCAAGCAATGAATTGCTTGCCAGCCTGTTCGCCCCGTGCACACCGGTCATACTCACTTCACCACATGCATAGAGGTTGTGGATTGTCGTTCGTCCATTCAGATCGGTCAGAACTCCGCCGCATGAATAATGCGCTGCAGGAACAACTGGAACAAGTTCTTCAGTCATATTAATTTTATTCTCAAGGCAACGACGGTAGATATTCGGGAAATGTTCTTGAACTTCCTGCGGATTGAGATGTGTGAGTTTGAGATATACACACTCGTCGCCACTTCGCTTGAGTTCACTATCGATTGCGCGGGCAACGATGTCACGCGGCGCAAGGGAACCGCGTTGATCATACTTCTGCATAAATTCAGTCCCGTCTCGATTTACCAGGACGGCTCCGAAACCTCGAACAGCTTCGGAAATGAGAAATGATGTCGTCGAATTGCTCATGGTCGTCGGATAATAGAGAGTAGTCGGGTGGAATTGAATGAATTCCATGTTTGCGATTGACGCGCCGGTCCTATAGGCCATTGCAATCCCATCACCGGTGGCAATATCCGGGTTCGAGGTGTGGAGGTAAACCTGCCCGAGACTTCCTGTTGCAAGCATTGTCACATTGGCAAGAAATGTCTTAACCTGATTTTTCTCTACGTCAAGAACATACGCTCCCCAGCAATGTTTTCCTTCTGTTTTTTTCCGGAGGCCGAGCTGATGTTCCGTAATCAAATCAATTGCGATATGATTTTCGAATATCTGAATATTCGGATGCCCAATGACATTTGCAAGGAGTGCCCGTTCAATCTCTTTACCGGTAAGATCCCTGGCATGAACGATACGATTCATTGAATGTCCGCCCTCACGTCCAAGATCAAGTCTCCCGTTTTGCATGGTGAATTCTACACCAATGCGGATGAGTTCATCAATCTTTGCAGGGCCTTCTTTTACCAGGACTTCAACCGCATCCTTATGACAAAGACCGGCACCGGCAATAAGCGTATCACGGATATGCGATTCGAACGTATCGTCCGGAGCGATCACGGAAGCAATGCCGCCCTGAGCATAGTTGGTGGTTGATTCGGCTTTAGCCTTTTTTGTGACAATCGCAACACTGCCCAGCTCTGCTGCCTCGAGGGCGAACGATAGACCGGCGATTCCACTGCCAATAATGAGAAAGTCTGTCCGATATTCCATTTCGATCCTTAAGATAACATAGGCGTCCAGGATATCTCCTGAACGCCTTACCATCAAGAATTCCTATTTAAAAGAATCATACGTGATCATGTGATGCTAATGCCGGCGTATTGACGTACTCTTGAATCACCTCTCTCAAAGCAAAGAGAGCCGAATCAGCCTCCTGCGTTGTCAGAATGTACGGCGGTAGAAAACGGAGTACTGTCGTATTGGTGCAATTGATGAGAATCCGGCGTTGTAGAAGTTTATCGACAAATGGAGTCCCCTCGACTGTCAAATCGATTCCCAGCATCATTCCCCGGCCGCGGACTTCGCGGATCAGATCTGGATATTCAAGTTTCAGGTCTTCAAACCGTGATTTCAAATATTCACCGACGGATGCTGCGTTGGCCATTGCACCTTTCTCGACAATCTGTTCGAGAGTTGCGACTCCTGCCGCGCATGCTACCGGATTTCCACCAAAGGTCGTACCATGGGCACCAATACTAAACGTTTCGGCAACTCTTTCAGAACCGAGAATTGCTCCGAGAGGAAGGCCGCCTCCCAGTGGTTTTGCCACGACAACAACATCCGGACGGAATCCAAAATGATCAAATGCAAAAAATTTTCCGGTACGCCCGAGTCCTCCCTGTATTTCATCGGCTATCAGTAAGAGGTCGTATTTACTGCGTAATTCAACCATGGCATCGGCAAACTCCTTTGAGATGGGAAATATTCCGCCTTCACCCTGGATGCACTCAAAAACGATTGCGACTGTGTTCTCTGTAACGGCACGACACAGATCATCGGGATCGTTAAATTGTGCATATGAAACACCTGGAAGCATCGGTTCATAACCGTCGCGATATTTGTGACGCTCAGTGAGTGTTACAGCCCCGTATGTTCTCCCATGAAATGAATTCGAAAGAGAGACAAAATCGCTTTTCCCTTTCGGCTTTCCCCATTTCCGTGCAAGCTTCATTGCCCCTTCGATTGCTTCGGTTCCGCTGTTGCAGAAAAAAACTTTCGCATAACGCGAATAAGCAAGGAGACGTTCAGCAAGCGCAATCTGTGAATCTTGATAGAAAAGGTTTGAGAGATGGATATACCTTTTAATCTGTTTCTCGATGGCCCGGTTCACAGCTTCATTATTATATCCCAGGGCGTTCACCGCCAACCCGCCGAAAAGATCGAGATATCGATCGCCGCTTTTAGTGTAGAGATATAGACCTTCACCACGATCGATTTCGATGGGATATCGTTTGTAAGTATTGAAGAATAAGTTTGCTGCTTCCTCGAACGAGGTCATGGCTGTTTCTCCTACTGAATTATTATTCTATCTCTCCCTTTTGAATGCGTCTTGCAAGGCCTATTAGTATGGTATGAACAA
This sequence comes from Bacteroidota bacterium, assembly GCA_050011775.1. GTDB lineage: Bacteria > Bacteroidota > Ignavibacteria > UBA10030 > CAVZMI01 > CAVZMI01. The sequence goes on along the minus strand of JBEKIL010000013.1, from coordinate 24,081 downwards.
ACAGTACCTGTTTTCGCAGTTCGGCGAAAGTCCCGTTATTAATAATAGTAAAATCTGCCCGCTTTCGTTTCTCCTTTGTAGACATTTGTGCATTCATCCGTTGCCGGATTTCTTCCCCGGCTGTTCCATCGCGTTCATGGATGCGTGCGATGCGAAGTCGTTCATCTGCATCCACAACGATAATATAATCGAGATTTCTATCTAATCCCGCTTCGTAAATCAGGGCAGCCTCGACTACGGCATACGGTGCATTGTCTATATCGCCCAATAATCGATCGACTTCACTAATCACACGGGGATGAACGATTGCTTCAAGCTGTTTCCGTCGATCGGGATTACTGAAGATTATCCTCGCCATGGCCTGCCGGTTAAGACTTCCGTCCGCATGATAGATGTGCTCTCCAAATTCAGCAATGATCCGGTATTTGAGAATAGCATCATGAACCATTAGAATCCGCGCAAGTCTGTCAGCTTCAATCAACGGAATACCGCATTCCTGAAGTATCGAGCACACTACAGATTTGCCGCTCCCGATTCCACCGGTAACACCGATCCGAAGAACCTGTTTCCGGTTTTCAGGCGACCCATTATCATTTAGCGTATGCAACCGCACGTACTTCACGAATGACAGTCACTTTAATTTGTCCGGGATATTCCATCTCTTGTTGTATCTTCGCAGCGATGTCATGTGACAGTTGATCGGCAAGGGCGTCGTCGACCTTATCATGTTCAACAATGACCCGGACTTCACGTCCTGCTTGAAGCGCATAGGTCTTTGAGACACCGCTGAATCCTTGCGCGAGAGATTCGAGCTTTTCGAGACGCTTGACGTATCCTTCTACAGATTCACGGCGTGCTCCGGGGCGTGCACCGCTAATAGCGTCTGCCGCCTGAACCAATGCTGCAATCGGATGCTCCATCGGTATATCTTCATGGTGCGAACCAATTGCATTGGAAACGACAGGATGTTCACCGTACTTCTTTGCAAGGTCATATCCCAGCAATGCATGAGGACCTTCGACTGTCCGGTCGACCGTTTTGCCGATATCGTGAAGGAGTCCTGCCCGTTTTGCCATATTAATATCGATGCCGAGCTCAGAAGCCATGATTCCTGTCAGATACGCGACTTCGATGCTATGTTGCAACAGATTTTGTCCATAACTCGATCGATATTTCATCCGGCCGAGATGTTTTATAATCTCAGCGTGAGCGCCGTGTAGTCCGACCTCGAGGAGTGCATTCTCACCGATTCGTACGACTTCTTCTTCGAGCTCCTTACGCGTTTTCTCGACGATTTCTTCGATTCGTGCGGGGTGGATCCTTCCATCGGCGATGAGTCGCTCAAGTGATAACCTGGCTACTTCTCTTCGGAATGCATCAAAGCCCGATAGAATGACCGCTTCCGGAGTATCATCGACGATGACATCGACTCCGGTTGCAGCTTCGAATGCCCGGATGTTTCGCCCTTCACGTCCTATGATGCGCCCCTTTAACTCGTCGCTCTGTATGCTTAAAACGCTCACGGTCGTTTCCACAGAGTGGTCCGCGGCTGTCCGTTGAATAGCCTGAACGACCAATTTTTGCGCTTCTTTCTTAGCTGAGTCACGCGCTTCATCCCGTATTTCTTTCAGTTGTTGTGCAGCCTGAGTCTTTGCGTCAGAGACCATGTTATCGATGAGAAGTTTCTTTGCATCATCCCGGGTCATCCCTGAAATGCGTTCGAGTCTGATATTCTCCTCCTCAATAAGTTTCTGAAGGTCGCGCTCTCTTGAAGTTACCAGCTGGACCTTGGTCTCGTACTCTTGCTTCAGGCTCGTCACTTCTTTCTCTTTTCGATTGAGAAACTCCACTTTTTTGTCGATGTTCTCTTCACGGTTACTCAGCTGTTTTTCGTACGCCTGAAGTTTATTTCTACGGGCATTGACATCCGTATCAAAATCTTGTTTCTTTTTATACCATTCGTCTTTGACTTCAAGAAGTTTTTCACGCTTGAGTGAAGCAACATCTTTCTCAGCATCCTCGATGATCTTCTTTGCACGTTCTTCTGCACTTCCTATCTTCGCCTGGGATATTCTGGCGCTAATCAACCACCCGCCCCAGAAAATTCCTGCCGCAGCAGCGATAAGAAATGGAATAAAAATGTATAATTCCATACTACCTCCGAATTCACCATAAATAAAAAACCGCATCGCAGCCGTATGCGTGCAATGAAAGAACCTTCTTTCATACACAGTGGGTGCCCGCCTGAACGTGTTTTACGTCCACCGACTCGCTCGTCCCGTGCATTATACGACGGAAGTCATGGCAAGAATCCCTTCTCGTGAAAGGTGAGGCCTGTAATTCACGCTCACGAGTCGAGCTCCCTTGAGTCTCACTAATGGTTCTTTTTTGTTTGACTACGGCTGACGGTGCGGTTGTTTAATATCCTAACCGTCATTACTTTACAAAGAACGTGGTTTCAATGTATCGCCACCCTCACAGCGTTAGTGCATGGAGGGATCAGGTTCTATTGATTGATCCAAAATTTCAGAGATTCTGGCAACTTCACTTTCAACTGTCGAGAGAAATGACTGTGCGCCATCCCTCTCCTTAAATAGATCTTCAGTGATATTTAATGCAGAGAGCACAGCAATTGTCAGTGGCGGTTGCTCTGGAATTTTCTCATGGATTGTCTGGATCATCTCATCCACATATGATGCGACCCGTTTTGTGAGTTCTTCGTTGTCACCCCGGAGTGGATATTCTGAACCGAAAATTTTTACTCTAACGCTTTTTCCGTCGGTTGTCATAGTCGTAGGCCGTAGTCAAATATGCCTTATACATACTGCGATATCCGCGCGAGGAAATCTTTTATTTTTTCGCGCATGATCGCTTTTTCTTCAGGCGTCAGAAAACCTTCCGCGATTATTTGTTTTCCTTTCGCCTCCTTCTGTTGTAACTCCATTTCACGCGCAGAAAGTTCCCGCTGTAACTGCGTGATATGTTGTTCCAATTCCTCTATATGACGATTGAGTATCTGATTCTCGGATCGCAGGCTGGCAATTATCTCTGCTGCATGTTGCGCTTTTCCTAAGAGCCCACGCAGCATCGCTTCGACCGTTTTAACAACATGTAACTGCGATAGTTCTGATTCCGTGTGTTGGATCATCAATACTCCATCATCTTGTTCTATGCACTGCGAAGCTCTGCATTGAACATCCGTGCGAAATCTCTTACTATCTTATCTACCGACATATCAATTTCTTTATCAATCAATGTGCGCTCCAGCGAGAGAAATTCTAACCTGAACGCAATGCTTTTTTTCCCCACTCCAAATCGATCATCAATAAAAACATCAAATAATTTTACCTGCCGTACTATCGATCCCGCTGATATCTTCATCTGCCGGATCATATCTTCAACATGTATCTCCACATCGACAACAAAGGCGAGATCACGACGCACTACCGGAAACTTTGACAGTGGATGATACTCGCGATGAAGGTTTCGATGCTGCCTGAGAAGATCAAGATCTAGTTCAGCGACAAAGACCGATCCTTCAACATCAAACATCTTAGCTACTTCATCTCGAATCATTCCAATGAACCCTGCATAAGTGTCACTTATTTCAATAGTAATGCAAGATTCACTTAAAGTCTTTTGGGTAGAATAATAAATAAACCTGTGTTTGTCAAGCGAAATCTTCTTGAAGAGCGATTCAACCTCGCCTTTGATATCATAGATATCAGCAGATCGAAGTGGTTCGTCCCAAGCTTCGAAGTGAACATTCCCGATCATCGCCAGGGCAATACGTTCTTCTTCTATTATATTATCAACCAGTATTTTCGGGTTGTGTTCGTCAGAACGGTGAAAAACATGGCCGATTTCGAAGATTTTTAAGTTTTCATTCCCATGAAACTGGTTATGCCTGATTGTCTGAAGTATTCCAGGAATGAGACTCGTCCGGAGTGCCGACATTTCAATACCTAACGGGTTTTGTACCTCTATAATAGCTTCGTGTCCCAGACGGGCAACCTTAGGATCCTGCATGCTGTTTGTAATAATCTCGTTGAATCCACAACCGACCAGCCAATCACGCAGGGCATCAGCCAGATCTACCGGCGTCTGAAGTGATGTAAAATCGATCGACGCAACAGTCTGATCCGGGATATTATCATAGCCGTGAAGCCGGGCAATTTCTTCGATAAGATCTACCTCACGTTCCACATCAGGACGGAATGACGGTACTTCAACCCAGTGCGTGTCACCTTTTTCTTCAATGATCTTGAAATCAATTTTCGCCAGGAGGTCAGAAATTACCGAATCTGTCAGCGACGTTCCCAGTAATGCATTGGCCCTTCCGACCCGAATCGGGACGACCAGACGTTGTATCTCTTTTGGGTAAGCGTCGATAACTCCTTTACATATTTCACCGCCGCCGGTTTCCTGTATGAGTGCGGCAGCCCTATCAATAGAATATTGGGTAATTGCCGGATCCGCTCCCCGTTCGAACCGCTGTGATGCATCGGTATTCAAGCCGAGGTATTTTGATGTCCGCCTGATACTCGTTGGAGAAAAATATGCGCTCTCAAGCAGGACATTCCTTGTACTCCAGCTTATTTCAGAATTCATCCCTCCCATGACGCCGGCCACCGCAACCATTTTTTTACCATCACAGATCATTAATGTATCGGCTCGAAGCGTTCGCTCTTTTCCATCAAGTGTAATAAATTTTTCCCCTTCGTGCGCACAGCGTACAATGATTGTATGTTCATTGAGTAAATCATAATCAAATGCGTGGAGCGGATGCCCCGTTTCCATCAAGACGTAGTTCGTTACATCAACCACGTTATTAATCGGCCGAAGACCTACAGCTTTCAATCGGCGCTGTAACCATGCCGGCGATTCCTTTATCGTCACATTCCGGATAACGCGGCCGGTATATCTGGGACATGCAATGGGATCTTCGATTTTTATTATCGCCACCTTTGCGGTCGGTGTTTCGGATTCTTTTATTGCAGGAACGGGGCGTTTGATTTTCGTACCGAAAAGGGCGGCAACTTCCCGTGCAACGCCGAGATGGCTTAAGCAATCCGGCCTGTTCGCTGTAATGCCGATTTCAAACACGATATCGTTTAAACCGAAATAGTCGGCCAGCGGCATTCCGGGGATGGCGTTGTTCGAAAGAACTAGAATCCCATTTGCATCCTCACCGGCGCCGAGCTCGAACTCAGAGCAAATCATTCCGAAGGATTCCACGCCGCGAATCTTGACCTGAGAGAGTGCAAATGGTTTTCCATCCGGGTCGTGTTGATTATGAGGAACGATTGTGCCAACAAGTCCGACTGCGACTTTCTGTCCGGCTGCGACATTCGGTGCACCGCAGACGATTTGTAGTGTTTCTCCCTTTCCGACATTGACCGAACACACCGTAAGTTTGTCGGCATCCGGATGCTTTTGACGGTCGACCACTTCGCCCACAACAAAACCGTCAAATTGTTTTCCAAGATTTTCGATTGATTCGACTTCAAGCCCGACCATCGTCAAGCGATGTGCCAGTTCTTCCGGTGAAACTCCCCAGGAGACATAATCGTGTAACCAGGATAATGAAATTTTCATATATGTCAGAACTGATTCAAGAAACGAATATCGTTTTCAAAAAGTAGACGGATATCATTGATACCGTGTCGCAGCAGTGCAACACGCTCGATTCCCATACCGAATGCATAGCCTGTCAATTCATCCGGATCGTATCCGACAGCCTTGAATACATTCGGATCGACCATACCGCAGCCGAGTATTTCAAGCCACCCGGAATATTTACAGACACGGCATCCCTTGCCGTGACAGAGGAAGCAGGTGATATCCATTTCCGCACTTGGCTCTGTGAAAGGGAAAAAGCTTGGCCGGAACCGATACTTGATGTCGTGTCCGTAGAACTGCCGTGCAAATGCAAAAAGTGTTCCTTTGAGTTCACCAAATGTCACATGTCTGTCGACATAGAGACCTTCGATTTGATGGAACATGCAATAGCTTCGCGTGTTGATTGCCTCGTTCCGATAACATCGTCCCGGCATGACAACGCGAACCGGCGGTTTCTGATTTTCCATCACCCGTATTTGGACAGGCGAGGTATGTGTCCGTAGAAGAACCTGCTCACCGATAAAAAATGTATCCTGCATATCGCGCGCCGGATGATCCGGTGCAAAATTGAGCGCCCCAAAATTATGATAATCATCTTCCACTTCCGGTCCGTCGACTACGCTAAAACCAAGATTCAGGAAGATGCGCTTCATTTCATCGAGCGTCTGGGTTATCGGATGTTTCGTACCGACAGGCCGTAAGCGACCCGGGATCGTCAGGTCGATGAATCCCTTCTTCGTCCCCGCCTTCGATTCAACGGCCTGCTGTTTCGCATCAAATGCAGCCTGGATTGCGTTTCGCAATTCATTGAGCAGTTTACCCACAGCCGGTTTTTCTGCAGGTGGCACTGTACGTAACTGATCGAACAGCTCTGCAATCTTCCCTTTCCGTACCAAATAGGCAAGACGGAATCGATCAAGATCGTCTGCCGAACGAGCCGCTCCGATTTCTGCAAGTGCCTGCGTACGAATTTTTTCTATTTTTTCTTTCATGAGGAAGATTCAATTAATAAAAAAATCTTCTTGCTCCTCTTTTCGATTAATTCCTCACTCGAAAAGAAAAACCTCCCGCCCTGTCCTGAATCGAAAAGGACGGGATAGAAGATCAGGCCAGGGCAAACTTCACGATTTCAGTAAACGCTCGTGCGTCGTTCACTGCAAGATCGGCAAGAATTTTCCTGTTAATATCAATATTTTTTGAATTCAAAGCGGCGATAAGCTTCGAGTAGGTCGTCCCCTGCATCCGGGCTGCCGCATTAATTCGTGCAATCCACAACTGTCGATAGCTGCGTTTCTTTGCACGACGGTCGCGATACGCATACTGCATTCCCTTGTCGACGGAATGCTTAACGACCGTCAGGACCTTACTCCTGCGTCCCCAGTAGCCTTTCGCCTGCGCAATAACGCGCTTGCGACGGCGGTGGGAGGCAACTTTGTTTTGCGAACGTGGCATAGTTGCTCTTGTCTCCTGTTAGATGATTAGATAGTACCACTTCGTTATGCTTTGAAGTAATACTTTTCGGTGCGGTGAATTATGCTTTTTTAAACCTGAATCAACGTCCTTATAGCTTTTGTCTCCTGTTTTGATGCGTACGCGGGTTTTCTCAGTGCACGCTTCCGTTTCCTAGATTTCGATGTCAATATATGGCTGCGGAACGCTTTATGCCGTTTCAATTTCCCCGATGCTGTTTTTTTAAAACGCTTTGCCGCTCCTCTATTGCTTTTCATTTTCGGCATATTTACTCCTTGTTCTCATTCCCTTTTTTTGCATCCGCTTGTTTACCAGAGTCCTGCTTTTTCTTCGATTTATCCGGTGCAAAGATCACAATCATGTGACGTCCTTCGAGCCGCAGCTCCTGATCGACTTTCGCCACATCAGCAAGATTAACGGTCAATCGCTGAAGTACATCCTCGCCCTGCTCTTTATATGTAATCTCACGACCTTTAAATACCACAACCGCCTTTACCTTATTCCCATCCTCAAGGAACTGGCGGGCGTGTCTTGTTTTGAAATTAAAGTCATGAATATCAGTATTTGGATGAAAGCGAAGTTCTTTAACCAATGCAATATGCTGGTGCTTCCGCTGAAGCTTCTCCTTCTTACTCAATTCGTACTTAAATTTGCCAAAATCCATGATTTTACATACAGGCGGATTGGCATTCGGAACTATCTCGATCAAGTCTCTCCCTCGCTCTCGGGCAAGCTGTAACGCTTCGCGCGGCGACATGATCCCAAGCTGACCTTCTTCGTCATCTATTACGCGGACTTTCACCGCACGAATTTCTTCGTTGATGCGTATACGCTTGTCTTCTTTAGTAATAGTTCTGCCTCCTACGTTGTGAGTATTTTCCGATCTATTTCATCTTTTATTTTTGCTATGATCTCACCGGTATCCATCGACCCAATATCACCTTTTTTATGGATACGAACCGATACGCTGCCTCGTTCTTTTTCTTTTTCCCCTATAATCAGCATATAGGGAACCTTTTTCATCTCCCAATCACGGATTTTGTAACCAATCTTTTCGTTGCGGTAATCGACCTCTGCACGGATTCCTGCAGATTTGAGTTTCCCAAATACTTCGTCGGCATATCCCATAAATGCATCACTTATCGGCAGGACAACAGCCTGTACGGGCGAGAGCCATAATGGGAAATATCCCGCAAAATGTTCGATGAGCACGCCGATAAACCTCTCGAGCGATCCGAATGGTGCGCGATGTATCACAACCGGACGGTGTTTTTGTCCGTCGCTACCGACATACTCAAGCTCAAATCGTTCCGGCATTACATAATCAACCTGCACAGTTCCAAGCTGCCACGTACGACCGAGGACATCCTGAACCATGAAATCGATCTTCGGACCGTAGAACGCAGCTTCGCCTATTGCAATCTTATAATCCAATTTCATCTCGTCGGCAGCTTCTTTGATATCCTTTTGCGCCTGCTCCCAGAGCGAATCCTCTCCGCCGTATTTCTCTTTATTCTTCGGATCACGGAACGACAACCGTGTCTTAAAATCGCTGAATCCCAAGGTTCGAAATACCAGTTGGATGAGCTCTATAACGTCGCAGACTTCTTTCTTCAGTTGATCCTGACGAACAAACATATGTGAATCATCGACCGTAAAACAGCGAACACGGGTCAACCCGTTCAGCTCGCCCGATTGTTCATATCTGTAGACCGTTCCGAATTCACACAGTCGAATCGGCAGATCGCGATAACTCCGCGGCCGTGCCGCATAAATCTGGAAGTGGTGCGGACAATTCATCGGCCTGAGGAGATACTCTTCATCTTCGACTTTGATGGGCGTGAACTGACTGTCTTTGTAATATGGATAATGCCCGCTTGTCTTATAAAGATTGATATTGCCGATATGCGGCGTTACGACTGCTAGATATCCGCGTTTCCGCTGTTCTTCCCGTAAAAAGTTTTCCAGAGTTTCACGGATGATTGTCCCTTTCGGCATCCAGAGGGGCAAACCTCCGCCGACTTTTGGCGTTATATGGAAAAGATCGAGCTCTGCACCCAGCTTCCGGTGATCCCGGCGTTTTGCTTCCTCCAGTCTTTCAAGATATTGATCGAGTTCTTTCTGTGCCGGAAACGTAATTCCATAGATGCGCTGCAGCATCTTGTTCTTTTCGCTCCCGCGCCAGTATGCACCGGCAACACTCAATAACTTGATCGCTTTGATCTTCCCTGTCGACGGTAGATGCGGACCATAACATAAATCGGTGAAGGATCCGCTGTGATACAGCGTAATGGTTTGTCCTTTCAGACCTTCGAGAAGTTCGAGTTTATATGGATCACCCTTCTCGGTAAATACCCTGACTGCATCCTCCCACGATCTCTCTTCTCTGATATACGCAGAATCTTTCTTCACGAGCTCGAGCATCTTTGCTTCTATTTTTGCGAGATCCTCCTGCGTCAGAGAATGCTCGTTCATGTCGATGTCATAATAGAAGCCGTTTTCAATTGCCGGTCCGATGCCGAATTTTGTTCCGGGGAATAGAATCTCGACTGCCTCTGCCATTAAATGTGCAGAGCTGTGCCAGTAGGTGTGTTTCCCCTCCTCGTCGCCCCACTTTACTATTCTGACTTCCGCATCGGTCGTGATCGGACGAGTGAGGTCCCACGTCTCTCCATTAACCAGAATCGCGAGAGCTTGCTGGGCAAGTCCCTTGCTGATTTCAGCGGCTATATGTAACCCGGTAACACCCCGTTCGTACTGCCGGGTATCCCCATCAGGGAATTTAATTGAAATTGTACTCATTGTCATTTGGGCAGATAAAAAAAACCGGAGACTTCTCCGATACGGTTGATCCCAACTGCGTGGGCCCTATAGGATTCGAACCTATGACCTCTTCCATGTCAAGGAAGCGCGCTAACCAACTGCGCCAAGAGCCCATTAGAGTCTACGACCCGTAGGGACAAAAAAAAGCACCTGCTCGTCTCGAGTAACTACCAACAGACGCTGGTGCTCTTGAAACTATAGCCCTAAAAATATACGTGAAAAGGTGGGGAAAGTCAAGGCGAAATAAAGCTAAAAAAGAGGTCTTTGTTGTAAGATATTGATGCTCACTAATGTTACGAGGGAATCACGCCTACATCCCTACATCCTTCGACCGCTCGACAAACCTGCCCCGAGCATGCCGAGGGGCTCGCGGCAAGCCCTTCGACAAGCTCAGGGCAAGCAAGCCCTCGGCCTGAGCTCGGGCCGAAGGCTCAGGACGAGAAATCGGGACTCCGGCAGCGGACAGGCCACGCCTTCGTTTCACTTCGGCGGGCAGGCCTCCGGCCTAGAACCATTCTATAAAATAAAAAAGCCACTGGAAATCCAGCAGCTTCTAATCATACTTTTTAATTTTTCCTTTTTACTTTTTCCTTGCTCTTTCGTGCCGAGAGCGGGACTTGAACCCGCACCAGCCTTTATGGGCTGAAAGGATTTTAAGTCCTTCGTGTCTGCCAATTCCACCATCCCGGCGACCACGCATAAATATATTGATTCCGGTAGTGGAAATCAATACCACTGTCCCTACAACTATTTCACTATATAAATATAGATACACAATACCGCGGCCTGTCCGCCGTTCTTGTGTTCCAATTTTTTCCATCCCACGTTCTCGTGCTCCGTTCTTTTCCGTCTCACGTTCCCCAGTGAGATTCACGTCCCACGATTTCGTGCTATTTACGTCCCACGTTCTAAGTGGGATTGTGGGACCAGTGGGGTTGGCGGAAGCGGTATCACCGCTGAAACCGATTGATTGCCTTCATATAATTTGCGCGCTCAAATGCCGCGGGTTCGGCTACCGATCTCTGACTCATACTGCCGCGCATTTGGGCCACCGACTCGTATTCCCGCTCCTCCATCCATTGCTTGAGATTATTAAGTATTGACGTAATGTGACGCGGCCCCATCCTCAGCAGCGACGAACAGAGCATCGTCACGCTTGCGCCGGCCATGAGCATTTTCAGAACATCATCGGCAGTGTGGATGCCGCTCGTCGCTGCCAGGTCTGCTTTTAGATGCCCGTAGAGAATCGCAATCCATCGAAGAGGCAGACGAATCGAGTTGGACGTGCTCAACGTAACGTTAGGAACGACTTCGAGTTTATCGAGATCAATATCGGGCTGATAGAATCGGTTGAAGAGCACGAGCGCATCCGCACCCGCTTCATCCAGCCGTTTTGCCATGTTGGCAAACGAGCTGAAATAGGGGCTCAATTTCATTGCCACCGGAATTGTCACCGATTTCTTCACCGCCCTGAGAACATCGATGTACATGGCCTCGATCTCAATTCCTGAACGATTCGGATCGGTTGGGATATAATATACATTCAATTCAAGCGCATCTGCGCCGGCTTCCTGCATTTTCTTTGCGTGTGAGATCCATCCACCGGTCGAGTATCCGTTCAAACTGCCTATAATCGGAATTCCAACCGTCTTTTTTGCCTTCGCAATTAGCTCGAGATATTCTTCAGGCCCGAGATTGAATTCATCGGGCTGGGGAAAATATGTCACCGCTTCCGCAAAGCTTTCAGTTCCATGTGAAAGAAAATGTGCAAGCTCCCGTGCTTCATGACTGAATTGTTCTTCAAAAATCGAATACAATACAACAGCAGATGCACCGGCATCTTCAAGCTCTTTAATTCCATCGATAGACCGTGAGAGTGGTGATGCCGATGGAACGAGAGGATTTTTTAATGTCATCCCCATATACCTGGCCGATAGATCCATAATTTCCACCCTCCTTATTCGTGTGACTCCTCAGTGCCGGTAGTGAAATCGTATTTCAAATTGGCCATCTGTTCATATAGGTGCCATCGTGATGTTGTGTCTCCCTGTGCAAGCTCGATCAAACGCTTGGCTTCTTCGGGTTTGCTCTTAGTCAGCATCTTGTATCGTGTTTCCATATATGCGTATTGCTTGAACGGAATCTTCGGGGCTTTCGAATCGAGCTTCAACGGATTCTTCCCTTCCAAGGCTAACGCCGGATTGAATCGGAAGAGCGGCCAGTGACCTGAATCAACTGCGGCCTTCTGATTATCCATTCCCTTTTCCATGTTGATTCCATGCGCGATGCAATGACTGTAAGCGATAATGAGCGACGGTCCGTTATATGCCTCTGCTTCAAGGAAGGCCTTGACTGTCTGCAAATCATTGGATCCCATAGCAACTTTTGCTACATAGATGTTTCCATAACTCATCGCGATCATTCCGAGATCCTTCTTTGGCAGCGGTTTACCGCCGGCGGCAAATTTTGCAACAGCGGCACGCGGAGTGGATTTCGACATCTGACCGCCCGTATTAGAATACACTTCAGTATCGAGTACAAGCACATTCACATCACGGCCGGAGGCAAGGACGTGATCGAGTCCGCCGTATCCAATATCGTACGCCCATCCGTCGCCGCCTATGATCCAGACGCTCTTTTTTACAAGAACGTCGGCTATGGCCAACAGATTTTTTGCTTCCGGTGTGTTCATCTGATTAAGTTTCTTCTTCAGAGCGGCAACACGTTCACGCTGTTCATAGATCTTTACTTCATCCGATTGATCTGCGTTAATCAGTGCAGTGGCAAGATCATCACCGATGGATGGAGCAAGCTGCGTCAGCAATTCCTTTGCGAATTCTTTCTGTTTATCGATCGAGAGCCGGAAACCGAATCCGAATTCTGCATTATCTTCGAAGAGAGAATTCGACCATGCCGGACCGCGTCCTTCATTGTTCACGGTCCACGGACTCGTCGGGAGGTTGCCGCCGTAAATCGACGAGCAGCCTGTGGCATTTGCAATGATAGCCCTGTCACCGAAGAGTTGACTGACCAGTTTCACATACGGCGTTTCACCGCACCCTGAACATGCACCGGAATATTCGAACAGCGGCTGCAGGAATTGCGATCCTTTAATCGTATCGATCTTCACATTACGCCGGTCAACCTCAGGCAGGCCGAGGAAGAAATCGTAATTCATACGTTCAGACTCGCGGATCGGCGGCTGCGGTTTCATGTTTATGGATTTAAGACGGGTCTCCGATTTGTTCTTCACCGGACAAACATCGACGCAGAGAGCACAACCCGTGCAATCTTCCGGCGCAATCTGGATCGTATATTTCATCCCTTTATATTCATTGCCTTTATAATCCATCGATTTAAATGTCGGCGGTGCGGCAGCAAGATATTTTGGATCGAACACTTTGATACGAATCGTTGCGTGCGGACAGACTATGGCGCACTTGCCGCACTGAATGCAAATGCTCTCGTCCCAAACCGGGATCTCGAGAGCGATGTTCCGTTTCTCCCATTGCGATGTCGCCGCCGGCCATGTACCGTCAACCGGGAATGCGCTTACAGGTACTGAATCGCCCATCCCGGCTATCATTTTTGCCGAGACATTCTTGACGAATTCAGGAGCTTTTGCAGAGACAGTGGGCGGCATTTCTATTTTACTGGTAACCGTCGAGGGATATTCCACCTCATTGAGATGAGCAAGAGTCTGATCGACGGCATTAAAGTTCTGCTGAACAATCTCCTCTCCCTTCTTTCCATATGTTTTCCTGATTGAATTTTTTATTGCTGTGATTGCTTCATCCTTCGGCAATATCCCTGAGATGGCGAAAAAGCATGTCTGCATGATCGTATTCACCCGTGCACCCATGCCGGTATCGGCGGCAACTTTGTATCCATCGATCACATAGAACTTTAATTTCTTTTCAATGATCTGTTCCTGGACTGTCCGCGGAAGTTTATCCCATACTTCATCCCGACCAAAAGAGCTGTTGAGTAGGAATGTTGCGCCGGGAATTGCATCTTTCAACATATCGTACTTCTCCAGGAAAAACCACTGATGGCAGGCAATGAAGTTTGCCCTCGAAACAAGGTATGTCGAATGAATCGGGCGGGGACCGAAGCGAAGATGAGACGTCGTCATTGAGCCCGACTTTTTCGAGTCGTAAACAAAATATCCCTGCGCATAATTGTCGGTATCTTCACCGATGATCTTGATCGAGTTCTTATTCGCACCGACGGTTCCGTCAGCGCCAAGTCCGTAAAACATTGCACGGACGACATCATCACCCTCGGTCGAGAAACGGGGATCGAAATCGAGACTGCTTTTCGTCACGTCTTCGTTAATACCTACTGTAAAGTGATTTTTCGGTTTTTCTTTTTTCAATTCATCAAAAACCGCCTTGACCATCGCCGGTGTGAATTCTTTTGACGAGAGGCCGTAGCGTCCGCCTATGACCTGTGGAAACCGCCCCATCGGAAGCGTTCCACCCATCAGCGTCTCACTCAACGCCGTGAGGACATCCTGATATAGCGGTTCACCTGCGGCACCCGGTTCCTTTGTACGGTCGAGAACCGCAATTCCCCTCACCGTTTTTGGCAGAGATTTTATAAAGTGTCTTACAGAAAACGGACGATAGAGTCGGACTTTCACCACGCCGACTTTTTCTCCATGGTTGTTGAGATATTCTGCCGTCTCTTGAGCGGCTTCGGCTCCTGAACCCATTATAATGATAATACGATCGGCATCGGGCGCCCCAACATAATCGAAGAGATGGTACTGACGACCAACAATTTTCGCAAACTTATCCATTGCTTTCTGCACGATATCCGGACAGGCGGCGTAGAACGGATTGACCGTCTCGCGATTCTGGAAGAACACATCGGGATTTTGTGCAGTGCCGCGCGTGACAGGATGATCCGGTGAGAGCGAGCGCGCACGATGTGCGCGAACCAATTCATCATCGATCATTGCTCTGAGATCCTCAACCGCCAACTCTTCGATCTTCATAACTTCGTGCGATGTCCGGAATCCGTCGAAGAAATGGATCAATGGAACACGGGCTTCGAGCGTTGCTGCCTGTGCGATCAGGGCGAAATCCATCACTTCTTGCACCGAGTTTGAAGCTATGAAACCAAATCCTGTGGATCGCGTCGCCATTACATCGCCATGATCTCCAAAGATCGACAGCGCATGTGTTGCAACGGTGCGTGCTGAAACATGAAAGACAGTTGAGGTGAGTTCGCCTGCAATTTTGAACATATTGGGGATCATCAGCAACAGTCCCTGTGATGCAGTGAATGTCGTTGTCAACGATCCGGTTTGAAGGGCACCATGTACCGCGCCTGAAGCTCCTCCTTCGCTCTGGAGTTCTGTCACAAGCGGTATAGTGCCCCAGATATTCTTTTTACCGGCTGCCGACCAATCATCGGCCCATTCTCCCATATTCGATGAAGGAGTAATAGGATAGATTGCGATAACTTCGTTTACTTTATGAGCAACATACGCGGCAGCTTCGTTTCCGTCGATAGTAACTTTGCGTCTAACCATTCTTTTTTCTCCGTATGACTAATATTAATACTTCTGCGTGTCGAATAACCACACAAAAGTTATACTACGAATTCTGAATGAATTCGAGGATGTTTAAGGTTATTGTGAAAGAACAAACTCTTTCCATCGTTCTCGTGCTCATCCCACCCCATGTTTTTTGTGGAAATGGTGAAAGGCAGAATGCATGCTTTTCACACGATTGGGATTATATCGGGGAGAGTCTCTGGACACCCAGCGGCTCCGGACGCGATAGAGAAAAGATAGAGGCGACGGGCGGATTCGAACCGCCGCATAAAGGTTTTGCAGACCTCTCCCTTACCACTTGGGTACGTCGCCATCACTTCATCAATTAAAAGGCCCCGCCACCTGGTGGGATTGGGGGCGACGGGGCAATTTAAAGAGGAAGTGTATCAAATAAGGTACCCTGACGGATACCTCGAGCGGGAAACGGGACTCGGACCCGCGACATCAACCTTGGCAAGGTTGCGCTCTACCAACTGAGCTATTCCCGCATTTAACACTGTCACGTTATATCTCCCGTGACATCAATCTTGGTCCCGATTTCATCGGGACGCTCTACCAACTGAGCTATTCCCGCATTTAACACTGTCACATTATATCTCACACGACATCAACCTTGGTCCCGATTTCATCGGGACGCTCTACCAACTGAGCTATTCCCGCATGAATCATAGCGGATTGAATATAATATAATTTCAAAATTGGAGCAAGTCTTTTCTTCAGAAAATTTCATTTTTGGCCAATATTTGTAACATATTCATTAATCAGATGTTACTTGCTTCTCCTCGTTCGTTGTCGTATATTTTTCTTTATATTTTCTCTCTTATCGAACATTTGTTTTATGGATCGTAAATATCTACAAAATTATCTTCGTGAATTTCGACACGGAAAACATAGTTTGGATGAAGTTATCCGCACTCTCGAACTTCTTCCCTTTGAATCGCTCGGTTTTGCCACAATCGATCATCATCGAACTCTGCGGCAGGGTTTTCCTGAAGTTATCTTCTGTGAGGGAAAGACCCCACAGCAGGTGGCTCGCATCGGTCAGCAGCTTACAAAAAACCATCAACCGCTGCTGGCAACAAGAGCATCAAGAGAACAGTATCGTGCTATAAAACGGGTAGTGCGAAATGCAAAATATCACCCGACATGCCGGGTTATTACTGCGAACGTTCCAAAGAAAGCAAAATCTCGTTCGGCCGCAAACCGCTATATCATGGTCATCACTGCCGGCACGTCGGATATCCCGGTGGCAGAGGAAGCCGTACTGACCGCAACTATGCTGGGTCATCATGTCAAAACCCTTTTTGATGTCGGTGTCGCCGGCATTCACCGTATATTATCGCATCACAATCTAATCAGAAATGCAAGTGTGATCATCGTCGTAGCCGGCATGGAGGGGGCTCTCGCCAGCGTAGTTGGCGGGTTATGCGACGTTCCGGTGATTGCCGTACCGACGTCGATAGGATATGGCGCGAGTTTTAAAGGATTATCGGCGCTGCTCGGAATGCTCAATTCATGCGCTGCCGGTGTAACCGTTGTAAATATAGATAACGGATTCGGCGCGGGATTCGCGGCAAGCCTCATCAATAATGTGAGAAAAAAACCATGACGCCGCAAGAATGGCCAAGGAAGCTTATTATACTTGAATACCGAGAGTATAGCTTGCAGCATACGCTTTTTTTCTGTACTTTGATAAATACATCTAACCCCACCCCGTATCTTTTCGTAATGCCGGGATTCAAATGAAAGCAGTGATAATGGCCGGAGGTTTCGGGACACGCTTACGTCCACTAACGTGTAACATTCCCAAGCCGATAGTACCAGTGATGAATAAACCGATGATGCAGCATATCATTGAACTGCTGCATTCTCACGGTATCACCGATCTGGTCGCTACTCTCTTTTATCAACCGGAAGTCATCACGCGCTATTTCGGCGACGGCTCGAAATTTGGAGTTTCTCTAAGATACGTCAAGGCAGAAGCCGATTACGGGACGGCAGGAAGCGTCCGAAATGCTTCTCCATTGCTGAACGATCGTTTTGTGATCATCAGTGGCGACGTGTTAACAGACTGCGATCTCACGGAGGCGATCCGATTTCATGAAGAACGAAAAGCCCGTGCGACACTGGTACTCACACGGGTGAAGAATCCGCTGCAGTACGGCGTGGTGATCACCAATAAACGGGGGAAAATCACCCGGTTCCTCGAAAAACCTTCCTGGGGGGAAGTCTTCAGTGATACGGTGAATACCGGAATTTACATCCTGGAACCATCCGTAATGGAACTGATTCCGACGAAAGAAGATTTTGATTTTAGCAAAAACCTATTCCCGTTTATGATGGAACAGGATCTGGGCCTTTACGGATATATTTCAGACCGATACTGGCGCGATATCGGAACACTCAACGAGTACCAGGATGTACACCTCGATTATCTTCACGGAAAGGTCCATGTTGCGATCGAGGGAACCCCGACATCCTATGGGTTTCTCGGTGAAGGCTCGACGCTCCACACCAGTCAAAAAAACCTGACAGGGAAGGTTGTCATCGGAAAGGGCTGCACAATCCATGAGAATGTCCGCCTTCATAACGTGGTCGTCGGTGATGGAACGATCATATACGCAGGCGCCTCACTTCATAACGCTGTAGTGTGGAGTCATGTAAAAATCGGAGAGCGCACAGAGATTTCCAACGACGTGATCGGAAGCGATTGCGTGATCGGTTCGGGGGCCGTCATCGATGAAAATGTCTTCATCAGCGACCATTGCTACATCGGTCAGGAAGCGCACCTCTCCGCAAATATCAAGCTCTGGCCCGAGAAAGTCATCGAAGACAGGGCAACATTATCCCGGAGCCTGATATGGGAAGACCGGTGGCTGCGTGAATTGTTCACCGATTCACGGATTACAGGACTCTCGAACATCGAGATGACGCCGGAATTCGGATCCCGCCTCGGTGCGGCATTCGGTGCATACGTCGGTTCCGGAAAAACTGTTATCGTCAGCCGCGACTCAGACAATGTGTCCCGCATGATGAACCGTGCTGTCATGGCGGGGTTGATGTCCGCCGGAGTCAATATCTACGATCTCAGGACGGTCTCAATTCCTGTTCTTCGCCATGAACTCGCCCAATCAGGAACAGCCGAAGGCGGAATCCATACACGGAAATCACCATTCGACAAACACCTCACGGATATCATTGTCTTTGAAAATACCGGCAAGGATCTCCCGGTAGGAAAAACCAGGGCGATTGAACGCCTGTTCCTCAGCGAGGATTTCCGGCGTGCAGAATTTTCGAAGGTCGGCAGTATGACGTTTTCCGATCGCGCTTCCGAGTCATATCGTGATCATTTCATCAAGCGCCTAAAAATCGAACAGATTAAGAAAGCGAATTTTAAAATAGTCATCGATTATTCAAACGGCGTCGCATCAACAATATTTCCTACGATCCTCGGATTGCTGAACTGCCAGGTCGTCGCATTAAACGCATACCTCGATCCGGCGAAACTGACACGGACATCGGAGGAATTCGAAGCTTCAGTGAAACAACTCTCTGATATTGTCCTTTCACTTAAATATGATATCGGCCTCATGATCGATGCAGGAGGAGAAAAGCTTTCCCTTGTCGATGACCGGGGTGAGCTCATGAGCCAGGATCGATTTCTGACAATCGTTTTGAAACTCTTCCTTGCATCAAATCCGGACACAAAAAAGGTCGCCGTACCGATAACTGCAACGCGCGAGGTGGACCTTATCGCACAGGAATACGGCGTCACCGTCATCCGGACCAAGGATAATCATTACTCGATGATGGATGTTATTTCCGACCCCGGTATTTCCTTCGTCGGAGGGACAAAAGGCGGTTTTATTTTTCCAGACTTCCTGAAGGCAACTGACGGGATGTTTGCCATGGCGAAGATTCTGGAATTAATGGCAATTTCCGGGCTTCGTCTCGCAGAACTCGACCAAACGCTTCCCCGTCTCCGATTTGTGAAGAAGAGTATAAGCTGCGCATGGGATTATAAAGGGAAAGTCATGCGAAATATTATGAAAGAAACCGAACATATGCGCCGCGATCTGATTGATGGAGTAAAAATCTATTTCGAGCCGCCCGAGAGCTTTGCTTCAATCCTTCTATTGCCTGACCGGGAACGGCCGCTTTTCCATATTAATGTGGAGGCGCGAGACTGGACGACTGCGAAACAACTCAGCGACGAATATGAACGAAAATTTTTGAAATGGCGAGATGCGTGACGAGAAGAAATCTCGGACGCAGTTTTTTCCTGTAAGGAGCATAGTGAAATCATGAAAATCAGCGAGATCCTTGAAGAACAATTTATCCGTACCAATCTTCCCGGCGTAAACAAAACCGAAATCATAAATGCAATGATCGATATTGTTGGGACATCCAAAAAAATTATTGACAAAGAAAGAGTGCGCCAGGCAATCTTCGAACGCGAAAAAATCATGTCCACCGGCGTTGGTAACGGCTTCGCAATCCCGCACGGAAAAACAGATGCCGTCTCGGATATTGCCGCAGCATTCGCCCTCACAGAACGGCCGATCGATTATCAGGCACTCGACGATCAACCGGTACGGCTGGTGTTTCTTCTCATCGGAAAGGACAGCCTTGTCGGACCTCATATCAAGCTTCTGAGCAGAATCTCCCGTCTGATGAATAAAGAGGAATTTCGAAAAAAGCTCCTCGCATGCAAGTCGGCGCAGGAGGTTCTGGCAACTTTCAAAACTGAAGAGGCAAATTACTTCGAGATTTAATGAATATCGATCCTGACCATTTTAAATGGCAATAGAAAAAAGTATAACTGCCTTCTTCTAAGGAAAAAGTAAAAATTAAAAAGGAAAAAAGGATAATTAATCGTATTATAAATTAAGTCATTTTTTAATTTCTCGCCCTGAGCGATCCGCCGAACCTCCGCACCAGTAGAGCGTAGGTGGAGAGTCGAAGGGTTTAATTCTTGTCCTGAGCGAGGGAGCGTAGCGACCGAGCCGAAGGATTTCCTTTTTAATTAGATAACGCTCTTTTCACCACTACTTTAATACTTCCGTGGCTTTTCGATCAATAAAAGGTACAAAAGACATCCTACCGGAGGATGTACCAAAGTGGCAATATGTTGAAGATGTGCTCCGTCAACTTACACAGGCCTATAATTACAAAGAGATTCGAACTCCGGTTTTTGAAGAGACTGCTCTTTTCGCCCGCGGTATCGGCGATCTCACCGATATTGTCAGCAAAGAAATGTACACTTTCACCGACCGGAGCGGAGACAGCCTGACACTTCGACCTGAAATGACGGCCGGAGTTCTCCGAGCATACATCCAGTATAACATCGGGGAGCAGCAACCGCTCACCAAGCTGTATTACATTGCACCAATTTTCCGGCAGGAAAGGCCTCAGGCCGGGAGGTTCCGCCAATTTCATCAATTCGGCATTGAGGCTGTTGGCTCACAGGATGCTGCTCTCGATGCTGAAGTCATAGGATTGGCCGTTGAGTTGTACAGAAGAATCGGTATCCCGAAGGCAATACTGAAAATCAATTCCGTCGGATGCGAGGTATGCAGGCCGCTGTATCGGACGGTTCTGAAAAATCATCTTGCACGGATCTTTGAACGCCTCTCCTCCGAAAGCCAGAATCGGTTCGATCAGAATCCGCTGCGCATTCTCGATTCGAAGAACGAGAATGACCAGAAGCTGACAGCCGATGCGCCGTTAATGAAAGACCACCTCTGTCTGGAATGTGCGGAACACTTCCGGTCACTTCAACACCATCTGACCAATCTTGAAATCGCATATGAGGTGGATGGAAGAATCGTACGCGGTCTGGATTATTATACAAAAACGGCATTTGAGCTGCTTAGTCCCGATCTCGGTTCCCAGGATGCACTCGCCGGCGGCGGCAGGTACGATCTCCTCATAGAACAAATCGGAGGAAAACGGACTCCCGGTGTCGGCTTCGCTGCCGGCATCGAACGTATCCTGATGGTAATGGATAAGCAGAAACTTTCTTTTGGCGACGACCGTCCTCTTTCACTCTTTATAGTTACTCTTGACGATCACGCCCGGCTGTGGGGAATGAAAGCTATCGATGGGCTCCGAAGGCTCGGCATCAGTTGTGAAACCGATTACCTTCGCCGGAGCGTAAAAGCGCAAATGCGCGAAGCAGATCGACAGCATGCGCGCTATGTGCTCGTCGTTGGATCGGACGAATTGGAAACACAGCGCGGCAAGCTGAAGAATATGCGGGAGGGAAGTGAAGAGGAAATCAACATCGCCGAACTTACGGCAGTCATCCAGACACGTGTGTCTTCATAAAATAGCATCCCATGCCTGCAAAGAAAAAAAAGGTTACGATAGAATACAGGCTCTTCATCTCTCCATATTATAACGAGATGCGGAAAAAAGAGACGACTCTTTTTCTTCTGGAGACAATAAAAGAATTCAGCACGTTCAGGTATTCAATCGTTCTAAAGGAAACCGTCAAGAATAAAACAATTCGAATGGATATCCTCGGATTGAAAACTCCTGAAGTGACCATGCCTGCCTTTGGACCGGCACGAAAACACATTGAGATTGACGACATCCATGGAAGCTACGACGTCGTCGTGGCTAAACTCGATGGAGCCGAGAATCATTTTTCGTTGAAGATCACAAAGAAAGGTATTACTGTAAAATTTCATCCGGCAGGAAAATTTATCACAGTTTTTACCGATCCTGAAGAGTGGAAATCGATCCACACAAACCGACCGGATATTAAACAATAGAAATTCTTATGTACCCAAGGATTGTTACAATCGGCCCTTTTACGATCTACGGTTTCGGCCTGATGATGGGTATTGCCTTTATTGTGGCAAGCATCATCCTGACGAAAGAGCTTAAAAGAAAAAAGCTCGATCCTGATCTTGGAAATTCAATCACATTGATCGCTCTCGTGGCAGGGATTGCCGGATCAAAAATCCTTTTCTTGTTTGAAAACTGGCAGGATTTTCTTCGGGCACCTATCGAACTTACATTTTCGGCATCAGGACTTACCTGGTACGGCGGATTTCTCCTCGCCACCGGATGCATTTACCTTTATATAAGGAAGAAAAAAATCCCGTTTTCAAAAATATGCGATGCAACCGCACCGGCTCTTATCCTTGGATACGGTATTGCCCGCATTGGATGCCATCTCGCCGGCGATGGGGATTATGGAATTCCGACATCGCTTCCATGGGGTACAAACTACGAGCATGGGACATATCCCCCATCAATTGCATTCAGAGATGTGCCTGAAATTGCACGTAATTTTCCCAACGGTATCGTTCCGGATAATACACCACTCCATCCAACGCCGGTATATGAGTTCATTCTCTGTGCACTTATTTTTGCGGTTTTATGGCGATTACGAAAACAAAAAACTCCTGACGGCACCTTATTCATGTGGTATCTCATACTCTCCGGGGTTGAGAGATTCACGATTGAGTTCATCCGTATCAATCCCCCATTTCTTTTCGGACTCTCCGAGGCGCAGGTGGTCGCTCTGGTTCTCATCGCCATCGGTCTCTATGGAATGAAGAGAATTATTTCAGGGACGAAAGCACTTATTTGAATACCAATATCTATCCGGACTTTTTATGAGCAGTCACCTTATTGCCGGTCGAAATCCTGTCATGGAAGCGCTCAAGGCGGGTGCGTCCATTGAAAAGATCATGATTCTTTTTGGTGTGAAGGGTAATGTGATCGAAAAAATACGGGCGACAGCGCGGGAAAAGAAGATTCCGTGTGTCGAAACCGATAAACAAAAATTCCGTGATTTTGCAGGCGAGGCGGATGCACAGGGTGTAGTCGCGTTATTAGGCACAAAAAAATATTCGGAAATCGAAGATCTGCTGGCGATTGCGCGCGAACTCAGGCAAAAGCCTTTTCTTCTTATCCTCGATGAGATTGAAGACCCTCAGAATCTCGGCGCGATGATTCGTACAGCAGAATGTGCCGGTGTACATGGCGTTATTATACCAAAGCATCATGCGGCATCGGTCAATCGAACGGTCAGCAAAGCTTCGGCAGGCGCGACCGAACATATGGCAATCGCAAAAGTGACAAACCTCGTATCGACGATGGAGCAGCTCAAGGAAGCGGGCCTCTGGATGATCGGGACGGACATGGATGGAGGAAAATCATACGACCAGATCGATTATTCGATACCTCTTGCACTTATCATCGGCAGTGAAGGAAGCGGAATGCGGCGGCTCGTGAAAGAGAAGTGTGATTTTTTGATTCGAATCCCTATGTTCGGGAAAATCCAATCGCTTAATGCCTCGGTGGCCGCGGCACTGGTGATGTACGAGGTGGTAAGAAACCGTAAAGCGGCTCAAAGGGTGTGAAAGGTCTATCTTTACAGAGCCGTTCAGCTTGATCGTACGTATAGAACGTATAAAGACAGAATTTCGAATTTGCAGGATCGACATATCCTTTCTTTGTAACGTTCCCCTGCAGATCGTATGTGTACGTAATTTTCTTAGCCGGATTCAATCCTTTCTGAATAACCCACTCGACCCTGCCAAACTCATCATAAGAATAAATTGTCGTCGATGCAATTGCTC
>JBEKIL010000012.1:0-146013 GCA_050011775.1 Bacteroidota bacterium | reverse complement strand
TGACAGCCGCGAGTCCGTCGATCTCGGCCTAATTATTCAAGGATAATGTGATGAATATCTTTTTATAAGCCTCGATCGAAACGCACGAAATTGCGCCAACACGCGGCCTCGCTTCTTCCCGCCGCTCGCCTCGCTTCGCTCGGCGAAGCGGGCTCACCAGCGATTTTGTCGTCAAGGATTTATTTAATATTAAAAAAGGCAATGACTGATCAAGATAGCCGCATTTGACAATTCAGAATCAAAGTGCTTCAAAAATTATATTTAGTGGGGATTTTCAGCGTTTCTTAAATTATTTTAAATAGTCATGTGAGAAACTAATCACTTTGAATGATTTCCCTTCATAACGATCTCATGCGTATCGAGTGCAATCACAAGCTCTTCATTTGTGGGAATCACAAGGGCGGTAACACGCGAATCGGGCGTTGTGATGATTTTTTCCTTTGCCGCGGACATATTAGCCGTCTGATCAACGGTAATGCCGAGAAATTCGAGTCCCTTGAGTGACGCAGTCCGTATTTCGGATGAGTTCTCCCCGATTCCTCCGGTGAACACAATTGCATCTAATCCGCCCATGGCGACAGCATATGCGCCGATGTATTTTGTCACCCTGTAAGCAAAAATATCGAATGCAAGCTTTGCCCTCTTGTTTTCCGCCATTTCAGATTGGATTTCGCGCATGTCGCTGCTCACACCGGAAATACCTAACAATCCGCTGTGTTTATTCAACAGTGTATTCGCATCGGAAATTGAAAGGCCTTCCTTCGCCATGACATACAGGATGATCCATGAATCCAGATCGCCGGTACGGGTGCCCATCAGAAGTCCTTCGAGCGGAGTAAAGCCCATCGTTGTATCAATCGACACGCCGCCGTCGACAGCCGCCATACTGCATCCGTTGCCAAGGTGGCAAGTGACTGTTTTCAATTCCTTGATGGATTTCTGCAGCAGCTCCGCCGCGCGCTGCGAGACATATCGATGCGATGTACCGTGAAATCCATATCGCCTTATTTTGTATTCACGATAGAGAGAATAAGGAATTCCATACACATATGCCTTCGGAGGCATCTGCTGGTGGAAGGCGGTATCAAATACGGCGATCTGCGGAGTCGTTGGCAGATGGATCATACAGGCTTGAATACCGCGAAGGTTGTGCGGGTTATGGAGCGGAGCCAATTCGATATTATCCTGAATTCCTTTCAGGACATCCGGCGTAATGAGCATGGACTGTGTGAAAGTTTCACCGCCGTGGACAACCCGGTGACCGATGGCGTGAATCTCGGATTTTTCCCTGATTACGCCGTGCTGTTTGTTCAAAAGAACGGCGAGAATATATTCGATTGCTATTGTATGATCGAGAATACCTCCGGTAATTTTTATTTCATCGCCGTCAGACCGTTTGTTCGTTAGAAGCGCACCATCCATACCAATGCGATCGACAATTCCCTTGGTAAGAACAGTCCTACTATCGGTTTCTATGAATTGATATTTGACGGATGAGCTCCCGCTGTTCAGGACAAGAATTTTCATGACTGCTTTCTATCGAAAAAAAATTAATGAATTCGTTTTCCGTTATTATCGTACGCAAAAAACCCCTTGCCATTTTTTTTCCCGAGCTTACCTTCACGGACGAGCTGTTGGAGGAAGGGAGAAGGGCGGTACTTCGATTCCCCGAGCTCATTGAACAGTGTCTCCATCCATGCCAGAACTTCGTCAAGTCCCATCGTATCTGCCATTTCAAGCGGACCCATTGGAAGATTGTATCCGAGCTTCATCGCCTGTTCGATTCCTTCGGCTGTCGAAACTCCCTGCATCAGGACGTTCATCGCCTCGTTTAACATCGGAATAATGATTCGCGTCGTCACAAACCCCGGATAATCAAATACTTCGATAACCACTTTTCCCAGTCGTTCTGCGAAGCCTTTTACCAGCTGGAAGGTATCGTTAGACGTTTTTGTTCCACGGACGAGCTCGACCACCGGTGTTTTCGGGACGGGATTGAGGAAGTGCATGCCGATCACTTTTTCTTGCCTTGTCGTAACTGCAGCAATTTTTGAAAGGTTGAGCGTTGATGTATTTGATACGAGGATTGCGGCAGGTTTGCAGAATTGATCGAACATCTGAAAAACTTTTTTCTTGGATTCGAAGTTTTCGTCGACCGCTTCGATCAACAATCCGCAATCGCGGATCTCATCTGGTGAAATTGTTCCATTAATGCGGGAGAGGAGCGATTTTTTATCGGCTTTCGTCATCGCCCAGCGCTGGATTTCTCTGTCGAGGTCGATGCCGAGGGTTTCAAGCGTTTCTGCGAGCCTTTCTTTGCTGATTTCTAGTGCAATGACATCGATGCCGGCAGCAGAAATTGTCTGTGCAATTCCACGTCCCATGATACCAAGCCCGACAACCGCAACCTTGTTTATTCGTCCCGTGTCACTCGTTTTAAACGACGACTCGCCGACAATATCTTCTATTTTGAGCTTTGCTTCTGACATAATATTAAAAATCTTTCCTGTTAAAAATGATGATTGCAATAATGAGAGCTGCAATTCCTGATGCAGTTGAATAATAAACCGGTCCGGGCGTCATTGATCCGCCGGAAATAAGTCGCATCGTATTTGACTGAAGATCGCTGATTTGCGGTAATGCATAATATAAACCGTCGATAACTTTTTGTGCATAGCTATTCTCGATGAATCCATAGAGCAATCCCTGACGATGATATAAAATATTATCGAAAATAAAAATATAGATGAATGACAGCATTATCACTAAACCGGAACTGTGGAAAAGAATTGCGAGTAATATAATATAGCAATAGATTACTGCATAACTGAATGTAAGCATTACAAATGTATACAGGAATGGAGCGCTCCATATTCCCGTCTTCATCCCAAACATTATCCAGAGACCACCGACGGCATAGAGTACGTTTAGAGCAATGGCGGCAAGTGCTCCAAGATATTTTCCGAGGAGAATGAATGGACGGCCTATCGGCTTCGAAAGATAAAGATCAATCGTACCGCGGGTCATCGTATCCGGAAGTACTCCTGCAGTCGCAATAACACCGAATAGTAAAAGCCCGATAAATCCTGCAGAAATAAGGCCGGTCTGAAACCATGCAAGATACTTCGGGGCTATTTCTTTTGGTATGGCATTTCCGAAAAGTGAGAATGTCGCAGTCCCATCAACCGTTACACTCTGGAAGATAAAAGACAATACAAGGATGGTAATGGTGGACATACCAAAATAAAAGAGCAGCGTTCCCTTTGAGATCGTCTGACGTAACGTATCGATAATTATTGCAGAAATTTTCATTGAGGCAACTCTGATTTGATAAGTGAAATAAACGACTCTTCGAGAGTTGTCCTGTGAGGGATAATCGATTCAATCTGCACGCCGTGTCTCCTGAGAATATCAATGGCCTTGTTGAGATGCTCGGCATCTCCGGCCTGTAGAAAGATCTCGTGATCCCGCTCCGTCAGTATGAGAGAATTCGAACTTAATTCTATTTCAATTTCAAAAGAAATCGGTGTACTGGTTTTAATGATATATTCTTCAGGATTCTGCGTCAGATCGTATATCGATCCGGTCTTGATGAGGACGCCTTTATTTAATATTCCTACTCTGTCGGAAATCAGCTCAACTTCCGATAGGAGATGGGAGTTTAAAAAAACTGTCTTCCCGTTATCACGGATTCGGCGCAGGACATCACGAATTTCTTTTCGGCCGATCGGATCGACACCATCCGTCGGTTCGTCGAGAAAGACGATTTCGGGGTCATTCAGCAAGGCCTGAGCGAGACCGATTCGTTGAAGCATTCCTTTCGAATATTTTTTTATCTTCGTCCTGCTCCACTGTGTTATATCGACAATTTTCAATAATTCATTAATTCGCGGTCCGAGTTCACTTTTATTCAATCCACTTAATTTGCCGAAAAAAGAGAGTACCTGCTCTCCGGTAAGGTATGCCGGATAACGATGGTTTTCGGGGAGATACCCGATTTTTTCTTTTATGGTATAATCGGAAATCGGACGGTCGAGCAGCGTGGCGCTTCCCGAAGAAGGGAAAATAATACCGAGAAGAAGCTTGATAAAGGTGGTTTTCCCGGCTCCATTTGGGCCAAGAAGTCCAAAAATTTCTCCCTTTTCAATGGAAATACTTGTGGGTTCGAGAGCGTGTATATGCTGTCTTCCGAAAAGGCCACTATGGTAGGTCTTCGAAAGGCCTTCTGTGACAATAACTGACATCCTGATCCTATACTAAGTGGTGGAAAGTATACCGAGTTTTTCCTTGACTTTCAAGTAGAATCCTATTATTTTTAAGCAATAAATTGAAGATTTTGTGTTTAAAAGGAACCTAAAAAAAGGACAATTCGTTGTATAAGGTGACTGATAGAAGTCATTTTTTTTGGGATAAAATAGGACTGTAATGGTCGGAGATTCATTATGCTACGCTTATCCAAAAAAGTTGAGTATGGAATTATTGCAATCCGTCATATCGCAGCTCAGCATATGCACGGGACGGTTACGACCGCGAAGGAGATTGCCGACACATATGATATTTCGTACGAGTTGCTTGCCAAGGTTTTGCAGAAGCTCGCAAAAGAGAGATTGATATCTTCGTACCAGGGCGTACACGGAGGTTACACTCTTGCCGGAAATGCCAGTTCAATTTCGATTTCCTCGATCATCAATGCGATTGAAGGATTCTCGCCGGCCATCGCTCAATGTATTTCGGACAAGGCGGGAAAATGCGAGATTTTCGAGAGTTGTACAATTAAAAATCCGCTTGGAAAGATCCAACATAATATAAATGAAGTATTCGAAAAAATGACGCTTTCAGAAATTATCTGAGTGATGACGATGAGACTCCCTGTATATTTCGACAACCATGCGACAACGCCGATGGATGAACGTGTCTTCGATGCCATGGTGCCGTATTTCAGAGAGAAGTTTGGAAACGCGGCAAGTCATACCCATGCATATGGATGGGACGCTGAAGCGGCAGTAAACGTTGCACGAAAAGAAATTTCCGCTTTGATAAATGCTTCACCTGAAGAAATTACTTTTACTAGCGGTGCGACCGAGTCGAATAATCTCGCTCTCAAAGGTGTCGCTGAGGCACATCACGAAAGCGGCGGTCATATCATTATTGCTGCCACCGAACATAGATCCGTTCTGGATACCTGCCATTTCCTGGAAAGGAAGGGTTTTATTGTTAAGGTTGTTCCGGTCGATCGTGACGGATTTGTCCATATAAAAAAAATCGAAGAGGTAATCACTCCGAAGACTATCCTCATATCCATCATGATGGCAAATAATGAAATCGGCACGATTGCATCAGTTGCACAAATCGGAAGTCTTTGTGTATCACGGGGAATTCTATTCCATACCGATGCAGTGCAGGCAGCTGCATATCTCCCTATCGATGTGAAAGGAATGCATATAGATCTTCTATCGCTCAGTGCCCATAAAATGTACGGACCGAAAGGGATCGGAGCACTCTATATCCATCGCCGGTATCCGCGTTTTGTTCTCATTCCTCAAATTCATGGCGGCGGTCATGAAGGAGGATTCCGTTCGGGGACACTGAACGTCCCCGCAATTGTAGGTTTCGGAAAAGCAGCGGCGATAGCAAGGGAAGAGCTATATTCTGATAGTGACAGACTCACTCATATGCGCGACCGCTTCATCTCGGGATTGCTAGAAAGGATCGAAGAGATTCGATTAAATGGACACTTGCAGCAGCGCCTACCAAATAACGTCAACGTCACGATTGCAGGCATCTCTGCCGATACGCTTATGATGGAACTTAAAGATATTGCATTTTCATCGGGATCTGCATGCAGCAGCTCAAATCCCGAACCGTCTTATGTACTTCGGGCTCTCGGATTGGAAGAGGGTGAAATCAAATCATCCATCCGTATCGGTCTCGGCCGCTTCACCACCGAAGAAGAGGTAACTTATGGAATCAAGAGAATATCCGAGGAAGTAGTACGATTACGACAATCACGTAGTCATCCACAGAAAAAAAACGCATCGACGCAAGTACTTCTATGAAAGAGCTATTAGAATATGTCATCAATAATCAGATCGAGGTTTTATACTTCTTGAAATCACGATATCCGTTATATCACTGTCCGAATATTTTTTTGCGTGATGTTCAATTCGGTCTTATCTTATATTTTTAGAAGAAACATCGCAAACTTAGGAATCGTGATGCGGAAGAAGTTGCCCGCGGATTTTTAGATCATCTTGACAAGCTTAAAAGAGTGCATAAACTTGATCATCAAACATTGTGGCTGAATTATCCCGATTTCCAGGTAAAACCGGTTACGAAAAAACCGCCTTCTGGGAAAATACAATCAATGACGCCGCATTCGGTAGTGTAATTACTGGAAATGCGTTCAATTATATTCAGAAGAGGAAGACAAAAAAAGTATGGCCAAGACACTAGAAATAAAAAATCTCCATGTAGAGGTTGACGGGAAGGAAATTTTAAAAGGACTTTCACTTTCAATTGAAAAAGGTGAAATACACGCTCTCATGGGACCGAACGGTTCCGGTAAAAGCACACTCGCAAATACATTGATGGGGCATCCGGGATACACTGTGACAAAAGGCGAGGTTAGCTTCAAAGGGCAGAATATTCTCGACTTGAAGGCCGATGAACGGGCCGTAATGGGGATGTTTTTAGCGTTTCAATACCCGCAGGAAATACCCGGTGTAACACTTTTTAATTTCTTGCGGACTACAATGAATTCTCTTAGGAAACGGCGCACCGGCGAGGATTTCGGCGGCGATCGTAAAATTGCAGCCACGTCGTTACGAGAGTTTAACAAGAAAATCAATGAAAAAATGAGACTCCTCGAGATGGATCCTGCGTTCAGTTCGCGATATCTGAACGAAGGATTCTCAGGCGGTGAGAAGAAACGCGCCGAGATATTACAACTGGCAATGCTCGAACCGGAGTTGGCGATTCTGGATGAGACAGATTCCGGACTCGATATCGATGCGCTGCGCATTGTGGCGAATGGTGTAAACAGTCTCATCGGACCCCAGATGGGCGTTCTCGTCATTACGCACTATCAGCGATTGCTGGATTATATCAAGCCGCATTTTGTACACGTTCTTGTTGATGGAAGACTTGTGATGTCTGATGGTCCGGAGCTTGCATTGAAACTCGAAGAAAAAGGATACGATTGGGTTAAGGAGGGATCGCTCTCAAGCGTTCCGGCACAAGGATAGGAAGGAGAAAAACAATGAATCAGAAAACTATAGATATTCGCGGTAGAGAGGCCTATAAAGAAAAATATGGTTTCCACGACGCCAATGAGTTCGTTTTTCGTATGGAAAAGGGGCTCTCGCGGAAAGTTGTCGAAGAGATTTCGAAACTTAAGGAAGAACCGGAGTGGATGACTAAATTCAGGCTCCGTGCGCTTGAGTTCTTTTATAAAAAGCCATTACCCGGCTGGGGCGGCGATCTCTCGACATTGGATTTTGATAACATCTATTATTACATCAAACCTTCCGACGGAAAAGGAAGAACATGGGATGATGTGCCGGCGAAAGTAAAGAAGACATTCGACCGATTGGGCATTCCTGAAGCCGAAAAGAAATTTCTTGCAGGAGTTGAAGCGCAATATGATTCGGAAAGCGTATACAGCAGTCTGAAAGGTGAATGGGAAAAACTCGGCGTCATCTTTTGCAGCACGGATGAGGCGCTTAAACGATATCCAGATATTGTCCGTCAATATTTCGGGACGGTCATTCCACCGGCCGATAATAAATTTGCGGCTTTAAACAGTGCAGTGTGGAGCGGCGGATCGTTCATCTATGTCCCTGAAGGAGTTCATGTAGATATTCCGCTGCAGGCCTACTTCAGAATCAATTCTGAAAATGCCGGCCAGTTTGAACGAACAATGATCATCGCCGAAAGGGGTAGTACCCTCCATTATGTCGAGGGTTGTACAGCTCCGACATATGCGGTCGATGCACTGCACAGCGCGGTTGTCGAAATTATTGTCAAGGAAGGCGCGCGCGTTCGATATACGACCATCCAGAATTGGTCTGATAATGTGTACAACCTTGTTACAAAACGGGCGGTCGCGTATAAAGATGCAACAATGGAATGGGTCGACGGCAACATAGGCAGCAAGCTGACGATGAAATATCCGGCCATCTATTTGATGGACAAGGGTGCTCACGGCGAAGTGCTCTCTCTAGCATACGCGGGAGATGGACAGCACCAGGATACCGGCGGGAAAGCCGTTCACTTTGCCCCGCATACATCATCAATCATTACATCGAAATCGATCAGTAAGGGAACCGGACGCGCAAGCTATCGCGGACTCGTGAAGGTGCATAAGAATGCCGCCGGTGTCAAGTCGAGCGTTAAATGCGATGCACTGCTTCTTGACGAAGCTGCTCGCAGTGACACATATCCGACAATCGAAGTCGACGAGCAGAGCGCTCAGATTGGACACGAAGCGACGGTTAGTAAAGTGGGAGAGGAACAGCTCTATTATCTTGAGAGCCGCGGATTGAGCGAGGAAGAATCGACGGCATTGATTGTCAGCGGATTCATCCAGCCTATTGTTCGCGAGCTGCCAATGGAATATGCCGTCGAGCTTAATCGCCTCATTGCCCTTGAGATGGAAGGATCGGTGGGTTAATTATAGAACGGAGTAGCAACGTTGGATAATGAAAATATAAAAGTAGAGCAGGAAACAATCAATACGGCTAATACTGCCTATGGGCTATTCAATCGTGAAGTCATCGAACGGTTTTCCCGCGATAGGAATGAACCACCGTGGATGCTGGCAAAACGTTTGCGGGCATGGACAATTTACTGTGAAATGCCCGGGCAGGTTGGGAATATGGCACTGCCGCCGTCCCGCCGGCTCGATATTCGTGAATTGAGAATTCAGGATTTTTCCGGACCATTACTTGAGAACACAGAGAGTATTCGGAATGCTGCCTTCTCCGATCTTTTTCATCAAGGAGTGATTTTTACGACGTTATCAGAAGCTTTACACAATTACACAGAACTTGTTGAAAAATACTTCATGACGGAATGTGTGCGACTTAATGACAGCAAATTTACCGCTCTCCATGCCGCTTTCTGGAATACGGGATCGTTTTTATATGTTCCAAAGAATATGAAGATTGATGTCCCGATAGAGAACAACATTTTTACTGGATCTAGAGAAGATATATTATTCCCCCATACACTTATAATCGTGGAGGAGGGCGCATCAGTCACATTTATCGAGACATCTCATTCGGATATAGAGGATAAGCAGGCCTTTGTGGACGGTGTTGTGGAGATTATAGCAGGTCCCGGAGCGACGGTAAATTACATAAGTACCCAACTATTAGGAAACAACACCTATCATTTTGCATTCAAAAAGGCTACTGCTAAAAAGGACAGTACCGTGAACTGGTATGAAATCGGTATTGGTAGTAAAATTTCGCAATCGAACATTCAATTGATTCTCGACGAAAGTGGAGCCGCAGGCGAGATGCTCGGTGTCTATTTCCCGCGTGATCATCAGCAAATGGAATATAATACTCTCCAGGTTCATGCGTCCCCGCACACGAAAAGCAATTTGCTCTATAAAGGAGCCCTTCAGGAAAAGGCAAAAACGGTATTTAACGGTATAATCCAGGTCCATAAGGGTGCACAGCGTACTGATGCATATCAGGCCAACAAAAATATTCTTCTAAGCAGTGATGCACACGCCGATTCGATTCCGACACTGGAGATCGAGGCGAATGATGTGCGCTGTACTCACGGCGTGACTGTCGGCCCGATTGATGAAGAAGTCCTGTATTATCTTATGAGCCGCGGATTGAAACGCGATGAAGCCACACGGATGCTTGTTGTTGGTTTCCTTGTCCCGGTCATCGACAAGATACCGGTTGAAAAGACCCGTGAAGAAGTCCGTGAACATATTGAATCGCGTATAGGGTAATCATGATCGACATTGGAATCAAAGCTGCAACTATCGATGAATTTGGATCAAAGAATTGGAAAGCAGTACGGGTTGAAGGAAATCGTGTGCTTATTGTGAAACTCGATGACGGTTACCATGCAATCGATGAGATATGTTCGCACGAGGAAGAATCGCTTGCGGGAGGATTCATCGATGGCGTGGATATCGAATGTCCACGACATGGAGCAACGTTCGATATTACTACTGGCGCTGTTCGGTCGCTTCCTGCTGTCTGTCCTTTGAGGATTCATCATGTTACAGTCAGAGGAAATGATATTTATATTTCGATCGGTTCGTCTCGCTCCAAGCCGGAAGCTCATACGTCTCTTGCGCAATAGAAAGGAATAGATGTGTTCGACATTACGAATATAAGAAAAGATTTTCCAATTTTAAGTCGGGAATTCAACGGGAAAATCTTGACATATCTCGACAATAGTGCGACGACGCAAAAACCTCGCCAGGTTATCGAGGCGCTTACGACATATTATCGACAATCGAATGCAAATGTCCACAGAGGCCTCTATGCATTAAGCGAAGAAGCCACAAATGCTTATGAAGATGCTCGTCAAAAAGTAGCGGCATTCATTCATGCACCATCATCGGATAATATTATTTTTACGGGAGGGACAACAGATTCAATTAATCTTATAGCAAGCAGTTACGGACGGAGTTTCCTGAAACCGGGCGATGAAATCCTGCTTACTCACATGGAACATCACAGCAATTTAATTCCATGGCAGATTATCTCACAACAGACAGGAGCAATACTGCGATTCATTCCGCTGACTCCGGACGGGCATCTCGACCTTGATGCAATGCGGAAGCTGGTCTCGGATCGGACGAAGATTATTTCTGTCGTACATATCTCCAATGTCCTCGGAACAATCAATCCCATAGAAGATATTGTCAGGCTTGGACATCAGTATGGAGCGATTGTTATTGTCGATGCTGCACAGAGTGTTCCGCATATACCGGTAGATGTCCAGAAAATAAAATGTGATTTTCTTGCTTTCTCCGGACATAAGATGCTCGGGCCGACCGGAATCGGGGTTCTCTACGGTCGTTCAGATGCCTTGAACCGCATGCCCCCGTATCGCGGCGGCGGAGAAATGATCAGCGAAGTTTATTTTGAGTATGCAACATACAAAGCGATTCCTGCGAAGTTCGAAGCCGGAACTCCGAATATCGCCGGTGCCGTCGGTCTGGGCGCTGCAATCGATTATCTTAATAAAATCGGTTTTGAAGCAATACAACTATACGAACAGGATTTGACGCTTCATGCACTTAAAATTCTTGAAGAAATAGAAGGTATTGTCATCTATGGCCCGATACCGGATCGTGCAGGACTCGTAGCATTTAATCTCAGAGGAATTCATCCCCATGATGTTGCGACTATTCTCGATGAAGATGCAATTGCAGTCCGCGCAGGTCATCATTGTGCACAGCCACTCATGCGCCTTCTGCAAATACCTGCGACCGTCAGGGCAAGTATGTACTTCTATAATACAAAAGATGAAATTGACGTCCTCGCCGAAGGATTAAAGAGAGTAAGGGAGGTTTTTCACGTTGTCACAGCATGATCTGTATTCAGAGATAATTCTAGAGCATTATAAGGAACCTCATAATGCAGGCACTCTTGACAATGCCGAGATTGAAGCCCGCGGCTATAATGAATCTTGCGGTGACGACGTGCGGGTCTTTATAAAAGTGAAAGAAGGAAGAATCGAAGATATCAAATTCATGGGCAACGGATGTGCGATAAGTCAGTCATCGACCTCGATGATGACCGAACAGTTAATCGGAAAATCACTGGATAAAGCAAAACTTTTCATTGAAGAATTCAAGAAAATGATTTCTGGTGAATGTGAATTTCCGCAAAGCGATGAATATTTTGAGTTGTCGGCTCTGAAGGGGGTAATAAAGTTTCCGATTCGTGTGAAGTGCGCGACACTTGCATGGAACACCGTGAAAAATGGGATTCTCGATTACGAAGCACAGCACGGTCAGAATGTAAGAAATGAATCGAAAATTCAATGATCGGATGATAATCATGGTACGAAACAAAGCGCTGAATATGGATGGTTTTTATATGTGGGGGAAAGGATGTATCTGCAATGGGAGATATGAAGCCTATTAATCTTGAGACGGGAGAAATCAGGCAATTCTCTGAAGAAGACGTCTGGAATGCATTAAGAGAATGCTATGACCCTGAAATTCCGGTAAATATTGTTGATCTGGGGCTTGTATACGATGTAGAGATTAACGGATCCTCTATAGCTGTCACGATGACTCTGACCGCTCCCGGATGTGGAATGGCACCGGTTATTGCCGAAGATGTGAAAATGCGCCTGGTGCAGATTCAGGGGGTGAAGGAAGCAAAAGTGAATGTGGTTTTTACTCCAATTTGGAACCAGAGTATGATGTCTGAAGCCGCACGACGGACATTAGGTATATAGAAACTACAGGAGATAAAAAGAATAACTCAATGTTAATAAAGAGTTTATCTCTTGAAGTTAAAGGGTTTACAAAGGGTATTTAAAAATATCATTCAACTATCATAAAGCAAGGAGCACAGTATTATGGCATATGAATGGAAATTTAAACCTCGACCATACAGCAATGAAGAGGCGAAAAAACTATTGGCTAATATCGTTAGTCTGGAAACTACCGATTGGCATTATAATACCCATCACAAGGGGTATGTGACGGCTTTAAACACCATTGAAAAAGCCCTTGAAACTGCCGATCGAACCTCTCCAAATGGCAATTACAGCCAAATTGGTGAATTAAAGCGCCGTTTCACATGGAATCATTCGGGAACGCTTTTACACGATATTTATTGG
Source organism: Bacteroidota bacterium (assembly GCA_050011775.1). Lineage (GTDB taxonomy): Bacteria > Bacteroidota > Ignavibacteria > UBA10030 > CAVZMI01 > CAVZMI01. The sequence continues at coordinate 133,176 of JBEKIL010000012.1, read as the reverse complement.
GAAGTTATTGGAGGTGACGGCGATCCCCAAAAAGGGCCGGATGTGCTGGCCGCCATTGAAAAAGAGTTCGGATCTTTCGATAATTGGAAAGCAGATTTTAGGGCAACCGCGATTTCAGCTAAATTGAGCGGTTGGGGTTTGCTGGTCTTCGATTCGTTATATTCGAAGCGGCTGATAAATGTTCTGGTCGATGAGCATCAATATGGTGCCATCTGGGGTGGAATACCGTTGATTGCATGTGACGTTTTTGAACATGCATATTATCATAAAGACGGCCCCGGCCGCGCCAAATATGTTGATAATCTGATTGCAGGATTGAACTGGGGTCGTATCAACGATTGGTATAAAAAACTGGTGATTCCTCTTGTGAAGTAATATTTTCAGGAAGTTTTGGTGGGGCGAAAAATCGTCCCACCTCTCCTTTGAAGGTTAATATGGAAAATTCATTTTCAGTAATACCGCTTTTTCCTTTGCAGGTTGTCCTCCTTCCGGGAGCACATATCCCTCTTCATGTCTTTGAGGAGCGCTATAAGACACTTGTTCGAGAATGTGCAAGAGATAAAAAGGAATTTGGAATAAACCTTGTTCTCGGCGGGCGTGTACACCGAATCGGTTGTACGGCGATATTGGAAAAGATTCTCCGCCGGTACCCGGATGGACGACTTGATATCCGCGTCCAGGGCAGAAAACGGTATCGGCTTACGGAAGATTATTCGGCCGAAGATACACCATATTTTGTCGGTAAAATCGTATTTCTGGAAGAAGAACCAGCGCCCATTGATCCTGTCCTGGCGGTGAAAGCACGTAAAATGCTCTCTGAACTACTAAATAAAGTGTATAAAGGAAAAGAACAACCGGCGTCCTTTTTTGATGAAGAAAGGGAGCTTTCATATCAGTTGGCCGAGTATTCAGGACTCGACTTCTCTCAACGTCAGGAACTGCTGGAATGTCCCAATGAACATCAAAGACTCGAAATGTTGATCACGCACTATTCAGAGATTCTGGATAAACTATCATTGAAAGATAAATATATATCGATACTAAAAATGGATTCCTCCCGTTTGAATTAAGAAATTCTTTTTTTACATTGGTCATATCGCAATTCTGTAGTTTGATACTCATCTGAGGAACACATGAACAAGAAGAAGAGATTGGTTAATAAAAAACATCGAAAAAGCCTGGTACGGCGGAAAAAACAGCTCAAAGCTTCACGCTCAAAAGCACAACAAAAATAAAATCTCTCTGCTACACCGTCACTGCTCCTTCATTGCGACTGGCATTGAATTTAGGTATATTCATGCATGATTTTTGTTTTCGGTGAACGGCAGTTCGACTTTTCTTCGCGAACATTTATTATGGGAGTGTTGAACGTCACTCCTGATTCTTTTTCTGACGGAGGAAAGTTCTTTTCAGTTTCCGCCGCCGTGGATCATGCACACCGGATGATTGCCGAGGGTGCCGATATTATCGATATCGGCGGTGAATCGACGCGTCCAGGGAACAGATCGAATTTATGGCAGGTCGATGCTGAGGAAGAACTCCGGCGTGTTCTTCCCGTCATAGAACAACTTCATCACGACGATAAGTCGATCGTTCTCTCAATTGATACAACGAAAGCATCGGTTGCCGAAGAGGCATTGCTTGCCGGTGCCTGTATAGTCAATGATATCAGCGGCTTCAATGCCGATTCGGCAATGGCGGTAGTGACCGGAAAGTATAATGCGTCGGCCGTCCTGATGCACATGCAAGGAACACCGGATACGATGCAGAGGAATCCAAAATACGATAATGTGATCGATGATATTAAGAAATATTTTTACAATTCGATCCAGATTGCACACAAAGCGGGTATTCAACAAATTATCATAGATCCGGGAATAGGATTCGGTAAGAATCTAAACCATAATCTGGAAATTCTGAGAAAGCTGCGTGAATTTCAGGAACTCGGATTTCCGGTTCTTGTCGGTCCTTCTAGAAAATCGTTCATAGGAAAAATCACCGGTGCTGCTGTCGATCAGCGTCTCGCGGGGACTGCCGCTGCAGTCGCTGCTGCAATTCTTGGCGGCGCACAGATCGTCCGTGTACATGATGTCGGCTTCATGAAACAGGTTTGCTTGGTTACTGACGCACTTGTTCATACGGTGTAGGACATATGGAACTATTTCGCATTGGTTTTCTTACCATTACTATTATTGATGTCGTTGACGTTCTGCTGGTTGCAATCCTTATCTACAGGTTATATGTGGTAATGCAGGGAACGATTGCAGTCCAGATTTTCATTGGACTCATCGTTCTTGTCGCTCTCTCGTTTGTTGCGCAGCTGTTCAACCTCAGGGCGATGACATGGCTGCTTAGTACTGTTCGTGATATTTGGGTAATAGCCTTTGTTGTTCTTTTCCAGCCCGAGCTCAGGCGCTTTCTCACCATTGTAGGCAGAAGCCCACTTGTTCGGATGTTTGTCCGTCTGGATGTGACAGAGACGATCGACGACATCGTTGCGGCAGTTGTTGAACTCTCACGTAAAAAGATCGGTGCATTAATTGTTATCACCCGTGCTACGGGAATCCGCATGGTAATCGAAACTGGAATTCCTCTTCAGGCTAAAGTGAGTAAGCAGCTGCTCATTTCAATATTCAATCCCAAATCACCGTTGCACGATGGTGCGGTGATAATTAAAGACCGTATCGTCGAAGCAGCTCATTGCACACTTCCACTATCGACAAAGACGCAACACGACGGCATGGTTCTCGGTATGCGCCACCTTGCCGCGATTGGCGTTACGGAGCAGGCAGACGTTACAGTAGTTGTAGTCTCCGAGGAAACCGGAACCATCTCAATTGCCGACAATGGTATTCTTGTACGCGGACTGACACAGGAATCTCTTGGCCAGAAACTCCGATCGCTTTTGAATGTGGACGTAGATACGACGCCGTCAACCCTTTTTTCACAATAAGTATAAGAACGGATACCGTTGAGTCTCTTCGAACTGGAACGTAAAGAAATGATCGCGCTGTTGCGCGAACGCGGAATAACCGATGAGCGTGTCATTCGCGCGATGAATGTCGTCGAACGCCACCTATTTGTCCAGAACGCTTTAATCCAAAAATCGTACGACGATTGTGCACTTCCCATCGGATGTTCACAAACAATTTCACAACCGTATACTGTTGCCTTCATGACGCAGGCGTTGAACGTTCAGAAGAGACAAAAAGTGCTTGAGATTGGGACGGGATCGGGATATCAGGCCGCCATACTTGCAGAGATGGGCGCCCGTGTATTCACAATTGAACGTCACTTTGAACTCCATGATGCGGCCAAGAAGACACTGGAAAAATTGAATTACCATGTTGCCTCAAAGGTTGGTGATGGCACGATCGGCTGGAACGAATATGCTCCGTTTAACGGCATTATCGTTACTGCCGGTGCTCCCGAAATCCCGGATGCGCTGATGAAACAGCTTTCACCGAACGGCGGACGTCTGGTTATTCCCGTGGGCGACATGGATATTCAGAGGATCGCCATCATTACACGAAACGAAGATTCATACACAACCGAAGAAATCAACGGCTTCAAGTTTGTTCCTCTCATTGGAAAACAGGGATGGTCACCAGCGTAACGATGGCGAATCCTCGAATTCTCGTCGTTGTCGGACCGACTGCATCCGGAAAAAGCGTTTTCTGTGTACGGGTGGCGCAGATTCTGGATGGTGAAATCATTTCGGCAGATTCCCGTCAGATTTATACCAACATTACCATAGGAACCGCAAAACCCACAGAAAAAGAACGCGATAGTATACCTCATCATTTGATTGATCATATCTCGCTTGAGAAGGGTTTCACTGCAGGTCAGTTCGGTATCGAGGCAGGAAGGATTATTAAGGAAATCGTTACCCGCAAAAAAGTCCCTGTTATCGTTGGAGGTTCCGGATTATATATTCAGGCGCTCATCGACGGTTTTTTCGAAGGTCCTTCAGCTCCGAATGAAATTCGCGAGCGTCTGTATGAGCGACTGCATAAAGAAGGGGGGGCGGTTCTGCTCGATGAACTCCGAACGATTGATCCCGATATCGCGTGGACAATGAATCCGAAAACCACGCACCGGATCATCCGTGCGCTTGAAATCTATGAATGTACGGGTATTCCTCTCTCGAAACACCATAGCAATCAAAACCGTGAGCCCCGGTATAATCCCTTCATGGTAGGACTCGCATGGAACCGTGTACAATTATATGATCGTATCGATACACGGGTCGATGCGATGATTGAGAGGGGATTGGTCGATGAAGTGAAGCAGCTTAAACACCGGGGGTACGATGAATCGCTAAATGCATTGCGTACAGTCGGGTATCAGGAAGTATTTGCCTTCCTTCGTGGCGAATATCCCGAAGCCGAAATGATACGGCTCATCAAGCGTAACACGCGCCGGTATGCAAAGCGGCAGCTGACATGGTTTCGCCGGGACGGGCGTATTCACTGGTATCCGATTTCGGATGAGAGCGGAATTGAAATAACAGCGAACCTGGTTGCAGAAGACTTTCGGTCATTCACTTCTCAGTGACACCTTAGATGTGAGACCTTTTATACTTGAATGTTGCTTTTTATTTGCTTATTTTGGATTTAATTCGGGGCGTGGCTCAGTCCGGTTAGAGCGCTTGGTTCGGGACCAAGAGGTCGGCGGTTCGAATCCGCCCGCCCCGACGACAAAAGCTTTTTTTAAAGCGTGAACCATAAGATTGTCGATGATAATGAGTATGAGGTCGGCGGTTCGCTCGCCTCGCTCCGCTTAAGAGGTGATTTTGAGCTCGGCGGAGCGGGAATCCGCCCGCCCCGACGAAATAAGGGCACGTTGGTAAGTGCCCTTTACTTTTATATTTTGATAGTCTGTTGAAAATATTCTAATGTTTATCTATTGATATATCCGCAATACATCTACTTCAATACTACCTAGAGCATCTTTATCCATGATCTTATTAGCGATAAAAAAATAAACTGCGTTGAGGCATTAAAATGTCGCGAATTCGAATATTTTTTACATTATCTATTGACAAATAACGTGAATATTAGTACAATACCAGCGAAAGAAACGAGAATTCATCTCCGCTGGTGTCGAGTACAATCGAGACGCTGAATGCGGATGATCCCGAAAAAATCGTGATCAGGCCCCTCCCGACATAAAAGTCAACCCTTCGACTCGCACCATCCCGTTCCGGGATGGTACTCGCTCAGGGCAAGGGTAAAAAGTTGATTTCTGAAACCGATGAATAGGTGCTGTTGATTAATAAAGAAATGTTTCCTTTCGATTTAACACCCAAACTACTGTCTAAAAATACATTTTAGACGGTACCAGCACTCCGACAACATGTCCGCCAAAACGAAGTGGAGGCGGAAATTGGGATGCGTAGCAAAGGATTAAAGAGATTATTCTTCTAATTTCTGATAGTACTTCTCAGCAAGTGAACATCGATTTCAAACAACCAACATATAGTTTATATCTTCGAGGAAAACATGAAACGTCTACTTGTTGTATTCTTCCTGTGTACAACTATTTCTTGTGCACAGAACAGCGTTATTCCGACAGCGTTCGATTTACAGAATCTTTTCAGAAAAATCATTTCTGGAAAAGCAGAATTAATGGAAACACTTACGACTATTTGTCAAAAGGGAGATACGGTGCTTCCATCATTTCAGACCTTGCTCAACACGCCACCCCTTAAATCAAATAATGGAATCGCCATCATGCGTCAACGGCGAGGATGGTATTTTTCTGCGATGGCTCTTGAGCAAATTGGATCCGTCAACTCCTATGCGATTTTGCAGAGTCTTGCACAATCGCATCCCGATAAAGAAGTCCGGGGATTTGCGATAAATTCTCTGGCCGAGAGCTATTATTCAAAATGTATCTCAGATAGCACTCAGCCCGATCGCACGATATTACATATTCTGGTACTAAGTATCGACGATACAACGTATCTCACCACAAAAGAAAACACGATCGGCACGATTGCACGTGATGGATTGATGCGGTGGACCGGATTTGATTTTGGCGAAGATGTGCGAAAGGTTCCCGGTATCCGTGGAACGATAATTCAGGTTCCTGCTGAATTGCGAAAGGATAGAGAGTTGTGGTGGCAGACGGTGGGTATTAAATTAATATGGAATGCAACCGATGGTCAATTCGAATAAAAGAAAAATAAAGTTTATTTAGATAATATATCGAAATGGAGTCGACAACCATGAAACCAATTTCATTATCGAAACTTAATATTCTTATCACCCTCCTGGTGTCATTATCTTTTATCAATCTGTCGATGCTTGACGCTCAACAAGCTAATTACTATTGGGGTGGTGTTGAAAATCGAGCGAATGAGGCAGCATCAAAGGATGGTTTGATGCCAATCCAAAAATTAGAGGGTTCACCTCAAAAAGTAAATATCGGACCGACAGGAAATTTTACACTGGATGTTCCATTAATGGTTATTCCCGGACGTGGAGGATTGAATTTTGATTTAAAGCTTCAATACACTCCGGGTATCACTGTAACTCAGGAAGCTTCATGGGTCGGACTTGGATGGGATCTTAATCCTGGGAGTGTAGTAAGGAATATTTTTGATAGTCCAGATATGTCCATTATTGACAGATTCATTATTGATCCTGAACTAGGCTCAACCGTAGTTAGCGGTGTGATTCGAGACATGTATTCAATAAATCTGGGCAGCCGGTCCGGGAAAGCACTTCAATATATAGATCCTCAAAATACGAATCGTTATGCATTTCAATTAGAAGAATGGAGAGCCTGGAAAATACAATATGATGCATCGAATGGGCACCACCGGTTTATCGTAACGACTGAGGATGGAACAGTATACATATTTGGTCGGTGGCTTGCAGGTGCAACTTCGAATTCAAGTGCAGCTCCGGGTTCCGGGTTGCCGTATCCGTCATACGAACCTTTTCTTGAATGGAAACTGACTGCAGTTTATGCTCCGGGTACTTATACTACGATCAATGATATTACCGCATTACCTGACGATCCTTCCAGAGTCGACAATGCCGAGAGAGAATGGAATTGGATTGCAGTCCGTTATGCATACGACGGAACGCGTGATAAAGCGATTTTTTACTATACGGACGAAAAATACCGTCCGCTTAATAGCTATATTAAACAAATTAAATTGACCGAAGTGACGTATCCCCGTTACATAATCACACCGACGCACATTGCAGAATTCATAACTGAAGACGAGGAATATAATCCAATTTTACAGTTACTTGGTAGTTTCTATGAGGGACTCAGCAAACTAGAGCGATGGTGGGACGATTATTTTAGATCTTCTGGCGGTGGAAATTTAAAACGAAGACTTACGGCTATTAAACTCTATAGAAATCCATATCCAAGTGGAATTGTACCGGCTGTAATACAAACAGCAGATTTAGGAACACCAATACGTGAAATTGATCTTTCATATAAAAGGCAAAGTGATTTTGATATAAGCGAATATCAAGAAAAACGGACAATGTTGAAATCAGTAACCATCAAAGCCGGTCAGGATTCACTTCCTCCATACAAATTTACGTACCATGATATTATGGGCGCAGGAAAAAACGATGTCTTCAAGGCAGAGAGTAACGTATACAGCGGCCAATTTTATGATTACTTGAAAGCATTTAGTCCTGAATACCTTTATGGTCAGGCCAACAATTATCTCATGAATACATATGTTGGAATGGATGGTTACTATAATTCAATGTGCAGAGCATATTCCAATGTTAACGACAACCAATTGAACATCGTGAAAGGCGATAGAAACGATGGGAAACAATGGAATCTGAAAACCGTCACTTATCCGACGGGTGCAGTTCAGGAATTTGATTATGAAAGTAATTGTTTTGCAATCGATTTTACTTATCGGGGTAATTATGTCGAAAATAACGGATTCGGTGGAATAACATGGGGGTTAGGCTCCCGACTCATCAGCCAAAAGCTTGAAGGAAATACCTACATTTATTCGTACGGAATTTCAACAATCGGAGATCCTAATAATTTTCAGCCAGATGTCGGAAGAATGTTTGCCGATCAATTCGAATTTCAAAATATGTATCTTGACAATATTCTATTTCCACCACAGCAGGGTTTCATTCACCAACAGACGAATCATCCAGTGTTATATGAAAGGGTTATCGAAACACAACCTGAAGGATCTCAAATTATCTCTTACTATCAAGTAGCTAAATTAGATGAAGATCTTGACCCAGAATCGTGGAGGGGTAATAATCAAGAGCGCTTTAATCGCACATTCGGAAGAAGAGGGAATCTTCTCAAACGTGAATATGTGAACGATGTCAGTGTTGTATCAAAGCGTGAAAGTTATATTACTGAAGAGAAACCGAATTTAACTAGTGATTTTGATGGGAGTATCAGCTATCAGGCCGTGCAGCAATCAAAGCAGACAATTATTTTCGATAATAATCTCGATGCAAACGGCATTGGCATTACGACTGTCGAAGAGCATATTAAAAATTCAATCAACGGGCTCGATTCAATCGTCATAATATCCGACACAACAGCAACCGGTAGAAATCCACTACGAACCACCGCTATTCGTTATGCATTTGAGCCTCCAACCGATAAAGATGGCGTTCTTCTCCACGTGAATCGAATCTCCGAAATTGCCGAGATTACCACTACCGAAAACTCATCCGGAGATATTCTTTCTCACTCAAAAATAGATTATAGTATGTCAGACTGGTTGCCTCACTGGTATTATGAAGGCGAGGATGCCGACGTTCTGGTAAAAACAATTGCTTATAACATATATCCAAATGTTCGATGGCAATCTGATGGTAACGGCTACACGGTATCTACACAATGGGGATATAATCATTCAGTTCCGATTGCGACAGCATATAATCTAATAACAAGCCCTTCCCCCGATCCCCTATTCGTATATGAAGATTTCACTACGGAGAATTTTAATTCGAATCTGGTGAGTTGGAGTTTAACTGGTAATTGGCAGCGGAATAATGGTACACTCGCCTGGCGAGATATGAATTCAAAAGGTTATTTAACGGCGTCTCCTATTACATTTGATAAGCATATTGCGGAATTTGAAATAAAGACTAATTTTTCTACTTCAAATTCATCAATCGGTTTTTGTTTTCGTGCACTTACTCATGAAGATGTCACCCAGGGTAATGGATATTGTATCCTCATAAATGCTAACCAGGATATATTATTAACAAAGGCAGGAATCGAGTTAATACGTTCTGAACTTCCGCCGACTTCATCAACCACCCGCATAATAAAAATTTCAGTCGATCACAATAATATTTTTAAGATATTTGTCGACGGAGAATTAATTATTGATTATATCGATCTAGAAACTCCTCAGTACGGTACATATATTGGAATTTTCGCCTCCAATATAGATTGTGAATTCGATAATCTCCGGATTTACATGCAGGGCGCTCTTTGCACAATGATTTCATACGATCCTTTGACACTTAATATCACAAGTAAAACGGATGAAAATAACAATACTTACTATTACTCGTATGACAATTTCAGAAGATTAAAACAACAAATAGCTCCGACGGGTGAATTAACCCGGGAGTATGATTATTACTATGGGGTCAGTCCATCTCTAAACCTCGTCATGGCTGATCTTTATCGAAGTGAGCAAGCAAAAAACAAGTATTGCTTTTATTTCGACGGATGGGGAGATAAAATCCAGCAACATCAATATAGCGGCGATACTTTGGATATTATAACGCATAACTATTATGATAATATGCGCCGATTGATGCAAAGTATAAAACCCTACATGAAGCTCGCACAGCCCACTATTACAGATTGGAAACATCACACAGTTACTCCTATACCGCCTATGCTCTCTATGAAAAAAACTTCAGGGATAGGACAACCGACAATTCAGAGTCTGTCGGCTGCATCAGCTCCACCGTTCGATCCTCCGGATGATCCGATATACAACTCACGATATTACTATAATTCTGAAGTGTATTTTTCGAGATACGACGAAACACCATATTCGAGATATGAGTATTATCATGATGGCACGAATCGCATCCGTGCTCTCTATCCTCCCGGGGATGGGAATCAAAGGCATCCTATATCGTATCAATATACTTATAATACCGATAACGATAACACAGGTTTTCAGCCGCAGCAGCTATTTAAAACAATTACAATCGATGAAAATGGCGTGATAAATGTTCAGTATCATGACAAACTTGACAATATGGTGAGGTCGGTGGTCGATGTCGACAGACTAAAACTTACGACCAGTTTTGTATATGATGCTGGTGGGAAACTTCTGAAATCGACACCGCCGAACAGGGATAACTATGCAACAATATATAGCTATGATTTTCGCCAGCGTCTATCGTCGAAACTATCACCCGACGCCGGAATAATTGAATATAAGTATGATGCCAACAATAATATCCGCTTTATCAAAGATAGAAACCACTCGGGAAATCCTAATGCATGTGCATATTCCGATACACTGCAAAAAGTTAAAAAGTCGTTTCTAACATCGAAACGGCGTGATTTTATTCTGACACGACCAGGCCGGGTGTACTTTACCATCCAGCTTTTCACACAAGGAACACACGCGGATACCCTGAATTTTTCAATCCGTGAAACTAACCTGAACACTATACTTCTTTCAGGGACATACATTTCAAATGGACTCGCTTCGGAACTCTATTCAAACTCAATTGTGCTTCCAAAGGGAAATTACTTTTTTACATGCAGTCGTAAATCGACGGCAGATCCGACATCGAAATGGGTTATTACAATTCAGAGTATCGGTGGATATGAATTTGTCTATAGAAAATACGACGGCCTCAACCGTCTCATTGAAGAAGGAGAATTTAATACACAGGATAACCAGGATCATTTCACAAGGGAGAATGCAGAAACGGTCGATTTCCCGACGACAAACACAATACCCGTAAAGCAATTCATTTATGATACATTAAGCTCGCACCCATACGGTTCGGATGCACGGAATTTAGCCGGCAAGCTTGTTGCGGCGAAATCATATCGTTTCGGTGTTCTGGTACACCAGGCATTTTATTCTTATGATTCCTACGGTCGCGTGGAATGGATCGGGCTTCTGGGCAGCGGTATATATCCGAAAAAAATAAAATATCAATATGACCGGCAGGGAAATGTAGTGGAAAAGGATGTATTTAGTTCTAACACAGGTACTCTTTCATTTTTCTATTCGTACAACGATCTCGGACGTCTCGCGAAAGTCGAATCGCTAACGCCGAAAGATCGCGGTAAAAGACAAACCGAGGCGACGTACGAGTATTTTGCATCGGGGAAAATAAAACGCACGGTGCTGGGAAGTATCCAGGGGATGGATTACCGCTACAATGAGCGTGACTGGTTAGAATACATTAACAATCCATACGGAGAAGACCCGGGAATGGACGGCCCTCAGGCCGGGCTACTGGGATCGAGAAGAACTGGCAATGGAATGAAAGCACCAGTTCCGCAAAAAAAGATGATAGAAAATGGTATTGCATCTAACCCCGTTACTGCCGCGAAAACTGCGGCAATACAAACAGTGCAAGACCGGTTTGCAGTGCGTCTGGTATATAATGATTTGCCTTGTGATGATTGGAACTATATCCAGCCTATTCCTGAAAATCAATGGCAGTACAACGGTAACATAAGCAGCATTATGTATAAGTATGATAGTGTGTATCAAGGAGGAAAGGTCAATGCTCCGAACAATTATCAACAAATAGTATTTAACGATGAAAGTAACGGATGTATACTCTACGGTGATTATTATCTACAATATACGCATGATGGTGGCGCAACATGGGATACAGTGATAACATTACCCGAAAATGGATTTCAAAGAATGAGTTTTGTTACACCGGATATAGGTTACGCACTGCATGACTTTGGAAATGTATATAAAACTATTAACGGCGGTTTTACATGGACTCCTGTGACACGTCCCTCGGGCATCAATTTCCAATCAGCACAAATTCAATTTCTTACAACAAGTGTGGGCTATGTATCTGCTTTAGAATATCCTTACTGGCCAGGTCTAGGGTTTCTTTATAAAACAACCGATGGCGGTATTACATGGGAAAAGAAAAGTGTTCAGGGCGATACATCTCCAATCATGTATTTCCAATTTACTGATGTACAAACAGGATACCTGGCTACTTTCTTAGGAACTGTCTGGAAAACGACGGATGGCGGAGACACGTGGACAAATGTTCTGGCGGTTCCCTGGTACCAAAATTGTAAAATATTTATGATCGATTCAGCGTCAGGTTTTGTATTGTGTAAGAACGGTAATATATACAAAACGACAGACGGTGGTGTTACGTGGGTACAGTATAATTGCGGAGTCGACGCCAGCAACAGTAGTTTTGGATTCAATGCAATCAAATTTATTGACAGACAGAAAGGCTTTATACTTGGTGAGAACGGTATTGTGCTTCAGACTACAGACGGCGGCATGACATGGACACAACACGAGAAATTTACCGATGCAACACTTACGACAATACATTTTCCGAGCCATTCTGTAGGATATCTTGGCGGTTGGAGTGGAGCTCTTTTTAAGACTACCGACGGCGGAGAAACATGGCAGAGTATCGCCCCTAAAGTAGACGACAGCAGCGATGTTGTTGCCTATCGCTTTACATACGACGGTGCCAACCGACTGACAGAAGGCTCTTTCCACTGGAATAGTACGCTCACAAGCAGCTGGAACCGGACAGACTTATACACTGAGGCATTAGAATATGACCCGAACGGTAATATCAAACTGCTTTCCCGCAGCGATAATAGCGGAGTTGCAATTCCGAATGACTATGATTACTATCCCAATACAAACAAACTACGATTTCTTGGCAGCGGCGTTCCAAATCCGGGATCGGTGTACCGGTACGACGGTAATGGAAACATGATTCGAGACCCCAATAATAACCTTAAGTTTATTATTTATGATTGTAATAACATGCCGTTGGTAGAGTACAAAGGATCACAAAAAATAGAATATACGTACGATGCACAGGGCAACAGAATCTCGAAACTTGTGAACACTACGAAGACATATTATGTCATTGGTGCGGATGGTAAGATCGAAATGGTATCGAGTGAGCCGAATATAATACAGCGCATTAATCTATGGGGCGCGGATATATTAGGCCACATAAAGCTTGGATCTGCTACTGCTACTCGATATTATTATCTGAAGGATCATCTTGGTTCCGTGCGAATGACTGTGAACAAAAATGGAAAAGTCGTTTGCTATGATGACTATTATCCATATGGATCAATAATGCCCGGACGAAGTAAAAACATGGCAATTGCGGATGAGCAATATAAGTTTTCGGGAAAAGAACTTGATAACGAGACTGGCTATGAGTATTTTGGAGCGAGGTACTATGATGCGAAGAGGGGGCAGTGGACGACGATTGATCCAGATAAGGAAACGTACCCATGTTATAGTCCTTATTGTTATTCATTCAACAACCCGATGAGATTTTGGGATCCGGACGGAAGACGTGTATTTGAGGCAAAATCTGCTTCAGAAAACAGATACTATCAAGCAGCAAAAGATTTGTACCTTAGAACAGCAATGGGTAGGACTCAATGGAACAATTATATAAATAATCCAAATATTTTGGTTATTTATCAGGTAATGAACCTGCCAAAGATTTCGGGTGAACAAAAAGTTTTAGGACAAACACGTTGGGAATATCAATATACAAAAGATTATATTCAAAATTTAGATATTGGAGAAGAAGTTGTAAAATTGGAGGCGAATCAAGTACCTATTTTTATATTTCTTGATCACGAAACATTAAAGGAATCGCTATTTGGAGGAGCACTGTTGTTGTATGATGAAGGTGGTCCTCATATTGATCCATATATAAACTCGAAAAGCCCTTATTATAATGAATTCGGAGTTGGATTAAATCTAGAAAAAGAACACCAAATCTATGGCTCAGCATATTCGAATGATATTAGAAGAAAAGGATCGATTGCCGATAAATATTATCAACAATTATTAAAAGCCATGAAACAATTAGATGTAGAGAAAAAGAAGAAGAAGAAAAATGAAGAAAATACCGAAACAAACAAATAACAATAGTCTTGCTTTTCGATCAAGCACTGGAAGGATATATATGAAAACCTATTTTTTTTGTTTTCTCATAATTATTCTTTTCGGAGCATGCGCACAAAAAAAGAATATTAAATCGGATTACTTCCCATTAGAGGTTGGGAATGAATGGGACTGTCGCTATTCCGAGTATATACTCAGGAGAAGCGTAGTGTCGACGGAAGAGCATGATGGGAAAATATTTTACAAAGTCGAGGAATATGTAGCTCCCGAAGGGAAAGATACCGTTTTGATCAACCGTGAAATATTATTCTGTTATGATGATTCCGGGAACGTGTATCGCAGAATTAACAACTTTGATTCACTAAGAAAAGAGTTTCCTTATTATGAAACTCGTACAAGAGACGGTTTGTGTCTATGGTATAAATTTAATGCAATCCCTGGTGACTGTTGGGGAGGAGATGCAAATGACTATTTACTACCGCAGTATGTAACGAAATATAAAATAACACTTTTATCGACTACCGCTTCGGTGATTTCAAGAGAAAAAACGATCGATAGTTGTTATATATTCAAAATCGAATCACTATCATCCTCGCAGCCTGAATATTATGAATGGTTAGCGAAGGGTATCGGAATTGTCAGACGATCATCTTTTCTTGATAAACCCGGGTATATTCTGGATACATATTCAGTCAATAAATCCAGAGAATAAATTTGCTCAATATTCAATGTGTAGTAAAACCGCCTCTTTCAGAGGCGGTTCTTGTATGACAGAGATCCTGACGAAATACTACAATAATCTGCATATCTGACCGATTATATCAGGACGATATACTAGCGTAAGTGAGGATGCCTAAAAGCGTTGCTAGATTATATTATTTAAAAGATCTTCTGGAAATTATAAGGATGAGAGGGAATCCGAAATTGAAGAATTTCTAGTTGTAATGATTATTACCCGTACGGTTCGATTATGCCCGGACGAAGTAAAAACATGGCAATTGCCGATGAGCAATATAAGTTTTCGGGAAAAGAACTTGATAACGAGACTGGCTATGAGTATTTTGGGGCGAGGTACTATGATGCGGCTCTGGGCCGTTGGTTGTCTGTAGATCCACTCGACATCTCTCCCGGATTATCTCCATATCAGTATTCTCGTGATAACCCTGTAAGTTTTTTAGACCCGGATGGCCAAGAAGAATTGAGAGCAATGGAATATGCTCAAAACAATTTATTAAATAAAGATTATGGAATAGGTTTAGATTACAGTGGTGTGAAAAAAAATGGTACCTGTTGGACGGTGAAATACAACGATCGTATGGTATGTAATGAACTTATTTGCAGAGCTTATGCTGCAGTTGGTTATGAAGATTTTCCAGCTGCAAATTATAAACAAATTCAATGGTCTGAAAGTCACTCATGGTTTACAACTAACCGTAATGCAGGTGAAAGAGGAGATGTAATTTACTATCAGACAAGTGGAGATAAGAATAAAGTGACGGGTACTCATGATGTCATGATAACCGGTGTCATGATTATTGATGGAGTTGCAAAATATACATTTGTACATGCTGGAAGCGGCACAGGCACGACATATTCGGTCGATAATTTTCTTACGGCAGATGAGATTGGGGAAAAATATGCTGGTGGTAAAAAATTTGTTGGTATCGAATCGGTCAAAGGAATAAAATTGGACATTTCTTCTACTGCGCCGCAGGATGCTACATATGTTAACGTCCCAATAGATTTTAAAGAATGGGTGAATAGCTCACACACTGTATATAAAACAACAAATGGTGAATTAAAGTTTCGGTAAGATGTTAATAAAAGGAACGCTTATAATGAAAAAATTAAAATTAATATTATTGATTGTATTTTTAGTATTTGTATATAGTACATTTTCCTATTCTCAAAAGGATAGATTTGAGGAAATATTTTCCATGGACAGTAATGCAGTAGCGAGCGCTTTGCATAACGGGCATATAGATTGCTTTGATAAATCACCAATATGTTTAGACTCAATACATGGGCAATTAACCATCGGTGTACTTGGCCATACTGGGAGATTTATTGAAGGTCCTTTTGAGTTTGTATCTGATGTGGATAGCACGATAATTATTTTTATAAATAAAGCAGGAGATATTCTTAAATCTACAAAATGGATAAAAAAGCCGAAAGAACT
This sequence comes from Bacteroidota bacterium, assembly GCA_050011775.1. Classification (GTDB taxonomy): domain Bacteria; phylum Bacteroidota; class Ignavibacteria; order UBA10030; family CAVZMI01; genus CAVZMI01. The sequence continues at coordinate 116,869 of JBEKIL010000012.1, read as the reverse complement.
TTTTCCCTACCCGTATACATTTCGTAATCTTGATTCAAGGGTATTTGTTGTAGGAAAGGATCAAAAAGGAATTGAGGTAAACAGGCTAACAGGATCTTCCATTCTTACCCCCTGGCATCCAGATAATATAAATTTATTCTTTCCAAAGCTATCTATCGGTTATTGGAAAGACGAATTTATGGGTATGAAACCACTTCTTCAAGTACAAAAAGGATGCTTTCTTACAGTCGGATCGGATTCTATATTCCGAAAATATGATTTCAAAGGAAACATTCTTTTATCGATAGAAGTAAATATTCCAAAATTTTTTATTACGCAACCTTCAGATCTGATTGTTGGTGCTGATGAAAAATATCTTTATTTATACGACGCACCTGATGATTTAATGAAAATCAATCTAGCTAATTCAAAGATAGAGAAATATAATTTAAGAGAAATCTTTACAGAAATGTGTCATTCAACAATTGAAGGGGATGGTGAGGTTTCTGGTATATCGCTCTATGTTTGGGAAGGTACCCCCTTTTTTATTGTTTGTGCCGAGAAGGGTATTTTTGTTTATAAATATGAGTTGTCATGTCATTGACATATAATAATTTTTTTTGCACTTACTAAGATAGCAATTGACACATCAAAGAATGCATTGTTTCAGAACTTTGCATATCAATATAGACAATTAATTGGAGTTTAATTTTTGACCGGGCGCAGAAGGATTTATATGAAATTCTATTTCTCCTATCTCGTCTTAATTATTCTTTTTGGAGCATGCATACAAAAAAAGAATATTAGATCGGATTACTTTCCATTAGAAATTGGGAATAAATGGGAATGTCGCTATTCTGAGTATATACTAAGGAGAAGTGTAGTATCGACGGAGGAGCATGATGGGAGAATATTTTACAAAGTCGAGGAATATGTAGCTCCAGAGGGTAAAGATACCGTTTTGATTAACCGTGAAATATTATTCTGTTATGATGATTTCGGGGATGTGTATCGACGTATTTATAATTTTGACTCATTAAAAAAGGAATTACCTTATTTTCAAAAACATTCAAGAGATGGTCTTTGCCCGTGGTATAAATTCGATGGACTACCCGGAGACTGTTGGACAGGGGATGCAGATGACTATCTTTTTCCCCAGCATATGATAAGATATAGAATAACACTCTTATCAACAAGCGCTTCGGTGACTTTAAGAGAAAAAGTGATCGATAGTTGTTATATATTCAAAATCGAATCACTGTCATCCTCGCAGCCTGCATATTATGAATGGTTAGCGAAAGGTATCGGAATTGTCAGACGATCATCTTCTCTTAATGAAACCGGATATAATTTGGATTCATATTCAGTTAATAATTCTAGAAAATAAATATGCTCAATATTCAATGTGTACTAAATCCGCCTCTTTCAGGGGCGGTTTTTATAGTTATATCGACACCGCCGACGGCGGTTGTACCGAGCATGCCTACATACCCCTAAGGACGTCGAAAGTGTATCGAAGGATAGCGGAATCGATAGCAGAACTGAATTAATTGTAAAATTCAGTAACCTGCAGGCGACGCATAATATCTGGCATGCCCGCCATGATCCACATTTTGGCGGAGGGCTCGATTTGGTGGGACAGATTAAGTGTAATAGGCAGAATTGGAATAGGTATTATTATCAAAAAGATCATCTTGGCTCGATACGTATGACTCTTGACGCTTTGGGAGGTTTGAAGAGCTATGACGACTTCTACAGAAGAAAACTTGCAAAATTGTTTTATTTTTAATATATACAGAAGGTTAAGGTAGGCGGTTCGCTCGCCTCGCTCTGCAGATTTACGAACATATGAGCTCAGTGGAGCGGGAATCCGCCCGCCCCGACGTAAAATCATCTCAACGCAAACTTGTATTTCACGTCCCAACACGGAGACATGATGTCGACGCCGGCATTGATATTGATCGTCGATGATGACAAGGCAGTCCGTGAAACACTGGCACACTCTCTTGTCACTGCAGAGTATCAGATAATCAAAGCAGCAAGTGGAGAAGAAGCAATCACGCTCGCGAAGGAACGCCATCCTGATCTTATTCTTCTTGACGTGATAATGCCGGGATTAACCGGATTTGAGACAGCCCGAATCTTACAGGGAGACGAAAAAACAAAATCGATTCCCATTCTCTTTCTGACCGGCGAAGCTAAGGATATCGCATCTATAGAAGAAGGGTACGAAATCGGCGCCGATGATTATTTGACGAAAGGACAGAGCACAAGAGAAATCCTTCTACGCATCAACCACACAATTCGACAGCATCGCCAATCACACTCCTGATCGCATCGCATGGCGTACTATATCATCGCAATTATCGGACGACCGAATGTCGGGAAATCGACTTTTTTCAATCGCATTCTGGGTACACAGCAGGCGATCGTGCACGATATAGCCGGCGTCACACGCGACCGTCACTATGCCGAGGCTGAATGGGCTGGAAAATCTTTTACGATCATCGATACCGGAGGTTTTGTTCCCGACAGCACCGATATCTTCGAACAGGCAATCAGAGAACAGGCCCAGATAGCAATTGAAGAAGCCGACAGCATTGTCTTTATGGTGGATGCAGTCAGCGGCCTAACCCCGATAGATTTTGAAATCGCAGGAATTCTCCGAAAGTCAAATAAAAAGTCTCACCTTGTCGTCAATAAAGTTGATAACGACAAGAGAGAAATGGATACTGCGGAATTTTATAGGCTCGGCCTGGGACAACCGCTCTCGGTTTCTGCCATCAACGGCAGGAAAATGGGCGATCTTCTCGATATCCTTACTTCTCAAATCCCACACGATACCGAAGAAAGTGAACGCGATTCGCGGCTGAACCTCGCGGTCATCGGACGACCGAATGTCGGGAAATCTTCCTTTGTGAATATACTTATAGGTCAGAAAAAATCTATCGTCACAGATATCCCGGGCACAACTCGCGATCCGATTGATTCGGTATATGAAAAAGACGGAAAAGAGTTTGTTCTTATCGATACGGCAGGACTGCGCAAGAAGGGAAGGGTGAAAGAGAGCGTCGAATTCTACAGCGTGATCCGTACAATGAAAAGTATCGAGCGATGTTCGGTTGCTCTTGTGCTCGTCGATGCCACTCTTGGAGTCGAACGGCAGGACCTGCGGATAATTCAGAGCGCTGTTGAACGGAAAAAAGGGGTTCTGATTGTCGTGAACAAATGGGATTTGATAGAAAAAGAAACGAATACTGCACGACAATTTGAATTGGCTCTACAGCAGCTTCTCGGGAGGCATACATATATCCCGACTATTTTTGTCTCGGCAAAAACCGGGCAGCGTATCGGGAAGACAATAGAAATAGCAGAGACAATCCACGAAGAAAGGAAAAAAGAAATTCCTACCAATAAGCTGAACAACGTCCTTCTTCCCGAAATTCAGCGGACTTCGCCATCGAGCTCAAGCGGGAAGGAAATAAAGATCAAGTATATCACACAAGTGAAAACAGCTCCTCCGATTATCGCATTCTTCACGAATGAGCCGAAACTCATTCAGGAGAATTACCGCCGCTTCCTCGAAAATACTATCCGGCAGTATTTTGGCTTCTCGGGTGTGCCTCTTACACTGATATTCAAGCAGAAATAACAGACTTTGACAATCTCAAACTGTATCGATATATAACTTTCAAAGACAATAGGCTCTTAAAAAAGAAAGGAGATCCTCGAACATTTTTTGGGAGGGATCAACTGATTTCTACGGCAAGGGCTGTGATCAGTTCTGAAAAATGTTTTTTTACCCTGTTTGCTGTCTCCATCACCTCATTATGAGAGAGTCTTTTCACGCTAAGCCCTGTGGCCATATTCGTGATGCACGAAATCCCAACGCATTCGATTCCCAGACGTGATGCCACGATGATTTCCGGGACCGTCGACATACCGACGGCATCGCCTCCCATCCGACGAAGCATTTGTATCTCAGCTACAGTTTCGTATGAAGGACCTTTAACCCAGCAGTAGGTACCCTGCCGCAAAGATATCCCCAACTCCCGGGCAACCGATAGTGCTTTTTGTATCAATAAATCACTTAAGTATGAATAATGGAAATCATTGTTTTGTCGACACTTTGTATCCAAGACAAGAAGTGGATTCTCAAATGTCGTATTGATAAAATCCCGTATTAACATAAGGTCCCCGGCCGAGTACAATGGATTCATTCCTCCGGCAGCATTTGTGATGATCAGCCTATGAATACCGAGCTCATGCGCAACCCGAATCGGTAGCTCAGTCTCCGCCAGGTTGTCCGATTCATAAAAATGCAATCTTCCTTTAAAGACGAGAATATCGTTTTTCATTCCGTCTTTTCCAATTAATTTCCCAAAAACCAATTCCCCCGAATGCCCCTTGACCGATATAGTGGGATATCCTTCGATCGAAGAAGTGGGTATAGACACCCTGTCATCGAGTGTCTCGGCAAACTCTCCAAGACCTGAGCCAAGTATGAGTCCTATTGAAGGTTTTCTATCGACTTTGCTTTTAATACTATTAGATATATTATGAGCTAGATCCATCTAACATTCAAATTTTTATAAAGATTATGAATTACATAGAAATGCTTTTCTAGGTTAAGAGTACACCTGCAATTGTAGCGGTCATCAATGTTGAAAGTGAACCACCCAGCACAGCTTTAAGACCGAGTGCGGAGATATCTTTCCTACGGTTCGGAGCCAACGGACCGATACCGCCTATTTGTATGGCAATCGACGAGAAATTGGCAAATCCGCATAGAGCAAAGGTCGCCATCGTGATAGTTTTTTCACTGAGCTGATGTGCTTGTATAAGTTTTGCGAGGTCGAGATAAGCGACAAATTCGTTGAGTACGACTTTCGTTCCGATCAGGCTGCCAAAGCTCATTGCGTCCTGGAAGGGGACACCGATGGCTAATGCCAGGTATTGGAGTACCAGACCAAAAAGCAATTGGAGACTTAATGGTTGATGAAATGTAGTCATAAGGTATCCGTTTAGTCCGGTCAAATCTCCGGCAGCTTGAAGTAAATAATTGAGAAGAGCTATAAGTGCAATGAACGCAAGGAGCATGCCTGCGATATTTAAAGCAAGCTGGAGGCCGTCTCCGGCACCCACTGCAGCGGCTTCTATCACGTTCGAAGCATTTTTTCCGACTTTGAGTTTGACGGTTCCTTTAGTCTCCGGTTCGCTCACCTCAGGAAAGAGTATTTTTGATATTGCGAGAGATGCAGGGGCCGCCATTGTACTTGCTGCAAGGAGTTGAATAGCGAATTTGACCTGTGCTTCCTGCAGGTTCATATTGTTTGCTGCCGCAAATGATTGTCCGAGCATCTGAATATATGCAGCCATCACACCTCCGGCAATTGTTGCCATTCCTCCGATCATGATCGTAAGAAGCTCGGAATTCGTCATTGTCGAGATATACGGTCGTATCATCAGAGGGGCTTCGGTCTGGCCGATAAAAATATTTGCAGTATTCGAAAGCGATTCGGCGCCGCTTGTTCCCATGAGTTTCGACATCACCCACGCCATCCCCTGTACAACCCGCTGTAGAATTCCAAGATAATACAATACCGAAGTAAGGCAGGAGACAAAAATAATTGTCGGCAGGACTTGAAAAGCGAAATAGACACCGAGAGATTCTGAACCCGAATTTACAGCCAGTCGTCCAAATACGAATTTAGCTCCTTCCATAGTGAAACCAAGCAAACTTACAACTGCACCACCCAGCCAGGCTATGATATCCTTCGGCCAGCCAAGTGGTCTAAAAAAGCTACGAAGCTGTTCACTATAGATAATGAAAATAGCAAAAATGACCTGAATCAATATTCCCATTCCGACAAGCTGCCAATTAACCTTCCGTTTGTTGTTCGAGAAGAGAAATGCTATTCCGAGAATGACGCACATGCCAATCAGGCCGCGAATGAGGGAGATGAAATCCATGAGATTTTCTCCGAAAAAAAAGACAGCAATGAAGAAATATATTTTTTATTATTCTTTCGGGGGATCGAAACATTTCCGGCATCGTGCTTCATACAGATCGGCGGCACCCACGGCAATCCGTTCGATCGATGTCCGGCTCTTTCGCTGTGTTCTATCAGCCGGGTTTCCGCAGACGACACAGATTGCAAGCGTTTTTGTAATGTATTCGGCGACGGCAAGAAGTTGCGGCATTGGCTCGAATGGCCGGCCACGAAAATCTTGATCAAGTCCTGCTACAATGACTCGCTTTCCCTCGTCGGCAAGTTCCTCGCATATCGAGACGAGATTTTCTTTAAAGAATTGTCCCTCATCGATTCCGATCACTTGAGCGTCTGCGGCAAGTGCCGGGATTTCAGATGCATCGTCGACCAGCGTTGAGATGAATGATTGCTCACTGTGGGAAACGATACGATCTTTGCTGAAGCGACTGTCAATTCGCGGTTTAAATATCATAACCTTCTGTCTGGCGATTTGAGCCCTCCGTACACGCCGGATCAATTCCTCTGTTTTCCCGCTGAACATACAACCACATATGATTTCAATCCACCCGATTTCTTTTGGTGAATTAGGATCGATCGTATCCATGAGCTTCAATTACGTTTAAGTTTTTTCGATAAAAAACGGATGTAGTACATACATTATTCTGTTTATGAGCAGAAATGTGCTGAAAAATATATAAAAAAGGGGAGGGAAAAGCAATTATAAAAATATTGTGACTTGAGAATATGGTCGGGAATGGCTATATTTCTTATTAACGGCGGGAGAACAATGGACCTGAAAAGAAAGATTACCGGTTTTTTTACCTCACGGGTTGCAATAAAAGTCTATATCACTTTTGGCATCCTTATTCTTTTCTTTCTATTCCTCAATAATCTTCTCATGCCCTGGATAGTCAATCGTGGCGGTACGATTGAAGTCCCCGATGTTGAAGGATTGACATTTGAAAATGCAAAAGAGAAGCTGGATTCATTGGGATTCGACACACGACAGGGTGACATACGCCCCGATCTACGACGCGCGGCAGGACAGGTTATAGCACAAAATCCTCCGGCAGGATCATTCGTGAAATATAGAAGAAGAATATATCTTACGATCAGCGGAGGCGAACTCACGGTTTTTGTACCAGATCTTAAGGGTCGTTCACTACGGGATGCAAAGTTTTCACTGACTCGTAACGGACTTAATCTTGGTGAGGTCGAATACCAGATTTCTCCTGGATTTCCAGAAAATACGGTCATGGCACAGTCAATGCCTGCCAATTCGCGTATCAAAAAGGGGAGTTCAATTGGAATAACTATGAGTCTTGGAGATGGGACCGGCAAGGTCAGCGTCCCAGACCTCATAGGAAAATCTGTTCAGGAAGGACAAAGACTCCTGGCGCAAAAAGGACTTAAGGTAGGCAACATCACATACCAAAATACTCCCGAGCTGGTTCCTAATACAATCCTGACACAATTTCCTCATCCCGGGGATCAGGTCGCAATGGGACAGGCAATTGATCTTTTTGTTGTTCAACCGGGTGGGAAGAAATTACCAGAAATCAAGGAGTAGATGCAGTGCGGTTCTTAAATATAGTTGCTCAATTATAATCTGTTCTAAAATAATATTATTTCGGAAGGAATGCTCCTCATGCTTCGAATAGCCCCCTCGATTCTCTCAGCAAATTTTGCATGTCTTGAAAAGCAAATTCGACTTGCGGAGGCCGGGAAAGCCGATTGGATTCATTGTGACATCATGGATGGTCATTTCGTTCCGAATATCACAATTGGTCCGTTGGTTGTAGAAGCCTTAAGAAGGATAACAACGTTGCCTCTTGATGTTCACCTCATGATCCAGAAGCCCGATGATTTTCTTGAACAGTTTATACATGCAGGCGCGAAAAGTGTATCAGTCCATCAAGAAACCTGTATTCATCTCAATCAAACGGTGAAGAGGATCAAGGAACTTGGAGCACGAGCCGGTGTTGCCATTGATCCCTCAACGACTGTTTCAACACTCAAAGAGATTATAGCGGACCTTGATCTGGTGTTGATAATGTCGGTTAATCCGGGTTTTGGAGGCCAGAAATTTATTACAGAGTCGCTCCAGAAGATCAAACAGGCTGCGGAATTGATAGCCGCCAGTAATTCAAAAGCTGTAATCGAAGTGGACGGTGGTATTGATACGACGACGGCTGCGAACGTCGTGAAAGCAGGAGCGAGTGTGTTGGTAGTAGGTAATGCCATATTCTCGAAAAAAGATATTGCAGGTGCAGTTAGAGAGATCAGAAAAGCTGCTCAGGTATAGGTCAAAGTCTATTCGTGTCACAGCTTTCCTTTTTCCAAGGGTTCCCCATTTTTTGCCAACCTTTATCCCCCATATGACCGTATAATCCTTTTTCCAACCCTTAAAAATTAAAGAAATAATACACTAATTCCTTAAATTTTATTAATAAATAGCGTTTTTTTATTAATAATGCTTGACATTATGCAACTATTATTTATATTATAACGTTAATGTTACTGTTATCCTTAATAAATTAAGTTCAATAGTATTTAATATTAATAATAAAAGGAGAAGGAGTCGACAATGATCCTCGATGAAATCGACCTAAAGATTCTTGAAATCCTTCAGAAAAATGGACGGACACGACGGAGCGATCTAGCTTCAATGGTTGGACTTTCGATCCCTGCGGCAAGTGAGAGGATGAGGAAATTGGAGGATGACGGTTACATTACGGGATATTTTGCACTTCTTGATCCACAAAAGCTCGGAAAAGGGCTTACTGCTTTTGTCTTGGTGACGGTAGACTCGTCAAAACATTATCCGACTTTCATTGAACATGTGAAGCCCGTCGATGAAATCATGGAGTGCCATTCCATCACCGGCGAAGGAACTCATCTCATCAAAATTCGCTGCGAGGACACGCTGGCACTGGAAAAACTCCTTGCAAGAATCCAGGTATGGCCGGGTGTAGTCAAGACGACAACAAATGTGGTTCTCTCGCCGATCAAGGAATCTTTGCATGTAAAAATACCGAAGGCTCAGCTTGCCAAAGTTGAACATCAACAGCGATAGAAAAAGAAGAGAATACTTTCTCGGAAGTAAAAAGGAATAAGTTTACCCCGAGCCTTCGGCCCAAGCGGCTCGACTCCCGCCAGAATTGGGACCGAGGTCTAAGGCCGAGGGCTTGTCGAGGGGGAAAAAATAATAAATCTCAAATAAAATAAAAAGTGAGGATGAATTATGATGAAGAAAAACATTGGTGAAATTGAAAAAGTCATGAAGCTCGTGAAGGACGAAAATGTCAAGATGGTGGACTTTAAATTCATGGACTTCCCCGGATTATGGCAACACTTCTCTGTTCCGGTTCAAGAATTCACCGAAGATAGTTTCGAAGATGGACATGGATTCGATGGATCGAGCATTCGTGGATGGAAAACCATTCATGAGAGCGATATGTTGATCATTCCCGATCCGGAAACGGCTGTACTGGATCCATTTGCAAAAATAAAAACGCTCTGCATTATTTGTGATGTGTACGAACCACTCACCAAAGAGAAATACGGACGTTGTCCGAGAAATATTGCTCAGAAGGCAGAAGCATATCTGAAATCCACTGGGATTGCCGATACAGCTTATTATGGGCCGGAAGCCGAATTTTTTATCCTCGATGATGTACGTTTTGATACAAACGAGCATGAAAGTTATTATCATGTCGACTCAAAAGAAGGTCGATGGAACAGTGGACGAGAAGAAAATCCAAATCTCGGATACAAACCACGTTACAAGGAAGGATATTTCCCGGTTCCACCATCCGATGCAACACTTGAGGTACGCGATGCGATGGTTAAGAACCTCTTGTCAGTCGGATTACATATTGAGGCTTCCCACCATGAAGTGGCAACAGCAGGCCAAGCAGAAATTGACCTTCGATTTGCACCACTCGTGAGAATGGCCGATAATCTGATGCTCTTTAAATATATTGTTAAAAATACTGCGAGAGAAATGAACAAGACCGTGACATTCATGCCGAAACCGATCTTTGCGGACAATGGTTCGGGAATGCATGTTCACCAAAGCCTCTGGAAAAATGGTAAACCGTTGTTTTATGGAAATGGATATGCAAATGTGAGTGAAATGGCGTTGTATTATATTGGTGGGTTGCTCAGGCATGCCCCGGCACTCTGTGCGATTACCAGTCCGACAACGAATTCCTATAAACGGCTTGTTCCGGGCTTCGAGGCCCCGGTGAATCTTGCATACTCACAGCGCAACCGTAGCGCAGCTATTCGTATTCCGATGTATTCGGCGAATCCGAAAACGAAACGCATCGAATACCGCCCCCCGGATCCGGCATGTAATCCGTACCTTGCTTTTCCGGCAATGCTCTTAGCAGGTCTCGATGGTATTGTCAACAAGATCGACCCGGGTGATCCACTCGATAAAGATATCTATGATATGTCGCCCGAAGAATTGAAGGATGTTCCTTCGACTCCCGGATCACTCCCCGAAGCCCTGATGGCTCTCGAGCGCGATCACGATTTCTTGCTGCGCGGAGATGTATTCACAGAAGATGTTATCAGTGCATGGATTGACTACAAAATGGAAAAAGAAGTCAAACCGATGGGTCTGCGCCCGCACCCGTACGAGTTCGCACTGTATTTCGACTGTTAATGCAAAGGGAAAGCTCTCTGTGTAGGGCAAGTTATAGCCGCTCCATAGATATTACTCATTATGTGATTGATGGAGCGGCACTAATATAAAAGATATGTGCAGCCTCACCAGCAGTTTCTGGTGAGGCTTTTTTCCGACATCCCGCACGTAAACCAAATGATTTGCATCACCATTCTCAATATCGGAAAACCGTATCTTTCAACGTTTCACTTTAGAAAATGCTTTAAGAGACTTAGAAAACTTGCTTTTAATTGAAGAGTGCATTAATTTTCACAATATGGAATAAATATACAGCCTTCATGACAACACGATAAGGGAATTTAATGAATCATTCATTCTCTGATCGTCTCCAATCGATCATCCGAAATGTCACCGATTTCCCGAAAAAGGGGATTGTGTTTCGCGACATTACTACTCTCTTGCAGGACAAAAATGCATTCACATCGGTCATCGATACACTCGTCGAGCAATACCGTAACATTCCTATCGACGCAGTCGTAGGGATTGAATCAAGAGGGTTTATAGTGGGTGCTGCATTGGCACATCGGCTTGGTGTTGGATTTGTCCCGATTCGCAAGCCGGGAAAGCTGCCCGCGGCAACCCTTCGTGAGGAGTATGCGTTGGAATATGGAACTGATGCCATAGAGATTCATGCCGACGCGTTGAAAAAAGGAAGTCGTGTGCTGATTCATGATGATCTCCTGGCGACCGGCGGCACTGTCGCAGCTTCGTGCAGACTTGTCGAACGGCTCGGTGCAATTGTCGTTGGAATTTCTTTTATTATAGAGCTTACATTTCTCCATGGCCGTGCAAAATTGCAGGGATATCAAGTGACATCATTAGTACAATACGATAGTGAATAAAATCATCAATGGAGGGGGATATTATTTATGAAAACAGGATTGCTGGTTGCTCTGATCGTCGTTGGACTTCTCATTCTTTTTGGTCTAGGAATTATTATGTGGGGTACCGGAATTTACAATAATTTTGTGCAGCAGGACGAAGGAATAAAAGGAGCATGGAGTCAGGTAGAAAATCAATACCAGCGTCGGTTCGATCTGATTCCAAATCTCGTCGAAACCGTCAAAGGATTTGCATCTCAGGAACAGAAAGTCCTGATCGGTGTCACAGAAGCCAGGGCAAAAGTCGGCCAGATGAAGGTGACGCCGGAGGTACTTAATAATCCACAAAACTTCAAACAATTTCAGCAGGCACAGGATAATCTTTCGGGCGCTCTTTCCAGATTAATGGTCGTTGTAGAACAGTACCCCCAATTGAAATCCGATAAGAATTTTCTTGAACTTCAAGCACAACTCGAAGGAACCGAAAATCGAATCGCAGTAGAGCGGAAAAGGTACAATGAAGTTGTCCAGACGTATAACACCAGTGTCCGCGTATTTCCACGATCGATGATAGCCGGCATGTTCGGGTTCCAGCAGAAACCCTATTTTGAGTCAGAGACAGGTGCCGAGAATGCACCTAAAGTCAATTTTCAATGAAAAAAATATTTATTCCATGGTTTGTCGTGTGTCTCGGACTGATATCAATTCATCTGCAGGCACAGAATCTTAAAATCCCGGTACTTCATTCGCGGGTAACAGATTTATCGGGCACGTTGAGTTCTTCCGAGCAGCAATCGCTCGAGCGGCTGCTGGCCGCTTACGAAGATTCAACGACGACACAGATTGCCGTTCTTTTAATCCCGACCTTAAATGGCGAAGATCTTTTCGAGTATACACAGACTGTTGCCGAGACAAATAAAATCGGAACCAAAGAACATAATAACGGTATTTTGTTTCTCGTTGTAATGAACGATCATAAAATACGTATACATGTCGGATACGGACTTGAAGGGGCATTACCCGACGCTACTTTAAAATTAATCATCGAGAACGAAATTTTACCTTTATTTCGCGATGGGAAGTATTACGACGGAATTCTTTCGGGTACCAGAGCAATCAAAGAAGCCATAGGGGGTGAATATAGAGCCGAAAAAGCCCAGCACCGGTCGAGTCGTAATTTCGGTTGGCCCATAATTGTCAGTATTATTATTTTGTTCTCGATCATCTCACGGATGGCTCGTGCAGCAGGTGCGATGGTTCACGGACGTGGATATCGACGCTATTCGTCAGGATGGGGTGGATTATGGTGGGGCGGGTTTGGAGGGGGTGGTTTTGGAAGCGGAGGTTTCGGAGGTGGGGGCGGATGGAGTGGAGGAGGAGGCTCGTTCGGCGGAGGAGGAGCAAGTGGAGGCTGGTAATCAATGCTGAATAATCATATTCAATGAAAAATAATAACATATATTGGTTATGTATTTTTTTCATCCCCTTGTTCTCATTTGCGCAGGCACAAAGAGCTAGTGTTCCGGTGCTTCAACAAAGGGTTACGGATCTCACCGGCTCGCTGACTCAGTCGGAGCGATATACTCTTGAAAGTATTCTTACACAATATGAAGACACAACGGCGATCCAAATCGTTGTACTTTTAACCCCCACAATAGGCAAATATGACCTAGTCCAATATGCTCAATCTGTTGCAGAACAGAATAAAATCGGGATAAAGAAAAATAACTGTGGAGTTCTTCTTCTTTTTGTAATGCAGGATCGCCTGATTCGGATACACGTGGGGCGTGGTTTAGAAGATGTACTAACAAATGAATTGTGCAAAACGATTATTGAGCGTGAAATAAAACCACGATTTCAGCGAAAAGATTTTTATCTGGGCATTTTTTCTGCTGTTCAAAGAATCGAAGAAGCTGCTGGAGGAGAACCGAGAGTAGAGAAGACTTCGAAGCAATCGGGTCAGCACTCCAAATGGATATTTTTCCCTATCGTCGTCGTTGCCGGTATTTTTTTACTAATAAGAATGGCTCGAGGGACGGGATGCTGGATTGGGGGTGGAGGATATCAGGACTATTCAACGGGATTTGGCGGATACTGGGGGAGTGGTTATAGCGGCTGGGGGTTTGGAGGTGGGGGATTCGGAGGCGGGGGAAGCTTTAGTGGCGGGGGAGGAGGCTCGTTCGGCGGAGGAGGAGCGAGCGGAAGCTGGTAACTTTTAAAAAATAAATATTGATGGAACAGACTCAAACGAACATATCACTGGATGTCGCAACGCTGCTGCACAACATTAACGATGCACTTCTCATTTGCGATCCGAATGGCATGGTTCTCGAAGTAAGCAGCGAGACTTCGCGCCTTCTCGGACAACCGGTAACGTCTCTTCAGAATCGATCGATCATCAGTTTTCTACCGCATAATCATCGTGATTCAGTAACTAAGTTTTTTTCACCCAAATCCCGTTTGAACCATCATGCTGTGACATTCCCGTTCCATCGGACTCATAAAGAAGTATTCTCCCTCACATTGGAACTTCGGCGCTCGAAAAATTTTACCTTCTGTTCGCTCAGACCGGAGAAGGAACACCCGACCGACGGGCAGGACATCCACGACACATACCACAAATTCATCAGCAGTTCTAAGGAGGGAATTGCAATCATTACCAAAGGAAAAATCGAGCATGCCAACAAAACCTTCTTGACGATCTATGGATATCGATCGCTTGCTGAAGTGAAAGGTAAGCAGTTCTCATCTTTCATCGCACCCAAGGACCGAAAAAATATTGTTGAATTCATGGATGCACTACGTTCAAGTAAACCTGCACCCACCCGCTATGGATATACCGGAGTGAAAAAAGACGGTAAATTCATTGATGTCGAAGTGATTGCCACAATGATTCCTCATAAAGGAAAACTTTCTGTACTTGCCTTCCATCAGGATATCACTGATCGAAAGCATCATGAAGTGGAATTCAAGGAATCAGAGAATCAGCTTCGATTGTTATCGGCGGCATTTATGAATTCCACCGATGCAATTACAATCATCGATCTTGAAGGGAATGTTCTGTATATCAATAAAACCCGTGAAAAAATGCTCGGTCGCGGTGATATTATAAAGATTATCGGAATAAACGGCGATATCCATGATACTCAAACAGAACAGACAATCTCACGTAGTATAGTCGCAGAAACAGTCGAGCGTGGGACATGGAAGGGTGAAGTCCAGTATCAATTGAAAAATGGCAAGACGATTACGGTGCTATTATCCACTTCGCTAATTTCGGACGAGAAAGGAATTCCGATCGCAGTTGTAGGTAGTGCACGTGATATCACAGAACGAAAGCACCTGGAACTTGAATTAAGTGAATCGGAACGTCTCTTCCACAATGTTGTCAATACTATGGGTGATGCGGTGCTTCTTACCGATCTGCAGGGGGCCGTTCTTGATGTCAATAAGGAATTTGAATTAATCACAGGGTATTCCAAGAAGGAAGTTCTCGGGCTGCCGTTTCCATACCCGTGGCTTATTGAGGAGGACATGCCGAGGTATGTTACGTGGATTTCAGAATTACGCACTAAAAATTATATGCATGATTTCGACATGCGCTGGATCACTAAGGATCGTTATGAAGTCCCAATCAGCCTGAATACGACATTGATGCGAAACGAACTCGGCGATCCGGTTGCGATGCTGAATATAGCACGGGATATTACGGAACGTAAAAAGCTTTCAGTTGCGTTGGAGAACAGGACGCGTCAGATTGAGATGCTTAATCGGATTATCGGTCATGTCAACGTCGGTATGATGAATGACGAGGTGCTTCAGGTCATCTGTAACGAATTGTTGGCGTTTTTTTCCTTCGAACATATTACCATTGTACTCCTCGATCATACACGGCAATTTTTGAACGTATACGGAGTAATTAATCGTGTCGAAGGTGTTCTCAAGCGGGGATCACGATTTCCGCTGAGTTATTCACTTGCAAAATTTCCCATTGAATGGATGCAGCCTGTACTGTACAACGATCTGGATCTTGAAAGTGAAGAAATCAAAGAAACGATCGGATATCGGCACGGAGTTCGGGCGTTTCTATCGGTTCCCATTCTTTTTCAGGGGAATGTAATCGGTGCATTCAGCCTGTCGAGCCATGAGAAGAATGTTTTCCCCCCGAGTGCGCTTTCAATTCTTCATCCGATTGTCGAGCAGATCGGTCTATCGATTGAAAAGACACGACTGTACACCGAACTTAGGAACTCCGAAGAGAAATACCGGATATTGGTCGAGACAGCACGCGACATGGTTTTTTCGATCGATCTTGAAGGCCGATTCCGGTATGTGAGCCCGAGTGCCTTTTCACTTACCGGTTATACCGTGGAGGAACTGCTAGATCTTGGCGTATCCGATAAAATCATTTATGAAGATGATTATCCACGTCTCAAAGCCTTACTCAGACTTCTTAAGCACAGCCGGGACGTCTTCACGAATGTAAAGAATATCGAATCCCGGTTTATTCATAAAGACGGGATGACGATATGGGTCTCGATATCATGGACACCGATCTTCGATGAGGAAGGGTATATCAGCGGTGTCCAGGGAATTCTCCATGATATCACGGAACGGAAAACAGCAGAACAAAAAATCAATAAGCAGCTGAATCAGCTGAATGTTTTATACGACTTCAGTCGTAGGATTACTTCATCTCTTAATGCCCGGGAAATCGGGGAGTTGATGTTCAGATTTGCCGAAAGGATTATTCCTTTTGATGCGTTCTTTATCGATACGTACGATCAAACACGCAAGGTGCTTTTGCCGCTGATTTCGGTGGATACGGTAGGTGGGAAAAAAGTCATGCTGCCTGGACCGTTTGATCAGATTAAATTGGATCCTGCAACAGCCCTCTTCACCGCAATTGTTGAAAAACGTTCCGTCATGATCGACAGAGTAGATGACGATTCTCAAATATTTATTTCAATACATCAACGTCCATCACATCATACAGCGTCGTTAATTTTCGTTCCGATGTTCTCGAAGGAACGAATATTGGGAGGCCTTTCTATACAGAGTTCGCTGTCGGAAGTCTATACAAATGATCACCTTCATCTAATAGAGAGTATCGCAAACCTTGCCGCCCTTGCAATTGAAAAGGCAAACCTTTATGAAGAGACTGTAATGAAATCTTTTGAGATCCAGGACCGGAACAAGGAACTTGATGACTTTACTTATGTCGTTTCCCACGATCTAAAAGAACCGCTTCTCAGCATCGAAGGATTCAGCAAGATTCTATTTAACGATTTCGCGGCGGGACTTGGGGAAGAAGGGGCGGATTTTCTTCATTCCATAACCGAGTCATGCCGGCGTATGAAGACGTTAATTAACGATCTTCTTGAGCTTTCACGCGTCGGCCGGATGGTTGATTCATCGGAACAGGTCTCTATCGAGGAGGTTATTAAGGAGATTCAAGAAGATCTCGAGTTTTCGCTGCGGGATCGAAACGCGGAACTTGTTGTCCAGCATCCGCTCCCAATTATCACCGGCAACAGCATCCATTTCAAGATTGTATTCCGAAATCTGATCTCGAACGCCTTGAAATTCAACCTCTCAGCGACGCCGCGTGTAGAGGTCGGATGGGACGAAGATCCGGTTGTATACCGGTTCTGGGTTCGTGATAATGGAATTGGTATTGATGAGAGGTATTTTGATAAAATATTTATTATCTTCCAGCGGTTGCATCCCATCGAGGAATATGAGGGGACGGGAGCGGGGTTGACAATCGTGAAGAAAATTATTGAAATCCACAAAGGGAAGATCTGGGTCACGTCGACAGTGGGTGAGGGTTCGACCTTTTTCTTCACCATACCCAAGTAATAGCACCGTCATATTCATAATGCACAACCATAGGGGGAATAGTTGACTAACGTAGGACAGGAATTATCGATACTCATTGTTGACGACAATCCAGACCATATTCGAATTATTTCCTGGGCTCTGGAACAAAACAAAAATAAAGTACGGACGATTCTCGTCCGCGACGGACAGACAGCCCTTGATTATCTGACGTCGAAAAGTTCAGTCGATGAATCAGGTAACCAGGCGGCATGGCCCGATTTGATTTTTCTCGATTTGAATTTACCAAAAGTCGACGGACGGGAAGTCCTGAGGTTCATCAAATCAACACCGACATACCGTCGTATTCCGGTGATCGTATTCAGCAGCTCGGAGCGGCAGGAAGATATATCGATTGCTTACGAGCTGGGTGCAAATACCTATATTAGCAAATCTACAGTGTTCGATGAATTTTCTCAGGCGATGGATGTAATCAACCGATATTGGGGGCAAATCGCACTGTTACCACATACTAATCCGGAAGGAACCGATGCAATCACCAATTTCCATCCTGCTGATCGAGGATAACCATAATTTTGTTCGTCTGGTCAATCTCTATCTTCAGAAAAATGAAACAACCAAATTCGAGATCACTGCAAAGGAAACCGGCTCCGATGCTTTGAAGTGGCTCGAGGAAGGTCACACTGCCGATGCGATCCTGATGGATTACTTTCTCCCCGGACACAATGGGCTTGAGGTGACACGAATGCTTAACGAGCGGGGATTTACTATACCAGTTATTTTTCTGACCGTTAATAAAGATATTTCCCTCGCAATCGAAGCAATGAAACTAGGTATCGAAGGGTATCTGGTTAAAGAAGAGATTTCTACACCTGTCTTGCCCCGCACAATCGTCAGTGTTCTTGAAAAAGTAAAACTCCGCCACCGCCTCTCTGAACTGGAAATCAGCCAGAAACGGCTCGAAGCCGTACAAGAAATGGTCGTGAGCCTCAGTCAGGAATTGAATAATCCCATCACGGCGATGAAACTAAATGTAGATAGCCTCCTCCAGCGTGATTCGACAAAAGATGTGAGAAGTTATCTTGTCATCATCCGCGATAATCTTGAACGCATGGAGAAAAAGATAGAACGACTTAAAGAATTAAAAGAAGATAAAACAGTTGTGTATATCAAAGATCTTCGAATGTTTGACATATCATCATAGCAATGGGACGAAAAGATATCCATAAAATCCTATCCGAACAGGATATGCAGCAAGTTGCGGAAGTCATTCGTGAAATAGAAAAAACGACAGAAGGGGAGATTCGGGTCGCTCTTCGCGAAAAACGTCATTGGGGGGAGGGAAAACTATCACTCCACCAGCTTGCACTGAAAGAATTCCATCGGCTTGGCGTGCATAAAACAGAAAAGCATATCGGCGTCCTGATTTTTCTCCTGATATCTGAACGTAAGTTCCATATTATGGCAGACGAGGGAATTCACGCGCGGGTTGAAGATGGGACCTGGGATGCACTTGCAGAGCAAATGAGCAGGCATTTTCGCGAAGGGAAGTTTTACGATGGAATTTGCGCGACGGCTCATGGAGTAGGCGATATTCTTGCGAAACACTTCCCGGCAAAAGCTGGCAATATCGATGAACTACCAGATAATGTCAGCGTATCATGAGCGATGTCCGGCGGGACTCGCTGACATGACATTAAATTTTCACAAACCGTTTGAGTGATCCTCCGCTTATTCTTGATAATCACCCCTTTTTTTCGTACTTTGATCAAGTGTCTTGATTCAAAAATAACTTTAATAGGTAATAGCTAATTAGATTGCCATTTCAGGTAATCTAAAGTTGAAGGGTAGATTTCGATCATTAAAGTCATTTTTGGTACTCGACATCAATTAAAATCTGGTCAGTATATCCTTCAATGGTTTGGAGTATCAGTGCGTGCATTGATGATCGTCTCATTCTTTTTTTTGTGCGTGGGAATGATACATACGGGATCAGGACATGCTCAGTCTCCTTCGCAATTACGACCGACCAACGTGGAACAACTACAGAAAATCGTCCGCTCTGTAGTAGAGAGAGTTTTTCAGGCAGAAGCATTTCAGCCTGGTCTGTGTATTCGGGTCAGGAACGGAAAAGATGAAAACAGCTGGCTCGTTGATCAGAGTGCTTTCGATGTTTTATTTGCGCACGGTATAAAGGCGGTGGTCGCAGAAGCAGGGGATTCGGCGAATGCAGATGGAAGTCTTGAAATTTTCCCGATATCCCTCGGTGTCCGATATTCACCGGTATTTCGCGATGATCTATTCAGTGAAGCACGGACCGGTCGAACCATCGAGGGAAAATTCTCAGTCAGTGTTATCTGGAAGAATGGATCGGTAGGTCTCGCAAAAGACTATAGTGAGACTATCACGGATACAATTGCTGTCAGCGATCTTCCATCAATCGAGCATCCAACATTACGGGCTGCGCGGGGTGAACCGCCTGCACAGGGTTTTTTTGATTCGCTGCTCGAACCGTTCGTCATTCTTGGCACACTCGCAATTGCCGTGTATCTTTTATTCACAGTACGAAGTTGATTGATGCGCATACTCCGGACAATCCTGGTACTCTCGATGGTGTTTGCGGCATCATCATACTGCCGGAGCGGGGAAGCGAATGACAGCTCGAGCAAATATGTGTCTATGTTGACATTTGGAGATGTTAATCTCGGTCGGCATGTCGGGAAAATGTTACTACAAGGCGATACGCTTTATCCGTTTCGCAGGATCAGGCAAATCTTTAGTACAACGGATATCGTATTTATCAATCTTGAAAGTCAGCTTTCAGACCAGCATGGAGAGACGCAGAGTCAAAAAAATAATTTGATTTTTACGGGCCCGCCGCAGGGCGGTGCATCGTTAGCACAGGCGGGAATCAACATTGTTTCAACGGCCAACAACCATTCATACGATTACGGATTCCGAGGCTTGAAAGAAACAATAGCAAATCTCGACTCGTCAAGAATATGGCATGTGGGGACGGCCATTGATTCAAGCCGTCGATATAGTCCGCTTATAAGACAGATTTCCGGGATTTCATTCGCTTTTTTTGCGGTCACAGAACTGATGAATTCCTCCTGTTGCGAATGGAAACCGTACATTGCTCTGGCCGATAGTGGAAAGCTTTTCCCGGAAATTCGAGCGATTCGTGACTCCGTTGATGTTGTCGTTGTCAGTTACCACGGTGATGAAGAATACAAGGACAAGCCGACAGCCCGGCAAAAAAGATTTTTCCATCAGCTTGTTGAGTCAGGGGTCAATATCGTCTTGGGGCATCATAGCCATGTCCTGCAAGGAATAGAAGCATATAAAGGGGGATGGTGTGTTTATTCGCTGGGAAATTTTGTGTTCTCTCAGCCGAAGCGGAAATGGACAAGGCTGAGTGCGGGTATTCGTTGGATGTTTGAAAAGTATGAAGGAAAGGTATACATCCGTTCGGTCACAATAATTCCGATCATGGCGGGATTTCAACCTTCAGAAAGTACCGATGCACGCGAACGTAAGGAAATTCTTGACCGTGTCCATAGATTATCAAATATCAGATTTCCGTGGTCGTACAGTGATTCTTTACACATTGATTAAAAGGAGATCGATGCGATATTTATTGCTGGCAGTATGTTGTTTTCTTTTCCTCATGGTTAATGGATGTGGGAGCGGTAAAGACTCGACTGCTCTCACGCCGGATGAGCGTTGGGAGCGAGCTAGACAGGCTTTCGAGAACGAGGATTATCTGGATGCGATAGAAGATTTAAAAATCATCACACTTCAATTCCAGGGAAGCGGCTACGGAGATTCGGCCCAATTTTATCTGGCGGAAAGTTATTATAAACGGAAAGAATATATCCTAGCTCAATACGAATTTGAAAATTTTATACGCACCCGCACCAGCAGCAAATTGCTTCCACGCGCACGCTATCAGCTGGGGAAATGTTTTTACAGGTTATCGTCACAATCATCGCTTGATCAGCAGAATACGCACAAGGCAATCGATGCATTCCAGTCGTTTATCGAATATAGTCCTGCAGATTCGCTTGTTCCTGATGGCGAAGCGAAAATCCGGGAATTGAACAACAAGCTTGCAGAACGAGAATATACAATCGCCGAGCTCTATATGCGGATGCAATATTATCGTGCGGCAGTTATTTATTATGATGCGGTGCTTGAAAAATTCCATGATTCCGATCTGGCGGATGACTCACAGCTTGGTAAAGCGCGCGCGATGTTCTTGAGAAAAAAGTATCCGGAAGCACGCGATGAGATAGCGAGATTCTTCGAGCGATATCCCTCGAGCGACCGGCGCAGTGAAGGAGATGAGTTACGAACGGAGATCGATGCAAAGCTCAAGGGGCTGACCGACAAGGAGAAGACTCAGAAACCATAGGCATTGAAGGGATCATGAACGACTTCCCGAGATATGTGAAAAATTCGATCGTTGAAATGACAGAGTACGTCTTCCCCAACGATACAAATCAAATGGGAAATCTGTACGGCGGACGATTGATGCACTGGCTGGATATTTGTGCCGCAATTTCGGCATCACGTCATAGCAATCGAGTATGTGTTACGGCATCGGTTGACGAGATCAACTTCATTCATCCGATTCATGCGGGTGAAGTTGTGATCCTCCGTGCGGCAGTGAATCGTGTTTTTCATACTTCTATGGAAGTGGGCGTCAAAGTGTTTTCGCAAAATCTCCTCACCGGATCTCTCGCCCATACGAATACGGCATATTTCACGTTTGTGAGTATTGATGAGAACGGGCACCCGGTCGAGGTTCCGCAAATTATCCCGGAATCCGAAGAGGAAAAACGCCGGTACAATCAAGCCCTCAAACGAAGGGAGATCCGACTTCAACACAGGCAGAAACGTGGATGATTCTGATCATTGCCAGTTTCGTTCTCTACTGGACATGCGAGTCCTTTTTTTGATCACGGTACTTTTTCATACATCAATCGTTTTTTCTCAACGCCAAACGGCGTCGTTTGCATTGTATTTCGAAATACCCACACACGCACGACCGGTGTATACCATACTGGCTGATATCGACGCGGACAGTGTAAATGAAATTGTAACGCTCTCGCGCAGTCCATCTTCACTTACAGTCTTTCGAATTCAACCCGGGGGAATATTCGAAACCCGTCAGGAAATTGATTTTACTGATTCGTGCGATATCGGTGCGCCCGGTTTTTTAAATGCCGATCAATATGCTGATGTCGTTGTTCTATTCCGGCAGGCACATCTTGTCAGATTCTATTTCGGCCAGGAAAACGGGGCACTACGGGTTGGCGGACAGTTCTATCTTGACGGCATCTACGATGATATCGCTATTGCAGATATAACGCAAGACGGCCGTCCCGATATAATCCTATACGGGAAAAAATCTCTCGGTATCACCGTTCTTCCCGGAAATGGCGATGGAACGTTTCGATTGCCGCAGACGATTCTTGGAGATATCCCGGTAGGAAAGGCTGTTGTCAAGTCGCTTAATAGCGACGGCATTCCTGATCTTGTGACCCTGGATTGGGTGACAAACACGATAAATATTTACTACGGGGATGGTATCGGTGGATATTCAGAAGAAACATCATTCCAGCTGAGCGATGAGATTGATGATCTTGCTGCGGTTGATCTTGATGGAAATAAAACGATCGACCTTGCCGTCGTATCATCAAAATCAAAATCGCTTCGCACTTATTTCGGTACCGGAAGTGGAGAATTCCTCAAGGCACAGATCATCCGGCTTGAATTCAGTCCTACCTCGCTCTTTGCGGCCGATTTGAATGGCGACCGAAAACAGGATATTATTGCTATTGACAGACAGAATGCATGTGCCGGCGTGTTTATTAATCAGGGGCGTGGATTTTTTGGCGAAGGGACGGTGTTCGCAACAGGAACTCAGCCGACATCATATGTTCTAGGTTCGTTGACGCACGACCGATATCCCGACCTGATAATAAGTGAACGGCGCAGCCAGAAGCTCATTGTATACTGGAATGAAGAAAAAAAGGAAGTGCAGGGGAGAGAATATGCACTCGGCCGGCTTCCCAAAGGAATCACTGTCGGTGATTTCAATCAGGACGGATTACTTGATGTAGCCGTCGCCAACGAATCGTCATCGACTCTCTCAATCCTCTACGGTCGGGGCGATAAATGCCTCAGGGGACAAATTGCCGTCAAAACTGTTTCATCACCCCAATATCTGAACTATGCTGGTTCACAAAACGCTCATGCGGCATTCATCGTTTCTACAAATCACGCCGAACAGATTTCGGTCTACGACGTCGACCTCCAAGGTATGGCGGCGAATGTTTACCAAATTCCCACGGGGGGAATCCCATCCTTTGTTTATGGTTGGATTACACGATCGGGATTGGTAGACTTGCTGACTGTGAATTATTCGAATTTGATCCCGGTCTCTGTGTCATTTTTTGAACAGGTCCAAGAAACCCGGTTTTCCGAGAAAAGTTATCAACCTGCTGCTCCAAATACAATGCTTGGAGCAACTGTAAGCGATATCAATAACGACAACCATTTCGACATCGTTTATGTAGTCAAGGATAAACGATTCTCACGTCCATATCTCGTGACGTCCTTCAGCGACCCCCTGCTGGAACTCCACGAGCGGCGCGTATCCTTCTATTTTCCCGATACCAGCTATACGTCTGTCATCATATCCGCCGGGGATTTTAATAATGATGGAAAAAATGATCTCGTTTTTATCAGCGGTAATAAGAGTTCATCGAAAATGTATGTCGCACTTGGACGGGGTGATAGTACTTTTACATTGACAAGCCAGTCGTTTCCTCATACTCTTGTCTCACATCCTCAAAATATAAAATTACGCGATGCCGATGGTGACGAGGTTCTTGATATTCTTCTTGTCAACGATCTAACAAAATCTCTGCTCTTCTTTCGTGGAAAAGGTGATGGAACATTTTTTCCGCCACGAACCATTGCAGAGGCAGAAGAAATTGGCGACTTTGAAAGTGTCGACCTTTTTAAAAATGGCACACCGCAATTACTGATGACAAATTTACGACGAAATACACTCACTATTACTTCAATCGAATGAAACCCTTTTCATTTATACTTTTGTGCGCCCTGATCCCCATCGCCCTGAAAGGGCAATTACAAGAAACGCGGCGACCGCTTCTTCAACAGATGCAGGAGCATTTTGCACTTCGAGAGGGAAGAACACTACCTCCACAGCACCCTACCAAATGTTCATTCAGCCTTGTTGCCAGGATTCGTACACTGGGCCGCAAGCTGACAGATGAAGAAAAACAAATGCTTCATCTTCTACAGACACGACCGACATGCCAGACGTCGATTCTTAGCGCAAATGGACACTTCCGCATCCATTTTGACACGACAGGGACAAATGCGGGAGCGCTTCTTTATCAGGATACTGTGAAGATTCCCAACTCCGCAAAGGAATATGCAGATTCCATTGCGGAAATATTTGAAACTGTATGGGAAAAAGAGATCGTTGAAATGGGATATCCACCCCCGCCATCAGATTACGGGATCGGCGGAGACGATGCATACGATATCTATATAATAGAATATGATGGTATGGCATACGGTGAAACGTACCCCGATTCAGTATTAAATCCCACAGATCCGACTCAGATCTCATCATCATTTATCAAGATCGACAATGACTATTATCGTTATTACAGTAAAGGTCTCAATGGAGCAAGAGTCACTGCAGCCCACGAATTTTTTCATGCAATCCAGATCGGCAACTATCGACTCTGGCTTGAAGATGCGAGTCCTTTTTTCTATGAGATCAGTTCGACATGGATGGAAGATGAGGTTTTTCCCGCTGTGAAGGACTACCTTCAATATGTCAGGTTCGCTTTTTCAATGACCGATATTCCTCTCAATGAAGCCAATGGTCTGGTTGAATATGGAAGGGCGATTTTCGCAAAATATTTAGAACAGAAATTCGGACGTTCTGTCATCCATGAAATTTGGAACGCGATACACAATGTCCCGAGTCTCCAAGCAATTATCCTAACTCTCCAAAATCATCAAACCTCACTTGAGAGCGAATATCCAGAATTTGCTTTTTGGCATTATTATACCGGTCCCAAGGCCGATTTAACACAGTTTTTTCCCGATGGATATCTCTATCCGGAAATTAAAATCTACGATCAGATTGTGTTTATTCCCCCGACAAGTCAGAGTAATTATGAATTAAGGAATCTGGCTTTCAAGTTTTTTCAGGTAGCCAAAAATGATACTAAGGATACGGCAACTCTTATAGCGACAAATGTGAATATTGTCTCGGCATTGAATAATGCAACTGATGAGTATCCCTTTAGCTACCTGATTCAGAGTAACGGTGGAGATGAAACCTATACACATCTATCGAATGGTTGGGGGATAAAGCTGCAAGCCAACGATCCACAAAACTGGAAAAGCATTGCCTTTATTAATCCGAGTACCATCGTGAGCTACGACCCACCGTATCCTAATCCGTTTATCGCCGATGGGATGCGGCAGATCATTTTTCCGGTATGGATCCAGGAGGCGACGGATGGAGAGCTTGCTGTTTATTCATCGGATCTCAGGGAAATTTATCATGGACAAAAAGAGACTAAAATGAAATTAGCGAAAAAAATGATTTGTTGGGATGGTATCATGAATAACGGATTATTGGCTCCAAGCGGAGTGTATTACTACGTCATAACCGTGAAGGGTGAAACCAGGCATGGTAAGATTGCAATTCTACAAAAGTAAATGAAACAGCATATTCTCCATGTTGAGTCGCTCCGGAAAGATTTCAACCGGAGAACCGTTTTCTCGGATATTTCATTCGAGATCCGTAGCGGTCAGTCAATTGCGATCACCGGCAAGAATGGGAGCGGAAAATCGACTCTGGCGAAGATTCTCAGCGGCGTCCTGAGCCCAACCTCGGGAAAAGTACTTCTGGAATGCGGTGGAAGCGAAATTCCGGCCCGCGAACGTCATGAACATATCGGCTTTGTCTCTCCCTACCTTCAATTGTACGACGAGTTTTCTGCACTTGAAAATCTCCGGCTTTGCGCTTCATTGCGTGGTATTCAATATGAGGACTTCCAAGGCGATGCACTTCTCGATCTTGTTGATTTATCGTCGCGCAAAAATGATCCCGTTCGTATCTATTCGTCGGGAATGAAACAGAGATTAAAATATGCATTTGCTCTTCTTCACCGGCCGTATATTCTCATCCTGGATGAACCGACGGCGAACCTCGATTCCGAAGGTATCGAAATGGCCACAATGTTTATGAAAACACAATGTGATCAAGGCATTCTAATTATAGCAACAAATGACAAGGACGACCTCCGCCATGTTGATACGGCCATATCGGTCGAGAAGGGAAGAGGCCGATGAAGCATTGGATCCGGGCAACACTTGGTGTATTCCTGAAAGATATGAAGTCGGAACTTCGTACGCGATACGCACTCAATGCTCTGATAATGTTTGTGATAATAACGCTCTCGATGATTCTTTTTTCCTTTGGAAATGAAATCGCTCCGCAGTTTGTTCTCTCGGGGATACTATGGATTATCATATTCTTTGCAGCGATGTCGGGGCTGTCCCGCACATTCGTGAGCGAAGAAGAACGGGGAACCGTCTTAACATTACAACTTCTAACACATTCGAGCTCGGTGTTTTTCGGAAAACTCCTTCTTAACATCCTACTGTCGTGTGTGATCAATACACTAATAGTTGTTCTATACTTGCTTTTAATCAGTAATTTCACAATTCAAACATGGTCTATCTTTTTACTAATACTCTTGTTGGGGAGCCTCGGATTAGCTTCCGGAGCGACGATTGTCGCAGCTATTGTCGCAAAAGCAAACACAAAGGGAACCTTGTATCCGGTACTCGCGTTTCCAATACTGCTCCCACTGCTAATTGCAGTCATCAGCGGAACACAGATGGCCGTCGAAGGTGCATCGTTTGCATCTGCAGGCGGTCTCCTGCAATTTCTTTTTTCCTATTTGATTGTTTTTACGACATTACCGTACCTGCTATTTGACTATATCTGGAAAGAATAGAATATTGATAGTAAATTTAAAGGATTGAGCCGTGTTCTGGAAATTTGCTCTTGGAATCTGGATGACCGTCGTTATTATTCTCGCTTTCACATTGCCTGCGGTACCGAATCCACAAGTATGGTACGAGATACCAAGCATTCCTGGTCTTGAAGAAAAAGGGCGCATTATTTTCTTTCACGTCCCAACGGCATGGGTCACTTTTGTGGCATTTCTGGTCTCGATGTCCTATGGCATACAATATCTCAGGAAAAATCTCATCGACGACGATATCCGGTCGGTGTCGGCTGCAGGACTTGGATTTTTGTTTTGTGTCCTGGCAACAATCACAGGATCAATATGGGCAAAATTCAACTGGGGGTCTTTTTGGAACTGGGATCCGCGCGAAACTTCGATCTTCATTCTATTGTTAATTTATGGAGCATATTTTGCATTACGTTCTGCAATCGAAGGTGATGAAAAGCGTGCACGACTCTCGGCTGTCTATTCTATTATTGCGTTTGTAACGGTTCCGTTTTTTATTTTTATTTTACCCAGAATTGTCGAAAGTCTCCACCCCGATCCCATAATGAACCCACAGGGGCAGCTTCACATGAATCTCACGATGTTTATTATTTTTTTGAGTTCTCTAGCAGGATTTACGATATTATTCTTCTGGATGTGGAATCTTGCCGTCCGGATCGGGAAACTTGAATTCATACGCCATTCCGAAAATTAATAAGGAGCACACACGTGTCGTTTCTTAGTGATTTTTTCAACCAGCATTCTCTATATGTCGTAATGACAATCGTCCTCGTCGTCTGGTTCGGTATCTTTTTTTATCTTTATCGTCTTGAAAAAAGGATTAGCAGGCTGGAAGAGGCAATGAAGAAATGAATTTGAAGCTTAAATATATTGCTGCTGTCATTGTTGTCGTCGTTTTTGTCATTTTTGGCGGAAAGGCTTTCTTCGAGAGTACAATGGAGTACTCCAACTTCGCACATGCGAAGGAGACAGGTAAAAGAGTACCGGTGAAAGGCCGGTGGGTTCAGGAAAAAGGATCATACTACGATTCGAAATATAATCAGTTCACCTTCTATATGCGGGACACTACCCAGATGGAGGTAAAAGTCGTTCTTGACGGACCTAAGCCGAATAATTTTGAACTGGCATCGCACGTCGTGGCAACAGGACGTTTTGAAAACGATTATTTCCATGCATCACAGGTTCTGACGAAATGTCCGTCTAAATATGAAGGTGTGCTGGAACAAAAAAATAAAACATCTCCATAGATATTTTAAGTTCTTTCGGCTTCCGTCTAAATTGCAATAGAGAAAATATCCTTTATTCCAATCGCTTCGTACGAATAGAACGGTTCGCCATATCTGACACCAATCTGATTCCCCCAATAACGTAATCGAGTCTCAATGTGCTCGAGAAAATCAGGCCGGCTTAAAAGAGTTTCTCGTTCACGGCTGTTCGGATCGTAGAATTGTGAACGAAAGGCTCTGACTGCATTCATGCGGATTTCAAATTGTTCAGAGATATCGACGATGAAAGAGGGCGGAAATCCGTATCTCTGCATAAAGTGAAAAATTTTCTTCGGTCTGAACGGCTCTTGAAGTTTTCCGTCGTCGTATGTCTGCATTTTCTCGAGTCCGGCATAATACCAGGCTTCTTTCGCGAGTAAATGGGCATGCTCATGATCGGGGTGTCGATCAAGATGGTGAGGAATGATAAGTATCTCGGGTCGATATCTTCTGATTACCGTCATGGTCTTCAAGCGATTTTCAAAGGTCATTTCAATTTTTCCATCGGGGAGTTCGAGATTATCGCGAAGTTCCACGCCGAGTATTTTTGCAGCTTTCATTGCCTCTTCATGACGAATTTCTCGCGATCCACGGGTACCGAGTTCTCCCTGTGTCATATCAAGAATACCTACTTTTTTTCCCTGTTGAACGATCCTTGCAATTGTACCACCGCAGGCAAGTTCGATATCATCGGGATGAGCGCCGATAGCCAAGACATCAAGCTTCATGGATTTCTTCCTAAGTTGTTGAAAAGAATATACGATATGAAGCGTAGAGAAACAAGATTTTTTGCCTTTAAGAGCGAAATATTGTATATTCACCTCAGTGTCTCGATTATACTCGACACAGGTGTCTCGATTATACTCGACACTTAGCATCCGGGGGTGATTTGGATTCGACGGGGAATAGGATGCTCGAAACTGCATACCGTGCTCTCCGAGTCGCACGTAAATAAAACGGAAAAAACTTAAGTGCTAACTACAATTACGCACTGGCTGCTTAATTAGCAACCCGTTCTTTTACGATCTCGCCTGATGGATTGTAGAAGGGCGTCGACTTTAGTCAGGCTCGCGGCTCTATGATCGGGCGGAGTACGCTAAACTCAAAGTCCCCATCTAGCTTCTGGAGTATCATGTCTGCCTCGAGTATCCAGCGGCGAAACAATAAAAGGCAGACTATGTATGGAGACGTTTTGAGGGTCTTATCTTCGGACGCGGGTTCAACTCCCGCCACCTCCACAATAGAAATGTCCGCTGATTACAAAGCGGACATTCCTCAAGATACACTATCAGAGATTCAACCATGGAGTTAAAAATACCATTTGCTAAGATGTCGGGAGCAGGTAACGATTTTGTCGTCATAGATAATCGTTCTGCCGCCATAACGACTGAGCATCAACGGCAGTTTGCGCGCCTTCTCTGCCATCGAAAATTTGGGATCGGCTCCGACGGACTTATCCTCCTTAATACGAGCAAGGTAGCCGAGTTTGAAATGGTTTATATTAATTCGGACGGATCATCAGGCGCTATGTGTGGGAATGCCGGGCGTTGTATAGCACGGTTTGCTTATAGCAAAGGTATTACAGGGAGGATTTTGACTTTTAACGCACTTGGATATCTATACCATGCCACTGTTGATGAGGATGTAGTGAAACTCTCAATGAAGAATCCTATTCGAAAAAAGACCAATATTAAAGTTTCACTTGAAAAAATAGAGACTATCGCACATTTTATCGATACAGGCGCTCCACACTCGATAGTTTTTGTAGAGGATCTGAAACTCAGTCATGTCGACGAGGTAGATATCATCAAACTTGGTCCCTTACTCAGAAACCATACGATTTTCGGTCCTTTAGGAACAAACGCGAATTTCGTTGAAGTGATTAATGATAATACCATTAAAATGAGGACCTATGAGCGAGGTGTTGAAAATGAAACATTAGCATGTGGAACAGGAGCAGTTGCTTCTGCTATCATATCTAATCAACTTCGTGGTGTAAAAGAGCCTGTTAATATCATCACAAAAGGCGGCGATACACTTACGATACATTTCGATAAAGAAGGAGATGATATAAAAAATGTTCTATTGCAGGGGGGAGCTGATATTATTTATCGTGGTAATATTAATGTAGATATGGATATTATGAAGATAACGAGTAAATGATTGATGACAATAAAATAGATTCTTAAAAAATCCTCCATAAGTATCTTTCGTTCTAATAGAAAATTTTTTATTAAAAGATCAATTAATGGGGAAGGATAAGCAAGTGATAGAATATAGATTTATGGAGGATATTGTATATTAATCTTACTTTACATAATACTGATTATTTGAATTTCTCTTATTTGTTATATCTTTAATAGCTATTGCTTTTCAATAATTGCTTCGATGGCTTTATAATACTTATCTCTCATCTCTTCAACAGAAACATCTATAATTTCATCGATATTGAGTCTATCACCTTCAACAATACCGATCTCAATGCATGGAATTTCTTTTTCAGAAAGCTTTTTCTTTATCGTATCTACGTTCTTCTTTTCTGTTGTGATGATAACACGTGATTGGTCCTCACCAAATAATCTCCTATCGCTTCGTAATCCGTTCTTTGGCAGTTGTATCTTTGCACCTATACACTTCTCCTGATCACTCATACAACATTCTGCCAGTGTCACCGCAAGACCGCCGTCAGATATATCATGTGAAGATTTAACTATATTGATTTTAATTAGTTCTCGTAAAGAGCTTAGAAGTTTTTCCTCAAATTCTAAATCAATATATGGGGCATCTCCAGCAACTATTTTGTGCAGATAAGAAAGGTATTCACTTCCTCCCAATTCACCTCGTGCTTGAGCTCCGATAAGCAATATTATATCATTGTTATTTTTGAAGTTGGATGTCGTAATATGAGCTTGTTTCTCAATAAGTCCAACCATACCAATAACGGGAGTCGGAAAAACTGCAGCATCCGGATTTTCATTATAGAAGCTTACATTACCACCCGTGACCGGAGTATCTAATACCCTGCATGCATCACCCATTCCAAGAACGGCTTCCTTGAATTGCCAGTACATTTCGGGTTTGTATGGATTTCCAAAATTCAAGCAATTTGTTACTCCAAGTGGTGTACCGCCTGTACACGTAATGTTCATCGCGCATTCAGCTACAGCTATTTGTGTGCCTCTACGCGGATTCAGATACACGTATTTTCCATTGCAGTCGGTCTTCATTGAAAGAAACTTGCCACTCTCTTTGATGCGCATTACGGCAGCATCGGCTCTCCCGGGAGGAATAACCGTATTCGTCCGGACCATCATGTCATACTGATGGTATACCCAGCGTTTACTTGCAATATTCGGCGATCCCAGTAATTCAAGTAGAACCTTATTGTAGTCCGATGGCTCAGAAATAGATTTTGGATCAAACTTGCGTACACTGGTGATATATGAAGGCTCTTTTGTTTTACGCTGATAAACGGGAGCACCACCACCCAGAACAAGACATTTTGAAGGGATCTCGGCTTTTATCTGTCCGTTTTTACGAACACGAAGAATACCATCATCTGTCACATTACCAACAACGACGCTGTGTAAGTCCCATTTCCTAAATATCTTCTTGACATCTTCCTCATGCCCTTTTTTAACGCATAAAAGCATACGTTCCTGTGACTCAGATAGCATGATCTCATATGCAGTCATACCCTCTTCACGTACCGGCACTAAATCCAGGTCGATGTCTATACCGGCATTACCTTTTGCACTCATCTCAGATGTTGAACAACTAATTCCAGCGGCGCCCATATCTTGCACACCAACAAGATAATTACTGCGTATCACCTCAAGTGTTGCCTCCAGGAGAAGTTTTTCTGTAAATGGATCCCCGACCTGGACTGAAGGACGTTTTGCTTCAGATTCTTCAGAAATTTCTTCCGATGCAAACGTTGCTCCATGGATACCATCACGTCCCGTAGAAGACCCTACAATCATCACCGGATTGCCTTTCCCGGACGCAATTGCCCTTGCCACTTCCCCATGTTTCACGATACCAACAGCCATCGCGTTGACAAGCGGGTTTCCCTGATACGATTTATCAAAGTATACCTCCCCTGCCACCGTTGGAACACCGAAGCTGTTGCCGTAATCACCTATACCCTTCACAACTCCTCGGAAAAGATGCTGAACGTGGTCATCATTAATGTCACCGAATCGGAGAGAATTAAGAGATGCAATCGGCCGGGCGCCCATTGTAAAAACATCGCGCATAATACCGCCGACTCCTGTCGCGGCACCCTGGTACGGCTCTACAGCCGAGGGGTGATTATGGCTCTCGATCTTGAAAGCGACGGCAAGTCCGTCACCGATATCGACAAGTCCGGCATTCTCTTCACCTGCACTTACGAGCAGCTTTCCACCGCTTCTCGGCAGTGTTTTAAGTAAAGCAATAGAATTTTTATAACTGCAATGCTCGCTCCACATAACACTGAAAATTCCGAGTTCCGTGTATGTCGGCGTGCGTCCGAGAATGTTTATAATAGTATTGAATTCTTCTTCTGTGAGGCCATGTTTTGAGGCCAGCGCAAGGTCAACAATCGGTTCTTCGAGTTGCATGGAAAAAGAAATTTTTCCTTTCTTCGTAATATTCTGATACTTCAATATACGGAAAAAGAAATAAAAAATCTCATCCCCTTTTTCAGGAGATGAGATTTTTTTAAACCAACCTCACTATGACGAAATTAAAATTTGAAGGTGAGGTCAAGACCAATCAGATTTGCTTTCGACTTATACGTTCCATTAAAGCCGTGTATATTCGTTGTTATCGGCCGGTCCTTGAATGCAACCAGCATATAGGCAACATCTACTTGAATTGATTCGTCAACCTTATAGCCTACACCGACTGTAAAGTCGTTCCGATTCGCATCGGGTAAGAGAGGCTGGACATATGGATCTTCAACCGGCGAATGATCATAAATATATCCTGCGCGGAGCTGCAAGTCGTCCATTGTATATTCGGCACCAAACCGGATCATGTAGGTATTCTTATAATTCTCCGGTTCAACAGAGCTCTTCTGATATGCAGTCTCGGTCTTGAATGTCATCGGCAATGCATCGAATGAACTCCAGACAATTCCCTGATAATCTGCCTCGAGCTCCAAATCCGGCACCGGTTTTACGGAAACACCGATGAAATAATTCGCCGGCATCGTAATGGATGTCGATACGTCACCACCCGGTAACACCGCAGCGATCTGAGCTGGAAAGTTATTAAAATTTGCAGTACCATCCAGGTCCACTTTCACTTTACTTCTGTATGAAGCACCGATTGAAATCATTTCGATTGGTTTATACTGAACTCCTGCATTGAAACCTGCCCCGTATCCACTTCCTTTTAATGATAGATCACCTTCAATTACCATCGTTGCGCTTAAATGGACAGGCACTTTTCTTTTCATAGTAACATTTGCGATGGCATAGTCAAAACCGACGCCGACTGAAAGTTCAGGCGACACACGATATGCAACAGTAGGATTAAAATAAAAACTCTGAAGATTGGTTTCTGTGGCAAGTGTACGACCTATCCACGTATCAGCCCATTTTGTGCCGAGACCGTATGGAGTAAAAACCCCCATACCAAAACTCAATCCATTCCCCCCACCAGATGTGTTATATGTTATATACACATTCGGTGGTACGAAGGTTTGTTTTTCAAGTTTTGTTTCGATTGTCAAAGGAGTCGGTCCCGTGAATGTCGTTGTAGGTAGAATTACTGTCGCACCTGCCATCACCTGTGTGCCCGGTAAAGATGTGATTCCAGCAGGGTTAAAGAAGATTGCCGATGGATCCCCCGCTCGTGCAACAAAGGCGCTTGCCTGCCCCAAAGCGCGCGCACCTTGCTCGTTTAACTGAAAACCTCCTGCGGTAGCAATCTGGTTGCTGCATATAACAGCGATCAAGACTGCCAGGAGAACAATAGTTAGTTTTTTGCTCACAGCTTCCTCCATCAAGAATGTTTGGGTGTTGTTAATTATATGGCGATGCTATCGATTAGAAATCAGGGTAAGTAAATCAAGTAATTGTACTCATTATGACTGCAAAAGTCAATATGGAGCTTCTTTTCTTTTTTATCGTCTTTTTAGTCACTTTCACATAGGTTTAATCGCGTAATTCGACAACCGTAACACCCGTGCTCCCTTCATTCCATTCTCCTAAACGTTGCGACTTTACGTGAGGATGGGTCTTCAAGAACTCGTTGATTTTCTTCCGTAATGCCCCTGTTCCCTTTCCATGAATGATATCCACGCGTCTAAGGCCCGCTACGAAGGCTTCATCGAGAAATTTATCGACAGCGGCAATTGCCTCATCGCCAAGCATGCCTCTTAGATCTATTTCCCGCCGGAATTCTTCAGACCCCTGAAACGACGTCGTGTTGACGTATTGTGACGCGGGTTTTGGACTCTGGACTTTCCTGAGATGGGCTATCTCACATCTCATTTTCAAAGACCCAAAAGCTACTATTGCCTCATGGTTATTATTGATTACTTCAACAACTTCTCCAATATCGCTGCCCGTATGCAGACGGACATGGTCACCATGATGGATTTCCTCAGGTATCATTCCACCTTCTTCGGGTGCAAGTTCCTTACGAAGTTGCTTCACATCGTTCTGAATTTGAGCAATCTCTTTCTTGGTCTTTGCCAGAATTTCTTTCGATGCGTCCGATTCCCTGATCTCACGCACAACCCGCTCGATTGTTGTATTAATATGCCTGGTAATTTCTTCAGCCTGATCAACTGCCTGTTTTCTAATCTCCTTCAATTCCTTCTTGAATGTTCTATTCTTAAGTTCATATTCATCCTTCGATTGTTTCAGTTCTTCTTGAGCTTTTTGGATGGCTTTGATCTCTGACTGAAGCTGTTGGGATCGCAATTCGAGATCAGCGAGGAGGTTTTCGAGCCGGTCTTTTTGTGTACCTATAAGTGTCCTTGCATTCGTGATAATATTATCGGGTATTCCAAGACGTCGCGCTATTTCCAGAGCATAACTGCTACCAGGAATACCAGCTTTGAATCGATATGTCGGCTGGAGTGTCGATTGATCAAATTCCATCGCGCCATTGGAAACCCGGGGTGTTTCATGGGCGAACGCTTTTAACGCACCATGATGCGTTGTTGCGATTGTAAAGGCTCCTTTCTGCGTTAGGTCTTGTAGAATTGCCGCAGCCAGAGCACCACCCTCCGTTGGATCCGTTCCTGCCCCGATTTCATCAATCAACACAAGACTTGTATTGTCGGCCTGAGAGACGATCTGATTAAGATTTCGTAGGTGAGACGAAAACGTGCTTAGATCATTCTCGACCGACTGCTCGTCTCCAATATCTACAAAGACGCTGTTGAAGACCGGAAATTCCGAGTGCGATGATGCGGGGATATGGAGTCCGCTCTGCACCATTAGAGCAAGGAGACCGACCGTCTTCATAGCAACGCTTTTTCCACCGGCATTTGGTCCCGTGATGATAAGCGTCCGGTATGCATCCCCCAACGTAAGCGATAGCGGGATCACATCATCCCGCCGATGGCGCTGGAGTAGCACAGGATGCCGCGCATCGTAGAGACGCAGTGGTCCTTCAGAATATATTATTGGCTGCGAGCCGATGATTTCGATGGAATACATCGCTTTCGCATAAATAAAATCTATCTCTCCGAGAACGGCACAGTTTAGCAGGAGCGCATCTTTCACTTCCCTGATCTGATCGGTCAGCTTTCGCAGGATTCTTTCGATCTCGCGTTGTTCTTCGAATTGCAGATTGCGGATCTCGTTGTTCATTTCAAGTGTTTCTGCAGGTTCAATGAACACCGTTGCTCCGCTTGCCGAAGCACTATGAATAAAACCAGGGACCTGGCCTTTATACTCCACCTTCACCGGAAGAACCATGCGCCCTTCACGTGTCGTAATGATTTCTTCCTGCACAAAGCCTTCTAATGCGACATTCTTTAGAATTGTTTCGAGTTTCTTCCGGAGCGAAGCCGACTTCGCTACCATTCCACGTCTTATTTCATGGAGATTCTTGCTGGCATTATCTTTGACGTGACCTTCTTCATCGATAGCCTGATCGATATTATATTCAAGTACCTTATCGATAAAGAGACTGACGGCTGCTTCCGAGAGTAGCGGATACGCCGTAGCCCGTCTCTGAAAGTATGTTCTCAGAGCCCGTGCTGTACGCTGCGTGGAGAGAATTGAAAACAAGTCCGGCGGTGGTAAGGCAGACCCTTCGATGGACGCCCTTTGAAGTGCTGATCGTATATCCCTGATCCCCTCGACAGGAAATGGATCGTCGCTTTCAAGAATACGTTTAAGCTCGGTGACTTTTGTTAATGCGAGGGTGATTGTTGAAGATGAAGTATCAGGGGTCACGTGGTCGGCGAGAGATCGGCCGAGTTCCGACGTGGTGTAATGGACCAATCGTTGTTGTATTTTTGAAAACTCGAGTTTCTGAAATACTGTTGTGGAATCGGTCATGTTCCGCGTTATTTTTTCTCCCCCGGCAGCTCTATCCCACGTTCGAGTTTCTTATATCGCTCAATGGCGTTATACAACTCTTCTTTAAATTTTTTCGATTTTGGAAAAATCTTGTTGATATGGTCAAACAACGCCGGAGCAAATCCAGCCACCGGATTATACAGAGTGGATTCCTTCTTATCCTCTTTGGATGGAATGTCGGATAGTGTAAGGAGAATAAGAACAAGGCTGAGGACTATCAATCCCTCGATCATTCCGACTAAACCGCCCGCAAAGCGATCCCAGATCTTGTAGCTTTTGCTGTCTCCACCGAACCATCGATAGAAGAAGTTTGTCAGCAGAACAACCGCCAGGAATAAAAAAGCGAAACTTATAATGTATGCGGATTCCTTCTCCCACTTGAACCAATCGATCGTATATTCTCCCATCCACGTCATATATTTTGTCGCTACGATAAGAGCTAGAACTACTCCGACAATGGCGAAGAGTTTTTTCAGAAGACCGTCGCGTAAACCAACCGCAAACGATACCATCAGGAATGCAATTATTAGAATATCAGTGACAGACATAACGTTGCAGTATTAAAAATAATAGTTATTCTCCAAGGAAACGTTTGACCGTCGCCTGGATGATTTTGCCGTCGACTTTTCCCCTAAGTTCTTTCATCGCAACCGGCATGACCTTTCCAAAATCTTTCGCAGAAGAAGCTCCTGTCTGGGCGATTATTTCTTGAATTCGTGATTCGACTTCCTGGAGTGTCAATTGCTGTGGAAGGTACTCGTTGATAATTGCCAATTCCTTTGTTTCCTGATCGACGAGATCTTTTCGTCCTGCTTTCTCGTATTGTTCGATTGCTTCTTTTCGTTTCTTTGTTGCACCGATTATTACCTGTAATTCCTCTTCTTCGGTCGGCTCGCGTTTGACGCCTCGTTTATCAAGCTCGATAAATGCGGCACGAAGTGTCCGCAATGTTTCACGCCTGATAACATCGCCCGATTTCATTGCAGACGTTAAATCTTTACTGATCTTTTCTTTCAAACTCATTCAAAATATCCCTATGACCCAGGAAGCGGTTAATCCGCTTGAACCATTCCAACAATCATTTTAAAAAATTTATATGATAATAGATTAGTTGGTGTACTGTGACTTTTTTATAGTGAGAAATAGTTATTAATTCACTAGGAATGATAATACGACACGCTTGACAAAAAGTCAAGTTTCAGAATCACACGCCTCCAAATAGCTGGAGAATTGCTCCATTGATGGCAGAACCGTCGTCCGAACAGAGGTGGAGCATGAGACTTACAACTGCATCAGGCGAAACCCATCGAGTAAAATCCTCGCTGGGCATTGAATTCATATTTGCCCGTGTCCGGAGAATGCTTGGTACAATGACATTTGCTGTTATTCCCGATCCCTTTATTTCTTCGGCAAGAGATTTTGTCAAAGCAATCACGCCTGCTTTCGA
The DNA here is from genome assembly GCA_050011775.1 of Bacteroidota bacterium. Classification (GTDB taxonomy): domain Bacteria; phylum Bacteroidota; class Ignavibacteria; order UBA10030; family CAVZMI01; genus CAVZMI01. The sequence goes on along the minus strand of JBEKIL010000012.1, from coordinate 78,181 downwards.
GGCGGCGTACGCGCCTCTCCCGGCCGGTGGTGTAAGGCCGCTCATAGCGCCAATTGTGATAATACGGCCGTACGATTTCCCCTTCAGGTGACGCTGCATCTCACGAATCGCGAGGAACGTCGATGTAAGATTGAGCTCCATCATGCGGTTCCACTCTTCGAGAGGAATATCTGCAATGATCTGTTGAGAATTGATTCCACCGACAGTCGCTAGAAGGATGTCAATTCCACCAAAATGGGCACGCGCCTTCTCGAAGCTCTCTCGAACTTCCAGCTCGTCAAAAATGTTACATGTAAGAGGAAGAAAGGGAATCGTGGACTCAATTTGTTCGCGCAGACGCGCCAGACTATCGTCAGTCCGGCCCAGGGCGATAATATTTGCTCCTTCAATGGCAAAGCGCTGGACGGCCACCGTTCCTAATGCACCGGTTGCCCCCGTGACGAATACTGTTTTTCCCCGGAATTTCATGCTAGATAATAAGTTTCACTATCTGATGGAATGAATAACACTTTAATGTACCCTGAAAATGACGGAATTGCAAACAGGGAGAAACATATTATACGTGTCAACTTTACATGAACAAACGGGAAAAGGATATAGTTGCGACTTTTATTACATGCGTTAATCCGGATGGAATACACCGGGAACGCATGCGAGATTGCTTTTTTGTACAAATCTCATAGATTCTCACAACAGGTTCAAAAAGGGAGGTACATATTAAATGCGTCAAAAGATGTTGTTTACTTTGTTATTTTTAATCGTCTCTTTGCCCGAGGTCCGGTCACAAATCCGTGTTGGAATAAAAGCTCCGGATTTTCAACTTCCCTATGCTACGAAGGACACGATTATATTTGAAGGACTGAAACTCTCGGATTACTTTGGGAAAACAGCTGTTCTGCTTGCCTTCTACCCCGCCGATTGGAGCGGTGGATGTACCAAGGAGGTGTGCACATTACGCGATAATTTTTCTCAACTAAGTATGTTAAATGCCGAGGTGCTCGGCATCAGCGGCGATTACGTTTTTTCTCACCATGAATGGGCGCATCATCATAACTTGCCGTTTAAACTCCTTAGCGATCATTCTCATAGTGTTGCAAAATTATATGAGAGTTACAACGAAAACAGCGGTTTCAACAAACGGACGGTTTTTGTAATCGATTCAACCGGTGTCATTGTTTATATCGATTTGCATTATGATGTTAACACCGCAGAGAGCTTTACAAAATTACATGATGCGATGATACACATGCATAAATAATATTAAGAGGATGGCATGATAAAGAAAACCAATTCGATCATTTCTATTCTTTGGATATTTGTCTTCCTCGGCGCACCGGGATGTTCATCATTGTCAATCATTGATCAGCTTCAACAGGAAATTTACTTCCTCGCCTCCGATTCACTCGAAGGACGACGTACGGGAACAGTCGGCGAACGCAGGGCTACAGATTTCATCGCATCAGAGTTCGATCGGCTTGGGATACAGCGTGCGGGTGAGAACGAAACATATTTCCAGCCGTTCTATTTTGTCGCGTCAGTTACGCTGGGTAAAAACAACAACTTCAATATCTCAACGGAAGACACCACGATCGTTCTCACACTTAACAAGGATTTTCGCCCATTTGGATTTTCAGCAGATACATCGATTACAGCCCCGATTGCTTTTGCCGGATATGGAATTTCAGCCCCCGATCTTAAATATGACGATTATAGTGGAATCGATGTCAAAGGGAAAATAGTAATTGTGATGAAGGACATACCTAATGGAGATCAACCGCATAGTCCGTTTACAAAATTTGGCGATGAAAAGTTGAAAATAATGACCGCGAGGGAAAAAGGTGCTGCCGGATTCGTACTTGTTCCATCTCCCTCATCCGATGAAAGCGACAGTCTTCCAAGATTACGATATGATTCTAAATTCACAAATGTCGGACTTCCCTGTGTACAGATGACGCGGTCACCCGTAACAGCGTTATTCCGTCATCTCGGGCAAGATTTTCCTGCTTTACAAAAACAGATCGATTCACTCAAAACGCCTCAATCTCTATTCTTTGAAAAGACCAGGGCCACACTCACGACAACAATCACTAAGGTCACGACCACCGCGAGAAATGTTGTCGGTTATCTTGAAGGAAACGATTCACGTTTGAAAGATGAATATATCATCGTGGGTGGGCATCACGATCACCTCGGCTGGGGCGGCGAGGGCTCACTTATGCCGGACACAGTCGCAATCCACCCCGGTGCGGACGATAATGCATCAGGAACCGCCGGGGTGCTTGAACTTGCCCGGTATTTCGCCGCCGAAAGAAAACACCTTCGCAGAAGTATTCTGTTTGCTACATTCTCGGGAGAGGAAGAAGGACTGCTGGGATCTGCGTATTTTGTCAAAAATCCGCCTCGCCCGTTATCGAACGCCATCGCCATGATAAATCTTGATATGATCGGCAGGATGAAAGACAGCGTTGTATTGCTCGGAGGCATGGGGACATCGGATATCTGGAAAGATATTGTACAGAAATTCAATGAGCCGCATATGTTGAACATAAAACCCAACAACGATGGGTACGGCCCTAGCGACCACTCTTCATTCTACGGAAAAAATATGCCGGTTCTTTTTTTCTTTACTTCATTACACAAGGATTATCACCGGCCGTCGGACCGGGCAGATCTGATTAATTATGAAGGGGAAAAACAGATACTCAAATTTGTGGCTAGAATTATTGATACGCTTGCAGTAATGCCCGCAAGACCGCAATTTATTGCAGTTCAATCGTCCTCGACACAGGAAACTCCCACTTATAAAGTCACACTCGGGGTTATTCCTGATTTTTCAGAATCTGAGATCGGCTTTAAGATCACCGGGGTCAGGCCGGATGGACCGGCGGCAAAAGCCGGACTCAAAGGCGGTGACATAATTATCAAATTGGGCGGCAAAGCAATAAAAAATATCTATGATTATACATTCTTATTGGGTGAATTCAAGACGGGAGATGAAACTGAAGTTGTAGTAAAAAGAAATGGAGAAGAAAAAATATTTAAGGTACGTTTTGAGAAGAGGAAGAATTAATCGCGCAGTACAAAATCCCGGGCATAATAAAAAAGGGGTACAAACGTTGTACCCCTTCGCATTTCACGAAGTGCATATCGTCGTCTTCAACTAACGCTTAGACAAGTTCAATTAGCGTAGTATATTTCATTTTTCCGTCTTTGATATATTCCTGCAGTTCCGCGAGTAATTCTTCGGTCTTTTCGGTTTGATTCTCTTCGAGTTTGTCAAATTCTTCCTGGGATGCGCAAACAAACATTTCCATAAAATGGTTTGCTTTCCCTTTTTGTTCGAAGACTGAATAATTGGTCTTCAAATCGACCAGATAGTGATCTTTAATGCGTTTGGCGAGATCCAGGTAATGTTCTCTGCTTTGTGGGTCAATTTCGTATGTGATTGTCAGGATGATCCGCGACATAGTGGTGACTCCTCTGTTTCAAGAACCGAAAAATGAAGAACGGTGTTATTTATAAATATCATCTTCCATGGAACGGCGAATTTCAGCTTCGGTCATTCCAAAATAATGGCCTATTTCATGATAGAGTGTGATGTAAATCTGGTGCCTGATTTCTTTCTCCCCTCCGCTTATTCCCTCGATGTTTTTCTGATAAAGGATAATTCGATCGGGCAACGTGGGTGTCGTTCCGTACCATGTTCCCCTTTTTGGTAAGGGAATACCTTTGTATAAACCCAATAGCGTCCCCCCTTTTCCCTGATGCTGCAGATCGTCTCCTGTCGGGACATCCTCGACCACAATTTCTACGTTATCAATTGCCTCCCTGAACTTCTCAGGAAGATTGTGGAATGCCTCTTCTGCGATATCTTCAAATTGATTCCGTGTCATGTATTATCACGGGATCCCGAAAAAGAACGAACCGATCACCGCCAGTGCACAGAGTGAAAGTACTATTGACGTGATCCGCCCTTTTGCAAAAAGCACCCGTGTACCGATCACGAGAAGAATAAACGACCATAGTACTGAAAGGCCATCCAGACTGATGAGAACAATATATGCAACAGGTTTCAGGATCATCGGCGAAGGGTTTGCCGTGAAAAAATATATCCCAAAAAAGCCAAGTTCCAGCGGTAGAATGAAAATCGTTGCCAGCATCAGCGGTACCATTGCATAAGCAAGAACTGCTTTAGCGTCCCGGAAGCGCCCCGCTCCTTTCATCAGACGTGCGAAGCAGAAATAGAAAAAACTTACAAGATACAAAAGGATGATGCCAATAACCGGACCTGCGAGAATCCCTGTCAAAATGAGCAGTTGCAGATTATTCTCGAAGAACCAGCCGCCATGAACACGCCAGAGCCAGGTGAATCCGACGCCTATACCGCTGACCGCGGCTAAAAAGTGGATATAATTTTTTTGTTCCGAAAGACAAATACGCTTGAATGTTTTTTTGGGCGATTCAGTCAATGCCCAGAGGGTATCAAACAGATCCAGCGTTTGAACCCGCGCCTGTAGATATCCACCGCATTTTGAACAAACGACGCTTAGATCTCCGTTTCTAGTTGTGCAAACCGGACATTCAATCATAGTCTTTCAATTAATGTACAAGAATTGGGAGGGGAAAGCAATAAAAAAAGTGTCAATAATTACATCAATAAATGCCGAGAATGGCCGAAAAAACAAAGGCGGGACAATGCCCGCCTCTGAAATCTTTTTTATTGTAATGCTAGAACTTGAAATCAACGCCAACTTTCAGATATGTAATCCCGAAGCCTACCTGTCCGTACAATGCTAAACTTGGCGATAAGAAATAACGGATACCGGCCTGACCGCCGAATATTATACCACTGCCATAGGCAGATGACCATCCAGCATATTCCGTACCGCTCCACGATACACTCTCATAGCCGATCACGAGTCCAGCGAATGGATCAAGCTTACTATCCCACTTCAAAGTTTTACCAAAATGATAATTTCCCTGTGCACCGAAGACGATATAGGTATAAGTAAAGCCAAAACCCCAATCATACTTATAATAATCGACAAGACCGCCAACACTAATTTCATCTGTTACGCCATATTCATATCCCGCTCCCAAAGAAATGCCGCTACCGTATACTCCGATACCCACACGCGGACCGAGATAGCTTTTTCCCTTTTCATATTGTGCATTACCGGTTGAAACTAAAAGACACAACACCACAATTACAGTAAACACTAGTGTAAGTTTTTTCATTGTAACCTCCTCGATAGTAAATTTAGTATATCAATAATGAAAGTGAATTAGTGTCGGATTGTTTATAACGGCTACATGATGATAGAAAAAAAAATGTGCGATGTCAAGTTTTCTTTCTAAATTTTTAATTTCCTTCATCAGTAAAGCTGTCTGATTTTGCCCTGCCCTCCCGTAATTATTCATGATTTCACTATTATGGAACTTCCGCCCTATAAAGGACTTGCAGCCATATTCGCCGGATAATCGTAAAAACCCTTGCCGGTTTTTCTTCCAAGATGCCCTGCGGCGACCATTTTCTTAAGCAATGGACAGGGGCGATATTTCGAATCTCCCATCTCGTGGTACAGAACATCCATGACGGAAAGACACACATCAAGACCTATGAAGTCCGCAAGCGCCAGCGGCCCTATAGGATGATTCATGCCGAGTTTCATAACCGTGTCAATCGCATCGGGAGTTGCAACTCCTTCCATTACGCAATACATCGCTTCGTTAAGCATCGGGATTAGCAGCCGGTTCGCTACGAACCCCGGAGAATCGTTTACCGCAACAGGAACTTTTTCAAGTTGTTCTGTGATGCTCTTAATTATTTGAAAGGTTTCATCAGAAGTTGCGAGACCCCGGATCAGCTCGACAAGTTTCATCACCGGAACCGGATTCATGAAATGCATTCCAATGACCTTGTCCGGACGTTTCGTTACCGAGGCAAGTTCGGTGATAGAAATCGACGAGGTATTTGTGGCCAGGATTGTAGCCGCCCGGCAGAGCGAATCAAGAACTGCAAATATTTTTTTCTTTATGGCCAGATCTTCAGTTGCCGCCTCGACGACCAGGTCGGCAAACTCAGTGCTTCGTTCAATTGAGATTGTCGGCGATATACGGTTAAGAATTTCTTTCTTTACATCCTCAGAAATGCTTCCTTTCTTAATCTGCCGGTCGAGATTGGCTGAAATAGTTCTGAGTCCACGATCAATAAATTCCTGCTTAATGTCGTGCAGTGTGACGGCAAATCGATATTGCGCAAAGACGTGGGCGATGCCATTTCCCATCGTGCCCGCACCGATAACCGTGACATTTTTTATGTCCACATTAAAATCCTTCCGCCTGATCATTTAACCCGGTCGTTCTACAATCATTGCGCTTGCTTCTCCCCCGCCGATGCAAATAGCGGCGAGTCCGCGTCGCACATTCCTTTGACGAAGGGCGTACAATAAGGTTGTGAGTATGCGTGCACCGCTCGCGCCGATAGGATGTCCTAGAGCGACTGCTCCTCCATTTACATTTACTTTTGAAGGATTGAGCCCCAGTATTTTTTGTACAGCGAGTGTAACGACAGCAAATGCTTCATTGATTTCGAACAGATCAATGTCTTCTTTTGTCATTTGAGCGAGTTTGAGAACTTTTTGAATAGCATCGACCGGTGCAGTCGTGAACCATTCAGGCTTTTTTGCCGCCGAACCGAACGTCACTATACGGGCAAGCGGCGAAATGCCACGTTTTCGAGCAGTCTCTTCAGTCATAACAACGACAGCAGAAGCTCCATCACTGATTTTTGATGCATTGGCGGCGGTAACTGTTCCATCGGCCTGGAATGCAGGGCGGAGTGTGGGAATTTTCTTAAAATCTGTTTTCGAAGGTTCTTCATCTTCACTGACAACTGTCGTCTCTCCCTTTTTATTCATGACGTTCACAGGAACAATTTCATCATTAAAAAACCCACGTCGTTGCGACACTTGAGCACGTTTATAGCTCGTGACAGCAAATTCATCCTGAACTTCTCGGTATATTGTATATTCCTTGGCGCATAATTCGGCGGCATTCCCCATATGGAAATCGCTATAGACATCCCAGAGTCCGTCTTTGATCATGGAATCGACTACCTGTGCATGACCCATTCGATAACCGCTCCGGGCCTTTTCGAGAAGATATGGAGCATTCGACATGCTCTCCATTCCACCGGCCACGATGATGTCCGCATCATAACAGGTGATAGCCTGCGCAGCAAGCATGACGGCCTTCAATCCTGAACCGCACATTTTATTGATCGTGAGCGCCTCAACGGAAGCGGGAAGATCGGCAAGAAGAGCAGCCTGTCTGGCAGGTGCCTGGCCTATGCCCGCGGAAAGAACACAGCCAAGTATGACTTCATTGACGTCCGCTGCTCCGATTTGGGCACGCTGGAGTGCTTCACGGATCACGATTGAACCCAGCTGGGGGGCGCTCAGAGACGATAAGGTTCCACCGAATGAACCAATCGGTGTACGGCAAGCACTTGCAATGACGACGCTACGCATGATGTGGATTCCTTCTCACGTTCTGTGTAAGGAACGCCATCGGGAAATGCTTCATATGAGAGGGTTCTCCTCTCATCCATTTCCCTCTTTAACTATTCATCGACTTCAAAAATTCTTTATTTGATTTTGTACCACGCATTTTTTCAAGGACGAATTCCATTGCCTCGACGGCATTAAATTCGCTTAGTATCTTACGGAGCACCCAGACACGGCTGAGTTCGTCGGTTTCAAGCAGGAGTTCCTCTTTTCGTGTACCGGATTTATTCACTTCGATTGCGGGGAAAATGCGTCTGTCGGCGAGCTTCCGTTCAAGGACAATTTCCATGTTTCCCGTTCCTTTGAACTCTTCAAAAATCACTTCGTCCATCCTGCTTCCGGTCTCAATCAAGGCCGTTGCAATAATGGTCAGACTTCCACCCTCTTCGATATTTCTGGCGGCACCGAAGAATCTTTTCGGTCGATGTAGAGCGTTAGCATCAACACCACCGGAGAGGATTTTTCCGCTATGGGGGACAACCGTGTTGTGTGCGCGGGCAAGTCTTGTTATACTATCGAGAAGAACAACCACGTCCCGTTTTGCCTCTACAAGCCGTTTGGCTTTTTCAAGAACCATATCAGCGACCTGAACGTGCCTTTCCGGCGGTTCATCGAAAGTTGATGCAATAACCTCGGCCTGGACCGATCGCTCCATGTCTGTGACTTCTTCGGGACGCTCATCTATCAGGAGTACGATCAGTTTGATTTCAGGATGGTTACGCGTAATGCTGTTGGCAATTTTTTGCAGAAGGATAGTCTTCCCGGCTTTGGGTGGCGATACAATCATTCCGCGATTGCCTTTACCAATTGGGCTCAGAAGATCCATTATCCTCATCGAATACTCACCGGGTGAGGTTTCAAGGTGAATCCGGTCGTTGGCATACAATGGAGTCAGGTTATCAAAAAGGACTCTGTCGCGCATTGTATCAGGATTCTCGTCATTCACCGCTTCAACCCGGAGAAGTGCGAAAAATCGTTCCCCCTCTTTTGGTGGACGTACCTGACCGCTGACGGTATCACCCGTTCGAAGACTGAATTTTTTTATCTGAGATGGAGATACATAGATATCGTCGGGTGACGGTAGGTAGTTATAGTCTACTGAACGGAGGAAACCATAACCATCAGGGAGTACTTCAAGCACTCCTTTGCTGAAGTTCAACCCGTCAGCCTCGGTCTGGGCTTCGAGGATTTTAAAAATCAGTTCTTGTTTGCGGAGATCGCTAAAGCCTGAAATGTTCAACTCTTTGGCGATCTTCGAGAGCTCAGATATCTTTTTTGACTTGAGCTCGGCAATGTCCATCGGCATAATTGTACTTCCTTTTTATTAGAAATGATCCTCGTACAATCCCGTTCGCATCAACATATCCACATCGATTATACTATTAGAAAATATTGGGTCGGATCCGTGAATTGTATATTGATGAGTACTTCAGAGGTGGTAACAAAGTGACTTTTTAAGCAGCACACCTGCCTGCCCATTTTCTTACCCGTTGTAAATATATGAGTTCTACAATACATTGTCAAGTTTTATAAGAATGAATTTTTTGAAATACCTCTCCTGCCAGGTAATGAGAACCGATCACCAATACAGGACAATGGTGCTTTCGTGCCAGTCTGATTGCCTTTAAAATGGCTTTTTCAGTAGTTCCAGCCGGGAGAGCCCGAATTCCCGCCGCTTCAGCCTCTGCAATGATTTTTTCTACTATCATAGCCCGTTCGATCTTCGGTCGAGCCGCCACGAGAAGCCTTGTAATGGGCCTGAGATGCTTCAACATTTCCTTTACATTTTTGTCCGACATGACACCGAAAACGACTATACAATGCTGATATCCATACATCATCAGGGAATCCACCGTACTTCGTATTCCCTGTGGGTTATGCGCAACATCAACTATTGTAAGAGGCCGGCGTCTCAGAATTTGAAGACGACCTCGGAGTCCGCTGAATCGACAGGTATACCTGAGGCCTTTCCGAATTGCTTTTTTAGTGATCGTATAAAATTTTGATAGATATTCGGCTGCAAGAACGGCGGTGGCTGCATTGGTCACCTGGTGAATTCCAGATAATTCTACGGTCAAATGACGATAAGAATGAAGTGGTGTTTCGAGTGAAAGAGTATTTCTTTCAAGACCGCCCGATATCATGGTGGCATCGGTGAGTTCTCGCACAACCAGCATAGGAGCTCCCCGCTGACGGGCCGTGCGTGCAAGTACAGAGAGAACGCTATCTTTTGTTTCGGCAGTCAGACACGGTGTCGAGAACTTAATGATGCCGGCTTTTTCTTTTGCTATTGCAGATAATGTATTCCCGAGGTATTCCATGTGGTCATAATCGATCGTTGTGATTATAGACAGAAGCGGGGTGAGAATATTTGTTGAATCGAGACGTCCTCCCAGTCCGACTTCGACGATTGCGATATCGACATCCTCTTCGGCAAAATACATAAATGCGATTGCTGTGGTCGCCTCGAAAAATGTTGCATGGATTTTTTGGATCATCGGGCGAAGGAAATCGGTGTATCCGGCAATTCGCTGTTCAGGAATTGGTATACCATTAATACGAATGCGTTCGGAGAATGAAAGCATGTGAGGTGAAGTATACAACCCGGTGCGGTAGCCCGCAGCGGTCATGATGGCGCTGAGCATTGAGGCAGTCGAACCCTTTCCGTTCGTCCCGGCGATATGAACGGAAGAAAAATTATGATGGGGATTTCCTACGCCCGCAAGAAGCAGAGCGATATTCTGAAGTCCGAATTTCATTCCGGACTTCTGAAGAGTGTAGAGATACCTAAGTGTCTCTGCCAAGCGAGATGAGTTGCGTACGGATGGAATCATTACAACCAGCTTTGAACGATCGAAACTTCCTTTCCACTTTTCATTCTACCGACAAGATCTCCGACATCGGCAATTCCCTGGTCACGACAGAAGTTTTCGATTCCCAGAGCGATATGGATGGCCGTGGCAGGATCGATGAAGTTCGCTGTACCGATCTGAACCGCACTTGCACCGACGAGGAGAAATTCGACGGCATCTTTCCAGTTTGAAATTCCTCCAATACCGATGATCGGGATTTTCACCGATTTGGCACACTCGTATACTTTTGCCAGCGCGATAGGTCTAATGGCAGGCCCTGAGAGTCCGCCAGTAACTGACGAGATTCTCGGCTCACGCGTATAGATATTTACGCTCATTCCGACAAGCGTATTGATGACCGACAGCGCGTCGGCCCCTTCTGCTTCACAGGCACGTGCGAATTCTGAAATATGAGTAACATTTGGTGTGAGTTTGACGATTATGAGTCTCTTAGTGAGCGGACGAAGCCGTCGTGTAATCTCGGCGGTCATCTCGCATCGAATGCCAAAATTCATCCCTCCTTCGCGCACATTGGGGCATGACACATTAATTTCATATCCTGCAATCCCCTGTTCATGCTCGAGGATATCGAGAACGGCGCAGTACTCATCGATAGAACTCGCGGCGATATTTACGATAATCTTCGTTGTGAGTTTCTGGAGGAATGGAAGTTTTTCCGATATGAACCGCCGGACACCAATATTGGCCAGACCAATCGAGTTGAGCATTCCACTCGGCGTTTCTGCGATCCGGGGCGGTGGATTTCCATCTCTCGGTTTCAGTGATAGCGATTTCGTGACAATTCCGCCGAGAGCATTAATATCGACAAGATCACACACTTCATCCCCATAACCGAATGTTCCCGAGGCGACAAGGATACGATTCTTGAATTCTACTCCTGCAATTGTCACAGCAGTACGTACCATATTAAAGTCTTATTGATGTGATTGGGAAAACGGTTCCATCATGACACACCAGCCGGTATTTTTTTTCATCATTCACCATTTCGACAGGACAACCCTGACACAGTCCGACACCGCATCCCATTTCTCCTTCAAGAGATGCCTCGCACGGAATCCCGGTTTCCTGAGCGAATTCCGAAAGGGCCCTCAGCATCGGAGTCGGACCACAGGCAAATATTTGTACCCCTTTTTTCACCGCATTCTTCAATTCTTTTTGAAGAAGTTCTATCACGGTTCCATGGTAACCTTGACTTCCATCATCGGTTGCAATGACTAAATTCTGAAGATGAGCAGTGACAAGATATTCTTTTGACCGGGCACCAAGAAAGGTTCGAATCTTCTTTCCGCTTTTACCGAGGTACTGCGTCAAAAAAGGCATCGGTGCAATTCCAACTCCCCCAGCTACAAGAATTGCCGTATCGTCAAGTATATCATAATGAAATGCATTCCCGAGCGGACCAAGAATATCAAGCGTTTCACCCGGACGCTTGCATGCCATTACATTTGTTGCAAGACCAATTTTTTGGAAGAGGATTTCTATTCGGTCTCCATCGACACGAGAAATAGAAAACGGACGACGCAGCAACGGTGAAGTTGAGTTATCAACTTTGATATTCACAAATTGTCCCGGTCGTGCTGTCGAAGCAATACTCGCTGAATCGAATGATAGGATAAATGTGTCTTTTGCCACACTAACGAGCGAAGTAATGGTGACCGTCTCGTCTACCCGCTTTGAAGATGGTGTCATGGATTGAACAGTCTTCTAATGTTTTAATGTATCTGGTTGTATACTATCCTTTTTTGACTGATTGAATTTAATCTCTTCATCGATAGTTTTTGATACTTTTTTCAAAAGTGAATCAGGAAGGACAGTTTTATTCGTGTCTTTTTCAATGTTAATATTCCCTGTCGGCTTTGAAAGCACATTGAGTTGTCCCTTTTTTTCCCCAGGACGATTGAGCTGATCTTCATCACCATCGAACTGCCGGCGTATCGCCGGACGTTTTAACAGTGAATCTTTAGTTGCAGTTGTTACCGAGTCAATCTGTTTCGGAACAGCCTGACGCCGTGCGAGTGTATCTTTGACGGTTGTTCGAGCAGTATCACCCTGTGCATGTGTTTGCGCAGGTGCTTGCGATGGAGTTGTTACTTGCGATCGTTTCTGAGTCGCAGCGGTTGTATCCTGCTTCTTTTTCGCCGCCTCAACTTCATCAATTTTTCCCTTAATTTTCGCCGCATATGCCGATGTAGGAAAATCTTTTACCAGAGTACTATACCATGTGATAGCGCTGTCGATATTCTTGTAGGTGTTTTCATAAAACCATCCGATGGCATACCGGGCTTTTAATGCCTCTTCGCTTTTAGGATGCTTCTCGATAATTTTCTTGTACAGATGTAATGTAGTTTCACTATCATTTTTAATCAGGGATTTTTCTGCTTCCAGAAAAAGTGTATGAGGTTCTTCTTCCGCGGATATCTCAAGGAGCGGCAGCCCGCGCTGACGCCGAATTTCCTGCGCGTATTTTGATGTCGGATATTTCACAAGAATACTGTCCGAGAGTGAATCTGCCGTCTGTTTGCGATTCTTGAATGCTGTGAGATAGATTTGCCCGATGGTAAAGAGAGAACCCGCAGCGATATCATCCGGCGGAGACTTACTTATTACATCCTTTAAAATCTGCATTGCCGAATCGGGTTCGTCAAGCTGTAAATAGAGCAATGATCCAAGCTCGTACAGTGCTGCAACCCTGTCACCAAGTACCTTTATGGAATCCTGGACAGCTGCCTTTGTTGTCTTGGTTGTATCTTTTTTCACTACAATTGAATCTCTTAATACACGTGTACTGTCCATTTCTTTCGTATTCCTGATTCCCCGGACGGCGGCCAGCCCTGCTGCTTTGGCTGTCTTCATCTTCAAAGAATCTACTACTGACTCCGGACCTTTTAATATTTTAGTTGTTGTCCTGGTCGTATCTTTTTTAATTAAAGTTGAATCTATCAATGCATGAGAACTGTCCGTTTCTTTCGTATTTCTGATCTCCCCGACAGCAGCCATTCCTGCTGCTTTAATTGTTTTTATCTTCAAAGAATCCACTGCTGTCTCCGGATTTTCTAACGCCTTTGTCGTTATTTTGGTCGTATCTTTTTTCACAACAATTGAGTCTTTCAATACATTAGTACTGTCCGTTTCTTTCGTATTCTTGTTTTCCTCGACAGCGGTCATCTCAGCGGCTTTGACTGTTTTTATCTTCAAAGAATCTATTGCTGTCTCCGGATTTTCAAACTCTTTTATTGTCTTATTCTTATTTTTGGCAGTGTCTACGGCCACAGTATCTTTGTGTGTGCTATCAGGTTTTTCCGAATAATGTCTCAGAAGCGAGTCGCAGCGAGCAATCCTGGCTCGGAGCTGGACATACTGCTTCATACTCTCGGCATATACAGTTGCCTTTTGTGTGATTGGAGATTGCGGATATTCAGTACGCGCCTTTTCAAACATCGCCATTGCCGTCCGATAGTTTCCCGAATCTTTTTGTTGTATCAACCCCCGTTGGAAGTAACTTTGTGCTGCTACATCGCTGCGAGAATAGAGCGAATCGATTTCTACATACCGCTCCCAAGCTTCTGTGATATCCCCTTTTTTATGGAATGCATATGCCTGTGAATATTTTATTTGCGCAGTGTATTCGCTGTAATCAGGATGGTCGAGAAGAAACTGCAACTCGGATATCGCATCATCGTATCGACCAATTTTTACCATATATTGTGCAAACCTTAAGCGTGCCTTATATTCGGTCACAAGCTCTGCATTGAAATCACGTACCCTGGCGAAAGCCTTAAAGACATCTTCCTTTTCACCGTTTTCGGCAAGGATCTCGGCGATGGAGAGTTGAGCCTGAGCTTTTAGAGCGTCATCGTGCGATTGATCTATCACTGTCTGAAAAGCCGATAATGCCCCGCTGCTGTCATCAAGCTTGAGGCATATCTGACCGAGAAGCAGTCCGGCTTCTCCTCCGATATTTCTTTCTCCATTTTCATACGCACGGGGAATTAGGTCCACAAGTTCTTTTTGAGCATTCTGGAATTTATTCGCTGCATCCAGTGTACGTCCTAACCAGAGCTTCGCCGTATTCACATAATCACTCGATGGTATTGTAGTAATCAACTCACGAAATTTATGCTCTGCACGAACAATATTACCTTCATAGTAATATGCTTTCCCGATCATGACGAGAGATCGATCGACCCATTTACTTGTTGGATAGAAGGTGAGCAATCGCGATAGTTTCTCAATGCTTATATCAAATTTCTGCTTTGCAGTCGATGATATTTCTCCCAATTTGATCGGCTGGTCTTTCGCACGAAGAGTCTGTTGTTGTTGTATTACTTCGTTTTCTGCATCGTTAAATGCCGTTGATGCATTGTAATATGTGTTAAAGTATGCAACGGTATTTTCATACCGCTGGCTGATGAAGTCACCAATCGGAGAAAAAACCGAACATCCTGTCACGCCGGTGACCACAATGATAACAGAAACAATGATGATAACAGGAAGACGCCGATTGGGATTATAGTAACCTGGGCCGGGATTCATGAAAAGCTAGAATTCCTTTGATTTATCTGTAATATACGCACTCTTATTCCCATTTTCAAGACTCTCGACAATTAAACTTTGTTACAACAATATGCATCAAAAGGATGAAAAAATTAAATACTTATCGTGTCATAAATGGAAGGATATATATCATGAGGAAAATCGTATACGCGCTCCTTACTGTTAGTCTTGTTCTTATTGGAACACTGACGCTCCAGGCGCAACCGGCTGCACCCCGGCAAAAGCAAGAACAGGCAACACGCGAAAAAATCGGAGCTAAACTGAACCTTACCGACGCGCAGAAAAAACAGCTCGATGAAATGCGAACCAGCATGAAGAGAAATGCCGTTCAACTTCGATGCAAGATTCAACTCGCAAGAATTGATCTTCGCGAACTTCTCAAAGCGGACGAGCCGAACGAAGCTGTAATCGAAAAGAAGCTGAACGAAATTGGACAACTGCAGACAGAACAAAAAATGTTGAGGATCAATCATTGGCTTAACGTGAAGAAGATGCTCACACCCGAACAACGCAAGATTATGAAAAGTGAGATTCGTGGAATGTGGCTCCATGGCGGTAATATAAGAGGTAATCATCGAGGGATGATCAGACAGCGTCGGGAGTTGAGGATGAATCACAGGGATGAGATGGGGAATCCTCAGGGTTCGTTAGATAATCGTGAGGATATGATCGGGAATCCTATGAGTATACTTGAAGATGATGAGTATACAATGGACAATCCCCCGGGTACCATAGAAAATAATGATGATCTATTGGGGGATCCAGAGGATCCAATGGAAAACGGATGGTGAAAATTCTGAAAAGTAATTTGTAAGCTGGTGCAAGTTTTGGGGAAGTGACCTTGTGTATGCGGGTCACTTTTTTTCGTTGCCGGAAGAGTATAAAAGCTCCTATCCGGATCGTTTCACCGTATGAATGTTATGGATAGATTTAGAATCATAATGCGATCCCTCATCATAGCGGATGTTTTTTAGCACTGCTGTGTCCTGGAAAATATTTTGCACGAGGGTCGATTGATACTTTTGCGCTGTTGACGGCAATTACACCCTCACCAAAACCTGTCGCAATCAACTTGAGTTTTCCGGCATACGTCGCTATATCTCCAGCAGCGAATATCCCGGGAATATTTGTTTCCATAGTACGATTGACCTTAATATCATTTCGCTCCATTTCAAGCCCCCAATCCTTCAACGGGCCGATATTTACGATAAAACCAAAGTTGGGGAGAATAAAATCGATATCCAGCGTTTCTTCCACTCCTGTTTTTGTATTGATGATCGTCGCTCTTTCGATATGCTCACCCCCGTATATATGCCGTATTTCGGAAAAAGTCTTTACAGCTACACGAGATGAATAAAGTTTTTTCACATTATCGTCGTGGGCACGAAATTGGTCTCGCCGGTGGATTAAAGTCATGGATTCCACTCTATCAATAAGATTCAATGCCCAATCAATAGCACTGTCTCCTCCTCCAACAATGAGGAGTTTTTTCCCCTCAAGAAGATGGATATCATGTATAAAGTAGAGGATTCCTTTACCCTCATAATGCGCTGCTTCGGGAAGCTCAAGCTTCTTCGGGGCAAAAGAGCCGACACCAGCTGTAATAAGTAGAGATCGAGTCCAATGATCGCTTTGCCGGTCCGTCGTTAGATGAAAAACGGAATTTCCCCCTTTATCGACCTTTCTGACGCTGATAACGTGCTCATTGAGACAGAGTGTCGGATGATACTGCATTGCCTGCTCGATAAGATTGGCAGCAAGATCACGTGCGAGGATTTTGGGGAAACCCGCCACATCATAAATATATTTTTCAGGATAAAGGGCTGTTAATTGGCCACCGAGTTCCAGGAACGTATCAATGAGTTTTATTTTCATCCCACGCAGGCCGGCATAATAGGCAGAAAAAAGTCCTACCGGGCCGGCACCAATGATCGTGATATCGAAGATTTCCATATGATCGACAGATGCGCGGATTCATCGTTTCATAAATCTCCCCCGGGAGGGCGAATGATGATTTCTTCCACGCTCACTTCCGGGGACTGATGATAGATCGTAAGGATCGTATCGGCAACGATTTGGGGCTGCAACATTTTATCCCTGTATTTCTCACGAACTTTCTGCGGCCATATTGCGGTATCTGTTGCACCCGGTATGATGTTGACTACTTTAATGCCTGCTCCCCGCACCTCCTCCCGGAGGACATCCATTGCAGTCGCTAGAGAAGCCTTTGAAGCAGCATAGGCAGCTGAATTGATAAAGAGCTTGCGGGCAGTAATCGAAATAATATTAAAGATATGTCCTTTTTTCTGCTCGATCATTGAAGGAAGTACTGCCTTAGTCGCTATAACCGCACCACGAAAATTTGTATTGAGAATCGCATCAAATTCCTCGATCGATGTATCGATGAATGATTTGAACGCGGATATACCTGCATTATTAACAAGAACGTCGATCGTTCCGATTTCCTCAACGATGTATGCATGCGCCGAATTTATCCCGGTGGCACTTGTCATATCACATGGAACCGCAACGGCACGGAAGCCTTTCAGTGTAAGTTCTTTTTGAAGTATGTCGAGATCTGTGTGGGAACGAGCGGTGAGAGCTACAATCGCACCATCCCGTGCAAAATTAATAGCGGTAGCACGTCCTATCCCCCGACTTGCCCCGGTAATCCATACAACGGGAGTACTCATTGCATTAAGGAATTCTTTATGAGATTGAGGAACTCTGCCCTCGTTTTATTGTCTTCGTGGAATTCTCCAAGCATTGCACTTGTCGTTGCAATGGAGTTTTGCTTTTCGACGCCCCTCATCATCATACACAAATGCCGGGCTTCAATCACCACTGCCACGCCGGCTGGCTTCAGGGCAGTGTACAGAGTCTCGGCGATCTGTTGCGTCATTCGCTCCTGTACCTGAAGCCGCCTGGCAAAGACTTCGACAATCCGGGGAAGCTTGCTCAGTCCGACAATTTTGCCCTTAGGGATATAGGCAATATGCACCTTCCCGAAAAACGGGAGAAGATGATGCTCACAGAGACTGAAAAAATCAATGTCTTTCACAATCACCATCTCATTATATTTTTCCCTGAATATCGCCTTGCTGAGTATTGCATTGATATCCTGGGAATACCCAGATGTAAGAAATTGATATGCTTTTGCCACGCGATGCGGTGTACGAAGGAGCCCTTCACGGCCAGGATCTTCGCCGATGTGCACAAGAAGCTGTTCGATGGCTTTTTCGAATCCCGCTTTCGAATGTTCGGTTGTCATGGGTTATGTACCCCGGTATTCTATGATATTATTTTCCGATTCCAGCAAACGGATACTGGTGAGTTTTCCTTTTTTGATTTTTGGTTCAAGTATTTTCCAGAAGGCGCGTGCGATATTTTCGGCTGATGGGATAATCCCATTGAGAAAACCGACATCGAGATTAAGGTTCTTATGATCGACCAGATCGATAATTTCCCGATCGATCAGAGTTTTCAAATCTTTGAGATCCATCACCATCCCTGTTTGAGGATCGGGTTCTCCAGCGATTGTAACTTCCATCGTGTAATTGTGTCCATGAAAATTCGGATTATTACACTGACCGAAAACACGGGCATTTTCTTCATCGCTGAATGCCGGATTATGAAGCCGGTGTCCGGCACAAAAAAAAGCACGTCGTGTGAGATAAATCATTATTCTACTCCAAAATCATCAATAATCGAGGTACGAACAGCCAGCGGTATCTCGGCGTCATATTTATACGTCGGGTGATTGATAACGACCGATGTAGGTTCATTAAAATTACTCATCTCGTGAATTTGCTGTGGAGTGAAGGGAAATCGAATATACTGCACCGCACTAATTCGGGAATCTGAGAATTGCGCTTCATCAAAGTACCCGGAGATCAGATGACGTCCGATCTTTAGAAATACGGAGTTCTTCTCAAGTCCCAGAAGCTTATCCAATTCAGGTTTTATCTTTTCTTTTTCCGTGATTTCTATAAACAATGAAGCACTAAGCTCATTGTCATTAGGTATGAGAGCGTTGTATGTTTCTATTTCTTGTTTAATGAACTCTTCATCGACGATTCGTTCAATGCGAAGCATTTCCTGAATTTGAAATTTCACTGTTTCTTTATTTTCAAACATCATGGTAACCTTTGGTCCCACGGCGACACGGCGGCGTTTTTTCAAATCGATGATTTTTTTTCTGATTTCAGGCCGTATTTTTTCGTACTCGAGAATATCCAGTATGTCTTTTCTGCTTATTTTCTGCATACTTTCCTACCCTTTGCCGGCTATCCCGTATGCGGCGCGAACCACCTGAATTGGATGTTTGAAAGAATGTCCGGTCCCCTGTTCGATCTGAAGTCCGGCAAGCGGGCAATCAGAGACGACCGTCGCCGGTTGAGCTTTTTCGATCCTCTCAAAAAGAGATCGGGCAACCTTCAATGAAAGCTCATAATATTCCTTTTTCAATCCCCACGTTCCATCCACTGCGGAACACTTTTGGATCAACTCGATCTCTGTCCCGGGGATTAACGACATCAATTCTTTCGACTTGAATCCGATATTTTGCGCTTTAAGATGACACGCAAGGTGGTAAGCAATCTTTCCCTGCGGGGCAGAAAATGCCGTATCGAGTTTCTTCTCTTTATGAAGTTTCATTAAATATTCACAAATGTCAAGCGTATTAGCCGAGATTCTCTTCGTTCCTTCGATTCTACCCAGATATGGATATTCTTGTTTCATCATATAGCTGCACGTAGGCCCCGGTACGACGATCGTATACCCCGCATCGACATACGATTGAAAGGACCGGGTATTAAAGTCGATCATTTCCTGTGCTGCAGCGATGTCACCCCCGTCGAGCGCAGGCATTCCACAGCAACGCTGCTCGGGTACGATGACATCGATTCTATTTCGTTCGAGAACCTCTACAGTGGCAATGCCAATATCCGGATTGTTGTAATTGACCGTGCATGTATAAAAAAGGGCTACTTTGCCGTTTGTGTAGTCCCTATCTTCTGAACGCCTATGTTTTCGATACCATTCAATAAAAGTCACCCCGTGATACTTGGGAAGATTCCTATGCTTATGAATACCGACAGTCGCATGCATCAACGAGCGTGTTATTTGGTTCTCGTTTGCCCAATTCATAATGCCGGGGAAAGTACTTCCGATTGCACCGATCAAGTCCGTTTTACCAAGGAATTTATCCTGAATATGTACACCTTTTTCTCGTGTACGAATTGCACGTGCCCGAAGCATAAGTCGGGGGAAATCAAGCTCATAGTGATGGGGTGGTGTGTAAGGGCATTTCGGATAACAAAGTTTGCATTCATAACAAAGATCAATCACTTCGTTCTTTACTTCGAGCGGAACTTTTGAAGCTTCTATATCCAATTCATCGATCTTTTTAAATAGCACTTCAAAAGAAGGACAAAGATTATAACAAAGCCGGCAACCGTTACAGATATCAAAAATTCTATCCAGCTCTTTTTGGAAAAGAGTATTATCCCAGAATTCTTCTTTCTGTGGATCGAAATTCATCGATACATTTTCTCCGAATAAATATAAAATAAAAGGGTTGGACTGGACAGTTCAACCATTAACTCACAAGCACAACCCTACCCTCTACACTAAAATTTTACAACTATCCCTTAAGACTCTCCAACGCTTTTGTGAACCGTCCTGCATGTGATTTCTCTGCCCGGGCGAGAGTCTCGAACCATTCGGAAATTTCATCGAACCCTTCGGCCCGCGCAGTTTTGGCAAATCCGGGATACATTTCAGTATATTCATATGTTTCACCCGCAATTGCTGATTTCAAATTCGCCTTTGCATCACCGACTGGTTCATTTGTCACAGGATCGCCGATTTCTTCCATAAACTCGAAATGCCCGAATGCATGTCCGGTCTCACCTTCTGCCGTATCCCTGAAT
Source organism: Bacteroidota bacterium (assembly GCA_050011775.1). Taxonomy (GTDB): domain Bacteria; phylum Bacteroidota; class Ignavibacteria; order UBA10030; family CAVZMI01; genus CAVZMI01. The sequence goes on along the minus strand of JBEKIL010000012.1, from coordinate 57,253 downwards.
ACACCTGCGACATCAGGATACCCCTCGGTATCTGCTTTCCGTGCAAAATACAGGTATCGCCGGTTTGCTTGACTCTCTCCAGCGAATCCCTCCTTCAGATTCACCAGCGTCTTTGAATCCTTTAATGATGCCATAGACATTCCTTTCAGTAAAAATTATAATTTGTTCTGATATTTAATAATCATGATATCACTTCAAGTACTTTATCGATATGTCCATCGACTTTTACTTTTATAAAGATATGTATAATTACTCCGTTCTCATCGATAATAAAAGTAGTTCGTTCTATTCCCATATACTTCTTTCCGTACATGTTTTTTTCTTTCCATACACCATAGAGTTTTACAATTTTCTTCGATTCATCGCTCAGGAGTGGAAACGGAAGCGCATATTTTGTCTGGAATCTCTTATGCGATTGAACGCTATCGATGCTTATACCAACAATATTGGTTTTTTTCGATGTAACAAGTCTCATATTATCACGGAAGGAGCAGGCTTCTGTTGTACACCCCGGTGTATCATCTTTTGGGTAGAAATAAAGTACGAGCTTTTTCCCTTTGAAATCCTTCAGCGATACCTTTTTGCCTTCTTGATCGGGTAAGGTAAACGCGGGTGCTTTCTTCCCTACTGTCAGCATATCAGTGATCCTTATTTATTTCGGCATTAGATAGAGCCGAGTATATTGTTGATTTCGTTGTAATTTGGTTCTACGCCGGGATTTTCTGAAATCCAGACATATTTAATCACTCCCAGTGGATCAATAACAAATACTGCCCGCTTTGAAGCGGTGTATCCGGTTAGTCCAGCGAAATCTTTATAAACTCCGCCGTATTGTTCCGAGACAGCACGTGTATAATCGCTTAAGAGCGGGAATGGAAGGTTATTTTGTGCGGCAAAGGCCTTATTAGCGAATGGACTATCGACACTGATGCCGACAATCTGGGCATTGAGTGAACCCAAGTTTGTCATTGAATCGCGGAACGTGCAGAATTCTTTTTGACATACACCGGTGAAAGCTCCTGGATAGAAAGCCAGAACGAGTTTCTTTCCCTGGAATTCAGAGAGAGAACGAGGTTTTCGCTCCGTATCAATCAATGTGAATGATGATGCTTTATCCCCGATTTTGAGTGGCATTGTATACCTCGCTATAGATGATGTGTGATAGATATGGCATTGAGTCCATGAAGCGAGTATATAATCCAAACATATGGAAAAAAAACCTCCCTTTCAAGATAGTTTGCTCCTTGTCTTTTTGCCGTTTTCTTTTTATGGTCGCTGAACAGTCAGACGTTCGAGATTCTATCTTACAGACATAACAGATGCCAAAAAATTTACCCAATGTGAGAGAATGCTGCACTTATATTTTCGTTCAATATACTGATCTTTATTCCACCCTTTGACAGTCTCAAGATCAAGAATCGAATGCCATCGAGTACAGATAAAATGTTGGTGGTTTTCAAGCTGTGCATCATAATTCGTCCGAAAGTCTCCAATGTGAAGTTCGCGGACAATACCCTGAGCGCTTAAGAGCCGCAGATCCCCATTATCATAAATAACAGAATTAAATACGTGTGAAGTTCCTTTTGCAGGGTATGAATTTAAAAAAAGTCTAATATGGGAAATCCGAGCTGTTATATTACTTGTTTTTCGGAAGTGTAAGTAATATATTTATATATCCTTTTTCAATGGAGGGGTGCTAGAGTGGTCGATTAGGCCGGTCTCGAAAACCGGTGTACTCTTCTGAGTACCCAGGGTTCGAATCCCTGCCCCTCCGCCAAACTACGCCAAGGCTTCGTTTGGCAGGCCCTCTTTATCAGCCTGACTGACGAAGCTCCGGGAGGAGCGCAGTCAGTCGCCAAACTGCGCCAAGGCTTCGTTTGGCAGGCCCTCTTTATAGCCTGACTGACGAAGCTCCGGGAGGAGCGTAGTCAGTCGCCAAACTGCGCCAAGGCTTCGTTTGGCAGGCCCTCTTTATCAGCCTGACTGACGAAGCTCCGGGAGGAGCGCAGTCAGTCGCATGACTGCGTCCCATCCCGAAACAACGGGATGGAACTTCGTTACGCAGGCCTTGGTCGACGAAGTTCCGTGAAACGGAACGTAGTCGACCCCATTCATATGTAACCTCTTTTCGTTCTTATTATTAAAGCCCCCTCAAGAGATAGGACCAAGCTATGTTAATTTGGAAAGTATATATTCTGAGAAATATCAGAAAGGGATTTATTTATATAGGATCAACGAATAATTTGGATCGACGAGTCTTAGAACATAATAATGGTGTTGTTCAGTCGACCAAAGCATATCGACCTTTAGAAATATCAGCTTATGTTGCAGTGAAATCAGAATCAAAGGCGAGAGAATTGGAGAAATATTTAAAGACAGGATCTGGAAAAGCAATATTAAAAAAAAGAATTTTAACCGACGAAGTCCCGCGGTCTGTCCACCGAAGTTCGCTGTAGGCGAACGTAGGTGGAAACGGGACGTAGTCGGTCCCTGCCCCTCCGCCAAACTACGCCAAGGCTTCGTTTGGCAGGCCCTCTTTATCAGCCTGACTGACGAAGCTCCGGGAGGAGCGTAGTCAGTCGCCAAACTACGCTAAGGCTTCGTTTGGCAGGCCCTCTTTATCAGCCTGACTGACGAAGCTCCGAGAGGAGCGTAGTCAGTCGCTTGACTGCGTCCCACGAGAAACATATGGGACTTCGTCAAGCAGGTAAAAATCAATTATTGACTGACGAAGCTCCGGTAGAAGCGTGGTCAGTCGCCAAACTACGCCAAGGCTTCGTTTGGCAGGCCCTCTTTATCAGCCTGACTGACGAAGCTCCGGGGAGGAGCGCAGTCAGTCGCCAAATTACGTCCCGCGAATTGCACACGGGACTTCGTTCGGCTAGCCCAAATCGACTTCCATTTCGTTAAAATGGGACGGAAAAGTGTGAATGTATAAAATAAAGTCCGGATATCGATAGAGCAGATATCCGTTCGAAATTGTGCCGTATGCTGCAATGAGAACGGGTATGAAATATAGAGAAGAAGAAAGGCGGTAGCAGTTTATTTTTTCTTAATACCCGGTAAGATTTTCATAAGATTGGAAATATGTGATCTCCCGTTTAGATTCAAGTATGGATTTGGTTCATAAGCGGTAGAGCCGAGAAAAATTACTGCGGCACTTTCATCTTCGGTATACGCAAGATCGCCGGATAAAGGCAATAATATCTTTTTAATTTTCAATTGTTCGAATTCTTTTGAGTTGAATTCAATTTCATTGTCGAATTCGATTTCCAGTGCTTCATCGTTCTTTCTTAATTCATCTATTCTCTCTTCATCAACGACAAGACGTGCCATGTCGTTGATTCCTTCAATCAAATTCTTTAATTCATCAAATACTTTTTTTGAATTATCCTTATTAAGTTCGACAATTCCAGATTGTCCGTTGTTGAAATATTTTATTTTCATTCTATGCGCATCCTCTACGCATGTTGTAGAACAGAAAAAAAGTAGTAATAGAATGGCCGATGATTTCATTATTAACGTAGAGGATGGGCTTTTAGAAGCCCATCCTCAAGTCTTTGTTATTGTACTGTAATATCGTCAAGTAAGATTGCGGTATCATAAATACTATCACCAACATCTCCGGCGGCCAGTATGAGGGTAATGCGTTTTCCTTTAAACGCACTCACATTGAATATATCGGTCTGCCAACCGGTCATATATACATCACCTTTATCGAAGACAATTCCGGGGGAAACATAAACAAGGTCGCCCGGTTGTGGTACTTCGTCGGGCTGCTTGTTAAATTTTTGTGCACCGAAATCAGAAGCGATATCGTCAATGTTTTTCCTTAGTAATTCCGTTTCCGTTCCATCGGCTTCTTTGATTGTTATCGTGTAATAATCCATATAAGAAGAATTGATATATTCCAGGAACTCTTCCGACAAGAAATTCCATTTTACCGTCAATGAAGATTGATTTTGTCGGATGGTGAACGTTTGAAAGATTTTTCCGGTAGTGGTCGTATAACCGAGACCCGTAGAAATAATTCCCATATATTTTCCGCCTGTAGGACTTTGACTGCCGAGTTTGCTGATGACCCTTCCGTCCCCCGATTTTGTCCAGCCTTGCAGTTTTCCGAATTCAAAATCTCCATTGATCAGATCATCCGGATAGCGGATATCGTTTTCACCTTTAATCTGGAAGGTTGCATGATGCGAACCGGGGTCGCTGCCGGCCATGAATGATTCGCCGGTAGTCTTCATATCTTTAGCCAGTCTTTTCACAAGTGTATCTGCATTTGTAACACAGAAACCGCTGCTTACAATTTTATCATATCCGTAATATGTCTTTGCCCCTTTGCCGATGAAAGCATTCTGCAAGTCGGCGCTTTTTGTACTTTCGCATGAATTGTTCAAGATAACGCTGTTCGGGAAAGTACCAGCAATATCGGAAATAAATGCTGCCTTCACACCGTAAACATTAGCTCTCGTTTTTACGCCGCCGTTATTAGCAATGACAAGATTCAGAGAAATTTTAAGTTTATTAGCTTTTAAAAGAGCCTTATAGGAATCCTTATAAGCTGTTGCGTTTGTATCGACAATTTCTCCGGTTAAAAATGAATTGCCTCCGGAACCGTGCGTTGCCAATATGACCAACCCGTAGTTCGTCAAGTTATTCAAAACTGCAACAGTGGCATTCTGATTACTGTAGTAATCGATCTCAAATCCAGAACTGGAATCTTGTAAAATACTTTTTACACCCGGACCTTCATTGTTTGGTGCAAATGCCGCTTCGAAAGGAGCGTAAATCAAAACGTTCCTATTTCCGATTAATTTTGGATCCGGTTCGCTTGTGTAGTTGGATACTTTCCTTATCATATTACTTGGGGTTATTGTAGTACCAACGGTCTGTTTGCTCAGAGGTATGCTCTTCTTTGATCTTCTCTCATCACTACCGACAACTGAACCGCCGCGCGTTACACCGCCGCTGGCATCTTCAACCGATACAATTATTTCTCCGTTCAATCCGTTTTTGTATTGAATATCTATGCTTGTGGATCCACTCAGGGTTGCAGATTGAACTTCGGCTTTTGAGTTCAGCCATGTTGTCAATTGACTCATAGCATTATCGAGATTCTGAACGTTTCCGGCAAGGTATTGATTCAATTGTGTTGCTGCATTTGATTGAGTATTCAGTACGTCGTTTAATTCTCCGGAAGTCAATTGCGTATAAACTTGAATCGACGCGGTTTCCGATTGTTTATCGACTATTTGATCCCCACTCTTGATTTTTGCCTGAGCAGCAAGGGTTATTGTTCCAGCTTGTGATTCATTAATAGTAACTTTACCGCTGTATATGTTGTCGCCCATTATTTCGTCGGCATTATAAAGATTGCCGTTATCAGCCAATTCTCCGATAGTGCCGGTTGAATTTCCGTTGGCATCCAGCTTTACAACCTGGACAAGCGAATCTGAAAGCTGAATTCCTGCCGGAACATTGAGGCGGATAATAAGAGTCGTGTAGGTATTTACAATAACTCCGGTAGGACTGATTGTTAGGGTCCCAAGAGTGACGGTTTGATCATTGGGCCCTGTTGAACTTTCACTTTTTTTGCAGCTCTGGAAAAGAATTATAAAAGCAAAAAGAATTATGAATATTCCTATCACTTTACCGATTCTCATTGCACCCTCCTGTAAGATATAGTAATTCAATAATGATTCATGATATCGTTCAGTTTATTTATCTAAAAAATATTTGTAAGATTTTTTCAATTCTCCAGGAAAACGAAAACATATTATTTTTGTTTACGAGCCAGGACAGCTTGCACGCGTGCTATTAAATCGTTCGGACTGAACGGTTTTATAATGTAATCCTCGGCTCCTCGTGCCATTCCCTCGTCAATTTCGTGTTGAAAACCTTTTGCAGTGAGCATGATGATGGGTATGTTTTTTGTATCTTCATCTTTCCTGAGAATATCGAAAACTTCGTATCCATTCAGGTATGGCATCATCACATCCAGAAGGATGAGATCGGGATGTAGTGTCTGTGTAAGCTCAAGCGCTTTCTTTCCGTCGTCGGCAGGTATGACCGTATATCCTGCATCTCTCAACTTGAATTTGATGAGAGTCATGATATGAACTTCATCTTCTGCAATAAGAATTGTAGTTGCCATATAATATATTATCGGAGAAGATTCTCAATAACTTTAATGAGTTTATTTGTTGTATCCCGTACTCCTTCCCAGTATTCGGCCCTTGCCTCTTCTTCTAATTGTATGCCAAGTTTTGATATTTCTGGAAAACCGAACATTGCGCCGCTTCCTTTAAGGGTATGGCCAAAAACTGTAATATTATTGGCCTCACGGCCTTTTATTTTTGAATCGAGAGAATTTAATTGATTCAACATATCACGAAGAAAATCCTTAGTGAGCTGTCGAAGAAACTCATCTTCATTGACGGTATCAGTCATAGTAAATCACGATGGTCCAAGCAGCGATTCAATTTTATTGCGAATCATTTCTTCTGTAACAGGTTTTGTGATAAAATCATCCGCTCCAACATTTATTGCGCGCGACCGAAACTCGTCGCCACTCAATGTAGTTACCATTATTATTTTGGCAGTATTGGGCCCAGAGAGCTTCCGGAAACGTTCGATAAATTCAAATCCATCCATTTCAGGCATCATTGCATCGACCAGTACTACATCCGGTTGTTCGGTTGTAACCTGCTGGAGCCCCTCCCACCCATTTGTAGCAACAACAGCATCATATCCAGCTTTTTGAACATAAAATTTTAGTAGTTGGACAATCTGTGGTATATCGTCGATGATCAGTACTTTGCGCTTGGGCATAAACTATTATTGTATTATCGAAATGATACTACGAAAAAGTGCAAGAAAAAGCAAGGAATTGCTTTTCCTGATGAGAGTTAGTATATTTATAAAAATTATTCACTGAAAAACAGCTTTTTCAAAGGATTAATGAAATTTCTCAACGGCTCTATCAACATAATCATGGAAAAACACCATTCACTAGTCGCGGAATCCCCTGGGTTTTAATACATCAGGAAGAATTTACAACGATATCTGAAGCACGTAAAAGAGAAAGGTACTTGAAGAGTGGTGCGGGTCGCTTCTGGCTTGATAAAATCTTAAAGAAAAGATAGCGAGTATTAAACGGAGAGATGCAGGAGTGTCCCGTCCCGTTGACATCGGGACGGGATGGCACGCCTGGAGAGCGTGTGAGTTAATAAATTGAGTGGATATTTCGAGAAAAATTGGAAGGGTGCGAGAGCGGTCGAATCGGCTCGCCTGGAAAGCGAGTTGGCGTCACAAGCGTCACGTGGGTTCAAATCCCACCCCTTCCGCGATAGCGGATGAATATTAACCGTGGGTTCTCAGCCACGCATTATAAATCGGTGAGGCTGATCCGCCTCCATCGCTCAATCCAATGCGGCGGAGAATCCCACTCTCTCCGCTATGAAAAAGATTTTCATTGTTCCTTTTCTTACTGATCTTTTTAAAAACGAAGGTAATAGATGGTCTGGAATATCATGAGATTATCACCGTATCATAGACATATCATGTCATTCAGATTTCTTATATTTATTTGGATGCTCTTGTTTGGACTTCATTCTTCACTGTTTGCTGAAAAACCGATTGTCTATATCCTACGAATCGACGGAGCGATCAATCCTGCCGCGGCCGACTATATTCACTCAGCAATCGAAAATGCTTCAAAATCCGGCGCAGAAGCAATTCTGATCCAACTGAATACACCCGGTGGGTTGTTGAAATCAACCCGCGTAATTGTTACAGATATTCTCACTTCTTCGATTCCGATTATTGTATATGTCGCGCCAAGCGGTTCTCAGGCTGCTTCCGCCGGTGTTTTTGTCACACTTGCAGCACATGTTGCTGTCATGGCTCCGGGAACAAATATTGGTGCCGCCCATCCGGTCGGTGGTCAAGGAGAACAACCGGATTCAATTATGATGGGAAAAGTTACAAACGACGCTGCTGCGTTTATACGCACTATCGCTGAAAAACGGCATCGTAATATCGCCTGGGCCGAGGATGCTGTTCGAAAAAGTCTGTCAATTACAGAAACCGAGGCATTTCAGAAAAACATCATCGACCTGATAGCCCGCGATCGAAAATCATTGCTGGACTCGATCAACGGCCGTAAGATCGATGTGAACGGCCATGAACATGTTCTCCAAACAGCAGGAGCAGTCGAAATTATACATGAGATGAATTGGAGGCAGAAATTTCTGGATCTCCTCTCGAATCCAAACTTTGCATACATATTTTTGATGCTGGGATTCTACGGACTCTTATTTGAACTCTACAACCCCGGATCGATCTTTCCAGGAATCGTAGGTGTGATTAGTCTGATCTTGGCCTTTTATTCACTTCATACATTACCTGTAAATTACGCCGGACTCGGACTTATAGTGTTTTCCATCATTCTATTTATAGCTGAAATTAAAATTGTAAGCCACGGCCTTCTGGCAATTGGAGGAATAATATCGCTTATTCTTGGATCGCTAATGCTTATTGAAACGGAGCCTGGTATGGAGTTTCTTTCGATCTCATGGCAAGTTCTTATTCCGACTATCATCTTTACAGTTCTCTTTTTCCTGTTTATCATTGGTTTGGGCTTGAGAGCTCAACTTCGTAAACCGACAACGGGAGCAGAGGGCCTTATCGGCGAAATCGGTACAGTCATGACACGCCTCGACCCTGACGGCAGGATACAAATTCATGGTGAACTCTGGTTTGCTCGAACTGATTCTCCGCCTATTGGTGAAGGGGCTCAAGTAAAGGTCACGGTCGTAAAAGATCTTGTATTAACGGTTGTTCCACAGCAACACTAATCTTTCTGAAAGGAGTTATTCATGGAAGGTACAGTATTCGGAATGTTCGTTGTTGCCTTTTTCGTTCTGATCATTATCGCCAATGCGATCAAAATATTACGAGAGTACGAACGGGCAGTTATTTTTCGACTCGGTCGTCTCATTGCTGCAAAAGGCCCCGGCTTAATTTTACTCTGGCCGGGAATTGATCGGATGGTTAAGGTCAGCCTCCGCACGGTAGTCATGGATGTTCCACCCCAGGACGTCATCACGCGGGATAATGTCACGTTGAAAGTAAGTGCAGTGGTCTATTTCCGAGTGATTGATCCTGTCAAGGCAATCGTAGAAGTAGAAAATTTCCTTTTTGCGACATCACAGATTTCTCAGACGACACTACGGAGTATCCTCGGTCAAATGCAGCTCGACGATCTTCTTTCAGAGCGTGAGAAGATCAATCGGGAATTACAGGTTATCATCGACCGGTCAACGGAACCGTGGGGCATCAAGGTCTCGAATGTCGAATTGAAGCATATCGATCTTCCGCAGGAGATGCAGCGTGCGATGGCCCGTCAGGCCGAAGCCGAGCGTGAACGACGCGCAAAGGTTATTAACGCCGAAGGAGAATTGCAGGCCTCTGAAAAACTCTCTCAGGCTGCTAAGGTCATTGGTGAATACCCGACGGCGATTCAATTGCGATATCTGCAGACGCTCGTTGAGGTGGCATCTGAAAATAATTCGACGACCATTTTCCCTATCCCGATCGATTTATTGACCCCGTTTATAGCTAAAGAAAAGGACAATAAGAAATAACGTTAAACGCCCCGGTGATTCTCCCGGGGCGTGTTGTATATAGCTCTTATCGTCAACTTGACGACCGTGACGTATGGATCCACTCCTCTATGGACATAACACTGATGAAAGAATCGTTGCTGTCCATCCGGCAGGCGATTCAAAGATGAACGTCTATTATCGCCAGGCCGATCAGGTGAGGTGTGAAACAGTCGATTTCTATCCTTTCTTCTATCTTGCCGACGGACATTACATTGATGGATTCGAGGCAAAGCATTGGTTGAAGGAACTCTCCGGCTCGAATTATTACAGGCACCTCGTCGCCTGCATGAAATGGTCGGATACCTGGGAAGCCATGCGTTGTGTACTCCGGAATGCCGCACGGGAGCTACAAGCCCCATTGAAAACCTATACCGATACCGACCTCATTCATTTCATTGCCGATCCCACGACACAATTTCTTATGCAAAGCGGACGAACTCTCTTCAAAGGGATGGAATTTACAGATCTTCGACGAATGCAAATCGATATCGAAACATATTCTCTGGCAGGATTCAGCAATGCCGCTCGTGAGGAAGACCGTATTATCCTTATTGCATTAGCAGATTCTACGGGATGGGAATATCTGATAAACGGACAACAGCTTTCCGAAGAGAAAATGCTGAACGAGCTGATCACGATCATCCGGGATCGAGATCCCGATATCATCGAAGGACATAACATATTTGGCTTTGATCTCACCTATATTCTCCGGCGATGCGATCTGCATCATATTGAATTCGGAATCGGGCGCGACGAAAGCGCGCCCCGTTCGTTCTCTCCCCGCAGAACCCACACTGAACGCGAAAGCGAGCCGTCGGGCTATGAAATTCACGGCAGGCATATTATCGATACCATGCATCTTATCCAGTCGTACGATGCATCAAAAAGAGTAATGGAAAGCTACAGTCTGAAATATGCCGCACAATTCTTTGGCTTCGCTTCATCAGATCGCATCTATCTTCGTGGGAACCGCATTTCTTGGTATTGGGATCACGATCCTGAAATCGTCATGAAATATGCCCAAGACGATATCCGTGAAACCCGCAAATTAAGTGAACATCTTTCACAGACGACATTCTATCTTACACAAATGCTGCCGGCAAATTATGGTCTGGTTTCACGACTCGGATCAGCGGCAAAAATCGAAATGCTATTGCTCCGTGAATACCTTCGTCAACGACATTCAATTCCACTCCGCCGAGAAGGTTCACAGACGACAGGAGGATATACGGATATCCTGGTGACCGGCGTTGTAGGACCTATAGTTTATGCCGATGTGGAATCATTGTATCCTTCGATCATGACGACAATGAACATTGCGCCTTCATCCGATGCTTTGGGCGTATTCTCCAGGATACTCAGTGAGCTCACCGCTCGACGTTTGGAAGTAAAACGTTTGATGAAGGAATGCGATGATCCTCAGCACCGATCAATGCTCGATGCAATGCAATCATCGCTGAAAATTCTCATTAATTCATTCTACGGATATTTGGGATACAGCAGAGGATTATTTAACGATTTTGCCCAGGCCGATAAAGTAACAACAACGGGTCGGGAAATTCTTCGCTCTGCGATAGCTGCAATCCGTACAAAAGCCGGACGTGTCATAGAAGTTGACACCGATGGCATTTATTTTGTACCTCCATATGGCATGAAGGGAGAAGAATCCGAACGTGTTTTTGTAGCTGAAATTTCTGAAGCGCTCCCAGAAGGTATTAACCTTTTATTTGAAGGACGTTATAAGAAAATGCTCAGCTATAAAAAGAAAAATTATGCCCTTTTACGGTATGATAATAAAGTGGATATTAGCGGTTCGTCGCTCATTTCACGCGGCATGGAACGTTTTGCACGCAACTATGTGAGTCAGGCAATTGACTGTCTTCTTCAAAATAAAATCGGGGCGCTGCATAAGCTTTATACTACACTCAGGCACGATATCATTGAGCATAGGTTGGATATTCACGATTTCGCCCGAACGGAACAGCTCAAAGATTCTCTTGAAGAATACAAAAGCAATATAGAAACCGGAAAACGTAATCGTCATGCGGCGTATGAACTTGCACTCGCAGCCGAAGGAAAATATCGGAAGGGAGATCGGATCTCATATTACATTATTGGTACCGACCCCGATCCGCGTGGTTTTGAACAGTGCAAGCTTGCCGAAGAATGGATTCCAAGCAGTCCGGACGAAAATGTGGCATACTATCTGAAACGTCTTGATGAGCTTTCGGAAAAGTTTGAGGTCTTTTTCACACCAGCTGATTACCAGGCGATCTTTACTGCGGAGGATCTATTCGGATTTTCACCCGACACGATTGTAGTAATGACGCGGGATGTTACAAGCGCACTTGATGAGCGTGAGAGTCCTGATCCGCAGATCTGGCTTGCGGAAGAATAAGAGAAAGTGCTTACGTTGATAAAAATTCTTGAAGCGTCACAAAGAATTTTGTCAATGGAAATCCTACGACGTTGTAAAAACATCCCGTGATTGATTCAACAAATACAGCTCCGTAATCATCCTGAATACCATATGCCCCGGCTTTGTCCATAGGTGAACCCGAAGCGACATAAGAAGCAATCTCCTCATCGTGAAGGTGCCGGAATCGAACGAGTGTTTTTTCATAGGAGCTGACTTCCTGCATGCTCGGAGTATCAAGGAGCGTGAATCCTGTGTAGACTTCATGTTCCCGGCCGCTCAAGCTATGTAACATCGTGATGGCTTCAGTGGGAGTTATGGGTTTTCCAAGAATTTTTCCGTCCAGTACAACAACGGTATCAGCACCGATAATGATTGCATTCTGAACACTCTGGGCTATTTCGTACGCTTTCGCCCGTGATAGCGTAAGGACAATTTCATGCGGTCGACGATCATTGACATGATCCTCGGAGATATGACTGGGGATGATATCAAATGTGAGTCCGATCTGACGAAGGAGAGAAGCCCGTCGCGGAGATTGTGATGCAAGAACTAATCGTTTTGGGATATTCATAACATGATGGATAATAAAAAAGCGACATTTAAAGTGTCGCTCCTTTTATCGATAAAAATAAATTTAACCTCGTTTCATCGGAACATAGCTTTGATACTTCCCCATGTTCGTTTGACACTGGAGAGAGAGCTATTCCCGGGCGATGCCGAGCCTGCAAAGTACTGTACTCCCTGACTTCCGTCTTTTCCAATAATCACCAATCGATATTGATATCTTGCCGTACTTGTTTTCTGTGCCGATTGATCCTGATATCGATAAGTTGTTCCGGGGCCCTGTGGAGAAATTTTATTCTGAAGAATCGAGTTATACTGCTGGTAATTTGCAATGGATCGTTCGATATCGAAAGCAGAAAGGTTATCTTCCTGGGATGTAGTCCATTCAAGTGTGATGAAGCCGTTTTCCGTATCCAATTTCATGTTCTGGATAATAACTCCGGCCATCACAATAGAAATAGCACCGACAAAAAATACCAAAATGAGGAGAGAAGTTCGTTTCATGGAGATTATAATCCTTCGTAATTGAAAATATACACTTCGAGAATGAGAAAGTCAAGTCTTTCATGAACTCATGAAGGATCAGCCGCTTTTGGCACAAAAAATCCCGAAAAGAAGCGGAATTTGTGTGTGCGGAAGGCGGGACTTGAACCCGCACGCCTTTTGGGCGCCACCCCCTCAAGATGGTGTGTCTGCCAGTTCCACCACTTCCGCAAAAAGTGATCGCGGATGGACTCGAACCATCGACCCTCTGCTTAAAAGGCAGATGCTCTACCTGCTGAGCTACGCGATCATATATTCGCTATTATTCTGTGGATATCTCTTCACCGGCTCAGCACCCGGCCCTGCAAAACAAAAATTTTAATCAAACCGGGCCAGGAATAGTCATCATCGGGTGATTCCACGATCAATTACACAGTGAAATTACTAAAAATTACCACTATTTGCAAGTGCTTTTTATTGCCATTTAAGGTTGGGGTGGTTCTTGCTGCGCAGGAATTTCCTTTTTTCTGTAAAAAATGGCTATCGGGATAATGATACAGTACCCGATTACCAGCAAAATTGGCGCTACAACAAGCGGTATCGCAGAAAATACCGGCATCTGAGCCAGCGCGATGTTTCCAATTAGTAGAAGCAGAACACCCGCCACAAGTAGTAAATAGTTCGTTTTTGTAAAGGCTAAGGGAAGTTCTTTACGGCTTTTTTTCTTTTGAAATTTCGATCGTTGTTTGATTTCCATTGTCATGCTTCTCCTTCTTCTTACAAAAAAAAGCCCAGCGGTTGGGGGGAACGCCGGGCTCGACCCTTTTTTCTGCAACAGTCAGGGGAGAAGCTGTTGCAAGGTCACAGCTATTTTAAGAAAAAAGATTCCTTTTGTCAAGGAAAAAAATAAAAAAATATTAATAAATATGACAGAAGAAAAATTATTGCGAATTTCCCCAATCTATAAGACCATCTATCAGTTTGATGATTTTGTTGGCTTTTGCCGCTAATTCAGCATTATGGGTGACTATCACAAGCGTGATGCCATGTTGGGTATTCAGATCATGAAGCAACGTGTGCAGTTGAGCAGCATTTTTTGAGTCGAGATTTCCCGATGGTTCGTCTGCAAGAATTATTGACGGCTGATTGATCAGCGATCGGGCTACTGCAACTCGTTGTTGTTCTCCGCCTGAAAGTTCAGATGGATGATGATCACTCCTGTGCGCAAGTCCCACTTCATCCAGAAGCTCGCGCGCTCGTTGAAGCGCTTTTGTCAACCGTTCACCATGGATGAATGCAGGCATCGCGACGTTTTCTGCTGCTGTGAATTCAGGAAGAAGGTGGTGAAATTGAAAAACAAAACCGACTTTTTTATTACGAAATTCTGCCAGCGCTGTATCAGTCATCGTGGCAATATTGACTCCTCCATATGTTACACTTCCTTCCGTCGGTCTATCCAATCCACCAAGGATATGCAGAAGAGTACTTTTCCCCGCACCCGAAGGTCCGATAATTGCAATCATCTCTCCTTTCAGAATACTGAGAGAAATTCCTTTCAGGACATAAACACCATGTTCATTCCCTCCCGTCCTGTACACCTTGTGGATATTTTCTGCGCGTAAGATCGTCATAAGATTATTCCCATTGTACAGCTTCTGCCGGCAGAAGTACCGCTGCACGACGTGCCGGATACCATGCTGCAATAGTTGAGAGCAATATTGCCGTCAACCCGACAAGAATAAAATCAGCAATATGAACTTCAACGGGTATCGCTGGAATGATATAGACTGTCGGGTCCAGTGGAAAGAGGTGATACTTCTGTTGAAGAATACACATAATGTATCCTATACCACTCCCTGCGAGAGTTCCGATAATACCAACATATGCTCCCTCGAAGAGAAATATCGCCGCAATGTTTCGATGACTCGCACCCATACTCCTGAGAATTCCTATATCGCGGGTTTTTTCTATAACAGACATCGTTAACGAACCCAGCAGGTTAAACGTAGCGACTGCGATGATTAAACAAAGTATGATATATGCAGCCCAACGCTCGACATTCATCATTGTATAGAGATCTTTATGCAGATCGTACCATGTGCTGACCGAAGTCTGTGGAAATTGTCCCTCGATTCTACGCTTCATAATTTCGGTATTCTCGAATATGTTCAATCTGACTTCAATCCCGTGAATATCATTTCCCATATCGAAGAGCTGTTGTGCTGCTTTAAGTGAGATAAATCCGTATAAGCCGTCATAGTCTTTATTATTTGATTCGAATATTCCGGAGACTACATACTTCCTGACGTCTGGTTGTACCATTTGTGTGAGGGTTGCCTGGATACCGCCCGGACTGACAACTGCAATCGTATCTCCCACCATCGCATTCAACCGATCGGCAAGTGCCATTCCAATGATAATACCATTATCTTCATTCTCACCAAATCCATATTTTCCCAGAACAATTCTTTCTTTGACACCTGAAACAGATCCGAATAAAGATGGGACAATGCCTTTCAGGAATATCACATGGTTGTGATCTCGTGATACGATCATTGCCTTCCCATACACAAACGGTGAGGCACCCTTTATTTCCGGATTATCCGAGAGATATGTCGTTATCTGAGAGGCTAACTTAAAAACCCCTCCTTGTCGTGACTCGATACGAAGGTGGGGATCGAAACCGATGAGAATCGACGATACTAATCCGTTAAATCCATTAAACACTGAAAGCACGATGATAAGTGCGGCAACGCCGACGGTAATTCCAATGATCGAAATCGATGTAATGACCGTAATAAACCCTGCGTGCTTTTTTGAGCCGAGATATCTCCGCGCTATGAATGAAGAAATTTGCATTGCTCACACAAAACGAATTGCCTGAATGG
The DNA here is from genome assembly GCA_050011775.1 of Bacteroidota bacterium. Lineage (GTDB taxonomy): Bacteria > Bacteroidota > Ignavibacteria > UBA10030 > CAVZMI01 > CAVZMI01. The sequence continues at coordinate 41,228 of JBEKIL010000012.1, read as the reverse complement.
GATTGACACGCGCCGCCAGTCGGGCCGGAATCAGTGTCGCGAAAAAACATAATACTATGCTCAAACAGGAGACTATGATAAAATATTCCGGACGAAGCAATATAGGGACTGCTGTCATAAAATAAACATTCTCGGGGATTGCAAATGGATGATACTGAAGCTGGATCCAGCATAGTATAAATGCGAGAATATCTCCCAGGAGTGTGCCGATCAGACCGACGAACAGCCCTTCATATAAAAATATTTTCCAGACACCGGATCGTCTCGAACCCAAGGTCCGCAATACACCTATCGATCGGGTTTTTTCAAGCACTACCATCAGTAGTGTTCCAATGATATTTACAACGGCAACAATGATAATCAACCCGAGGATGATCGGTGTCGGTTTTTTCTGAAGTTCCACCCATGTAAAAAGATTTCGATATAGTTGAAATACCGATTGCGGATAATACGGATAACCCAGCTGACCCTGTAATCGTGTAAGAACTTCCTCTGTTTTCTGGACGTCATGAAGCATGATATCTATCCCCGTGGCAAGTCCTTTGAGTTCAAAAAGACTCTGCGCTTGACTGATATCGGTATAGATATAGATATCGTCAAACTCGGCCATTCCAGTTTCATATATTCCAGTCACACGGAATTGCTTCACACGTGATTCTCCTGCAGATTGAACTTTACCCGTCAATCCGAAAACTACAACCTTATCACCTATACTAATACTGAGTTTTCGTGCCAATTTTCTACCGACGATGAGCGACGCTATCCCGTCTCTTGTAGAAAATGAATATATACCCTGAACGATGTGACGCCGGATCATAGGGAGTTCAGAGAGAGTGTCTATTCCTTTCAGGAATGCACCATCGACTCCGTTCCGGCTTCGGATCATTACTTCCCGTGCTACGTACACTGTGGCTGATGCGATCTCAGGATTTTCGGCGACAATTCTCACTTTCGTCTCTTCTGCGTTCCTAAGGGGCTGATTTTGAAATCCTGAAAGTTGAATATGAGCAGTGAAGCCGATTACTTTTTCCCTGATCTCCTTTTCAAATCCACCGAGAATAGAGAGTGTTATAATCAGTGCAGCGACACCTATCGTAATTCCAATAATCGAGATGATGCTGAGAAAAGAAATAACCCCGCCCCGATGGCGTGTACGGAGATATCGTCGTGCTATGAAGTAAGAATAATTCATTACCCACTATGCCGATGGAAATGCAAGGAGATATCCCTTGATAAAGGCGTCAAGGTCGCCATCCATTACCGCCTGTACATTTGAGGTCTCGATATTCGTTCGATGATCTTTTATAAGATTATAGGGGTGAAACACATAAGACCGTATCTGGCTACCCCATTCGATTTTTTTCTTTGTGCCCTCAATCGCGGCCAGTCGTGTTTGCTCCTCTTCTTTCCTGATCTGATACAGGCGCGATTTCAACATTTTCATTGCCCGTTCCCTGTTTTGAAATTGTGAACGCTCCTGCTGGCAGGCGACGATAATACCGGTGGGAACATGCTTGATCCGGACAGCAGTTTCCACCTTATTGACATTCTGCCCGCCTTTTCCACCTGATCGATAGGTATCAAACTCGATATCGGCCGGATTAATCTCGATTTCGACATCGTCTTCAACTTCAGGATAAACAAACACGGAAGCGAACGATGTATGACGTCGTGCATTTGCGTCGAATGGTGAAATGCGGACAAGACGGTGGACGCCGACTTCGGCTTTCATGTATCCGTAGGCGAATTCCCCCGTTACTTCGATAGTTGCACTCTTAATTCCCGCACCTTCACCCTCCTGCTGATCAACCAGTGCTGTGATGAACCCATGTTGATCGCACCAGCGAAGATACATTCGCAAAAGCATTTCAGCCCAGTCCTGTGCTTCAGTACCGCCTGCACCCGCATGAATCTGTAAGATTGCATTTCGCTGGTCGTCTTCACCGCTGAGCATATTTTTAAATTCCAGATCTGCTATCCCCTGCTCCAACGCTTTGATATCTTTTGCTGCTTCAGCGGCAAAGGCCTCATCCTTCGATTCCTCTGCGAGGTCGATCATTGCATTTATCTCTTCCCTCTGAGAACGAAGTTTTTGCCATGCATCGACCCACAATTTTCTCTTACTGATCTCCTGCATGATTTTCTGGGCCTTGATATTGTCGTTCCAGAAATCGCTTGCGTGGGTTTTTTCCTGAAATTCCTCTATTTCCTTTTCTTTTCGATCAAGGTCAAAGATAACCCCGGAGGGAAGTAATTCGCTCGGTAAGTGTGCGTAGTTGTTCAGTTATTTCTTCGAACATTGTTTTTCCTATTTTATACGAATGTGCAGTTCTTCCAATTGTTTCGGATCCACTTCCGACGGGCACTCATCCATGAGCGACATTCCGCTGCTCGTCTTGGGGAATGCAATGACATCACGGATGGACTTCTGTCCTGCCAGGATCATTGCTATCCTGTCAAAACCTAATGCTATGCCCCCATGAGGCGGGGCGCCGTATTTAAATGCATCGAGTATAAATCCGAATTTTCGATATGCTTCTTCTTCATTAATTCCAAGAAGGGAGAACATTTTCGATTGTAATTCACGGCTGAAAATTCGGATACTTCCGCCGGCGATTTCGTTGCCATTTAGAACCAAATCGTAGGCTCGAGCCCGTGCTTTTCCGGGATCATTATCCAGCAGCGGTTCATCTTCAGATTTGGGCGACGTGAAGGGATGATGTACCGCAACATACCGTTTCTCTTCTTCACTGAATTCCAGAAGCGGAAAATCTGTCACCCAGAGGAATTTGAAATCTTGTTTTTCATTGTTCAGAAGATCCAGCCGTTGAGCCATCTCGAGTCTGAGACTGCCAAGTATTGAATAAGCCTTATGCCATGAATCAGAAACAAGAAAGAATAAATCACCGCTCTTTGCCTTCATCGCCTGTGCTATGGCCAGGAGAGCATTGCTTCCGACAAATTTCTCAATTGGACATTCAACGCCGGTATCGGAGACTCTTGCATAGATTAATCCACCCGCTCCGAGTTTCTTTGTAAAATCGACAATATTATCGAGTTGATTTCGGGTATAGGATGCACCCCCGGGTAATACAAATCCCGCAACAACTCCGCCTCTGGCGATGTTACCGGAAAATACTCTAAAGGAAGTTGAAGCGACGATTTTTGTGACATCGGTTAACTCGAGTCCAAAACGCAAATCTGGTTTATCGCTCCCGTATTTTTCCATTGCCTCTTTGTACGTCAGTCGTATGAACGGAGTTTGAATGTCAATACTCTTAATCTCTTTCATGAACCGGACGATAAGTCCTTCTGTCATGCCATAAATGTCTTCTTCATCAATAAACGACATCTCAACATCGATCTGAGTGAATTCCGGTTGCCGATCGGCACGCAGGTCTTCGTCCCTGAAGCATTTCACGATCTGAAAATATTTATCGAATCCGGCAACCATAAGAATTTGTTTATAGGTCTGGGGTGACTGTGGGAGTGCATAAAACTTCCCTCGGTGAATACGACTCGGTACAAGGTAGTCCCGCGCTCCTTCGGGTGTACTCTTCATGAGTACGGGAGTTTCGACTTCGACAAATTTATTTTCATCAAAATATTTACGCGCTATCTGATACATTGCGTGGCGCATAAGAATATTCCGTTGAAGCGGTTCTCGGCGAAGATCGAGATACCGGAATTTCAAACGCAGTTCCTCACTAGCTTCCACACGCTCTTCGATCGGGAACGGCGGCGTCTCGGCTTTGTTCAGTATCGTCAAAACATCGACGAGAACATCTATTTCACCCGTATCTAGATTCGGATTAGCGGTTCCGTCAGGACGTTTTTCGACAACACCGGTCACCGATATCACAAACTCGCTCCGGAGGTCCTTGGCAATCTGATAGATCTTTTCATTGCGCTGTGGTTGAAAGACGATCTGTGTTCTGCCGTAGCGGTCCCTGAGGTCGACAAAAATCACTCCTCCAAGATCCCGCCGTCGGTCCACCCATCCCGTCAATGTGATCATCTTTCCGACATGGTGAAGACGTAACTCGCCGCAGGTATGTGTCCGCTTATTGTACTTCATTTTTCTACATCAGTTCCTTTCTGAAGGTTAGAGAACCGGAATTCTCATTATACATTATAATGAAAAAAAGAAGCATCCGCAATTTTTCTCTGCTTGCTTCTCTCCATTTCAAAGCGTACAACCAATAAGGAATTCCGGAGTTTTTATGAGGTGTGTTTTAAAAGTTTCTCTACGATATGTTTCTTGGAAACAGCACCGACTATTTGTTCGACAACCTGTCCCTCCTTGAAGATAAGGAGCGTCGGAATACTCCTGATCCCGAATTGCATTGCTATCTTGGGATTATTATCGACGTCGACTTTGACAACTTTGATTTTCCCTTCATATTCTACCGCGAGTTCTTCAATGATGGGTGCAATCATCTTGCATGGACCGCACCATGCCGCCCAGAAATCGGCAATAACAGGAACAGACGATTGTAGTACTTCGGATACAAAATTGCTATCGGTGACTTGTAGTGCTTTCATTGTGTCCCCTTTGTACGATTAACCCGTTATCTTAACACCGTCGATACCGGGCAGCTGACGAACTTCCGTGAAAAATTCTTCCGATGGTTGAACCGTATATAATTTTGAATAAAAAACACGCTTCTGTGATAGTGTTGAACCTACAAGATTAAAATAACAAGAACACGAACCTCCCCTATAGCGTTCCATGATTTTTCGAAGCTGGGAGATTGTCTGTTCCCCGGCCACATCTATGTTAATTGTAAAGATAACACTTTTTCCAAAAGTTTCCTTAACTTTTTCTATCGGATAAATATCGTTTGCGATGACCTTAAGATTGTTTCCGCTGGGTTCTCCTTTTCCAACCACCATGACCATTGCATCATTAACCAGGGTCTGTTCATGCCGCCGGTATGCATCAGAGAACACGACACACTCGCCCTTTCCCGAAAAATCTTCGATTGTTATAAAGGCCATCGTGTTTCCACGCTTATCGATTTTCTTTTTCACCGATGTAACAATACCGCACACACGTACTGTACTCCCATCTTTGATACTCTCTCCATCTCCGAGACGGGCAGTTGCGAATGATTCAACGACGTCTTTAAAACGGTTCAGGGGATGACCCGAGACGTAAAACCCGAGTAGTGCCTTCTCCCGCCGAAGTTTTTCCATTTCTGTCCATGGCTCGACGGCCGGGAGTGAAGGTGTTCCGAAGACACCGTGATGTGACGATTTTCCGGCTTCGAACAGATTTGATTGATGGCGCCGTGCTTCCTCCTGGAAATTTTGACCGTACGCCGTTGCCGAATCGACGCTTTCGAGGAGTTGTGCCCGATGACCGGGTATGGAATCGAATGCTCCTGCCTGAATAAGACTTTCGATCATTTTCTTATTGACAACTCGAAGGTCGACTTTCGAACAAAAATCGTATAACGAAGAAAATTTTCCCGCAATATTTCGTACTTGAACGATTGTATCCACTGCTCCGGAGCCAACATTTTTGATTGCGCCCAGTCCGAACCGAATACCGCTCTTAGACACAATAAAATCGGCTTCACTTTCATTTACATCGGGTGGAAGTACCTCGATGCCGAGCGAGCGGCAGTCATCGATAAATAATACAATTTTGTCGGTGTTGCCGATTTCACTCGAAAGTGTCGCGGCCATAAACTCGGCCGGATAGTGAGCCTTCAGAAATGCTGTCTGGTATGCAATTATGGAGTACGCTACACTATGTGATTTATTGAAACCATATGATGCAAATTTCTCTATCAAATCGAAAATGTCGGAGGCAACTTTTTTATCAATGTGATTGCCGGCTGCGCCATCGACAAATTCCTTTTTCAGTCTAGCCATCAATGCCTTGTCTTTTTTTCCCATTGCCCGGCGCATCATATCGGCACGCGCAAGAGTGAATCCTGCAATCTCGCTGGTAATCTTCATGACCTGTTCCTGATACACAATGATACCATAGGTCTCATGAAGAATCGATTCAAGCTTTGGATGAAGGTACCCTATAATCTGGGTTCCATGTTTCCGTGCTATGAAATCATCAATCATCGACATCGGTCCGGGCCTGTAAAGCGCATTCATGGCAACGAGATCGGTGATCTTCGTCGGCCGGAGTTTACGCAGTGAATCCTGCATCCCCGAGCTCTCAAACTGAAATACGGCGACCGTCTGCCCTTTTGCAAATAATTCGAATGTGGCCGCATCATCAATCGGGATTGAATCAAGCTCGATATCGATTCCGTGACGTTGTTTGATCAACCGGAGTGTATTTTCGATGACAGTAAGTGTCCGCAGACCCAGAAAATCCATTTTCAGCAATCCGGCTTCTTCAAGATCTTTCATGGCGTACTGTGTCATCGAATCTGTCTGGGGCGTTTTATAGAGCGGTACGTAATCGCTGATAGGACCGGGGGCAATGACGACACCCGCTGCGTGCGTCGATGCGTTGCGATTCATCCCTTCAAGAACAAGCGAAACCTCTATCAACTGTTGGATTTTCGGATCCTTACTCTCTTTCACCCATTTCAGATCAGGAACATCCTTCAGTGCCTCGGCAAGGGGCTTTACTTTCCCCTGAATGACAGGAATCTGTTTCGTAATCGAATCGATTGTGCTCAGGGGAACACCGAGAACACGACCGACATCTTTTAGAACTGCACGCGTGGCAAGACTTCCAAACGTTATAATTTGCGATACCGAATCGATTCCATACTTTTGGCGGACATAATCGATCACCATTCCTCGTTTTGCATCCGAGAAATCAACGTCGATATCCGGCATGCTGATACGATCCGGATTCAAAAAACGCTCGAAAAGAAGGTCGTATTTTAATGGATCGACGTTTGTGATTCCAAGCGCGTAGGAGACGATGCTCCCAGCCGCACTTCCCCGGCCTGGACCAACGTAAACTCCCATCTCGCGCGCTTTGCTGATAAAATCGTGGACTATCAGGAAATATCCCGCATAATTCATTCGCGTAATAACTGTAAGCTCATGCTCTAAGCGTTCACTAATTTCCTGCGTCATGTTTGGGTACCGGCGCCCAATACCTTCATGAGCCAATTTCCTAAGATAGTCATTCAGCGTTGCAACGCCTGCATCAGGAGGAATAGGAAACTCGGGCATATGATTCGTATGCAGATCCAATTCCACATTACACTTTTCCGCCACTTCAAGCGTTGATTCAAGTGCCTGTGGATATTGATAGAACAATGCCGTCATTTCGGCACTCGATTTGAAGTAGATTTGATCGGTTCCATACCGGAGCTGAGTATAATCCTGTATATTCGTACTGCTGGCTTCCGGGATCATAAGCAAGATATTGTGAGCAATAGCGTGCTCATGTTTTATATAATGACAATCATTTGTCGCGATCAATTTGATCTCGAGCTCTTGAGCCAGCTTCGGCATGTTAGCAAGGATGGTTTTTTCCCTCTCAAGACCATGATCCTGGATTTCAAGGTAGAAATCTTTGCCAAGTATTTCTTTATAGAGAACAGCCGCTTCACGCGCCAGATCATACCGCCCATCCACAAGATGCGTTGCGACGACTCCGCCTGAACAGGCTGAGAGTCCAATGAGTCCCTCGGAATATTGCCGGAGTGTGTCGAGATCGATTCGTGGTTTATAATAAAAACCTTCGATATGTCCGATCGTAGAAAGCTTTACCAGATTTTTATAACCTGTCTGGTTTTTTGCCAGAAGGACAAGGTGGTGATAGATTCCTCTTTTCCCACCATTCGCGCGCGCTTCCGCCGGAGTGACTTTGTCGAAACGAGATCCTTTTGTCACAATATAAACTTCACTGCCGATAATCGGTTTGATATTCGCTTTTTTTGCCTTCTGATAAAACTCAATCGCGCCGAATAATACACCATGATCGGTCAGTGCCACGGCGGGCATCTTCTGTTCTACTGCAGCATTGATAAGATCTTCTACTGTGCAGGCACCATCCAGAAGACTGTAGTGTGTATGATTATGAAGATGAACGAAGTCGGACACAATTATCCTTTTCGATTATTTCAATATTGCTGAAGGAACTGTAAGTGCACGGCTCGACACTCCTTCCTTCGGTTCCCCGCGGCGCGCTTCGACTCAGCTCAGCGCAAGTAGCTCGGTGTAAGTTACTCAGAACAAGCCAGTGTGTTCACCATAAATCCGATAGTCTGGTTATTCATTAATTAATAATTAAAATGACTTCGACAAGTTTAGCACCATTAACTTTGGTTCAGTCATTTCTTCAATAGCATATCGAACGCCTTCCCGTCCCATTCCCGATTCTTTCACTCCGCCATATGGCATGTGATCAACCCTGTAAGTCGGATAATCGTTGATCATTACACCGCCGACTTCCAGCACTTCATATGCCATAAAAGCATTATAGAGATCGTTTGTAAATATACCGGCTTGTAGTCCGTACTGTGAATCATTCAATTTCCTAAGTGCCTCGTTGAAAGAATCAACGGACGTCAATGTGACAACGGGAGCGAAGACTTCGCGGCATTCTACTTTCATTGCATTTGTAGTTTGGACGAGAACCGTCGGTGCAAACACCGCATCCTCTCTGGTTCCTCCGATAAGGACTTTCGCTCCGAGATTCACAGCTTCTTTAATCCACTCTTCAGTTTTGATCGCTGCTGCTTCGTCGATCATCGTACCGACAACTGTTGAATCATTGGTGGGATCCCCTGAAACAACCTTTTGTGTTGCCATAACGAATTTCTCACGGAATTCCTCAAAGAGGCTGCGATGGACAAAAATTCTCTGCACGGCAATGCACGACTGCCCCGCATTTCCAAAGGACCCCTGGACGATGCGCGGGATGATCGGATCAAGGGCGATTTTTTCGTCGATGATAATGCCTGCATTTCCTCCGAGCTCGAGCGTCACTTTCTTCTTCCAAGCTTTTTCCTTCAATCGCCATCCGATTTCCGGGCTTCCTGTAAATGTCAACATAGCAATCCTTGGCTCTGTTGCCAGAACCTCCGCTTCGGCACCAGGACAAGTCACAAGATTGAACGCACCGTTCGGGAGCGATGATTCTGCAATAATTTCTGTGAATGCCGAAGCCGCCGCCGCGGTACTTGAAGCTGGTTTCAATAAAACCGTGTTGCCTGCAGCGATGCAAGGCGCAACTTTATGCGCGACAAGATTGATTGGAAAATTGAATGGTGTAATAGCAGCAATCACGCCGATCGGAAAACGTCTGAGTATTCCGAGTCTTTGATTAGACTGAGGAGTCAGATCGAGTGGGAGTGTCTCTCCGTATATTCGCTTTGCTTCTTCCGAGGCTATAATAAATGTGAATATCGAGCGATCAATTTCCGCACGCGAAAATCGAATCGGTTTTCCCGATTCGTCCGTTATCAATCGTGCAAGCTCCTCTTTACGGTTTCTCAGAGCATTGGCGATCTCCATCAGTATCGCGCTTCGTTCGTATCCCTGCAGTTTCTTCGTATTTTCAAATGCTCTGTGCGCAGCTGTAAATGCATCGAGGATATCTTTCGCCGATGCCTGGGCAACAGTACCGATGGTCTCTCGAGTGTAGGGATTGACCACGGGGCGATGGCGTGATGACGACCGCCACTCACCGTCGATAAAAAACTTCCATTCGCGGTCCATTCTCTATCCTTGCTATACGCGAAGAAATGCCTGCACTTCTTCGACGACCTTCTCTGTTGCGACTAATTTTCTCTTATTTGTCCTGCGTTCCTTTAGCTCGATCTGCCCATTTTTGAAATTTCGTTCACCGACAATGACCTGCAACGGCATTCCCAGAAGATCGGCATCTTTAAATTTAAATCCGGGAGAAGCATCTGCCCGATCATCATATAAAACCTCGATGCCGACGGATTCGAAAGTAGTGTGAAGAGTATCGGCTGTTTTTTTCAGTGGTTTATTTCCCGGATTCACAGCGATAAGATGAACGTGGAACGGGGCAATAACTTTATCCCAGATGATGCCGTTTTCGTCGTGATTCTGCTCAATATGACTGGCAACGATTCTTTCAACTCCGATTCCATAACTTCCCATAATAATCGGCTTTTCCTTGCCATTTTCATCAAGAAATACGGCATGAAGGCTATCGGAATACTTTGTACCGAGCTTGAAAATGTGCCCGATTTCAATTGCTTTCGCAATCCGCAGCGGTTTATTGCAGGACGGGCAGGGCTCTTTCTCTTCGACGACCCTCAGATCATGATACGCCTCTACATTCACATCGCGGTTAAAGTCGATATTCATCATATGGTAATCGTTCTTGTTAGCCCCGCTGATCATTCCATTCGCGTTTTTCAATCTCCTGTCGGCAATGACGCGCATAGGGAATCGGAGATTGACCGGTCCGATTGAACCGGCATCGGCTCCTGTCAACTCTAATAATTCTTCAGGCCGTGCAGGTCTGAATTCGCCCGTCAGAACAGCTGCGAGTTTTGCTTCGTTGAGCTGATCGTTCCCCATCATGAAGATTAGCACGGGTTTTGAGTTATTGATATAGACAAGCGATTTAGCGCATAAGTGTGCATCGACTTTCAAGAAATCAGCGAGTTCATCGATTGTTTTTATATTCGGTGTATGAATTTCTTTCGGCAAATCGTTTGCGTCAGTGCGGGATGCACCAGCAATATTTGATGCAGCGATCTCCAGGTTAGCCGCATATCCACATTCATTGCAGAGTATAACGGTATCCTCTCCAAAATCCGACTCGACCATAAATTCCTGCGACCCGGTCCCTCCCATTGCACCGCTTGAGGCACCAACGACAAAGAATCTCAATCCCGAACGGGTAAAAATCTTTTTATATGCTTCAGCGTGAAGATTATAGCCTCTGTCCAATCCTTCCAATGTAGCGTCAAGCGTATAGGAATCTTTCATGATAAATTGACGTCCACGAATTACACCCGAGCGCGGACGGGGCTCATTTCGAAACTTCGTCTGAATCTGATACCAGATCTGAGGAAGTTCACGATACGAACTGATGTGATTTTTCGCAATCGAGCATATTACTTCCTCGTGAGTCGGTGCAAGAACGAGAGGTCTATTCTTGATTTGAAAAATTATATCACCGAATGCCTGAAGACGACCGGTTTCCTCCCATAATTCCACGGGATTGAGTGCAGGAAGATGGAATTCCTGTCCACCGATAGCATCCATTTCTTCACGAATGATTTGCATGACTTTTTTCATAACCCGATAGCCAAGAGGGAGAAAACTATATACTCCCGCTGCGAGAGGCCGCATAAGACCTGCACGGAGCATCAGCTGGTGGCTGGGGATAGTCGCATCCGAAGGTATTTCTTTTACTGTCGGGATAAATAATTGATTGATTCTCATAAAGAAAAGAATATGTCAGCAATACATTGAATTAATAAAAATATAAGAAAAATCCGGTGGGAATCAATTGAAATACAATAATCATTCCCCTTCAGCATATTCGTCCGTCATGGTAGATCCGGTTGAACACGTTCCTGCTCGAAAAATGAATTGATGTAATATCCTTTTGATTCAAAAACCGATTTATTTTTTTCCACAAATTCTTTTATTGTCTCCATAGAGATGGCTTGTGTCACGCCATATTTAATATTTAATTTTCGTCTGACATACACTTCGCCGTGATACGGAATGTTTGCGTCATACTCCATATCCGTATTTGCCTGCGTTGGTGTCAGTACATTCTCATAATCTGCGGGAACCGAGCTGACTATTCCAACGAGCTCAAAATTTGGAATTCCATCGCGTATTGCAAGGATGACCCCCCCACTGAACCCCCGGTTAAACACGGCATCGAGCAAGAACGATCCGCGGGAATCTTTCCTGGGACTACTTACAATTGCCTTTGTGACCATTTTATTCGCCAATGGATAACCGAACATATAGACAAACGTTCCCCATTCCAATTCTTTCGCACGACCGACGGGATAATTGAACACGGGGACCGGCTTCGGTGTCTCAAATGTCTTTCCGAGAATGGCAATGTCGTTGATTTTATCAACAGCAAGGATTTCCATTTCTCCTCTTTCAGGCAGATCGGCAATGTAACTCAGCAGTGATGTTCGGAATGCTATTGATTGTACATTTTCAGTCGGTAATCCGTCACTATCAGGGAAATAGGAAATAATTGTATCCGGGAATGAGAAGATATGTGCACACGTCAGCACAGCCAACTTAAAACCCTGTGAGTAGATCACGGTGGCTGTTCCCGACGATGTATTGCTGATGTACTGCACGTGCACAGCCTGTTTCTCGATTAAATCCATTGTAAGGTCGTTTTTCCGCAGCATTGAACCTGAAGGCAAAGTATAGCTTTTATACCCGGCAATACAATTAAGGAGCTTGATAGATTCTCCGATTTTCTCAAGCTGTTCGGAACAACTTTTATATGGAAACTCCGAATCATATTTCCCATCTGAAAGCGTCGGATATGCGACATGATAGATATGGGAAGTACACGAGGACAGGATCAGCGATATCAGGATGAGCCCGGGAATCGGACTTCGAAAGACACAGCTCATAAGACCTCCAGGAGAAGGTTCACAACAAGGTAGAAAAACCGGTACAATTGTTCAAGTAGCATGAAGTGAATCGATACCTTGCCTGTCACTTCGTCATTGTCGATACATCACAATAGAATGATTGAAGAACTTCCCTGCTTTCCGGATCCTGAATCCAAGCAACTATCGCGACATTCGACTGGTTGATCCTGTCAGGTCGTGTTTTCCAACCCGGAAAATTCGCAAATGAAGAACGCCAAGACGGATGTTTCGCAACATTGTCGAGATAATTCTGTAATTCACGCTCGATCTGTGTAAGTTCTACCGAACGTGTTATTTTTTCTCCACTGTTGGTCAGCTTTATGGGAGCCCCTTTTATTCCATCAAACAATTTCCTGAGAACGAAGGCATGTCGTGATATACCGTTCCCTCCGGTGTAGTCTATGGATTTTTCAACAAGTGCTATATAGAGTCTTGCTAAAAGAGTGTCCTTTTGATTTTTTTTCGCCGTATGAAGTTGGATCTCGACGGCGATCTTCCCCCCTGTCAACTGTGCGGTACCTTCGATTGTCAGAGGTGGAGTCTTTCCCAAAGAGCGTCTGATGAAATGGTGATACACATTAAAACGATTCTGGCCGATATAAAGCGGACCTCCGCCAATAATTTTTTGAGTTCCATCTATGACAACGGTTGGAGTTCCAAAATTGCCTCCATACATCATATATCGGTCCCATGTATCCGGATTCGTTATCGGATCCGGCTGGGGTATATGGAGATGATTCTCAAGGAGAACAACTGACGTTCGAGGATAATATTCCGAGAGATAATCGAATGCCTTATCGGCCGACTGGCATGGACCGCATTCAGAGCCCGTAAAAAGTTCCACAAGGACGACTTTTCCCGTTTTCGATTTCTGTGCGGTAGCTTTTCCCGGTTGAAAATCCATGAGTGATTGTCGTTTTTTTTCTATCGCGCTGTCAATCTGTGCAGGTGTACGCTCTCCTTCGCTTGCTATGGATGCATATGCACTGACTAGTCTCGGGACTTTCGACCCGATTAATGCATTCAAATATGCATCCTTTGCCATTTCGTTTTTCCCGATTTTTTCATATGCCTGTCCCATCGTAAACCAGAATCCATCATTCCATGGATCGACGAGATCGGTGACCGCACTCAAAATCGCCACTGCCTCGGTATATTTCTTTTCCGCAAATGATACAAGAGCAAGATTTTGCTGATAGCTCACGAACTCTTCGATCGATTCTCCCTTCTCCGGAGATTTGGCTGCGCTTGTCGCCCACTCTCGTGCTTTTTTCAGATTGACTTCGGTGTGTGCCATTAACGCTGCTGCGGTACTCCGTGCTTCGATAATTTTTTCCGGTTTCGTTGTATCGACATAGACACGAATAATTTCGTTTACGATTGTTTCTTTTAGCTGCAGCGCTTCGGAATCGGATTTTGCATAGGTTATCAATGAATTAAATCTCTGAAGTGCCTCATCCGAGTATCCAAAAAGGATCGAGCGGCACAGATCGTGCAGTGCCATATCTTTTTTTCCATTATTCTCTTCGTAGCGACCAAGCCTTAGGAGAAAATCCGGATTGTTCGGTTCGTTTTGAAGTGCCTCCCGCTCGATTTCCTCTGCCTTGAGAGTATTTCCTCTCTGGTAAAGAATATGTGCTTTAATGTGGAGAATCGATCCAAGTTCCGGCCGTTTTCTTTCCCGTGCCCACTGCTCCGCTGACGCGACATACGTTTCGGCGGTATCAAGTCCGATACCCTTTTCAGCAAGAGCATCAGCGATCATCATTTGCATCTGACCGCGTGCGGCATCTGGGAAGGACGCGACACACCGTGGTGCAGTGAGAAGAGCTGAGTCACTTTTGTCTGTTTCGATATATGCATTGAATAGTCCATATAAGGCGCGTGAAGTCAGGCTACTCTGTGGATAGAAATGAAGAAACTCGTTTAGTGCATCGATTCGTTTCTGTGGATCAGTATACCGGAGTATGGTGCGAAGAGTTGCGGTCTCATCCTGACAGAGCATTACCGTGGATAAGCATAGCGTGAGCGACAGCGTCATTATAATAATATATGTAAAACGAAATTTCATTCTATTCTCCTTGATACCAATACGATGGATCGATCTGAATGGGATATAATGTACTAATTCTTTCACCAAGTTGAAAGGGGGGGCGGAAAATCTATGAATGAATATTGCGATCTGAATGTGCCCCTGGGGTGATTCGAACACCCGACACACAGTTTAGGAAACTGCTGCTCTATCCATACTGAGCTACAGGGGCAGTATATTCGAATAGAAAATACGAAAAGTGCGATCAAGTTTCAAGGAGCGGAGATGTTTCATTGGAGTATCTTCATTATCCTCGTGATCTCACCGCTTTGGATTATTTCTAATGTATCTCCGAATGATGTTAAGTCTTTTCTCACTTCGAATAATGTGATCGTAGAATCGGGATTGCCAAGCGAAATCGCGAAATCCATCCGCATGTATATAATTTGTAACGGCAGATTTAAATGACCGTACAATCGCACCCAATGATCCACCTTTGGGGGATATTGCTGACATGAAATAGTTTTCCGGTTTTTCGGACATTTCAAAATCCAATTTTCCATTTAGAAAGACTCTCTTTTTTTCTGCACCATATCATCATTCTGTCCTCACCATGTAGGGAGATCATCATTCTATCCTTATTATGTGGGGAGACGTTGCGTCTCCCCACTCATCTTTCCACTCACCTCCTAAATTATTTTCCCCTTCATTTCCCCTTTTATATCCCCATCTTTCTCTACATTTATCCACCCACCTATCCCGCAATCTGTCTCTACTTTCTCCCCGACTATTCGACAATCCATGATTATACTTATTTCCCAACACAATTATTCCATGTACATGATTCGGCATTATAATAAAATCATCCAATCTGACATCTTTGTAATGTGTCGGGATTTCTTTAAACATTTGATGTGCTATCTCTCCAATCTCATTCCGGATCATTTCCCCATCCACAATATCTCCGAACAATTCTACCCTGTTTTTAGTACAGATGGTGACAAAATACCAACCCGGCATACCACTTGTGGTGAGCTTGCCTGCCCTGAGCTTGTCGAGGGGTCGAACCATAATCCCAACCTGCAAGACGGATGGATTCGATACGATAGATACCTTTAAAGCGATCCATAGGATTCTCTATCATATAGAACGAAATTGTGTTACAACAAGATGAAAAAATCACTATGGAAGGAATAGAATGGTTAGGCGGTGCCGTGATGACTCCGTCGTTATACACTGTGTTGTGTAATTACAGATATAACCGGTTGGAGCGTATATACTCAGCCACAGATTCAGGAACGAAGTAGCGGATCGATTTACCCGTTTTTACCCTCAACCGAATATCACTTGACGATATCCCGATCAGCATTACCGACACAAAATTTGCATAGCGTAGAAGATCACGCGGAACATCATCGCGGCGGAATCCGGGACGTTCGCATACGATGAGCGTCGTCTTCGTCAGTAATTCTTCTTGCAATTTCCATAATTTAAAATCTATAAGATTATCAATGCCGATAATGAGGAATAATTCACTGTTGGGATAACGTTGTTCAAACTCCGTAACTGTTTGAATGGTGTACGATGTTCCCCTCTTCCGAATCTCGATATCCGAGCATTTAAAATGCCTGTTTCCTGAAATAGCGCATTCGACCATCGCGAGACGGTCTTTTCCAGGGGCAAGGTGCTCGAGTTGTTTATGGGGAGGAATATATGACGGAATGAAAAATATAGTACTGAGATTGAATTGTTCCCGTACTGTCTCTGCGAGGAGCAGATGTCCGTTATGCGGCGGATTAAAACTGCCGCCAAAGAGGCCGATATTCATATGGCTCTTGTGTTATTAATAGTACTACCAAGTTGTCGGAGCAACGAAAGAGTTCTTTTCGGATAATCATGCCGTGTCTCGCAAAGTCGCTCCAATTTTTCCTTCAGGATCATAAGATCACTTGTTGTTTGTATCACGGGAAGCGGGCATAGCGGACTGATAAGTCCGTTTATTGTACAGCATCGGCGAAGGAGCGAATCACTGTCATAAAACTCCTTATCGTCCAGCATCAGGAGCGATTCATGAAGATTTTTTATACCAAGAAGATAAGGCATGTGGTTTGATAGTGTGCCGATTGCTACGCTTTCATCCTCAAAATTCAATACGCGAAGTGTGTGTTCAATGATATGATAATTCACCAACGGATGAAGTGTTAGAAGGAGAAGAAGATTTTTGCATCGTCCACTTTTGAACATCCTCTCGATGGCCGATGAGTAAAGCGGGCCTGTATCCTTTGGTACGACCAATCGAAACTCGGCGGGTGTCATGAAGAGATTCATCAGCATTTCATACAGCGCAGGAACATAATAGTGAATCACAATGCGAGTTCTCGGATACCGGTTAACCTGTGCCACTACATCGACAAGATATGAGAGATAGAGTTCCTCGATAGTACGTACCGTAAATTTCCCGTCGAAAAGCGAAGCCGCCATTGCTTCGTCAATCTTTGGGAGCGTCGCCACGAGCACGGTATTTTTTTGTACGACTGTCACGAAATACAACCTTTCCTGAACAATAGTATTACTTTTTGATAACAAACACAAGGCACATCTGCTATTCAAGTTCCCGGTAAACCTGCAGAGTCGCCCGAGCACACCGTTCCCATGAGAAGAATTTGATGCGGTCTGTTCCTTTTTTTATAAGTTGTTCACGGAGAAGAGTGTCATTGGTAATTTTATCGATCGCTTCGATGATATTCTCTTCGTCAGTCGGATCGAAGAATAATGCTGCATCTCCAATGATCTCAGGCAATGATCCGGATGATGATGATGCCACAGGAATTCCTGCAGCCATTGCTTCGACCACAATCGAACCGAATCCCTCATATAATGAAGGATGGATCATTGCAAAAGCGGCGCCATAAATCTTGATTACTTCATCAATGTGTAGTTTGCCGAGAACACGAACCGATGAAAAGAGCCGATATCGTTCGAGCGCCCTTCGAACCGGTGCAGCATGCGTCAGATCATCGCCAACAAGTACCAATTGAGGCCTGCGGCTTTCCGGAATTTTAGAAAGTGCCGACAACAGGCGGGGAACGTTTTTATGAGGCTTCAGTGCCCCGGAGTATAGAAGATAAGATTCACTCAACGAATACTGCCTACGGACCAGAGATTTTTCCTGTTCATTCAGAGGATGAAACATTTCATTCACACCGACATGGATGACCCTCAGCCGCTCATCGGAAATACCGAATTTTTCCTGAATGTCCCTGGCGCTTGTCATCGACACCGTTAGAACGCGATCGGCTTTCGTACAGCTTCGCTTCATTATCGTCCACGCATATGATCTCTTAAGGATGCCGAAGTATTCCGGAAAAAGAAGCGGGATGACATCATGGATCGTGACAACGCTTCGTGCTTTCATGTTCAACGGAAGAACATAGTGCGGTGTGTGAAAGATGTTAACATGTCCGGCCTTGGCCTGCCGCCCGAGTGAAATCATCCCCGCCAATGAATACTGCTTTGTCATGTTGTTGATTACAGTAAAACGATTACTCAATGAAAAGTCGCGCCTGACATCGGGGTGACCAAAAACAATAAACTGAATATCGCCGGGTGCATTTTCAAAATGCCGGAGAAGATTGAAAATATACGTTCCGATACCGAGATGATCGATCTTCCGTATGTCAAGACCGACGACCATTACTCGGCCTTTCCCAATTCGTACGAGTGGCGCATGATGTTCCTCTCAAGTAAGAGGGCTATAATCTTTCCCAGGATTTCTCTATTCTCTTTTGCTATAAGGTATTTCCCGAGATATTTTACTAAAAGATATATCCGAAGAATGATTCGTGCCGGCAGCATCCGGTGTTTTTGATAATATAAGAGCTGACTTCGTCTGTATTCATATGCCATACGGCCAGGAATAACGTTGATAGAGCTTCCATGAAGATGAATAAGCGATGGTCCGGGAAGATAAACAATTTCCGATCCTGCAGACCTGATACGGGCACAAAAGTCGGAATCTTCAAAATACATAAAATAATCTTCATCAAAACCGCCGACCAATTCAAACAACGACCTACGGACAAGCATTGCAGCTCCGGTGAGCCAGAGAAGCGAACGCTGTCTTCGCAAAGACCTTTCCATCGATGTGCGAATTCGCAGGTTCTTTGATCGAATACATCGGTTCCAGTATCTTGTCTTCGCTTCCCCAAAAAGTCCCGGCTCTCCTCCGGTTGAGAGCTGATACGATCCATCGCTGTTTAACAACGTCGGTCCCACTATACCGACGTCTGGATGTTTATCAAGAAATTCCACAAGCGGGTTCAAAACATCCTCATGCATTATCGTATCATGATTTAATAAGAACAGATATTCTCCACAAGCAATTTCGGCCCCACGATTGTTCGCCCGGCCATAACCGATGTTATGCGACAGGCCGACGACTTTTATCCGGTCGCTCAGAGTCTTAAGACCCCGTTCATCGAAATCTTTCGATCCATTATCGACAACAATAATCTCATATTTTTCCTCTCTGATCCAGGGAAGAAGCGATTGAATACACTGAAGGACCAGATCGAACCGGTTGTAATTAACAATGATGATTGATACTTTCATGCTTTTGGGAATTTTACCTGCATAAAAAATTCGTGCAGCTGTTTTGCAAAAATTGCATTTGTAAAGTGCTCAAGAACCCGTGCCCGGCCTTCTTCAGCTAATCGTTTTCGTTCTTCTTCATTGACAATGAGGTCATAAAGAATCTTCTGCAATGCATGGGCATCGTTTTCTTTGAAAATCCAGCCAGCGGTTCCTATAACAGCCGGTATTGCCCCTGAATCCGATCCAACGGCACAGACTTCACACGCCATTGCTTCGATGAGTATTCGTCCGAATTGTTCTTTCCATGTTGCTGTCGTTCGTGAAGGAAGTACAATGATGTCAAGTGCCGATAACAACTCCGGCATTTGTTCATGCGGAACAGGGCCGATAAAATAAATATCCTGTGCGCGACGAAGTCGTGCCGCAAATTCTTTCAAAGAGTTCAATTCCGGGCCGCCCCCTGCGATAACGCATGTCGCGGGAATCGTTAGTTTCTCGAATGCTTGTAAGAGAAGACTGACCCCTTTTTCAGGAATTAGGCGTCCGGCATAACCGACCACCGGACCCGACACACGCCACCCTTCTTTAAATCGTGAAGTCGTCCGGCGATAAAAAAGGGCAGGATCAACTCCGTATTGCGGCTGAATAAGCATAGGCGCTTTAAACGATCGCCGCCGCAGAATCTCTGCTGCATCCCAGCTCCCAACAACTGCCGCAGCTGCCGAACGACGGACTATTCGAAAAAGCATCGCATGGATTAAGTTATACTTCCGGGCGATGTTTTCCCATGTATAAAAGACATACGGTATATTGTTGGAACGACAAAAAAGATGGGCCTGAAAAGCACACAGACTCCGCGGTTCTTCTTCTATGTAGATAAGATCAGGACGCTGTTGACGAAGATGCTTCCACAATTCCTTCCATAAGTAGTAATGACGATTAAGTTTATTGGGCCAATGGACCGGAAGCGGCGTGACATTAAGTTCCGGATAACAATGTATTTCGGCTATCACCTCGCGCCCCCCTTCAGTCCACGATGGAGGAGTGATTAGAGACAATTTATCGTGATACTGCCGATGCATCATGGCCAGCTTCTGCTGATACAATCCAACAACGCTGCTATGTGAAATTACCACTATATTCATCGGTTATCTCATATTAATCGTCGTATTGCTGCAATGCCGCGCCGGATAATTTCTTCTGCAACAATAACTTTCATCATTGCTGCAAGAACAAGGTACAAAATTCCTGATAACAGACACGTTCCGGCGAGAATTCCAAAGCGGGCGCCCCATAATGTTATCGAACAAAATGGTGCAATCGAATGAACTCCAAGAAGGAATACTGCAAATAGGATGCACGGAAAAACAATTCGCAATGCCTGTAGGCCCACGGCATTCCATCGTAATTTAATTATGCCGTGAAGCCGAAAAAGAAGTATACATGCATGCAACATATAGGTGACAATGAACGATATAGGTATTCCAACCGGACCGAAGAGATATGGAAATACTATCAACCCTACAATATTCACTCCGACCATTGCAATACCGACACGCATAATGATGGTATTATTCCGGGTTGCCTGGAAAAAGCGTGGAAAAGTCATCACCACAGCATGGCCGAGAAGACCAAGAGCATAGTAACCAAGCATTGTCGATGTCGCGGCGGTTGCGTCCGGAGTGAATGCACCTCTCTCGAATAGAACCTGAATAAATTCGGTGCGGAAAATGAGTAGAAAAAGAATAAATGGAGTAACCAGGAGAATGATGAACGAGAGTAAGCGTTCTGCATAATTCCTTAACGATTGAGTATCACCCTCGACATTTTTTTCCGATAGTGTCGGAAAGATTACGGTCGTTATCCCCACACCGAGAAAATTGATGAAAAAAACCGAGCTCTTTAACGCATAATCAAGAGCCGAAAGTGTCCCGGCGGGAAAATCGGCCGCAATCTTTTTTTCAAAAAGGACATTCACCTGGTTGAAAAGAGAATAGATAATCAAGGGGGTGGCGAGTACAATACATTGCACGATTGCCGGATCTTTCCAAAAATTTCCTTTCACCAGTGTGAAATGATGCCGGCTAAGCCGCCAGAAAACGATCATCGTGAAGACGATCATTCCGATCACTGCTCCCCATGCGGCTGCCGCTATTCCGAATCTTGATACTCCAAAATACAATGCCGGAATTATCATTGCAAACATGAATACTTTCTGAAGCGCCGGCAATCCAAATTCATTACGGCTGTTCAGTATGTTTCCAGCAAATGTCGAAAGAATCGTGAGAACGACGAGTGACGACGTCACCGTCAGAAGTGAAACAGCGAGTAACTGCCCCTCAGACGAAAAACCATGAGCAATAAGAGCAATTAACGGCGATGCACAGAGAAGAATCACAAGCCAGAGGGTAATGCTTACAACGATGAAGAATACAAGGAGTGCTGAAAAAATCCTTCTCTGTTCCTCGAATGTCTTCCCGGTGTAAAGGATAGGGATCACAACTGCGTTGATGATTCCGATTGATTCGGTCGAGAAGAGCGTCGGAACTGCCATCGACATTTTGTAGGCATCGGTTATCCATGTAGTACCAAAATACGCAGCGATGAGCATCTCCTGAATGATATTCACAACCTGCCCGAGAGCAACAAAAAATATCACGCTTCCTGCAGCGAAGAATCTTGAATAACCATCAGACTGTTGTTTTTCTTCAGAAATTCCCACGCGATTCATCGAGCTGAGTATTTCATTAC
Organism: Bacteroidota bacterium; assembly: GCA_050011775.1. Taxonomy (GTDB): domain Bacteria; phylum Bacteroidota; class Ignavibacteria; order UBA10030; family CAVZMI01; genus CAVZMI01. The sequence continues at coordinate 19,283 of JBEKIL010000012.1, read as the reverse complement.
AGTGTTGAGATCCTTATCACCCCGGCCAGAGAGATTTACGATAATCGACGTCTGCCGTGGAAGGGTTTTTGCGAGCTGTAGTGCATATGAAACAGCATGTGCCGATTCCAGAGCCGGGATGATCCCTTCCATCCTTGACAGTATATGAAAAGCTTCAAGCGCTTCACTATCGGTGATTGCCACATATTCTGCGATGCCGGCATCCTTGAAGTAACAGTGCTCGGGACCGACCCCCGGGTAATCGAGACCGGCTGAAATTGAATGTGCTATTTGAATCTGACCGTCTTTATCCTGTAAGAGATATTGCATTGCACCGTGCAGGACACCTTTTTTACCAAGTACAAGCGATGCCGCATGTCTTCCGGAAGTCAATCCTTCACCCGCTGCTTCGACTCCAATCATTCTTACTGCAGGTACATGCTGAAGAAATGGATAGAACATCCCCATCGCATTACTTCCGCCGCCAACACAGGCAATTAAAATATCCGGTAGTCGATTTTCATACTCTTTGAATTGATCTAGTACTTCTTTTCCTATAACCGACTGAAAATCTCGTACCATCATGGGATACGGATGCATACCAACGACCGAACCGATGATGTAAAAAGTATCCTTGACATTCGTTACCCAGTCTCTTATCGCTTCGCTAGTTGCATCTTTTAGTGTCCGGCTTCCGGAACTTACGGGACGGACCTCGGCGCCAAGAATCTTCATACGGTATACATTGGGAGCCTGGCGCTCGATGTCTTCTTCTCCCATATACACGATACACTGGAGACCAAAAAGAGCGCACACAGTTGCAGTAGCAACCCCATGCTGCCCCGCTCCTGTTTCCGCTATAATACGCTTTTTCCCCATCCGCCGTGCTATGAGGACCTGCCCTACAGTGTTATTAATTTTATGAGCACCGGTATGACAGAGATCTTCCCTTTTCAGGTATATTGTGGCCCCACCGGCATACTCGGTCAGACGAGATGCTTTATATAGCGGTGTCGGCCTTCCCGCATAATGCCTCAGTAAGAATTGAAGTTCCTGAAGGAACTCCTTATCATTCTTGAGTTTGCCATACCATTCTTGAAGTTCTTCCGAGGCAGGTATTAACGTCTCTGGAATGAACTTACCTCCGAAAACACCGAAATGTCCGGTCTCATCCGGAAGCGCATAATCAGAAATCTTGATCTGATTCATCATAAAAGGTCGTTGTTTTTGCTTTGATAATGAATTCTCGGACTTTTACCGGGTCTTTTTTCCCTGGCGATTTCTCGACACCCGAGCTTACATCGACTCCGTAAGGCCTGACGAACCTTATTGCATCTTCGATATTCTTCGCCGTTAGTCCACCTGAGAGCAGTAATTTCCCATACTGTTTTGCCTGGACAGCAACATTCCAATCGAATGTCTCTCCGGTACCCCCAGGTTTTCCGGGTCGCAGTGTGTCAAGAAGAATTGCCTGAACTTCGAACAATCCTAACTGGGTTAAATCAAAGTTTTCGCCTACATGAAACGCTTTAATGACTGCCACATCATATCCCGTGCAATCCTCAGGATGTTGATCTCCATGCAATTGAATTGCACTCAGACTTGAAGTTCTGAGAACCGCCTCTATCTCTCTTCGTGAAGAATCAACAAAAACTCCAATTTTTGTGATATGTTTTGGAAGTTTCTGCACTATCAATGACGCATCTTCCGGCGATATATATCGAGGGCTCTCTTTATGGAAGATGAATCCTACGGCATCCGCGCCGTATTTTATGGCATCGAGTGCATCGTCAAGATTCGTAATTCCACATATTTTTACATAGATCGATTCCACTTCAACCTCGAAGTAAAGAACGCAATGCCGCGGTCCGGTCAGATGCAGTCATCAGTTGTTCACCGACGAGAATCGCCTGAAATCCTGCTTGAAATAACTGAAGCACCTGTTCATGGTTTTGAATCCCACTCTCACTTACGCATATCCGTCCGTCCGGCACACTTTCACGCAACCGGAAAGAGGTATCGAGATTCACATTAAATGAGTGAAGATCGCGATTGTTAATTCCGATGATCTCTGCACCTGCATCGACAGCCCTACTGATTTCATTTTTCGTGTGAACCTCGACAAGACATTGCATCTCAAGATCATTGGCCTGTCGAAGGAATTGTCCAATCGACGCTGAATCAAGGATATTGACAATCAGCAGTATTGCATCTGCCCCAAGAGCACGCGATTCAAAGATCTGGTATTCATCTATGACAAAATCTTTTCTGAGAACCGGAAGTATACTCGCATTTTTTACTTCTCGGATAGCTTCCGAATATCCCTGGAAATATTGTCGTTCGGTCAGGACCGATATTGCCGATGCCCCTCCGGTTGTATAGTCAAAGGCGATTGTTTGAGGATGAAAATCATTTATCAGAACGCCGCGCGACGGGGACGCTTTTTTAATTTCTGCAATGCAGGCAATATCATTTTTAAGCAAAGCCCCACGGAAATCTCGCGGCCGCTCGCTCTTTTCCGCTCTAAGCCTGATCTGCTCTAGAGAAATTTGTGCTTTACTATGCTCGATCTCGACTTTTTTATTTGCTACGATATTTTCTAAAAATGTTGTCATTCATTCTCGTACGCACTATTCATCGCCGATGTGAACTCTGCACTCGAAACGATCATGAGGGTTGTACTTCCGGGGAAGCCGTTTCAGCTTTTTTCCTGGCCTGATATTCTGCAATTCCCTTTACCTTGATTTGCCATATTCGCCGTTGACTTTTCTTTGTGATGATGAACGAAATTCCACCATATCGCACTTCATCGTTCACTTCCGGAATCTTACCGGATATTTTCAGCAGGAATCCGCTGATCGATTCATATTCCGCATCCTCGGGTATCTCGATACCGAATCGTTTATTGAAATCGTCAATACTTATTCGTGCGTCGACCACGACAGAGCCGTCGGCCGAAGCCTCGATTTCTTTCACTTCTTCATCGTATTCATCATGAATTTCTCCGACGATTTCCTCAAGAATATCCTCCATCGTAATAATACCGTCGATTGTCCCAAACTCATCGACTACGATGGCCATGTGGAGCTTCTTCGACTGCAGCTCGCGAAGAAGATGGCTGATTTTTTTCGTCGATGGAACGAACAGAACCGGCCGAATTATATCGTGCAATATGATCAGATCTCTGTGTTCGAGAAGTGTCAATAGATCTTTCGTATAAATCACACCGATAATATTGTCAAGAGAATTCCTGTAAACCGGTAATCTTGAATATCCCTGCTCCGTCACGATATGAATTAGATCTTCTCGCTTGGTATCTACATCAACTGCTACAACGTCTGGACGCGGAACCATGACCTCTTTTGCAATTGTATCCGTAAACTCAAATATGCTGGAAATAAGTTCGTGTTCTGTTTTATCAAAAATTCCTGTTCTTCTTCCTTCATCGAGGATAAGTTTGAATTCCTCTTCGGAGATTCTCGATTCCGAAAAGCTTGTCTTATCGTGAAGAGGTTTCAGAATAAGATTGCTTGTAAATGTCAGCGACCTTATGAGGAAATGAAATAATTTGGACAACAATACGATCGGCGGTGCTATGATTAGTGCAACACGGTCCGAGTATCGGAGTCCGATTGACTTTGGTACGAGTTCACCAAATACTAGCATCAAGAACGATAAAACCAGAACAACGATGACCAGTGAGATTGTTTCGGCCGAACCGGCGAACATGGGAATTGTAGCAATCAGGGGTTTCAGGTATTCAACCGCCGTGACGCCGGCCAGCGCCGAGGCAAGAGATCCCACAACCGTCATTCCAATTTGCGTCGTCGCAATAAACGTATCGGGAGATGATTGAAGCTTCTCCACCCTCTTTGCCTGGTGAATTCCCTTCTCAATCAATTCTTTTATTCTGCTTTTTCGTGTCGCAACGACGGCGATTTCACTGCCGGCAAAGAATCCGTTGAGCATGATAAGGAAAAATATTAAGAGAATATCAAGCCAGACGTCATTCATAGTGTAAGTTAACCAACAATGTTTTGTCCAATTTTCCCCTTCCTGCTGATACCCTCTTCATTGCACTCCGCTCGCTTTATCCCATCGATTAAATATACGCACTTTGATATAGACCTTCCACGATACATTTATTTTGCATGTTCACGGAGTTGATCAAGTTTCTTCAATGCGCTTCCATCATCAATTGCCGATTGCGCACGTTGAATACCCTCTTTTATGGTTGATGCCAGTCCCGTGACCATCAATGCGGCACCGGAGTTCAGGACGGTGATATCCCGACAGGGTCCCCGTTCTCCTTGAAAAATCTTAAGAAGAATATGCGCATTCTGCTCGGCATCACCGCCAAGGAGATCGTGAAGCCTTGGAACTTCGAAACCGAATTCCTCCGGATTGATTTCATAACTGAGTATTTTTCCATCCTTGATTTCATTGACTTTCGTGGCTCCGAGCGTCGATATTTCATCAAAACCGCCTGCGCCGTGAACAACCAATGCATGTTCGACCCCGAGATTGAGTAAAACATCCGCAATCGGTCGTATTAATGATGCTTCGTACACACCGATAAGCTGTCGTGTCGCTCCGGCCGGATTTGTGAGCGGTCCGAGGATATTAAATATCGTCCGGAACCCCAGTTCGCGTCTGATGGGAGCCGCATATTTCATTGCACCGTGCAGGAGGGGTGCAAATAGAAACGCAATGCCGATCTCATCCAGGCAGCGTTGCATTTTTTCGGGAGTGGTTTGATCGACATTAACTCCAAGGGCTTTCAGGACATCGGAGCTTCCGCACTTACTTGAGATTGCCCTGTTCCCGTGTTTTGCTACGACTGCCCCGGCTCCTGCGGCAACAATTGCCGCCGCGGTGGAAATATTAAATGTATTGCCGCCATCTCCACCTGTCCCACATGTGTCAAGAATAACGGGATGTTTCGACTGGATACGCGTAACTTTTTCGCGCATTACCTTTGCACAGGCTGTGATCTCCTCCACACTTTCCCCCTTCACTCGCAGAGCCGTGAGAAAACTGGCGATCTGCACAGGTGTTGCTTCACCGGAAAGGATCTGAATCATCGCACGATAAGCGATTTCCTGCTGCAGATTTTTCCCCTGAGCAAGAAGAGTCATTGCTTGTGAGATCATCTTTTATTCCCTGTTGGTACGTTTTATTGAAATGTACATTAATCCGGAGAGAGAATCAACGAGTGTGTCAATACCTTACTTCCCAGAGAAATAACCCCTCGGGTGGTGCTGCCATACGTGCAGCCCGTCGATCGTGCTCATCAAGGATATAAAGAAAGTCTTCGACGGAGATGAATCCACGTCCGACGTCTACCATGGTACCCACCAACGTTCTTACCATACCATGGAGAAATCGGTCAGCAGTAATATCGAAGATAAAGCGATGCTCCTCGGCGATCCATACGGCATAATACACGGTACAAGTGTGATTATTGACTTCGGACTTCGTCTTGCAGAAAGAGGCAAAATCGTGCTCACCTTGAATGACTTCTGCACATCGGTTCATTCGGTCGATATCCAATTTATATTTAATCCACCATTCGTATCGACGTTGAAGTGGACTTCGCTGTGTAGAGATAAAATATTTATATCGTCGGTCGACTACCGAATACCGCGCATTAAAGGTTTCAGGAACTTCTTCGATAGTAACAATCGCCACATCGTCAGGCAACACGCTATTGAGGGAATGACAGAGACTGTCTACGTCGACTGACGCCGTCACACGACAGTGCGCGACCTGACCGCGGGCATGAACACCGGCGTCAGTTCTCCCTGACCCGACAACCGAATGCCGTTCCTGGAGAATTTGATCGAGCGCATGCTCAATTTCAGCCTGGACGCTTCGTCCGTTCTCCTGGATTTGCCAGCCGACGAAATCCGTTCCGTCGTATTCAATAGTCAGTTTTAGAGTTTTCAATGTAATAGCCGTAGAAGAAAAAGCCCCGAAGGAATCGGGGCCCTTGAGACGCTGCCATTCCTAAAAGTGGGTTTCGATTCCCACAGAAAAGCCGTCAGGGATACCCGAGGTCATCACAATCTGAGGACACAGGCGCCAGTGCCAGTTCCCTGATGTCCCTTCAAGTGCCTTGTTATAGTCAGAGGCTGCTTTCCCGGCGCTGATTGCACTAACAATATGATTTGCGATGACTGCCGCGACAATAAATCGTGAATTATAGAGAATATTTCCCGATGATATTCGAAGATCGCGATAGCGCTGCCGTTCGACGGCGCTTTTCCACTCCCAGGCGTACCCCGCCGAAGGATCATAGAGAAGGTCAAGTCTTCTGTCCTGCAATTTCTTCTCATTATACTGATAAATATTATCGAAATTTCCAATATTAACAAAGTAGTCATCATCCTTCCCTTCACTCTGAACACCGGCATTCAGTGCGGCATAGAGGCGGGCATCGTTCTGGACGTGTCTTCCGTAAATCTGACAACCTGCATACGTAAGCCATAATCCCGCTTCTGCAATTGTAAAATATTTCCCCCTAGAATATTTCTCGGCATAGTACTCACCTGCCCCCGGAATAATCATCGAATAGAGTACAGCAAGAAACACCGATTTTCTTTGACTCCCATCGATTTCTGTGAATGCCGGGTTGTAACCTGAGTCATGCAATTTTTCTTGCATCGACATCCCCAGTAGTTGCTGGTGAATATCCTGTCGATTTGCTGACTGCGCACAGATACCTTCCGCAAAGATGATCGATCCTATAAATGCCAAAAAAAACAATTTATTCATTATGCCTTCGTTTTTAAATGATTTTTGATATATGTCGGTCCTTTCAGAAGACGCCCGGAAGATTCCCTTCGTTACAGTACATCAACTTCACCCAAACATATCCCCTTTGTATGATCATACGATAATAACCGCACCGGTAGTATATGATTCCCATACAAAGGATTTGCAGGAATACGGACTTTTATATAATTATCTGTAAACCCCTCCATTACTCCGTCGTGTGCTGTTTCTTCAACAAGCACCCGAACGCACTGACCGATACGTGCAGTATAAAATTCTTGTTTTTTCTTCATCGAGAGAGTGCGGAGTGAGTTGCTCCGCCGCGTACATACTGCCGGGCTGACTTTACCCATCAATGCTGCTGCACCGGTATTCGGACGTTCCGAATAACTGAACACATGAAGATACGACACCGGAAGTCCGGCCAGCAATGAATGAGTAGCTTCAAAATGTTCATCGGATTCTCCGGGAAAGCCGACTATCACATCAACGCCTATACCCGCATCCGGAAAAAGTGTGTGAATCGAACCTATAAGTCTCACAAAATCATCTGTAAGATATCTCCGTCGCATTGCTTTCAGGATTTTATCATGACCGCTCTGCAGGGGAATATGAAAATGATGGCAGATCTTGGACGATTGTTTGATATACTGCAGGAGATTATCATCAAACAAGTTCGGTTCGATTGAGCTGATCCTAATCCGTTCGAGTCCCTTCACCGTTTCAAGTTTTTCGAGAAGAGATAACAGCGATGTCTGTACCGGCCGTCCGTAATCTCCGACATTCACACCCGTCAGCACAATTTCACGAAATCCTTGCTGCACCAGTTTCTCCGCCTGTAAAACAGTCGTCGGGATATCCTGGCTTCTGCTTTCACCCCGGGCCATCGGGATTGTACAATAGCTGCATATATAGTCACACCCATCCTGTATTTTCAGAAAAGCGCGTGTACGGTCTCCACGAGACGTTGAATACGCAGGTCCAAATTCATTTGCATCATCTATACAGCCAACGTGAATCCGGGGCATCGAGGGTTTCTTAACTTCGCCGAGAAAATCAACAGCCGAAAACTTTTCTTTCGTCCCGAGTATTAGATCGACTCCTTCGATCGATGCGATGTACTGCGGTTCCAGCTGTGCATAGCATCCGACCACGACGATAGTCGCATCAGGAGACTGCCTGTGCATGCGGCGGATAATCTGACGGCATTCGCGATTCGCCCGTTCGGTGACAGAACAGCTGTTCAATACATAAACATCGGCGGGACGATGTGAATCGACCAGATCAAATCCCCGCCCGACAAACTGTTCAGCAAGCATTGATGTCTCTGCATAATTGAGTTTACATCCCAGTGTATGCAGTGCGACTCGTTTCTTCACCTCTGGAATCCCAGTCTTTTTTCACAGAACAAAAAGGAGTTGACCCTCTCTGATTGAGAACCAACTCCTTCATCAATACAATTGGCTTCGTTCTTTTTCCAGTACCGCTCCGACTATCATTCCAAAATAATACGATATCATTATGTACGTTGGAGTGGCACTAGAGTCGAGTACCAAAAATAACTTGAAGAACTCATAAGATTATAACTGACGGAAATCGGATGGAATAGCATTATATGGCGCTCCGACTTATTCAAGTTATTTTTGAATCGAGACACTAGTTGGTGCTTGGAATTTCACTTATATCGATTTTCTCGGCACCAACAGCAACATCTTTCAACGTCATAGGAGTCAGCTTGTGCTTTTCCACATATTCATTGAGTGTGTTTTGATCTTTCCCGCGCATATATTCAAGAACGGAAAGAACTATTTTTTTGCTCTCTTTATCGAATTCGATCACCCGGAGAGGAAGAGAATCACCGACATTGAACGAGTCGGCAATATTCTTCATCGGCGTTTGTGAAAGCTGCGATACCGGTACAAACCCGTCGACACCGAGCGGCATCTCAACAATGAGACCCTTTTCAATGATTCTGACGATCTTTCCTTCCACATCGGTGCCAATCCGGTACGTCTCGGCAAAACTATCCCATGGATTATCGGAGACCTGCTTATGACCAAGCGAAATACGACGCTGGTCGACATCGATACCGAGAATGACTACGTCGATCTTGTCTCCTTTTTTCACCACTTCACCGGGATGTCGTATTTTCTTCGTCCATGAAAGATCCGAAATATGAACAAGTCCGTCGACGCCCTCTTCAAGTTCAACAAACACCCCGAAAGTTGTCAAATTCCGCACAACACCGATATGTCTTGAACCAACCGGGTATTTGGAGAGAAGGGTTAACCAGGGATCCGGCTCGAGCTGCTTCATGCCGAGCGATATTTTCTTTGCTTCCTTGTCGATACTTAAAATAACCGCATCGATCATTTGCCCCATGGAAACCATCTGTGAGGGATGCTTGATGTGCTGTGTCCAGCTCATCTCCGAAATATGAATGAGTCCCTCTATTCCCTTTTCGATCTCGATGAATGCACCGTAATCAGCCAGAGAAACCACCTTGCCGGTGACTTTCAGGTTGACCTGATATTTCTCGTGGATCTTCTCCCACGGATGCGGCTGGAGCTGCTTCATACCCAGGGAAATCCGTTTCTTTTCCTGGTCGAAATCGAGAACAACGACGTTCACGGTCTGATCTAGTTTCACGACTTCCGATGGATGACTGACGCGCCCCCAGGATAGATCGGTAATATGAACAAGGCCATCTACACCTCCGAGATCGACAAATACACCGAAGTCGGCGATCGCCTTGACATTTCCTTCCAGAATCTGTCCCTTTTCAAGACTGTTCAGAATGGCCTTGCGTTGATCGGCCATTTCTTCTTCAACAAGCACTTTATGGCTGACAACAACATTTTCGGATGGATGATTAATTTTCACAACTTTGAAATCGAGCTCGCGGCCGAGAAATGCATCGAAATCACGAACGGGGCGGATATCGATCTGAGAACCGGGCAAAAACGCATCGATGCCCATTAAATCTACGACTATACCCCCTTTGATTCTCCGTACACACCTACCTTTCAATACTTCGCCTGTATCAAAGGATTTGGTAATGCGTTCCCACACGCGCATGAAGTCTGCACGTTTGCGGGAAAGGATCATCTTGCCATCTTTGTCTTCGACGCTTTCGAGAAATACTTCAACCTCATCACCGATTTTCAATTCGTCGATATTAGGAAATTCCTGGATGGGAACCGTTCCTTCCGATTTAAATCCGATATCGATCGAGACCTCGTTGTCGCCGATATAGGCTACACGTCCCCGGACGATTTCTCCTTCGTTAATTTTCCCTAATGTACTTTCATACAGTTTTTCGAGTTCTTTGAATTCTGCTTCCGAGTAACCTCGTTCGTCGTGTTCTGCCGGTTTCGACAAGGTCTCGGGTTTTTCATCAGCCATTAAGCCTCCACAATCTCTCCATTTCCACAATAGCAGGCACCGTCATCAAAATGATGCTTCCGCGTTCATGAAGAGAGTACCGATCATTATAAGTGATTGATAATATGATTTAATGATGACGTAAATTCATTCTATGCAATAATATCGTTCGGGACAAGTGCCTCTATCGCGATTTTCACTTTTTCCATAAGCCATTGAGGCGTCGATGTTGACCCGGTAATTCCGATACTTTCTTTTCCCTCAAACCACTTCCGCTGTAACTCGTCAATATCTTCAATAAAAAATGTCCGCTCGTTAACTTCACGGGCAATTTCGAACAGGACTTTGCCGTTTGAGCTCGTGCGTCCGGCAACAAAAATAATTACATCATTCTGTGCGGCAAATTCCCGCAGTTTTTTTTCACGTCCAGACACCTGACCGCAGATGGTGTCTTTCGCATGAAATTCTATCGCTTCGTTTTCAAACGTCGCGACTTCAAACTCTTTTATCTGGCGTGCAAGATTATCACGGATTGCATAAAACGTCGGTTTATCCATCGTCGTTTGTGAGAACAACACCGTCTTGCGGCTGTAATCGACCTTTGAAATCTCATCAAGCGATTTGATAACTACTGCTTCCCCTTTGGTCTGTCCTACCAGTCCAATGACTTCAGCGTGATCTTTTTTCCCAAAGATAACGACCTGAAAACCATTATCATAGAACTTTCTGATCCGTTCCTGGACTTTCGTTACTACCGGGCACGTTGCATCTATAAGTGTAATTCCGAGTGCACGGGCCTTCTCATAAGTCTCGGGCGGTTCTCCATGCGCGCGAATAAGAATCTTTCTTCCCCGGAACAATTCAAGATCTGCGTAGGAAATTGGCTGAAGTCCTTCTCGTTTCAGTCGTTGAATCTCGACGGGATTATGGATGATCTCACCAAGCGAATAAAGCGTTCCGGATTCCTGAAGCTCCTGCTCGGCGATGTCGATCGTACGAATAACACCCCAGCAAAAACCCGAATTTATATCAACGGTAATTTTCATGAATTTTCGATAATATCCCGTGCCCTCGCCAGAACAAAGTCCACTTGCTCTTCAATGCCAAGGAACGATGTATCGAGTTCGATTGCATCATCGGCTTTTCGCAGCGGGCTCATCTGCCGTGTGGAGTCTTTTCTATCACGAGTCACAATTTCATTTTCTAGCGTTTCCACATCGGTTGAAATCCCCTGCTCCAGCAGTTCTTTTGCCCGGCGCTCCGCACGGACCCGTGGAATGGCAACCATAAAAATTTTCAGTTCTGCCTGAGGGAAGACCACCGTGCCGATATCGCGTCCTTCGAGCACAACCCCCTTTTCCACTCCCATGAAACGCTGCTCGCGAACCATAACTTCTCTCACGCTTGGAATGCTGCTAACCGCACTGGCGGCTTTCGTCACTTCGGGAAGGCGTATTTCTCGCGTGACATCTTTTCCGTCGACCAACACTCTCAAAGAACTATTGTCCTTTTCTAAACGGACATGTATTTTTTCTGCAATACGTGAGACTTCTTCTTCATCGGATGGATCGATGTTCTCGTTTAAAACCCGCCAGGTAATGGCACGATACATCGCACCCGTATCGATGTAAAGATAACCAAGCCGCTCGGCAACACGCCGGGCTGTCGTGCTTTTTCCCGACGCTGCGGGACCATCGATGGCAATGATGATCTTCTTCAAGCTACCCTGTATCGTTCTCTTAGCTTTAAAATGTAAGAATTTTCTTTATTTGAAGCAATAGGGTGATCTAATTTCTTAAGCTACTGGGAAAAGTGTAAAATTTTCTTATATTTTAGAGATGAGAAAACTGACCCATGATGAAATTGCCGCTCAGCGCACCAAACGAGCCGATCTTCAGGCCACACCCCGTGTTCCCATAGATGTGCTTGTCGATAACGTCCGCTCACTCTATAACATAGGATCGATTTTCAGAACGTCGGATGGTGCATGGATTCATAAGCTTTTTCTCTGCGGATTCACCCCACATCCACCTCGTAAAGAAATAGAAAAAACCGCACTCGGAGCAACCGGGACCGTTCCGTGGGAGTACCGGAAAGATCCGCTTGAAGTAATCCTTGAATTAAAACAGCAAAAAGTCACAATCTGCGTCCTTGAACAGACAACAAAGAGTATTCCATATACGGCAGTCTCCCCCTCAAATTTTCCACTCTGTCTGGTCATCGGGAATGAGATTACCGGCGTGTCGCATAGACTGGTAGAGGCGGCCGATATGGCTATCGAGATTCCGATGGTGGGAACGAAGCAATCGCTGAATGTAGCCGTGGCCTACGGCATTGCAGTTTTTGAGCTTGCTTATATTTTCAGTTCCGGAGGAAATCAGAAGGGGTTGTAGCTGCAACACTTAATTAATACTTTTTTCTATATTCAACGCAACAACACCATCTTCTTTACAGAGTTCCATTTCGGCGTCGAGATTCGATAGAAATAAACCCCCGAAGAAACCGCTGTACCGATTTCATTTCTGCCATCCCAGGTTAATTCATTGTATCCAGCAGGGTATTCGTCGTCTGTGAGTGTCCGTACTTCGCGTCCGAGTGCATCGTAAATAATTAGCTTGACCCTAGATGCTACCGGTAATTCGAATGCGATCTTTGTTGATGGGTTGAATGGATTGGGGAAATTATCATATAGGTGGAATTCCTTTGGCGGACTGATGGTAAACGCTATTTCCTTCGCCCAGCTCTGACCATCGGATGTTTTTATCAGCACTTTGATTTTCTGCTCTTTTCCGATTGGCGCAGATCGTTCGAGTGAGAACCTAAACTCAGCGTCTTTTGATTGCTTCGCCAGTATATCTTTCAGCATGATTTTCGGTGATTCAAGCTTCAACCATGATTGCGGACTCTGGATCTCAACGGTGACATTTTTTGCAGCGATCGCTGCCGTGTTCTCAACGGTCAGTGCAAGCGAGTTGCCTTTTGAATTATACGGTATCTCATTCGTTTGAGCATAAAGAAGAACCGGAATGAAGATCATAATGATAAATAGCCTTTTCATAATTCTATTCCCTCTAACTCTTTTATCTTTTGTCTTTATACTTTTATCTTCTTCCATATACCGCTCCTGACGGAGCTCTGTTGTTCTTTAATTACCCTTTTCTACCAATATTCCGTCCCTATGGGACTCTCTGCCTTAAAAATTATAAATCCCTCTCAACCTCAATAAGGAAAAATGAACGCGTCATCCTGATGACCTGTCCGCCAGAGCGAAGCGTAGGTGGAAAATCAGGATCTAGTAAAAATCCTTTCCCCTTTTTTCCTTTTTAATTTTTACTTTTTCCTTCTATAATGATTTCCCTACGGCTGAAAGACAAACTCCACCACATTATTCGTCGATAAGTTCTGTGCCTTGTCCTGTTGAACTGTTCCCAACTTAACCCTGAATGTCAAATTCACCGGCAGTAACTCCTTAGTCACCTCGCCGTTCACTGTATTTCCAATCTGCCTCCACGCACCCGAATAATAACTTGCCTGTGCATTATCGACCGGCTGATTCTGTGAATTCTTCACTCTTACCGTACATAACACAGTCGAGAAGCTTACGGTATTATTTGTTGAAATATCCTGTGACTTATCCATGGATATATATTCATGTGTCATTCTGAATGAATAATTATTGGGCAATAGTTCTTTATTTGCTGATCCACCACTTGTTGTACCGAAACTCCTCCATGCGCCCGAGTAATACTGTACCGTTCCCTGATCTATTAAGCTGCCCTGACTGTTCTTTAATTGTACTGTTGCATTCACGGTTTGGAATACTACCGTAGGATTTGTGCCTATATCTTGCTGTTTATCTTTGTTTGCATACGCGTATGTCATTCTAAATGAATAGTTATTCGGCAATAGTTCTTTTGCTGCTGTACCGTTTGTTGTAGTTCCGAAGTCTCTCCATGCACCGGAGTAATATTGCACCGTTCCTTGATCTATCAAACTGCCTTGACTGTTCTGCAATTGTACTGCTGCGTTTACGGTTTGGAAGACTACTGTACTATTTGTTCCTATATCTTGTTGTTTATCTTTACTCGCATAAGCATACGTCATTCTGAACGAGTAATTATTCGGTAGTAGTTCCTTATTTGTTGCACCGTTTATAGTAGTTCCAAAGTCTCTCCACGAACCGGAGTAATACTGGACTGTTCCTTGGTCAATCGAACTGCCCTGGCTGTTTTGCAATTGTACTGCAGCGTTGACGGTCTGGAAAATTACTGTTGGATTTGTTCCGATATCTTGTTGTTTATCTTTACTTGCATAAGCATAGGTCATTCTAAATGAATAATTATTTGGCAACAGTTCTTTTGTTGCTGCACCGTTTATAGTAGTTCCAAAATCCCTCCAGGCACCTGAGTAATACTGGACTGTTCCGCCTCCGGCGGATTGATCCATCAAACTGCCCTGACTGTTTTGCAATTGAACTGCAGCGTTAACAGTTTGGAAAATTACCGTTGGATTTGTTCCGATATCTTGTTGTTTATTCTTACTTGCATAAGCATAGGTCATTCTGAATGAATAGGTATTTGGCAATAGCTCTTTGGCTGCAATGCCGTTTGTCGTTGTTCCGAAGCTTCGCCATGCACCGGCATAATATTGCACTGTGCCTGTGTCTATCAAGGCACCGTTGCTGTTTTGCAGTTGAATTTGCGCATTGACGGTTTGAAATACTACAGTATCACTCCCTACAGGCACATTTGATTTTGTTTGTGTGCCGTACTCGTACGTCATACGCAAACTTAAGGTTTTTTGGTTTGTTGTGATGGTGAATGTGCCGTCGTTGTTGTTGACGGCGTCTTTCCAGGCGCCCTCATAGTATTGAAGCGCTCCGCTGGTGAGTTTGGTGCCGCTGCTGTTTACAAGCTTTACAATAAAACCGGATGGAGGAACCGGTAATTGTCGCAGCAGATACTCCGTATTATAACGAATGAGGGCGTATGTCTCGCTTGTGAGCGTTGATGAGCTATCTTGATTTGCAGCAACAAGCACTGAACTGAGTGTCGCTCTGGCAGCACCGATATTATTTGCTTGGAGTGATGCTTTGGCTGATGCAAAAAACGCCATATATTTATCGGCTGTTGATTGTGTTGTGATCCAGCCGAGCTCGCGGGAGCGGGTGGTGAATGAGCATAGCGTATCAAGAAATATCAAGTGGTCGAAGGGATCTGGGGGGATTGACGGGCTAATGGTAGTACCGCGAAATGAATTGGTCTCTAGATTTTCCTTTAGATCATCCATTCGTTGTTGTTCGTTGCGCTTTATATCAATATGAATATCTTCATAATAACCCTGAGCATAGAAAGTTGAGATTTTAGGCAAACCAGAATTCTTTATTGAAAAAAGGACCGATCTTCCTGGTACGACCTTAGCCTTAAACTCATATGAAGAGAATTCCGATAAATTAAGTAATTTCAAACGACCTCCACTCCACGGTGCAGGCGCAGAGTAAACAGAATTCTTTATTGCATTCTCCACAAAAAAGTCAACTAGCGCCTGCTTACTTGTCGTTGAATTATTCACAGCATATCTATACATCAAGGAATCATTATTTTTACTAACTTCACATTTTACCTCTGCTTCAAGCTTATTGGCAACTGTGTATTTCCTGCCTGCCAGAGTAGGCCCATTTGGCCATTCACCGTATAAGCTTCCATTCCAACTGAACACCGCTTCCCTTTCGGTCTTAAATGCCGGACCTTCCATATAACCGACACTTCCAGTAATTTCTAATATTCCATCCCCGTCGATATCGATAAACCTGAAACTTTGTACCAGCATTTGGATAACGGGATAACCTTCAGGTGTAACAGCACTTATACAGGAGCCCGTAACACCATCCCAACTATATATCCACCAAATTTCCTGATCAAATCTCGATCCATAATTAAAAACAGAAATAATATCAACCTTCCCGTCTTTATTCAGGTCAAACGAACCATTAAAATATTCTCCACTATATTTTTCATCAATCACCGGTTCTGAAGTCCATAGAATCTGATTGTCTCTGAAAATGCCTGTTATATATTTATATCGTGCATCGTTCAATTTTGATCGGGCAATAAATAGGAAAGCATGCTGCAGTGTCCCATAAGGGTCTTGAATATATCCATTGGCAATACCATTATCACCAATAGAACTGTCAACATCGACAACTGCTTCATCATCCCCGATATGAAATGTTCCGTCCTTATATGTCTGTAAAAGTGAATTAATACTTGTTGTAGCAGTTTTTACCCTCTGTTCGCGCGTTTGGCTTGCAGCAATAAAAGTAAGTGTAGAAAGTATGCAGGTTAAATAGAATATTTTTTTCATAATCCAACCTTTATGTTAAAGAGTGTAGAATAACTGTTATTGCTTCTTAGGCAAGTAATTTCTTGAATAACGTAAAACTGCCTTACCATATCCCTTTTTACCGATATTCCCGGAATTTTCTGTTGCGCCATTATACCTATCATAAGCTTTTAAGAAAGTCATCTCAAAACCATTTGTCCAATTGCTTGTTTTATTGGAAAGATTGACCAATTCAGCATCTAATTTCATTCCCATAAATGGTACTGCATAATAAAAATTTGTGTCGGCAATATTTAAATATTCCGGCAGATGATTGTCGTTAATTGGATAATTCCGATCTCCATGAGCGGTTGGGTACATCATCTGCAATAATCCATACGAAGACGCTGTGCGTGTTTGTGCAATACCTGTATTCATTATTCCTTTTTGCCATTGATATCGAAGCCAATTATTAGCCGTATCGCGAGCGGCGGCTTCTTTTTGCTCATCTATCAAATTCTCGTTATTTTGTAATGCCTTTTTAGTATCTTCAAATTTTTTATTCCATATTTCAACCGGGTATGTATACCATATAGTGTCACCGTGTGCATTTGTCTGAGGATACAGATTTTTTATTGCACTTGGATTTACTACGGAACAGTATTTATAAAATTCTTCCCATATAGTCCCGACATACCCGGGATAGGCAGAAATTCTTCCAACGCCATCGTATAAATTTGTATGATCAGTTGGTATTTCCGGATGGCCTTTATCTGAGAAGCTTTTAATTCTATATTGAAAGTCGTCTGTAAAGTAGATGCTGGTTCCATCCTTGCCAGCATTTTTCTGTATATGCCACGCGTCATAAAATGGCTCCCATCTATACGAAGGGTTAAAAGCGTTACTCTCTGCTTGAACATCTCCCTTAATGAATTGTGGTGGGATGCCATACTTGCCTGCATACAATATTATAATGCTATCAAGGTTAAATGAATTCCCAAAGACATCTATCACTGTCCGGTGTGTGTTGCCCAAACTATCAGGTTTCATCACCTCAATCTCAATCGAAGCAGTTTTCTCATCACTTACTCTGTTCGCGGTTAATTTTGTCTTATAAGTTTTCCCTTCTTCCCAGTATCTTCCAACCAGGCGAAGCATTCCCTTCGGCAAGCTATCTGAACCTGTAAAGTTATTACCACTGTATGTCGGATATTGATCTTCCCAATATACAGGATTATTTTCACTTCCTTGTGCAGCAACAGGATCACCGAACGTTACATCATCAAGTCCACCACCTGGTAATTTTGTAGGATCAGTAGTTTCATGAATCTTCAACTCACCATCTTCTTCTGTCGCATAATAGTACTTCGTCTCACCCAGAAGTATACCATTGGTATTATTTACATATAACTGCCCGTATCCCGTCGTGTACACTTGATCATCAGTAAAAAGAGTGACTCCGACAATGTCTTTACTCTTCAAGGAGAGAGTCTCACCAACCTGTCCGTCCGGGCTTCGTAAATATCCATATGGATATATTCCCGAAATTATCGATTGAATCATCGGAAGTTTTGACTTCTTCGGAACCATCTGACGAATCGACCCTGCTCCTACCACAACTCCTCCCTCATCCGGCCTTTTAATCTTTATTAATAAGTTTGCAGGCTGACGCGGGATCATTTCGTTTCCATTTCCATCCTCCGCCCTCACATATACTTTTCCGCTATCCGAATAATTTAACGTATCAGGTCTACATATGATACCGTAATGATCGATACATGTCCGAATCCAGATTGGCACGTACAATTCCTGATAATTTAAATGATCCATGACCATAATCGAGTCTTTACGGTATTTTTCATCACCGTGTAATGTATCTGCAACCACGCGAATACCGTTTTTTATGTTCCCCCATTGAAAATAATAATAACGTGTCACTTCCATCTCGTCTACTCTTGTTCTATACGCATCCAGTACCTTAAATGGAGCATATCTCGAACATCGTACTGTAATTTCAACGCCGTCGCTCATTCCTATCGGCCCCCCATCCGTAGAAACAAGCTGCAAATTCAATGTCGTCTCTTCACCTATTTCTATACTGTCCTTTGAAAATGTTCCGGTAGTATGATCAAGAAGACCGTGGACTTGAACTCCTAGGTATAGAGAAGACGGCTTAGGATCGCTTCCATCGCAAACAAAATTATAATTTTGATATGTTACAGGTTCTAGAATAATATCCGGATCAGGATACCCTCGCCCAAACCTTGTAAGGTAACCCACGCTTCCACTTAATACAGTCCCTGCAGATATCCGACCAAAATCATATAATTGATTCTGAAGCAGTTCCGAGAATCGTCCAGGAGGGGTTTCTGAACCATAGGAAATCCCATTCATTTCAAAATAATAGCAGGGTCCACTAATAAAATAAGCCCAGACATGTGAATCAATAGGAATCGGCGACCTCACATCGTCCCCCTGCCAATATACCTGTGTTCGCGTACTGCTCTGAGGATGAATCCTAACGGTTTCGTGAATCTTCACCTGGCTAAAAGCAGAGGGGACAATCATACCTACGAGACACACAACGACAATTAACTTCAATAATTGTACACATCCAAAATCCTTGCGGGGGGTAGAAAATATACGAGAGCCATTGCTTCGATCCCAATAAATTTAGGGTAGCATTACTTATCCTTTATCTTATTACCGCAACTAAATATCGATTTGTGACAAAATATTGCTCGAGTAGCTGAGGGATGCCTATTTATACTCTTGACAGTAACTTAATACTCAAACATTGAAATGTCAATAGTTTTTAGAAA
>JBEKIL010000011.1:0-150729 GCA_050011775.1 Bacteroidota bacterium | reverse complement strand
TAGTACTCGCTGCCCGCGACCCCTTAACTAAAAATTTTGATTCTCAAAGACCTTATGTTGGATCTATCCGACGAAGTTTCGACTTTAGTCGAAACGTAGTCGGAACGGCGGGATTTGAACCCGCGACCCCTTGAACCCCATTCAAGTGCGCTACCGGGCTGCGCTACGTTCCGCTGAATATATCATTACTGGAGTTTGACAAGCAGTGACTCGAGGAATTCTTTCATCTCGATGAGATCGGATTGAAGCTGTTCGTCTTTAACCGGACGTTTCTGTGTAGTAGAAAGGAGTTCAAGTTGTTCACCTTCATTTTCGTCATGATATGAAAGGAGAACCTGTTTCGCTCCCTCGATCGTATATCGCTCTTCACGAAGCAGTTTCTTGATATACAGTATTAATTTGATATCCCGATTCGTGTAGATGCGATTGCCAGCCCGATTTTTTGCCGGCTTCAACTGCTCGAACTCTGATTCCCAATACCGAAGGACATATTGTTCGAGATCGGTCAGTTTGCTGACCTCACTGATCGAATAATACAGCTTCTTAATCCCGAGCTGCTTCATAACGTTATCATCCGAATAATGATAATGGCTCGTAAAATATACATAAATCGATTTTGAGTTGCAAATAATGCAGGAAGCTATTAAAAAAGAACGCCGATTCCGGCAAAGAATCGGCGTTGCCCGATCGTACTGATTTCTAATTAATAAGGTAATTACGGAGTTCCATAAGCGGTCCCGAACGTTACATCAAAACTTCCGGCTGATACTTGGACTGGTGTACCCGAGGCAGAACCTGATATCCCCATACCTGCCCCGCTAAAGTTCCCTTTCATGCCTGTGGACGAATATGAGGTAATATTTGCGGTGCCGCTCTCAAGCATATAATAATTCCCGTTTGTACTGGTTTGACTGCTAGCCCCTTTGATAAAGATGAGCGTGGCTGTATTATCAGTTCCAGAAGCAAAACTATAAGTGCCCGTACCCACTTTATTACTGGAAGGGGTGCGTTCTAATTCAAGAATCGCATAATCCCAATCATTACTGGATCTCCACAGAAATGCATAAACCCATGCAACATTTGAACTCGCATCATACCAACTCATTACACCACTGCCGGTTTGACCGGTGCCAGTCGGATTAAACGAACCGCTTATGTTCCAGGAGTTACCGGCCGTACTCGAATTCGTATTAAAGGACAATGACCCTGAACCATATGATCCTGTGTTTGGATTATTCGGACCCGTGGTATCACTACCACTATCACTCTTTTTACATGATGCCATAAGCATGACGAGTGCAATACTTATGATCATCACAAGCACAAATTTGAATTGTTTCATGGGAACCTCCCTCTAAAAGCATTTAATGAAAAATATTGGGAATTATGTAGAGAACACTTCAGAAATTCCTTTTATTCGATCACCGCAACGGCGACAACTATCGTTTCTGCATGAGAAAGCGATAGATGAATACGCCGATCGTGCAGGTTGTCACCAAGGTAACCGAGAAATCGCACCTCGGGCTTTCCGGCCGCGTCGTTTATAATCTCGACATCCTGCCACCTGAAAATTCCGGTCCATCCTGTTGCGAGGGCTTTCGAGACCGCTTCTTTCGCCGCAAAACGGGCAGCAAGATGCTGATAGGGATTTTTACGTGCCAGGCAATAATGAAGTTCATTTTCTGTAAATATCTTTTGCAAAAAACGATTTCCCCACCGTTCCATCGTCTGCCGGACACGGCCAATCTCAATCACGTCGATACCGATTCCTTGAACCATTTGCTATTCCCGTCATCCATTTTCACGACGCACGATATCAATAAGCTGGGAAACATCGTCGATATCGTATGTCGCTTGTGAATCGTGTGTCTTGAACGTATCGCCGTACCGGGCAAACGCGGTTTTCATTCCGATTTTTGCCGCTCCGACCACATCACGTTCCGGCCAATCACCTACCATTAATGCTTCTGCTGGCTGGACATCAAGAAGCTCCAGTGCTTTCCGGAACGGCGCCTCATTGGGCTTGCGCTCTCCCGTATCGTCATAGGTAATGACACGATCAAAGATATGGTGAAAATTTAAATAACACAATCGAAGCCATGCTTCCCTCGCCGGCGCATCAGTAACGACAGCCAGTTTTAACCCCATTTTTAGAAGTTCCATCAATGTCAAATAGACATGCGGATATGGAACGAGCGCCGCCTCACGAGCCCTTCGATAAGCGATAATGCCGGCAGAGAGAATTTTATAATCGACTTTTTTAAAAATATCGTAGAGCAATTCATCGAAGACATTTTGAAATTCGATCCCGCGCTCCTTATATATCGCTTCGATGCGCTGCTTCGCCTCATCAAAGGAAAGAAGAAGCCCCGCGTCGATCATCGAATGTATGGCAGCATCAATAGCCTGCCGTTTCATCGCCATGAAATCGACAAGGGTATTGTCGAGATCGAAAATGATGGCTTTGATCATTTCGGACGCTGAACAATACGACGAAGAGCCTCAACGGCAAGTGAGTAACTTCGCGGTCCAAAACCGGCGATCTGCCCTGCGCAAACACCCGCCGTCACCGAATGACTTCGGAACTCCTCCCTTGCATGAATATTCGAAAGATGGACTTCAATCACCGGGGTATCGAGTGCGGCAATCGCGTCCCGGATTGCATACGAGGTGTGTGTATATGCACCGGGATTGAGGATCACTCCGTCATACACCTTCCCGATTGTTCCCTGCAATGTATCGATGATCGCCCCTTCACTGTTATTCTGGAAAAAAGTAAACACAACCTCGGGAAATTCTTTTTTGAGATCGGCATTCACCTGGTCAAGTGATAGTGTTCCATAGATTGCAGGCTCCCGTTTTCCCAGCATATTCAGATTAGGGCCATTGATGACAAGAATTTTCATGCAGCAGCTCCTCTCCGGACTTTAGCAACTTCGTCTTCGATGAAATCCCGTAATGCCGGCCTTATATATACATTCTCAAGACCGATTTCATGAATACTCACAGCAATGACAGCAGCTTTTCGTTGAGGCGAAAGCTTTTTATTCACGACAATAAGACGTTCTTCATGAAGAACACAGTATCCGCCGTCAAAATCCCCCTTTTCATACCTAATACGAATAGAAAGACCAGATGCAAGCTCATGAAGTTCCTGAATGATCGATTCGTATTCCATAGGTTATGATTCCGGTAAAGATTTCCTCAGCGGCTGCCATATCGCAAGGATGACGATAGTGTAGTATGTCAGTGTAGCGATCACCGGCACACCGCGTAAGGCGGCTATTCTTTTTATATATAACTCTCGCAATTGTGGAATATCAGCAGATCTGAAAAACTCTGCCTGGATGAAATTCCAATCAAGCTTCATCGTATAAAATTCTGCTGGTGAAAAAAGAAAGAAAAGGATTGTGCACATCATCAGCCAACCCTGCTCTTTCAGCTTCAGTCGTGTTGTTCTAAGATAGAGAATCGCACTTAGAAAAACAATACAGTAGCTTAGATTCACGACAATCGATGTTATGGCAAGCAGAGCATAGATTTCCCGCTCGGCATGTGGCTCTATATAGGGCAGGAATTCAAAGGTTCCTGTATATACAAGTGCATCTCCTATCAGTGCCCGGATATTGATGCTCCCCAGCCATAGAATACCGGTGATGATGACAAACGTAAGCGAGAGTTTTGCAGGTAGTCGTTCTTTCATGCCGGTGTATCTGATTTATGGTCGATCGACCAATTCTTTATCCAGCTTATATCATGGAACAATTCAATCTGGGCCTGGAGAGATGTCTGAGTATTGATGAAAAATTTCTCTTCAAACTGTTTGCGGACTTCATCCGGCGAGGGCCCCAGAAGTCCTTTGAGCGATGAAATTACTTTCACAACATTTTCGTTATACTCCGACATCAGGTGCTCGTAGCCTTTGGCTCCGGGTCCAATACGTTTCATCACTGAAAAGAGGTTCCAACAAAACTTGGCTCCAAAAGCAAGTTCCGCAAGCTGCGTCTTCCGATCGTGACGTCCGGAAAGCTCGAGCAAGATACTTACTTCGTTTCTGTGAATGAGTGAATTGTTCGATAATCCGTCAAGCTGTCTAAGAAATTCTTCCGTCTCCGGCGAAAGTATCACGACATCCATCCCCATGATTTTCACAACTCAAATCGTATCCCAACCGATGCGATAAAGGTCGACGGAAGCGATGTGGTCGACATGCCGTTGATCGGTTCGAAATACGGCCCGAAAAGAAAATAATGGTTCAGCATCAAGTACGGTTTGACAACGTCCAGTACAAGGATGGTCACACCATAGGAAATATCAAAACCGACAAACGATGCCCGTGTTCCTTTGATTACAGTTGTTGCTCCGCTCTGTCGAAGATCGCCAGTCGAAAAGACAGCACCATAAAAACCGACACTGATAAAAGGCGATATCCAATCGGCCGGCGGAATGATTAACCTATGAACCGGTTTGATTTCAATCGCTGTAATAACCGAATTGGCTCCGTCAAATCCATTGCGAGAAAAATAATCATTACCATAACGATTTTCTTGCGCGGTGCGAATAAAATTGCAGGTGGAGTAATTCACAGCCGCTTCGATCTCAAGATGATATTCATAATTTCCAATAGTCGTCTGATAAATATCGTATCCTATTCCACCGGCCACCAGCAGTGTCGCTCCCCCCCACTGTACTTCCTCGTTTTGCAGCAATCCACGGACTCGAATTGAGCTTATTCCGACCCGTGCGGTGCCGTACGGTTGAGCGAAGAGAATGGAAGGTAGAATTAAAAGAAGAGCTATCAGGCTATTGAAATGTTTTTGTGGGCGATTATTGTTCACTGGATAACTTTCCGAGTTGATCGTACTGTATCAAAAAATATAGTGGTTTTCTCACCGATAATCAACCGTTGATTCTCGACCCCTAATTCTGTACCTTCAATAAGGAGACCGTTATTATCCATCCATCATCTATTCAGCTGAATTGAAGGTACTGGCATGACAACCGCACATCATCTGACGTTTTCACCCCCGGTCCCGACTACAATTCTTATCGTAGATGATGATCGGGCATTCCGTTCCGTTCTCAGCACCATTCTTACCGATGCAGGTTACACCGTCGCTCTAGCGGCAAGCGGCAGGGAAGCTCAGGATCACCTCGGCGCTCGGCATTTTGATCTGGTTCTCACCGATCTTGTTATGGATGATATAAGCGGTATACATCTCCTTCAATATATCAAGGCGAATTATCCCGATACGATTGTCTTTATGGTAACAGGATTCGCATCAATTAATACTGCTGTTGAAGCAATGCGACTTGGAGCCTATGACTACCTGACAAAACCCTCGAACAACGACGAGCTTATGATAAAAATCCGCCGTGCCGTCGAAGACCGCTGGAAGACACAACAGCTTGTACAGCTCCGCAGCGAAGTCGAATCGATTTACAGTCTTGATAACATTATCAGCCGCAGTGAAAAAATGAAGGATGTTTTTAAGCAAATTCGCCGGGTTGCCGATACAGACGCAACGGTGTTAATCCAGGGTGAGACGGGTACGGGAAAGGAACTCGTTGCAAAAGCTATCCACTATCATAGTGCACGGAAAGACAAGCCATTAAACATAGTCGATTGTTCCGCCGTCCCTGAGACACTGATGGAAAGCGAGTTATTCGGGCATGAGAAGGGATCGTTCACTGGAGCGCTGAAACAACGAATCGGAAAATTTGAAGAAGCCCATGGCGGAACGGTGTTTCTGGACGAGATCAGCGATATCCCAATAAACCTCCAGATAAAATTACTCCGCACTCTTCAAGAAAAAACTATTCAGCGTGTAGGAAGTAACGACACCATTTCAGTAGATGTTCGAATTATTGCGGCAACAAACCGACCTATCGACATGCTGGTTGCCGAAAACTCATTTCGTGAAGACCTATACTACCGGTTGAATGTCTTTCCTATTTTTCTACCGCCCCTCCGGGAAAGAATCGATGACGTTCCGCTTCTTGCAGATCATTTCCTAAAAAAGTATGCTCAACTCTCTTCGCGTCCTATTTATTCAATCGCTCCGTCGGCGATGGCACAATTGGTTTCTAACTCGTGGCGGGGGAATGTCCGTGAATTGGAAAATATCATAAAGCGGGCAATTATCCAATGCGAAGGGGTAACAATCACATCCTTCGATATTCCTACACTCGCTCCGCCAGCAGGTATTTCGGGTGATCAATCATCAAGAGAACCTGCAGAGATGCTAACGATTCGAACACCATACAAAGAATATCTCCGTTCAATCATTATGAACGCTGAGGCAAAATACCTCGTCCAAATGCTGTCTCTCTGGAAAGGGAACATAAACAAGGTTGCTCACCTCATGGGTCTCGATCGTAAAACTATCTACAAAAAAATGGCGGATAATAATATCGATGTAGATAAATTCCGCTCATAAATTTTTCACACCCGTTTTCCAACAACCAATCACCCCTTTCATAAAAATTCAAGTGATTCAAGTGTTGACTCTTTTCCACATTTTACTGGAAAGAATTTTCTATCTCTGTTGACTTCATTCCACAACCATCTCTATTTTTTTCTCAAAATAGAGAAAAAACCGGCTTTCCCCCCTTTTTTCCAGAATGGCATATAGCTTGTGGTAAATATGATGTTCGATTGATCCATTCCCTAATTTCATAATTGAGGGGGCAAAACCATGGTATCTGCAGACGAACAAAAGCGACTCGATTTCGATCGTGAAGCACTGCCTCATCTGGATGACATGTATCGATTTGCTTTGTATATGAGCAGCAACGTCGACACGGCACAAGATCTAGTTCAAGAAACATATCTGAAGGCATTCCGATTTTTCTCGACATTCGAGCGTGGGACAAACTGCAAGGCATGGCTCTTTCAGATTCTAAGGAATTCTTTTATTAACCGTTTCAGACGCAGCCAGATTCAACCGGATTCAATGCATCTTGAAGCAATCACCGACTTCTATCCGATCTTTCAGGATGCAGATGAGGCGATGGTGCACGATCTTGACTATCAGCTTGAAAGCCACATGATGAATGATGATATTACCAAGGCTATTGCATCGCTCCCTGACGACTATAGAACCGTTGTCATTCTTTGCGATATAGAAGGGATGAAATATGATGAGATTGCGGAATTTATTTCCTGTCCCATTGGAACGGTTCGGTCGCGAATTCATCGTGCACGAAAAATTCTTCATAACAAACTCCTCGGGTATGCACGCAGACACGGCTATGCACCGATTCCGCAGTTTTCGGATTGAAACCGCCGGCAGCTATTCTCTATAGATATACGTGCATTCAAGTTCCCCCAAAAAGAAATAGCAGAAATCCTTTCTAAGCATTTGAGTATTGCGCCTGTCCCTTTCCTCATATTTTCCCTTGCTTTTCAATTCACTCTTTCATACATTTTTTAAACATTGAAAAATTTTATAACATTCGAAACCTTAAAGATATTCGTTCCCCTCATTACCAGATGGCATGAAATACAGCACGGGGTTTTTCCTATCACGTCGTTTACACCCCAAGATACATTATGTATAATCCACAAATAGAAGGAGCTCATAGCAATGCTACAACCAGACACTCATGATACAGGTTCTCGCTACCCCTGGTATCACACTCTTCTCGGGTATCATAAATTCTCGGGAAGCTGGGCGTGGATTATCCATCGACTTACCGGCATAGGACTGATTACATACATCGTAGTACACATTTATACGCTTAGCAGTCTCCAAAAAGGAAAAGAGACATTCGACATAGAAATGAGGCTCTTCACCAGCCCGTTCTTCCTATTCCTGGAGTGGGCTCTTGGAGCTTTCATACTATATCATGCCCTAAATGGTATTCGAATCGTCCTCATTGATCTTGGCAGCAGGTCGAAATACCACAAGGCATTGTACTATATCGCATGGACCGTTGGTATCATTTTGCTGGTTATTATGGCGATTCTTATTTTTGGTCCTCATATAGACCGCCAATAAACCACAAAAACACAAAGGAAGTTCTTGCATGACCTATAAAAATTTTGGATCACGGACTTCAGGAGCTTCATCATGGCTCTGGCAGCGGATTACCGGCCTTGTCCTCGTAGTGGTAATGGTCGGACATTACTTTCTAATGCATTATACTCCCGATTCCGGACATACCTATGAAGCAGTGCTTAACCGCATGCAAAATCCATTCTGGAAAGTTTTTGATCTTACTTTTGTTGTATTTGGATTATATCACGGTCTTCAGGGAGTCTGGAATATTATTCACGACTTCACAATGAGCAATACAGGACGCATCGTGGCAATGATCCTGCTTTTAATAATCGGCGTCGGGTTTGGCGTACTGGGATTTATCACAATCCTGAAATTCTAATCAGAAATCGCTAGAAGGAATCGATCAATGGTTCACAAATATGATATTGTCATCGTTGGAGCAGGAGGGGCCGGATTACGTGCTGCGATTGAAACACCCCCCGGTGCAACCTGCGCGGTGATTACAAAAGTTTTTCCATCGCGCTCGCATACCGGAACGGCACAGGGTGGCGTGTGTGCTGCATTGGCCAATGAAGAAGAAGATTCGTGGGAATGGCATATGTTCGATACAGTCAAGGGCGGTGACTACCTTGGCGACCAGGATGCAATCGAGATTATGTGTCAGGATGCCATTCGTGCAATCATCGAACTCGAGCACATGGGGCTCCCCTTCTCGCGCACCCACGATGGAAAAATAGCACAACGCCGGTTCGGCGGTCACACACGGGATTTCGGCAAAGCACCGGTTAAACGCGCGTGTTATTCTGCAGATCGGACCGGTCACGTCATGCTACAAACGCTGTTCGAGAATTGCATACGCAACAGAGTAAATTTTTTCCCCGAATATTTGGTCACAGATATTATTATCGATAAAAAAGGAATTTGCTGCGGCGTTGTTGTATACGACATCGCAACGGGTGAGATACATACGTTCCATGCACGGGCGGTGATGTTTGCTACAGGCGGGTACGGCCGCGCATATCGCATCACCTCGAATGCAATGATCAGCACGGGAGACGGATTTGACATTATGTACGAACGGGGTATCCCGCTGGAAGACATGGAGTTCGTCCAATTCCATCCGACGGGTCTCTGGAAACTTGGTATTCTTGTTTCCGAGGCAGCCCGTGGTGAAGGTGGGATTCTCCTGAACAACAGGGGTGAAAGATTCATGGAACGATACGCTCCGACGGTGAAAGACCTTGCACCACGCGACATGATCTCGCGTGCCATCATGACCGAAATCCGCGAAGGTCGTGGCTTTCAAGGTACTGATGGAACGTACTATATCAATCTCGACGTCTCCCATCTCGGGAAAAAAATCATCGATGAAAAACTTCCGGAGATTACAGGATTCGCCCGCACCTATCTTGGCATCGAACCGACGAGGGAACCGATCCCGGTTCAGCCGACGACACATTATGCGATGGGAGGGATTCCGACCGATATCGACGGCCATGTCTTGATCGATGCCAAAGGAAACATCATGCCTGGATTGTACTCTGCCGGCGAATGTGCCTGTGTCTCGGTTCATGGTGCGAATCGTCTGGGTACCAATTCGCTTCTAGACATTGTTGTTTTTGGCCGGAGGGGAGGAAAAGCGATTACCGAGTATTTGAAGACAGCAGAATTCGTCCCGCTTCCAAAAAACGTGGAAGAAAAAAGCCGTGACCACATATCTACAATTCTCTGTAACGTAGGCAAGGAATCGGTTGTAACACTACGCACCGAGCTCCAGGAAACAATGATGGAGAATGTCGGCATCTTTAGGACGAAGGCCGGCATTAAAAAGGCCCTGAAGAAGATTGAAGAAATCAAGAGCCGGTACAAACATACCACCATTGAAGATAAGGGAAAGACATTTAATACCGATTTGGTGGAAGCAATTGAACTGAAACATCTCATCGGGACTTCGGAAGCGATTGCCGTTTCCGCTCTGAACCGCGAGGAAAGTCGTGGCGCTCATGCGTGTGAAGATTTTCCAAAACGCGACGACAAAAAATGGTTAAAGCACACTTTCCTCACACTAAAAGATGGAAAGACAAGGATCACCTATAAACCGGTGACGATTACACGATTCCAACCGCAGGAGAGAAAGTACTAAGGGAACCTTAAGGAGACTTTATGGAAGTGGTGTTCAAAATACAACGATTTGATCCCCAAAAAGATCAAGCTCCATATTATCGCGAATATGAAGTTCCGAGTGTAGATACGAACTGGAGCATACTGGATGTGCTAAACGAGATCAAATGGAAACAGGACGGCACGCTAACCTATCGCCGCTCATGCGCACACGGCATCTGCGGTTCGGATGGGGTACGGATCAACGGGAAAAACCGACTCGCATGCGCACTGCTTCTACAGGATATAGAATATAAGAAGACCGTAACGATCGAACCGCTCCCCGCACTGCCCGTCATCAAAGACCTTGTGGTGAACTTGCAAAGTTTTTATGATAAGTATGAAGTAATCAAGCCATTCCTGATAAATAAGAATCCGCCGCCTGAACGCGAACGGCTCCAGAGTAATAAAGATGCGGAACTGCTTTTCGAATCGGCAAAATGTATTCTGTGCGCCTGTTGTACAACGTCATGCCCATCGCTCTGGACCAACGAGAATTATCTGGGGCCAGCTTCATTCTTGAAAGTATTTCGATTTGTGTTTGACACACGTGATGAAGCTGCGGACGAGCGTCTCAATATTATCGATACACAGGATGGAATATGGCGGTGTCATACAATATTCAATTGCGTTGAAGCCTGTCCGAAAGAAATCGATATTACATGGCACATTTCGAAATTGAAGAAGAAGCTAGTGGCAAGAAAATTTTAATGATTGGTTTTTTAATCACTGCGTTCTCTGCGGATTCTTTGAATTCTCACTGTTTTTCTTTTTCACATTGATAAAAATATAAACACTGAGTCACAGAGGACACGGAGTAGAGATTGTTTTAGACTGTATCTTTCAGAAAAAACCGACTGATTTGCGAACTCTGAACGATTCAACCAGCCGGTTTTATAATAAGGTCCTATAGGAAATTATGCACCATCTTCCTATTTATTCACTACCAGTGTCCCCGCCATCATATCATGCAGCGCCTGTTTCTTCTCGGTGAATGCCGCCATGATAAATCCGATATATAATATCATTCCTGATATTATTTTCCCGAAATATCGGCCGGTCGCTTTTCCAAAGCTTATTTTCCCTGCATTCAGATCCGTTACTATAATCCCCAGCGCCATTTTCCCCAGTGTCGCCTGGCGGGACGACGATTCCATCAACGCAAAATAGAGCCATGCCAGGATCATCAACACGAAGAGTGCAAAAAATAATCCCCCGAAAATGAGACCGATTAATCCTGCGGCGGCCTCCGGGTTATCCATCGAACTTCCGACTCCTGCACCCACACCGATCACAGCCAGGAATGGGACGAGCACAAGAAAATTAACCAATCCCAGAATCAGACCATCGATGAGATATGCTGCAACACGTTTCCAGAATCCCGCATACGTTACAACTTGAGGTTCCATGGTGTATCCTTTCTTTTTGTAAGGGGTGGATAATGTAGCGAAATTACTGTATAATAGAATTTACGGAATCATTTTATGGAAATCAAAACATATATTATATCAATCGTTATAGTATGGCTCACCGTGGTTGTCACCGAATATATCGGCCATCATTTGATTTTTTCTAGGGTTTGGAAGAAGTTTGGCAAATATCCTCCCGTCGAAGAGATTGGTTCCGATAAAATGTCATGGAATCTGCTGGCGGCATTAATTTTTTCAGTCGTTTTTGTTCAGCTTTACACGCTGAATTTTATCGGTACGGGGCCCACGGTCGGACTCCAATTCGGGCTTCTTATCGGCTGTATTATCTCCATACCCCGGCTTCTTCACCAGCGTGCCCATTCACCGCTTAGATGGGAACTTGAAATTATCTCCCCCTTCATCACCATCGCAGAATCGGGATTCTCAGGGATCCTGGTGGCATGGATGTTTCAATAAGCTTTATTAAAAAGATTAGTTGAAATTTCGGATTTGGGACTTATCCTGAGTTTATTGAATGACAAATCATCGAAATGAAAATATAATTAGGCAAACTTTTGGATTTAGTTTCTGCATTGCTTTATTACTTGATTGAAAATCACGATCTCCCATAACCGAATCATATTCTTTTTCATAGATTGTTCTTACATCTATATCAGGTATAAGATATAGACGAATCTCAGACAGTCGATCAGCAAGTTTACCTTTTTTCCACGAAATAACAGCTCCTTCGTAATCCCAGGCAAATCCTGCAAGCACAAACGGTTTTCCATTAAGTAATTCCAGTTCTTTAAGCGAAGTACCAAGTGTAATATCTTTATATGTCCGCCATAAGGTTTTTGACCCACTAATTCTTACTTCTTGGGGATATTTTTGATTTATCGAATCTTTCCATAAAATGCGAAGAGTTTTTTGTTCATCATTAGGAAAAATAACACTGCCGGGTTCGGTAAATCCTTCTCCAATATATATTCTGTCGCTGACGACATTTTGCTCTCCGAAAATCATTTTTAATTCTGAAGCAGTCGTCCCTGGAGAAATCGGACCGATATTTTCCTGGGGAATAAATCGCCAATCAAATGGTTTTGAAATTTCCTGGGCCGACAGGAATGGCGGAACAATAAAAACTACAGTGATGAATTTTAATAAAAACTTTTTCATAGCAGGCCTTACAATATTTTCTCTTGATTTTTGCCATGCATCTTTTACAATCTAGCAGAACTTCCTTAAGACAGGGGAGCTCTCGCCTCGCTCCGCTCGGCGGAGCGGGTGGTTCCCCTCTTTTTTCAATCACCTAGACTGACTTTCTAAAAAGATATAGAGTAAAACTCCACCTTACTAGTCTTCCTCGGGAGAACAACTCTCCCGGAGCGAACGAGGTAGCTCATTTCTTCAACCACTCTTCGAACAAAGCATCAAAAACATTTTTTGAAAATTTTCTGGACTTGTATTGTCCCGCTTCCATCCGCTGACGGAAGGCTTCATATAGCGATACTGCGCAGGCAACCGAGACGTTGAGGCTTTGAATCATTCCCATCATCGGAATCAGAAAATTCCCGTCGGCTTTCTCCGCCGCTTCATCCGATACACCGCGGTGCTCGTTGCCGAATACAAGCGCTGCCGGACGCGTGAGGCCAAGCGAATAAAGCGACACGGCCTCTTCGCCAAGATGGGTAGCATAGATACGAAAACCTTCGCTGTGAAGTTTTGTATAGCATTCGTCTATTGAGGTAAATTTCCGTCTCAATACCCATTTTCGTGCACTTGCCGAACTTTTTTCGCCTATTTTGGGAAATTCCTCCTTCGTGTAGACCAGCTGCACTTCCATCACGCCGACGGCATCTGCAGATCGAAGCATTGCACTCACATTGTGCGGATCGTGGATATTTTCCATGACAATGGTCAGGTCGGGCTGCCGGTGTCTCAGCACCGAGTGTATTTTTTTTAAGCGCTGATCGGTGCGTGTCACTATTCCTCCGATTCTTCACGATTTATCTCAATGAGACTGACTGCAGCTAGAACAGTTATTGCTCCCGTGATTTGGACAAAATTTAATTTTTCACCTATGAAGAGATACGCCGAAACAATCGCCACTACCGGCTCGAGCGTACTTACGATGCTTGCGCGACTCGCCTGTACGAGACGGAGTCCGGCACTGAAAAACGAATAGGGAATCAGGATCGAGCCGATGGAAAAGAGAAGGAAAATTCCCCAATCATGAAGCGTATAGCCCTGTGATATAATTTTGACCGGTGTATTGATACAAAGCCAGAACAGCATGGCAAACCCGAATGCATAGATGAGCATGGTCCAATGCTCGTACCGCCGTAAAATATGTTTGCCCATGATGATCATGAAAGAAAAAGTTAAAGCCGAACCTATCCCCGTTACTATTCCCAATCCCTGGAGGCGAATTGTCGTTATGTCACCGCCGCTCACTGCTAGAAAACAACCGATCATCGAGAGAGTAAGAGCAAAAAATTTTATCTTTGTAAATCGTTCTTCGTGAAAGAAGGTCGCATAGAGTGTCACCATCACCGGTGCGGTATACTGGATGAGAATTGCTGTCGCGACCGTGGTCTCTTTAACCGTAAAATAATACAGGAAGTTCGTTGCCGCGATCCCGATGACGCCGAGCGTAATGAGTGAACCAAGATCACGGATATGAATTTTCAACATCGCACGATTGGTTATACTAAAGTACCCGAAGAGGAGCAGAAATGCCAGTGACGAACGAGTCTGTACAATAATGAGTGTGTCGATATTATGCATGAAAAGATATTTAGCAACCGTTGCAGATACACCCCAGAACAGCACTGCTATCATGATAAAAATATAGCCGCGGAGTGTCTTCATGCTGAAGGCGATGGTTGATCGGGCGGGGACGGCGGTTCGACGGGAGATGATGGAGGTGAGCCCGCTCCGCCACGAGATGAGCCCGCTTCATCAGCTTTAAGTTTATAATATTCGCTCAGATCGGCATCTCCGAGGATCGCATACAGTTTGGAAAGTCTTCGGAGCAATTGTTCGGATTCCACCGCATGCTCCAGACCGAATCTAAGGAACTCTATCAGACCATCAATCGGGGGAATGTTTAAATCCGGTTCGTAGCAATCACTTGCGTCAAGATACGAAACGGGGTCCGTAGGTCGCGTATATGCGGCTTTTTTGTAATATGTCAATGCAAGTTCGTAGTTGTCGTATGCCGAATATGTGACGGCAAAGACGCTCGCAAGCCATCGATATACTTCAAAGGCTATGTCCGGAAACTCCTTGGCAAGTTTTTCACCAAACAGACAGAGTTCATCGGGAGTAAGTGAATGGTTCCAGAACAATAATCGATAGAGCTCAAGATCGATGAGTCGTTGATTCACAGCATCTTCAAACGCATCAAAGATTTCGTTGAATTCGTTGGAACCGGCAAAGCGTCTTCTTATTTCTTCGACTGCAAATCGTGCCATGGGTTGATGCGTGGACGTGACAAACACCGATCTAATTGAACAGCAGATGTAAAAATTCAATAAATACTGACGGTACGTTATCCCCCTTCGCCGTCCTAAAGTCGAAGACCCTGAGCCTGTCGAGGGGGACTGCTACGCTGAGCCCGTCTCGCCGAGTCGGACTCAGCGAGGCGAGACCGCAACGCTGTATGATAGCCCTTTTTAGTTTTATTACTTATTGGGGGCGCCGCCTACCTCCCTTACCCCCAATTCCCGATGAGAATGCGTTCTATTCTGGTTTTTTCCAGTCGAGAAAAACTTACAAAACATGTATCTGAAAAGCAACTCCGGTCATCGTACTGTCATATATTTCGAAATCGTTTCCTTTTCGGTTTTGAGTGTATAGCGATAAGAACCTTTTACAAGTTTCAGGCGATAGAGAGGAACGACAAACGAACCCGCGTCTTGCATCTCATTCACCACCGTCTCGATATAATTTCCATTCTCATCGAAGAGCTGAAGGGATACCTGCGAAGGTTGTGCAAGCTGATATGCAATATATGTCTTACGGTCCATCGGATTTGGTATGTTTTGTGCCAGCATTGTTTTCGGCTCGAAATATTGCCGCATCACAACTGCTTCCTGAAATTCAGCAGTTGTTATATTCGACGGCTGACTTTCAATGTTCGCTTTATCGAATGCTGTGACTACATAGAAATATTTCAATGCTGTGGGCCGGTCTATGATATCTGTGAATGCGGTCTGTAATCCGGATGTAACAGCAACGAAACACTCTGATGTAGAAATATCGATCGTCGGAGAGATCGAGCGATAGATGGCATACCGTTGCGGTGCATATTCTTCAGTGGCTGACGATGGTGGATCCCATTCCAGCGTAAACATACCGGCACTTACTTCTTTTACCCGCAGGTTCTTGGGTGTGCCGGGAGGCAATGTATATTTCCATCGCATTGGAGGAATAAGCGCCGGCTTTGAATATCGATTACGAAAGACGGCAACATCTTTCACATCGTTATAAGTGAAGTAGCATTCACCCCCTGCGCCTATGACACGGACTGAATCGATCATAGCCGGAATTTGTTGAGGGATACCGGGCCGGAATGCTCCGATTCCGGCATAGACATGACGTCCCCATGAATTATCCTGCCAATCGCGCAACAGCACAGAGAATCGCGGATTAGAATAGAGTTCCCAGTACAATTGCGGTATGATATAATCCACAATCCCTTCACGAAGCCACTGCCTTGTGTCCTGATACAGTAATGAATACGACTGCCACCCGGATGCTTCCGGCAAATTCTTATAAATCCCAATCGGCGCAGCGCCGATCTTCAATAATGGTTTTACTGCTGTTGCCCGCTTATAAAATTCCCTAAGGAACGATGTGACATTAAGCCGACGCCATTCATCGCGCGATAAGGAACCGCCGTAGACCGCATAGGATGAATAATCGTCAAATTCCGGCCCCGGATAGCGCAGATAATCAAAATTAATAGCATCAATATCATACTTCTCAACTAACTCCATGGCTATATCAATCAGCCGTGCACGAACTTGCGGGTAACCGATATCAAGCCACCATTCAACACTCCCGTTACCGTTTCCGTTCTTATTTCTCCATCGTTTTAACCATTCAGGATGCGTATGTGCGATATGGGCCGGAGAAGTCAGAGGCGGGGGATTTTCTCCATCTGCGACTTTACAAACGTTCCACCACGCATGGAATTCCAGTCCAAATTTATGAGCCTCTTCTATGGCAAACTTCAGCGGGTCATAATCGGGTTTCCCTCCGAGCACTCCGGTCACAGATGAGGCGAAAGGTTCGAACTGCGAAGGATACATCACATCGCCGCGAGCACGGACCTGAAATACAACCGCATTAAGATTATTCAGACGGACTGTTTGATAAATATTTATGAGTTCGAGACGTTGTTCACGGGGATATTTCGACTTCGGCCAGATCGAACCATAGACTGTCGTAATCCAGACACCCCGAAATTCATACTTTGGAGAAAAAGAATATGAAGTGTACGACTGGCCCTGAACCGGTCGTGGTAAAAGGTATGCGATGAATATTATAAGGCCGATAGCTACTCGATACATAAAAAAACTTTTTTACTTTTTTCCGAAGTTTTTACATCCTGGTTTAATTACATCATGGATAATCCTGATACGATTCTTATGGGAAATAAATGCTCTTTTCACTGTAATTTTCCGATTGATTTTTCAACCGCCTGCAAAACCACTCCGGACCGAAGCAAAGAAAGCGATGTCTGGATATCATCATAGATTACCCGGTCATGCTCGAGGTGCTCTATATGCCGGCGGATAGTCCGATAGGCAGCCTCCGTACCTTTTCCGCACTTCATCGGCCGATGGAAGTCAATCCCCTGACATGCCACCATCATCTCAATAGCAATCACCTGCTGGACATTATGCAAAATTCTCCAGGCTTTCTGTGCACTGATTGAGCCCATACTATTATGATCCTCCTGATTGGCCGAGGTCGGAATAGAATCGACACTGGCAGGATGGGCGAGAACTTTATTTTCCGATACGAGTGAAGCTGCAGTGTACTGTGCAACCATCAATCCAGAATGAAGTCCCCCCTTTTTTATCAGAAACCTTGGAAGACCGCTTAGACTTCCATTAACCATCCGCTCAATCCGCCGCTCCGAGATATTTGCCAATTCAGCAAGAGCAATACCGAGGAAATCCATGGCCAGCGCAATCGGTTGGCCGTGGAAATTCCCTCCTTCAAGATAATCTTTTTCTTTTGAAAAAATAAGAGGATTATCGGTGGCCGCGTTAATCTCAACCGCCACAATATTATAGATATAGTCAATCGCATCGTGTGACGCGCCGTGAACCTGGGGAATACATCGAAGTGAATATGCATCCTGGATCTTGTCGTGATGATGCAGATGCGATTCACGTATTTCGCTGCCCTTCATCAACTTTCGAATATTCGATGCGACACTAATCTGTCCCGGGTAAGGACGGAGCCTGTGGATCCGCTCATCGTATGAGCGATCGGCTCCCTTGAGCGCATCGATACTCAGAGCTGCAGCAATGTCTGCGTGCTTGGCAAGGATCTTCGTTTCATGGATAGCTATTGCCGCATAACCTGTCATCATCTGTGTACCGTTAATCAGTGCAAGACCTTCTTTCGCCATCAATCTTACCGGCTGTAAATCAGTCTTCCGCAGGGCAAGGTTCGCATCCATCACTTCATTCTGATACAGGACTTTCCCTTTTCCCATCATTGTCAATACTAGATGTGCCAGCTGGACGAGATCTCCACTCGAACCCACAGAACCCTGTGATGGAATGACCGGCGTGATTCCATGGTTCAGGAATTTTACAAGCGTCTGAACAGTTTCGAGACGAACCCCTGAATATCCTTTAGCCAGAGCGTTCGCCCGCAGTACCATCATCGCCCTTACAATTTCTGGCGGCAGTGGATCGCCCGTCCCTGCCGCATGGCTTACAACAAGATTTTGTTGAAGCGCCTCTATATCTTCACGGCTTATTTTCACATTGCTGAATTCACCGAACCCGGTCGTGACACCATAGATAACAGCCTCTTTTTCGACCCATGAATCAATAAGTCGGCGTGAAGCTTTGATTGCACGGACGGCTTTTGGCGTTAGTCCTACTGGATTGTTTCGTACGGCAACCTGAGCAACCTGTTCGATTGTCAGGGAATTTCCATCAAGTAATATGGCATTCATATGTACTTTGGCCGCATGTCAGGTTGATCATTTTAATCCAACATCCTAAAAATGTATGTATAACTTAGAAAATCTTCAAGCAGAATCCATTAAAGCTGATTTTTCTATCGAGAAATAAGGAAAATGTAAAAATTACACTGAATATCATTCTTAAGATTGTTTCTATCTCTTTAGGCTTAAGAATCTCCATAATTTAATTATTATTGTTTACGACTGAATTTTTTACATGTTTGTGCCGAAAATAGTGACAGGTGGCATGTAAGATTTACATGGTACAGAAGGGATGATAATGTTTCGACTTCGTCTATCTCATAAAATTCTTACAGGATTTGTATTTCTTACAATCTTCTTCATTGTAAGAACTTTGATAATTACATCAAAGATAGAAGTAATCATCAAGGAATCCAGAAGACTAGTCGAAGAAGGATACCAGACTTCCTCGAAGACTAGCAATCTAAATTCCGCAATTGACATTATGGAATCCAGCCTTAAGGGATTCCACGGAACCGGAAAAGAGCAGTTTCTTGAATCGTTCCGGGATGCACAAAACCGTTTTAAAGAAACCTCATATCGACTTCGCGAAGCAGTCTCGGACTCTCCAGAGTTGCTTCAAAATGTTGATAGTCTTATCACATTGAAAAACACTCTGGATCTTTCAATCACACGAAGCAGAATATTCCGGCAATTGAAAGGCAGGTCGTCGAGCATTCACGAGATTCACAATCTGAATGCTGAATATATTGTGCTATTCGATCGCATGCGTGCGGAATGCCGAATAATCGAGATCCTTCACCAACAACAGAGCACAGAGCGGATTCAAAGGGTGGGTGAGCTGCATACAAAAATGCTGGCTTTTCTGACGTTCATTGATATTCTCATTATCTTCCTTTTTCTCGTACTTGGAATTATTCTAGTGCGAGCCATGGTCGCACGTCTCCGTAACATTCAACAGGGCACAGAGACTATCGTTGACGGAACGTTCGAGACAATTCCGGTCACAAGCCGTGATGAGATTGGCGAACTCACAGAGCATTTCAATACGATGGGTTCATTGTTGAAGCAGCGCAAGGACGAAGTGAATTTCAGGATAGCACAGATCCGCGAAAAGGAGGAGGCACTTTTTCAGGTTAATCGTGAGCTTCAACGCCGCAATTTTTATATCTCCACAATGCTCGACGGCCTCTGGGTTATCGATTCGAATTATAATACAATCGATGTAAATGAAGCTATGTGTGCTATGGTGGGAATTTCCCGTGAAA
Source organism: Bacteroidota bacterium (assembly GCA_050011775.1). Taxonomy (GTDB): domain Bacteria; phylum Bacteroidota; class Ignavibacteria; order UBA10030; family CAVZMI01; genus CAVZMI01. The sequence continues at coordinate 130,682 of JBEKIL010000011.1, read as the reverse complement.
GTCTCATCGGAAAATCGGCGTATGATTTTTTCCCTCCCGAGTATCAGGAGAAACTGAAACAGAAAATTTCCACTCACGACAGCATTCAAAGCAGCGTGTACGAAACCGAAATGTTCAGAAGCGATGGGACTAGATTTGTCGCTCTGATCAGTGGGGCACCCGTCATCGAAAAGGGCGTTGTGGTCGCACAGGTGGCACTGGTTAAAGATATCACCACCATCAAGCGAGCCGAAGAACAGATTGCTGTATTTGAACACACCATCCGCAGCGCAAGCGATGCGATTACATTGCTTGATGTTTCGGGAAAAATCACATTTTTAAACGACGCGTCCGTCAGACTTTTCGGTTTTTCCCGTGAGGAACTTATCGGTAAACCGGTCACCCGACTTGTTTCTCCTCAGAATCGACCGGGTATCGCACGTGAAATCTATCTGAACACACTCCGTGGTGGATGGAACGGCGAAATCACTAATCGAAGACGGGATGAATCGGAGTACGTCATTTCGCTCTCGACATCTCCCGTTGTCAATCAACACGATGAAATCATTTCTCTCGTCGGCATTGCCCGTGATATCACCAACATAAAAAGGAGTGAACAGGCACTCCAGGAAAGCAATCTTTTCATGGCCGCAGTACTGTCGGGATCGCTGCAGTACTCAATCATTGCCACCGATCTCGACGGTATCATCACCATATTTAATAAGGGTGCTCAGGAACTTCTCGGCTATTCCCCTGATGAAGTCATAGGAAAACAAACACCCGAGATGTTCCATATCGAGGAGGAAATCCAGAACAGAGGTAAGGAAATATCACATGAATTCAGAAAACTGATCATCGGTTTCGATGTACTGAGTGCATATGCCTCGCATGGCCGAATTGACGAACGAGAATGGACCTATGTACGAAAAGACGGAAAACACATTCCCGTCCTTCTAAGTGTTACTTCCCTCCGCAATACAGCCGGAGCCGTAATCGGATATCTCGCGGTCGCCCGTAGCCTTGAGGCCCAGAAACAGGCTGAGCGAGAACTATCTGAAAGAGAAAAATATCTGCGCGGTATACTCGACACCATGGGGGATGCACTTGTCACGCTGGACACACGGTGGCTGATCCAGAGCGCGAATAGAGCCGCCCGGCAGCTGACTGGTATTTCGCCTGTTGATCTTTTTGAAAAGCCATTTAGCAATCTGTTTGCTCCGGAATATCTGCCGGATGACGCCAACATCCGGGCCTCTCTTGAGAATTCCGATACTGTCAGTCTTGAGAGCATGTGGATACGGGAGAACGAAACGCGGTTCTGGGTTTCTCTCACTGTCTCCACTCTCCGAAACGATAAAGGCGATCGCATCGGTTACGTTGCCAATGCAAAAGATATCAGCGAGCTTAAGCAAACCGAAGAACAGCGTTCGGTTCTTCTCGAGATTTCCCATCTCATCAACTCGGCCGAAACCATCGACGACCTCTGTGAACAATCAGTTAATGCTATTTCGCAGCTTCTTGATATGTCTGCCGGGAACATCATGATATATGACGAAACAACACGCACTCTCCGGCTGGCGTATCAATTGGGGTTTCCGGACGACGTCATTGAACAGTTCCAGACTCTGACAGTCGGTCCGGATGAAAAAAACGTTGCCGCACACACCGCCCATTATCAAGAAACGATCATCATCGACGATCTCGCGAATTCATCTCTTCGTCATTATGCGGAGGATATAGTCGGACGGGATAATCTCAAGACAATGATCAGTACACCGCTTTTCACGGCTCGCGAATTAATTGGAGTGCTTCAATTACTCTCTACGCGTCCGCGGGAATTACTCGACAATGAATTTCAAATCGTCAAAATCCTGGCCTACGAACTTGCAAACGGCATCATCCGGAGACGGCTGGAGGAACAGGCACGTGCGCAGGCCGAGCGCCTGAGCGCAGCAAACAATCGTCTGCAAACGCTCAACACAATCACAACTGTCCTCAGCAGTACGCTTGATCTGGCCGAACTGCTTGAAAGCAGTCTGCAGGCAATTCTTAAATACGTCGGTTTCATGGTCGGCCGTGTCTATCTCCGTAAAGAAGATTATCTGGAACTTGCGGTGACATACCCGGGTGTCGAAAAAGTTGGAGAACGGATTCTGACGATCGATCTCCATGATACGATTCACGGCAGGGCTGCACTCGGGGTGCCCGTGATTATTAACGACACCCACGCGCCTGAATCATTGCAGCTTGATCCGTGGTTTTCACGTTTCCCACGCTACACTTTCGGCGCATTTCCGATTGTCCATCATAACAGCGTCGTCGGTGTTCTCAACGTTACACGTGCAACCTATGAGCCGTTCTCACAGGATGTAATAGAGCTATTGATAGAAATTTGCCAGCAGCTCGGTGTAGCAATAGAAAACGCACGGCTATACTCCGAAGAACAACGCCGCGCCGGGATCCAGGAGACATTGAACCGCATTTCTCAATTGACCGCGTCGGCCCTGGATATAAATACCGTGCTTGATACATCAATGAAGGAGTTTTGTAAGATTCTCAAAGCCGACCGCGGCAGCCTATTCTTCTACAACGAAAGCAGCAATTCTATCGAGGGTCAGGTAGGACTCGGTTACAAGCGGGAAGAGATCGAAAAAGCACGGTTTGCAGTTACATCATTGCCTCTTGTTCAACAAGTATTTCTCACACGCAGGCCGATCTTCATCGAGAATGTTAAAGAACAGGAACCGGCAAGCATGGCAATTGATATAGAACAGACGCCACGGTCGATTCTTTCGGCACCTCTGACAACAGAGGATAAAGTTACCGGATTACTCTTTGCAATTTACAATTCACACCGCCGGATTACCGGTGACGAAATCGATCTCGCGCAAAACATCGCCCATCAAATTGCAGGCGTGATTGCACGTGTTAGATTATTCCGGCAATTAACGACAACAAATGAAGAGCTCGAGCGTGCCAATAAGGTGAAAGCCGCCTTCCTGGCAAATATGTCACACGAGCTGCGAACACCGTTGAACTCAATTATAGGATTTTCAGATCTGCTCATGAAGAGTAAAAAGGAGCCGCTTAGTTCACGGCAGCAGGATTCGCTCGGAAAGGTTCTGCGGAATGCCCGTCACTTGCTGCAGATGATAAATGACGTGCTTGATATCTCGAAGATTGAAGCCGGACGAATGGAGATTGTGCTCGAAACCTGCTCACTCAACGATATCATTAACGCAAGCATAACGACAATAGAACCTATCATTGGCGATAAACCGGTCACACTGCGCGAAGAAGTCCATGAAACGTTTCCATTGATCCGGGCCGATTCGACAAAGTTACGACAAGTACTTCTCAATCTCCTCAGTAATGCGGCAAAATTTACTCAACAGGGCGAGGTTGTTCTGCGTGGATTCCGGCATGACGGTACCATCGTTATCCAGGTTCAGGACAGCGGTATTGGAATCGAAGAGAAGAATATTGAAAAAATATTCATAGAATTTGAGCAGGCTGACAGCAGTACAACTCGAAAATACGGGGGAACAGGACTTGGTCTGGCAATTTCTCGGAAATTTGCCCGGATGATGGGGGGCGACATCACCGTCGAGAGTGTTATTGGGCACGGATCGACGTTCACGTTCTCATTCCCGCTCATCCCGATCGAGCAGGCCCATTCCTCATTCGAGCAATCAGCGCAGCCAGAAACAGCAGAAAAAAAATAGAACATGAATAGTATTTTCTCGAAATCAGAAAAGAGCACATTTGAATAAGAATAATTTTGACGTGAACAAAAGAACCATCCGGGAATACAACACATATGCCTGACATACTACAAATGATTTTGGTTGTTGACGACACTCCGGATAATGTTGATCTTCTGGAAGCATTTCTTTCAGATTACGATTATATCGTAATCACAGCCGGGAGCGGTAAGGAATGTCTGGTAAAAGCCGTCTCCGATCACCCAAACCTGATCATTCTTGATATCCGCATGCCGGAAATGGACGGATATGAAACGTTAACACGATTAAAAGCGCTTCCGCAAACAAAACAGATACCTGTGATCTTGCTGACCGCAGAACGCCGTGATCCGGGCGATATCGAAAAAGGATTCCAGCTGGGAGCAGAGGAATATCTCACCAAACCTATCAACATGGAAGAACTGCTCGTCCGAGTCAAAGCGATCCTTCAGAGCAAAGAGGCAGAGCAACAGCTCGAAAGATATAAAGCTGATTTTACTTCCATGCTGGTGCATGACCTTCGGGGACCACTGGGAGCAATGAAGGGTCTTATTGAATACGCCCTCAGTGAGGATAATTTATCTACGGCACAAGATGAAGTACTTAATCTGGCCATTGATGCAAGTAATAAAATGCTCGATCTGGTAAACGATTTGCTGGATCTGTCACGGTTTGAATCCGGAAACATTCAATTGACAAAAGCACCGTCCGAAATGTATACGCTTCTACAAACTGCCTGCCAACGCATGCAGCCGCTGGCAAGAAAGAAAGATATCACACTCGAATGTGTCCCGGATAAATCCCTTCCCAAAATTACAATGGATGCCCGCCGGATCGATCAAGTGCTTATGAACCTCCTGACCAATGCCATTAAATTTACAAAAGAAGGAGGTAGCATTACAGTACGTTCGCAGGAGACCGAAATCGTCGACGATCTCCAGCAACATCTTCGAGCCGTAAGTGTTTCTGTGGCCGACACCGGGGAAGGAATCGGTCCGGAAGAGCTGTATCTTGTATTCGATAAATACAAACAAACAAAAACCGGCCGCCTTTCACAACACAAAGGAACCGGACTTGGGCTGGCAATCTGCAAGAGTATTGTTGAAGCCCACGAAGGGAAAATCTTGGTCGAATCTGTTGTAGGTCAGGGTACCACATTTACATTTGCTATTCCAATCGGGGATTAAACTATGGACCATTCACAGTGTCGTGTTCTTGCTGTTGATGACGAAGAGGCGTTCCGGGAAGTCATCATGTCGCTCCTTTCCGAAGAAGGATATCCTGTCGCAACAGCGGTAGATGGCGTCGAAGCTATCAATCTACTCCAGCAGAACCTTTTTGATGTAATACTCCTTGATATTCGTATGCCAAAGGTAGACGGTGTAGAGGTCCTCAAATATCTCCGGGAACACATGCCGGACGCTCAGGTGATTATGCTCACCGGCGTGACGGAGTTGAAACTGGCGGTCGAATGTATGAAACTCGGGGCATATGATTTCATTGCAAAACCGCATTCGACGCCGGAGTTATTGACAACCGTCGAACGTGCATACGAGAAAAAACAGCTTCTGATCGAAAATAGAACGATGAAAGAGGAGTTAAGCAGAGTTGTGGGGCCGAGCGACATCATCGGGAAAAGCAATGCGCTCAAGGAAGTTATACGCATCGCGGGCCGTGTTGCTCCAACAGAATCAACCGTACTGATTCAAGGTGGAAGCGGAACAGGGAAAGAACTCCTTGCCCACTTTGTCTATAAAAACAGCAATAGAAAAGAGAAACAATTTGTGATAGTGAACTGCGCATCGATTCCCGATACTTTAATCGAGAGCGAACTCTTTGGGCACGAAAAAGGAGCATTCACCGATGCCCATCAACAAAAACAAGGGCTCGTTGAACTTGCCAATGGAGGAACGCTTTTCCTTGATGAAGTCGGCGATGTCAGTCCGATCATCCAGCCAAAACTGCTGCGGTTTATTCAGTCGGGTGAATTCCGCCGTGTCGGCGGGAACGCGACATTACGAGCCGATGTTCGGATCATTTCGGCGACAAATAAAGATCTCCGTGAAGAAGTGAAACTTGGACGATTTCGCGAAGATCTTCTGTACCGCTTGAATGTCATTACCATTACTATCCCGCTGCTTCGCGAGCGTAAAGAGGACATTCCCGATATTGTTCAGTTTTTCCTGCAGTCAAAATTGCGCTCGAAAACAAAGAAAACAATCAACCTGGAAGCAATTGATCTACTTATGCATTATGATTGGCCCGGGAATATTCGTGAACTTGAAAATGTGATTGAACGGGCAGCAATCCTTTCAAGGGGGACTGTCATTGATCCTGCCGATCTTTCACTCGGACCATCATCTCCGGTGGAAAAAGAACAGAGCGAAATTGTAGGTACCTCGGTGTCGCTAGAGCATATCCAGCGTCTCCATATTGAAAAAGTCCTGAAAGCACAGAATTGGAATAAAACATCCGCCGCCAAGATTCTTGAGATCAGCTTGAAAACTCTTTACACAAAAATTCAACAATATGGATTGAAGCAGGAATAGCTCCTTCGATATCACAATAAAAACTCCAAAAATCGCACCCCGCGAAATACGACTCAATTGCAGGGGAATATTCTACGACAGTGGAGGAAAAACAGCCCTCGACTGGAAATGCTACCGTGCATTCGAAAAGAGTATGAGACATTGCAGGCGTGCGCGAAGAAACATTTCAAAAGCAACCTTGCAGGAAAATTTTTACGTCGTGTCTACGCGGGATATCGACAGTCAAATGAAAATGCTCGAAGATGGAATATTCATATACCAATATTGAACAGATAAGAGGCAACATAGATTAATCCGCATCCCCAGAAAAAGCAACATTTCTTTCTCATTGCACGTACATAGGGTAGATATAAGAATGTTAATCGAAATGTACAACAACGATACTATCTGTTATGATTGACCCTGTTCAATTCAAAAAAATCATCTTTCTCGCACTCAAGATCATCATTGTCATCGAGCTTATTTCAGCATTTGGAGAGGGAATTCACGGTAATTGGACTCGTTTTGCGGGCGACCTGATCATCGCCGGCTTTCTTTATCTTACATGGGATCGATTGAAATATGCCATTGCACAACGAAAGCAAATTTCGCGTCAGAAAATAGAACTCTCTACTGAACATATCCGGCTCTGGGATGCTCTGGCATTCTCGCTTTTATGGAGCGATGAAATCTACACCGATATCCCGGAAGACCGGAAACGGCTTGTTGTGATTTCATATACACTTATTACGCTGGGAGTAATCGCCGCATTTTTTCACATCGGCAGCGGATTGATGATGGTGGTAATCGTCGGCGGATTGATACTTGGTGCGGTCAATCTTCTTGCCTGGGTGGTCTCTCTCGAACGCGAGGCGAAAGAATCTCTTCAGACCGAACTCACATTAGCCCACGATGTTCAAATTTCACTGATGCCAAAAACGGAGCCATCGTTACCGGGATACGATATTGCAGGCATGTCGCTTCCTGCCCAGGAGGTGGGTGGTGACTATTACGATTATACGTTTGTCGGCGGGAGTAATGAAAGATTTGGAATATCAATCGTCGATGTCTCGGGAAAAGGAATGCAGGCGGCAATGTCGGTTGTATTTACCAGCGGCGCATATACAAGCGAAGCGAAACAATCGGATTCACCTGCAGAAATCCTTACACGATTGAATCGCTCCATTTATACGCATACAAAGCGGGGCCATTTCGTTTCTTTTCTTCTTACCGTTCTCAACCTCTCTGACCAAACGCTATGTTTTGCAAATGCGGGACAAACAAAACCGATGCTGTATTCGTCAAAGGGCGTCGAACATCTGAATTCTGTTGGAATCACATTTCCACTCGGAATGAAAGAAGACAGCGCCTATGAGGAAAGAAATATTCAGCTGCATAGCGGTGATATTGTTTTTCTCCTGACCGACGGGATAACAGAAACGATGAATCAACAGAAGGAATTGTTTGGTAACGAACGACTTGAACAATGTATTAAACAAACCGACCTCTCGGGTATAAGCGCCCGACAAATTATGAACCGCGTTTCCGAGTGCGTCAGGCAGTTCAGCAACGGATCGGCGCAGCATGATGACATGACACTGGTCGTCGTCAAAGTCCTTTAAAAAACTGCGCGGCGCAAAACATGCCGCCGCACAAATTACCTCTTCTCTCCAAATCCTCCCTCGTCTGTGTCGAATAAAAACCAATACTTCAGAATTTAATTTGAAGTCCCAACAATAACAGGTCGTTATCCACTGATGGAGTCGGTGAAGTCTCCGTACGTGCAAAATAATTTAGTTGCAGTTTGGCAATTTCTTTTTCTTCCTTCATAAAGAAATATGTTCCGCCGAGGACAAGTGTCTGATGCTCCCCTGTAACCAAACCTCCGGTTTTTACTTCCATCCATTCGTATCTGAGAACGCCTTGAATTTGCGGATTAAATTTATAACCGAACAGGATATAATATCCTTTGAAACTGCTTTCCTTTGCCGGATTATCCTTATTCTTCCCGCCGGCATATTCAGCTCGAATCAACATCCCGGATGCATCGCTCACATTAACTAAGGCTGAAAATGTTTGACGATCCAATTTTTTACTGCTCAAACCAGAACTTGTACTGTCCACACTTTCTTGATTATTCCTGGCATAATGGCCACCGACAATAATATTTTTCAATGGCTCGATATCGATGCGTCCTCCGATTAGTCCATCACCGAATTTTCTTGAGATGATACCGGTTCTGCTGGCGTAATTAAACCGCCCTCTTCCGTTTCCAAAATATGCACCATATTTAACCATATCAATATTCCCCGAGGCCATGAGTCCTACATCCCGGTATGAATCTAGATTCATCGTCGTGTAAATCGTGGAAGCAATATCGGAGATTTCAAGACATTCAGTGTTGGCACTCGAAATTGTCGATGTCTCGTACATCTGTGTCGGTGCAATGAATTGTCCAACAGTGATATTGAATGCAGGATCAATTTTTACCGTCGATGCAAAATCCAAGAGGATATTTTGAGAACCGGCAAATTCCAAGAGAACGTTGTAGTTGAACATTTCAGAAATATCGCCCTTAAAACCCAATCGTGCGCGTCGAATTCGAAATCCCGACGTATAGAGTGCAGGCGCGTTGGCTATCCCCTCTGTTCCTTCCCTCAAAATCAGCCAGTTCTGGACATACCCTCCGATTTTCATTGTCGGTGTTTGTGCATTAACCACGGTTGATGAAAAGAGAAGAACGATCACTAGTACGATAAGATACACAGCGGAGTTTTTCATAAAAGATCCCTTTATGAAGTGAGAATATTACGAACTAGAGATGTAAGTGTTGATAATGCAAAAATATAATAAATGAGGTAGAGAAGCAAGCTATTCCATCCCTATGTCACTTTATCTTGCAGATGCTATTTCTCTTTTGTATCTTACTTTTGATGTGTTCTGCAATATCTTTTTTTTAGGCTATCCAGCAATAACTTGATGAATTTGCTTATTACAAATATCGGACAACTCATCACCGTTGCATCCAATGGAGCCGCTGTGAAAACAGGCGCCGATATGCAGGATATTGGTGTGATCGAGAATGCTACGGTGCGTATCATTGATGGAAATATCGAACGTATCGGTCCATCAGGTGTGCTTTCCAGAGAAACAGGCGACACAATTGATACACTCGATGCCGACGGACGAATCGCTGTCCCCGGCTTTGTCGATGCTCATACCCATGCCTGTTTTGTCGACGGCCGCCACCATGAATTTGCACTTCGGAGCCGGGGAGCTTCAGACCAGGAAATCGACGATCAAGAAGGAGGGATTTTAAGTACGGTGAAATCGGTACGGTCCACCACCCGAAAGGATCTTAAGCGGGCTACCGATCGTCATCTCGACGCGATGTTACGTCATGGAACGACAACAGTTGAAATCAAAACTGGGTACGGTCTGAACATGGAAAGTGAAATCACGATGCTCGAAGCAATTCAGGATGTGCAAAAAGAACACTACGTCGATGTTGTTCCGACATTCCTACCGGCTCATGCTGTTCCTCCGGAATATCGAGAAGACAGGGCAGGTTATATCCGGTCAATCACAGAAAAAATGATCCCATACGTCGGGAAGAGAAAATTGGCCCGTTATTGCGATGTCGTATGTGAGCGCGGATTTTTCTCGGTAGAAGAAACCCGTGAAATTCTTACGGTTGCAAAGAACCATGGAATGCAGATGAAAATCCACGCCGAGAAATTGACGAACACCGGTGGGACAGAACTTGGCGTAGAGTTAAATGCTGTTTCGGTCGATCATCTCGAACATGTTTCCGAAAGAGGAATCAAAGCATTGCAATCATCACGGACGATCGCAGTACTCCTGCCTGGCGTATCTTTTTTTCTCAACCGTTCATACGCGCCTGCGCGTGCACTAATCGATGCCGGAATCCCTGTTGCACTTGCCAGTGATTTTAATCCGGACTCCTGTATGTCGTTTTCAATGCCCCTCATGATGACGATTGCCTGTACTCACATGCGAATGACGCCGGAGGAAGCTATAACCGCATCGACACTGAATGCGGCAGCCGCGATCGGAGTCTCGGACCGCCTCGGAAGTATTGAGGTTGGCAAAAAAGCCGATATAATAATTCTTGATATTCCTCACTACCTGTACATTTCATATTTTTTCGGCGTCAATCATGTGTGGAGAGTAATTAAAAACGGCACTATACTTGAATTCTGATGGCTATAAAACAAATAGTCGAATGTGTCCCTAATTTTAGTGAAGGACAGAATGCCGATACCATCAATGCAATCGCTGATGCAATCCGCCGTGTCCCCGGGGTCAAGTTACTCAATCTCGAACCGAATGCCGATTATAACCGGACAGTCGTGACTTTCATTGGCAACCCTGAAGGTATTGTCGAGGCGGCATTTCAGGCTACAAAAGTTGCTGCAGAACGGATCGATATGAGGACACATAAAGGTGAACATCCACGGCTGGGAGCCGCCGACGTCGTGCCATTTATTCCTATCAGTGGTTTGACGATGCGCGATTGTGTAGAACTTGCAAACAGCTATGGTGAAAGTGTGGCAAAGAAATTGGATATTCCGGTGTATCTATATGAGGAAGCCGCCAGGATTCCCGAACGGAAAAACCTCGCAACCGTACGCAAGGGAGAATATGAAGGACTTCCCGAAAAACTCCGTGACCCGAATTGGAAACCGGATTTTGGTGAGGCACAATTCAATCCGAAATCGGGTGCGACTGTGACCGGTGCACGGACTTTTTTAATTGCATACAACGTCAATCTCAACACAAACATTCAGAGTTATGCTCACGAAATTGCATTAAGGATCCGTGAGAGCGGGCGTCCGTTAAAAGATGAGAATGGTCAAGTTGTGAAAGATGCACATGGAAAAACCGTTAATATTCCAGGATCATTAAAATCAGTAAAAGCAATCGGAGTCTTTCTCGAAAAATGTAACGTTGCACAGGTATCGATTAATCTTACAAATTATGAAATCACCCCTCCTCATGTCGCCTTCGAAGAAGTATCAAGGCATGCACAAAAACTGGGTATACATACCAATGGAAGTGAAATCGTTGGATTAACACCAAAGGCTGCCCTGATGCTCGCCGGACAGTTTTATTCACAGGGCAAACTATTTCAGGAGGATCAATTAATCGATTTAGCAATCAAACGACTTGGATTGAGCCAGCTTGAACGGTTTGATCCACAAAAAAAGATCATCGAATTTTTATTATAAAGATAAACCCACATCCACTATTAAACACACAATAAACTATGCTGACAGAACAACGAATAACACAATTTCTCGATGAACTTTCATCGAATTCACCTGCCCCGGGCGGCGGAAGTGTTGCTGCGCTCGCCGGCGCACTTGGTGCGGCTCTCACCTCAATGGTCTGCTCATTGACGATCGGAAAGAAAAAGTACGAAGCCGTCGAAGCGGAAATGCAAAAAGTTCTTGAACAGGCCGAAATCCTGCGGGCAAAATTTACAGAGCTCTTAGACAAAGATTCGGACGCTTTCACAAAAGTCATGGAAGCAATGAATCTGCCGAAAGAGAATGACCAGCAGAAGGCTCTCCGTTCAGCGGCGGTTCAGGCCGCAACGAAAGAGGCTGCTCTTCTTCCATTAACCATAATGCGGCATTGTATCGACGCATTGGCACTGACAAAAATTGTAGCAACCAAAGGAACTACAAGTGCCGTCGGAGATGCCGGTGTTTCAGCACTTATGCTCCAGGCAGCATGTGACGGTGCAGCGCTGAATGTCCGCATCAACATTGGTACGATCAAAGATGTGGAGTTTGTCGGTTGGACATCGAAAGAAGCGGAATCACTCCAGCGGACATGCGAGAAAATGAGCCGGGAAATTCTGGCACAAGCCGGTAAGGTGTTCATCCAATAAAAATTTTGCCATTGTAATTCTGTCTCTTTACAGGCCGACAACCTCCGTGCTTGATAGCCATTTTCATATTCTCTGTTTCTCTAACGTCGGGACCCTAAGTGGGTTGATGAAAGAATCAGGCTTGCCGCTACAACCGCGGCTGTTTCACTACGCAACCGCCGCTGACCGAGCGACACAGGAACGAATCCCGCCGCCATTGCCTGCCGGATTTCTTCTTCGGTAAATCCTCCTTCCGGTCCGATACAAACAATCGCAGATGAGGCACCGGCGTTTTTATTCATAACGGAGAGAATATTCGTCGAATTTTCGACAGCTTCGTAAGCGATAAGTTTCACTCCGAAATGAGAGGACGCCGTGAGCATTGCTCCAAACTGCTGTATTAATGAAACGGAAGGAAGGATTGTGCGGCACGATTGTTTCATCGCGGCAAGGACGATATTGTTCCACCTGTTGATTTTCACCTTACGGGAAATGACCCGTGATGTGTGAAGAGGAATAAAAGTCTCGACACCGATCTCGGTACATTTTTCGACGGCAAATTCCATTCGCGACGGATTCTTCAGCAAGCCGATGGCCAGAGTTACACGGAGTGATGACTCGTGATAATTTTTCTGAACATCAACGACGCGAGCAACAGCAAAATCGTTTTCAATTTGGGCGATGGTTGTCCTGTACAAATTCCCCGCTCCATCCGTCACCATTACTTCGTCGCCGATTCGTTTTCGCAACACACGGATACAATGATGAAATTCATCAGCCCGAAGGATGACCGTTGTGATTGAGCAATCTGCCGGGACGGCATAAAAGAGATCCATGTTACAAAGCTGCTCCAAGGTCGAAGATAAATTGTGATTGTCCGTGTTCATCGAATCCGATTTCCGACCTGAAAATTATGCTGTAGGGAAGAAGCAGGTGAATCCCACCGCCGTATCCCCTGGTGAATCGTGGAAGGGCAATAGGCGATCCATGATACCAGACCTGACCTGCATCCGCGAACACGGCTGCGACAATACCAAACCGCCATGTGGCAAATTGCGCGATCGGGACGTTCGAAACTTTGAAAAAAATCGGATTCAGTATTGGTACATGGATTTCGGCCGTTCCTCCGAGGATCGATTCTCCTTCCATAATATCTTTAAAATGTCCGCGGATTCGTTCTTCATATCCGAAATATTTATGATCATACAGAGGTACTGTCCCGCCGGCAGCGATATTGATGAATCCCCTCAATCCCAACGATGCAAATGGTCCCGATTCATCAAGGTAAATCGGGAAAAACCTGCGTACATCTGCATTCATCCGCCAATAATCAATCACTGACCCGAGTCCTTTTTTAATAATGTCAACCTCAAGATATGATCCCATCCGTGGATATTCTGTAAGATCTCGGGTATCGTAGAAACCGCCAAGCTGAATAGCAAAATATCTATCTGTCCCATCGGGTGAAATCGTTCGTCCCTCGCCCGGGGCCGTAACGTTTACTGTCGCATATGACAGTTGGAACCATAACGCCGATGAATTACCAAACCGCCTTCCTATCTGGCATTCGGCTACATATTGTCGCTCATCAAATTCCTGTCCAAGTAGCTGCGCCTGCAGACTTTTATTTCTCACTTGTGCGACAGCAGCCTGGACTGTGAGAAAAGCGTCTCCGTCAGAGTCGAAGCGGGGATTTTTATACGTCACCTGAGCAAAGGGATCATATCCCAGTACAAATGCTCCATACAATTTCTGATTTTCACCTAGAAAATTATCATGGAGAACAGCCAGTCCGTAGTACAATCTCGACCACTCTCTATCCTTGATTCCTAAAATAGGAATCGGAAAAATATACCACCGTTCATCGACATCGATATGGAGGAGAACAGCGTTGCTGTCGATCGGAACGGGTTCAATATCAACGCGATTAAAAAGCCGGAGACTGAAAATTCGATTCTTATCATATTCAAGCGCTTCGAATGTGACAGTGTCTCCGATATGGAGCGCCATTTCACGTGTAATGATATAGTCTTTTGTCTTCTTATTCCCCGTTATTATAATTCCCCGGATGATAGAATTGGGCGGATACTTAGCAACAGCAAGAGTGTCATCGCATGCTGCGATTGCACCAAGAGGAATACACAAAAAAAATATGATGCTGAGAAATTTCACTAATGTCTCCACACTACAATTTTTCCAAAGCTTCCTACCGGTGTTAGCGTTTAATGCAGAATATCGTCAGCGCATTAGCCGGCGGTATTCAATAGCAATACAGTGATCCATAACGACATCCATCCCGGCGTTTACTGCACGTTCTGCGGCTTCTTCATTTACCACTCCCAGCTGACACCAGAGAACACGCGCCCGGATTGCAATTGCATCGTCTACAATTGGTAATAATTCATCAGGACGACGAAAGACATCAACGACGTCAATCGACACCGGAATGTGTTGCAATGTGGGATAGCAGTGTTGATTGTCGATTTCTGTATAGGATGGATTAACCGGAAAAATCGTATATCCCTGTTCAAGGAGGAAACGCGCAATACTTCTACTATCACGCCATGGTTTCGGCGACGCGCCGACGACAGCAATGGATCTGGCTGTTTTCAATATCTCACGGATTTTTTCATCGTCATCCACCCGCATGCCTTACCCCGCCACCTATTCCTTATAACGTACATTTACCTGTCGTGCAGCAAGTGCATCATCAAGTTTCCCAACAGGTGTACTGTGAGGTGCTGAAACCACCACATCCGGGTGCTCTGTAATCTCCTCATCGATTTTTATCAGGGCGTCGGCAAATGCATCCAGTGTTTCTTTCGTCTCGGTTTCCGTCGGTTCGATCATGAGCGCTTCATGAACAATCAGAGGGAAATACGTCGTAGGTGCATGAAAACCGTAATCGAGGAGTCGTTTCGCAATATGCATCGCGTTTGCCCCCCTCTCTTTTTGCCGATCGGCAGAGAGAACGAACTCGTGCATGGTCGGTTCACGATACGGAACCTCGAACACATTGTTTAATTTACTTAGAAGGTAATTTGCATTAATAATTGCATTCTCGGAGTTGGCACGAAGTCCTTCAGCACCATGGGTCCGAATATAGGTGTACGCCCGGACCATCATGCTGAAATTACCCGTGAATGAATGTATTTTTCCTATGGAATCGGGGCGATCCCAGTTCATCCCGAAAAATATTTCTTTCTTTTCGACGATCGGCACGGGAAGGAACGGAGCAAGGCGATCGTTAACCGCAACTGGACCGGAGCCGGGGCCCCCGCCGCCGTGCGGTGTCGAAAAAGTTTTATGCAGGTTGAGATGCATGCAATCAAAACCGATATCACCCGGGCGTACAATGCCGATGAGCGCATTCAGATTTGCACCATCCATGTACAGTAATGCTCCGACATCATGAACGAGCGTGCTGATCCGGAAGATGTCTTTCTCAAAGATTCCCAGTGTGTTCGGATTGGTGAGCATCAAAGCGGCAACATCATCATCCAGATTTTTTTTCAGATCTTCTATGTCCACCGTGCCGTGGGCATTTGATTTCACACTAACCGTTTTATATCCTGCAATTGTTGCACTCGCGGGATTCGTACCATGGGCCGAATCGGGTGCAAGAATTTTCGTTCTGCGTCGTCCCTGTTTCATATGATATGCACGAATCAGGAGAATTCCCGTCAGTTCCCCGTGAGCACCGGCCGCCGGTTGCAGCGTAATGGCGCTCATCCCACAAATTTCTTTGAGATATTCACCAAGATTATACATTAATTCAAGGGCACCCTGCACAGTTCTTTCAGGCTGCAACGGATGAAGATCGCGAAATGAGGTCATTCCTGCGGCAACTTCATTCACCTTCGGATTATACTTCATTGTGCAGGACCCAAGCGGATAGAATCCCTTGTCAATATGATAATTCATTGTTGAGAGTCGTACAAAGTGTCTGACAACTTCACTCTCACTGATCTCAGGAAGCGCGGCCGCTTGTCTCCGTAGAAATTCTTGAGGGATCAGTACATCCAATGGTTGCTCTTTTACATCGAGTTTCGGAAGTGTGTACCCTTTTCGTCCGGGTTTACTCTTCTCAAACAGAAGTTGTTCTGGCATAGAAATCGAAAAAAATCAATGGCTGTTGGATTTAACCGATGACGGATTATTCACCGCGAAGTATATGTTCAAGTCCTTGTTCGGCTGCCTGTTGTTCCGCTTCCTTTTTACTTCGCCCGGAACCGCGGCCGATGCATTCTTCTGCGAGCGTTACCTCAACGGTAAAAATTCTATCATGATCCGGACCTTCTTCTTTCACTATTCCGTATCGGGGAATTCCATACCCGTGACCCTGGGCATATTCAAGCAGCATGCTTTTATAATTGTCATCCGAGGTACTGAGAACCCCCTTTTTAACAGCGGCAAGCACCTGTCTCTCAACAAACTTCCGGGCTTCTTCGAAAGAGCTGTCGAGATAAATTGCAGCAATAATTGCCTCGTAGGCATCGGCCAGAATGGAATCATTTCCCTTCTCAACAGCCTGTTCGGCACTCGTGCTCATAAACATATACTTATTCAATTCCAGTTCCCGGGCATATACTACGAGTGCTTTTCTATTGACGAGGCGTGATCGAATTTTCGTCAGTTCCCCTTCCTCGGCATTCTGATATCGGTCGAATAAATATTTTCCGACGATAAGATCAAGGATCGAGTCGCCGAGAAACTCAAGCCGTTCATTAGATACCCGCTGATGTGGTTTAACCTGGTACTGAAGAAACGAACGATGAAGGAGTGCTTCGAGGAACAGTTTTTCATTCCGAATCCTGTAGCCGATGATTTTCTGGAAGTTTTCGAAATCGAACGTCTTAAAGCGTTCATCATCAAATAATGGATTTGCACCACCTGGTTCGGGAGTTTTCAACCATGCGATGATTTTTTGCAGCAAATTCATAAAGAATTTATTCCCGATATTTCTTGAACAAGAGTGTTGCATTATGTCCGCCAAATCCAAACGTATTGCTCAAGGCGACATTCACAGTGCGTTTTACAGGAACATTGGGAGTATAGTTCAGATCACATTCCGGATCGGGAAATTCATAATTTATTGTCGGTGGGACTTCGTCATTGACTACTGCAAGAATAGATGCTATTGCTTCCACGGCTCCTGCCGCACCAAGGAGATGGCCGGTCATCGATTTTGTCGAGCTTACATTGAGTGCCCGTGCGTAATCACCGAAGGCAGTTTTAATAGCGGCGGTCTCACTAATATCGCCCGGTGGTGTAGAAGTACCATGAACGTTGATATAATCGACGGCGGATGGTTCGACTCCGGCATCACGAAGTGACGCGCACATGGATCGTACCGCCCCTTCACCTCCGGGAGCAGGAGCAGTCATGTGATGTGCATCGGCAGTAAATCCAATTCCAGCCAGCTCGGCATAGATCCGTGCACCGCGCGCTCTGGCATGACCTAGTTCTTCAAGAATGATTGTGCCGGCACCCTCTCCCATTACGAACCCGTCGCGTTTCTTATCAAACGGACGGCTTGCTTTTTCAGGAGCATCATTCCGTGTTGAAAGGGCTTTCATCTGATTGAAACCGCCGAGTCCCATCGGTGTGATGGGAGCTTCTGCTCCTCCGCACACGATAATATCGGCATCTCCATATTGGATGGTTCGAAGTGCATCACCGATTGCATGCGATGACGTCGCGCATGCTGAGACGGTCGCATAGTTAGGACCTTTCAAACCATATTTGATCGAAATAATGCCGCACGCGATGTCAGGAATTAACATCGGGATGAAGAACGGACTGATACGGCCGGGCCCGCCTGCTATGAAATTTCTGAATTGAGCATCGAAGGTAATCATTCCGCCGATACCCGATCCATATATGACCCCGATACGATCACGGTCGAGCGTGTCGAGCTTAAGACCGGCATCAATAATTGCCATGTCGGTTGCGATCATTGCATACTGGGTAAAAGGATCTATTCGTTGTACGGATTTACGATCGAGGTAATCCGACGCTTTAAATCCTTTCAGTTCGCATGCAAAGTGCGTATCAAAGATTGAGGGATCAAAATACGTGATGGGGGCGGCACCACTGGCTCCTGCAAGAAGATTCTTCCAGAACTCTCGAACATTGAGTCCTATAGGTGTTAATGTACCCATTCCTGTGACAACAACCTGGCGTTTGTTCATTTGAAAGTCCCCATTATGTTGTAGTACCGCACCCTCACTCTATGAAAAAAGGAAAAAACCACAAAGGAAATTATGCAACTTTCCCTTTTAGGTAATTGACAGCATCACCGACAGTAGCGATTTTTTCTGCATCTTCGTCGGGTATCTGTAGATTGAATGATTTCTCGAATTCCATGACCAGTTCAACTGTATCGAGCGAATCCGCCCCCAGATCATTCGTAAACGAAGCCTGCAATGTCACCTGAGCTTCATCGACACCAAGCTTGTTAACTATAATTTCCTTCACTTTTGCTTCAACATCGGCCATTAGTAAATCTCCTTCGAGGTGATTGATAGTTATTTAACATGATCTATGATAATTAGTGACGGTCTAAAGTACTTTACATTACCAGACCGCCATCGACACAAACTACTTGTCCTGTAATATAACTTGCCGCCGGTGAGGCAAGAAAGAGCACAACGCTGGCGACTTCTTCAGGCTGGGCCATTCGTTTCATCGGAACCGGAGCGAGCAGTGTCTCACGCTGTTGCGGTGTTAATTTTCTCGTCATATCGGTCTCAATGACACCGGGCGCGACAGCATTGACCTGAATATTCCGCGACGCCAGTTCTTTTGCCAGTGTTTTTGTAATACCGATTACACCGGCTTTCGAGGCTGAATAATTCACCTGTCCCGCGTTTCCGACAACGCCGGCAATTGAAGAAATGTTTATGATCTTACCTTCACGCTGTCCGATCATCTGCCGGGCAACAGCTTTGCAGTAGTTAAATACTCCCTTCAGGTTTGTTCCGATCACCGCATCCCAATCGTCCTCCGACATACGAACCAGCAGATTATCGCGTGTGATGCCGGCATTGTTTATTAAAACATCGATCCGTTGAAATTCTTTTACCACAATGTCGACTGCCTGTTGCGTTGATGCATAATCCCTTACATCCGATTGAAGCGCAAGGGCTTTAACTTCTTTTGAGCGGATTTCCTGCAACGTTATATCTGCGGCATCGCCGAGCACGATATCTGTAAATGCAATATGTGCGCCTTCGGCTGCAAATGCCAATGAGATCGCTTTCCCGATGCCGCGAGCGCCACCCGTAACGAGCACAATTTTATTCTGAAATACTCCCATATTCTAATCCCACTCTTATCTTGTTATCTAAGCTATCAAGTGACCTATAATCCGACCTGCCGGTCTTGTATCTTTGAATATTAAGATATGCAAGTTCTTTTGCAAGTCTTTTTTTATTACTCCGATAATATCTACATATGATTTCCGACATAACCGAGAATAACTGATGAAAAAGCTGTCTATCCTTTCGCTGCTTGATACTCTTGAAATGTATCAATTCCTGATATTTCGACAGCCGGGCTGATTCGTTTTACCAATCCCTGAAGCACTTTTCCAGGTCCGACCTCGATGAATCGTGTTGCTCCATTTTTGACCATTGAACGAATCGATTCTTCCCACCGCACCGGATTGAGTAATTGACGGTAGAGAAGATCGCGTATTTCTTCTGCTGCTTTCACCGGTTGTGCTGTTACATTTGCATAGACAGGAATTTCAATATCAAAAATATTTATCGTCGCGAGCGTTTTTCTTAGTCCATCGCCTGCGCTCTGCATCAGCTGTGAATGAAATGCACCGCTGACGACCAGCTCTTTCGTGATTTTTGCACCGCGTGCCTTTGCCAGTTCCATCGATTTTCGTACACCAGGTATTGACCCTGAAACAACAACCTGTCCCGGCGAATTAAAATTTGCAGGTTGTACAATTCCTGCCATGCTTGCTTCCCGGCATATATCTTCGATTACATATCCTTCGAGTCCGATAATCGCAGCCATTGTTCCCGGGTGTTCCTCGCCGGCACGTTGCATCAACTCGCCTCGCAAACGGACGAGCTTCAGACCATCTTCGAATGAAATCGCTCCGGAGCACACCAGTGCTGAATACTCACCAAGCGAATGTCCCGCCACCATCGCAGGACGGTATCGCAGAAGCTTTGTCAGAATTACGCTATGTAAAAAGATCGCCGGTTGAGTATTTTTTGTCCGTCGTAACTCTTCTTCCGGTCCGTTAAAACAAATCGAGCTTAATGAAATACCGAGCATATCATCGGCTTTTTGAAAAAGTTCTTTTGCGAGCGGGTTTTGCTCATAGAGATCTTTTCCCATTCCTACGTACTGGGAGCCCTGCCCCGGATACACAAATGCTACGACACCCATTAATTGTACCTTATTGTTTCAGGTCAAGAGACCATCGAAGAAGAGCGGCACCCCAAGTCCACCCTGCACCGAAACTTGAGATAATTATTCGCTGTCCTTTCCGCAATTTCCCATTTTGCCACCATTCTGACAGACAGAGAGGAATTGTGGCGGCGGTGGTATTTCCGTAACGGTCGATATTGACCATCACTTTTGACATTTCGAGTCCCATCCGCTCGGCCGTTGCCGTTAGAATCCGCATATTAGCCTGATGGGGAACCAGCCAGTCAATATCGGCGCCGGTGAGTTTGTTTCGCTTAAGGATTTCTTCTGAGACGTCGGCCATTCCGACCACTGCAATTTTAAACACCGATTTTCCATCCTGATAGAGGTAGTGCCATCCCTTGTCGACGGTCTCGTGAGTTGCCGGATACAAGCTCCCTCCCCCTTTCAGATAGAGAAAGGGTGCTCCGGATCCGTCCGAGTAGAACTTATGGTCAATTAATCCGTATTGAAGATCTTCACTCGGCTCAAGAAGCACTGCTGCTGCTGCATCGCCGAATAAAATGCATGTGTTTCTATCTGTATAGTCGGTAATGGAGCTCATTTTATCGGCGCCAACAACGACAACTTTTTTATATCTTCCATTTTCGATGAATTGCGCACCGACTACCAGTGCATAGATAAAACCGCAGCAGGCGGCTGACAGGTCGATACAAAATGCCTTCGACGCCCCGATTTTATTTTGAATTAAGCAGGATGTCGATGGAAACATCATGTCAGGAGAAATGGTCGCGACAATAAGAACTTCGATTTCCGATGGATCAAGGTTGCTGTTAGCCATCAACGATTGAAGAGCCTTTGCACCCATATCCGAGGTACCGCCGTGCTCAAGGATATGTCGCTCCCGAATACCTGTGCGCGTTCGTATCCATTCATCGGAGGTATCAACCATTTTTTCAAGATCAAAATTTGTAAGAATCTTATCTGGTACATAGTGTCCGATACCCGTAATTGTTGCACGAATGTTTTCCATGAAAATCCTTCTATTACTACGTAGCAAGTGCGTGTTGAATCTTTATGTTTACCTGTTTAATAACCATTTCTTCGGCTTTTAATATCATGTTTTTTATTGCCTTGGCGCTCGATTTCCCATGACCGATAATGGTTACTCCATTGACACCAAGAAGTGGAACGCCGCCATATTCCTGATAATCAAATTCCTTCAATACTTTTTTCAGAGTACCATAGGCAAAAGCAATACGTATTTTATTCCAGAGCGATACTTTTGCATACATCTTCAGTCTTACACGTAAGAGTTCAACCATCCCTTCAGCAAATTTTAAAACAACATTACCGACAAAACCGTCGCAGACCACGACCTGGACATTACCTTTTAGGATGTCACGCCCTTCGATATTCCCGATGAAATTTAAACCGCTCTGTTCCAGCAGTTTGTATGCTTCAAGAGTGAGTTCATTTCCTTTATTTTTTTCTTCACCAAAACTTAAGAGTCCGATTCTTGGCTTTGGATAATGCAGAATTTCTTCCGCAAAAATACTTGCCATTATGCCAAATTCACGGAGATGCTGCGGCCGGCAATCGACATTTGTCCCGGCATCTGTCAATAAACAATATCCTTTTTCTGACGGCAGCGTGGCGGCGATTGTCGGCCGCCCGACTCCTTCGATACGTCCGAGGAGCAGTGTCGAAGCCGACATCACGGCACCAGTATGTCCTGCACTCACAAACGCATCGGCCTCGCCTGATTTATGCAATTGAAGTCCAACGGCAATCGATGATTGTTTTTTCGTACGTACGGGAGCAAGCGCGTCGTCATCGAAATTTACCACTTCCGCAGCATGTTCGATCCGGACCGATTGCGACGATCCGGGATATTTCTGTAATTCTGTTGTTATTGCATTTTTATCACCGACAAGAATAACCTCGAACCGGTTTGCGGTTTGTCTAAGTGCATCGAGAGCTCCTTCTACAACGACATAAGGGGCGTGATCGCCTCCCATTGCATCAACAGCAATTCGTATTACACGACTTTTATTCAACGTCTGCCTAACCGGGTTATTGGGGGTTGCATAAGATCATTCACGTTATCGATCCGTTCGTGTGATCACATGCGTCAAAGGAAATACATTTTAGGATTCTTTTGGGCTTACAATGGAACGTCCATTGTAATAGCCGCAGTTTGGGCATGCACGATGGTGAAGTTTTGGCTCGTGGCAATTTGGGCATTCACCATACGAGGGGACTATAGCTTTATAATGAGTTCGACGTTTGCGTCCACGTGCTTTTGATTGGCGTCGTTTTGGATTTGGCATACTGACCTCCTATCAACATATATTTGAATTTCACCGAGACACCCGCATCTCCTGAAGAAAAACATTGGAAATGGAACACGGCTTATCAGGCTTTAATTATCACGTAAACGTGCCAGCGCTTCCCACCGTGAATCCGTAGGTGCCGGTGCACAATCGCATTGTCCGGTATTCAAATTCTTTCCACAACGTGAGCATAAACCGGCACAATCTTCTCTGCAGAGAAGTTTCAAGGGGATCGCCAGTAAAATTTCATCCCGTACATCATTGGACAGATCAATGATGTTCATATCAGGGGAAATAATCTCGATTTCGTCCCCATTGAAAGCAACACCATCAATTTCCCGGCTGACATACACTTTCCGGTAACTACATGTAATAATCCTGCTGAACTCCTCAACACATCGGTCACATAGAAAATGACCTTCTACTCCAGGAATCCAGACTTCCAATAAAATCTGGTGGACACTCTTATCGAGCGTTACTTCGGCCTTAATAACCGAAGTAAAGTGCTGCTGGATCTCAAGATCTGCAGGTGCTACTTCAAGAGAATATGTGTGAATGCCCTGCGCCAGATTTGAGATATTTATTTGCATAACCTGACCGAATTCCCAATAAATATGCAGTTCTGTTGGATAAAACCACACCTTGAATCATGTTTGAAAGAACAGTCCTGCAAAAAAACGTTAAAATATAGAGAAAAAACCCAATAGAGTCAAGGAAAAAGGGGAATGGGTTTACCTGAAATATATCGGGCGCCGTAAAAGCGCCCGAATAGTTCGTCAGCGACAATGTGTCATAAATCAAGTCTCTTCGACAGGGGTCGCCTGCTTTTCGGTTAATTCGGACTGAACGAAATCGATAGCTTCCGAGAGGGCCTCAATAAATTTATCGAAGTCTTCTTTATAGAGAAAGATTTTATGTTTTTCGTACTCCTCCTCCCCCACTCGTTTACTCTCGGTAATGGTAACGTAATAGTCTTTTTCTGATCTTGTGGACTTCACATCGAAGAAGTATGTCCGTTTTCCAGCCCGGACCCTCCTGGTAAAGACTTCTTCCTTGTACACCTTGTCTTTCGGATTCGTGTTCTCCAACGTCATCTCCTCCTAGCAATGAAAAGTAGCAACGGGTTTCCTTAATTGATAATTTGTAGTGACGGATGTATGTTCGAAAATCCTTCTTCGCTCATGTTCTTCCCTGCGGTCACCTTCTTACCACTGCCACTTTTCCCGTGGCGACTTGATCTCCCTGTTGGGTATATGCAACGACAAGATAAATTCCACTGGCCACCTGCGCCCCTTGCTGGTCGGTTCCATCCCAGAAGGCAACTCTGCCACCCGGAAGAGAATTTTTATCTGACAGCTCGCGGACAAGTCTTCCATCATTCGAGAGTATTTTCACCGATGAATTTTGTACCAGGCCGTCAATAGTTAACGTTTTCCCAGTGGAAATAATAAACGGATTTGGGTAAAAGAGAAGATCTTGGAACAACGGCTGTGGTGCAATAAAGGAAGTTCTAACGCTTGCCAGACCTTTTTCCGTCCCGAGATATGCTATACCTCGATTACCATCAAAAGCAATTGACCTCACATCGTTGTCGGGAAGTTTTCCATTTGTGGAATTTACCGTATATGATGCAACAACTGACGCCCTGTCCGAGAGCACAAAAATCCCTTCTTTTGTTCCGATCCATTTATTATTTAGAGGGTCAACGGCAATAGTATTTACATTAATGCCTTCAAGCGGGATCACAATACTTTTATCTAATGAGGCCTCTGGATTCGACGGATTCAGAATAACATTCGCGCCACTGGTAGTGCCCACCCATATTGAACCATCATTATCGACGGCCACTGTTGTGATATTATTGCTCACTAATCCCGATGAGGTTGTTAACAGTGTCCATGTGTCGTCTGACGGATCATCCAATGTTCCTTTTGAATCTACGAAAAACAAACCCGGCGATAGAACTGTCGCCAATCGCTGATAAAGCCATTTATTCCCATTTTGGTCGATCGAGATGCCACTGAGATCCGTGTACGTTTGATTATATCCTATCGGATATCCCCTCCAAGTCGAATCCGGACGAAGTACCCAGAGAAGTTTTTCGTCGGCGGGATCCCAATCGACAAACCATGTATTGCCTTTCCAGTCATAAGCGACATCACAGATTAAGATGTATTTTGGATCTTTTTTAATACCCAAGAAGGGAGCATTTTGAGAACTATATCGATAGAGTGTATTATCATCGCGGACCATCATCATCCCGTCACCCCATGAACAAATCCATTTGGTATTATTTACTCCGACCACAACGCGGTGATAGTCATCCGATTTGATCAGCGTATCTGTATTTGTCGTATAATTTGTCCATGTTTTTCCATCAAAGCTATAGAAACCTTTACCCTGAAGATTATATCCTGATGCAGCCCAGAGAATTCCCTTTTGATCTATTGCAAGACTGATGAACTGATTCGATGCAGGACCGTTCGGAATTGTATACCGGATACCCATATCCTCGACAAATCCGATTCCCCGCGAACCCGAGCCAAGGATGATTTTACCATTCTCCATGGTGATATCTGTAAGGATATCCGCTGGAACATCGACAATTTTTTGAAATTGTGTCGGTGATTGAATTAAATAGATTGCATCTTTTGTGATTGCATATACACCGTTTGTTCCTACGACAGCATGTTGAATCGACAATGGGCCGAGTGCATCCATAATTGTCCATGTCGTCCCATTGAAATATGCGACACCGCGGTCCGTTCCGACATAAACAATACTATCAAGTGAAAAAATTGTTTTTACACTATCTGACGGCAGGCCATTAGACGATGTATATGTCCGCCACGCCGTCGGAGAAATCAGATTTGAGGAGCTGAGAGAGGCCGTAGCAGCACCGATTGCCGTCGCTATCCAGATGTTATCTCTCAGGATCATCAATCCATTGACTTTATTCAATGCAGAAAAATTTCCAAACCGTACATAGCTATCGCGAAATTCAAGCGTACGTTTATAAAAGAGCGATACGCCATAGTCTCCGGCAATGAACAATGAATCACCGTAGAGAAGAAATGCATTTATTTGTTTTTTTAGAAAACTGGAGTTTGTGATGTCGAGATTCACCTGCCATTGACCGTTTCCCGGATTGTAGTGGGCAATGCCTCCAGTAGCGTCTCCGGTCCATACTCCGCCATTATCATCCGCAATTACACATGTAACATCGTTGGTCGGGAGTCCTTCGGAATTTGTGAACTGTTGGCAGGTTGAATCAGCGATGCGATAACAGAATACTCCGCCCTGCGTTGCAGCCCAAACGTTGCCTTTTATCGCACTGATACTTCGGACATTATTCTGTGCAGTATAATTTTTCCATTCGCCCGATCCCTGTGACCATATCGGAGCCCACGCAATCATCATGCCCACCAGGAGAAGCAAAAGTCTACACATAGAGCGCATTATTTCGTTGTCTCAAGTTGCTTTCTTACATCAATCATTTCGATAACGCTGAGTGCTGCATCCCATCCTTTGTTGCCTGATTTCCCTCCAGCACGATCAATCGCCTGTTCCATGGTATCGGTGGTGAGGATCCCAAAGCCGATAGGAATGTCACATGCGAGCGACGTTTGTGCAATTCCTTTTGTTACCTCTCCAGCGATGTAATCGAAATGAGGTGTTTCACCACGAATGAGACATCCGATACAGATGATTGCATCATAACGTTTTTTCTGTGCCAGTGTCTGCGCCATAAGAGGAATTTCAAATGAACCCGGGCAGTACACCGTATCGATTAACGATGAATCGGCTTCATGCCTCAAAAGGCAATCCATCGCCCCTTCCAGTAATCGGTGTGTGACGATATCGTTAAATCGACTAACGATAATGCCAATCCGTATTTTTTTTGCAGTGAGTTTACCTTGATACATCATATTATTCTCTCTTCTTGTCAATACTTCAATAAAAATACACCACGTTTATTGTCATGCAAAGAGTCTACGTTTCATCGCATCGACGAGCGATTCTGATACCGTCACCGTACCGAGCGCCCAATCATCATTCTTTTTCCCTCCATGAAAATCCGAACCTCCACTTTCCAGAAGATAGTAATGGCTCGCGACGTTTCTATAATA
Source organism: Bacteroidota bacterium (assembly GCA_050011775.1). Classification (GTDB taxonomy): domain Bacteria; phylum Bacteroidota; class Ignavibacteria; order UBA10030; family CAVZMI01; genus CAVZMI01. The sequence continues at coordinate 103,670 of JBEKIL010000011.1, read as the reverse complement.
TTCCTGAAGTTCAGGGGAATGTGAGGGGTGCACCACCTCAATGCCATCAACTCCCCCTTTGATAAGCTGCATGAGCACAGCTTCGCTTGTATATTTCCCGGGGTGGGCTAAGAACGATATGCCGCCGGCCGAGGCAATAATATTTACCGCCTCTTCCGGTGATAGCTGAAATTTTTTTTCATATGCCGGACATCCATACCCGATGTATTTCTCGAACGCCTCGAGATAGGTATCCGTCAAACCCGTATCTAGAAGAGCGTTGGCGATGTGAGGCCGTCCCACCGAACCGACACCTGCTTGATCGAGTACAGCATCCATTGAGAGTGGAACGCGGAGATGATGAAGTTTCTCAACGATCCGCTCGGCACGTTTCAGACGTTCCTTTCGAAAAAGAGCAAGGTAATCAAGCAATGTCGGGTTTTGGTAATCAAAAAAATACCCGAGGATATGGATATCACGATCACCGACTGTTGCACTGAGTTCAACACCTGCAATAACTTCGATCCCCTCTTGGACACCAAGGGTTATCGATTCTTCAAGTGCAGTAACATTATCATGATCTGCAATACCTAGGATTTCTATTCCCGCTTTTTTTGCTTTTATCACCAGCTCGTAAGGCGTCAACGCACCATCTGAATAGGTGGTGTGTGTATGGAGATCTACCTTACCCGCCATGCGCTCCGTATCAGTCTCTATGTTTGAAATGAATGGATTTACCCGTAGAAAACCTCACTTGAGTAGATTCTTAAATTTTTCATAATCATTAATAATCAACGCGTTCCCCTGCATCTGTAGATATCCTTTCGTAATGAATTGGTGGATCATGCGTGAAATTGTCTCGCGGGATGTCCCCGCCATGTTTGCCAGATCCTGCTGCAACGGAAGGTCTTCAATCTCAACACGTCCGTTACGGATCCGCCCGATATCGTCAGCCAGCTGTACAATCACGTTTGCAACCCGACCCGCCGCATCACGTAACGAAAGACTCTTAATCTGAGCATCCGCCTTCCGAAGACGTCCAGTAAGTTCATTCAATAATACAACAGCAATGACGGGGTAATCGTGTAAGAGCTGCAGAAAATCTCGGCGGTGGATAATAAAAAGTTCGGATTTGGTTATCGAGACAACACTCGCAGATCGAGCGAGTCCATCAAGAAGAGCCATCTCTCCAAAAAACTCATCGTTTCCAAGAATCGAAAGAATTACCTCACGTCCATCATCGTCCGTTCGGACGATTTTCACTTTTCCATTAATGATGGTGAACAGAGCCGATCCTGTTTCTTCTTCCAGAAGGATGATGCTTCCCTTTTTATATTTCTTACGAACGCCAAGCGCAGCAATCTTTGCCAGATCTTTATCGTCTAAATCGGCAAAAATTGGGACATTGCGTAAGAAACTCTTTTCATCTTGCATATTCTACCCTACGGTAGTGTGTGTACGGATGTGATCGTTCCCCACTGTGTGTCATTCAACTTCCGGGCTCCGGCATGAGGAGATTAACGCCCAGAATACCCAATATTTCTACTATAAAAAATATAGCTCACTGAAGCATGAAAGTCAAGCTCCATTGCGTATCCCCGTAAAAAAATTCATCAGAATATGCTATTCAGAAAGTAGGCAGTAAGCAACCATGGCAAGTCCAATTTGACTTAAGGCCAATGTCACTCCGGCCATTGTATCAAACCGATGTGTCTCTCGTAAAGATTCGCGGTCTCCTGTCAGAAGATAATCATTATAACGGGCATCCGCCTTAATCTTGAAATATGCCGTCGCAATACCGCATACGATACCCACGCTACCACCAATTGTTATCAGAGAATGAAATTCAATTTTTCGCGGTTGAACCAGAATATCCTTTTGCACAGAACCTCTAAACCTAAGATTCGCAGCAGAGTCGGAAGGAAAATTACAGTAGTGTATCATCTGTGATCCTGCCGGAACTTCTATACACTGTTCCTTCCTCTGCGCATCCCATTGAAAAGGGGTTCCATCAATAACCATGATGGTATGCTTTCCGGAAGAAAGCGTTATATTTAACAGTGGAGTAACTCCAAGAAATACCGAGTCACAAAATACATTCGCTCCAATCACATTGGAGGTGATTGTAACAATTCCATCCTGATAAATTCCGGACTGCGCCTGCGTCATATACGGCCACAGAATGACCCAGAAGGCAGCAACAACAAATATGTGAACCGACCGCTTTTTAATCATCGATTTTCATTGTTTGATACGTATGCATAAATATATTTATCCTCAACCGGTACAAAGATCATACCGTTCCAGCTGATGGGGGGATTCTTTATTCTCCCTTCCAGTGTGTCGCTCCAGAACACTTTTCCACTCTGTATATTAAAAGCGTACAGAATATGATCAAGTGTACCGATGTATACAATGTTGCCACACACAACGCCCGGGGCACTGACGACGCTCGACGCTCTGTATTCCCAGACTCTATTCCCGGTTATGACAGATAGTGCTCGAATACATCCATTTGCTGCACCGATGACTACAGTGCTCTCAGCAATTGCGGGTGAAGAATACAGGATACCGCCAAAATCGGATTTCCAGCAAACCGATCCATCGGCAATGTTCAATGCATAGAGAACATGATCCGTTGAACCTATGATGACGCGGTCGGCACTGATTGCCGGCGAACCAAGGATGCTCTTTCCTGTTTGCACCTTCCAGCGCAGGTTACCTGTTCTTGCATCGAGTGCATAGAACACTCCATCATCACATCCGAATACGAGAACATTTCCATCGGTCGCAGGTGATGAATGAATATTCTTTTGCCCCTTTAAATTTGGAATTGAATATTTCCATATTTCTTTTCCCGTGGTTTTTTCAAGACAGTAGACATGACCATCCATCGTTGTCACATAGAGATAAAGATTATGTTGAATCGGGGAAGTCTCTATGGGACCAAGTTTTTTCCCCCACACCATATCTCCATTTGTCACATCAACCGCCTGGAAGGTATTCTCTCCAGATGCGAGGGCAATATATATAATAGAGTTATCTAGCACTGGAGTCCCGTGAATTACTCCCTCAAGCGAAATCCTTCCGATCCGTTCACCATCATTAATACTGATCGCGTGCAACTCACCTCTGTATGTTCCCACAAAAAGGATGCTATTTGCTGCCACAGGCGATCCGGTTGCCGATGATGCATCGTAGCTCCAGAGAAGTTTCAGCGGAGGTTGAACAGACCTACCCGCATTCCATGAACGCCGGGCATCGTGTCCGTTCATTGTCCAACCTTTTTCTTGCATCAAATTGAATTGCTGAATATTCCACCCGCTGCATCCGAAAAACATCAGCAACATCAACAACCAACTCCTTTGTACAACAATTTGTATCAATGATCTCATCATAAATCGGTTGTAATAATGATTAAAAATCCCACCCAAAGAAAAATTGATAGAACAACCCCTCTTGAAGAGTCTTAAAATTATTCTCGATCTTCTTTCCAATATCGTACCGTAACACCAGTACTCCTCCTATATTCCAGCGGACACCGCCTCCTATACTTCCAAGTGTTTCATGATATGCATCATCCCAAGCATTACCCGCATCGAAGAATAATGCCCCACGGAATGATCCGAAATTGATCACACCGAACGGAAAGCGGACGGCCAGTTCATCAATAAAGGGAAAACGGAGCTCATGACTGGTCAGCCACAATTTCTTTCCGCGAATTGACCATCGGTCAAATCCCCTTAAGTCCCAGCTTCCGCCCATAAAATATCTTCGAGCCTCCTTCCCCTCATTATAATAGACATTCAGACGAGCTGCATATGCTATTCGTTTGCTCAATCGGAAATAATATCGATAATCTGCAAGAACCGAATAGTACGTTACATTTGAATATTGAATATCGGTTGTATATGCAAGAGTGAGAAAGAAACGGCTGCCATCGAGTGGACCGCTGGGGCCCCACAACGAGTTATCATGGATAAAAGAAATAGCATTGGAAAGCAGTAATGCTTCGCGTGATGAACCGAGCTCAAAACGCTCTTTGTCCGATCGATTAATACTTGTACTAAGCTCTATTCGCTTGAATTTCGAAAGAGGATAACTGAGCGCAACATAGCCGCCGAAAGAATGCTCGTAAAAATAGAGATCCGGATCGGTGAGATCATATCGACGTCCTGCAAAATTAAAAATTCCATATTCGACATTGGTCCTCCGGCTCAAAGACAAACGCGAAATAGCGATATTGAAACTTGAGAGGAATTCGCTCTGAGCTTGAGCCGTGTTATAGATTAAGAAATAATACTGTTCATTACCTAGAACATCACTCACGGCTAATGCGGCTCCACCGCGCGTTCCAAACACCGGATCGGTCATGATCTGAGTTTGTGCAATATCCAGGGTATAGTCCGGGGTATATCGAAGTGCATTCACCTCATCTTTGCCGGGAATGCGGTTCGTCGTCCATAATTCGGTTGCTGAAGAGATACCGACGTATTTTTTTACGCTTGTCGTATCGAATCGCTTCTCTATCGAATCAATCTGCATTATTCGGAAACTGTAATTCTCAAAAGCCGAAATCAGTATCCGGCCGTCGTCGGTCCACGCAGGGTCAAAAGCTGCCGTGCTCAGATTTGTGATCCGACGAATTTCACCGCCGTAAAGTGTCCGAAGTTTGCGTTTATTCATTGCCATGACCCATAGATTCGGGACTCCATCCGCATCACAAATGAACGCCAGCTTCGATCCATCGGGTGACCACGCCGGAGAGCTGTAGTCTTCCTCCCCGAGTGTGAGATAGTCTATGGTTCTCGAGTCAAGGGAATACAGAAACAGGTTGTAATGACCATTGACTCCATAGGTTGTCCGATCCGATCGAAATGCGATGGTACTGCCATCGGGAGACCAAGCCGGATCTCGATCATCGTAGAAGTCGTTTGTTAATCGTTCTAACGTTTGATGAACTCGATCAAAAATGTAGAGATCACCGAAGCCCGATTTGTCTATTGCAGAGAATGCGATGCGATTTCCATCAGGTGACCATGTCGGTGAACCGAGCGAAACAATGTCCTTAAAATAATAATTAGCGATGCTTGAATCGCACTTCAGATCATACAGATGTAGTGCATCGTTTTCACCGCTTTTTGTGATAAAGGCGAGCAGGCCGGCGTGCGATATATCCATCCCCGCTGAAAAGAAATGGAATGATTCGAATTCATCCGTTCGTTCTCCTTCAATGATTAATCGCATCGGAGATTGTGGATCATCCAGATTCTTTCGATATACGCTGGTGTATCCCGTATGATTTCCTATAAAAAGTACTTCCCTTGTAGTATCATTTTTATAAAATACCGGTTTAACATTGAACTCCTCCTTGACAATCTGCCGTGTAACCGAACTTGGCTGATCATAATGCGTCAGGAGAGGGTAATACCTTTTTTTCATCGCGTAGGTCCATTCTTCATCAAATTGCTCGTAGTCTTTCCCGATGGTGAATTTCCATACGTCCTGAAATGTTGAAGAGCGCCAGAAGTTATCGATAAGGAGAGATATTTTTTCCTCACCATATGTTTCTGCCACATATTGCAGAAGCAGCTGAGCCTCCTTGTACATAAGAAATGAACCGGAGATTGAATAGATTTGTGAAAGCGGAACAAAGTAACCGTTCAGAATAACGTCGCGCATAAGCCATTCGGCCTGCGTATCCCATTTCGTCGACCAATACTCTGCCAGCCCTTCCGTGAACCAGAGTGGCGGTTCCCGATCTGTCAACTGTCTGTGGTCAACCAGTACACGATTGATTTTTGCATGCATGAACACATGGACAAGCTCGTGCCGTATCACACGACGGAACTGACTCAGCGACCCATCGGCGGGAATCACCACGCGACCTTTTAGAAACTCGAAAAAACCGGCAACCCCCTCGGGGATGAATCCTGGAGTGGTATTGGTTTGTTGAAAGTGAAGCGGCGAGCTGTAAAATACAAGCGGTATATGATGTACAATCGTAAAGTTAAACCGCTCTTCAAGTTCTTTAAACGTTTCTTCTGCAAATGCTGCCCCACGTTCGGCAAGTTCTTTCATTTCCGGATAGTAATAGATATCAAAATGGTCGGTCTTCAGAACATGCCAGTCGAAGTCGGTATATTGTACCTTGTTCCGGCCAAAATAATAGAATTGAGCATTGAGTGTTGCATGCGTGATGACCAGTCCAATCACAACCAATATGAGGTTGATCAATTTCATTGTTCTTCTCTACAACCAAAATAGTAGCTTTATGCTCAAGTATATAATTTTGTCAAACGAGAATCAAGATGCACGGGTTTCTTCGTTGCATCTGATTTGAACCTAACGTATATTTTTATTGTTGTATATTGGAACCATGATTGAGTAATTATGCCGACTTACGAATACCGGTGTGCCGCATGCGGCTACGATTTTGAGGAATTCCAATCGATTACCGCCGAGTCGCTGGTGAATTGTCCACAATGCGGTCAATCAACCTTGAAACGACTTCTAGGTGGCGGCGGGGGAATGATTTTCAAAGGAAGCGGTTTTTACTTCACCGATTATAAAAGTATCGGCAAGAAAGAAAAAACCGATTCTCCCCCATCAACAAAAAAAGACGAAAAGGAGAGCCCAAAAGATACTACACCTCCAAATGCATCGTCAACACAAAAAACCGATTCGAAATCAAATCCGACATCATAATTGATTCTCGGGAGAATCTTCAGTACCTTTATACCAGATTACTTTGACATCACTGATTGAGTAGATATGAAAGCAATAATTCCTGTCGCTGGCGTAGGAAGCAGGCTTCGACCACATACTTATACACTCCCCAAAGTATTGCTGAATGTTGCGGGCAAACCGATTATAGGCCATATAATAGACAAACTAATCGAAACCGGAATTGATAACGCCACCGTGATAGTCGGCTACATGGGAGATAAAATTCGAGAATACATCACGAACCATTACGATATTCATGTCGATTTCGTGGAACAGGAAGAACGGTTTGGCCTTGGCCATTCGATTTATATTGCGCGTGAAACTCTTCCGAGTGAACCCGTACTGATTATTTTGGGCGACACAATTTTTGATGTTGATCTTGTTCCGATTATCAAACAGAACGAATCGGCACTGGGTGTGAAATGGGTCGAAGATCCACGGCGTTTTGGAATTGCCGAAGTCGACCACGGCTATATCAAAAATCTCATCGAAAAACCTGAACACCCGACGAGTAATCTTGCACTTGTCGGGTTATACTACATTACGAATACTCGACTCCTCATCGAATCGGTAACCCAGCTCGTAAAAGAGAATATCCGGACAAAAAATGAATATCAGCTCACCGATGCATTACAATTGATGATCAGCAAAGGAGAGCGAATAAAAACATTTCATGTCGAGGGCTGGTACGATTGTGGAAAGCCCGAAACACTTCTCGAGACAAACAGACACCTTCTCGATAAATATCCATCGAAACCGTCACATGATGGCATCGTAGTAATCCCGCCGGTTTTTATATCGAAGAAATGTACAATCAGTCATTCGGTTATTGGTCCCTATGCAACGATCGCTGATGGTGCTGTTGTCCGTGATGCAATCATACGCAATTCGATAATCAGCGAAGATGCACAGGTCCAGGGAGCTCTCCTTGAGAACTCGATCGTAGGGAATAATGCAACGGTACGTGGAGTGTGGAAACGGATTAATGTCGGGGATTCGTCCGAGATTGATTTCTTCTAAAAGAATAATTCACTGTTCTATTATTAAGGAGCTAGTAGTTTCATGTCACAACTGTTTACTTCTGAGTCTGTTTCCGAAGGACATCCGGATAAAATCTGCGATCAAATCTCCGATGCTGTGCTTGATGCTCTGATCACACAGGATCCTCATTCACGTGTCGCCTGTGAAACATTTGTCACCACCGGACTCGTTGTCGTCGGCGGTGAAATCAACACCAAGGGATACATTGAGATCCAATCACTCGTGCGCGACGTCATACGCGACATCGGATATACAAAAGCCGAGTACCGATTCGATGACAAATCCTGCGGTATTCTCTCGGCCATTCACCAGCAATCTCCCGATATTGCTTTAGGGGTAGATAAAGGAGGTGCCGGTGATCAAGGGATGATGTTCGGCTATGCAAACGACGAAACTCCGGAATATATGCCAATGCCCATTACATTTGCCCACCAGCTTGTATATCGCCTCTCTGAGCTCCGGAAGAAATCGCCGCAGGTTATGCCGTATCTCCGGCCGGATGCAAAATCGCAGGTTACTGTCGAGTACGAAGGACGCAAACCGGTACATGTCCACACTGTCGTCATCTCGACACAACACGATTCCGGAGTATCTCAAAAGAAAATTAAAGAAGATGTCATCGAGCACGTCGTGAAGAAAGTGATTCCGGAACAATATCTTGATGAAAAAACAATCTATCATGTCAACCCAACAGGACGTTTTGAAATTGGCGGACCGCATGGCGATACCGGGCTCACCGGCCGAAAAATAATCGTCGACACCTATGGAGGGCGCGCACCTCACGGCGGCGGTGCCTTCAGCGGAAAAGACCCGTCGAAAGTCGATCGCAGCGCAGCCTATGCGGCACGACATCTGGCCAAGAATGTTGTTGCAGCAGGACTCGCTGATGAATGCTTGATCCAGATTGCCTACGCAATTGGCGTGGCAGAGCCCGTCTCGATTTATGCAAATACGTATAACACGGGACGAATTCCGGACATTCAACTGGCAAAGATCATCAGGAAAAATATCGACCTCACACCGCGTGGAATCATCCGTCGCTTAAAGCTCCTCCGCCCTATTTATCGGAAAACTGCAGCGTATGGTCATTTCGGACGAAACGACAAGGATTTCACCTGGGAAAAACTGGATCTCGTCCCAATGCTGAAAAAGTTAGCCGTGTAATTAAAATTTTCATAACGACAAAAATATTATGGATGAAAAAAAAGGTCTGTACAAAGTACAAAGTTTAAAACTCGCCCCAGAAGGGCATAGGCTCATTGAATGGGCCGATTCGCGTATGCCCGTGTTGATGGCACTGCGCGAGAAGTATCGAAAAACAAAACCCTTAAAAGGGTACCGCATTGCCGGCTGTCTGCACGTTACGAAAGAAACTGCCGTGCTCATCCGTACCTTCATTGAAGCAGGAGCGCAGGTAAGCTGGAGCGGATGCAATCCTCTTTCGACCAACGATATGGTTGCGGCAGCACTTGCAGCTGACGGTATCTCGATATTTGCATGGCACGGTATGAATGTAAAGGAATTCTACTGGTGTATTGAAGAAACATTGAAGTTTCACCCCAACCTCACTCTCGATGACGGCGCCGATTTAATTTTTACCATCCATAATAAACATCAGGAATTGGTACCCGAAATTATCGGCGGGACGGAAGAAACCACCACCGGTGTTCACCGCCTTCGTGCAATGGCCAAAGACGGTGCTTTGATGTATCCGGTCATCGCCGTAAATGATGCCGAAACAAAGTGGGATTTTGATAATGTGTACGGGACCGGACAATCGACCATCGACGGTATTATCAGGGCGACCAGCGTTCTCATAGCCGGGAAAAACCTTGTTATTGCCGGATATGGCCACTGCGGGAAGGGTGTCGCAACGCGCGGTAAAGGTCTTGGAGCGAGCGTCATCGTGACCGAAGTAAAACCTACTGCCGCTTTGAAAGCAACACTCGACGGTATGCGAGTCATGAAAATGGATGACGCTGTTAAAATCGGCGATATTTTTGTTACCGCAACAGGCGTTAAAGATGTCATCATAGATCGTCATTTTAAAAAAATGAAAGATGGAGCGATCGTCTGCAATACCGGTCACTACGATTGCGAAGTTAACCTCGGACATTTAAAAAAACAGGCAAAGAGTATACGCGAAATGCGTCCGAATAATGAAGAGTACTTGTTGAAAGATGGACGCCGCATTTTTGTCCTTGCACAGGGGCGTCTGGTAAACCTGGCAGCTGCCGAAGGACATCCATCAGAGGTCATGGATATGTCGTTCGCAAATCAGTTCATGTCGCAACTCCGCCTTGCAGATCTCCATAAACGGGGCGTCAAGCTCGATACCGTTGTCCACGACATCACACCCGAGCAGGATCAGGAAATTGGACGAGTGAAGCTCGCAACACAGGGGATCACCATCGATATACTTACAACTGAACAGCGGGCATACATGGAAGATTATTCCTCAGGAACCTGACCACATACATCACACGCCGTCACTCACGATGGCGCGGTACTATCACGATACCACGTTGGAAAAAACATACTCAGGATTGCTTGAAGTCGAAGAAAGAGGGTTCGGTTTTGTCCGCACCCTCTCATTAACATTACGCCACCTTCCGACGGATCCTTATATCGCCCCTCACCTCATCACACAATATCGCTTGCGCCCCGGCGTTTTGATTGAAGGAACGATTAGTATTGCCGGGAACGGCAAGTCCCAGGTCGATACTATAGAACGAATTAATAAAGTAAAGCCGGAACGATGGATGCGCGTTGTCGAATTTTCACAGCACACCGTCGTCAACCCGAATGAGCTCTTGAAACTCGAAGGCCCTCACAACGACACGGCGATGAGAATTGTGGACCTTATTTCTCCAATCGGGAAGGGACAGCGAGGTTTGATCGTCGCACCTCCCCGCTCGGGCAAAACAATGCTCCTCCAGCAGATGGCCCATGCCATAAGCACCAATTATCCAAAAATTGATTTAATCATTTTACTTGTTGATGAACGGCCTGAAGAGATAACCGACATTCGCCGCGCCGTAAAGGGATTGGTATTTGCAAGCTCGCACGATGATCACCGGCTAAGCCACACACGTCTTGCGCGGCTTGCGCTTGATTATGCAAAACGACGAGCGGAGCTCGGTCGGGATGTCGTAATACTGCTCGATTCTCTCACAAAACTCGGGCGTGCGTTCAATCTGACACAACGCAGCAGCGGCCGAACACTCTCCGGTGGAGTCGACGCCCGTGCACTCGAGATTCCTAAAAAAATATTCGGCGCAGCCCGCGCACTCGAGAATCATGGTACCTTGACAATAATTGCCACCGCGCTTATCGAGACAAATTCGAGAATGGACGAGCTGATTTTCGAGGAGTTTAAGGGAACAGGAAATATGGAGCTCGTGCTCAGCCGCGAGCTTTCGAACCTGCGAATCTTTCCGGCAATCAATATTCTTGAATCCGGAACACGCCGTGAAGAACTATTATTCGGAGAAAATACTTACGTATACCAGACACTCCGCCGCGCTCTGGAACGAAAAAAGCCTGTGGAGGCCATGAAATTACTTCTTCAAGCTATTCAAAAGACAAAAACTAATGAACATCTACTGGCCGATATAAAGAAGTATCTATAGACACAGAGCGGTTTATTCATCCTTCCCCGAAAAAAATCAGGTGACTCTTTTATTTCTTTTATATTAGTCAAAGAGGGCTTCTCATTACCCTTATTATTCCTCCCCTCAGAAAGCATTAAAATAAACTCATCAACTGCCATAATCCGGTATGATCCGGTATGCATGCGATTTCCCGAAATATGCAATTTCTGCTTTGTTTGAAATAAGAGGGGTGGTTTACGCTATATCTGTACCCGCCCAGGGAACTTCCAATAAAAAAATTTGTTGTAAAAAGTAGGAAGGTAGTATCTTACACAGCACGCTTGTCTTAACGGTGGGGAGATCGGATGAGGGGAGGAGTCAGGCGTGCTGTTCTTATTGTGTTATGGTCGAAACCGCACGGAGAAGTCGGTTTCTTCACAAACGCGCACCGGCGAAACAATGACGCTTCGCCGGTGTAGTTTATATTCTACAATTCAACTTCTTCTGCTTTCTTACGGCTCATTCTATTCCGCTCGTTATGATCCAGATATCGTTTTCGTAATCGAATACTCTTCGGTGTAATTTCGACGTATTCATCGTCGGCAATCCATTCGATTGCCTGTTCGAGTGTGAGCAGGCGAGGTGGTTCGAGACGGATCGCTTCATCGGCTCCACTTGCACGCATATTGGTCAGTTGTTTCGTCTTGCAAACATTGACGACCATATCTCCTTCGCGCGCGTTCTCCCCCACAATCATGCCTTTATAGACACGTATTCCCGGTTCAACAAAGAATGTGATCCTTTCCTGAAGTTTCCACATTGCATATGAAACCGCTTCGCCATCTTCCAATGAAATTACCGCTCCTTTATTCCGGATCGGAAGATCTCCCCTATACGGTTCATAGCCCTGGAAATTGTGATGTAATAAGCCGGTTCCCTTCGTCTCGGTCATGAACTCATTTCGGAATCCGATCAAACCACGTGCAGGCACGACGAATTCGAGTCGTGTATTCCCATTGTTGGAGATCATGTTCCGTAATTCTCCTTTACGTTTACCGAGGTTCTCGATCACTACACCCACAAATTCGTCGGGAACGTCGATGATCACGTGCTCTATCGGCTCGCTGAGAACATCGAGCACGCGCTTGAAAATAACCTCCGGTCGCGAAACTTGAAGTTCATATCCTTCACGCCGTATAGTCTCGATAAGTATTGCCAGATGCAATTCACCGCGCCCGCTAACCTTGAACACATCGGGCGAATCGGTAAGCTCAACGCGCAGACTGACATTACTCCGCAGTTCTCTGGCCAGTCGTTCACCGAGATGACGCGTTGTAACGTATTTTCCGTCAAGACCGGCAAATGGCGAATTATTCACTATGAAGTTCATCGAGATCGTCGGCTCTTCAATCGATACGAACGGGAGCGGGAAAGCATCGGCAGGATCGGCAATGGTTTCGCCGATATCGACATCTTCCATCCCGGCAATAGCGATGATTTCGCCTGCACTCGCTTCGTTCACCTCGAGGCGTTTCAAGCCGTGAAACGTGTAAATCTTTGTGATCTTAGCGTCTTCAACAATTCCGTCGCGATGGATGATTTTCATCGGAGCACCGACACGGATTGTTCCGCGAAATATCCGTCCGATCCCGAGCCGCCCCAGATAGTCATTGTAATCGATCGTCGTTACCAGCATCTGAAAGGACGATTCTGTGTCACCCGGCGGAGGAGGAACATGATTGACGATGGCTTCGAAAAGAGGAACAAGATTGTTGCCCTGATCTTCCAGTTCTTTTTTTGCAATTCCCTGCTTTGCGATCGAGTACACCACGGGAAAATCAAGCTGCTCGTTCGTTGCCCCGAGTGAAAGAAAAAGATCGAAAACCTCATCAAGTACTTCATGCGGCCTGGCGTCTTTCCGATCAATTTTATTAATAACGACGATCGGCTTCAGGTTCAGCTCGAGTGACTTTTTAAGAACAAATTTAGTTTGCGGAAGCGGACCTTCAGCGGCATCGACCAGCAAAAGAACGCCGTTGACCATCATTAATGTCCGTTCTACTTCACCGCCGAAGTCCGCGTGACCCGGCGTATCGACAATATTTATTTTGATGGGTGTATTTTTTCCAGCCGGAATATAATTTACGGCAGTATTTTTTGCCAGGATTGTAATTCCTTTTTCACGTTCCAGGTCGTATGAATCCATGATACGTTTTTCAACGACCTGGTTCTCGCGGAACGTGCCTGTCTGGCGAAGCATATAGTCCACCAGCGTCGTCTTTCCATGATCAACGTGTGAAATAATTGCAATATTTCTTATGTCTTCTCTTAGAAGATCCGGCACGGACAAGTTCTCTCCCAACACAAACAATAAAAATGCCCCAAGCATGCCTTTGGCGGGCTCGAGGCAAATATGCTATTCATATTTTAAAAGATACGGAAAAAACAATAAAATTCCAAGAACTTCACCAATATTCCCGGAACTACCGTACAAAGATTGAATGTTTTGCGAGTTCTTCATACACTTAAGAAAGCCGAAACGCAGACAGAATACTACATATGAAAGCATTCGTTCTCAATAGCACCTGCGACCTAAATAAAAACAGAAATCCTCTTTCTCTGGTCGATATTTCCGATCCGTCGCCACGTGAGAATGAAATTCTCATACGCATTTCAGTATGCGGTATATGCCATACCGAGCTTGATGAAATTGAAGGCCGCACTCCACCTTCACATTTCCCCGTAATTCCCGGACATCAAATTGTCGGACGGGTTGAAAGCTTTGGAAAAAATGCAAAAAATTTTCCGATTGGCGATCGAGTCGGTATTGCATGGATTTTTTCAGCGTGCGGAAAGTGCGAGTACTGTCGCCGGGGCGACGAGAACCTCTGTCCCGAATTTGTTGCAACGGGAAGAGACGTGGATGGCGGATATGCAGAACTCGTGACGGTCCCTGAGGATTTTGCTTTTAATATCCCCGCGGGATTTTCCGACACTCAGGCGGCTCCGCTCCTCTGTGCAGGCGCCATCGGGTACCGCTCATTACGACTTACTGGCTTGAACGACGGGCAGAATCTCGGACTCACAGGGTTTGGTGCTTCAGCACATCTCGTCCTGAAAATGGCGCGCCATCTTTTCCCTCATTCAAAATTCTTTGTTTTCGCACGGAGTGAAAACGAGCGGGCTTTTGCCCGTGAAATCGGCGCGGTCTGGACAGGCGATGTAACCGACAAATCACCCTTGAAACTCCATGCGATCATCGATACAACACCGGTATGGAAACCTATCGTCGAAGCAATGAATAACCTGGTTCCCGGCGGGCGTCTCGTTATCAACGCAATTCGAAAAGAAAATCTGGACAAAGAATATTTACTCAATCTGGATTATACACATCATCTCTGGTTGGAAAAGGAAATAAAAAGCATCGCTAATGTCACCCGCCGCGACGTATTGGAATTTCTTGCTCTTGCCGCTCAAATTCCTTTGACTCCGGTGGTTGAGGTATTCCCATTTGTGAAGGCAAATTTAGCACTTATTGAATTGAAGGAAGGGATAATCCGCGGTTCAAAAGTGCTGCAAATTGGAGGAGAAAAACATGGCTGAAGATTTTACCCATACGACATTAGGTAGGACAGGTATCACAGTACATCGGCTCGGACTCTCGGCGACATATTGGCCCGGCAAAAAAACCGTGTACAAAGCTCTTGATGAAGGGGTGAACTATTTTTTTGGGTTCGGGACCGATGGACAATTAATACGCGCGATACGGAGCGTAGTTGGGCAGAAGAGAAAAGATATTGTCATCGCAACAGGAGCGTATAATTTATTGATCGGATATCCAAACCTTCGGCGAACGCTTGAGAAACGGCTCCGTCAATTCGGGACTGATTATATCGATGTATTTCTTTTTCTTGGAGTGACAAAAGAAAAAGATTTTCCGGTCGAGGCCCGTGAAGAGCTCGCCCAATTCAAAAAGGAGGGGAAGGTCCGCGCAATCGGCTTATCGACACACGACCGCAAATTTGCCGGCGGGCTGGCTGCTGAGGGATCGATGGACGTGCTGATGATCCGCTATAATGCGGCACATCGTGGTGCAGAGCAGGATATTTTTCCTTTTGTGAAAGATCACAATCCCGGCATTACGAGCTATACGGCCACACGATGGACCTATTTGATCCGAAGATCGAAAAAATGGCCGACAGACAGGCTGATACCGACGCCCGGTCAATGCTACCGATTTGTTCTTTCAAATCCAAACGTGCATCTTTGTCTGACGGCTCCAAGAAACATCGGACAATTCGAAGAGAATATAAAATCTCTTTCAGATGGACCTCTAAGCGAAGATGAAATGAAATTGATGCAGGAATATGGCGATGCAGTGCATCACACAAAAAAATGGTTTATGGGAGGATAATCCAGCATAGTATACTCATCCCGAAAATTAAAAATCTGTTTTTATCCCTCCGAATTCTGACGGCATTTCACTCAGACATAATAGATGGCGGTATATCTGAAGGCGGTGTCTTCCGTTGAAAAAGAGCTTTTAGTATATGAATCTCCGCAGGATCGAAGAAGCGCATGAGAGCCATAAGCCCGATGAATCCAATCAGAAGTCCGATTTTGACAAGCATATGAGCATGGAGAGTACCTCCGACTACGACAAAGATACAGAAGATTATTCCTGTCGATACGGCAATTACGCCCATTCTTCTGAATTCGTATCTGACCGGGTAATATCTTTGAACAATAAAATAGAGCGATAGCGCCATCACAAGGTAACCGCCGAGAGTTGACCAGGCTGCGCCTACAAATCCGAGCAGAGGAATCAGCAACAGATTCATCCCGATATTCGTTACGGCGCCAAGTCCTGACGTCAGTGGAAGAAATTGAGTTTTTTTCTCTATATAAATACCCGGGATTAGAAGGACATATACTCCTGTAAAGACATATGCGAGGAGCACAATGGGAACGATGCCGAGTCCCGGCCAGTATGCAGGATGAATTAAGCGGTGGTGCAAAATTTCAATACCGACAAGGTCGCCGATAAAGAATGCGATCACCAGAAAACCAAACATTAGAAGGAGGAAGAAGTACGTAGCGATGCGCGCAAACATTTTTTTCGCATCCGGTTCTTTTGCATTCGAAAGGAAGAAAGGACGCCAGGCATAATCGAACATCGACACAATCAGCATGATAAAAATTCCGAGTCTGTAATTTGCCTGATAGATGCCGACCGACGCATCATCGGTGAGCGCCCGTAGAATCGGCCTGTCGATAACCTGAAGCGCAATGCCGGCGAGTCCTGCCGGGACGTATGGCAGACCGAATTTCAATAATGCCGAAAAGAGCTTTGAATTTTTCGGCAATGCGATATGACGGACAATTGTTGGGAAAAGACAGAGTGCCGTAAAAAGAGATGAAATGATCCCGCTGACGAATATTCCCGCCACACCCATCCTGAATTTTGCAAGAAGAATGGCATTTAGTACAACATTTAGAATGATCCCCGCAACCCGGATTCCCGCAAACTGCCACGGCCTTTTCTGTAATCGCAACGCTGCAAACGGTATTAATGAAACTGCATCGAAGAAAAGAATCCCGACGGCGTAAATCACGATATATCGTTCCTGTTCACCACGTGCTACCAGATATGAAAGCGGAGTTGCATTCCAGAGAATCAGAAGAGAAAAAAGAACAGATCCGATAGTCACGGTCAGCCACGAGAGTCCGAAGACTTCTTTTTCATCACCAAGCTCTCGAGTCGATGCATATTTAAAAAAAGCCGACTCCATTCCGAGGCCGTAGACAACATTGAGAAATGCTATATAGGAATAGACATTTGCAACAACGCCGTAATCACTTTTCGGAAGGATATTCGTATAAAGGGGAAGAAGAAGGAAACTCAGAAATCGCCCGAGAATGGTACTGATACCATAGATGGCTGTTTCTGCGCCGAGTCGTTTGATTTTATCGAACATGTCACCGACGGAGTGTCAGTTCCAGAGAAATATCGAGTGCCTGTACCGAATGCGTCAGGGCACCGACCGAAATCAAGTCGACGCCAGTCTTAGCGACGGTATGGACATTCTGAAGCGTCATTTCGCCCGATGCCTCCACCTCCACACGTTTTGCTATGAGTTTGACAGCTTCGCGCATTGCATCAGGTTGAAAATTATCGAGCATGATTCGGTTGAAAAACTTGCCCGCTTCAAAACAGGCCATAGCTTTACGAACGTCATCCATTGATCGCGTTTCAACTTCGATCGGAATATTAAGTTCTTTTTTTTGCAGGTAGGCAAAACAGCGCTCGATTGCAGGTTGGATCCCGCCTGCAGCAACAATATGGTTATCCTTGACCATCATCATATCGTCAAGCCCGAAACGATGATTCACTCCGCCGCCGATCGTCACGGCAAGTTTATCGAGCACACGAAGTCCTGGAACAGTCTTTCGTGTATCGGTGATCCTGACACCTGTTCCCTTGACGGCATCGACAAATTGCCGTGTAAGTGTTGCGATGCCGCTCATTCGCTGAAGGAAATTCAGCGCGACGCGTTCTCCTTTAAGGATGGATTTCGCCGATCCGTTGACAGTTCCGATTAGATCCCCCGGTCGAACATGATCACCATCGTGAACGCTCGATAACATACGGAGGCCTTCGTCGACGTACCGGAACACGATTGCCGTTACCTCGAGACCGGCGACGATTCCAGTTGCTTTTGCAAGAAGAACCGCTTCTCCCAACATTTCTTCGGGCACGGCTGCATCGCTGGTGACATCGCCCAGGCCGATATCTTCGAAGAGCGCCTGTTCAATGATACGGCTGACACGGCTATCGTGCAGAGTGTTACTGTTCATCGTCCACCAGGAGAATGGGAATATCATCCTTCACGGCATACACCTTTGCACATTTCTTGCATGTGAGGGAGTTTCCTGCCGCATCATAGAGAAGATCTCCTTTGCACTTTGGACAACAAAGAATGTCGAGAAGTTCCTGACTTAACATGATAGCTCTCTCTATTCGAATTTTGATTGAAGGAGTTTAATAAACGAAGCCGGTGCACGCGTCGGACGGCCAGTATCAGATTTTACAAAGCTGTGGACTGTATATCCTTCAACCAGAAGATCCGTTTCGCCTGCGCGCCGGATTTCATAGTCAATGCGGATTCGTGCTGCTGGAATCTCGCGTACTATCGTTTTCACTTCTATCAAATTATCATACCGGGCAGAAGAAATATATCTTGCGTGTGATTCCACAACGGGGAGAAAATAGCCGAGCGCTTCGATTTCAGAATACGGCATGCCGATTTCCCTCAGGAGGTCGGAACGCCCTTGCTCAAAATACTCATAGTACTTTGCGTAATACACTGATTTCATCTGATCCGTATCGGCATATCGTACACGGATCTGCGATGTCATAAAGAGAGTCCGAGCCATTATTCGTCGTATGATCCCATTGCACCGAATTTTTCGATACGGTGTTCGAGAAGCTTTTCAACTTTAATTTTTTTCACCAGCTTCAATTCTTCAAGCAGCACGTCTTTTAACATTATTGCAGCCAGTTGTGGGTTACGGTGGGCTCCGCCGAGTGGCTCAGGCACAATTCGATCAATCACGCCCTGCACCAGCAGGTCGGGTGCTGTCAGTCTCAGCGCTTCGGCTGCCTGTTCTTTAAAATCCCAGCTCCGCCAGAGAATGCTCGAGCATGATTCCGGGGCAATAACATTATACCATGTATTTTCGAGCATCAACACTCTATCGCCGATTCCTATCCCCAACGCTCCGCCCGATGCGCCTTCACCGATAATGACGACGATAATGGGTGTTCGCAGCCGTGACATTTCGAGCAGATTACGCGCAATTGCCTCGGCCTGACCGCGTTCTTCCGCTTCCAGACCGGGATATGCACCGGGAGTATCGAGGATTGTAATGACCGGCTTTGAGAATTTCTCGGCAAGTTTCATCAACCGGAGAGCCTTTCGATACCCTTCTGGATTCATCATACCAAAATTCCTGTATAGATTCGTTTTGGTATCTCTTCCTTTTTGATGGCCAATCGCCATAATGGTCTCGGTACCCAGACGTGCAAAACCACCCACTACAGCATGATCATCGCGGTAGGACCGATCGCCGTGAAGCTCTATGAAATCGGTCATCATGAAGCTTACATAATCAAGCATATAGGGGCGTTCCGGGTGACGGGCGAGCTGTACTTTTTGCCATCGGGTCAATCCTGTGAACACATTCTGGCGAAGTTGATCGACTTTCTCTTCCAGCTTTTTGATTTCATCCGAAATATCGAGGTTATCGGCATATTTCCTCATCTCATCGATTTTTTGCTCAAGCTCAAGAATCGGCTTTTCGAATTCGAGGACCACTTTTGCCATCCTTTTACTCCTTCGTCCGATGTAAAAGCGACTTTACGAGAATTTCAATATCGAGCGTCAACGACTGGTTTTTTGCATAATACAGATTGTACCGTTCTATTTCTTCACGCGTTGTCATACTGCGAGAATTGATCTGCACCATTCCGGTCAGTCCGACTTTTCCAAGATAAAGTTCCTTTTTGTCGGTGTGTGAATTTTCGATTCCAATTGTTATTGGACGGCCGACAAAACTGTACGTTCCACGCAGGACGAGAGGTACGTTGCAGATTGCAGTTGTAAAGGCCGATGAATCTTTCGATCCGAGCAACTTCTTTAAATATACAAAAGGGTAAATCGAAATCAAAAGAATAATTGAGAAAAGAATGTCGAAAGTCCTTTTTGTAATGCGGTTAACGGGTTTATCAATATTATAGTCGATTTCTACCAGCGGAATATCGTCAAGTTGGTCGATATGTGTTTTGCCGATAATTACCTCGAGGTTATCTGGTACGAGCCGGAAATTCACCGAGCGCTCTCGACTACGTCCGATTACCGAGAGGATGTCGCCATAGGAAAGTGCGTCGGTTGAGAAAATTACATCGGTCACTTTCGCTTCACGAATGACTTTACCTATATTGTCGATACTCCCGGTGATCTCAACACCCGATACCTTTTCACCCAGCCTCTGACGATTAATATCGATGAATCCGACGACATCGTATTCATCATCCGCATGAAGACGGATTTTTCGAAGTACTTCCTGCGCCGAAGAGCTTGTCCCCACAATCAGTGTGCGCCGGCCAAAGAACAATCTTTCACCGCTTCGACTGAGCAATCGGAGCAACAACCGCCATCCAGGCAAGAATAGAAGATTTTCAATAAATGAGATCCCTGTCACGGCTCTACTGAATCCGAAACCTTTGAAGAAAAAAACCAAGGCCGAGATGATGGTAAATCCGATCACCACAGCGCCCAATGTCCGCGAAATGGCATGCCGCCGTTCGGTATATACACCAAGAAAATACATCGCCAGGACAAGAATCATCGGTGGGACGATATAGATGATTGGATAGGCATAATTTGGAAATGTCCATAGCCGTCCCATCCAGATAAGTTCCCCGATTATTTGTGAAATATCGATCAGGATGATGTCACACAGGGGGATAATGCTGTTGCGAAATGCTTTCCATAGAAAAGCAAAGAGTGTGCGAATCACAATGCCACTTCTGAGAAGGGAAAGGCTGAACCAGGAATTGCTGAAATGTTTCCTGACAAATAAATGCATTGCCTGATAAAATATCCTGATTTCATCAAGGTCGCTCCGTTTTGTACTCTCGCCTTTATAATGTACTATTTGCGTCGAATGAACATAAAATATTTTCCATCCCGCTTTTTGAATCCGATAGCACCAATCCAGATCTTCTCCATACATAAAGAATTCTTCATCGAGACCGCCGACTGTTTCAAAGATCCGACGCCGCAGCATCATAAAAGAGCCGCTGATCGCATCAACCTCGTATGTTTCTTCAGGATTAAGATAGGTGAGATTATATCGTCCCAACAACCGGGAATTGGGAAAGAGCGAAGACAGACCGATTATTTTTGTGAATGCAATTAATGGCGTTGGGAAACTCCTCCTGCATGCGATCTGGAGTGTTCCGTTAGGATTCAGAATCTTGCAGCCGGCCATGCCGACATCTGGATTCTTCTCAAAAAAATCGATCATTACCTGGAATGTATTTTCCTGAACGATTGTATCGGGATTGATCAGTAATAGATATCTCCCTACCGCCCGCTGAAGGGCAATATTATTCGCCCGGGCAAAACCGATATTATTCTCGTTCAAAATGAGCTTCACCCCTGGAAACTTCGACCTGATAAGCTCAACACTTCCATCGTCCGATGCATTATCGACGACAAAGATTTCATGACGAAGATTTTCGGCGGCTTTCGAAATCGAGACCAGCGCGTTATCGAGGAACTCGCGGACGTTATAGTTCACTATAATAATCGAGAGATCCATTTATGAAAGTCTTCCAATCAGACTATGCCACTTCAGTTTCCAGACCATGAAAATAGCCTCGTACACAATTTTCTTCGACATCTTTGAAACACCGACCCGACGATCTTCAAAAATAATCGGAATTTCAGTTACCCTGAATCCCTTTTTCCATGCCTTGAAATTCATCTCGATCTGGAAAGCATAACCATTTGAGTGAATTGCATCAAGGTCAATATTTTCGAGAACCCTTCGGCGGAAACACTTGAAACCGCCTGTTGCATCCTTAATTGGCATTCCGGTAATGATCCGCGTATAGAGATTCGCCCCATAACTGAGTATTAATCGTTTGAGCGGCCAATTGACGACGGTGACACCGGTAAGATATCTCGAACCGACAACAAGATCATAGTCCCTAACTTTACTAAGAAAATTCGGAATTTCACGGGGATCGTGAGAAAAATCGGCATCCATTTCAAATACACAGTCATATCCGTTGGCGAGGGCATATTTGAATCCGGCAACGTAAGCCGTCCCGAGTCCTTTCTTCCCTTCACGCTCAATCAGACGAACCCGATCATTCGTGGTCATTATTCTTTTGACTATTGCGCCCGTACCATCTGGTGATGCGTCATCAACAACGAGCACATTGAGCGACGATTCGACGGAGAGAACATCATTTATAATCTTCTGGATATTATCCGCCTCATTAAATGTGGGTATAACTACAAGTGCTTTTTCCATTTTTCTCACTATCAATTATAATTGTCAGGAGCACGACGCATGCCAGAAAATTCCTTGATAGCATCCGTTACATATACCAGTTGTTCATCAGTAAGTTCCGGATGAATTGGAAGAGATATCACTTCTGCCGCAATCTTTTCAGCCACGGGGCAGGCTCCCTTCCCATATTTGAGATGAGCAAATGCCGGCTGCAAATGAAGAGGAATCGGATAATGTACAGCCCATGGTATTCCCTTTGTCTTTAAAAACTCTCCCAGACCATCACGATTCTGAACTCGTAGTGTATATTGATGATAGATATGTCGGTTATAAGGTTCCACATATGGCGTAATGACCTGTGTCCCACGAAGAAGGTCATTATACTTCCCAACGATTTTCCGCCGGCCTTCATTCCATTCATCGAGATATTTCAATTTCACGTTGAGAATTGCCGCCTGAATTGTGTCGAGGCGGCTGTTGACGCCCAGTATTTCATGTTGATATCTCACCCGCGATCCATGATTGCAGATCATCCGCATTTTCTGACTCCAAGTTTCATTATTCGTTACCATCATACCCGCATCGCCGAATGCGCCAAGATTTTTACTTGGAAAGAAGCTGATTGTTCCAATATCGCCAATTCCCCCGGCTTTTCTTTCTTTATATGTTGCTCCGACCCCCTGAGCATTGTCTTCGATAACGGCAATTTTGTGTTTTCGGGCGATTTCCATTATCGTATCCATTTCCGCCGCCTGTCCGTATAGATGCACGGGAATGATTGCTTTTGTCTTTGGAGTAATTGCAGCCTCAATTTTAGACGCATCAATATTATATGTTCGTTCGTCAATATCAACATACACCGGAGTTGCTCCGAGCAGTACGACCGTTTCTGCCGTCGCGACAAATGTAAACGGCGTTGTGATGACCTCATCTCCGGATTTGATATTCAATGCCATCATCGCGACCTGTAGCGCATCAGTACCCGAAGCACATGCTACTGCATATTTGACGTCGAGATAGCCTGCAATGGCACTTTCAAGATCTGCAACTTCTTTCCCGAGGATAAAATAACCGGAATCAAGCACCCGCTGAATAGCTGAATCGAATTCAGATTTATGCTTTTGATACTGGATTTGAATATCTGTCATTGGTACGATCATCGGTCTTTCCTTGTGTGACAAGATGTTTTATTCCACTCCTTTACCTTTACCTTTACCTCTACCTTTTATTCTATCTTGTATCTTTTATCTTTATACTTTTATCTTCCTCATGCATGCCCTCTCCCCATCAGCATGACGTAGATTGTATTCAGAATAATTTTAATATCCATTCGAAGCGACATATTTTCGATATAGAACAGATCGTACTGCAGTTTTATTTTTACATCCTCGAGTGATTCATCATATTTATGCTTTACCTGAGCCCAGCCCGTAATTCCCGGACGCACCTTAAGTCTTCGTGGGTAGAGCGGAATTTCTTTCGATAATTTTTCGACAAAAAATGAACGTTCCGGCCGGGGACCGACGAGGCTCATATCACCCTGAAAGACATTAATGAACTGTGGGATCTCATCGAGATGTGCTTTTCTTAAAAACCACCCGAATGTCGTTACACGTGGATCTTTCTTTCCGGCCCACTGCGGGCCATATTTTTCTGCATCGCCCCGCATCGACCGGAATTTATAAATAATGAATTCCTTTCCATCTTTTCCAACACGTGCTTGTTTGTACAATACCGAACCCCGTGAATCGATCTTGATGATCAGAGCTATAATCAGCCAGACCGGGAATCCTATGACAAGAACGCAGGATGAAAAACCGATATCGATGAGTCTTTTGAGGCTTTGTTCCCAAGGCGGCATGATTTCCGGCATAATTTCGATCAGCGGAAATCCATATATCTGATTCGTCCTTGCCTGACCGCTGATGATATCGTACATATCGGGCATTATTTTAATGCCGACATGCTGCTCATCACTATATCGGATTACTTCAAGCAGTTTCTCATGCTCGGTTGATTCAAGAGCTACGATTATCTCTTGAATGCGAAATTTCTTGATCAAAACGGGAAGGTTCTGCAGCACTCCGACAATTCGTATATTTTTGTACGACATAATTTGTTTTCGTTTATCGGTGCGGACAAAACCGACGATTGTATACCCGAGTGCAGGGTGCTGCTCGATCATATCGTACATATTTTTTGCCTTTTGAGACCAACCGATGATTAATGATCGGCGTAACCCAATACCCGCCCGAAGCAGGCGACGTTGAACACTCCGAATAGCGAGCCGACCACCTCCGACAAAGAGCAGCATGATACCCCAGTAGAGCAGGATCAGCAGTCGCGAGATAGCCGGAGAGTTATTTGAAGTATCATCGATAAAGATGAGGAAAAAAAGGATTACGATTCCAACTATAATGGTCTTGAATAAAAGCGCAAATTCATCGAAGCGCGACTTTGCATACCAGGGACGGTAGAGTCCGACAAACGTGAAGAGGATCAGCCAGTAGCAATAGATGACGATCATCGGTACCCATAATTCCGGCTCGACAACGTAGGCGATCCATTTTGATTCTATGCGGATGAGGTAATAGGTCAGCCATGCGATATTTATGGTGATGATATCGACAAGAAGAAGCTGTAATTTATCCCGGAATTTCGTCATCGCAATCAAACAACCCTAAAAAAACATATCAGCATTTTATTCATAACTGAATAACTACCTGTTCCTATCCTCCAGTGTCAAACGATTATGGTTCAGGAATACCCTACATGCCTTGCTTTTCTGTCGTCGCCGCCTGCGCAATACGATTCGCCGAAGACATTCCTGGCTCAAAACTGGAAGAGGCACGAATATTTTCCCAGTTTTCTTTAAACCATTCTATTGTATTTGTCAATCCTTTCTTGAAGTCCGTGCTCGGTTCATATCCTAATAATTCTTTTGCCCGGTCGACAGATGCAAGAAGTCGGCTCTTCGTATCCCATTTCCGGCGCTGTGAAAGTACGATACCGGAAGAATTTCCAACGATCTGATTGATCATAGTCGCCAGATCAATGATACGTGTTTCTCTTGCCGAAGCCAGGTTCATTTCCTGGCCGACTGCTTTTTCAAAATATCCTGCCCGGAGCAAACCGTCACAGATGTCTTCGACATATGTAAAATCACGCGTTTCCTCACCCGTGCCGGTAATAGGCAACGGTTTTCCCTGCAGAGCCCAGTATATAAAATTCGGTATGACATTCCGGTATTGCCCGGGTACCTCGCCCGGTCCGTACGAATTAAAGAACCGGGTTTTTACTACGGGAACATCATAATGGTGATGAAAAAAGTTGCAATAGAGTTCTCCGAGCATCTTCGTAATCTGGTATGGAGTGCTGAGGTGCATAGACATAAATTCTTCCCGGAGCGGAAGAGGGGCCGAGCTGCCGTAGATCGAGCATCCTGAGGACGCGAACACGAATCGCTTCACCTTTGTCAATTGCGAGTATTCGAGCAGCCGCAATGTTCCCATCCCATTTGTCATCAAATCGTGCTCAGGATGGTCGATACTGTTCTGGTTTGCAAAAAAAGCAGCCAGATGAAAGATGATCTGAGGTTCTTCGAAAAACACCCGTTTGAGTTTCACTTCATCGAGCACGTCGCCTTGAACAAACATCATTTTTGGATGTGCCGGGAGATTCCACCGGTAACTGGAACTCAGGTTATCCAATACCATGACGAGTTCTGCGCCCGATTCACAGAGATTGCGGACAAGGCGGGACCCGATAGCTCCGGCACCACCGGTAACAAGTATTCGTTTATCTTTATATGATAATCGGTAATCCTGCATACAAAACTCCTTCGTTAATTCGATTTCTTTAATTTAGTAAATAATTGTTCATAGTGCGACGTGCATGCTTCAAGTGACAAATGTCTGACCGCGTACCGGCGGCCGTTCGTGCCCATCGATACACAAAGGTCGGGGTGTTCAAACATCCAGCGAACCGCTTCGGCCAGTTTCCCGGGATGGTTCGGTTCGACGGATATGCCGCAATCGCTTTCTTTGATCAATTTGGGTGCATCTCCATGTAATGGCATGCTTGCCAGCACCGGACGGCCTGCTGCCATGATACTTAAAATCTTCGATGGTACAACCGGTGTCGTTACCTGTTTGTGGAGTGTCGAGAGACAGATATCCGATGCCTGCAACAGTTCTATATATTCATTCTTAGGAATCATCGGAAGAAATCGGATATTTTT
Organism: Bacteroidota bacterium; assembly: GCA_050011775.1. Classification (GTDB taxonomy): domain Bacteria; phylum Bacteroidota; class Ignavibacteria; order UBA10030; family CAVZMI01; genus CAVZMI01. The sequence continues at coordinate 77,000 of JBEKIL010000011.1, read as the reverse complement.
CAACCCCGCGGCCTGTTTCACCAAGCGATCTTTTTCAATGCCGTCTCCGACAATATAATAGACAACCGGTTGGAGATCGGCTGTCAACTTCGCAGCTTCGATCACTGTATCGATATCTTGGGAAAGGCCAATAACTCCTGCAAAGGAAATAATATACTCAGACTGCGGGATACCATACCTGCTGCGGAAAGCATTGTTCCGTTCACCGGGATGAATTTCTTGTGTATCGACCAGATTCGGAACTTCATAAGTACACTCAGGACGCCCGCCGCACTGCAGAACATGGTTCCGGTTGCCGGCAGAATGGACGGTGATACTATCGCTTTGTCGATAAATCAGCTTCTCAATTTTTTGAAACAACCAAATCAATATTTTACTGTTGAGCACTTGAAGATCGATCGCTGATTGCGGAAAGAGATCTTGAATATTTACAATGACCTTACTTCCCTTAAAAAACCTCAGCAAGAGTGCCGTCAGTCCCAAAAACAACGGCGGCGAGTATATGAGAATAATATCATTATCTTTCGGTAATGTAAATAATCCGTTCCAGAGAAATGTCCATGCCATCGACACTTGTTCAAGGCCCCGGAGTACGGGAACATGACGCGGCATCCGGGGAGAACGCATGCGAATAATACGCATGCCGTTCATTTCCTCGATCAGGTGTTTCCCTTTCCGGTATTTAAGCGGAAATGTAGTTTCATCGACATTATACGCAGGAAATCCCGTTAATACTGTCACACGGTGACCGCGGCGTACCAGCTCTCCGCCAAGTTCATAGAACAGATGTGCTGCAGACCCAATTTCCGGGGGAAAATATGCGCTCAGAAGGACAATGTTCATCGACTTTCCTCTCTGATCAACACAGGCTTTCCGGTAGCCAGGGATTCCATTGCAGCAAATGTCGTACGTGTCGAATAGATTGCGCTCCTGAAGAGTTCTGCCGCCTTGTCGGACTCCGCCTCGACAAAATAATGCAGCTCCCCGGCATATCCCATATCCTGATTCCAGAGCGATTTATGATGTTTCTTTCCGCCCGACATTATGTTCAGGACACGGAAATCGTCCAACACACTGACTGAATCGCCGGAAAATACCTCGACACGCTCACGAGAAAATAGTTTAGAACCGAGAGCTGTGTAGATAATCGTTGCAAGTGAACCGTCGCCAAATTTAATACTGAGTTGAACATTATCATGTTCGAAATATTTTCCCATATTGCCGCCGATACCCGTGGCGTACACTTCGATTGGAACGGATTGAGTAAGATACTGACAAAAATCGATAAAATGACAGACTTCCCCAATGATTCGTCCCCCTCCCACTTCACGGTCCTGTGTCCAATGATCACCCGGGATATATCCGGCATTTACCCTGTATAAAATCTGCATTGGGATTGCCCGATTTTCGAATCCTGCCATTATTTTTCGTGAAAGAGGAGCATATCGCCGGTTAAATCCTACCATTAGAAGTTGGGCTTGTTTTCGTTTCCTAAAGGCCCGTTGAATCAGTGTAAGATCGGCCTCGCTAATGGCAAGGGGTTTCTCAACATAGACATTCTTACCGGCATCAAGTGCATCCACGATAATCGGTGCATGAAGATTATGGCGGGTTGTGATAAAAATACTATCGATCGAATCATCATTTAATAGAACTGAATAATCCGTTGTCGAGTATGAAAAACCGAATGTTTCAGCCAGATGGCTGCTTTCGAGTCCTGATTTTGCCGCGACTCCGATAAATTTAAACAACCCGGTTCGTTTTACCACCGGCATGAAGACATTTCGTGTAAACATCCCGGCACCAATAAATCCGATTCTATTCCGCGAATGTTTTGTCGATGGTAATTCGGTATTTTTCTTCTGATGTTCATTGATCACGGTATCTGATTCATCGGCTTCTTTTGGATATTGAATGACGACACCGATATACCTGGTTTTTCCTTTCAGGATCATTTCATATGCTTGTTCAGCATCTCTGATCTCATACCTATGGGTGATAAGATCATACAGATTAATGCGCTTCTCCTCCGCCAGTCGTACAAATTCCTCAAGATTTCGTTTCTCTGTCCAGCGTACAAGTTCCAAAGGCATAAGGTGTTGATTTATTGTGCCCTCCCCGGACGGGCCTGCTGCTTTGGATACTGTAAATGTCAATTCTTTATCCCAAAAAGCTTTTCGGGTTAATGAAAGATCGGCCACTCCTACGAGGACAATTCGCCCTCTTTTTCTTGCAATACGTTCAGAAAAGAGTATTGGAGCATTGTCTTTCGACGCGGATGTAAGAATAACTGCATCGGCCCCTTCACCCCCCGTTAAATTCAGGATTGTTTGCTCAACATCGCCCTCTCCGAGCAAAAATGAATGCGGACCGCATAGTTTTTTTGCCAATCCTACTTTTTCCCCGTCGATATCGACACCGAATGCACGACATCCATATGCATGGGCAATTTGCAGGGTCAGCAAACCGATCAACCCGAGTCCTACTACGACAATGGACTCACCATGCGTACGCTCAGCGCATCGAAATCCTTGAAGTGCTATTCCTCCCAACATCACAAATGCGGCTTCCTCAAACGATAAAAGTGGTTTTCCCGTCTGCGATTTCAGTTTTACGACAAGATCTGGTGGAACAACGGCAAATTCTGCATGGCTTGCATAGCCATAGCCAGAACAGGCTACTGCATCACCCGGAGAAAAACCTTTCACTTTAGAACCGACCTGAACGATGGTTCCAGCAGAGCTATATCCTAGTGGTAACGGCTCTTCTAACCTGGCAAGTGCTTCCCGAAACACATTGATAAAACCTTCACGTTTTGCCTTTGCATAGGCCAATTTCACAAGATCCGGTCGTGAGACGGCTTTTCCGGCAAGATTCTTTTTCCCCAATTCAATTAAAAGTTTTTCCGTTCCAGGACTTATAAGCGACACGACATTACGTACCATTATCTCGCTCGGACCGCAAAGAGGGAGGGGAGTAGCCGTAATGCGGACTCTGCCATTTTTTAGATTTTCTGTTATTTGTTTCATGCGATATATGATGTCCTCTTATAGATAGAGTGGGTATATATTTTTTCATTTCTGATAAGAAATAACTATCAGCCGACAGTGCTTACGTAAGCTCGCAAAATGAGAGAGGAGAATTGTATCAAGCTTACGTAATCCTATAATTTTAGTTATACGGTCGCCTGTTATACGGGCGATCATTTCCGTCAATTGAAATTCCTTGTATTGTGTCGATGCAAAATTGTGTCCGAAGTTCATGATATTTTCATATGTCAAAGGGTGTTCGGCATCGACGCTGCGAATTTCACCATGATGAATTCGAAAAATATGATTTCGGATATAATCGAAGAATTTGCTCTCACCTAGGGGTTCGATAAAGAGTGCTATTCCTCCCGGTTTTAAAACTCTCTTAAGCTCTTGCGATCCTTCTTCAAGGTCGATATGATGCAATATTGAGATACCTATGACAAAGTCAAAACTATTATTTTCGTATTCAAGTTTTTCAGCAATCATTTTCCTAAATATTGTACGAGACGATACTCCATTTATTTCAGCACGTTTTACGGCAAGTTCGACTAATTTTGAAGAAATGTCAAAGCCATTAATATACGCCCCTTGTTTGGCAAAGTATACAGACAACCAGCCTGACCCGCATCCATAATCCAGGATACGCTTATTCTTCGGATCACCTATTAGTGTTCTGAGATAGTCGAATGCTACAGAAGATCCCGAAAGAAATTTATTAGGATCGTTTACTGAAAGAGCATTTTTTTCTTTACTCAACCATTTTATGCCAATCTTATCCCAGAACTGTTCTTCTCGTTGAAGTTCTTGTTGATCTATCATCAGTCATCTTTTCAATTAATTAATAATACCTGTTTCCTAAAGATAAGTCCAACGATGTTTTTGATAATCATGCTATAATTCTATGTACCAATTGCCTTCTTATATATGTCTAATGTCTCTGAGGCCATGGTATCCCACGAAAACTTTAAGGCCTGTTTATATCCCAATTTTTGCAGTTTTGAACGGCATGTCGAGTCGAGGGCAATATTGCGAATCGATAACGCCATTTCATCGACGTTCAATGGATCGAAATATATAGCTGCTTCGCCACCTATTTCCGGTAGGCTTGTCGAATTTGATACCGCAATAGGACACCCACTTTGCAGAGCTTCCAACAGGGGAATGCCAAACCCCTCAAACAAAGAAGGAAAGATGAATGCGTCCGCCTTTCTGTAGAGTGTGATTAAATCTTTTCTATCAACAAAACCAATATGGTGCAGCCGTGTTTGATTGGACCCAAGCTCCTGATCAATCATAGTCTGTAGTGCGCTCCCATATCCAAATTCCTCACCAACGAGTATAAGATTCTGTGGTATTTCATTCGCCACTCTAGCAAATGCTTTAATCAATCTGAGCAGATTTTTATGGGGTAATGATGATCCGACAGAAAGAAGAAAGGGGGTGGAAATTTTATTTTTTATCAATATTTCCTCATCGCCATAAGAAGACTCTGACTCATGAGCGTTAAGTCCAGCTTCATAAATAATCGATATCTTATTGTCGGGGATATGTACAAAGCGAACTGCATCTTTTTTTGTAAAGTTTGAGACGGCAATTACATGCTCGGCTCTGCGTAAGGATCGTGGGATTGACCACGTTAAGTACTGTCTGCGTAAAAAAGGAAAATTTTCTGGATAGTACTTATATTGAAAATCATGGATTGTCACCACACCCGGGCACGGTAAATTCTCAGGCAGCGTATTCGCCGGACCATGGAATATATCCGGTTTAATAGATTTCACAATTCCAGGCAACTTAATATTTTCCCAAGCAATTCTTTTTATCCTGTTTTCCGATTCTATCTCTACGGTGAAGAGCCTTGTTTCTGTCTGACCAAGCAATCCTGCAATTTTTTTATTTGCTAAAACAATAATTTCATGTTCATCTGTAAAAGCTTCAAGACCATGGACTAGGTTTATTGAATATGTCCAGCTGCCCCCAAGGCGCTCGGAAGTAAGATGAAGAAGATTAAGAAGAATTTTCATACTCTTTGATACAAACGTTGTGTTTGAGACCCCTTCAGTCGCTGCAAATCACTTTTCCTTTCCCAGCACGACCCTGACCAGTTTGGGAAACTCAACGAATTCCGTCAAATAAAAAGCCTTTGTAACGATTAAAAGACCCACATAAAGACTCATCGCCAGGACTATACCCAGAAAAATATTCAATTGTGTAACGACCATAGCGACAACAGCGATGGTAACGGCAAAAAAGGACTTCACCACTGTTTTCCAGATATCCGAATGACGCTCATAACTCCACAAAGCAAGAAGAAAAACAAAATAGAGCGACTCGACAATGATTGCCGCATAGGCAGCCCCGATGATACCATAGAGTGAAACCATCCAGGGTGTCAGTACGGTATAAAGAAACGCTACGCCCAGCATGCCTTTGAGATACATTTTTTGTCGATCCGAAGCAAGGAGAGAAATTTCGAGAATGGTACGAATGCTTGCCATCACAAAAGCCCATACTAATACCTTCAAGACCGGAATTGATGGATCGTAGCTCTCAGAGTAGAGAAGGCGAATAATTAGCGCCGCCAGCGCGGTGACGAACAGTCCGAGTCCAAAACTCACTAACGCGGCAAACCTCATGAACCTCTCCACAAACGATTGATATGATTCGGATGATATTTTATGGAGGTTTGATAACGTTGGCAAAATAATTCTTTGAAGACTCGAAATTATATATGCCCATAGAAAAATCATTATCCTGTGTGATGCAGTAAAATAACCAAGCTGGTCGCGCTGCATTGTATATCCAATAACCATTGTTCCGAGGAATAAACTGTATTGCGACAACAATGTGGCAACACCAACAGGAAATGCCGATTTCCAAAGATAGGGAAATATCGGATGGGCTTCCCGAACCCCGGAACTACCGAAACGTCGATAGGCAATAATACCGACATAAATTATTGGGAATGTGAGGCTGATGACGTAAAAAAAAGCTGAAAGATTCATGTCTGAAGTGGATCGTACAAAGATCACGACGAGTACAAGAAAAATAAGCCCTTTAGCGACACGAGCCACACTTACTTGAAAAAGATCCTGATGGCCTTCGAACACCCATTCCAGAATAAATGCCATGGGAATTACCAGTAGAGCGAACGTGATTACAAGTGGTGAAGCATCTTGTGGAATTAGCCCCACTTTTGCAGCCAGGATCGTACAGACAAGAAGTACTATCGCCAGCGCACAACGTGAAAGGACAACAGCTGTAATCCAGCGTGGAGTGTCTTTATGAGAACGTGCTATCTCTCTTACACCTATAACTTCGAGTCCCATTTCGCCGCCACGGAAAAGATACATTAACCAGGATTGCGCAAAATTCCAAAGTCCAAATCCACCGGGGCCGAGGGTGCGTGCAAGATGTATCAAACCACCCATAAAAAATAATTGCCCCGTAACATTTGATGTAAAAAGAAGAATGAAGTTTTTGACAAGTAGTCGTACTCTACTCATGAAAATCGTTTTCTCCTTCACCGTTTTTCCAGGAGTCTATGTCAATCGAATAGATCATGATTGGTCCTGTCGTCGCAAGAAAAACCGCGACAGAGTGTTGAAAATGACAGCGGATATCACGCAACCGAGTATCCATCGCCGGAATTTTAGAAAAACCTCCGGGGAAACGGGGGTAACATCCAATAATTATTCGCGAAGAAATTTCGTGCCACACTGGTAAGAAGCCAGTCTTTGAACAACTTCCCCGGATCAGTCTGCTGCACCGATTTATTTATTGAAGTGCACATTGACGACGCAGGACGATGGGGCACACCATGGTCCACGGCAAATGTCAAAAAAATACACACCGACGGTGTAACAAATCCTTCTTGCTGATGGAATAGCGTTGTCAATCAGGCATGCTCCTTTAGCGGTATCATCGTCCACCGCAAAATTAAAAACAGTGCGAGTATATTATATTCAAACCAGAGAAACGCTATCGGAAAATTGAAATAGGAGATGAACATAACGAAGACCATTACTCCATACGCCGTTACATTTTTTATTGTCGGTTTACTCCGCATCCTGTAATACAACAAACCTGCACTGAAGCCGAGCACCAATGGAATCAGAGCCAATCCAAAAACACCAAAATCGCTGTAGAACCAGTAAAATGCCGTGTATGTATTATAGGAGCTATTGAGAAACGGTGTTCGATTCAGTTTGAAATAGTCTATGACCCAGTATTTGAGTCCGCTCAGAGCGGTAATAAAATCAAAGGTGAAATATCCATATGTATGGTGTTCTAATCTACTCACCGCGCGTGCAAAATTTTCCAAGTTCATCACCACATACATGTAGGGTTCCGTCAGAAGTGCATAATCCGCGGAAAATTTCATCCTCGACCAATAATAATTATAGGTAAGGACGAGTTTACCCAGTCTCAGGGTCATGATCCAGAAAAAAACCCCCCCTAAAATTGAGAAAAAGAGGAGAGTGGTTCTCCATCGTATGTAGTGGCTTGCATAATAGAGGAGAGTGAAACATATCACAGCCGCCATAATAATCTGAAATCTCTGGAGAAGAAGAAAATATGAGCCGACGGCGATCAGGGAGATAAATGTAAGAAATACTTTTTTACCCTTTTTCCCATGAACCAGGAAATAATACAGGACAGTAAAATAAATTATAAATGCTGTTGAATTAATGAGAACACCAAAACCAAAGACATAGAAATCGACTCTCGATATTGCACCGACAGCAAAAACCGGAAGAAATCCTTTTACAAGGAAGATGACCAGATACGAGATACTGTAAATAAGAACAGAGAGAGTAATGATCCAGAAAAGACGTGATTCACGGATTTCCTCTCTTCTCAACAACCGGCGCATACTATTGATCGGAACCATTTCCCTTTTGAAGTTCATAACGTATGCGATGAATGTCCCAATAAGAAAAGACACCACACCCAGAAGGAGCAAGATCCAGCTATCTATATTCCAGATATGTTGCAACGCACTGAGTTTAAACTCAACGAGTGTGATCGAAAGGCTCCAAATAAATCCAAACACCCTCGCTGGGGATAATGGATCCGCCCCGCGTTTGAAACACGACAGGATGATCGCCGAACAAATTCCGAAGCCAACGATACAAATCCAACTCATTCCATTTCCCTCCGTAACTGCTCAATTGCATACAGGTTAGTCGGTATAAGGAGATGAGAATCGATGTTTTTAAATTCGATGCACATTATCATATTTGGAATTGCTCCAACGTTATCAAGATGTATGCTCCATCATCTTTCGGAATTCATGATATCGCTGTGGCTAACAGGGCAGTTTATCGGATTAAAAATGTTCATTTCTTTCACATTATACTTGATCGCGAATAGGGAAAAAATGCCGATTCGCCATTCGCACATTCTTTCCTTTGGTATTCAATATGAAATAACATACCCGATATAACGTTTACGCGATTCGTTAAAGATCGTATTGGTACTGTTCATCTAAATTACTCTCGGGGTTATTTTCTTACTCGTTTAAATATTTTTCTGAAATCGGATTTTATCCAATCAGTGAGATAATGATATTTCTGAGGTTCAGCTTCTTTATACTTATGAAGAAGTTCTTTTGTGAAAATAACAGAGAACCCAACAATGATGGAACTTACCAATGCGATAAGTGCGTATAGAGTACCTTTTGGTTTTGCTTTTCTGTCAGGAGGAGCCGCTTTATCCAGTACTAAAACGGAAGGAGTATTTCGAACCTCTTCAATCTTTGCCTGTTCATAGAGAGGTTGAATGAACTCAAGTATTTTGTATTGAATCTCGAGATTACGATAGATTTTTAAATACTCATTTCCAAGTGCAGGTGCTGTCTTAAAGGGTATAAGCAATTTAACTTCCTTCTGTGATGCATCCGTACCCGAGTTAAGTTGATCTATTTTCTTTTGCAATTCGTTCATTTCAATCTTAGTATTCGTAGTGACAGGATGATCTATCCCGTATGTCTGCTTTTGAACATTGTATTCAACTTCTTTTTTATACAGTTCCAAATAGATACTCGACATGGATTTTACTGTCGCTTCGAGTTGTTCCGGAACCGCAATGACACCGTATTTTTCCTGAAACTTTTTCATACCCGTTTCAAGATTATTTATATCGTCGACATTCTGAAAATAACGTTTTTCGATAAATTCACGGTTTGCCTTCGCATTGGTAACACCTAAGGTTGTATTAATTTCGTTCAGCCTATTAACCATATAATTTGCAATATCGGCCGCTTTTTGAGGATCCTTGTCATATACTGATATCGTCAGATTTCCTTCATCCTGAATTTCGAATTCCGAATTCGATTGCCATTCCTTGACTACCTTTTCATAATAATCGTTTTCCTTGTCGTACTCTTTTCTCAATTCGAATTTCTTGATGACGTCATCGGTGATGGTTGCGCTTTTTAATATTGCGATATATTTATCTGTTTCGGAGCTACCCCCCGTTAATGCTGCTAAGCCTTTACTGGCAGAAAATCCTTTCGCAAGACTAGATATTCCGGAAATTGTCGATAACAGATCGTTCTTTTCCGCAGGAAGGACAGATGCAGTAGATTTATACCATTTGGGTGCCAGGAGTGCATATGCAATAGCGCCAATCGTAATAATAAACACAAACCAGAATAAGAACTTCCTGTATCGGACGGTTATTGCTAAGAATTCAAAGAATGTGCTGCCGACTCTTTCTTCGGAATTTAAATTTTGATCGCTCATCCGTTCATCCTTAAAAGTTATTTATTGAATTGAATAAATAGTAAAATTATGGTAGCAATACTGCCAGCTATTCCTAAGACATCGCCTATTCTTTTTAGATATATCCATCCGGACACCGGAATCTTTTTCGGAACGTAAATATAGTCGCCTGATTCTATTTGAACGTTCTTTATATCTTTTGTCACCCAGTTCATTTCTTTTCCTTTAATAACCACAATGTCGTCTTCACCGTTGCGCGCCGTCTCTGCGAGACCCCCCGTTTTTTCAATGTAGTAAGTATAATCTTTTCCCGGAGCATACTTTATATAACCTACTTTCGCAACCTGACCGAAAACGTATACATAATCGAATTTAGCGGGTACTACTATAAAATCACCATCTTGAACATTGTACTTGCTTTCTTCCGATTCAGGATCGTTCAATTTTGTGAAGTCCACCAAATTTTCCGAACGGAGTATTCGAAGTTCATTATCGATGCTAAAGAAAAGCGAGTCGCCTTCTGAAAGATTGGCGTGCCGTAACATTTCAAGAACTTTTATTTGGTGCAGCTTTATCCACTGCTCTTCAATATTGGTTGTAAATTGAGATCGCTGCCATATTTCGATTGCGTTATAATCTCTGATCACTTCCGCTCGCCTCAGATCGGCATTTATTGTAAAACCGCCGGCTTTACGTATTACTTCGCTGAGTAACGACCCACTTTTAGCAACATAAATATACCCCGGATACCGAACCTCACCGATTACTCTAACCTTATAATTCTTTCTCTGGTTTTCGTCTGCAAGGATTCTAATTCTATCGCCACATTTTAGGACAATATCATCCTTAACATTCACGACTATAAGATTTTCCTTGTTCCCTGTGTTATCGAGGCGTGAGATTTCCGCTTTCTCCACATTTTCATAGGAAGAATTAATCCCTCCTGCAAAAAGAACTGCATCCGAAAGTTTATCACCTTCAACAAACTGAAACTTCGTCGTATTATTTACAGCACCGCTAATTTCAATAGTACTTTTTTCGTCATCATAAGACGGTATGATAATAACATCGTCATTCATTAAATATGGATTGTATTTGAAATCGCCGGTCAAACGAAATTTCAACAGGTCAACTTTAAATTGATCTCCGTTCGCCCGCTTCAATGTGATATCTCTCAGAGCATATCGATTCATATCTTTAATAATTTGATTTCTCGTCGCTAATTGATTTATCCCACTAAACGCTCTGTCCTGCACCTTGGTGAAAAGCGTCGTAATAAAATAATCAAGCCGTTGCATTCTAGACGCCGTGAAGGATCCTGTGATGATAAAATCACCTCCTACGGTGACATTAATTGCCTGAACCAACTCTGCTTGAGATTTTCGTAGTGTAGAACTTTCATCCGTTTGTGCCCACATAAAAGCAACGGAGAATATACACAACACCAGAAAAATTATACAAAAACACTTCATAATGATAACCTCATAAATATATTGATTATTAGGAAGCAACGATTCTGCATCTCGGGAGTCCCAGGAGAATGACGTTCAAATCATACAGATGAGTTACAGCTGAAACCCGGCATTTTCTCCCAGTTATATAATAAAATTGCCATTTTTAAAGACTCCTGCCGCCTTTGGGATCAACCGAACACAACGGCATTAAAAAACCTCATCACCCATCTCCTAAGACCACAATTTTCTCCCTGCTGCGACGAACATTCTTTGATGCGTTGCGTGTATCAATAATGCAATTCGTATTACGTGCGATCATGGGATAATTATGACACGAATGATCAGCCATAATAACAAAAACGCCAGAAAATACCGAAGAGCGTTTTATCGATTCATGGAAGTTTAACGTTCTTCGTATTGTCGTTTATAATAATTTCGATATTCACCGCTGATAATTCGTTCCCACCATTTTCGATTGGCAATGTACCAATCCACAGTCTCGGCGATCCCCTTATCAAAAGTGAACGACGGTTCCCACCCCAGCTCCGATTTGATCTTCGAAGCATCAATTGCATACCGGCGATCATGTCCCGCCCGATCCTTCACGTAATTTATAAGAGATTCCGGCTTTCCGAGATGGAGGAGTATGGTTCGTACAATTTCTATGTTCGTCTTTTCATTATTCCCGCCGATATTATATTTTTCTCCACGTTTTCCTTTATGAAGCACACAATCAAGTGCAATACAATGATCTTTCACATGGAGCCAATCGCGAACATTCAGCCCATCTCCATATACCGGAAGCGGTCTGTCGTTGAGAGCGTTCGCGATCATTAGAGGAATAAGTTTTTCTGGAAACTGGTATGGGCCATAATTATTGGAGCAATTTGTGATGATGACCGGCATTCCGAAAGTATGAAAATACGCGCCAACGATCTGATCCGCAGCCGCTTTGCTCGCCGAATACGGACTGTTAGGATGATACGGGGTCTCTTCAGTAAATTTACCTGTGGAGCCAAGCGATCCGTAGACTTCGTCTGTTGAAACATGGAGGAATTTTTCTATTCCGGTTGCACGTGATACTTCAAGCAAAATATTCGTTCCCACAACATTGGTCTGAACGAATTGCAGCGGTCCCATAATACTCCGATCAACATGCGACTCAGCTGCAAGGTGCACCACGGTATCAATAGCATATTTTTTAAATACACTTTCGACTTCATCCCTCGAACAAATATCACCCTTTATGAAACGATAACCGGCGTGATACTCGACAGATTGAAGGTTCTCTAAATTACCGGCATACGTCAGCTTGTCGAAGTTTATTATTATGTAATCGGGATGGGCACGCAGCATATGATGAACGAAGTTACTACCAATAAATCCGGCGCCGCCCGTTACGAGGATGTTTTTCATTTAGTCAAGCCTGAAAATTGTATCGGGATTGTCTTCGTGGCGGATTTCATCCACTGGATCCTTCCTGTCTCGTCCGGCAAACAACCTATTCGGGAAATTCACAACCATTCCGGGTGTCCCACCAATGTTCTTATACGCATGGACTACTCCTGCTGGTATCAAAACCGATTTAGGGGCGTCCTCACCTCCGACGAATACCATTTTATGTTGGTAGGTAGAGGAGTTTTTTCGATTATCCCATAGATATACCTTGAAATTTGACGGCCCTAAAAAGCAGAAAAAATCAGCCTGTTCACTATGTTCATGAGGTCCGCGATGAATATTTGCCTGAGATATGGAAATATAAGCCATTTCCGGCCTGAATACTTCATCAAGATTATCCATCCGGAAGAGTTCGCACAACCAACCTCTGGTATCTTTAAATTTCTTCAGATCCCGAATGACTACACCCTCAATAGGCTTTTCTATGAACATCAACGCCATCCCCTATTTGGAAAATTAAAACAAAAAGTAATGTACGAAACATGTTTTCTAAAGTCAATTCAAGTTATTGAATTTATTTGGGTTACAGCTATTCCTTGACGGGTAAAAAGTGAAATGAAAAATCTACGTGGTAACAAGAGGAGTGATAGAGTGCCTATTTAGTAAGTCCGCCTATTGATTTGGATTTATTAGAATTTAAAAAATTAGAAAGTAAAAGTCAATATTGTGAGAAAGAGCCCGATTTTTAAAACAGCTTGAGTAATTCAGATGTTTTTTGTACGTTCTAATGCAATGAAAATTATTATAGCTCCCACATCGTTCAAGGGAACTCTCTCATCCCGTCAAACTGCTGCCGTAATGGCTGAAGCGGCACACGAAATATTTCCTGATGCAGAAATTCTTCCGGTCCCTTTATCCGATGGTGGAGAAGGAACGACAGAAACACTGGTAGAGCTCAGTCAGGGGCAATATCGCACATCGATTGTAGCCGGACCGCTTCCCGGGCAGAAAGTCGAAGCCCGCTGGGGTGTCTTGGGAGATAAGGAAACAGCCGTGCTCGAGATGGCATCAGCAGCCGGACTCTCTCTTATCCCATCCTCAAAATGCGATCCAAGAATCACAACGACTTTTGGGGTCGGTCAACTCATCACTCACGCCCTCAACGCCGGCATGCGGCAGATAATCCTCGGGCTTGGAGATAGCGGCACAAACGACGGCGGTGCCGGTATCGTCCAGGCTCTCGGTGTACGGCTCCTCGATGCCAATGGACACGAACTTCCCCAAGGGGGCGTCGCTTTGCTTCAACTTGATAAGATCGATGTTTCCAATCTCGATCCAAGAATTCCGAACACCAAAATTATTCTTGCATGCGACGTGACTAATAACCTTTGGGGTCCGGAAGGCGCATCCGTTGTTTTCAGTCCTCAAAAGGGTGCCTCGATGGAAGATGTCGGTATCCTCGATAACGCCCTTTTTCAGTACGGGTCGATTATTCGCCGCGATCTTGGCATTAATGTGCTGCAGCTTCCTGGAAGCGGAGCCGGAGGAGGTGCGGCAGCAGGATTAGTCGCTTTTTGCAACGCAGAACTCCGCCGCGGGATCGAACTAATTCTGGATATTGTCAATTTTAACAGTCTTATCGAAAATGCTACAATCGTACTTACCGGCGAAGGGAAACTCGATTATCAGACTCAATTCGGGAAAGTCATTCATGGGGTCTTGAGTCATACCAACCGGAGAGGAATTCCGACAATCGCAGTTGTTGGGACAACCGAAGAAAATCCAGAAGATATTGCCTTGAAGATGCATCTCAATGCAGTTCATCGACTCATCGATGAAGTCGGCGAGACAGATGCCATCAAAGATCCCAAAGAATCTCTCCGACGAACAACCATCCATGCTTTACAAAAATTTACAAACGATACTCACCTAAAGCTTCGAAAGGAGTAAAAAATGGCATTTATTTTCTCTCTTATGATCGCGGTCATCGCACTTTTCTGGTGGATTGCTGCACGAAAGAAATATTTAGCACAGCGAAATCTTGCTTTCCAGGCAAACACAAGAGTTGCACTCGTGGTTTTTGTGCTATCTCTTGTTTTCGCTCTCGTCCAGTGTTTTACGATCATCCCGGCCGGACATGTCGGTGTTGTCGATCTCTTCGGAGTTGTATCAAACCGTACACTCCCTGCGGGTATTAACTTCGTAAACCCACTCGCGAACATTGAGAAGTTTTCGATCCAAACGAAAGAACATAAAGAAACCATGCAAGTGCTTTCCCGCGAAGGATTGACGATCGGTCTTGAGATCAGCGCATTGTACAGACTCAATCCCGATTCCGCTGCACGTGTCTATCAGACCGTCTCAAATGGAGATTATGAAAATATTGTATTGATTCCACAGTTTCGTTCCATAAGCCGGTCGGTCACGGCAAGTTTTCAAGCCAGCGCGCTCTACTCTACTGAAAGGGAAAGGCTCGGTATAGCAATTCTGGAAGAACTTGGACGAACGATAGGCCCCCGAGGTGTTATCGTTGAATCAACACCATTGCGCAATGTTGCCCTGCCGACACAACTCACAGAGGCAATCGAACAGAAACAGCGGGCGGATCAGGAAAGTCAGCGAATGGAGTTCATTCTTACGAAGGAACGGCAGGAAGCCGACAGGAAGCGCATCGAGGCTAAAGGAATCGCCGACTTCCAAAAAATCGTCGCTGCCGGAATCAGTGAACAGTTGTTACGCTGGAAAGGAGTTGAAGCGACAGAAAAACTGGCAAATTCACCGAATACCAAAGTCATCATCGTCGGCTCAGGAAAGGATGGCCTGCCCGTCATTCTCGACACCAAATAACTAAAAATCCTGGCGGAGCGACCTGTAAATTCTCGATCCTTTTTGAGAAATTATGAGGTCGCTCTTTCCAGATTCTGATTGATAACACCCTTATAGAAATGATGAACAGGACCATGTCCTTTCCCAAGCCGATATGCTGCACCCGCTTTTATCGCTCCCGTAATATATTGCTTCGATTGTTTGACTGCTTCCAGTATTCCGTACCCTTGCGCCAGATAAGCTGCAATTGCCGAGGATAGTGTACATCCTGTTCCGTGAGTATTTTTCGTTTGAATACGTCTCTTCCCAAGCCATTTAATTGAAATTTTTCCGTTTGCTTCAGCGATGCAGAGACAATCCTGACAGATATTATTTTTCGTGTGTCCTCCCTTCAATAGGACTGCTTCCGGACCGTACGATAAAAGTCTCATCCCTGCTTTTTCAACATCGTTCTCGTTCCTTATCACACAACCTGTAAGAAATACTGCCTCCGGAATATTCGGTGTTACAATTGTAGCAAGTGGAAACAATTGAGTAGTGAGCGCATGGATAGCATCCTGCCGAAGGAGTCTTTTCCCGTCTTTTGCAATCATGACCGGATCAATGACTATACACGAGGGGCGATATGAACGAAGTTTCCGGGAAATTATCCGAATAATTTCTTCATTTTTCACCATACCGATTTTGACAGCATCAACGCCAATATCATCAAAAACAGCATCAATCTGTTTTGCCACAAATCCTGCTGGCATATCGAGGACAGACATTATTCCGACCGTATTTTGTGCTGTAAGAGATGTGATTACGGACATTCCATAGCATCCCAGGGCAGCAAAAGTCTTAAGGTCTGCCTGGATGCCTGCACCGCCGCTGCTATCGGACCCCGCAATTGTTAATACTGTGTGATAAGTATGCTTTTTCATTCTGCTGCCGGATTTTTAGAATAAATTTCTGAACCGTGAGTTTTGAATTCACCTGCTTTTTCTTCCAGCCCTTGTGTAAGTGCTTCGGTTTCAGAAATTCCTTTCTCAGCTGCATATTTCCGGACATCTTCGGTTATCTTCATTGCACAAAAATGAGGACCACACATTGAACAGAAATGAACCGTTTTCGCCGCCTCGTGCGGAAGAGTCTCGTCATGAAATTCCCGTGCACTCACCGGATCAAGTGCAAGATTAAATTGATCTTCCCAGCGAAACTCAAACCGTGCCTTTGACATGACATTATCCCACGCCTGTGCTCCAGGATGTCCTTTCGCCAGATCGGCAGCATGTGCAGCAATTTTGTACGCGATGACTCCGTCTTTGACATCTTTCTTATTGGGAAGTCCAAGGTGTTCTTTCGGTGTCACATAACAGAGCATGGCACATCCATACCAGCCGATCATCGCTGCTCCGATCGCGCTGGTGATATGATCATATCCGGGTGCAATATCAGTTACCAGCGGCCCGAGAGTATAAAAAGGAGCTTCAAAACACTGCTTCAGTTCCAGATCCATATTCTCTTTTATTAGTTGCATAGGGATATGACCCGGTCCTTCAATCATGACCTGACAATCCTCTTCCCATGCAATCTTTGTCAGCTCACCCAGTGTCCGCAATTCCCCAAACTGTGCATCATCGTTCGCGTCAGCGATAGCCCCGGGACGTAATCCATCACCGAGGGAAAAACCGATGTCGTACGTGCGCATGATTTCGCAGATTTCCCGGAAATGGGTATACAGAAAGTTTTCCCTATGATGCGCAAGACACCATTTAGCCATAATACTGCCGCCGCGCGATACAATTCCGCACACACGACGTGTTGTAAGTGGAATATATCGAAGAAGAACACCGGCGTGGATTGTGAAATAATCAACTCCCTGTTCCGCCTGTTCAATAAGCGTATCACGATAGATTTCCCATGTCAATTCTTCTGCCTTTCCACCGACCTTCTCCAGCGCCTGATAGATCGGGACTGTCCCTATCGGTACCGGGGAATTTCGTATGATCCATTCTCTGGTGGTATGAATATTTTTTCCCGTCGATAAATCCATCACAGTATCGGAACCCCACTGTACTGCCCAACGCATTTTTTCAACTTCTTCTTCGATGGATGAGGTGATAGCAGAGTTTCCGATGTTTGCATTGATCTTCACGAGAAAATTCCGGCCTATGATCATTGGCTCACCCTCGGGATGATTAATATTGGCGGGAATGATTGCACGACCACAGGCAATTTCGTTACGGACAAATTCCGGCGTCATTACTTTTGGAATACTTGCCCCGAATGATTCACCGGGGTGCAGTCGACCTTGTATTATCCCGTTTTTAAGATTAATTTCTCCCGACTTTTCATAATTTTCACGGCTTGAATTTTCCCGGATGGCCACGAATTCCATCTCAGGTGTAATAATACCACGTTTTGCATACGATAGTTGAGTGGCGGAGTTTCCTCTCCGGGCCCTGAGCGGTTTCCGCCTGTGCCCGAAAACGTTCTCTATTCCTCCATTATCATGCTGACGAACATACTCCTCGTAGCCGCGTGTAAGATAACCGTTATCTTCCGCTTTCACCTCCCGCCCATCGTATTCCTCCACATCACCACGCTGTAGTATCCACGTGCGTCGCATGGGGGATAATCCTTCGTTGATATCGCAGTGTTTTTCTGGATCCCCCCAGGGCCCACGTGTGTCATAGACACGAAATAGAGAATTTCCCTCGCCTGCAGGCATCGCCGGTCCTAGTGTAATCTCCCTGAACGGGACATCTATGTCACTGTATATTTTCCCCTTAACATAAACACGCCTGCTTTGGGGAAAGGCATTATTATTTATTGAATTTGAATCGTTCATCTTTCCCTCCTTATATTTACCAAACCACCCTTCTCTCTAGTAACTTACGCGAAATGATCATAACCATGTTTGTGTACCATGTACTTCTTCCCGTCTTCACTATATTGTAATCCCTTCTCCTTTTCGAGAATATTGCCGATCTTTGTGAGAGGACGATTAAACTTTTTTTGAAAGCTATGAGCTATTTGTGCGTAGTATTCAGGATCAATTGTAATAAGCAAACAGTAATCTTCTCCACCGGTAAGAGCAATTTCTTCCGCATTCCAATTGTACCGCTTCGATACTCTTCGAAGCTGTACAGAAAGCGGAAGCCATTCAATTTGAATATGAGCGCCGCAGGATGAGGCTTCCATAATTCTGCAAATGTCAGAGTCGATCCCATCGGAAACATCCATCATCGCGTGCACTCCATCCTGGACTGCAAGCCACGCTCCTTCCATGAGATGTGCTTTCGGCCTCTGATGCCGCCGAACCAACAGAGCGGTATCCTCATCCATGCCGATATCCTCGAGAAGAATTTTCAATCCGCCTCCGGAGTCTCCTATACAATCTGTAACATAAATATAATCGCCGTACCGTGCAGTCGAACGATATTTTATCAGTCGAGTTTCTTCTAATCCAAGGATCGTCATAGTAACAACGATATGAGCCGGAGATTTTGCAGTATCCCCCCCTAATAATGAAACATTTTCAGACTCGGCGAGTTCATGTAATCCATTATAAAAATCATCAAGCCATTCCACTTCAATTTCCCCTGGAATTCCGAGTGAGATAAAAGCGTTTGTAGGACTCCCTCCCATCGCGGCAATATCACTGAGATTTACTGCGAGTGTCTTATACCCCAGATCGCGGGGAGAAATTTTATCCCGGAGAAAATGAATGCCTTCAACAAGCATGTCGGTGGTGACAAGAAGCGAGGTTCCAGAGCCCCATGGAATAACGGCGCAGTCATCTCCGATCCCCACTATATTTTTTGGAAGATTTTGGGTAAATGCTGGCGAGACTCGCCGAATAAATCCAAATTCACCGATTGCTGAGAGTTTCATCCCCTGCACCTTTCTTTTTTTGTCGCTTCTCTTCAATTATATCCCGGAATTTTCTCGATGTACCTTCGGGATCTGCGGCGGCACACAGTGCCGAGACGACCGCAAGCCCATCGGCTCCCGATTCTATTACAACCCCGGCATTTGATAGATTTATTCCCCCGATCGCAACAAGAACGTTACGCGTTTGTAAACGGAGCGCATGCAAACCTTCAATCCCCCACTCGGTGGCCGTATCGGTTTTTGTGGGAGTGGGAAAAATCGGACTGACTCCCAGATAATCTACATCCAGTTTTTCGGCTTCAGCGGCTTGCTCCATCGTCTCAACTGAAAAGCCTATGATTGCATCCGGACCCATCAAATACCGGGCATCGCGAGCGGACATATCCTGCTGACCGATATGCACACCATCCGCACCAGAAGCAAGTGCGACATCAACTCTATCATTAATGATCAAGGGAATTCCATGCGAGTGGACAATATTTTTGACTCTTCGTGCTCGCTCGATGAATTCTCTTGTCGAACATTCCTTCTCACGAAGTTGAACGATCGTTACACCTCCCCGGACAGATAGTTCTATAACTTCTTCGACAGTTCGTGGAAGCGAAATCCGGCTGTCTGTCACTAGACAGAGACTATAATCAATTATACGCCTCATGATTATTCTATTTTCAAGCGCTGGTGAATATCCGATTCTTTCAATTGATACAATGCATCGAGAATGTGCAATTGAAGTGATCCCGGACCTTTTGAATGTTCCGCAGCGATCTCGCCGGCAATACCGATTGTAACCATTGCATGGGCGGCAGCGGCCAACGGTGATGGATTCACTGCTGCAAATGCGCCGGTCAGCGCCGAAGCCGTACAGCCAAGACCGGTCACCCTTGGCATCATGGGATGGCCATTCAATACACGGATGATTTTTTCGTTCTGGACAATAATATCTACTGCACCACTCACACTGACAGCACAACCATAGCGCTGCGAAAGTATCCGAGATGCGTCAATCGCCTCTTCAGAGCCATGCCTGCTGTCGACCCCTTTGGTCAACCCTTCGGCATGATAGAGTGCACGGATCTCAGATGCATTCCCACGGATAATTGTAGGCGGGGCTTCCTTCAAGAGTCTGTGAGCAGTCTCGGTCCGAAAACGAGTCGCACCAGCACCGACGGGGTCCAGGATTATTGGAATATTACGGTCCTTCGCCGCACGTACTGCTTTTATCATTGAATCGATCCATAGTCGACTCAAGGTGCCAATATTAATGACAACCGCTCGTGCAATTCCAACCATATCTTCGACCTCGTCAATTGCATGTGCCATCACGGGAGATGCACCGAGAGCGAGTAGAGCATTTGCCGTTGTATTCATCACCACGTAGTTGGTGATGTTATGAACAAGCGGCGCCTCTTCACGGATTTTCTGTACGTCCTGCCAGACTGCTTTTGCATCGGTCATACAACCTCTCCATTGATAGTATAGAACACAATCGCCGTTTCCCTGACATCATACCAGCGATTTGTCAGAAAAACGGCGATCGAAAAAATTTCAGTTTCCCTACGCTGGTATTACCCAGATCAGGTCGAGGGTGTATTCTCAGCATCCGTATTTTACGGAGCACCCCTAACGTTTAGTAAATATAATAAAAAGATGAAGAGAAAGCAAGATTGTTTGAAATCATCCGTGAATTTCGTACATTTTAAATAATGGAAAAGGAGTTGTTCTATGCGGCTTGCAATTAACATCGACCATATTGCCACACTTCGAGAAGCACGCGGCGGAGTTGAACCCGATCCGGTTGCAGCAGCAGCCATCTGTGAGATTGCCGGTGCCGAGGGGATTGTGTGTCATCTACGTGAAGACCGGCGTCATATCAATGATCGTGACGTGCGATTGCTCCGGGAAACGGTGAAAACAAAACTCGATCTCGAAATGGCCGCTACCGACGAGATCATAGGCATTGCGATCGATGTACTCCCGGATCTGGTAACTCTGGTTCCCGAACACCGACAGGAATTGACAACCGAAGGGGGAATCGACGTTGTTGCCCAGCGGGATTTCTATGGTGATGTCATAAAAGAGTTTCACGGACATGAAATCCCGGTGAGTCTTTTTATTGAGCCGGAACAGGATCAAATCGAAACCGCTGCAGCAATCGAGACAGACATGATAGAAATTCACACGGGACAATATGCCAATGCCGTGACTGATGAAGAAATACAAGAACATCTCGAGAAAATCAGAACGGCGGCAGCTCTAGGGAAAAAGTTTCAACTGGATGTAAACGCGGGACATGGATTAAATTATGTAAACATCATCCCTTTTAGACGAATCCATGATATTGACGAAGTGAGCATAGGTCATGCCGTCATTTCGCGAGCCGTTCTAAGCGGCCTCGAGACTGCTGTCCGCGACATGGTGACGCTTGTCCGCGAATGAATACGAAGCATCGAATCATTTTATTTCATAATAACCTGTCATCACCGCTTCAGCAATGATTTTTCCTTTCAAAGCAGCCTGGAATTGAGACAGATTTGTCCTCACAGGAAGATTCAACGATTCGACATTCAGCGCATACAACGTCGCGACATATGGATGAACACCCGATCCGGGCGGCGGTGATGGACCACCATAACCGATCTCGTTATAGGTGGACATCAATTCTTTTGCACCCGAGGGAAGGCTGTTTGTCCTTGAAGCACCCTCAACGATCTTCCCTTCCTGTCGATTAATATTAATAATTAACCAGTGCACCCAGTTTCTTGCAACAGGGTGGGGATCGACGAGTGAAAAGGCGAACGATTTTGTTTCGGGTGGAGAACCGGCCCAGGAAAATCCGGGTGAGACATTTTTTCCGCTGGTAACGGTGTGGTGGGTAAATCGGGTCGGTATTGAATCCTTGTCTTTGTACGAAAGGCCTGCGAGCGTGAGCATAGAGACCTCCTACTACCGGATCAATTTAATAATATATTTTATTTGTAAGAATCCGCTGGAATGGCATCCTATCACTTTTTTATCTTTCGGGCTCCGTTAATCTGTGGAGATGCCATATGTTTCTTCCATTATCACCTGATATGACATGAGACAAGAGTGATTATAACTCGGGCTCACGAGGAATATACTGAATTTCGAGATATGAAGTCAAATCTCAGGAAGTAAAAGAGATGAGTAAAAAAGGCTGCCCGAAATAATCATCATACAATGAGTCATATTTCAGACAGCCAATCTATTATTAATGGAGCGTATTACCATAATGCCAATAATACTGTCTTTTGAATGGTGTTCACTGTCACTTGTGTTTTTTCAAGCTGACGAGTGTACATAAACCAGGAACACAGCTTCTTTACTTTTTGGTTAGCGGAATATTTCGCCATCCCCGCAATAGCAAAATCACCACGATCGCTCTTTAAATCATATAGTGCAAGTATTGTACACAGACGCGATCGAGTGTCGGCGGTTTCAGATTTTACTATACGCATTAAAGGGATAATAGAACGAGAAAAGGAAAAACCGGGGTTATATGCTTTTAACTCACGAAGTGTTTGAGCCGCGGATGACTCGATGCCGGGATAACCGCTTTGAAGAGCGACGATAAGATTAGTCTCAATCTGATACAACTTCGCATCACTGAAGTAGGGACTGCGGAGCACTTTGTCCTGTGCAATCGCGGAAGCTATGACCAACGCTAATCCGATAAACACCATTGCCAGAGTGCTGAGAATGTGTTTACGATTTTCCATGGTTGACTCCTCCAAACTATCTTTGGATCTTTTGTTATTTTCGATACTACGATTCAGTGGGACCTATTTTGAACTAGACTCTAAGTTGCATTACGTAGTGCTGTAAAAAAAGTTTCACTCGTGATACTTCTTGCAACTCACATTCCTCCTCGATATCTTTGGATGGAACAGCCGAGGCAGGTCATACCATGAAACAATCGGTAATCTGGATTATGTTGGGTGCTTTTTCTATTGCATGTTTTTTTTCATGCAATGGAAAAGGGAAACAGTCGGCATCTCAGGATCGAAGATTCACAGTGGGCATTTGCGTCGCACAGGAAACCGAGGCAACCCGAGAAATGCATCTGGCCATTGATGAACGTGCTGTATATGAAGATGCAAATATCCTCTGGGCGTCGGCCGAACAGAATGAAGCGGCACAAGAAAAAATATTCAAAGAATTCTTTGATAAAGGTGCCAAAGGGATAATTTTCGAACCCGTCAATCTGCTGACGGCTGGATTGCTGATCGATGATGCAATCAGCCGGGGAATATCAATTGCCGGTATTGGTGCACTCCCGGAGGCAAAACAGGTTGGAGTTTTTATCATGCCTGATCTCGAAAACGCTGCAGAAAAACTGGTTTGCGGTGTTGTCGAAAAACAACGCAAACAGGGACGGATTCTTATTCTGACGGCTGAAATCCCCGATTCACAGGAAGTCACTCTGCTCCGCTCAATGCTTAAAAACCTAAGGGAGAATGGATCGGAGTATCAGGCCTTTGGTCTTTCCACTGATTCGGGCACCGTTCGTCGGGCTATGAACAGCATTCTGTTTGCTCCTTCACCGCCTACAGCCGTCATAGCAACACACGCTTTGTACATCCTTATTGCAAGTGATCTATTCCGGCTAGGACTGGTTTCACCGCGTCCGATTCTTGCCTGCTATAGTGAAGAGCGAAGAGCCCGGGATGCCCTTCATAACGGTCTCGTTGATATCGTTGTCGATCCTCAACCGGCAGAAATTGGCACTACGGCTCTATCCAGTATTGTCCGTCTTATAAAACGACTCCCTCTGGAAACTCATTCAAAAGTAATTCGGAGTGGACAATTGCCGATCCCGATAATAAAAACGCCCGTACAGATTAGCTACTCCCAACATATCTCTCGTCATTAGTACCGCTCTAACCATCATTTTAAAAATTCTGTATGGTTATATGGGTCGGACCGTGTACTGTGCCTTTTTAATAATAAGAAATAGTTGTAAGGGCACTAGAAATCGAAATTCCCATTAAGAAATCTCATTTTCCGTGGCGAAACGTAACTTTTTCACTAATATAGCGTATCTATTTTTAAGTATTCGATTCAAGTCAATTCGATTTTAAGCCTTAAAACAGGAGGTGAATTATGGACTCCCGCCAATCTCTTCGGAGTCTCGGCATGATATTGATTGCATCTCTTTTCATCACCCAATCGTATGCACAAAATCAATCGCAGACAACTAAGGATGATGACAGTACCAGCGCTGTTGAAAAAAGAATTAATGCTCTTGTAGAAAAAATTCTTTCATCCATTGACAACGAAATGCAGATGACATTTGGTCACCCGGTGCTGCACGAGCCACTTCCTGAAGGCCAATCTGCCGATTCCTCTGACTCAAGTGCATTACATGATGAATTCATCATCAACGGGACAGACAGCACAATCACTTTCAACGGTGATAATAACATTGGAATCAATGACACAATACGCGGATTTGTGGTTGTCCGTAACGGATCCCTGACTGTAAATGGCGTTGTCGAAGGAGATGTCATCGTTTATGAAGGCAACATCATTATAAACCGCAGCGGGATAATCACCGGGGATGCCACTGCCGTGCATGGAACGATCACAAAAA
Organism: Bacteroidota bacterium; assembly: GCA_050011775.1. GTDB lineage: Bacteria > Bacteroidota > Ignavibacteria > UBA10030 > CAVZMI01 > CAVZMI01. The sequence continues at coordinate 52,072 of JBEKIL010000011.1, read as the reverse complement.
ACGATGGAGGCACTGTCGGCGGAGTCATGTATGAAACTTCAGAAGCACCCAACCATTATAGAGCACACAGCAGCTTACTAAGTCGCCGATATTATTACACCGACAGAGATCGTCATGCTTCTCGTCTTCATGGACCCACAGTCCCTCAATTTTCACTTAACTGGCTGACAAATTCTGTTTCGAACTTCGATCCTTTCATTATTCGTTATAATCGTGTCGACGGGCTGTTTCTTGGTCTAGGCAGGTCGGAGGTCAAACCCTGGGAAGCGAGAAAAAATTTTGCGTTGTACGGATCTCTTGGATACGGATTTGCCCTTCATCGCTGGCAATACAATCTTGGATGGGATTTATTCGCCGGACCCCGAGACTGTATGGAGGCAGGTATTGAATATCACGATATCACCGATACTCGTGATTCATGGATCATGAATCGAAAGGAAAATAGCGCCGCCGCCTTTTTCATCCATGAAGATTTCTTTGATTATTACGGACGTCGTGGGTTCAACATTCATGGCTCGTTATATCCGACACATCATCTTCGCGCACGTTTTGATTACCTCGTTGACGATTATGAATCACTGCCGTGGAAAACCGATTGGTCATTATTTGGCGGGAATAAGCATTTCAGACCCAATCCCCCTATCTTTGACGGATTGATGCGAAGCGTTGTCATGAGTCTTGACTACAGTACAATTGATCGTACATGGTGGCAGCAGTCCGGCTGGAATATTCATGCAAGCGCCGAGTATGCAGGAAATAATCTCGGCGGAGATTTTTCATTCCACCGTTATCTGCTTGACATCAGAAGGTACGAACCTATCGGCAATTTCTCAAAGCTCAGCACTCGGGTGCGGGTCGGCAGCAGCTATGGGACACTTCCTTATCAAAAAATATTCGAATTCGGAGGAATAGGAACACTCCCCGCCTATGCCTACAAGGAATTTTTCGGTAACCGGATGGTACTTGTAAATTTTGAATATCTTATCCATGGAAGCGCATTAGACAATTCTGATTTCTGGCCGATAGAGATTCTCAGTCCGTTCAGTCTGGTGCTCTTTCTTGATGCAGGGTGGGCCGATTGCGTTCCGGCACGTCTATCATATTCCGATGGATTCAATACGCTTACCTGGAATACTCTCAAGAGCGACGTCGGATTTGGAATCGGATCGCGCGATGGCACACTCCGCATCGCATGGGCATGGAGGACGGATCAACAGAGTTCACCGGTATTATTCTTCAGGGTAAGCAGACCATTTTGAGGGAACGCTATGATTACTTTTTTCGGATGACATATTCTACCCTGTCGGGTTTCGATGTCACGAGTGCGAGTCCTGCCGGTATACTGATTTCAGGACGAATCGAGCCGGAAGTGTCGAGAAGAATTGAATGATAATGAATGGAAGCAGAAATTTCGTCGGCCTGGACTGATGCCAATTGAGATATTCCACCGCGGACAACAACATCAATAGTTGGAGGAAAAAGAATAACCTGCCGATTGAAGGGAACCGCCGCAACATCAATAGGAATTCGCGGGAGAGTTTTTTCAGCAAACGGCTGGACGTCAAGACTTACCATCACCGTCGATTGTGAGAGCGTAAGAGGAACTTCGAGCGTGTCGCTGAGAGCTACCTGTTGGCGTAGCGGCATGTGGAGATCAGAAAGGACGATCTTTTTCGTTGCCCACCCCATAATTGTATCAAGAACGCTCCTTGCACCGGCGATCGTGATACTATCCGGCTGAACATCGATTTTCCCCACCTGAATGTACCCTTCACGGAATTGTATATCACAGGAAGGTTGGACGGGTATCTTTTTCTGCGCTGCAACATCAAGCGTAATTGTCAGCAATTCCGGGTAGATATCCACCACTTCAATATCCGATGGAAGAGCGACCGCTTTTAGAAGTATCTTTTGTAGTGACACCGTTATTTCTCGGTTCACCGATGAGAGGTCAATCGTGCATTCGGGTGGTTTGGCGATCTTCATCATTGCAATCCTCCATCCACTCCCGTGAACCCTTAAAAGGACTTTTTGAGGCAATGGGGATTGTATTGCAAATCCCGGCCGGATATTCTGAACAGCAAGAGGAATACTGAACGTTTCGAGATATTCAAAGCGTAGCGTTACAAATCCCCACATTATGAGAGCAAAAAAAAGTGAGAGGGCCACAAGAGAGACGCGAGCTATGGAGAATAATCGAGACATTTATAAGTGATCGGTTATTGAATCAATATAGAGAAGCCCTGAGAGAATGTCAATCGCTTCTCCACTGAAACGAATTATTGCGAAGCAAGAAAAATCCCGAGTGCAATAAGTGCGATGCCGGTCCATCTTATGAATGTCATTGTCTCACCAAAGAGAAATTGTGCGAAGAATGCGATACAAAAAAAGGCAAGTGCATTGGCAATCGGGAATACCACACTAAGGTCGCTTCGCGAAACGACAACCATCCATGTTCCCATGCTAATAATGGCACAAACAATCCCTCCAATCAATAGTGGATTGGTGAAAACCGACACAAGACTTTCCCACGGCCGGGTAACATCAATCATAAATGAATGATGCTTCGTTCCGAATTTAAGAAGGAATTGACTTGTGACGTTGGAAGCGACGCAAATGAGAAACTCTACCATTGTTATCGGTGTAGTCTTCATAATCTCTCCCTATAGAAATTTCTCCATTGTTCCGACATACGAGAGAATAATCACCAGTAGTGATTTTTATATTGCCGGTAAAATGCAATTGTTTTTTCCAACCCAATCTCGAGATCAACCGATGGTTTCCAGCCTGTCACGGCCGAGAGTAGAGAACCATCAGCAATATAGTCACCGATCTCGACCCGTTTATATTCTTCCGGAAAAGAAATAGCGCATACCGAGCCGCTGCCCGCGAGCCGTATTACTGTTTCGGCAATATTTTTTAATGACGAAGCGTTACCTCCGACATTATATACACCGCCGATCGTTTCCGGTTGTGCTGCAACGGCAAGGAATACTGAGACAATATCGTCTATATACGTTGCGTCACGTATTTGAGCGCCTCCGCCAAAGAGTTTGATCGTTTCATTGTCAAGTGCCTCTCGGACAAACCAGTTAATGATTCCCTGTCGGGAGTGCCGCATCTGGTGCCGCGGCCCATAGGTATTTGTCAGCCGTAACGTTGTTGTCCGCAGACCGTGAAGAGTATAATAGAGCGAATGATACCATTCCGCAGCCACATTATGAATTCCATTGATATCAATCGGATGCAACGGATCGTCTTCTTTTACCGGAAGTGCTGCGGGTCGGCCATATTCACCCCGGGTTCCGGCAAAGAGAATTCTAGCCGTCGGATTACATTTTCTGCATGCTTCAAGAAGACTTAACTGCGCCCTGCAATTGATGTCAAGATCTGTAAAAGGATCCGAGATGCTATCAATATGGCTCAGTGTTCCGGCCAGGTTAAACACTATATCCTGACCGGCCACTGCTTTCTTTATCAATTCCTGATCTCTTTGATCACCAATGATGATTGTGAGCGAATTATCGATACCATCGATATTGAATCGATTACCACCGTATCCGACAAGAAGGGCATCAAATAGCGTTACGTTCGCATGAGCCCTGACGAGAGCCCTTGCAATAGAACTTCCTATGAAACCGAGTCCTCCTGTGATCAACACACGGCGATTGGCATAGTATGTATCGATTGAGACCATTATACGGTCGTGTCCTGTTGAAAGAGACGCAGATTAACCCAGAGATGGACCAGCTGGAACATAGCACGGAAAATTCGTCCGAATTGGAACATCGTTGATTTTCCGTAAGAACGAAAATAATGATGAACTCCCACCTCAACAAACCGGGCTCCTGCATCCTCAAGCTTAGCAATCATTTCCACACACACAACACCGCTCGTATGTCTGAGTGGAATCTTAGAAATCATTGAACGGCGCACTAACCGAAAATCACAGTCAACATCGCGGATTCTCAATCCAAATGAGATTTTCACAATAGAATGATACAGCCATCCAATAATAATTCGATGGAACGGATCATGACGCTTAATTTTATATCCATTGACAATATCAACCGTATCCGAGATCCGGTTTACAAGAAGCGACAGTTCATTCACATCATACTGTCCATCCCCATCAGTATAGAACACCCATTCCTTTATCGCTGCAGCGAATCCGGCACGCAGGGTAGCACCATATCCCTCATTCTTTTCATGATGAATAAGCCGAAGTGCCGCATAGCGCCGATGTAATTCCTGCACAACATCCCAGCTCCCGTCTTCACTTCCATCATCTATGACAATAATCTCGTAATCGCCGGTGAGTGTGCGAGCGAGGGCATCTGCTTTGACGACCATCGATGCAATAGTCCCCGCATCATTATAACAGGGGAAAAAAATCGAGAGTGAAAGCGGCTCAGGTTTCATTAGACTTAATTGTCGGTTTTTCCCCCTTTTTCATTTTCCGATTTTGGATGTATCCCCCGCCGAGAACGCACAGGAGTACTGCTGCCCACGCTGCAAGACTGATCGCATAGCCGGCCGAATACATTTTAGATTCATACTTCATTAGAACCGTATGCTCACCCGCGGGTACAACAATCGATCGCAGTATATAATTTGTTTTATATACCCGGACTTCGTTACCATCGATAGAAGCTTTCCAATCCGGATAATACACTTCACTGAATACCAATAGTGCGGGGGTATGTGTAAAAACTCGATATGACATCTCCTGTGAATGAATTGCAACAGGTGCAATCGATGTACTGTCAGAACGGCCTGGCTGGCCTTCGGGTTCTTTCTCAAGGATCGCCTGCTTTGCCGGATTGAATAATTTACTGTTCAGTGTCCGGAAAAGATCCGATTTCTCCTTTATCACAATGGCGGTATCGACAAAAAAGACTCTCGGGAGTACGCCGGGATTTTTATATGTAAGTACCCTCTTCACCTGATCGACATTGACCAGCTGAAAATACTCATCGGGTAATCGTCCTGGCGCGATCAAATATTTCACATTCAACATATTGACAACGCTCATATTAAGTGGAAAATTCGGATTCCATCCGCGATACAGCGCCGAGTCGAGCATCTCCTGATAGATGCTCAGTTTCGCGGGACTATAGCCACCAATGGATTCTATACGATGATACATCCATGTGTTATCGTCGAATAATTGCATTAACGGGAATACTCGATATTCTTCAGCATCCTTTTTTAAAAAGGTCACCGTTGCGTCCGGAAGAAACCTGTTTTCGACATCTGTCGCAGTTTGTGGATTGATATAATTTGCATCAATGAGAAAAATATCGACTACAAATGTCAAACCGAGGATTGCTACAAGAGCACCTTTCCCGATAGATTTAATGGAATACAGGAAAAGGGTTCCGAGCAGGATTGTCATAAAAACGGTGAATCGCACAATATCCTTCCAGAGCATCTCAAAGCGATATTGTTTGAGCTGTGAAATCTGTTGTTGAGTATATTGCTGGGGATCCGAGTCTTTTACAAACATCGAACCGGAAAGAGTTTGATAAAGACTATCTTTCATCAATGCAATAAGAATTGTTGCACCAATAATAATGCCAAGCGTTATGAGTATTCGCCGTTTAAACTTCGCAACATTGAATTTTGCATCTTTTTCAAAGATCGTCATTAAGAACGACACACCATAAGCTGAAAAGATAGCCCCTATAAATGGAAGGAGCGATAGAATCATTGCCGGTGAACGAAATTTGCTGAAGAATGGCAGATAATGAAAAAGAATGTTGTAAAAAACTGAAAAATGCTTTCCGAATGACATCAGCAGAACAAGAACTGCCATAAGTGCACAGAACACCGTCATCCGATTCCGACAATAGATTAGCGCGATAATAGATAAGAGAATTGGAAGCAGACCGAAATAATTTGTCGTTTCGGTGAACGGCATCCAGCCCCAATAGTAGGGCGATTGAAATCCGAAAAACGATGGAATCAATAAGGTAAGTGTTTCAAAAGGATGGAACGACCAATTTGTAGCATACTCAAATGTAAGCCCGCCCGCTGCACCCGGCATGCCGCTCCCGCTACGGAGCGTAAAATGGGAATACTCATACACTGAAAGATAGACAAATGCCGAAACGCAGAATCCGAGGATAATACCTCCCCAGAACAAGACACTTTTTGTAAATACTGTTTTTCTTTGTGATTTAATTTCGATGATTACTGTATATATCCAGTAGCATCCAATCACCATAAAAACGTAATATGCCATCTGTACATGGTTAGTCAGAAGGAGCGTTCCTACGCCTGCCGCAAAGAGCCCGAAACTCAACCACGATCGTTTTTCAAAGAGGTAGTGTGTTGCAAGCATCAATGCCGGGAGATACATCAGCGCAAGCAGTTTTGATCCATGGCCAGAGTGGGCAAGGTCGACCGCATACGGATTAAACATAAATATCATGGCTCCTATTGCAGATGCAACCGGTCCCTGTTTCAATATCCTTAAAAGAATATACATGCTAACACCCCCGAAGAAATACGCCTGCACCATCCATGCCATTGTCCCATTGAAAAAGAGGAGAGAAAAGACAAAATGAATAATGATGCCAAGATAGTCGACACTCGCCGGAGTATAGGCCAGACTTCCGAATGCCGGCATACCACTGAAGGCATAGGGCATCCAGAGAATGGGTACTTTTTCGGTTTCATGGAGTTGCGTTCCGGCCTCTAACCAGCTCTGTGCGGCCGCGGTATCTCCCTCGGTCGAGAATACGGCATTTTCAAACACGATGCCGCGGAAGAGAATAAGTGTCAGGACGTATAGTATCGCAATAGCGATAAGATCGGTTCTATGCCGCGAAAAAAATTGTGCGGATTTTTTTTGAGGATTTCGGGATTGTGTTGAGAGTCGCTGCTGTTTTGTCATAATGATCCTTCTCTGACTCAAAGACTTTCTAAAGAAAGCTTAAACTCGGTTAAAGTTTTGACAGATGCGATCGACAAGTTCGAAATCAAACCAAGGATACACATGCGGTGTTTTTGAATAACTCTTAATTTGGATGATGCATCATAATTCTTGCCAATTCAGTTATTGTCGTCGTAGCGAACCATCCTAAAGAATTAATTGTCGCTGGATTTGAAACCAATACCTGATACTCCGCCTTGAAGTCTCTCTTCTCCCTGACATAGTGTCGCCAATCCTTATTAATTAACTTGAAACATTCATCAAGCCATTTCTCGATAGAATATGCATGCCCTGAGCCAATCGTCGCCTCATATACTTGGTTCTGCCCGATGAGCGTCATAATTCCTTCAGCCACATTTTCAGCAAACGTCCATTCTTTCCTCACCGATATATCGTCTATCTCGAGTATTTCTTTGCTTCCTTCTCCTATTCGTCGTGCCGTCAAAGCTATCTTCTGGCTCACAAATTTCTCTCCCCGCAGGGGACTTTCATGATGAAAAAGATAACCAATGTATGCCTGGATTCCCATTGCACGGAAGTATCGAGCCAGATACACTGAATAGTTCCTGCTGGCAACATACGCACTACTGTGATCGAAGGGGTCCTTCTCGGATATAGGTTCCCCTTTATTAATAAACTGCAGTCCACTTCCTGCTATGAATACCTTACTGCCGGGAGACCATCGTCTGACTGATTCTAAAATATTGATAGTACCGGTACCGATGGTGGCATGGTTCTCATAAATCACGTCATGTTTGGTCGTCGATATCGAAGCGAGGTGAAATACCATAGCCGGATTGTGATTTCGAATTAACTCATCCACAAATTCGGTGGAAGCAACATCACCGTGCAGCCAATCACCGCTCCGGTCGATCCCGACGACCTCTATCTGCCGCTTACTGCATAACCTGGTGAGATAGTATCCATCCTGTCCATTGGCCCCAAATATTAACGCCTTCATCGTCCGGGTACCTTTCCCTTGGAAACGATCTCTATCTTAGGAAGCGGGAATATCAGATTTGTCCCTCGTTCCAAGATTTCCCGTTCTCGCTCTATGAACTCATCCTTGAAATGCCACGGTAGCACAAGGTAGTAATCAGGATTCATCGCACGCGACTCGGTCTCACTAATAATCGGAATATCCGTACCCAGAGTATGTGCACCATATTTGTCGGGATTCCTTTCGGCAGCATAGTCGATAATTTTGTTATCGATATTGCACCATTGCAGGATGGTATTGCCTTTGGTTGACGCACCGTAGATATGGATTTTTTTTCCTTCCATCTTGAGTTTCTTTAGTAAAGTTATTAATTCGTCCCGATGAACATTGATTCTATCTTGGAAATTTTTATAGGGTTTATCGGTATCCAATTCGAGGTCGAACTCATCATTGTGTATCGCTTTAATATTCTGCAGATATTGTTCACTCTTATATTTAAAGTTTGTAGTGTGTGTTGCATAGCAGCGCAAACTCCCGCCATTGATATCATTTAGCGTCGCGTTGAAAACTTTCATGTCGCTTTGTTTTAGTATATATTCGATCACTGCGAGGCTGTAGAATTCCAGATGCTCGTGGCAAATTGTATCGTACGAGGTCATTTTTAGCATCATGGGCATATAGGACATCTCGAAAATCCAGATGCCGTCCGGTGCAAGGATGTTTTTTATACCCTTAACAAACGCGACCGGATCTTCCAAATCATAGAACATTGCGATGGAAGTAATGATATCCATCTTAGTCCCCTGTAAACAGTTCAGAAGTTCATCCGATGGAAATATATCCTGAATGACTTTCGCCGCCTGTTTGTCAATCTCCTGGGCAACATCGGACGGGTCAACTCCATACTTGTGGAATCCCACCGGGTAGAAACCAAACAATGTTCCATCGTTGCACCCAATATCGAGAACTGAACCGCTCGTTTTTTTAAGTGTCGAAACGGCTTCTTCAACAATGCCCTTAAGGTGATTCTTCATCGTCTTGTTTGTTCCCGAACGGTACCAATAAGCAGAGTATAGAACTTCAGGCGGTACTGTATGTTCCATTTGCAGTAGACCACAGGCTTTTTCATCTTTAGTAGGATCACATCGAACAAGAGACATTGGAATTTTTCTGATGGGAGGTATTTCCTTCCCTGGTTTTACAAATGAACCTTGAAGATGCTGATATCCAAGATTAATTACCGGGGTCAGAGCCGTTGAACCGCAGACCCTGCAACTTTTTCTGTGTATTAGATGCATAGTATTTCATCCCTGGGTTGATAAATTATTTTCCTATGGAGTGTTTATACTTATTCAATACTTCATTAGTAATTTCCAAAAACCTCCTGCCAAACTTGATATCCGGTTCCATGTGACAGCCTTCTCCCCATTCGTTCCATGCGTTTATAAAAACAATTTGTTCATCCTCATCATAATTTAACACTCTATTACAAGCAGCATCAAGCCATTTCCCAAATAATTCAGGTTTATCATTTTGTATCACAGCACAGGCTTTTTTACGTGGACTATTATCCCAACCCGGAGAAACACATGGGAACTTTTTATATTTGCTAGGATCAGATTTGATCCATTCATTTACGATTGCCTCGTAATTGTATATTTTGCAGTCATTAAGTAATCCCAGTCCAGATATATTAAGCTCATTTATAATTACATTCCATATCTTTTGCGGGGTATGTTTAAAAAGATTTAGTCGTTTATCTTTAATTGCCAAGTTCGCATCCGGTTGAAAATCCACGACAGCATCAAATCCTGCACTTATAGCCATTTCCTCATTCTTAATTGTACTTCCCCAACTTTTGACGGAACACAGAAACAATTCGATTCCATGTTTAATTTTCGCCTCATGTCGCCAAATCTGAATGACATTCTCAATGTTTGGTATTTGAGTTGCCCTATATACTAAAAATACAGGTTTGCCTTTTATACGGATATATCGCTGATCCTTAAAAGCAACCGCTAACCACTCAATATGTTCAGAAGGATTATAATTGGAATAGTCTTGTCTCATCAAGACTTCATGGTTACGGCCGTCCCATTGCCTTGTCCAGTTCTCATTCGACCAGCACAGGCAAAATGGGAAATCAGGTCTGCCAGTTTTAAGCACTTCATTAAAAGGTCTTTCTAAAAGCATTTTTCCATTAAACCAGTAATGATGGTAACAAAAGCCATGGATACCATGATGTTTTGCCATTTCCGCTTGCGCAATGCGTGTTTCCTCCAGACGCAAATCATAGAAACCTAAGTCAGCCGGAATATGGGGTTGATAGTGACCTCTAAACTTGGGTCTTGCTTTTGCAACATTTCTCCAGTCAGTAAAACCATTTCCCCACCACTCATCGTTTTCCGGGATCGGATGGTACTGAGGAAGGTAAAAAGCAATAACTTTCACGAAGCACCTAAAATATTGTCTAATGCACTACTTATTAAAACCTTTTTCCAACAAATCATAAAATATTACATTCCTAGTTTTGCCTCTAATGATAAAGTATTTAATAGTTATACTATTTGCCATTTTGATGGGAAATAAAGATATCAACCTGGCAAAAAACCGCCATGTATAAGAAGTGTTATTAGTAGAAACAAGTTTCTGAAAAATTGTAATATCGTATGCGGACAGACTGCGGCAAACAAACAGCGAATTTAACTTGCGCCATGGCTCCTCTGCAATAAAGTTCTGTTTTGAAGCTTGAGATATTAAGTGAAACGACCATAATAACTTGGGCCAGTTTATCATCCATATTTCAAATTTTCGGGTCGACCATTGTGCATTGCCATATCGTATTTTTATAAATGGATCAGTAATAACGCGAACAGCAGTGGGCAATAACTTCTGAAAGATTACTCCTATGTGAATAAATTCCGTTCCAAAGTAAGACTTTCTATCACGCTCTTTCCATAAATCTCTCTTAATTACGACAGCGCCAATAAATGACAAATACTTGATACAGTCTTGAAAGAATTCATCAAATTTGTGCGACTCATAAATAGTCTGCACCTTTTCAGAAAGGGATTTTTCGTAAATTAGTTTGGAGAAATCTCGATTCCACACTTCAGAATTTACTATGATCAGGCTGTATCCTTTTGACATTTCAAGAAGGACTTGTTCTACAGCACCATCTTTAAGTAAATCATCATCCGTAAACAACCAGCAGTATTCACCCTGTGCAAGCTCCACAGCCTGGTCGTAATCATGATCAACCCCTCCCTTTAACGGAAGCTGTACATAGTGAATCCGATTACACTCTTCAATATAACTTTTAATGATATTGCCTGTACCATCCGTTGAAGCTCCGTCAACTATAACAATTTCAACTTCATCAGTTACTTGTGGTATTATGCTCTCCAGTGTCTTGCCTATGTAATCGGCACGGTTGTACGTAGCAATACATATAGATAGACGAGGTTTGTTCATGGTTTTACAAACTCTAACATTACGACACCCTCACCCGGAAGCTCGGTAATCGTCCGAAAGTACCGATATTCTTTAGCCACCATAAAGGATTCTCGCCAATATGGGTAAAGTGGACCTAACAGACGCTTCATGTTTGCATTTCTATGAAAAAGACCATTGGATCGCTCCCCATAAACCACCATCTTGGCTGGCAAACCAGTGATATTGAAGATAACTGATTTTAGGCGCTCTTCATCGTAGTATCTCTGCCAGAATGTATAACCGTCAGATTCTGGAGATAACACACCATAGTAGTCACGACTGATGTATTGTTCAAGTGGTTGCGCCATACAGGGTAGTGTGAGAATAAGTCGTCCGCCAGGACGGAGTAACGACCACATCATGTCCAGCGCCTCTCTGTCAGCTGGAATGTGTTCTAATACGGATATAGAAGTAATGAGATCAAATGTTTTCGCTGCATAATTTGCCATTTCGATTGTTCTATTTGTAAACGTACAACGATCTCCCAAACCCAATGCGTTGGCTAACCGCTCAACTTCCTCTATATCTCGCTTATCCGGATTCATCATCTCAGCAACAGCAACTCTATTCTGCATCAACAGCAGGAGTGGCACGATACGTGGTGAAGACACGTCAAGATACCTATAAAAAGGTATATGCACAAGACTCTTTAATACTTCATGGAACTCGAAATAACGCGTAGAATCCATTGGGAAACAGATTAGGAAGTAACATGTACGCAACGATATACGACGTAAAAGAAACAGTCGCACACCAAGATAGGCACATTTAATGTGTATAGTAATCCCCGGTGTTCCCAAAATCTGAGCGGCTATCACATAGCAGGGCATCAGGAAAATACCGACCAGCTTCCGCCATAACCTGTGAACTACGTTACACTCTATCGGCAGTGGAACTTCAATATACTGTCTTTTCATACGAACTGATATGCTTGTGTTCATTTAGTTCAGGATGCTAATTTTATTTTCTTTAATTGCTCAAACAACCATGTCCTCGTTGTAGGGATTGTTATTACTGTTATGCCGAGAGTCAAGACTGAAATGATTATTAAATATAGCAACATCATAAACTGAGACATCGGTCTGTTCATAAATATTCGACCGAGACCGGCTATTAAAAAACATACCACAAGTGGAAAACATACATCATGCCAATACCATCGCCACTTTTCTTCGCGCAATAATCGACTGTGCATTACTGGAATTTCAAAGAAGACATAGCCTATGTTTAAAACCAACCATACGCTGGCTGCACCTACAGCACCATAGTGGGCTGCCATATAAATAATTAGCGGTACAAATAAAAAAACAGCAATCACATTTTTAAAAAAAGATAACCTGGTCCAACCAAAGGCTAATTGTAATGCATAGGGAAGATTCATTATGCCGTTAAGGGCCGTGCCACAAATAAGAATGCTTACTATGAGGTGAGATTTCTCGGCCGTTGCTGGGTTCCGTGTCCAGAGAAGGAGGATTTCGTACGAAAACATAGCAATAATAATGGCAACAGGCAGGATCAGAACCGACATAAATTGGCAACTCTGATGATAGAGTCGTTTTAATCTTTCTTGGTCGTTAATAGAGACTAATTGCGTTAGTCTTGGATAAATACCTAAAAATACCGGGCCAATAAGGCGATTAAGACTCATTGCAACCACACTAGCCAGAGTGTAATAGCCAAACATCTCAAGGGATAGCATTTTACTTAATATGACCTTATCCAATTGAGTAAGAATTACCCCAAGGAAGGTAATTCCACTCATTCCAGCAGCAAACCTCCAAATGCCTTTAAGGAGTTGCTTTTGAAAAATTACCTTTTTCTCAACAAACGGTAGTACGCGCCAGAGAAATATCTCTAAAAGAAAAGTATTTATTGTGCTGATAATTATTTGCCATAAGAAAAAAGCTTGAATTGTTGGGGAAACCAACCACAAAACCAGAATAGCCCCGGCACCGCGTAGTGTACTTACTCCAATATTGATCACATTAAGCAGAACCTGTTTCTGTAACCCCATTAACCCTCCAGAGTAAAATCCAATCGGCATCTGGAGAGCTATTACAAATCCCATTATTAAAAGCGCCTGTTCGATGGTTTTGGGAGATAACTGCCCTGCTTTAATCCAGTGATGCGCAATAAACGGTGATAATGACACGACGACAATCCCGATAGAGACAGCGACACCCCAGTAAAGAACTTCCAGAGTGCGGACAAGATTGCGCATTTCTTGTTCCTTATGCGGCAATATGGAAAGTCGCGCCATCTCACGGTTTAATGTACTACTTAGTCCCATATCAAAAAGGCCAAACATTACTTGGAGCGTTGCAAATACACCAATTAGCCCCCAAGATTCAATCCCCATGAATTTGACATAGAGCGGGATAAAAATCACTCCCATAAGGGCCTGCCATATACTCCCGGCAAAATTGGCAACTATGTTTTTCTTAAGTAGGGTCATGACCTTTTCAATCCGGTTCAGGACCAATGGATAATATTCTTAGATTAGTAACTTCATTTTCAAACTCATAACATCAGGAGAAGAATTATTACACAACACTTATTATACTTTTTAATAGGTTCCAACAAATTCCCAACGGAATTGTCATCCAATGGTACCACCGTGCATATCGTGCAAGGAAGCGGAGTTGACTCTTGAGCTTATTTATATTCTTGAACAAGGAGAGATGTCCGCTGCTTGCCGAAACCTTATGCCATACCCGCGCTTGAGGTTGGAAAATAATTCTGTATCCTTCCCGGGATGCGCGAAGACACCAGTCGACATCTTCACCATATAGAAAATATGATTCATCGAGCATTCCACACCTTTCGATCACGTCGCGCTTCACCAGCATACAACACCCTGTGACATACCCTGTTGTGGTAATGGTATCGTGTTGGGCGTGGTCGACTTCCCGGATACCGATATGAGATACCCATCCCTGCCACCAATCGATTTTCCCTCCTGCATACCAGATTCTCTGCGGATCAGAATAGTATAATATTTTCGGTCCGATAATACCGTTTTTTGCATCCGACATCAACGTTTGCACCAGCACCGAGAGAAATCCTGGATCTACGATGGTATCATTATTCAATAGCAGAACGACGCCGGCACCTTGATCCAATGCGAATGAAATTCCTCTATTGTTTCCGCCGGCATAGCGGAGGTTCGTCTCGTTTCTAAGGATTTCAACTCCGGGGAATTCCATCCGGACGGCCTCCACTGTTCCATCTACCGAGGCATTATCGACAACCACAACCTTCGAGCGCGGATAGGAAATCTTCTGGAGAGAACGTAGACATTCAAGTGTATCGTTTTTCCCATCCCATGTTACAACGATGATATACACAAGAGGGTATATTGTTGTATCCATTTATCGTGCCTCGGGCCGGATGCTACGTGGAAAGCCGCTCACAAATGATATCGATAATTCGTCCTGCGGATTTTCCATCACCATAAGGATTTGTTTTTGTTGCCATTTCAAGATACGCTGACCGATTCGAGAGAAGGCGTTGTGCTTCTTTTACGATTGTCCCATAGTCGGTGCCGACGAGTCTGGCTGTTCCTACTTCGATCGCTTCCGGCCGTTCGGTTGTTGTACGGAGTACGAGGACAGGTTTCCCGAGTGTTGGAGCTTCTTCCTGGACCCCTCCGGAATCCGTCATGATGAGATAGCTCTTATTCATCAGCTGCACGAAGGGCCGATAATCCAGCGGCTCTATTAAATGAACTCGCGGGACATTGATTAGGATTTCATGAGCCATTTTTTGAACGTTGGGATTTGGATGGACAGGGTAGATCAACTCGACATCAGCATTTTGTTCAACGAGATATTTGCATGCAGAGAAGATATTCCGCATCGGTTCGCCGAAGTTCTCGCGTCGATGAGACGTCAGCAGTATTACCCGTCGATTGGCATAGTCGATTGCATTCAACACTGATTCCCTAAATTGAAAACCAGGCTCAACAATCATCAACAGTGCATCGATAACGGTATTTCCTGTTACGAAAATATTCGACTCTTTAATCCCCTCGGCAAGAAGATTTTTTCTGGCCCACGCCGTGGGGGCAAAATGATATTCTGTGATACGCGTGGTTAATTGTCGATTTATCTCTTCCGGGTATGGATTGTATTTATTCCACGTCCGGAGACCTGCTTCAATGTGCCCGACCGGAATTTTCAGATAGAACGCTGCGAGGCTGGTAGCAAATGTTGTCGTAGTATCACCCTGAACCAGAACAACGTCCGGTTTTTCCTTCATCAGGATCGGTTTGATTTCATTTATAACGCTGGATGTGACATAGAATAAATCCTGATTTGCCTGCATGATATCCAGATCGTAATGCGGTGTAATATCAAAGAGTTCAAGCTTCTGATCCAGCAGTTCACGATGCTGAGCTGTCACAATCACGATGTGCTCGATTGTTCGCCGTTCGAGTTCTTTGACGATCGGTGCCATCTTGATGGCTTCCGGACGGGTTCCAAAAGCAACAGCTACTTTCATAGACATTCTACTACTTTAAAAGTTATTGATTCTCTAACAGTTGTTCGGGTGGTACATCCCGCAGCTCTTTTGCTGGAACTCCCGCATAAATTTTTCTTGGCGGTACATCGCAGGTCACAACGGCGCCAGCTGCGACCAGCGCATCCTCACCGATAACTTTGCCAGGTAAAATTGTTGCATTTGCTCCAACGCGCCCCCCTCTCCGGATGGTGACCCCTTTATAATGTTTGAACCGCTCTTTTGTCCTTCCGACATAATTATCATTGCTTGTCGTAACACAGGGAGCAATGAACACATCGTCCTCGATTGTGGAATACGCTGTGATATACACATTTGTCTCGAGTTTGCATCGTGAACCGATTATGCAATAATTCTCGATCGCAACACCGCGGCCGATTATGGTTTCATTTCCGACCTTTACATTTTCACGGACCGACGATTGGTCTGCGACAAGTACACCGGAACCGATTTCACACCCGGCATAGACGACAACCGACGTGCCGATTATGACATGATCGCCTATGACAGCCGGCGAAAGTACTTCTGGTTTCGTTGTCGCACTCCGTTGCGCTTTCATCGGTTGTTTTCCTATTACCGTATTATCGTCGACACGGCATCCCCGATCGACAATTGTTCCATGATGAAGAACAACATTATTCCCTATCCGGCAACCATCGCCTATAACGACCGCATCAGAAACAATGGTATTTTCACCGATCAGCACATCGTTGCCGATGGTAGCTGTCGTACTGATATATTTCATGCGAAACCTCCATTGCTGGACGATGATTGTCCACTAGCCAGTTCTTCAATCCCGGTAACCATTGCATCCCATGAATATTTCCGTTTTTCTATTTCGACGTTCTTAACAAACTCCGGTTCCTTCTTTTCCGCAAAAAATTTTATGATTGCCTCTGCAAGTGCCGACGGATTTTCATGCGGAACTGTAAATCCCGTTATCCCGTCAATGACTACCTCTGCAAGTCCCCCTACCTTTGTAGAGATGACCGGTTTATCGAATTGATATGCAATTTGTACAATACCGCTCTGCGTTGCAGAAGTATAGGGGAGAACAACGCAATCTGAAGCAGAAAAGTATATACCGACTTCTTCTTGCGGGATGTAATCTGATCGTATCGTGACATCCGGCTCTATTCCAAGATCACGAATCATCAGCCGGTATTTTTCTATATCCTCATAGAACTCCCCTGCAATCACCAGATGCACTGGAACCGATTTCCCTACCAGCGGCATTGCTTCAAGGAGGGTTTTTAATCCTTTGTAAGGCCGGACAAATCCGAAAAATAAGATGATATTCTCATGCGGAAGTCCGAGAATCTCACGTGCATGTTCCTTGGTATCTTTAAATCCATATATTTCATAAATCGGATGCGGGACCTTTTTATAAGGAATCCGTGGAAAAAGCCTCTGGATATCACGCTCAACGGCATCCGACTGCACGATTGCACCATCGATCGTTGAAAATGCATATCTTGTAAGGGCACGACCGAACGGAAATCTCTCGTGAGGGATGATGTTGTCACAGATGAATACCACCTTTGTATAACCGTTAGAGCGTACAATACGGTTGATGGTTCCAAAACATGGTGCAAAAAACGGCATCCAATATTTTATCACCACGCAATCGGGCTTCATCTCCCGTATGCGCCGGCCGATTTTCCACCATGACAAAGGATTAATCGAATCGATTGTCTGCTCCGTCGGAATTCTAACTCCACCATCATTCTTCTCCTTCTGGAATTTGCCTGGAAAAAGAATTTTAGGATACTGGCGCGTGAATGTAAAAACCCGGACAGAATGTCGCTGCGAGAGATGACGATATAGAATGGCGTTATAATGAGCAAGACCGCCTCTATATGGGTACGCTGTTCCAATGATAACAATCTTCATGGCGTGCGTATGCTACTTGGCAGACAATAGATGATGGATGGTTTCGAACACCCGGTGCGGTTCAATTGTACTCATACAATCATTCGGGCATGTCGGTGAAAAAAAGCACTCGCATTCTTCCTCTGGCTCTATGATCTCCCCCAGGCCGTAAAGCTCAAATTCATTACGGTTAAAAATATTATTGAATAGAACGATTTTTTTCTTAAGCCCGATCGTGATATGCATCGCCATTGTTACTGCGGTCACGACAAGTGTACACTGGTCGACGAGATTAATAAACTGATGAAGCGGAAAATGACCGAAGTATCGTGCCCCGCTCGCCCGCGCAATTTTCAAATTTTTTTTATGTTCCCGTTCTCCGCCGAGCAGCAGCGGGATATATCCCGCTTTCTTCAGACGTCGGGCAAGCGTAATCCAATATTTCTCAGGCCATAGCCGCGACGTCCACCGGCCGCCGCAGCCCGTGTTCAATCCAATGACGATTTTCTTCTTCGAAAGTTTCGGCCATATATATCCTTCATGGGCGAAATTATCAAGGATATAATGTTCACCCGCAAATGTAAGTCCACAAATCTCAAAAATCTCTTCCGGATAACTCTTTGTATTTTTTTTACTCAGATCGTCAAAAATCCCCGTCAGGTATTTATGCTCGGCATCATTATCGAGCGGGGCACACCGACCATTCTTCAAATAAAATCCCTTTTTAATATCGGCTGAGAGAATGTTCATCAACGCACACGCTTCACGATCCTTATCGAGGTTGTACACAACATCAAAGTGCGTCTGCTCGAGAACAAGAAGATTCCTTGAAGAGAAATCGAGCGAATAGTCCACCATTGACGGCACAATATCGGGCGTCAGTGTGAGCCACCAGATTTGCGCTTCAGGATATTCACTTTTAATTCTGTGCAGTAACGGTGTTGTTCGAATCACATCGCCGATGGCGCCAAGTTTTATAATAAGAATTTTTTTTGTCACAGGAGTGTAGTGCGGACAGACGGCACCGTTTGTATCGACGCAGTGAACACCATGCTGCTTATGCGGTTTGCACGGTATGTCACCGCGAAAGTAACGACAATCTGTTTTCAAAACAATGTCCATCGGATACCCTAAAGTAATTTTTCCCGGATCGAATAGCTATCGTGAGTTTGCTGTCCTTTGGAGATCATCTCTCCCAACAGGCCAATTGAAATAAATTGAATCCCGACGATCATAAAGAGGATTCCCAGAAAAAATATCGGCCGATTACTCAATGCTGTAAGATTTAATAACCATTCGATCGAAAGCCATAAATCGATACAGAATCCGGCAAGGAAAGAAAAAATCCCCCATCCTCCGAATAAATGTAACGGGCGTCGAATATATCGAGTTGTAAAAAGCATCGTCAGCAGGTCGAGAAATCCCTTGAGAAATCTTCCGGGGCCGAATTTGGTTTTCCCGTATTTCCGTCTGTGATGTTGTACCGGAATCTCGCCGACCCGGAATCCACGCCAGTGAACGAGCGCCGGAATGAATCGATGGAGCTCCCCGTATACTTCGATTTCCTTGAGAACTTCGCTCCGGTACGCCTTCAGCCCGCAGTTAAAATCATGAAGCCTGAATCCCGTCATGACCGATGTGACAAAATTGAAAAATCGCGAAGAAATTATTTTCGTAATGGGATCGTACCGTTTTTTCTTCCACCCGGAGACCAGATCATACCCTTCACGAATTTTTTTTACAAGATTTGGAATTTCGGTCGGATCATCCTGCAGGTCGGCATCCATGGTCACTATTATTGCCCCCTCGGCGTGAGTGAAACCTACAGCCAATGCAGCCGATTTGCCAAAATTACGCCGGAAACGGATTGCTTTCATCCGCCGATTAATCCGGTGTATATCGCGCAATATCTGATACGAGTTATCGGTGCTTCCGTCATCCACAAAAATTACTTCGTAATTCCCCCCCTGATGCTGAAGGACGTCGCGAAGCTGGCGCGATAAATCGGGAAGCGACTCGGCTTCATTGAATAGTGGTATGACAACCGAGATATCAGGTTTCCTTATTTGAACCGGCGGGATCGGTTTCTGAGGATGCTCCGGATGCGCTGTGGAAACCGGCTGATGTGTCTCTACCGACACTGATTCAATGGGTTGCTCGGGTTGCCGTTTCTGCCTTGGTGGACGCTGAAATCGCCGTCGGCGATATCGGTAGTATGGACGTGATTTTTCAGGAGGTTTTCCCGGTTGCTGTTCCCCCGTAGGTTGCACTTGGTCTGCCATAAGGTTCCTCTAATCGCTTGAAGTATTTGATGAGCAAATTAACTGTTTTCCGATTCAAAATCAATGAACCCGGTGATTTCATTGAAATTGGAACAATTTTTCTTTAGGATTGTTATATTTATAAGACTATGCATATATAGTTCTTATACTACTCACTTTAAAAAGGTTTCACTAAATGGTTGTGAAAGAATCAACAATAGAACGTACTCCATCATTGCCGGAAATCATAGATTTTGGAATCAAGGTCCACCCAAAAACTCTGCTCCGATGGTATCAACTCATGCAGCTTGGCCGTTTACTCGACCAGAAAGCCGCTTTGTATTTACGACAGGCAAAGGGGTGGTCATATCACGCATCATGTGCAGGACACGAGGGAATACAATTAATTCTTGGACTGACATTCCGGCAGGGCAAGGATTTCCTCTTCCCCTATTACCGTGATCTCCTGACTTCATTGGCCGGGGGGATTACTCCGGAAGAGATTATATTGAATGGAATTTCGAAAGCTGCCGATGTCGCCGGCGGAGGCCGGCATATGAGCAATCATTTTGCAAAACCTTCGATTCGAATTCAGAATGTCTCATCGGCAACGGGAAATCATGCACTCCATGCCGTCGGCACGGCCCGGGCAATCAAGAAATACAAGGGCGATGAAATCGCATTTGCGAGTTTTGGCGAGGCGGCGGCCTCTGAAGGATATGTCTTCGAGGCGCTGCACGGTGCCGCACGCGAAGTCTTACCCGTTATTTTTGTAATTCAAAACAATCGTTTCGGTATTTCCGTCCCGATCTCTGAGCAATCGGTTAATCCCATTGTTGCGGATAATTTCTCCGGAATCAAAAAACTTCATATTGTTCGATGCGACGGAACGAACGTTTTCGATTCATGGCGCGGAATGCAGGATGCTCTCGATTACGTGAAAAATGGCAAAGGTCCTGCTCTTCTTCATGCGGATTGCATTCGAATTAATTCCCACAGTAATTCCGATCGGCATGAACTCTATCGTACGCCGGAAGAATTGGAAGAAGCAAAACGCTGGGATCCGGTGAAACGATTCCGGCAATATCTCATCGCACATGAAATTTTTTCGGAACGTGAAATTTTAGATATCGAAGAGAGAAACGAGGCCACCGTCGCCGCAGCCGCCGAACATGCGGAATCTCTACCTGATCCCAATCCGGCAACTGCAACATTATATGTGATCCCGCCGCAGATCGACGTCCCGCAGCACTTTCTCGAACCGCGTGACGATCCGAATGCCCCATCTTTCACTCTTCGGGAAGCCATCAACGAAACATTGAAGGAGGAATTTCGACGCAACCCGAATACATTTCTCTGGGGACAGGATGTTGCTTCAAAAGAGAAAGGAGGGGTCTTCAACGTCACAAAGGGGATGCTCCAGGAATTCGGCAACGAAAGGATTTTCAACGCTCCCATAGCCGAAGATTTTATCAACGGCACTGCGAACGGCTTTTGCCGGTATCGAGACGATATCTGGGTTGTCATTGAAGGTGCGCAATTTGCCGACTACTTCTGGCCGGCAGTTGAACAACTTGTTGAAAATTCGCACGAGTATTACCGGTCGAACGGACAGTTTGTTCCAAATATTGTTATTCGCCTTGCATCAGGCGGATACATTGGCGGCGGATTGTACCATTCACAGAATCTCGAGGCGTTGTTCACGTCGCTTCCGGGGCTGCGTGTCGTTGTACCGGCATTTGCCGACGATGCACAGGGACTCATGCGTGCAGCAATACGGAACCGTGGTGTAACATTGTATCTTGAACCGAAATTTTTATACAATCAATTCTTTGCAAAGTCGCCGCGCCAGGCATCTGAATTCTATGTTCCGTTCGGGAAATCCCGAATCCGCCGGGAAGGAACCGACCTGAGCATCATCACCTACGGCACAACTGTCCATTGGGCAATGCGGGCTGCAAATAAACTGGAAGCGGATAAAAATATTCGTTGTGAGGTCGTCGACCTGCGATCGCTTATCCCGCTCGATGTCGATGGTATTCTTGCTTCTGTGAAAAAAACAGGCCGTGCTCTTGTTGTCCATGAAGACAAACTCACAGGCGGTTTTGGCGGTGAGGTTGCGGCAATCATTGGCGAGAAAGCTTTTCAGTACCTCGATGCACCTGTGATGCGGCTGGGATCAAAGGATACGCCTGTACCTTTTTCGAAGATTCTTGAAGCAGCTGTCCTGGTACAGGAGGCCGACGTCTATGCAGCTGCGGAAAAGCTGGCGTCATATTAAAAAAGGTATAAGCACGCTGATGCTTCCGGAGGTACTTCATCCCGTCTTGAGGATTTTTCTCACCTTAAGCGCTCTATCCGGAAAATTCGTCACTACTCCGGTCACTCCCCGTTTAATCCATTTATGAAGATCGCGTTCGGTGTTAAGTGTAAATACAAATACCGGGATATTATTCTGACGTGCATTCCTGAGCATCGGAGCAAATATTTCGTGCTTGCCGCCGACAAATCCCCATGCGCCTACCCTCTTTACCAGCGTTGATGGCCGGTGGCTTCCATGAAGGATCGCATGATAGAGAACTGCGGTACGGATTTGCGGTGCAACGATTCGTGAACGAACAAGAATTGGATGATAAAAAGAAGAAATAATAACCTTGTCTTCCAGTTTTCGATGAAGAATCCGGGTTGTTGTTTTTTCTATAAGAATTCCCGCTTCACGCCGTGATATCCCGTCGGTTTTTATTTCTATATTAATCCATTGAAATCTCTGAAGGATATCGAGTGATTCGTCAAGTGTAAGAATTCGTTCTCCGGAAAACCGGCGGTGAAACCATGAACCGGCATCGAGCGATTGCAGGTATTTTAGGGGAATGTCGTTGACAGCACCATGTCCGTTTGTGGTCCGGTTCACGGTTCTATCGTGGATGATCACTACTTCTTGATCGTATGAGAGGCGTACATCGCATTCTGCCGCTTCAACGCCCAGATCAGCAGCCAGTGAAAATGCAGTATAAGTATTTTCTGGGGCACCTCCTGAAAAACCGCGGTGAGCAACTATAATGACCTCGCCCGGCGGGTATAGCGTCTTTGCCGTCATTTCAATAGCAGCTGAGTGAGAATTCGGTTCAGTACTTCTTTCACTCCGCCGATTCCATCGACCTCTACCAGCACTCCGCGGATTTTATAATATTCCTTCACAGGTGCCGTCGATTCCGTATATACTTTCAACCGTCGCTGGATAGTTTCCCGTTTATCGTCATCGCGGTGAATTAATGCACCGCCGCAATTCGGACATAGGTCACCTTCCTTGATATTGTCGGTTCCCAGGTTATAAATAGATCCACAATCATCGCAGGTCCGGCGCTGCTCGAGACGGCGGATCAGCTCGTTATCGTCTGCGGTAAGATTCACAACCTTTGACAGGAAAATATTTCTTTCCTCGAAGAGCGCCGTCAACGCTTCCGCTTGTTTGACAGTCCGAGGAAATCCGTCGAGTATAAATCCGTTTTTGATCCTCTCAGGGGTTAATTCATCCCCGACGATTCCTACCATGATGATATCGGGAACCAGCTCGCCCTTTTGCGTAAAGTTGTGAGCCTGTATCCCGAGCGGTGTTCCATGGGTCGTTGCGATACGAAGAATATCGCCGGTTGAGAAGTGCGGTATTGAAAATTTTTCAGAAAGAATTTTCGCCTGTGTTCCCTTACCTACCCCCGGGGGACCAAAAAGAATTAATTGCATTTTATCCTCGTCCTTCACTAAGGTTGTATGCCATAATAAGTATGAATATACGGATCATTCAATGATGAAATCAAGTAGTCCGGCAGTATTTCATTCATTTTTTCTTCTGTGCGGCTGCAAGCTGTCCGCATGCAGCTTTGATGTCTTCCCCGGCATTATTCCGAATCATGACTGTAATGTTTGCTTCGCGCAGTTTTTGGGCAAATTCCTCCATTCGGGCAACAGGGGTGGGGCGCAGGGACGAAGCAAATCCTTCCGGATGTACGAAATCTATCGTATGAAACGGAATTAGATTAATTTTTGACGGTACACGCCGGATATATCGAATAAGCCTGCTTATATCTTCATCGCGATCGTTGACGCCCTCAAATAAAATATATTCGTACGTGATACGCTGCCCCGTTTTCTCATAATAGTATTCCGCCGCACGATGAATATCTTCAACAGAATGTTTTTTCGTGATCGGCATTAAAGTGCTCCGTACTCTGTCGTCAACCGAATTGAGCGAAATTGCCAGCTTGCATTTTCTCCCCTCATCAGCCATCCGTTTGATATATTCGACATATCCCGCAGTCGATAATGTCGTTTTCTTTGCACTTATTCCGATGGACCGTTCATGCGAGATAATTTCCACGGCTTTCATGACATTATCATAATTCAACAACGGTTCCCCCATTCCCATAAGAACAAGATTTGTAATTTTATTTTCACCGAGGCGCCTGACATGCAGCACCTGATCGACTATTTCCCCCGCTGTCAGGTTGCGCTTGAATCCCATAGAACCGGTTGCACAGAAAATACAATCGAGTGGACATCCAACCTGAGTCGAAACACAAAGAGTAAATCGTTTCTCTCGCTTTCCCCCGTCCCTTGTGTTCTGTGGGATAAGAACGCTTTCAATTGTCAGCCCGTCGGCAAGACGAAATAAGAATTTTGTCGTCCCGTCAACCGTGGAGACCTTTGTCCGGCAGACTTCGATACTCCCAATCCGTGCAACCTCCGCCAATCTCGAACGAAGCACCCGTGGAATATCGGTCATTGCATCGAATTCCGAGATTCCACGATTATAAAGCCAATAGAAGATCTGAGTCGCTCTATAGGCAGGCTCCCCTATCGATTCCGAAAAATCACGAAGCTCGGAAAGCGACATCCCTTTGAGATCAACGTGTTTCTTAGTTGGTATGCGTATCATAATCGCAGAGAATTACCAGAAGAAATTATAAATCCTTATAAGTATTGGCATTTTTACCAAATAGTTGACAAGTTGTAAAATGTTTCATATGTTGACGTAACTTCTGTATTTAATTAATTTCATCGTAAGAATCAATATAAGGAGAGATTAGCATGAAGAAGACTTTTACAATTCTATTCTTTTCCGTTCTGGTTCTTCTCACCGGCAATATTTTTTCTCAAGTTCAAAATTTGAAGTCTATGGAAGGACCCTGGGTGGGACAGTGGGTAAATCTTTATTATATGAGTTCAGGCAGCATCAATCTTACAATCACCGTTAACGAATCTCTTCAGACTGCGCATGGTGCTTGGAATGTTGGCGGAAATATTATGGGATCACTCAGGGATCCTTTTACGACCGATATCACATTGACGCCGGCAGGATTCGTAGCATCGTTCAACTCGCCGATATGGGGAGATATTGCAGGCACCGGATTATATACGGGAATATATGCAGGCGTCGCGACAAATTGTCCGAATCCCAATGCACAATCGATTGTTGCCTCCGGCACATTCAACAATACGCACATAAGCGGCACCTTCGACTTCGTATATCAGGGAAATGCAATTAACGGAACTGTTTCCATTACAAAACCAGATCCAATTTCTACACCTACAGGATTATCTGCAACCGAAAATCCTCAGGGAACGGTTAATCTAAATTGGGTTGATGTTGCAACCAACGAAACCGGATACAGAATCGATCGGAAAAATACTTCAATCGGAACGTGGTCGGAAATAGATACAGTCGGTGCAGACGCTCATTTTTATGCCGATAATACCATTCAAATGGAAACGCAGTACACGTACAGAATTGCTGCGTATAATAGTTTAACAGAGTCGGAATATTCCGACACGGCTATTATAACGACCAAGACATCGGTTAATAAGACTGCCAATATCCCGGCAGAGTTTTCACTTCTTCAAAATTACCCAAATCCATTTAACCCGAGCACTGTAATCAGCTACGATCTTCCACGGGACAGCAGAGTGAATATTTCGGTTTATTCGATATCCGGAGAACATCTTGCTACACTGGTTAACGATGTCCAGACTGCTGGAAGATATGAGGTGAATTACGATGCAAAAGGCAAAGCCAGCGGTATTTATCTGGTGAAAATGGTGGCTCAGTCGCTTAAATCAGGAAAGCAATATGTAGATTATAGAAAAATGGTACTTATCAAGTGATTTAGAAGAAGTGGCACTTTCATATCAACAGGAAATTATCGGGATATTCAGTTCACCGGTTAAAACATTTAATAAAATATCGCAGCAGCCGGTGAGGCATTTCTATTGGATGATTCCGCTCATAAGTATGATCGTTGTCACCATTCTATCGAACATATTGATTAAGAGTCATCCGGGAATTCAGTGGGCAGATAGAGAAAGCAGCATCAAAGCATTGGAGAAGCAGCTGGATCAGGCGGTTCAGAAGGGTATGATGACGACTGCCCAAAAAGAAAACCAGTTGCAGGCAATAGAAACAAAACTCGCTCAAGAGGACCCATCGCGCTTCATAACTCAAAGCATATTCTTATTATTATCATTAAGTCTAAATTTCTTTATTGCCTCATATGTGTTTTTAATATTTGTAAAATATTTTCTTGAAGGAAAAGGTAAATACATAAACGCACTAATCGCATATGCCGTGCCTCTATATATTATAATTTTCCAGGTGATTGTGGTTGCTGTCTTATCATTAATTACTGCCCGTCATCTATCCGGAACAAGTATTGCTGCTTTTGTAAATGCAAACACATCGACAATCGGCGGATTCATATTAAGTAAGATAGATCCCTTCTTAATTTGGTTTTATTGCATTGTCGGAATCGGATTTGCAAAAATGTTCGGTACGGGCAGCATGAATAAATATATCGGTATGGTTTTTCTTTTGTGGCTCGGATCGGGACTTCTTTTTTTCTTTATTGCAAAAATAATTCCATCAATACGATGGATAGTTAGTATGTAAAATAAAACAGAGGGTCTTAAATGTTTTCCCGGGTTTGAATAGACCCGTGGTATCATATATGGGATTGGTAACAATTGTCATGTGCCGTAAAAATAGGGAAAAATCCGCCTAATATCTTATTTCTTGCAGGTGAGGCCTTTTTTTCATATCTTTATATGAATTTTATTTTTTTCCCTATTCAATCCGGGTGGTATGTCCAGACCTCTAAACGTTCTATTTGTTACAAGTGAAGTTGAACCCTTTGCAAAAACGGGAGGTCTTGCCGATGTATCGGCGGCTCTTCCCCAAACCATAAAAGAACTCGGGCACGAAATCCGTATTATTCTTCCGCGATACGGTTGCATTAGCGAGCGCCGGTCAAAGCTCCATAATGTTCTTCGTCTGAAGGAAATTCCCATTCCTATCGGTAAGTCGGCCGCTACAGCCAATATCAAATCATCGACAATCGACAGTAAGAAATCAAAGGTTCAGGTTTATTTCATCGAAAACCAGGAATATTTTGGTCATCAGGACCTTTACGTCGATTCAGCCACGAAAAAGGATTTCCCAAATAATGACGAGCGGTTCATTTTTTTCTGCCGGGCGGTTCTTGAAACCCTTAAGCGTCTTGGATGGCAGCCTGATATTATTCACTTAAACGACTGGCAGTCGGGCTTGATCCCGGCATATTTACACACGTTCTACAAAGACGATCCTTTCTACAAGGGAATCCAGACCGTTTTTACGATTCATAACCTTGCCTATCAGGGAATTTTCCCTGCATCGTCGTTCCAGAAAACCGGACTCCCGAAAGAGTTATTCTCTCCCGAACATATTGAATTCTTCGGAAAAATGAACTGTCTGAAGGCCGGCCTGGTTTTTACTAATGCAATCACAACGGTCAGCGAAAGATATTCGCACGAGATTCAAACGTCGCCTGAATACGGCTGCGGTCTTGAGGGAGTACTTCTCAAACGGAAAAACGACATTTCGGGCATTATCAACGGCATCGATTACTGCATCTGGAATCCGGAAACCGATGATCTCATCCCTGTCCGATATTCCATGAAGGATATAGAGCTCAAATCCGAAAACAAACGTTACTTACTTCACAATCACGGAATGGAGTATCATCCGGAAGTCCCTCTTATAGGTATGATCTCCCGTCTTGCAGATCAAAAGGGATTTGACCTGCTCAGTGAGATTTTTGAAGATATGATGAAATTAAACGTTCAGTTCATATTGCTTGGAACGGGTGAAAAGAAATATCACGATCTCTTCGAAAAGATACATAAAAAATATACCTGCCGGGTGGGAATCAACCTGAAATTCGACGACACGCTCGCCCACACGATCGAAGCTGGAGCGGACATGTTCCTGATGCCGTCGCGGTATGAGCCTTGCGGGTTGAACCAGCTTTACAGTCTCCGCTATGGTACCGTACCGATTGTACGTTCGACCGGCGGTCTTGATGATACAATTGACGACATTGATACGTCACCTAAAGGAACAGGCTTTAAATTCCAGAAATATGACGGGAAAGAATTGCTGAAGGTTATCCAGCGCGCAGTGAAAGTATATGCAGATAAAACCGCTTGGCAAAAAATTCAACGAAATGGGATGTCCAAGGATTTTTCCTGGGAGTCGTCGGCCAAACAATACATTGCACTGTACAGGAAGCTATTGAGACAGTGAGCATGACAGCCAGCGGATTGTTTTCCGAAGAAGAATATAATGAGATTCATGCGTATCTTCGATAATTCCGCGCCGCAGAAAATACTCGCATCGACGATATCTTCTTCTGTCCGTACCATCCGATCAAGTGCAATGCTCCGTATGAAACTCATTATAAACAGAGGTGATTTTTCGGACGTATATTAGAAACTTTATCACAGTATAATAAATGATGAAAACCTTTTTTGTTCTTCTGTTTATTATTGTAACGTTTCTCTTCACAATCTCCGGATGCAGCGATAATCCAAGTTCCCTGGGTATCGATCTCATTCCGCAGGAAGATTTTCTCAATGTTGACACATTGACCGTATATTCCACGACGGAACGTTTGTACCAATCCCGACATCCTCTAGGTTCAAGCCAGACCATTGCAGTCGGAAGAGCAGAATCGCTCGAAGCTTATGTGTTGATTTCATTTTTAAGTATGCCGGACACCATGGCAGGATCGACGGTCAATAGTGTCGAACTTACTCTTTTCCCGAATTATATTATTGGCGATTCAACCGGGACGGTGTCATTCGATGTTTGTGAACTCATGAGCGGCTGGTCCGAGTCGAGTTTCACATGGGATTCACTCGCTATACTCCCATTCGACGGAACAGTTGTCGGATCATTCACCGGGGCAGTTACCGACTCCGATTCTGTTGTGGTATCTATCTCACCGCAATTAATATCAAAATGGTTTTCAAATGCGGCAAATATACTACCGACCTACGGTCTTCTATTGAAACCCAATAGACCGGCCGCACCGGGTCAAGTAATTCGCGGCTTCGAGTCATTTCAGGGAACACGTATCCCTTATATTCGCATCATTGCGACACAGAACAGTCAGATCGATACATTCACGCTTAGTACAGGTTACGATACATACGTTGTCAACGGCTCGCCGGTTGTCGACCCTTTAAAATCGATTTATATCCAGCCAACGCTGGGGTATAACACACTTCTTACGTTCGATGTCTCGAAACTCCCCCGTGATGCCCTTATCCATCAAGCAATTATGGAACTTACAAGCAGTTCCGGATATTCTTTCTATTCTCGCCCCACTACAGACTCGGTTCTGGCAACATTCATTGTGGACTCCACAGCACAATCGGATTTTTACGATTCGAGTCCCCCGATCAGCACAAGAACAGGGAATGTATACAGCATGAACATCGCAACAATGGTTCAACGGTGGGGGAGAGGATTCCCGAACCAGGGAGTACGAATAAAAGCGTATGATGACTACCGCGGTTCATATTCATTGGGTACCGTTAATCCGTTTATTTTCTACAATTCAAAGTCGGATATCTCGTTGCGTCCGCGACTGAAAATTCTTTACTCAACTATTCGGTGATGAATCATATGAGGGTATTACGAATTATCCTGATCAGTTTTCTTCCGAGTCTTGTCGCCTTTGCAGATGGGTCGACGTATTCGCAATTTGGGATTGGTGATATCATCTATAATTCGGGCGGAACCCGCATGGGCATCGCTGGAGTCAGCATTGCCAATCTGGGGCCATCCTCTATCAATCGTATCAATCCGGCGGGATTGACCGGATTGCGGTATGTACGATTCTCCGGAGGATTTACATACAGTGTGACATCCACAAAAGATCAGAATCAATCGGCGTACTTCAGTGACGGCACTTTTACAGGTATGTACATAGGCCTTCCACTATGGAGTGAATACGGGTTGGCAATTTCGGCCGGCCTCGCACCCTACAACGCAATGAATTACAAAGTACGGCTCCCTTCAGATCAATTCGGAGCTCAATATGACATTAACTACATTGGCGAAGGAGGTTTTTCAAAATCTTCATTCGCAATAGCAATGCGTCCGATTAATTCGCTTTCAATCGGTTTCTCATACAATTATATTTTCGGCAATCTCCGGACGAAATGGCAGACTCAATCGACTGCATCCGATTTTTACTCGTCCGAAGTTGTACGCAGCACGGAAGCGCGTGGTTCCTCATTCACCATAGGTGGGATTTATACCGGGCTTGGCTCGTTTATCGATATAAAAGAAATCGAACCGCTCTCGCTCGGTGCGGTGCTCACAACTCCGACAACACTCTCGACGACGCGCCGCACTATATATGGATACTCGACAGGACCGGACACATCAGCGGCAGATAAGGGTACTCTTACAATCCCGATCGCGTACGGCATCGGACTTTCATATCGTGTCAGTAATCGATTTATTGTTGCAAGCGATATCTATACACAGGAATGGCAGAATATGAAGCTCAACGGCACGACGTACAACGAAATACGTCGCAGTGTCCGCTATGCAATCGGTGCCGAATATCTCCCGTTACAGGAACCGACCACTACATTTGTCAATCACCTTTCCTATCAAGTTGGATTTGCATATAATAAAACATATTATAAAATTCAGGGAGAACCAATAGACGAATTTTCTTTCTCAGCGGGTATGAGTATTCCAATCATATACGATACGAAACTCAATGTTGCGTGCGAATATCTCATCCGTGGAACGACAAAGCAGGTGACAGCTCCCGGTTCGTCCACACCGATCTTTCTTGTAAAGGATAACATTTTCCGCCTGAACTTTGAGCTTGGTATCGGTGAACTGTGGTTCATTCAATCAACAGATGAATAAGAGCATAACTATGATAGCAATAGCCAGCGATCACGCCGGATATATTTATAAGGAAAAAATCAAAGGACTCCTTGATCAGCTTGGATTGGAGTATCAGGATTTTGGAATTCATTCCAACAAGCCTTCCGATTATCCTGATGAGGGACATGCTGCTTCCGAAGCGGTTTCCAAAGGCGTCGCCGATCGCGGCATCCTTGTCTGCGGTAGTGGTATCGGCATGGATATCGTTGCCAATAAATCCGATGGAGTCCGCGCAGCCCTTTGTATCACCGAAGAAATGGCGCTGCTTTCACGCCGGCATAATAATGCCAATATTCTCGTAGTGGGCGAACGCGTCACTCCATGGGAAACCGTTGAGAAAATTACCCGTACATGGCTCTCAACTCCGTTTGAAGGCGGCCGGCATCAACGCCGTGTTGAAAAAATCCATTCATTGACACACCGGTAAAAAAGGAATATCATTGTGGACTCACTTAAACAATTCGATCCGGAAGTATTTTCTTCCATTCAAAACGAACTTCACCGTCAGAACACAAAACTCGAACTTATCGCCTCGGAGAATTTCGTAAGTACCGCCGTTCTGCAGGCCATGGGATCGGTCATGACAAATAAGTACGCCGAAGGATATCCCGGCAAACGATACTATGGCGGATGCGAATTCGTCGATGTCGCAGAGGACCTTGCACGAAGTCGCGTGAAAAAGCTTTTCGGCGCCGAATATGCGAACGTACAACCACACTCGGGTTCACAGGCAAATATGGCGGTCTATTTTACGTTTGTCAAACCGGGAGATAAGGTGATGGGGATGAACCTTTCCCATGGCGGACATCTGACACATGGATCACCTGTAAATTTTTCCGGGCAGCTTTACAATTTTGTCGCCTATGGCACTTCAAAAGAGACCGGCTGTATCGATTATAATGAAGTGGAAGATATTGCCCTCCGTGAAAAACCGAAAATGATCACGGTCGGTGCCAGTGCTTACTCGCGTAACATCGATTATAAAAAATTCCGTGTCATCGCCGACAAAATCGGCGCTTTCCTTTTTGCCGATATTGCCCATCCGGCCGGACTCATCGCAAAGAAGCTTTTAGACGATCCCCTACCCTACTGCCACGTCGTTACATCAACGACTCATAAAACGCTCCGCGGCCCCCGTGGAGGATTGATCTTGATGGGGAAAGATTTTGAAAACCCCTTCGGGATCGTCGCTCCGAAATCGGGCCGGAAGAAAATGATGTCGGAATTAATCGATTCAATGGTGATTCCCGGTATTCAGGGTGGACCTTTAATGCACGTCATCGCCGCCAAAGCGGTCGCATTTAAAGAGGCCCTGGAACCCGAATTTACAACCTATGCAAAGCAGATTATTACCAATGCAAAGGCTCTTGCAGCCGCACTAATAAAAAGAGGATTTTACATAATCTCTGGCGGAACCGATAATCATTTGATGCTAATAGATTTACGCAATAAAAATATCACCGGAAAAGATGCTCAGGAAGCGCTCGATCTGGCAGGTATTACGGTGAATAAAAATGCTGTACCGTACGATGATAAAAGTCCGCTTATCACAAGCGGTATTCGCATCGGCTCTCCGGCGGCCACGACCCGCGGAATGAAAGAAGCTGAGATGGACATAATCGCCGAGGTGATCGATGAGACACTCCGTAATATCGGAAATACTTCTGTGTACGCGTCCATCAAACAGCGGGTAGCATCATTCTGCAACACATTCCCATTGTATGCTGAGATTTAGAAAACAGAAGAACGACTCTGAGCTGGAGATGGGGTTCCTCGATCATCTCGAGGAACTGCGCTGGCGGATTATCAAGATGCTCATCAGTGTTGTCCTGTGCGGAATTATTATCGCCTTCTTTTCCGATTGGGTTGTAAACGAAGTTATTCTCGCACCGGCAAAACACGTTCACCCCCCGCTCAGACTGATCAATGTCAGTCCCTATGGCCAGGTTCTTTTCTACCTTGAAGTCATTATTATCGGTGGTTTAATTCTAAGTGTGCCTTTTATTCTATACCAATTCTGGAAATTTATTGAACCGGGTTTACTGCCGAAAGAACGGCAGTATGTTTCTTCGATTGTCGGCTTTACATCGCTCTGTTTTTTTACAGGAGTTTTATTCGCGTATTTCGTCATTCTTCCCCAGGCACTAGGTTTTTTCGCGGTCTTTGGTTCATCAATGATTGAAAACATGATCGACGTGAAGGAATACCGTAGCTTTGTATTGAGCCTGATCCTGGCATCGGGTCTTGTATTTGAATTGCCGATGATTTCATATTTCCTCGCGCGATTCGGCATTATCACGACCGACTTTATGAGAAAATATCGCCGTCATGCAATTGTCGTTATTCTCATTCTGGCAGGTGTTCTGACACCAGGCCCGGATGTTACAAGTCAGGTCTGCCTTGGGATTCCGTTAATCGTCCTCTACGAGATCAGTATCTTAATTGCCCGCTTTGCCCAGAAGAAGCGCGCAAAGGCGAATGCAATGGAGACGATATGAACACAAAGATAAACCTTGAGGTCATCGAACAGCCGATCGAAAAAGAACTGAAAGAATTTTCGGGATATTTCAAGTCCGCGATGAAATCCCATGTCGCTATCGTCGACCTCATCGCACGCTATATTGTAAAACAAAAAGGAAAGAAGATCCGCCCTGTCCTGGTGTTTCTCTCTGCAAAGGCGACGGGAGGCATAACCGAGCGATCCTTCCGCGCGGCAACACTTGTCGAAATCCTTCACACGGCAACACTGATCCATGACGATGTTGTCGACGATGCAGATACACGTCGCGGACTCGCTTCGATCAACGCTGTCTGGAAAAATAAGGTCGCTGTACTGATGGGTGATTTCCTTCTTTCACGCGGACTCCTCGTAGCACTGACGCATGACGATTTCTATTTCCTCAAGACGACGTCGTATGCCGTGAAGCGTATGAGCGAAGGAGAGTTGCTGCAGATCCAAAAGAGCCGGAGTATGGATCTTGAAGAAAAAACATATCTTCAGATTATCGGCGATAAGACGGCATCGTTGCTTTCGACCTGTTGTGAAATCGGCGCACACTCAAGCGGTGCGGATACAACGCTTGTGCATGCGATGCGCGAGTACGGCGAGAACATCGGCATGGCATTTCAGATTCGTGATGATGTTCTCGACTATATAGGGCGGAAGAGCATCACCGGAAAGCCAACCGGTCTCGATATCAAGGAGAAGAAACTTTCGCTCCCGCTCATTCACGCCATACAACAATCTCAGAAAAATGAGGGAAAGCGTATCGTACGACTGATAAAGAACGGCGCATCGACGAAAGAAATCCAGTCGGTAATCGATTTTGTGCAGACACACGGCGGTATCGAGTACGCCATGCAGTGTGCCCGCCAATTCGGCAAGCATGCGCGCGAAGCTCTCGCATCTCTTCCCCCTTCCGATGCAAAAAAATCCCTCGATGCATTTATTGACTTTGTCATCGAGCGGAAAAAGTAAATTCAAGATAAAAGAAAAAAGAGAGCGGTCTGCTGTGAGGGCATGATAACGCCATGCAACTGTTGTAACGTTATATTTGTTATCTTTTTTAGATATAAAAAGTGCCGTTTTTAAAGCTTTTTTAGTACTTGACATTTTCAATGCTTGTTCTTACTATCCTTTTGTAGTCCGTAATCGTTCTATTTAGAAAGGGGGATCTTCTATGAAATCCGCACCAAATTCTTTCCGCAATCAACAGAAGCAAAGTAAGTTGTTCCTCCGCAAACTCGATCCAAACGATAAACAGTACAAATTAAAGAACGGGAATCTACAACGTCTGCGCATGGTAGGTAGCGTGAGAAATGCAGGTCATGTGAGAGGAGGACACGCGTTCCATTAGAAAAGCTGGGAGATTTCTGATTTATGATTGATGATTTATGATTGATGAGTAAATAGACAAATGAACGTGTAGGTTCGTACACCATCAACCCGAAATCTGAAATAAAAAGCCCCGTTCATTCAGAGTGAACGGGGCTACTTTTTTTCAACCTTTAACTTTCAACCTTTAACTTTCAACCTTCAACCTCTTTCATCACGGCATCACAAAATCTCTTTCATCCGGCCGGAGAGAAAGGACCGGGCACGGTGCTTTTCGAACAACTTTCTCGGCCGTACTGCCGAACAGCATGTGTTCCACTCCGCTGTGGCCGTGTGTTGCAATAATAATGAGATCGACTTCTTCTTCACGCGCAGTCTTAATAATTTCAATAAATGCTTTCCCTGTCAGCACCAGTTTTCTCGCTTTTACTTCTTTCCTGATTTCTTTTTCGATTAATGCCGACAGTTGTTCTTCACCCCGTGAACGAAATTCATCTTCAACATTCGGAAACCCGAATTGACCGAAGCTAAAATCAGCCGGATACACCGTCGGTTCGACGACATAGACGAGGATGATCTCTGCTCCAAACTGTTTGGCAAACGGGACCGCATACTTCAACGCGTTCTTCGAATGCTCCGAAAAATCGATCGGGACAAGAATACGTTTCAACGCAAATTTCAATTGCGGAGATAGGGTACGCCGCACATCTGTTTTGTGCGGTTTCCGTGTTGTGCGTGATGATGGTTTTTGTGCACGAGAGGAACGTGTTTTCCGTGGCATATGACCCTCCACGATCAATGGTGTATTGAATCGAGTTCAGAGCGAAGACGCATGAGTTCAATATCGGTAACGCGCAGTCGCTCGCCGACCATCTCGGCAAGCTTGAGAAGGATCTTGAGACCTAGCTGGGGATATTTCCGGATAACTTCAAAAAGATCCGGCCGGAAAAAACCGATCAACTTGCATGGAGTGCGGGCAATTGCACACGCCGAGCGCGGGCCTTCATCAAGCAACGCGAGTTCACCGAAGAAATCCCCTTCGCGAAGCTGCGTCAATTCTTTCTGCTGTTGTTTCTCATCAAGAACGACAATTGCAATCGATCCCTCTTCAATTACATACATTCCCAGACCGGGATCGCCTTGATAAAAAATGAATTCTCCGTTCTGATATTCCCGTCGATGGACAATCGCCGAGATCTGACGCAGCTCACGGACGTTCAATTGTGAAAATGCCGGCACTAGAGAAAGAAGGTGCTCGGCCGTTCCTTCTTTTAAGGTTTTTGAACGGAAAATATTCCGCCAAAAAATGCTTTCGGATTTGTCGCCGTTCGACGCCATGTGTTGTCCAATAGTGTTATGATACCGAGAAATTGTACAGAATAAAGCCTTGAAAGTCAACCGCCAATCACAGAAAAAATCGGCTCACAGTCCAGAAGCCGCCTTTAATCTCATAGCCTTTCGATTAATTCAGCATTCCTTCGATTCTTCCCAAGTTAATCCCAACAGCCTGTCCTGAACGATTTTCCACGAGCTACTCGTTCCGAGCAACTTGCGCCGAGCGAAGGCGAGTCGAGGCGAATCGAAACACATTGAGGTGAATCGAATTATGGTGGGATGAGCCGAGTGATTTTTCCCCATCTTTTATCTTTTATCTTTATCCTTCTATCTTAGATAAATGTTAGCCACCCGAACTTATCATTACCATTATGCACAATGTCATAAAAAGCTTCTCGTAATTTTTTCGTTACCGGTCCGGATTTTCCCTCACCGATGACGATTTTATCTATAGACCGTATCGATGAAATTTCAGCTGCCGTGCCCGTGAAGAACACTTCCTGAGCACAGTAGAGCATCTCGCGCGGGATATTCATTTCACGGATCTCGATACCAAGACTCTTTGCAAGCGCGATAACGCTGTATCGCGTAATTCCCGGAAGGAGTGCCGATATTAATGGCGTCGTATAGAGAATGCCCTCCTGCACAACAAAGATATTTTCCCCGCTTCCCTCGCTGATGTGTCCCGATACATCGAGGGCGATTCCCTCGACATACCCGTTGGCGAGCGCTTCGAGCTTCATTAGCTGTGAGTTCAGATAATTACCACCTGCTTTCGCCATTGTTGGAATCGTATCGGGTGCGGGACGCCGCCAGCTTGAGACACAGACATCGATGCCGTTCTCCATTGCTTCTTTCCCGAGATATGCCCCCCACTCCCATACCGCGATGGTGAGATCGACCGGGCAGCCGAGCGGATTAACGCCCAGGTCACCGTAGCCCCTGTAAGCAATAGGACGGATATAGCATTCCCTCAGGTTATTCGCATGGATTGTCTCAATAACCGCTCTGGCAATTTCCTCTTTTGTATAGGGAATCTGTGAACGATAGATTTTCGCGGAATCGATCAGCCGCTGCAGATGACGATCAAGATGGAAAATTGCCGATCCTTTTGCCGTATTGTAACAGCGAATTCCTTCGAACCAGCTTGAGCCATAGTGAATAACATGGGAAAGGACATGGATCTTCGCGTCATCCCAATCCACCAGTTTCCCATTCATCCATATTTTATCGACTTTCTGTAGGGCCATAGAAAATCCTCCCAAAAATGTATAGTGTTCGTTTACAGGGGGAGTTCATAGATACGGTATTTCTTGTAGAGCCGTGCATTCATCGTTTCGGCTGCACGATTCATCATCAGATTATCTTCCAAAATCCAGCTCGCTTCTCCATAATAATATCCAAGCTTGCGGGCGCGAACCGCCGTTTCATAGAATAAGACACTTGCGGCACCTGTCTTTTTATATTCCGGCAATACACCCAGCACAATAACGCGGGCTCGATTAATTTTTTTCTTTTTAGTGAAGAGATGATAAAGCCCCGTGAGCAGCATTCCACTCTTGTTGTATTTCAACGCAATATTGATATCCGGGATCGAGAGCGCAAATCCAATAAGTTCTTTATCCTTCTCTGCCATAATCACCAGATCCGGTACGACGATCGGCCTTAAATCAGCTGCGAGCGCATCAAATTCCGCATCCGTCATCGGGACTGCGCCCCAATTGTACGACCAGGCTTCGTTGTATATTTTTTTTATACGATTAACTTCGTTGGTGAAGTCTTTCATATCCAGCGATCGAAACGTCAGTGAATTACGTTTCTTTACCATTTCCGCTACACGAATGAATTTTTCAGAATAGACCTGATCCTGATTTAATTCGTATGCGTAAAGGTCTTTGACCTTTTTTAAACCATATGAATCATGCAGCTCAATATAATACCGGGGATTATATGTCATCATAATCACCGGAGGCGAATCAAATCCTTCGATTAACAACCCGATTTCATCGTTGACTGACGGATTGACCGGTCCGCGCATTGCCGTAACGCCTCGATGTTTCAGCCAGTTTCTTGCCGTATTGAACAGGGCAACAGCGACTTCCTGATCATTGATTGATTCGAAGAAACCGTAAAAGCCTATATTTTCGCGATGTTCCTTATTATGATTGTGGTTGATAATCGCCGCAATACGTCCGACGACTTCGCCATTGCGCTCGGCGAGAAAGAATTCCGAATCGGCATGGGTATAAAACGGATTCCGCTCGCGATCCATAAACTTTTTCCGGTCCATCATAAGCGGTGGAACCCAGTTCGGATCATTTTTATAAATTTTCCAGAGGAACCGGATAAATTTTATCGTATCCTTTTTCGATCCCAGAGGGCGAATGATAAGGCTGCTCATAAACTTTTCTCAGCCGATGACACCGAGTTTTTTTCCCACAGTCTTAAATATTTCAAGCGCTTCATCAAGATGACTCTCTTCATGAGTCGCCATATAACTTGTTCGCACCATCTGCATTCCCGGCTGCACGACCGGACGGATGAAAGCATTTACAAATACTCCGGCGCGGTAGAGTTCCATTGTAAATGTAAGCGCCAGGACATCATCACCGACGATGATCGGTACAACAGCGCTGTCACCCGGAATAATGTTGAACCCGATGCTTTTAAAACCTTCACGCATTTTCCGGGCATTTGCGTGAAGTCGTGTAATTCGTTCGGGTTCGGCTTTGAGTACTTCGAGAGCAGCCAATGCTGCAGCGGTTGCGGCCGGTGTAGGACTGGCGGCAAAAATTAACGACGTCGCAAAATGCCGAATATAGTTGATAACCTTGTGGTCACCTACTACAAATCCACCAAGTGAAGCGAAAGTTTTGCTGAATGTTCCAAATGTC
Organism: Bacteroidota bacterium; assembly: GCA_050011775.1. Lineage (GTDB taxonomy): Bacteria > Bacteroidota > Ignavibacteria > UBA10030 > CAVZMI01 > CAVZMI01. The sequence goes on along the minus strand of JBEKIL010000011.1, from coordinate 12,692 downwards.
ATATCGGTTTCTTTAACCAAATTAAAGTGGCTGGCTGTTCCGCGTCCTCCGACACCGATGATTCCCACGGCATGGGCATCATCGATGAGAATTCTGGCATTGTACTTCTTCGCCACTTTAACGAGATCGGGAAGATTCACAATGGTGCCCGATGAACTGAATATACCGTCGGAAACGACAAGTTTCGGAACATCAAGAGGTATTTGCGAAATGACCCGTTCAAGATCTTCCATGTCATTATGCTTATAACGGACAAAATCTGCCGATAATCCTCGTGCCATCAGGTACCCTGCCACGATTGAAGCATGGTTATCTTTGTCGGTGACAACATACTCACCCTTTTGAACAAGCGTTGGAATTATTCCCTGTGCTGTCTGGTATCCGGTACTGAATATCAGACAATCTTCGCGCTGAAAAAATTCGGAAAGTTTGTTTTCAAGCTCGACATGGATTTCAAGTGTTCCGTTTAAATACCGCGATCCTGAACAACCGCTTCCATATTTTTTTATTGCGTTAATCGCCGCTTCCTTCACTTTCGGGTGGGCTGTCAATCCAAGATAATTATTCGAGCCGCACATAATTACACGACGGCCCTCCATAATAACCACCGGGCCATCGTTCTGTTGAATCGGACGAAAATATGGATAGAGACCCGCAGCTTTTACCTCATCTGCACGGGTAAAGTCGTAACATTTTTGAAATAGGTCCAATGATTTTCTCCTTATGAAACCATCGATAGAAAATACACACGCGTCTCCCCCACTACGGCTTGTGTGAGTCGCTTTTCAACCTTCCTAAAATAACCAGCTGAGTATACTTCGGCTGGAACGGGGTCTAATCGCCCCGTCCGTTGAAAGGTGATTTAAATTGATTATAAAGCCTTTTTTTAATATACTCCAATGTTTCAATAAAGTCAATCATCCTATTACTCTGTATGAAAAGCGCCTTTGTCACCGGTGGTACAGGTTTTATTGGAAGTCATTTGGTCGAGATGCTTCTGTCGAAGGGGTACCGGGTGAAATGTCTGATTCGAAAAACGAGTAGTCTGGAGTGGCTAAAAAATCTGCCGGTCGAATACGTTTATGGTGATCTATTCACATCAGATGCGCTTCAGACTGCTGTTCGTGAGGTTGAATATGTGTATCACCTTGCCGGCGTTGTCGCAGCAAAGAATCGTGATGGATATTTTCGAGGAAATCAGGAAGGAACTCGCAACATTCTTGAAGCAGTCCTTACTTCAAACCCCGGATTGAAAAAATTTATTTTTGTCAGCAGTTTGACAGCCGTTGGTCCTTCACTCGGTGATGATCCGGTGACAGAGGGAACCGTTCCGCATCCGATCACGGCATACGGTGAGAGCAAACTGGCTGCTGAGAGAGAAGTTATGGACCGATGGAGCACAATTCCGGCCGTTATCATTCGTGCACCGGCTGTCTACGGTCCGCGTGATATCGGAATCCTGACATTTTTTCAGACGATCAATAAAGGACTCGAACCGCTAATCGGTTTTCATGAAAAAAAAGCGAGTCTCGTCCATTCAACAGATCTTGTCAATGGTATTATATTAGCTGCTGAGAATGAAAAAGCGGTCCGTACTTCGTATTTCATCGGAAGTGAAAGAGGTTATACGTGGAGCGAGCTTGGTGCACTCACTTCACGTTTATTGAACAAAAAAACGATTAAGATCAAAATTCCTCATTGGATTATTTTCGCGATTGCAGGTATTTCAGGAGCGGTAGGCAATCTGGGTAAGAGACCGCCGATTTTCAATTTCGAAAAAGGAAAAGACATTACAAGGCCGAACTGGACCTGCTCGATAGAAAAAGCAAAAAGGGAGTTAGGATATAAACCGACCATAACGGTCGAACAGGGTTTTTGGGAAACTATTAAGTGGTATAAACAGCAAGGATGGCTTTGAAATCTTGATTCTGAGTCCATTTTTAGCTATTTTATGTTTTCTTAAGGGCTTAAGAGGGACGGGAAGGAAAGAGTAGATAAAAGTATAAAGATACAAGATAAAAGAGGAGATAAGCGGAGACATAATATTTTTCTCTCACCTTTTTATCTTTTTCACCCTCGACTTGCCTCGACTCCGCTCGGCACGAGCCGCTCGGGGCAAGCTTTTATCTTGATTTATATCTGACCCCGTAGCTCAACTGGATAGAGCAACAGCCTTCTAAGCTGTAGGTTGCGCGTTCGATTCGCGCCGGGGTCACGAGAAGAGAGAAAGATAAAAGTATAAAGATGAAAGAGGAGAAAAGACTCAGAAAATATTTTGATTGTGGACAATGTTATTATTTCCTCTTGATCTCATTTCGTCTTTTATCCCCTCGGCAAGCTCGAGGTACACTTTTTCCTTCTCGCCCTGAGCGATGGAGCGAAGCGACCAAGTCGAAGGGTTATCTTTTATCTTATCTTTGCTCTTCATGGTGACCATAGTTCAGTTGGTTAGAACGCCAGATTGTGGCTCTGGAGGTCGTGGGTTCAACTCCCACTGGTCACCCAAGAAATGTGACTCTTTCTTGTCTGTGGTTATTTCGAAAAATATAACCACAAAGGGCACTAAGGACTTATTATTACCGCCTATTAAGAGGTCACAGAGTTAGGGGTCTATATAAAAGTCTAAATTCTACTTTGTGTCCTTGGCAATAGCATTTTTAATATTACTTTGTGTCCTTTGTGTTTTACACAATAACCATCGGTACAAGAGAAGCAGTACACCTTTTCGCCGTCCCCATCGTCTAGTGGCCTAGGACATCGCCCTTTCACGGCGGTAACACGAGTTCAAATCTCGTTGGGGACACTTGTAAATTGCGAATTCGGAATTGTGAATGGTGAGTAAAAAGCGTGCATTGAAGGAGTTTGGAAAATACATCAATAGCAGTGTAGTCGGGCACATATACAATTCAATTTCGGGAGAGAGTCGGAGGCTGAATTGTCAGTATTGAAGTTATCGAAGAACCGGTTCTCTGTTACAGACTCTTTTTAAACAGAATTTTTACATACCAATTTATTTTCTTCCTACTGTTACTTTCACCTCATATTCCGGTATCACTGAGATTGAATCTACACCTGCGATTTGAGTCGATCCCTTAAAATCCGGCCGACAGGATTTTGGAAGATACAGTGGCGCATCGCTCCGTATCGGAAGTATTTTCAGATCGACTCCCTTGGAAAATATGTCCGGTGTCAGTCGTTTCAACCCAATTTGCCACGTTGTTCCGTTATAAAAATTATCTGTCACTAACCGTGTGCCTCTATATAACCTGCAAATGTCTCCTGTGTAACCGATATTCAGAAATACCTCGCTGATATCTGCATCCTCGTTTTTTGTTACTTTCACGTGCCAGATGCCGCATTTGTCAAATACGGAATCATCCGGCGTGGTTGCCACCACACAGTTGCGCCAATCGACGAATGGTCCCATCTTTACCGGAGATACCGCCTGCGGCTTCCGGATCTGCTCATAGCTTGTGAATATTTTCTTTTCTTTCACCATCGATGTATAACGACTGAATACTCCGTCGGTACCGGACCTTTTTACAGGCACGGCAGAGAGACTATGAATTCCGGCCGATGGAAAAAGAGAAAAAGTAAACGCATTCACATCGCGCGAACGTAAACAGATTTTATCCCCATCAGCAAAGACATCAGCGTCCGTCATCAGCAGATAATCTTTTCCGTTTACTGGAATTTTCCATGAGTTGCATGCCTGTTGCTGCGAAAAAAGAAAGACACGGACCTTTTTCCCGGATAAAGTTGTTAATTCTATCGCCGGTGTTGTAGAGGAGCACATGCCGTCGACACAGATGAGTTTATCAACATGTGAGATTCTTCCAGTCTGTGATTGTAACGTCTTCACCGTCGATTCGACAAAGATAAATTCTGCGGCAATACCGGCAGAGCTGATAAAAAAGTAGTTGACCGTCGTTCCATCGTCGATCATGGTGAACGGCTGGGCGGTTGCATACAGCAAGCAAGAACCATTAAGGTCCATATTCAGCGGCCAGAAAAAACATGACTGCGACAAAATATCAACCGGTTTTCTGGGAATCATGATAGTTTCTGTGGGTAACATCACTTTTACCTGGATACCCTTTTGAATCGGCAGAGGATAATTGCGAAGATAGTTGTTCACGAAAAGAAATCCGCTGTTACCTGACGTACGCGCCGAGACACGAAGTGTGGTTGTATCTCGCTGTCCGGAGGGCATGACATCCGGAAGCACTGCTCTCATGGGTGCCAGAATGGATCCAAAGTCCTTAATGAATTGGTGAATCACTTTTAATGGACGAAATGAACTGTTTAATTGTCCGTATTCACGCAACGGCGCCTGAAAATCATACGAGACAACCGGCACATCGTTCGGATAACCGGTTGCCTGAGATTCCTGAAGAGTGGTCCTCTTGCCATCAGGATTCGACCCTCCGTGATACATGTAATAACCAATAAGATTTACTCCGGAACCAAGTGCCGTCAATGCAATGGGCGGGATATCTTCCCCAGACACTCTGACTCGGCGATGGTATGTGACCTGCATTCCCGCTCCGAGTTCTGCGGTACACATTGGGTAATGCCAGAGTTGAACGTCTTCTTCCGAAGTCGAGGCTCCCTGCATAATTCCCACGTCACTGTTAATCGGGGTTAAATGAAACTGATAGACATGCTGTGGATCCGGAGGTAATTCTGCTTTGCTTCCGGACCAGGCCTCGTCGGGGTATCCGCCGAACACCGGAATAACGATATGAGGCGGAACCACGGCGTTGTCCCAGCCCGTAATTGTATAGAGTGGAACGTCAATTCCTGCGCCAACCGCCATGTTTTTGAGTTTTATTATATGAGCCGCCCCGCCAGTCGGCGCGCGATTCGAATATTCGTTCTCAAGCTGTATGCCGATGACAGGTCCGCCATCTTTCCATAATAATCTTTTCAATTGCTTTCCAATTTCATGATAGAATTTTTGGGTGTAGGAAAGATAGAGGGAATCATTCACACGTGTCTGGCATGCATGCAGTAACCAATCAGGTAACCCGCCGTTTCGGACTTCTGCATGAGACCATGGACCGATACGCGGAAAAACATACAGGCCATGTTTCGCGCACAGTTCGACAAATTTACGCAGGTTCTTCTGGCCGGACCATTCAAATTGTCCTTCCAACTCTTCATGATGGATCCAGATAATGTACGTCGAGACGATTTGTATGCCACCCGCTTTCATTTTGAGAAGTTCTTCTTCCCAGTACTTCTCCGGAAAACGGGTGTAATGAAACTCACCCATAACCGGCAACCACGGTTTTTTGTCCAGCAGGATATATCGGCTGTTCACAAAGAGTTGATGTCCGGTTGGCGAGATACCCGCCTTGATGCTTCCCATTTGGAGATATTCCGTTTCAGGGGGCGGTATCGGAGCGCTTGCATCAATTGAAAATATCGTACCGATGGTTTTATTTGTCTGTGCGAGAAGGCCCGCGATTGAAAACAGGGTTGAGAACGTGATCACCGCAAAGCGGCGAGATTCTTTGTGAATGACGAATGGTATCAAAATTCACCTTGTTCATTAATTGATGTATTATTTTACAATCAGTGTCTTCGTTATTTTTTGATGTCTGTTTGTTAATTGGACGAAATATATTCCCGGACTCATCCTGAGGTTTCTTATAAAAATATTATCATTGTTCACAGTCGTGGTTTCGAAAAGTTTTTGTCCATTCACAGTAAATATTCTGATAGAAGTAGGAACGGTTTTATCTTTCAGAGTGATCATAAAATTCTGTCCGGCACCGACAGGATTTGGAAAGACGCTGACACCGTCACTTTCATTGTTATACCCTTGATTTCTTGGTGGATCCTCTTTCACAGATGTCGAAGATGAATCGCTACTTTCCAGAAATGCGTCCATGGCAACAGTCGGTTTCCTGGTCACCGGGTCCCATGCCCCGAGCTTGTAGCCTTGCCAGTTATAGCATTCGGGTTCCCAGTAAAAGACGCCTAGACCACCGACCGATTTTGTTTTTGCGATAAGATCGAGCAAAAAAGTTTTACACGTAACAGCCTGATCGTACTGCATTCCGGTTTCACAAATCATTACTTTCTTATTATAGCGGGAGATCATATCGAGCATATTGGAATAACATTCGTTATTATCCGTTTCCCATGGTAAATTAGCCCAATAAGGATACTGTGACATTCCAATAACATCCCATCGGGCGCCATTATTTTTCAATCCATCGAACATCCTTCGGTACATATTATTGTTGTATCCGTCCGACAAGTGCACAACTACAAGAATGGAGCTGTCGACCGCCTTGATTGCGTCATAACCGCTGTTTACCATGTCGGCAAAATTTTTCATGTTTGTGGTTGTATTTCCTTCTGGCCAAAGCATTCCGGTGTTGGTCTCGTTTCCGACCTGAACCCAGGTCGGGATTACGCCGATGGATTTCAACGTATCGAGTACATCATATGTATGATTATAAATATCGGTGAGCAACTGCGAAATGGTATGGCTGGCCCAGGCCGCCGGTTTGGTTTGTTTTCCGGGGTCGGCCCAGGTATCACTGTAATGAAAATCGATCATCACTCTGAAACCCATGCTATCGGCCCGGTGTGCCATTGTCGCTACATCTTTTTTCCCGCACCATCCACCCACGGGATTTACCCAGACCCTGAAACGGAGTGCATTAATCCCCTGCTCCTTCAGGATTGCCATGCAATTTTCTTTCACTCCGGAATCGTTGTAAAAAAGGTACCCGGAAGATTCCATTTGCGACAGCCAGCCGATGTCGGCACCGTTCGCAAATTGCGCTTTCGCTTCTCTCGGAAAATGGAAACAGAAGAACAGGACAATGAACAACGGAATATTTTTCAGAAAGAATAAGTCGCTTTTCTCCATGCTTCCCCTCTATTCTTCTAATAGCATCATGCCGATTCTCTAATGACTAATTTTGTCTCAATAATATGTGTTTTTGATCTCATTCGTTCTCCATTGATCATCTCCAGGAGCATTGAACCGGACTTTTTCCCCATTTCAAAAGGGAACTGATCGATTGTGGTAAGTGTCGGATGAATCATCGACGTGATGATATTATTCGAAAAACCAATTACGGCGATATCATCCGGAATGGTGAGATTCGCTTCTTTAATTCTCTGGTACGCCCCTATGGCTACCGGGTCATTTACCGCAAAAAGTGCATCCGGAATTAATTTTTTCCGTAGGAGCGCATCCATGGAATTATAACCGAACGACTCATCCAAATCTCCTGCTGCAATAAAATCGTCAACGATCGGAAGATCGGAAACGCGCAGAGCATCGAGATATCCTTCCAGCCTTTTTTGGCATATCTGGAGTGTCATCGGCCCCGCAAAGTGCGCGATTCTTCTACGACCTTTGTCGATGAGATACTTGACCGCATGAAAAGAACTTTTATAATCGTCAATGATAACCTTATCCGTGTCGATATCGTCCCACACACGGTCAAAAAATAAGAGCGATATTTTATGTTTTAATAAATGTTGAAAATGTTCTCCCGACTTTGTGTTCTGAGAAATAGAGGCGATCACACCATCGACATGGTGCTGCATAAGGAGGTTCGTATTTACAACCTCCCGTTCGTAGCTTTCATTTGACTGGCACAGGATGATTGTATGCCCGGACTTGTAGGCAATCTCTTCGATACCGCTTATGGCCGACGAAAAAAAATCGTGACGTATTTCAGGGACAATCACACCGATAGTCTTTGTGCGATTATTTTTAAGGCTCTGTGCCATGACATTCGGGGCATAGTGAAATTGCCGCGCCACTCTTTGTACTCTCTCTTTCGTCGAATCTTTGATATCGGGATGATCATGCAGTGCCCGGGAGACTGTCGAGGGAGATAATTTGAGCCTCTGTGCAATATCGATTATTGTCTTCTGTTTCATTGTAAATGATACTCAGAATTCTTGACCCTTTTTGAAAAGGTTATTACATGAACAATAGATCATTTCACCAGTATCATTATTTTTGGGAATTGAAATCAACCACCACGATCCCGTAATGATAAACCGCGGGAACCAGATTCTCCGCATTAAAATTCGCCCGATGTATGCCTTCGTCGAATTTGATGTCAAATGGAGTTTTTATGGCCTGGCTGAGAACAGTATACACCACCAAGAGTATCTATGGGGTTCTTGGCACGGAAATACCGCTTCGTGCTGTAGGAGTGAACAGATTCGGAATGTTCTGCATGAACGAACACCGAATCGACGTTGTGCGGATAGCGTTTATGTTCTCCCCTGAAACCTTCAATATATTATAGAGTACAATTGATCATGTACGACGACAAAAAAAGGTGTTCCATGAATTCATCTTCTACAATCGTCTCCGCAAGCTGCTTTCCGGCCCAGACCACAATAAGGGCACGTGTATAACAGCAGATGCACCGTTATACACGTGCATGAAATCTCTCCGGAGAGAATCCTATTTCATCAGAATCATTTTCATCGATAGCGTTGTTCCTGAGCTTGTAAGTTTGTAGAAGTATATGCCGCTACTCAGATTATTAGCCAAAAATGTCACATTATACGATCCGGGATTTTGTACCTCATCAACCAGGACCGCCACTTCCCTTCCGAGGACATCAAATACTGAAAGCCGGGTCATGCCTTTTTTCGAAAGCGAATAAGAAATCATCGTTGTCGGGTTGAAGGGATTCGGATAGTTCTGACTGAGTTCGAACTTCGACGGTACTGAAGCTGGAGATTGGGAGACTGCGGTCAGTTGTTCAGGGAACCAGTTCAAATCACCAAGTGCTTTTCCGTCGGAACCCGCACTTTGCAGAGCGATGGTTGAATATCTGAGGTTCTCCGGTACTGGATAGCCCTGTGTCTGGTTCCAGTTTGATGCAACATTTGTCCATGTACTTCTATCAGTTGGTGCAGCCATCGGATAAACGTACGGACGATAACCACCGGCACTTCCGCTGGCAGTACCACCATAAGCCGTATCTATCAAAGTAATCATATTTGCTATTGATTGAGAAACGAGCGTAGCATCAAATCCCGGATCTGTGTTGTCGTTGTTTGCTACGTTGACATTGGGCCATGTTATTTTATCTGTAAGAATACCAGCTCGGGCTCCGATTAATTGTTGGGGAGAAAGACTAAGCGTTGACCATTCGTTTTGGATTGTAGCCGGCCAGAAATAAGCATTATTTGTGATGGTAATATACCGGTCAGCTTCTGTCAGGTTAAATGGAGCTCCTTTTAACGTTGCTGAAAGAGTATCTAAAACAATTGCACCAGTAAACCAATTGCCTGGATCCCAACCCCAAGAAAACGCCTTGTTGGGTTGACATAAAGATTGTATTATGCTGGAAATCCAACTTATTGCATGCATACCCTCCTCCACCAAGTACTAGGCCACCGGTAAAGAAAAAGGTATTATTACGGAAATATGCCGTATCGCAAGGAATGCCTGTCGGATCACTGACTTCGATCCATGCCAATCCAGGATTTCCTATTGCGTCATCTTGATTGTTCCGAAACTCACAGTTGGTTACATAGAAACTGCAATGAGCATGCGCCCAGGTATCAATCAGGTTTGGCGTGTGTTGAGGACCGGTAATATTTTCAAGGATGCAATGATCAAAAATGAATACATTGTAATCTCCAGAGGGAGTAACAAAACGGCCAGTATTCGCTGCGCCGTCTGAACGAGTGCCTATGAAATATAATTGTTTTAACGTAAGAGTATCATCCCCCTGAGGTTCAAAGAAATCACCGATAGAACTATTATCTTGGTTAATATACGGTGCAAGTACCGGTGGATGACCAGTCTTTGGATTTATTTTTCCGATAACGGTAACGTTACCTTTTACTGTAATGGGAGCTGTTAGGTAATACACTGTATCCACATCTCCTGTCGGCTCAAGCAGAAACACGGTATTCGGTTTAACGTAACCTCCAGCAACAGTATCACTGTTAATAACATCATCGAACGAACCTGTAGGCCAGGTCGGAGGGTACGCATAAATACGAACCGTATCAATAGCATTCGCAAACATATTTGATGATGGTATTAATAACACTATCAACATCATTACAAGCAGTGAATTAAACATTGTTTTCATAATAACCATCCTTTCACTGAATTTTATATATTGTTAATTATTTACTACCTGAACAAGTTTCTCATCAGCGGGCTTAAGAACAAACAGCCGTTTACAGGAAGCCAAACTGAAAAAATGCTTCTTATTTCTCCTCCTTTTTGCATAAAATTGTGAATTGGTTTATAAAAAATATTTTTCAGATGTCTCATTTTTATTCATGTGAGTTAAATTTCCATCGAATTCCGATATCGGCCGTTAAGCCATAGTTATACTCTGACGTAGGGAATCCATTTTTTCTTACGGTATAAATGTCGGCTTCCTTATTCACGTCATTGATATCCAAATAAAGCTCTAAATCATACCATGGTAATCCTTGTTTCACGGCAAGATCCCATCGGAGATATGTTGTTTTATCAGAACGCAGAGTCCACCAGTAATTGCCTAGGTTAAATACATTTGATTGATAAATCATAGAAGCAAGAATGGAAAATTTCCCGTAGTCAAAGCCAAGCGAAAGATTCACAACATCGTTAGGTTGTTGATAGAGTCGGTCGATATATGATGTATCGACATATTGGACGGGACGACCAAAAACAACCACAGTATTTGTATACGGAAACTTCCCTTTAGAAAATATATGTGTATAATTAATATTCATTACTAACCCGCTCAATGGTCCCGGCAAATACCAAAAATGTGTTTGCCATTCTGTTTCAATCCCCCATTCGTTTATCCGAAAAGGGTTATTAATATAGGTATTGAGAGTATAAAGGTTGGTGTAACTAGGAAATCCAAAAGCTTTGACTTGATTTGAATCAAGGTGGATGTTTTGAGGATTAAAAATTTGATTATCAATTGTTTTCAGAAAAGGGCTTACAGCAAATAATCCAATATTATTATCATGGATGGATACCTGAAAATCATAATTATACGCTCGTTCTGGTTTTAATGAAGTATTATTCCATGTAATAAATTTCGACGTAGTACCAATAACTTCTTTTGGAACAAAGGTGCTGAAATCAGGATATGCTATTGTATTTGTGAATGACGCCCGAAAACCGATCGCGTCCGATGGATTATATTTTATTATGAGATCAGGAAGCCAATACCCATGATATTCTTCATCTGTTACCATCGTGTACGGATATAAATTGGGATAGATAATTTTACCATCATCATATTTCATAAAGTGAGCTGCGGTATAGGAGGTTCTCAGCGCTTGATATCGGACACCGGGAATTACAGATATCCATGGACCTATATTCAACATAGCCATGAGATACCCGGCGCTGCGGATTTCATGTCCGGAATAATCATTTGCTGTACTTTGGACCATATCATAAAGAAAATCCGGCTGATCTGCTACCGCTGTCCGTACAGCTCCAACCGTTTTCATCGTATTAATAATTTGATCGATGACATCTACATTGACTGCTGATTGCATGGAATACTCGCCTTTGAGGAATTTTCCATAATCCATGTTTTTATTATAAAATCCCGAGATAGGAAATGGATTCTGTCCTGTTGGGTCAAGATTATATGGTGACTGGGCCAACCATGGAAGAGCTTGTACCATAGATTGTCGGAAGCCCACCGACGCACTGCCATCATTTATATGGCCAAACCAATAATCATAATTGTAATACCGTGTAGTATATTTGTACGCGCCGCCTCCTTTTACAGATAAGGAGATGAGGTCTGAAAGATTAAAATTATATTTAATATCAAGAATGGCTTGCTTATCATCCTGCTTGTTGAAACTGCGCCACGCAGTATTATTTGTCCATTGCATTTGATCAAGATTGATCAAGTTCTGTTCTTGGCGAACAACATCTGCAGGAGGGAGATTAGCCGAAATATTTTTTGCTCCTGATCGTTGTTGTATGAAATCCATATACCAGTTGTACGGTGTATAATTATCTGAATATCCATTCGATAGTTTTGCTTCTACTTTTAATGATCCGAATTCCTGTTTATAACTCAGAATATTTGAGACAACATTAAGATCGTTCTTCTGTAATGATGTACCAAAAATAATTCGATCTGATAAAGCCGTATAGTTTTGTACGGTATACTGATCGGAATGTTGTTCTGATGTCGTTGTACCATGACTGACGATATTAAAAAGAGCTAACTCACCGTCAGGTATTTTATAATCAAATGTTATTGTCGCATCATATCGTTTTTGTATTGAAGGGATAAAGGTCAGAGTTGTGTATCCCATCGCAAGGGTATCGGGATTTTTGGTTACATTTAGATTTGAATTGGTATAGAATGCTCCGAGCTGATCTGAAGTCAAATTTTGTCTTTGTGCAATTCCCTGCACAAAGACGCCAAATTTATCATCAAAAAATCTTTTTTCGATGCTTGCGACAAATTTATAATCTTTGTTTGAACTCATCAAATCATTGTAACCATTTTGGGCAAGAAGAGAAATTGAAGCTGCGGCGTCGGGATTTGTTTTTGCACGACGAATATCAAAGTTGACGGTGCCTCCGATAGCTGCAGCATCCATATCAGGCGTAACTGTCTTGAAGACTTCTATACCTTCCAGCGAGCTAGATGAAATCATACTCATGTCTACCGAACGGCCACCAGGATTGT
>JBEKIL010000010.1:0-149974 GCA_050011775.1 Bacteroidota bacterium | reverse complement strand
GCAAACCCGATGCTCATCAACAGGCATCCCACGAGAAACACAACAATAAACTTACCTATCGTCTTTTTCATTGATTATCTCCTTACCTGATGACGACAAACTTACGGAATACAGAGCCGACTCCGGGAGCTTCAACATAGAGAATGTAAATACCGCTGGCTATTATCTGTCCTGATGAGGTCATCGAATCCCAGAGCTCATCACCCGTACCATTGGTATGACTTTTCTGCCAGATTAGATCACCTCGTTCTGTGAAGATCTTTAGGTTGCACTGACCCGGTAGCCCGAAGAAAGCTATCCGGTCGTATTGAGATTGATCGCCAAATTGGAACATACGGGCTCGGATATCGTAGGGGTTCGGGACTACACGGACTTGTTCCAATAACGAGCCCTGGGCAACCTCGCTATAGCAATAGTAATTTACACCGTTATAGGATACGACATTGTATTTTGCATAACCGTTGCCGGAAACCCATGCTCCTTTCGATATTTCCGGTTTCCAGCTTTTAGTCGTATCTATATCCGGAGTCTGCTTGCCGCCAGAATCCCGTTTTACGCACACATAACTTAATGCACCAAAGGTCACTTCGTCATTGGGGACATAATCGGCACCGGAGACCCAGGTTCCTTTCGATACGAGCTGTTTCCAATGGGTTGTATCAACGGCCGGAGATGTTGGTGGTCCTGTGACAGCCGGTCGCTGCAGAGTAGCAGGCTGGTTTGTTACCGTCCAGAACAGACTGCTGTAAAGGGGAAGACCGGGATGAACGTCGTTCTGTGTCCCATCGTCTTTAGACTGTATATAATAGTAATAGTCAAAGCCACGGATTGCAGTGATATCATCGAAGTTATGGGCAACATTCGATTTGCTGCATTCGAATATCTTTTCGTATTTCGTATTCCGATCTAGGACATTCCCACGAGAACGGTATACCACGTATCCGTCGAAGTGGGGGGCCGCGTCCGCATTCGATGACCATGAAAGCATAATCCGATCGCCGCCGGAGTTGACCGAGAATACATCAGGTGGCGGTGGAGCTTTAAGGATTTTATATCCGGAGTTATAGTTTCGTACCGCATTGCGGAATGTTTGCATGATGGAATCTTTTCCTGTCGCAACCCATTGATACTTATAAAAATTATGGTCAGTTGTTGTGCTTCCGTCGGGCAGGATAAGAGTCGGTGTTACTCCCGTATTTTTATAATATTGAAGCCAGTTACCGCCTACCTCACGTCCCTTTTCCCACGAGATCCCTGCTATTCCTAAAGTAAATACGATATGAATACTATCGCCAGGCGCCAATGTATAGGGGCCAAACCCTACGCTGGTTTGCACGTTTCCACCTGATGCTGCACCTGGATAAGTATATGTCGTCGGATAGGTGTCATTGTAGCCGCCTCCAACGATTGCATCATGTTGTATGTCCGGATAGCCTGAACTCATTACATCGTATCGGCTTTTCATGAATGATTCTGTGTACTGATCCGCACTGGCATTTAAGGGAGCCATGTCGGCCTGTATAAAGTTGTTGGTTCTTGGCTGATACAAATCATCCGATGTGTCTTTCGAGCTTTTGTCGGCATGTAATATTACACTTCCCCAGTATTTAGCCGAAGCGAGCTGACCGTCTTGGTCCTGGGCGGGATTTCCCCAAACCTCTTTATATGAAAGGGTCGTACGCTTAACATCGGCACCGGTCCAACAAATTACACCCCTCATATCAAATCCGGGTGCAGTCGGATCTTGGCCAAACGAGTGAATGATATTACTCTCACCCCATGTAGATTCCCATGATCCCCATCCTGTGCCGTAACCCGTATTACTTACACCTGCCCAGGCATCCCGGTCTGCAAAGAAGAAATAGACGTCGGTAAGTGTTTGTTGTTTAACGCCGCCTGCCGCATTATAGATTCCTGTATTTTTAAAGACCCAGTCGTTGATGTAGTAATTATCGTTATTCGATTGGTCGAACGCCATCACTTTTTTCGTAACCGAGACTCCTATGGATGTATTGAAATTCACGAGGACAACACGGTCTGCTTCAAGATCCGGATTTACCTCATCCAGTACATCGTAGGTGTCAAGGTCAGATGCGGCTTTGTCGTCAACTCTCAAAACGGGATGTGGGCCTCTCCCAATCATTTTAATTTTTACTGGAAATATCATACCAATCCGGTTTGAGCCATCCCGTGGGCCAACACCGATAACCTTATAACTCAAAACCTTATTTGCTACCGGATCGTCGAAATCCTTACATCCGATCCACATGCCTCTCATACGGCATGTATTCTGACCAATACCATATTGAGCGGGCCAAGAGAAGAAGTCGGCATTACCGGTGTTCCATTCAGTCTCGAATTCTGCCCCTAATTCATTGACGGGTCCTTGTAATGGTACAATACGGAGCCATCGAGCTTGTTGCGCATAACTGGTGTGGGAACCAACAGCGATCGTAAAGATTATCGCAAGCACCAGAAATGGGATTCCTATTTTCATTGCATGTTTTTTCATGGCTGTCTCTATTTGTTTGCTAGTCTGTGAAATCGAATGAAAGTCGAACGCCGAAGAAGATTTGCCGTGGATCTAAAAACCAGAATGTAGAAGATCTCGGCATTTCGATATACGCCTTGTCATTGTTGATCTGATCAATTCTGGCCTGATCAACCTGAGACCACCGCTGTGAAATATCTGTAATAGCCGGATTATAGACGTACTGCCAGTATAGGCCTGTGCTCCTCTCAAAATAAATTGGACGTGTTTCCCCACCCTTGCTTCGATCAATAGTATTCTGATACACTTCGGGCTGCCATTCAACACCAGGTTTCCGATACGCGCCCACCTTATCACTACCCGGGATATTGTCGTACTGGTCGCTCGCAGGAAGATGGAGCGATGCTAAATAATAGGCTTGGCCGGTATTCCACAGTCGGAGTGTATTTAAAACATTGTTTATGTCCATAAACAATTGCAGCTTAAATTTTCCGATCTGTACAATCTTGTCCACCCGCAAAGCTGTATTATAGTAATCTAAGGACTGTACGTTGTACGCCAGCGAAGCAATATTTTTTGGATTATACGTTGTCCAGTAACCGGCTTGCCAATCCACAGTTGCATTTACTCTCCACCCGCCGAGAATCTTATGTCCGAATATATCAGGGCCCCAATCTTCCGGAGTATAGAGACTTAGATTAAGTCTAGCATACGGCTGAGGAATCGGGCGGTCCTGGTACAGATTGACAGTCGCTTCATTATATCTTTTCTGAGCAGAAGGATCGTCGGTCACCAAACCTTCACCAAAATGCCCCGTAGTGTTCACCTGATATGTATAATTTGCGAAGCCGGACCACCATCGTCCGGTTGTTTTGCGAAGGGTCAACTCAAATCCTCGTGTATCCTGATAGTAGTTAGATGAGGATTCGACGTAATCAACATTTTTGACTATTGATTGATATTCAGTGAAATTTTGCACGTCGGAAATATCATTATAGAATGCAGCAATTTGAAGCAGGTAATCATTAAACAGAATGTGATCGTATCCTAGCTCATAGGATATGGTCTTGGCCAGAATGAGGTTTGGATTGCCAAGGCTCGTTACCTGCCGTGAATCGTTCCGCTGAACGCGGAATAAACTCTCGTATTGTGGAACCTCTCTGAAATGCCCGTAGTTGAAGAATAATTTTGAATCCTCACTAACGGGGTGTGCAATACCCAGACGTGGACTCAATTGCCACTGTGGTTTAGGTTTTTCCATTGTAAAGGTCATTGCCTCGGTGGTAGCAGGAGAGAAGAAGTTGACATTATACGGATCCAAACTCCACCATGATGATTTCGGGTCGCTGTAATCCAGACGCAATCCGAGATTTACGGTGAATCCCTTTGCCTCCAGTTTATCCTGCGCATAAGCGGCAGCTCTGATTGGGAAGACGCGCATTTGGACACGGCTTGAGTATAATTTTCCTTCCGTACCTGAATTTATTGTTCCATAGTCAAAGTTCAGATCGTTGTAATCGAACTCGATTCCGCCTTTTACCAAATTTTGGAAATTGACCTGACTTGTAAAATCGGCTTTTAAAGTTGTCGAGCTAACAACAGTCCAGTCTCGAGCTTTGGAGGCGTGCATATTCCCGTTTATTATGACACCATTAGTCGTCCCGGGCCAGTAACCGAATGGATTTGAATCCTCGAAAAATCCAGGGATGATTTCATAATGTACTGATGTATCTCGTAGTGCGAAGGGTTCCGTATCGTAATCCCGTCTGAAGTGTTCCAGAGATACTTCATAAAATGTACTGGGATTAATAGCATGCGTCAATTTAGCGGCAAGTGATTGCTCTCCGACTTGGGATGGTGTGAAGTTGAAGTCCGAGTAAAAGAAGAATAAATCGGCTAAACTGCTAAAATTGTTGGCCGTAACACCGGCAATTTCATTCGGATAATGTGGATAGAAATATTGACCAGTGCCATCCCAATTATGCCTGATTGTAAATTGTCTTCCGACCATGCCCGAGAGACGTAGTTTCATCGTGGGTGTGATATCCGATGTCATCTGCATCATCCAGTTAAAATCCTTGTAATCGGGTCTTGTCAGGGGCCATACCAGCACATCGCGTGTACTGCGATATGAAGTGAAGAACCGAAGATCCCCGAGATACTGACCGATGAAAGGAACCGGGCCGCCAAAGCCAGCATCTATGTCATAATCCGCCTGATTGTTGGGTTGAACTTTTCGAGTCTCGTATTCGAAAGCCCGCTGTGCTCCGGCTGGCGTTAGATCGTTGTTTGGATCGTTATCTGTGCAGAGCTCTTTTGAGACTTCATTCCATCCCTTGAATGCGACATACTGCCTCGACGTATATTGATCCCACTTTCCGTTCGCAGTCCCCGTCCAGCATACATCAGGGTCGAAGAAGGGACGCAAGACGAAGGAATTAGGATCTTGAATATCCAGAACGCCGGCTGCCCTTACGTACTTCGGTGCAGGAGGACTGAGCCGCAACTGGAAACTTCCAGAGTAACCACGTTTGGCGCCTTCTCGTGTCGTTACATTGATTACACCGGATCGAACCTGACCATATTCCGCGTTGAATCCGCCTCGTTCCACCGCTATATCTTTCACTGCGCTTAACGCGACTCTGGTTGATGGCTCGTTGTTTCTCGGATCACGCATCGTAACGCCGTCAACCATAAAAAGAATTTCGTCGCCTTCGCCACCGCGGATATTTAATCCGCCCTGGACACTGACTTTTCCTCTAAGATTTAGATTATTTGAGGTCTTATCTACCCATCCCCCTTGCTGAGCACCGTTGAGATTACCGCTCCAACCGCCACGAACACCCGCCTGTAATCCAACTGCGCTCACCACGTTGTTGATTGGCATGCTCGCTATTTCTTTATCTGAGACTGCAGCGACGCTGGTTGCGACATCAGGCCTGATAGTCAACTGTTCGCCGAGAACGACCGACACGCTTAACTCAATCTCTTGCACTTCCAAAGAAAAATCGATGCGTGCAGTCTGATCGATGTACACCCGGACATCATTCATAGTGATCTTTCGGAACCCGATGAAAGATACCTGAACGTTGTAAGTCCCTGGCGGTACGTACAAAATGGTATAGTGACCATTGAGATCTGTTGACGCGCCTAATGATGTCCCAGCAACAACGATATTGGCTCCGGGTACAGGCTCGCCGTTTGCCTTATTGATAACAGTGCCGGCGATTTTTCCCGTCGTCCCGGACCAAAGTGGTAACGCCGATACAACTACCAACAACAGAATCGGTATTATCACCCTTTTCAGTTGTTTCATTTTCAATTCCTCCTTCCAGTTTAAGAAACCGCTTTCGCCTGAAGGCGAGGTTTTTTTCTATTATTCACGAAATGAAAAAATAAATAGTTGCGTGAGTCATACTCCACCTTGATTTTCCAAGGTCGAGTAAAAAGTTTTGGTAAGGATAACCAATTGGAAGCCTCCATATTATGCGCCAAGATTGCCGTTTAGAGACCTAAAAAGGCTACATTGGCTTCCTGATCTTCGAGAAAAATTATCCTAAATTGAATTGAAATTAAGGTAGACTAACTGCTTGAATAATATAGATGTTTTCTTAAAAAGTCAAGTTCTTTTTCAATTCGTACTTATCGGAAAGATAATCAAAAATATTAAGAATCTCGGATTAAAACGGCCTCAGGAAGGGCCGGCTGGTTTTTTCAGAACGTCTCATTAGTGGCTTTGTTTTCATCAACCCCTGCTATATTATAGAGAGAGCCACAAGAGGTTAGAATTGAGGGTCTTATTGTCACATTGAATCCTGTATCGATATGAAGCCTGCAGGATCTAAACGATTCTTACCGACATAAACTTGTAAGTCTGCCAATTACATCTTAGATTGAAAATAGGTATCGATTTTTGAACGGATTAGACTTTTTATGCGAAAGAGATATATTCTTTTTTTGCTCCTTCTTATTATACCGATAATTATCGGCATAGGCTGGCTTACGACAATTTTCAATGTATTCCACGTTGAAGAGAGGGACCAGCCTGTAAAGTTATACTATGCTGATAACATCTCACCCTCGCATCAGCTCGCGATTGATGAGTTCAATCGTTTGCACAAAGGGAAAATCGAAGTAATTCCCGTCAATTTACCGTTTTCTAAATTCAGTACAAACGAACGTAAAGAGCTGCTGGCGCGTTCACTGCGAAGTAAAAGTGAAAAACTCGATATCTTTGCCGTCGACCTGATTTGGGTTCCACGTTTTGCGAAATGGAGTGAACCGCTGGATTCCTACTTCAGTGTAGATGAGAAACGGCGCTTGCTGCCCGATGCGATGAAATCGTGTGTGTATGAAGGAACACTGGTGGCGATGCCGATGTATCTGGATGTAGGGCTTATGTATTATCGCCGGGATATTATTCACAGATTACCCGATGCAAGCGCGGTCGAGAAGCGGCTCCAGGAATCAATTTCATGGAAAGAATTAGCGCGGCTACGCAAGCGGCTTGGATATATAAATAAACCGTTCTTTCTGTTTCCGGCAAAAGACTACGAAGGACTGGTATGTAATTTCTTTGAATTAGCCGTCGGTTATGAACCTGGATTTCTAAAATCCAATACCTTTCATCTTCTTTCTCCATCTGCAGTGAAATCTCTTCAGATGATGGTCGATTTCGTGAAAGATGGGACGACTCCCCAGGTTGTGACGGATTTCGATGAATACCTGTGCGATACATACATGCTTGATCACGATGCCGTGTTCATGCGCAGTTGGCCCGATTTTGTCCAGAACTTCCGTACATCTTACCCGGATACGGCAAAGCTCAAAAACATCGCGAAAGCACCTTTACCCCATTTCGAAGGGAGACCATCGACCTCGGTATTCGGCGGCTGGAATTTGATGATATCGAAGTCTTCAACGAAAAAAGCGGCAGCAATTGAATTTATCCGGTTTTTTCAGAGCGAAGCAATTCAACGGATGATATTCGAACGTATGGGATATTTACCGGCAATTAATTCTGTTTATGAAGATAGTCTGTTCCTGCGCACTCATAACGAGCTAATCTTTTTCCATAAATTGCTACGCCGCGGATTTCATCGACCTGCACTTATCGAATATACAAAGGTCTCGGATATTATTTCCCATTATGCGCACCTGGCAATTAAACGGGAAATTACGGTCGAAGAAGCTCTTACCCGTTCTGATGAATTGATTCGTTCCAGCGAGGTGCTGATCAAATGATGGGTACAATAATGAAATATCTTCGACTGTTCCGGGACAGATATCACGAGTATCGTTTCGAGATCCGGCACATTACAGTGCTTGCACTGGTATTGATTGTCTTCCAATTCTTCGTTCTTTTCATGAATCAAAATTCGCTCAGAAAAGTATTTGTGAAATCCCAGCAATGGTATCAGCAGGATGCTGCCGAGCGTATTGCCAATCTGACCGCCACTTCAATAGAAATGCTTTTCGAGTCCAAGAGTCCGAAGGCAAAGCTCTCGGAAAGCGAAGAACGAAAGATCATACAGGACTTTAACATCATTTTTAGTCAGCAATTACTCGATAAGAATGTTCAAAGCGTCTGTATATTGATCCCGTATGAAAACACGATAGTATCAATCGATGATGGTAAACAATTGTGTAACTATTTATTTGGAGATGCAAAGAGTGTTCGGAATTCGGATAGTACGCACGCCGAGGCGATTCGTTTGTTCCGATCGGTGCAGGACACAATTCGTAAGATAGAACAAAACTACACATTGGTGGAACGGCAGCATATATTCCATGTATTTATTCCGTTCGTTCCCCGGGGAGAATTTGTCGGCGTAGTATATATGAAAACTTCTCCGGATCTTACATTTCTTACCGAGGAAATGTCGACCAATTACAATCAAACGGCATTGGTATATTCTGCTCTTATTATTATCGGATTACTGGCTATGTTTTATATCTCTACGCGGACACTCGCAGAACGCAACGAAGCGCAACGATTATTGTTTGAAGAACAAAAACAACATCTGACAGAACAGATCAATCACCAAAAGGAAATGCTTTTTACCAAGCGTATCTATCATACCCACCATAAGGCCGAAAAGATTGGAGGATTTATCAAAGAAGATTTACGGAATTTAACGGCAGATAATATTAATTTCATCAAGAATCGTATCAGCAGGTATGCCAGTTTCATCGCACGGGTGATCTATGATATGAAGTGGTATGATCCTCCAATTCACACAATACGCGGTCCGATGTTTAAAACGAATGTCAACGAGGTTATTAAATTCATTGTCGAAAATATCTTTCAGCGGCTGTCGGATAACCGGCCCGCAACGAAGTTCAATCTGCAGCTTGATCCCCTGCTGCCTGATGTTGCCATCAATGAGTATGTCATTTGGGAGGTGTTTGAACCGATCATCCAGAACAGTATGGATCATGCAGGTGTGGATAAGAAAGTAATCACAATCAAAACGGAATTCAATCCCGTTCTGAGGCAATCGACTATTATGATTGCTGATAATGGAAACGGAATCCCCCTCGGCCTTTTAGAAAGCGATGAGCACGGCGTTAAGAAAATATTTCAGGAACAGGTGACATCAGGCGATATAACGGGCAAGGAACATTCCGGGTACGGTTGTTACATTGCATACGAGATCGCCACGCAACGATTCGGCTGGAAGATAAATGCGGAGAATCTGCCCGAAGGGGGCTGCAGGTTCGTGTTTATAGTACAACATTGAGAAGACGAAAAAACGGAGCAGATATGTTTACAGACGATGTTATAGGTGTTTTACTGATCGAGGATGAAGAGTTCGACGTCCGTCGAGTTCGAAGTACACTCAAACCGTTCTCGGATCAAATACAGATACGCGAAGTCGTCTCGAACGGCGACACGGCATTGGAACTGTTGGCGCAGCACAATGACCAATTCGATGTAATAATAATGGATCTCCAGATTGCTGGTGGTGTTATGGGAGAAGCACTCATCCGGGCGATTAAGCGGGTGGCTCCATCGCTGCAAATCATTGTTATTACAAAAATGACCGTGAATATTACAGACTTTGATTTTGCGAATCGACTCTTACAGGCAGGGGCGTTTTGGTATTGCACAAAGTATCCGACTGATATTGAAGGCTATATCTATCAGCCGACCGATTTCATATTGAGTATATTCAACGCCTATCAAAGGAAAAGGCTTGAGCGCGAACATTCGCGGTCCGAGAAGAAACTGCTGCACAACGTTGAAGGCATGCTGTCACGTACTAGAATTCTCGGAATATCAGAACAAATGCAAAAGGTTCGCGCACAGATCAAGCAACTGGCTGCGATCGATGCCACAGTCCTGATTTCGGGCGCTTCAGGCACAGGCAAAGAACTCGTCGCAATAAACATTCATTATGAAAGCAAGAGAAAGCTGGAAAATTTTATTCCCATTAACTGCGGGAGTATTCCTCATGATTTAATTGAGAGCGAATTATTCGGTTATGAGAAAGGTTCGTTTACGGGAGCAAGCACAAGCAAGCGGGGACTTTTTGAACAGGCTAATCACGGCACAATTTTCCTGGATGAAGTCGCCGAACTTCCCCTCTCTGCCCAGGTTAAATTACTCAGGGTCATCCAGGACGGTGAGATCGAGAAAATTGGGAGGACCGAAAAAATCAAAGTGGACGTTCGTCTCATTGCCGCAACGAACAAGGTTCTACAAAAAGAGGTTGCAGCGGGGAGATTTCGTGAAGATCTATTCTATCGGTTGCATGTCGTGCCCCTTTACATACCTCCGCTTAAAGAAAGGCCGGAGGATATTCTCGTACTCTGGGAGCACTTTATGCGCCAGATGAGTATAGATATGATCAGACAGACTCCTACCACAGAGGAAAACGCCTTCAAAATACTTAAAGAATATACATGGCCGGGTAATGTCAGGGAACTTATGAATGTAGTTCAACGCCTTCTCCTTCGGGAGGAAAATATAATCACTTCGGATATTGTAAAAGAAATGTTATCTCTTCACCCCTCACTTCAACTGTCCGCTGGCGGCGATGCAATACTATTTCGGGATTTCGAAAATACTCTCTCACTGCGAGAGATGGAACACATCTTTCGAAAGAAGTACTTCACCTTTGTCCGCAAAAATTCTTCATCGGATGCAGAGGCGGCACGAAAACTCGGCCTGGCTCCTCCGAATTATCATAGAATGTGCAAAGAACTTGGATTGAAAGGCCAATAAACTTAATCTTCTTCTTGGATTATCATAGCTGACAATAGGCTATTATTAGCATAATAATCATTCAAAAGTCGTATGATGATTTGTATAATAAAAAACAGGTTTTTTAAAAATGGCACAGATGTTGTTGAAATTCAATGGATTATCGTATTTTAATGTAAAGTATTAATAGAAATGACGGACTATTGACATAAAAAAAGCGATAACTATTGACATTCAAAAAAAAAAAGACTATGTTTGCTTCAAAGCCCGCCGAAATAAGTACCGGTAGTAAATTATAAGTATTGAGTATTGAATGAGAGGCTCTTTTATTATAAAAAATAAATTTTATCATTCAATTTTTCTTGATTTTTTAATCCCCAAGCATGGATTTCGGTTCATGCCAAAAACTGTTTAATACCTTCACTTTTTACTGCAACGATTTTAAACTGTCTGTCTGAGAGGTCTGCATGATTTAAAAAGTTATTGCATGCCTTCTAGGTTTTGGATTCTGGACTGATATTTCAAACCAAAGAAAAAACGGGACTTTCAAATAACAGTTTTTACCACTATATATTACATTTGTCAAATCGAAAGTGTAAAAATTAGAAAAGAAAGAATCTACCAAAGGAGAAATTCTATGTCATCGGGTAAATACCGAATACTTATTTTTTCTGTCCTACTATTTTCATTAATGGTAAGTGTTATTTTTGCGGGAACCACTGGAAAAATAGCCGGCAGAATCGTGGATAAAGAGACTGGTGAACCGCTGATAGGTGTTAATGTCATTGTCAAAGGAACAACCCTGGGCACGACCACGAATATAGATGGTTATTATGCCATTCTGTACGTACCGCCGGGTGTGCAAACTGTCGTAGCAAGCATGGTTGGGTATTCTGCAGTGACTGTTACGAGAGTGCGTGTTCTTATAGATCAAACAGCACCTGTCAATATTGAAATGACGCCGCAAGCAATTGAAACAGGAGCCGTTATCATCGTCGCAGAACGAAGCCTCGTAAAAAAGGATGTATCCACAAGTATCGTTTCAGTTCAGTCGGATGAAATTGAAAGTCTTCCTGTCTCCTCGGTTGGTGATATGATGGGCTTTCAGGCGGGAGTTGATAAAAATTTTGTAGTGAGAGGTGGCAGTGCAGATCAATTACTTTTTCAAATTGATGGTGCTACTTTACGTGATCCCAGAAATAACCAGCCTATCACAACAATCGCCCTGACTTCAATCCAGGAAGTTTCCGTTGAGCGTGGAGGTTTTAACGCCGAGTACGGACAGGTACGCTCAGGTATAGTCAATATCATTGAAAAAGAAGGGGATGTCGCCTCCTATGCCGGGTCGATAACGGTGAAATACAGCCCTGCACAGCAGAAAAATTTTGGTATATCTGTGTACGATCCTAATTCCTGTTGGAACCGTCCGTATTTAGATCCTGATGTCTGCTGGGTGGGAACAAAAAACGGGGCGTGGGATGAATATACCCAGAGGCAGTATCCTAAATTTGACGGCTGGAATTCTATTTCTGAGGGATTGATGGCAGACAGTGATCCTACCAACGATCTTACACCTGCCGGAGCTCAACGTTACTGGGAATGGACACATAGAAGAAGGCCTACGAAAGCACCCGATTATTATATTGACGGAAGTTTCGGCGGTCCAGTTCCGCTAATAGGCGAAAAACTGGGCAATCTACGATTCTTTACCAGTTTTGTGATGAACAGAGAAATGCTTCTTATACCTCTCAGCCGCGACGATTATAAAGACTATAACTGGTCATTTAAGCTGAATTCTGACGTAAGAAAGAATATGAAGCTGCAGCTAACTGCTACTATGGGTAAAACCTTTACCGTCCCCATCAACTCGGACGATAGACAATTTTGGAATCCTTCATTCGGGATCACCGGCGTTCAATTTTGGAATCCTTCAGACTATATGCGCACACCACTTGAGATCGCTGAGGTCACGAACGAGCAGAGACCGTCAAGGATTTTCTGTGATTCCTGGTATAGTAAAGCCGAAATCAGTCACCTCACCTTTGCTGCGAAACTCACTTCGTTTGTAACTGCGTCGACCGTCTATGAGATAAGCATAGAGAATGTCAATACTAGTTACCTTGTCGGCCCCATCCAGAACCGGGATACAACAAGGCGTTACGAAGTAGTCCCGGGTTATTTTGTCGATGAGGCTCCAAACGGGTATAATCCTTTGCCGAACTCTGATCTTTCAGGGATGTTCTTCGGCGGTCACAGTGCTACGGCACGTGATTCCAGCAAATTGAAATCCTTCACATTAAAGGCAGATTTGACAAGCCAATTGACCAGCGTCCACCTGATCAAGACAGGAATTGAATTCTCATATTACGATCTTGATTTGGATTATGGTTGGGTGAAGGTATTTTTCAATGATGTAAATTATGTGAAAGAAAACTGGAAGCCGTACCGTCTCTCCTTGTACGCTCAGGATAAGATAGAAGCATTAGGATTTATCGCCAATTTAGGCTTAAGAATGGATCTCAGCAATCCAAATACTGAATGGGCGGATGTTAATCCTTTCGATAAATTATATTTCTCCAGTTCGTATAATTCGAGTGCCGATTATCCAAAAACAAAAGCAAAAGTCGACGTTGCCCTCAGCCCTCGTTTGGGCATATCGCACCCGATTACAGAGAATTCAAAATTGTACTTTAATTACGGGCACTTCAAACAAATGCCTGCATATGAAGAGATATTCAGAGTGGGTCGCAGTGCGACAGGGGGTATGTCCAATTATGGTAATCCAAATTTAATTCAGGCAAAGACAGTCTCATATGAATTAGGTTATGATCACGCGTTGTTTGAATCGTACCTGTTGCAACTTTCCGCATTTTATCATGACATCACCGATCAACAGGCTTATACCGCTTATTTAAGCGATCAAAAAGGTATTGGTTACTACGCGGCGAATAACAACAGCTATGCGGATATCCGCGGATTTGAATTAACATTCAGAAAATCTTCCGGCGACTGGATCCGTGGTTTTGCCAATTTCACCTATCAGGTGGTAACCCAGGGTGCTTTTGGGAAACCGACGATCGATGAGGACCCGAGCAAGCAGAAAATTATAGACCAGAATACGGCCCTGCTGTACCAGCAAAAACCGGTTCCGCAGCCTCGTGCCAATGCAAGTATCACATTCTTGACACCGAAGGATTTTGGGCCGCAGTTTGCTGCAATCCGTCCTCTTGGTGACTGGACTCTGAACTTAACAGCAGAATGGAGAGCCGGTGGATATATTACATATCAACAGAGAGTTATCCCCGAAGAGATCAACAATGTTCAGTTATCGGACTACTATAATATAGATCTTCGCCTCAACAAGACTTTCGATTTCAAGATGTTCTCGCTTATGTTCTTTATGGAAGTTCGGAATCTGTTGAATTCACAGTTCCTGTCGGGCAAGAGTTTTTATGATAGCTACGACTTCCAGTACTATATGGAGTCGCTCCACTTACCCGAGAATCGTGCCTATGACAACATACCGGGAACAGATCGTGCAGGCTCTGTCCGGAAAGAAGGAATAGATTTCCAGCCGATCGAACAAAGCGGAAACGTGAACGGGATGAATACAGCCGATATCAAGACAGGGGTCATTTATTACGACAAGCCGACAAAAGAATACATGGTGTATCTCGACAGCAAATGGGAAAAAATGAAGGACAACCCTAATCACCCTGAATTAGGCAATCGTCTGCAGCAGGTTTTAGATGATAAAGCGTACATCGATATGCCGAATAATACATCATTCAGCTTCCTGAATCCGAGACAAATTTTTTATGGTATCAATTTATCATTTAAATTTTAATTCTGAAAATGAAGGGTAGTATTCACATGATTAAAAAATATCTGTTGAAAGTGGTAATTGGTTTTTCGCTTTGCAGTGCATTCGGTATAGATACAATATATGCCCAGGTTACGGGCCCTCAGGAGATCAAATGGGTATGGGTAAGCCAGCTTCGAAACTGGTTTTCGAACGGCGGTGCTGAGATCGAATACGGCAGACGTTCCAGGGCATTCACTACGACGGACCAGCTGGATGGATTAAAATGGCCGGCAGAAAACATCAATCAGGATGTCCTTGTCGGACAGTCGGTCTGGATCGGAACGACGAATTTCGCCGATCCGGTTGACGGACGAACATTTCCGCATAAGGTAGCCTGTTCGGGCCGTCTATTCATATATTTAGGCTCGGAGATATTTCCCGAATCATTCTCACTGGTAGGTAAATTTAATCATCCGTCAGTCCTGGTTGATGGAATGCACGCATCTGATCTTGATCCCAACGATGTATTAGATGATGTTCAGGATACTTTGAAAGCGGACCGTATGATCTATAATAAGATCCATACCTCCATCGGTGTATCAATGACCAGAAAAGTGCTCGCATTCACACAACAGTACAATGATAATTACTACATCTATGAATATGTCTTTAAAAATGACGGCATCATCGACGGCAGTGGTCAGAGGAAATTAAATAAAACACTCACCGGTGTAATATTCCACTTTCAGTTCCGTTTAGGATTTGCCGGTGAATCGTATCATCAGGGTTGGGCCCCGACAGGTGCCTCATGGGGATTGAATACTATTAATGATGGATTCGGTCAGGATGCAGCTCATCCGTGTCCATTCCCCGATGCATTCACTGCTCAATGGGAATACTACGGCCCAGTTTCGGCATCTCCGGGAGTGTTGGTGGATATCGGACTTCCTCATTATACCGGTCAGGAAATCATGCCCGGGTCAGTGATGGCTGGGACGAAGTTCGCAGGCGTTGCGGTTCTTTATGCCGACAAATCGCCTCAGGAACATATTAATGATCCGGCACAACCTTTTGATACACAATATATGGGCTCGGATCAGGACGGTCAGGGTGTCAATCAGTATGATATGGCTTTGATGGACAGTAAGTATAAGTTCATGTCAAAAGGACATCCGGCCCAGACTCATGCTGAATATGTTGGAAAAGATGCAAATGGCTGGCCAGCACGTTTCCCCACAACGGTAGGATTGGGAGATCCGGGGGGGTATGCAAGTGCCCAGGGATACGGTCCGTATACACTGAACCCTGACGATAGTATTCGGATTGTCATCGCAGAAGGAATCAACAGTATAAACCGACGCCTGAACAGAGAAATTATCAGGAATTACATCGCCAATACACCTCCGTTCATACTTCCAAACGGATCCACGACGACCGATAGAAATACTTATAAAAATACCTGGGTATTTTCCGGGAAAGATTCCTTATTCCAGACTTTTCGGAGAGCGAGAGCCAACTATCAGAGCGGATATGCAATACCCGCCCCTCCACAGCCGCCAAAGACATTCCAGGTGACATCCGGTGGCAATAAGATTACTCTTATATGGGAACCCCCCGAGAAAATAGAGTCGAACTTCGACGGATACAGACTCTACAGGGCAGAAGGCAGAGCGGATACGACATACGATATGATCTTTGAGTGCAATAAAAATAATTTGGCGAATAGTTACGAAGACAGGAACGCGCGACGAGGATTTAATTATTTTTATTATATACAGTCGAAAGATGACGGTACGACGAATCCCGGATCGGCCGCTCTGAATATCCCGGCCGGTGAACCTCTTGTCAGTAGTAAATTTTATACGATGACGAACCATGAGGCATTTTTAACACGTCCTTCCGAGAAGCAACTCTCAGAAATACGAGTGGTTCCTAATCCTTATAATATTAGAGCAAAGGACCTCCAATTTGGGAAGGATACGCCTGACAGACTCGCCTTTTTGGGTCTGCCTGCGTATTGTGTGATAAAAATTTATACCGAAACCGGGGATTTGATACAGACAATAAATCATATCAGCGGAAGCGGCGATGAAATTTGGAATTCGGCGACTTCTTCCGAACAGATCGTGGTCAGTGGATTATATATTGCGTATTTCGAGGTTACACAAGACATCTATTCGGATTCAGGTGAATTGATCTTCAGGAAGGGCGACAATACCTTCCGAAAATTTATAATCATCAGATGACTTTAATCATTTGGAGAACGAAATGTACCGACAATGTCAGAAAAAATATGCTTCCTTTTTAAAACTATTTCTGGTAGGAATTGTGGTAATGATCGGTATCGGGTGCGACAGCATCCTGCCGGAAAAATTTAAAAATAAGGAATATACTATTGCGGATATCGATAGTAGGGCCTGTATCATTCTTTCCGATACGACAGGAAAGTCAATTCAGACAATGACTCTACAAGGTTTTGTGGACACTGCAACGTGGCGAAGATTTACACAGGATAGCCTGACCGAAAATCAAGTTTTATATCCGAAATTCAGCGTGCTGGTCGATAGTCTGCCGCAACTTGTCCGGGACTCATTGATGGTGGTGGGATATCCTAAAGGCGAGAACACCACGTACTCGGTATTAAGGGTATTACCCGGAGAATCGAAAGATATTTACATTTATACAAGCTTGTTCTATAACGCGGATAATGTCAACGAGTACATTTCGATCCGGCTGATGAAAAGTGACACGATCGATGTAAATTATTCAAATGATATGGTCGGTGAAACCATCTCCGGTAGTACTCAGACGATCCTGGTGCAGTCTGAGGAACGTATTGTTCCAACAATAAGATCGCGCAACAAGATTCATGTCGAAGAGGGTGTCTATCTTGTACGATTTGGGATGAGCAATCCCGTGACAATCAACAAATTTAAAATTCTAATTTTGTCACTCTAATACGATTTAGTATAATGTCTTTGAGGTACTGTACCTCTTTATTTGTATAATTAATTAGTTGTAGGGGCGTCAGTAAGTGTGCAATTCCAAAAGGAGAATAAAAAAGTGAATCGGTTTATAATCACGTGCTTAACTGCAATTATCATGATCGGGATGCTTTCATCTCTATCCTATTGTCAGGTAAAATGGGCACAAACGGGATTCAATTTTCTCAGTGTATCGTCTGATGCGAAGGCAGGTGCCATGGGTGATGCTGTAAACTCACTTATCGGCTATTCAGGTGCATTGTACCATAATCCGGCAACCATGGCTGAAATGCCCTCGCTGCTAAACGCCAATTTCAGCATTAATTCCTGGATTGCCGATATTAAGTATCTCACTTTCAGCATGATTGTCTCACCGGCTTCCGGAAATTATGGTGTAGTTGGCATCAGTGTGCAATCGGTTGATTATGGCGATGTGCAGGGAACGATGGTATGGAACAACAGTAAAGGTTATATCGATACCGAAGTGATGAAACCTTCAGCATTAGCCGTCGGTGTCGGTTATGCCATTATGCTTTCGAATCAATTTGGTGTGGGTGGTCAGGTCCGATTTGCATATCAATCACTGGGCAAGAGTGTTGTTCCGGTTACCGGCACCAATTCATACACGACGAAACAAAATGTTGCCAACACGGTAGCGTATGATTTCGGGACTATCTATAAAACTGGTATAAAGAGTCTGGCTTTTGGTATGTCTATAAGGAATTTTTCTAAAGATGTAACCTATGAACAAGAAGCGTTTCAACTCCCGTTGCTCTTTACATTGGGTATTTCGGCAGACCTTCTCGATTTCATAGGATCAGCCGGACCAAATCACTCGCTCATGCTCTTTTTGGACAGCACGCATCCACGGTCCCATCCGGAGCAAATTAAAATCGGGGCCGAATATCAATTTCATAAATTGATATCATTACGAGCAGGGTACATCAGCAGCGACAGTGAGGATGGCGTTACGTATGGATTTGGCGTTTCTTCTTCCGGCCTTGGTGTTTCTCCCGTTAATTTTGATGTCGATTACTCCTACACGCCGTTCGGTGTGTTTAATAACGTTCATAGAATATCAGTAAGTCTTATAATGTAAAATGATAGAGTGGAAAACTATGAAAAATAAAAAATCTGTTTGTCATCTTCTTACCGCAAGTGTTATTATACTCTTCTCGATCAGTGCATGCAATGAGTATAACGAACCGGGCATCATTTATAATTCTGATGTCTCATCGTACACGGCAAATCCGGTTATCACAAGTATCTCACCTTCTGATTCTATGATTGCCGGGATCAGGGAGTTTACGATTGCCGGACAGAATTTCACCACGAATACCGATTCACTTCAGGTATTCTTCGGTACACAGAAGGCGATAATAAAAAGTGCTACACCTACGAGCTTAGTCGTCTATCGGCCGCCAAATTCCGGAGATCTCATGGTCAAGGTCGAAATCCCCGCGGCCATTGGAATACCGAAGGTACCTTATAAAGTCGAAGTTCCGATTGTGAAATTTGGCGACTTCAAACTCCTTGCACGTGCTTTTTATGCCATGGAAATAGATAAAAACGAATACCTATGGATAGGAAGCGCTAGATATCTCTATAAAGTAACACCGGATGGGCTCTACACAACCATATTTATGAAAAACGACAAATCTGCCTTTAACGAACCAACAGACTTACGGTTCGGCCCCTCTGGATTACTATATATTGCTTTGAAAAATCA
This sequence comes from Bacteroidota bacterium, assembly GCA_050011775.1. Taxonomy (GTDB): domain Bacteria; phylum Bacteroidota; class Ignavibacteria; order UBA10030; family CAVZMI01; genus CAVZMI01. Next base: position 130,756 of record JBEKIL010000010.1, on the reverse strand, counting down.
AAAAATTATCTATTCTATTAATCGGGAAGACTCTACACAGGCACCTGTCGCCTATGCGACGTTTACAAATAATGCGGAAAAGATGGATTTTGACGAAAATGGGAACCTATTTGCAGGGAAAGCCAACGGACTCTATAGGGTGGATCATGTGACGAAGGCTGTTACCGCCACGGCTCATTATATAAATAATTACCCAATAGTTGACATTCATATATTTAATCATTATGTTTATGTGGCAAGTGGTTCACGCATTTCGAAAACGATTATTAATACCGATGGTTCGTTGGGAAGTACCGATGAACTTGTTGTTGATATTCTTAGTAATCCCACTGTTAGTCAGTGTACAATAAGCTCGTTTAGTATTGCTATCGATGGTACGGTTTATTTATGTCTGAAAAACCATCCGCAATATTCAATTTTTGTTCTTGAGAACGACGGTTCAGTAACTCCATTCTATGTTGAAGACATATTGCCTCAGAGAGTCGACCAGATGTTTTGGGGTAATGGAAGATATTTATTCCTCAATAAAGGTATGGGTCAGGCGAATGATTTACTCCGCGGCGTGTATAAAATGGGATTAGATAAGAATGGTGCACCATATCTTGGAAGAACTCTTTAATAGAATTCTATTCAGCAGTAAAATATAAAACAATATGTATTTATTCTAACTAATTGCTTGTAATAAGTAATTCAAAATTTATTATTCAAAAAAGGAGGGATTCTATGTAAAGAAAACAGCTATCTTTTTTACCAAACAATTTTTTATTTAAAAAGGAGGATGTAATGAAAAAGCTCGTTACAATTCTTGTATTATTGTTGATAGTTGTCATCTGTCTCTCTTCGGTGTCGTTTGCGAAGGGTAAAAGAATCCGGACAATGATCGGTAGTACCCTGCAAATACCGAAAGCTTCAGCAGCTCCTATCATTGATGGTGAGATGGATGATATATGGTTTAATGTTACAGCAGTTCCGTGCCTGAAAGTCGAATGCTCATTAGAGGGTCGGACGACGGATTCAATGTGTGTGCGTGCTTATGACGATTTTGCTGTAACTGCCCGTACCATGTGGGATGCGGATAATTTCTATATATTTATTAATGTAGTCGACGACTCATTATACGCGGCAAATGCGACTTCACCATGGATGAACGATAACATTGAAATATTCTTCGACGGCGGTAACGAAAAAGCCACAACCTATGATGATAATGATCTCCAGGTTCACTGGAACTATGGTGAGACTCCGGAAAATCATCCAATAACAACAACTTCAATAGGTACCTGGGTGTGGAAGACAACTCAGGCTGGTTACAATTGGGAGATTGCGATACCTAATAGTCAACTTGTGAAAGGTGGCGTACCACTATTCGCCTATGAAGCTGACAAAGAAATCGGGTACGAAATTTCGGTTGGTGATGAGAATAGCGCTAGTAGTCCGCAATATAATCTTCACTGGTGGACAAACAATAACCTCACATGGCAGCAGCCGAATACGTTTGGAACAGCGGTTTTAAGTAATGTTGAAGTCTCCCCAACATTGCAAATCCCCTTTGTCTCCAATGCACCTATCATTGATGGAGACATGACTGAAGGCGAAGGCTGGGAATTGGCTCCTGAAATCACCAATAACAAATGTGAAGGTTCAATGGAGACAACCGATATTTATGCTCAAAAGGGTTTCAATACTGATGGGACGAATTCAAAAACGTGGAAAGACTTTATGGTTTCCAGTTGGACATTGTGGGATGCAGATAATTTCTATGTGTTCATTAAAGTCACCGACGACTCATTATACGCTGCAAATGCGACTTCGCCGTGGATGAACGATAACATTGAATTATTCTTCGACGGCGGTAACGAAAAAGCCACAACCTATGATGATAATGATCTCCAGGTTCACTGGAACTATGGTGAGACTCCGGAAAGTCATCCAATAACAACAACTTCAATAGGTACCTGGGTTTGGAAGCCGTGGCACGACGCTGCTACCCAATCCGATGGCTACAATTGGGAGATTGCGATACCTCATTCTCAACTTGTGAAGGGTGGCGTACCAATATTCGACTATGTAGCTGACAAAGAGATCGGGTACGAAATTTCAGTAGGTGATGAGGATAACGCTGCTCCTTCACGGCAGAAAAATCTTCACTGGTGGACACAAAATAACCTTACATGGCAGCAGCCGAATACATTTGGAACGGCAGTGCTAGCCGTTACCAATGCGATTAAAAACCAAGACGGCGGAGTAGTTACGAATTACAGGCTCGAGCAGAACTACCCGAATCCATTCAATCCGTCAACGCAGATTTCCTACTCCATTCCAAAGAGTGAGAGAGTAAAACTCTCAGTGTATAATGTGTTGGGAAATCAAATTGCAACATTGGTTAATGAAACAAAGAGTGCCGGGACTTACCTGGTTAACTTCAACGGTCAGAATCTTGCAAGCGGCATCTATTTCTACAAATTAGAGGCCGGGAGTAAGATGCTGGCGAAAAAGATGATGTTGATCAAATAGTCTCAATTCATGTTCACGTACAGCGTCTGTGGCAGCAATGCTGCAGACGCTTTTTTTTTCTAATTAAACCGACATGCGGCCATAGGAGCATTTCAGAATGAATCTTCACATCATTGATATCGGAATAATTTTTTTGTATCTGGCTACGACGATTTTCATCGGGTTCTACATATCGAAAAGAGCTTCAAAAGATATTAGAAACTATTTTCTTGGAGGAAACACACTCCCGTGGTATCTTCTCGGGATATCGAATGCTTCAGGGATGTTTGATATAGCAGGAACAATGCTCCTGGTCTACTGGCTTTCGGTCTACGGTTTAAAAAGTATATGGCTGCCCTGGGTATGGCCGGTGTTCAATCAAATTTTCCTCATGGTCTATCTATCATCATGGCTCCGCAGGTCGAATGTTATGACCGGCGCCGAGTGGATTAGAACAAGGTTCGGAACAGGAAAAGGCGCCACTCTTTCGCATATTATTGTCGTCATATTTGCTCTCATCAGTGTCATTGGATTTCTTTCCTATGGCTTTAAAGGAATCGGAAAATTTGCGGTGGCTTTTCTTCCACCGCTGATATCCGATCCGGTGACTCTTGCTCAATACCCTCAGATTAATGCTAACCTTTATGCTCTGATATTGATGGGTCTGACAACGATCTATGTAGTTAAGGGTGGTATGTTCAGCGTTGTATTAACAGAAGTTGTACAGTACGGTATTCTTACAATTTCTTCGATTGCGGTAGGTATTATCGCCATGTATCATGTCTCTCCTGAAATGATCCGAAGCGTCATCCCCGATGGCTGGACGAATATGTTCTTCGGATCGAGTATGAATCTGGATTGGTCGACCGTACATTCTGCTGTTGCAACAAAAGTGGTCGCATTTAACCAATGGATAAAAACAGACGGGTATTCTCTCTTCGGATTGTTTTTCGTGATGGTGCTTTTTAAAGGAATATTCGTTTCCGCTGCCGGTCCTGCACCGAACTATGATATGCAGCGAATTCTCTCAACGCGCAATCCGAAAGAAGCGGCAAAAATGAGCTCATTGGTAAGTTTGGTACTTAATCCCAGCCGGTATTTCTTGGTTGCCGGTTTAGCGGTTCTTGCGTTGACAAATTTTGATGTACTATATAAAAGCTCGATTGCCAGTCCTGATTTCGAAACGATTTTACCTGAAGTTCTGGCGAATTATATGCCGGTCGGCCTTTTAGGCTTTTTGTTGGCTGGTCTGCTCGCTGCTTTTATGAGTAACTTTGCCGCAACGGTCAATGCGGCGCCTGCCTATATCGTTAATGATATTTATAAGAAATATATCAATCCCAATGCGGAACCAAAAAAATATGTTACCATGAGTTATATTGCTTCAATTGCTGTTGTCGCTGTTGGCGTAGCGACAGGATTCTTCGTAGAATCGATCAACCAGATTGTCCTCTGGATTGTTGCCTCGTTGTGGGGCGGTTATACGGCGGCAAACGTGCTAAAATGGTACTGGTGGAGATTCAATGGATATGGATACTTCTGGGGAATGGTTTGTGGTATCGCCGCATCGCTGATCTTACTTTTCCTGGATAAATTTGGCTTAATACCTTTCCTGCAAAATTGGCCCCTGACCAGTAATCCCAGCATGAATTCTTTCCCTGTTATCCTGATTATCTCAATTTTTGGATGTATCATTGCTACGTTAATGACTGAACCCGAGAGCGATGAAGTACTTATGAAATTTTATCATAATGTTCGTCCCTGGGGTTTCTGGAAGCCAATTCATGAAAAAGTCGTCGAGGTGGACCGGCAATTTGTAGCGAACAAAGATTTTAAGCGAGATATGTTCAATATCCTCGTCGGAATTGTATGGCAGATAACATTGGTCGCTTCGCCTGTATTTCTAGTGATCCGAGAATATAGTTCTTTAATAATTTGTGTTGTGTTGATGGTTGCGACGTCAGTAATACTTAAATTCACCTGGTGGGATAAACTTGAAACCGCGTATGGTGAAAGAAATACCGAATTAAGGATTTAATTGCCCGAAAAGCTGCAATTGGTCTATCTCATAAAAACTCGCTTTTTACATCGATCTACAATCAGAAGGAAGAAAAATAGAATTCATCAATATTATTTACAAAAAAGGAAAAGTCATGGGCTACGGATATTTTGACGATAAACAGAAAGAATATGTGATAACACGCCCCGATACACCTCTGCCCTGGATAAATTACCTGGGTACGGAAAATTTCTATGGGATCATTTCCAATACCGCCGGGGGATATTGCTTCTACCAGGATGCGAGGATGCGTCGATTGACCCGTTACCGTTACAACAATATTCCCATGGATAGCAACGGTCGTTATCTGTATATCAAAGACGGTGATTCGATCTGGAATCCAATGTGGAAGCCTATGCGAACGGTTCTTGATCGATACGAATGCCGTCATGGTTTAGGATACACGAAGATAACCGGACAGAAAAATGAACTGGAGATCTCTTCATTGTTTTTTGTTCCGTTGGAGTCCAGGAATGAAATCTGGCACGTGCAGATAACAAATCGTTCAAAATCTCCGAAGAAAATCAGATTGTGGAGTTTCGTCGAATGGTGCCTCTGGGAAGCTAATGATGACATGACCAATTTCCAGAGAAATTATTCTACAGGACAGGTCGAAATTGAGAACGGCACTATTTTCCATATCACAGAATACAGGGAACGCAGAAATCATTATGCATATTTTACCTCGAGCGAACCCGTCTCCGGTTACGACAGCAGCCGTGATGCGTTCGTCGGCGTTCATCAGGGACTCGATGCACCCCAGGCCGTCATGCAGGGCAGCTGCAGGAATAGTACCGCATACGGCTGGCTACCGATCGCCGTCCATCAATTTGATATTGAGCTGAAAGCCGGTGAAACAAAGATTATAAATTTTTTATTGGGATACGGAGAAAATCCGCCTGAAAAGAAATATCTCGATAATGGAAAAATCAGGAAGGATGAATTCGAAGCTGTTAGGTCAAAATATATACAAACCGCAGGTGTGCTGAGTGCATTTGAAGCTCACAAAAAATACTGGGATAATTTGCTTTCATCATATCAGGTTGACACACCGGATACGATCGTGAACCGAATGGCAAATATTTGGAATCAGTATCAGTGCATGGTTACCTTCAATATGTCGCGTTCAGCATCTCTGTACGAGTCAGGTATCGGCAGGGGATTTGGATATCGTGACAGCAATCAGGACATCCTGGGTTTTGTGCATATTATACCGGCCCGTGCGCGTCAGAGAATTTTGGATCTGGCAGCGACTCAGCTCTCGAACGGTATGTGTTTTCATCAATATCAACCGCTGACGAAAAAAGGAAATGCCGATATAGGCGGCGGGTTCAACGATGACCCGCTGTGGCTGATTCTATCCGTAGCGGCATATATAAAAGAAACAGGTGATTACACCATTCTGAGCGATAAAGCCGGTTTTGCCGATATTAAAAATTCAGAGGCAACCTTGCTCGATCACCTGTATATCTCTCTTCAGTACACGTTGAATCACCGTGGACCGCATGGTTTGCCGTTAATCGGTCATGCTGACTGGAATGATTGCCTCAATCTGAATTGTTTCTCAACGACGCCGGGTGAAAGTTTTCAGTTAGCAGGACATATCGAAAATGATAAAGTTGCTGAATCAGTCATGATTGCCGGTTTGTTTTGTAAAGCCTGTGATGAGATGGCGGACATTTTGAAGAATATAGGAAAACCCGAGCATGCGAACGATTACCTCAACCAGGCCGAAAATATGAGGAAAACAATTCTTAGACATGGATGGGATGGCGAATGGTTTATCAGGGCCTATGATTCATATGGCAGGAAATTAGGTTCTGCCGAAAATGAAGAGGGTAAAATCTTCATTGAGAGCCAGGGGTGGGGAGTTCTGGGCGGCGTTGGACTAGAAAATGGTTATGCTTTGAAGGCCCTGAACAGTGTGCGGAAGCATTTATTTACACCGAATGGCATTATTTTGCAGCAACCGGCTTTTCATACATACTATGTACATCTGGGCGAGGTGAGTTCCTATCCACCCGGATACAAAGAAAATGCCGGCATTTTTACACACAATAATACATGGATACAAATTGCCGAGACCATCATTGGCCGGGGAGATCAGGCAATGGAATATTACAAGAGTATATGCCCTCCAACCAAAGAAGATCAGATCGATATTTATCGTTCCGAGCCTTATGTGTACAGTCAAATGACGGCCGGCAGAGACGCCCCGACACCCGGCGAAGGGAAAAATTCCTGGTTAACGGGTACTGTAGCCTGGTCTTTTATCACTCTTTCTCAATATATACTGGGCATACGTCCCGATTTCGACGGATTAATCGTGGATCCATGTGTTCCGAGCTCCTGGAAAAAATTTAGTGTTATACGAAAATTTAGAAACAGTGTGTATACGATTACCGTCAATAATCCGAAGGGCGTCAACAAAGGTGTAAAGAATCTTTTGCTGGATGGAAAATTAATAAGCGGCAATAAAATCCCGGATCTTCATGACGGAAAGAATCATACTATTGGAGTTGAACTCGGTTAAATGAAAGATAGAGGGAAGAAAAAGAAGACAGTTAAACAGAATACGATAACAGAATTTTCACCGGCAAAGAAGCGTGTTTTTTGGGGAGTAACACTTTCGCTGCCGCTGTTCCTATTACTCCTTTTAGAAATTGGTCTTCGTATTTTCAATTATGGTGGGAACTTAGATTTATTCATCGGCGGGCCGGAAGGATATGAGGAATATCTTAGATGCAATCCTAACGTTGCCCGGCGCTATTTTTCTGTACAATCGATTATCCCGACACCTCCAAAAAAATTATTTTTAAAACAAAAACCTCCCAATGGATACCGAATATTTGTATTGGGTGAATCCTCTACGGCGGGATTTCCTTTCGAGAATAATGCTTCCTTCCCCAATATTTTGGAGCGGAGCCTTTCCAGGGCTTTTCCAGACAGGAGAATCGAAGTTATCAACGTAGCAATGTCTGCAATTAACAGTTACGCTCTATTGGATCTGGTTGATGAAATTTTCAAACAATCACCCGACGCTTTACTTATTTATACCGGTCACAATGAGTATTACGGTGCATTGGGAGTGGGGTCGGTTCAATCATTGGGTAATTCGCGATGGTTGATCACAACATATATTAAACTTCGATCAATAAAAATTTTTATACTGCTGCGTGATTTTACAGGATGGCTGAAAATTCAGTTCACCACAATATTTTATAAAGGAAGCGAGCTTGATCCGTCGGCTACTCTCATGGAAGGAATTGTGGCCGAACAGACTATTCCGTACGGTAGTCCGCTCTATGAAGCCGGGAAAAGGCAATTTGAGAAAAATATGGATTCCATTATTCATAAAGCTGCCGAGAATGGTGTGCCTGTGGTTTTAAGTGAATTGGTCAGCAATGTCCGGGATCAAGAACCTTTTATTTCAGTAGAAGATAATGAAGGGCGTTCGGCAAAGTCATTGTATGGTTTTGCTCGCCAGTTGGAAGCAAACGGTGAATTTGAAAAAGCAAGACAAAACTATGTTGAGGCCAAGGATCTGGACGCCTTACGTTTCCGTGCACCGGAGGAATTCAATGTCATCTTAAGGGAATTAGCCGGGAAATACTCTGTTCCCCTTGTACCAACGTTATCATATTTCGAAAATGAATCTCCGAACGGAATTATCGGAAGTACCCTGATGATGGAACATCTGCATCCCAACATAAAAGGTTATTTTCTATTGGCGAAAGCTTTTTATGAGACAATGCAAAATGCACATATGATTGATAATGTCTGGCCGCCGCCCTGCATTGAGCAAGAACGGAATCAGGGAATAACCGAGCTGGATAGTGTCTACGGCACGCTGGCCATCAGGCAATTAAAAGGTGGATGGCCCTTTCAACCTAAATCTCTGCCAAATCGTTTCATACAAAATTTTCGACCGGCTGATCATGTTGAAGAAATTGCCTATCGTGTCCTCCGGGGCAGCAATTTTAGCTTGGAATCGGGTCATCTAGCATTAGGTGAATATTACGAAAAACAGGGAAAATTTGATAAAGCATTTGCCGAATATAATGCACTTATCACTTCGATCCCGACTGAAATGGATTTTTATCGGAAAGCTGCCACGGTTTTACTTTCACAAAAAGAGTATGAGAAAGCTTCGCAGTTGTTACATAAATCTTTATTCTACAAAGAGAACAATTTTGCCAACAAATGGCTGGGCCTCATTGCATCGATGAAAGAAAATTATAAAGAAGCTATTTCATACCTGGTGAAAGCAGACCAAAAAGATACTCAAGTCTTATTTAATTTGTGTCGTGCATATTATATAGCTGATCAATGGGAGAATGGCGAGCAATGCTATTTGCGATTGCAGAATTTAGCCCCACAATCCAACTACTTTGCCTCTCTGACACGATTGCGTGCTATGATTCAATCGAGAGGCAGTGGCAGAACGGCGAATCCGCAGTGCCACTCAAATGGCAATACGTTGAAGCCGGGGTGCCACTAATTGTTGTCCTGCCGAAACCAAATAATGGTTCCATGTTTTCTCTCGTATTCCTTCTTATATAACCAGTGAGGATAATTATACTATTATAGCAAAAAGATTCTAAAGACAGACTTCAAACGTTTGTGAACTGAAATTCTTACAAAAAGGCGACAACTATGTGGTTGTATATAAAAATAGCATGCTATTCAATGGCGGTGTTTCTGATGTTCAGTCTGGTTCCGAATCTCTCAGCTCAACCATACCCTTATCAGGACTCAACCCTCTCGGTTGATCAGCGCGTCGATGATTTGATGGGCCGGATGACTCTCGATGAAAAGATCGGACAGATGATGCAGGTCAATCTTTACGGGGTACTGTTCGATCCATCGATTATTCCCGCGAATGGTATCGGTTCGGTGCTGAGCGGTGGCGGCGCTTCTCCCTTTACCGGAAACTCAGCTATAAACTGGGCGAATACATACGACACTCTGCAAACCTACGCACTGAAATCACGATTGAAAATTCCGATGATGTATGGAATTGATGCCGTGCACGGCCATAACAATGTCTTCGGAGCCACTATTTTTCCCCATAATATTGGCATGGGGTGCACGAGGAATCCGGCACTCATGAAACAGGCGGCCGGAGTCACTGCAGCGGAGGTTGCAGCGACTGGTATCGACTGGACATTCGGTCCGTGTATTACAGTTCCACGGGATGAACGATGGGGCAGAACTTATGAGGGATATGGCGAAACACCCGAGCTGGCACAACTTCTCGGCTCGGCAGCTGTACGCGGATTCCAGGGTGATTCGTTATCCGGACCGATCGGCATCCTGGCCTGTGCAAAACATTATCTTGGGGATGGAGGAACGACCGGCGGCGTTGACCAGGGCAACACCGAGTTAAGCGAAGCTGCAGTGCGAAGTATCCATCTGCCCGGATATATCTCTGCCGTTGATTCCGGGGTTGGAAGTGTCATGGTTTCATTCAGCAGTATCAACGGACAGAAAATGAGCGAAAGTAAATATTGGATCACTGATGTTCTGAAAAACGAGTTGGGGTTCAAAGGAATTGTCGTTTCAGACTGGGCTGCGATCGACCAGCTTAATAACGACTATACGGTCTGTGTTGATAGTTCAATCAATGCGGGAATTGATATGGTGATGCTTCCATATCGATATAATGATTTTTATAACGCTATGCAAAGTCTTATCAGTCAAGGCAGAATTACAATCGACAGAGTCAATGATGCCGTACGAAGAATTCTGACTATAAAATTCAGACTTGGATTATTTGAAAGGCCGTTCACAAATAGAACGCTGCTTGATTCTGTGGGTAATACCGCGCATCGTGGAGTCGCACGGCAGTGTGTACGGGAATCAATGGTACTGCTCAAAAAGAAAGATGGAATTTTGCCGATCCGAAAAACAAATGCAAAAATACTTGTTGCCGGTTCCAACGCAGACAATCTTGGCAATCAATGCGGCGGCTGGACGATTTCATGGCAGGGAGGAAGCGGTAATATTACCACCGGATCAACGATACTCCAGGGAATGCGCAACGTAGCCCCCGATGCTCAAATAGAATATTCAGTGAACGGAATTTTTTCAGATTCTTCAGCCGACTATTCTGTTGTGATCATCGGTGAGACGCCATATGCCGAAGGCGCCGGAGACAGGCAGGACTTGAGCCTCTCCCAATCTGATGTGGATATGATCAAGAAAATGAAGGGATATGGAGCACCTGTTATTGTCGTATTAGTATCGGGGAGGCCGCTTATCATTGAAAAAATTTTACACTTTGCCGATATTATCATCGCCGCCTGGCTGCCGGGCACCGAGGGCAATGGTGTGGCCGATGTTCTATTTGGCGATTACCAGCCAAAGGGCCTCCTATCTTGTACTTGGCCAAAGAATATGGAACAAATTCCGATAAATATAGGCGACAGTACTTATAATCCCTTGTACGCTTACGGATTTGGGATTACTTCCATATCAGACTCTCCAGTAGGATCATCGCCGGTGTGTCAGTCATCGATAATAACAAATGACGGCAGGCATTTCGAATTAACATTCAATAAGCGAATGAAGGATCCTTCTTCTTCACCTGCTACATTTGTTATAACTCGAAACCAGATTCCTCTTGCAGTAGGAACCACAGCTTCGATAAAAACGGGCGACACTACTACACTCGTTATCGAACTGGATACGTCTTCTTTTAGTAGGACTGATCTCGGTGCAATATCCTATACTGTGGGTAATATCCAATCCGCAGATGGGGGAATACTTCAGCCTTTCGGTCCTCTGGATGCCTATAACTGGACAAGACCTGCTCCTGTCACCATTCCAGCAAGAGTAGAGGCTGAGAACTACAACGAAATGTTCGGTGTTCAAATTGAATCAACAACCGATATTGACGGCATATCCGACATTACAAGCATAGATGATGGCGATTGGATGGACTACTTGATCGATGTTCCGATAGCCGGCAATTATTATATTTCTTTAAGAGTTGCAAGCCAGTCTGTCGCAGGACAAGCATTGATCTCTTGCGGAGGGACAAATAAAACTCAATATATCCCTGTAACAGGAAGCTGGCAGACCTGGCAGACGACGACAGCGATGAAGTTTACACTTTCGGCGGGACAGCAGACGCTAGGAGTGCGAGCTATCACCGGTGGATTTCATCTTAACTGGATATCCGTCGGGACATCTGCTTCATCGGTTGAAAATGAAAAACTGACCCCGCGTATTACACGGCTAAATCAAAACTATCCTAATCCTTTTAATCCGGCAACAAGGATCAGTTATGAATTAGCGGATCGCAATCATGTGATCCTCAAAGTGTATGATGTACTTGGAAGAGAGGTGGTAACCCTGGTGGATGAAGAAAAATCTGCCGGTTTTCACACCATAATATGGGATGCGACGAATTTCTCGAGTGGAGTTTATTTGTATAAGCTTCAAGTCGGGAATTTCTGTGATGTCAAAAAGTTGATTTTCATGAAATAGTATTAAAAATAAATTGCTTTTTGAAGATTATGCCGGAGTCAGAAATGATTCCGGCTTTTTTTTGTTTATTATCGTTCTATAGGAGATGAACAGGGTCAATTCTAATGACATTTATAATACACTGAAATAAGGCAATTTATTCAGGCTGGTTGGTCATTTTATAGAAATTACATGACCGTAGGAAATGCCTAATGAGTTATTAATCTTCTGCCTGTAATTTTTTCCCTTGCCTTTTTGAAATTACCTTTTTATTATTGAAACGATTCAATAATTCCTAAAATCGCTAAATATTGAGTAATATTAAGTATTATGCCCGCGGAGTCGCATCGTCGGTCAGGTTTCTCTCTATATATAGAGAGAGTAGTGGTTGAATAAGCCGACCGGGTGAATATTCACAGGTTTTTTTGCTGTACATAGATTACAATTATGAGACATAGAAATATCATTATTCCAATTATCCTCATGAGTATATTCCTGTCTATTTTCCTGCTTGCCTTGCTTCCACTTCATCGAAGCGAGCCGACAAGTCAGGTCTCTGAAGTATCTTCATCAGGCTTTATAGATTCCGCACAATCAAAGCTGTCCGGCTCTTATTTTTCGGGAAAATACCATAATCTTCTTACTGAGGTGTTGGGTGAAGAAGAATCGGCAGTAAAAGCCAAAGTCGATAGTGCGTTTGACCAATTATTTTATGGGGACAGTAGCACACAACGTATATATTGCCCTGTTAAGCCTGACATGGCATATATTTGCAACATTCTCAATAATGATGTACGCACCGAGGGTATGTCATACGGGATGATGATCTCCGTCCAGCTAAATAAAAAGAAAGAATTCGACCGATTGTGGAAGTGGTCAAAAACGTACATGCAACAACAGAACGGACCACATAGAGGTTTTTTTGCATGGCATTGTCGGACAAACGGATCGGTTATTGACTCTAATGCTGCCTCCGATGGCGAGGAATGGTTTGTCATGGCTCTCTTTTTCGCGTCTGCACGGTGGGGAAACGGGACGGGAATCTACAATTATAGAGCGGAAGCTCAGGCAATTCTAGATGCTATGCTTCATAAAGAAGAAGAGCCGGATAACAATGGAAGAATAACAAATATGTTTAATAAAAAGGAGAAGCAGGTTGTTTTTGTTCCGATGGTTGGAGTTGCAGGTTTTACGGACCCCTCGTATCATCTACCTCATTATTATGAACTCTGGGCTCGATGGGCAGATAAAGATAACCGGTTTTGGTGCGATGCCGCAATTGCAAGTCGTCAATTTCTAAAAAAAGCCGCCAATCCTTCCACGGGATTAATGCCGGATTATGCTCATTTCGACGGATCGCCTATAAATCCCTGGGGTGGGGGGAATGACGATTTCCGTTTCGATGCCTGGCGTGTAGCTATGAATGTTGCCGTCGATTATGCATGGTTTGCCAGAGATGATTGGTCGGTAAATCAAAGTAATCGCCTTCTGAATTTTTTTTATTCCGAAGGAATGTACAAATACGGTGAGCTGTATACATTAGACGGTAAAAGGTTAACGGACAATCACAGCAGCGGTTTGATAGCCATGAACGGTGTGGCCTGTCTTGCCTCTACGTATGAAAATAGGAAAGAATTTCTTAAGGAGTTTTGGAATACTCCCGTTCCAAGTGGGATATATCGATATTATAACGGCATGTTGTATATGCTGGGTCTGCTGCATGTCAGCGGTAATTTTAGAATTTATGATCCGACAGGAGGGCCGGTTCCGGCATGTTCGGACGGACTACATTAATATTGAAATGAAATGGAGATCGCATATGCTTATTATCAGGAGTAAAAAACAGAAGCCAAATCTGTATGTGCACAGATCATGCCCTCGGATTATGTCTGCCATTCTCATGGTATTTTTTGTTGTTTTCTTGTTTGCCTCGCCACGGAGTGGATATGCAAATGAAAATGCATCGTATATATCTACACAAAAAATGAAAGGGAGTTTTTCACTTTTCGTAAATGGTAAAGCCGCTCCCTTGTATGTCAGTTCTCAAGATTTTCCCGGCGTGATTCGTGTTCTTAAGCACCTGCAGTCCGACATCGGCCGTGTAACCAATGTCCTGCCCCGGATCTCAATCGATACCATCCCCACATCAAAAGAGATTGTCATTGTCGGAACACTGGGCAAGAATTCCTTAATAGATAATTTGGTACAACAAAAGAAACTCGACGTTGAGGGTATTACAGGTCGATGGGAGACATTTCTCATTCAGGTTGTTGAAAAGCCGTTCCCCAAAGTGGATCGTGCTCTGATAATTACAGGTAGCGATAAGCGGGGTACCATCTATGGTATGTACGACCTCTCGGAAAAGATTGGTGTGTCGCCCTGGTACTGGTGGGCGGATGTACCGGTAAAGAAAAAATCGAGTCTCTATGTATTGCCGGAACGTTATACACAGGGGGAGCCTATAGTAAAGTACAGAGGTATATTCCTTAACGATGAAGCGCCGGCATTATCAGGCATGGTCAATGAAAAGTTCGGTGGTTTCAACAGTAAATTCTATGAGCATGTATTCGAACTTATCCTGCGATTAAAAGGGAATTATCTCTGGCCGGCTATGTGGAATAATTCATTCAGCACCGACGACACATTGAATCCCAAACTCGCGGATGAATACGGAGTTGTGATGGGTACTTCACATCACGAACCTATGATGAGGGCGTGGAAAGAGTGGGAGTGGGCAGGGAATCGTAAAGGGAGCTGGGATTATTCGAAAAATGCGGATTCATTACGTAGATTCTGGAAGACAGGCATCCAGCGAACGAAAGATTATGAAAAGATCGTCACACTCGCGATGCGCGGTGATGGCGACGAACCGATGGCCGAAGGTGCCAATATATCCTTGCTCCAAAGCATTGTTTCGGATCAGCGTAAGATTCTCGGCGAGGTAACCGGAAAGGATGTTACTTCAATACCGCAGGTATGGGCGCTCTACAAAGAGGTACAGGATTATTACGATAAAGGAATGCGGGTCCCGGATGATGTTACGTTATTATTGTGCGATGATAACTGGGGAAATATCCGGAGACTCCCGAAGTTGAACGAGAAACCCCGCTCCGGCGGATATGGTATTTACTATCATTTCGATTTTGTGGGCGGACCGAGAAACTATAAATGGCTGAACACGACCCAGATCGAACGAGTATGGGAGCAGATGCATCTTGCCTATGAGTGCGGGGCCAGACAGATCTGGATCGTCAATGTCGGTGATCTTAAACCAATGGAGTTTCCGATATCATTCTTCTTAGAGTATGCATGGGATCCCGGACAATGGCCTGTAAAACGTTTGCCCGAATATACCCGGCTGTGGGCAGAGCGACAGTTTGGAGCAAGGTATGCAAAGGACATCGCAGACATTATAACGAGGTACACAAAATATAATTCACGCCGAAAACCCGAAATGCTGGCCCCAGACACCTATAGTCTGGTCAATTACCGGGAAGCCGAAATAATCGTTTCCGATTATAACACACTGGCGAAAAAAGCTCAACGTATCTATGAATTAATTCCTCATGAATACAGAGACGCATATTACCAGCTTGTTCTGCATCCCGTGCTCGCTTGCTCAAACTTGAACGATCTCTATGTCACTGTCGGGAAAAATCTTCTTTATGCAAAGCAGGGTCGGACAGCGACAAACGCTCTCGCTGCAAAAGCAAAAAAACTCTTCGATAACGATAGTGCAATTACATATTATTATAATAGAGTATTGGCAAATGGTAAGTGGAACCATATGATGGATCAGACTCATATCGGGTACACCTCCTGGCAGCAACCTGATGAGAATTCAATGCCCGAGGTGAAAAAGATTAATACTGACTCTATCAGCGCTGCAGCGGAAATGGGTGTTGCCATAGAAGGCTCAACTGCATGGTGGCCGATGGAAAAGACCGAAGCCGTGCTCCCGGAATTCGATTCGTATAACCGGCAATCGTATTATTTCGAAATATTCAATCGCGGGAAAGCTCCGTTTAAGTATTCGATTCAAACCGGAAAACCGTGGATTCAAATCAAACCTGGAAAGTTGGGAATAATTGAGGAAGAGAAACGGTTGTGGGTAAGTGTCGATTGGAAGAACGTACCGCAGCAAAGTAAGGGGAAGGAAAGGATACCAATCACCATTACAGGACCAAAGAAAAGCCCCGTTGTTATTCAAGCAGTGATTAATCTCCCTCAATTGCCGAATGTAAAAGGTTTTATTGAGAGTAACGGATATGTTTCGATCGAGGCTGAACATTATAGCCGGGTTGTCGAAGCCCCTCCCATTTCGTGGTTACGAATTCCTGATTTGGGACGTACGCTATCGGCGATGACCCCTGTTCCTGTCACGGCGTCAACTCAATCTCCCGGCGGTAACAGTCCTCATATGGAATATCAAATGGTTTTATTCGATACAGGAGAAGTCAGGGTGAAGGCATATCTTTCTCCGACTATGAACCTTCTCGATGGGCAGGGTCTCCACTATGCCGTTTCTTTCGATGACGAACGGCCGTACATCGTGAATATATATGAAAACGATACAATGCCGGATTGGATATATCCGCCGCAATGGTGTCAGGCAGTAGGCGATAATATAAAAATTAAAACCTCTACTCACTCCATCCATAAACCTGGAGAACATGTCCTGAAATTCTGGATGGTGGATCCCGGCGTGGTGCTGCAAAAATTGGTAATCGAAACCGGCAAAGTCAGGTCAAGTTATTTAGGACCGCCTGAAAGTATTCGTAGCGGATCAAAACCGATTAAGGGGAGTACAAAATGAATGTAGTAATACGGCGTATTACGATTGGTTCGAGTATCAGGGGGATGACGAAGTGTACAAATAGTACGAAGAAAATGTTGTACAATGAACACAAATAAATATACTTTTAAGGATATTGCATCGTCAAATAATAATATGAGAAATACATAGAAGCGAAAGGATAGGGAAATTAAACATGGCACAATTTATCAAGAAAAATGGATTGATGATCGCTCTTCTGATTTGCCTACCGATCTTCAATCGAATGGATCTTATTGCAGCAGATGGAAGAGTGAAGGTAAGCGAGACCCATCAGACAATGGAAGGCTTTGGAGCTTCGGTAGCCTTCTATGTAAACTGGCTCACAAATCATCCGAATAGAGTAGATATTTATGATTTGGTCTGTAACGATCTCGGATTGGACATTATCAGGCTTCAGAATGTCTATCGGGGTTCAGGGGGTGATTTTGATCCGGACGCAAAACAGATCGTCGAGCAGATGAATGCAATTGCATTGGTCCCTCCTCTAGTCATGCTCTCTTCCTGGTCGCCGCCGGGAAATTTAAAGAGTAATGGGGTTCCTGAAAATGGCGGAACCTTGATTAAGGAAAACGGCAAATATGTCTATGGTGCCTTTGCACAGTATTGGGTAGATGCCCTGAACGCGTATGCGGCTGAGGGGGTCATACCGGATTATATCGGCATACAAAATGAACCCGATTGGACCGCGTCGTGGGCATCATGCCTCTTTGATGGTCTAGAGAATTCTACAAATGCCGGATATAATCGTGCGCTCGATACCGTCTATTTTGCTCTTCAGCAAATGTCGTCGCCTCCGAAAATCATGGGTCCCGAAGTTCTTGGAATCGGATATAATCATTTTCAGAATTATGCCAACCAATTCAATCATGCCCATATGGATGCATATGCATATCATTTGTATCACGGAGAATCTGACAATAAAAATGACAATCATAATCCGGACCTATTCATCCCGAATCTTTCGGGGATAGCGGCGAGTTATCCGGGAAAACCGATCTTTCAGACAGAATACGACAGGGGCGGTTGGTTTAATACGGTCTGGTTGATACACAACTGTCTGGTGTATGGTAATGTTTCAGCATATTTATATTGGGAATTGACCTGGGATATGGGCGCCGGGACAGCGATGATCGGCCTGGAAAACCCTTGGAACCAGTCAGGGTGGACTACACCAGGGGGGTATGTTTTAACCAACTATTACTATGGATTAAGACAGTATTCAAAATATATTGATGCCGGATGGAAAAGAGTAACGACGGAGGTAGATGTGGATAGTCTTCGAATGTCCGCTTTCATCAGTCCGGACGGAGATTATCTGACTGTCGTGATTCTGAATATTGCCAGGTTGCCCAGAACGATGGCCGTTGATATTCAGGATTTCAACGTTATCGACGGAATAATTGTACGTACTTCCGACACAGAACAGGGTGTAACGATAAATGGTAGTTATGATGGCAAAGCAGCGACAGAATTTCCCGCCCGCACGATTAGTACAATGGCATTTGCAGGTACATCGACAAATAAGGTGAAAGAGGCGCCGTACAAACCTGCAGAATTCTCATTGTACCAGAATTATCCGAATCCATTTAATCCTGTGACGGATATCGATTATTCGATAACGTCGCAAAGTTATGTTCAGATAAAAGTATATGATGTGTTAGGACGTGAGGTAGCGACATTGGTGAATGAAAAAATGCCGGCTGGAAGGCATACGGTTCATTTTGAAGCGAATAATTTGAATTCAGGAGTCTATTTATACCAGCTAAAGGCCGGAAACTTCATTCAAACGAAAAAGATGATTCTAATAAAATAGGAATGCGACCAATATTTTGGAAAAGTGAGTTACGATAGCAATCGGGAAAATGTTTTTAAATAAAAAAAATATTTGAGGGTCTATCAATGGATGATTTGGTTGAAAAAATTGGCCAATGTGTTGAACGTGGAAAAATCAATAAAACATCGCCTTATCCAAGCGACATGAAAGGTCTGGACGGTGCCGATGAGTTGACACGTCAGGCATTGGATGCAGCTGTCGGTCCTGATTTAATCCTGCAGGCATGTAACGATGGGATGAAGCGAATTGGAGCAAAATTCAGTAGGAATGAAGTATTTGTCCCGGAGCTGTTGATGGCCGCCAAAGCCATGAAGGCAGTGATGGCCCACCTTAAACCGTTTTTCCAATCGGGCAGTGTTAAAGCGAAAGGGAAATTCATAATCGGCACCGTTGCAGGCGACCTGCATGACATCGGAAAGAATCTTGTGGCGATGGTTGTAGAAGGCAATGGCTGGGAAGTCATCGATCTGGGCGTCGATGTTAAACCGACAAAATTCATTGAGGCCATAAAAGTAAATCCCGGTTGTGCAGTCGGCCTGAGCGCCCTGTTGACGACGACCATGGCGAACATGTCGAAAACAGTTGAAGAAATCAGGGCTCAATTTCCTACAATAAAAGTTATCGTTGGGGGCGCACCCGTTACTATGGAAGCCGCCTTGAAAATGGGTGCAAATGGATATTCGCCCAATCCGCAGGGTGCAGTTGCATTTCTTGATGAAGTTAATGTTCCCGGATAAATCATTATAATATAAAAATGAGATCTCTACTCGCAGCACTCAAAAATGGAAAAATTCTGGTCTCTGACGGGGCATGGGGTACTTTCCTGCATCAACGCGGGTTGCCGCCTGGAGAATGTCCGGAGTTATGGAATATCACGCATCGTGACGATGTCTTCGCAATTGCAAAAAGTTATATCGATGCAGGCGCTGATATGATCCTGACAAACAGTTTTGGCGGCAGTCCGTTGAAACTTGAACATTATGGCCTAAAAAATCGGGCTGAAGAGCTTAACGAAGTCGCCGCGGCAATCTCGAGAGATGCGGCAGGAGAAAGCCATCTTGTACTTGGCTCCATCGGCCCGACCGGTGCAGTGTTGATAGTGGGGCAGGTTTCTGAACAGGAATTGTATGATGGATTTTTTATACAGGCTGAATCGCTGAAAAAAGGCGGGGTGGATGCAATATGCGTTGAGACCATGTCTGCAATTGATGAAGCGTGCCTGGCTATACGCGCAGCCAGAGAAGCCACTAAACTTGAAGTTGTCTGCACATTTACATTCGAGAGAACCGTCGCGGGTGAATATCGCACCATGATGGGCGTTTCTCCCGCTGAAATGGTGCATGCTGTTAAGGAAGCGGGGGCTGTGGTTATTGGCACCAACTGTGGCAATGGATTTGACCAGATGATTGATATTGTTAATGAAATCAGAAAAGTGGATCGGTCAACACCGGTGCTTGTTCATGCCAATGCCGGAAAACCCGCGCTCAGAGATGGTAAAACGGTCTTTCCGGAAACACCGGAAATGATGGCGGCAAAAGTTCGAGACCTGATAAAAAGCGGAGCCAATATAATCGGCGGTTGTTGCGGTACAACGCCGGCTCATATCCGGGCGCTGGCGAACGAAATAAAAAAGTACTGATGAATATTATTATGCCTCAAGCCGAACGACCAGATGAGATTGTTGAAGTCCCAATAGACTTCAACGATGTTACAGTAAGCAAAAATGAGATTGAGTTTTCACTTGGATATTCCGAAGATAAAATT
Organism: Bacteroidota bacterium; assembly: GCA_050011775.1. GTDB lineage: Bacteria > Bacteroidota > Ignavibacteria > UBA10030 > CAVZMI01 > CAVZMI01. The sequence continues at coordinate 110,296 of JBEKIL010000010.1, read as the reverse complement.
CCATCGCATTTTGAAGAAATGATAGATGATATTCTATCGCAGTTATCGGGACGTTGTGAAATAAGTGCCGGATACCGGATCGTCGATGTCAAAAAGCCTGTTGACCGGTATGACGGTCTATATGTCGGAGACAAGTTTTTCAAGATGCAAAAGATCGTTACCGGTCAGCTCAGGAAATCCGAAAAGGCGGCGTTATTTGTCTGTACCATCGGACCAAAAATGGAAACATGGGCCAGACAACTTATGCAGAATGGTGATACTGTCGCAAGTCATATAGTTGATACAATTGCGTCGGAGGTAGTAGAAAGGGCGACTGATATATTGCATGATCGTATAGAGCAACAAATGCGGGTACATGGGATGAGCGTCACCAATAGATACAGCCCGGGATATTGTGACTGGTCCGTATCCGAACAACATTTGCTCTTTTCATTTCTCCCGGCAAATTTTTGCGGCATAAAATTAACGGAATCCGCTATGATGGTGCCGATTAAATCTATCAGTGGTATTATCGGAATCGGTGCAACAGTCAGGCGTGTAGACTACATATGCGATCGATGTGGAATAAAAGACTGCACTTATCGGTCATTCCTTTTGGCGCGAAATCAGCGTACCGTTCATAAATAAATTCATATCGAATTATAGTGAAAGAACAAATAGAATGACAGATCGACAGTGGGAAATATTGAAGAGCGTAATTAAAGGTGAAATTTTAAATCCTTTTCCGGTCGGCTTTATTATTGATTCTCCATGGTTGCCGAACTGGTGCGGGATCAGGATACTTGATTATTTTTCGAATGATGAATTATGGTTTGATGCAAATATGAAGGTGCTTACCAAGTTTCCGGATGTAATTTTTTTACCCGGATTCTGGTCGGAATTTGGTATGTGCACGGAACCGTCGGCTTTCGGGGTCCGGTGCACGTTTCCATCGAACGAGTTCCCCCATCCACATAAATTAATCCAATCAGTTGATGGGATCGATTCATTGCCTTTGCCGAATCCCAGAACGGACGGTCTGTTGCCGTTTGTGCTGAATCGATTGAAACTTGCGCAATCAAAAATCGAAAAAGCGGGTCACAAGATTCGCTTTGCCGTTGCCCGCGGACCCTTGAATGTTGCCAGCTTCCTGATGGGTTCGACAGAATTTTTAACGACCATGATGATGCAGCCGGAAAAAACCGAAGAGCTCTTGAAAAAAATTACCGCTTTTCTTAAGGACTGGTTGCATCTGCAAATGGAGACATTTCCTTCTATCGATGGTATTTTTTTGCTTGATGATATCATCGGTTTTTTAGGGGAAACGGAATTTTGCACATTCGGTCTGCCATTTTTTAAGGAATTATTTGATGCTAACGTTTCTCTAAAATTATTACATAACGACGCACCCTGCAAAGTATCTGCACCGTATCTCCCTGAGATTGGCGTTAACATGTTTAACATGGGTTTTGATGTTACACTAAATGAAGTAAAACAATTGACACAGAACGAAGTAACATTAATCGGGAACATTCCTCCGAGAGATGTTCTCGCGAGCGGTGATATCGCCAAAATAACAAAGACAACTGTGGATCTGGTTGATTCTCTGAAGGATAAATCAAAAGTTATTTTTTCATGCGGTGGCGGTATGCCGCCGGGTGTAAGTACTGAAAGCATTACGGCTTTCATTAATGCGACCAGAAAATAATCGGGCATATGAAATCACAAATATTGAATAGAGCTTTTGTAGTCGGATTGCTGATTTTAATAAATGTCGCTTGCTGTTACAGTAAAGAAAATCGTATTGATAGTCCTAATGGCTTTGTCAGCGTTGAGCTGAATTTGAACGATCGGGGGACACCTGAATTCAACGTTTTGTTTTCAGAAAACCCCGTTATGAAAAATAATCGTCTGGGTCTGATCAGGGACGATGGTGATTTTTCAAAAAACCTCCGCTTGGTATCGGTTTCATCGACAGAGGAAATTGAAGATCAATACACTCTCCTGTCGGGGAAAAAAATTAATTGTACATATCGGGGAAACAGAAAAGTCTTCCATTTTAAGAACAGGGAAGATGAAGAATTTGATATTATTTTTCAGGTTTCAAATGATGGCGTTGCTTTCCGGTACTATTTCCCGGGGAAAAACGGTGAAATTAAAAGGATAAGCGACGAGCTCACACGCTTCAGTTTTGACGACAACACACATGCATGGATTCAACCGATGTCGGCAGCAAAGTCGGGATGGAATTCAGTTAATCCCTGTTATGAGGAGTATTATTTTTATGATATTAATATCATGAAGTTACCCGATAACGAAGCCGGATGGGTATTTCCTGCATTATTTAAATCGGGAAATTACTGGATTGCGCTGGCTGAAACCGCACCGGATCGCAATTATTGCGCATGCAGGTTAATTCACGATAGCACCGGTTTTAGGATCGGATTTCCACAAAAAGCTGAAGTCTTTCCGGGAGGTTCCCTTAACCCCGAATCGAAAATGCCCTGGTATACGCCGTGGCGAATCATTACACTCGCCAACAATCTCGGGACTCTGGTAGAATCCACTCTGGGCACAGATCTTGCGAAACCATCTGTACTCTCGGATATTTCATTTGTAAAGCCCGGCAGATCATCTTGGAGCTGGGTATTATTTAAGGATGATTCGACTGTTTTTCATGTGCAAAAAAGATTTGTTGATTATGCCGCCGAGATGGGATGGGAGTATTGTCTGGTTGATGCCGACTGGGACCGGAAAATCGGATATGAAAAACTCGGTGAACTCTGTAATTATGCAGCATCGAAGGGCGTTGGTATTACTGCCTGGTACAATTCGGCCGGCAGTTGGAACACCACACCATATACACCGCGCGATAAATTGCTTACGAAAGAACTTCGTGATGCCGAATTTAAAAAATTAAGAGGACTTGGAGTAAAAGGAATAAAGGTCGATTTTTTTGGTGCCGATGGCCAGTCGATGATGGTCTATTATCAGGATATTATCGAAGATGCAGCCCGAAACGGACTCATGGTAAATTGCCATGGTTCTACCATACCACGAGGATGGCAGCGCACCTATCCAAATCTTGTCTCGATGGAGGCGATCAGGGGATTTGAGTATGTGACCTTTGAGCAGCTTAATGCCGACAGGGAAGCCGGTCATTGCACGGTAATTCCGTTTACACGCAATCTTTTTGATCCGATGGATTTCACTCCTGTGTGTTTTAGTGAGGTGCCAAACATTCGTAGGAGAACCACAAATGGTTTCGAGCTGGCTCTATCCGTACTTTTCTTTTCGGGTGTTCAGCACTTTGCCGAAGTGCCTGAAGGAATAGCTAAAGTACCGGCTGAAATACGACAGATTTTGAAAGATGTTCCGGTAGCATGGGACGAGTCAAAATTCATCGATGGGTACCCCGGTAAATACGTAGTTATCGCCCGGAGGAAAGAAAATGTCTGGTATATAGCCGGCATCAATGGCGAATCTATTGAAAAAAAACTGGAGATGAATATTGGTTTTATTAAAGATCCCGGGGCAAGTCTGCTTATAACCGGCGGTAAAAATGATCGTTCTTTTGAAATAAGGAATGATAATATCGATTTATCGCAACCGCTGATAATTACCCTGAGACCGAATGATGGTTTTGTCTTCCGTATTTCAGGAAAATAATGGATAGAATCTTATACTCTGTTCTCCTTCTCATAGTTCCGGTATTTTCTTCATGCGGCATGCCTGTGATGACACAGGATTCGTCAGCTACCGAGGAAAGGCTCCGAACCATTGCCTCGATGATCCTCAGGGACGCGACATTCCTGTTTGTAGATCAGAAGAGCGGACAGCGATATAGCACTCCCGAAGATGCATCGCCGGATATTCAGATAGGGCTGGAAAGTCCCTATAACGATTGGCGGTACTGGAACGGCGTTCTGAATATCGCGATGATCAGACTGGCCGATGTACTTCGGGAGCCGGCATACGCCGAATTTTCGTACAGGAATATCGCTTTTAGCTTCGATCACTACAAATATTTTGAAAAAAAGTATAAAGGCGAAGGGAAGTGGAACTGTCCTTTCGGGCAGCGGTTCATTATGGAAGAATTGGACGACTGCGGTGCTATGGGTGCAAGTGTCATTGAAGTGTACCGCCGTGATCCGCAGGATCGCTATCGCGCATATATCGATCAGGTTGCCGAACATATATCAGTAACACAAAATCGAATGGAGGATGGTACTCTTGTACGGTCGTTCCCGCGAAAATGGACACTCTGGGCGGATGATCTGTACATGGGACTCTCGTTCCTGACCCGTATGGGTGAATTGACAGGTGAAAGCCGCTATTTCGACGATGCAGCCCGGCAGGTTATCAACCTCCATAAATACCTTTTTGACGGGGAGCTTGGACTCATGCATCATTGCTGGTATTCAGATCTCCAGCGTCCGGGTATTGCCTACTGGGGGCGTGCGAATGGGTGGGCACTGTTGGCACAAATCGATTTACTCGATCGATTGCCGAACAATCATCCTCAGCGTGATACATTGCTCCTCCTTCTTCAACGACACATCAAAGGGATCGCACGGTATCAAAGCAGCGAAGGCCTGTGGCATCAACTGCTCGACAAACCGGATTCATTTTTGGAAACATCCTGTAGTGCGATGTTCACGTATGTGACGGCACGAGCCGTCAATAAAGGGTATATCGATGCGAGTTTTATTTCGGTCGCTCTGCAGGGATGGCAGGGAGTGATTTCGAAGATACATCCGGACGGACAGATCGGAGGTATTTGCACCGGAACCGGAGTCAGTGAGGATCTGCAATTTTACTATCAACGACCGACGCCGCTCAATGATGTCCATGGTATTGGCGCGATATTGCTGGCCGGTACAGAGGTGCTGCAACTGCAAAAGTAAATCGTTCAGCGGATATTACAGATGTATATCTTTATTAGTCACTTTTGGATATTATGATATTTACTCAAAGGCATCTATTGTTTTTAAAGGCAGGGAAATCGATTCTCCTTTTAATATCTAATTTTCTTTTCATTGGATTCTGTCAAGCTCAAATTCCCGTCGTTGATCTGAAGTTAAATAATCTCGGATATTTTGAGACACGTGGGCTCGATGTACTGGTTTTCAATAACTGGTACGACAGCAATTTCGGCGATGCAAAAATGAGCGGAGTTGAAATTATCCATCATGGGGTGCGTACAGCAACTAACGGCGATGTGAGACTCAGTCCTACACCCGCACAATGGGATTCCATTCCGCGACTCGTAGAACGCAGAGTGAATAAAAAAGATAGTAGTATTGAAGTTTTTTTACAATATCCTGCATATGCCTTTGCATACATGATCAAAGCCCAGGCACATGACGGAGGCATTCTTCTAAGTGTTAATCTTGAAAAACCGATACCTAAAGAACTTGAAGGCTGTGCCGGGTTCAATTTTGAATTTCTTCCTTCCGCGTATTTTGAAAAAACATATCTGGTGGATGGTAAAAGCGGCATTTTCCCATTATATCCTACTGGACCCATGGAAGTAAAGGGGTCGAGTAAGGTTGAACCCCTGCCGATCGCATCGGGGAAATCTTTTATACTTGCCCCGGAAGATCCGGCTCGACGAATTACCATCAAAACCAAAGACAGCGAGCTTCTTCTATATGATGGCCGCAACATGGCACAGAACGGCTGGTTTGTGATTCGCAGCCTTCTTCCTTCCGGAAAATCAGGTAAAGTAATCGAATGGTTTCTCGAAGCCGGTACAATTCCGGGCTGGACGCGGCCGCCGGTGATTGCGCATTCACAGATCGGATATCATCCCGATCAAATAAAAATTGCGGTGATTGAATTAGATAAAAACGATACTTCACTCCAGTCGGCGCGCTTGCTTCAGGTACGTGAGGATGGAGAATTCGTCGAAATATTTAAGGGCGATCTAAAAACCTGGGGCGGGTATCTCCGGTACAATTATTCTACCTTTGATTTCTCGTCCGTAAAAGAGAGCGGCCTGTACGTCATTGAATATAATTCAGTTCGAACAAAGCCATTCAGAATAGCAGCCGATATTTATAAAAATGCATGGCACCCGACTCTCGATGTTTTTTTCCCGGTTCAGATGGATCATATGAGAGTCAGGGAAGCGTATCGGATCTGGCATGGCGCGTCTCATCTTGATGATGCATTGCAGGCTCCGGTGAATCATGATCATTTCGATCTGTACGCGCAGGGTCCGACAACGGATACGCCGTATAAACCGGGCGAGCATATTCCCGGTCTAAATATCGGAGGCTGGTATGATGCCGGCGATCACGATATCCGGACTCAGACTCAATATTATACAGTATTAAATCTGGTCCACGTGTGGGAGACCTTCGGTTTACGCCGGGATGAAACAACAATAGACCAGCAAAAACGCTATGTGGAAATACATCGTCCCGATGGAATTCCCGACCTTCTTCAACAGATAGAGCATGGCACGCTTGCTCTTATAGCTCAACATCGGGCTGTCGGTCACGCAATTCCGGGCATCATAGTGTCCAATCTCTCACAATATACGCACCTGGGTGATGCAGCATCAATTACGGACAATCTTGTGTACAATTCCAAGCTGAAACCGCTCGAGACTGATGGATTCACAAGCGGCACGTTCGATGATCGATGGGCATTTACCAGTAAATCAACTCCGTTGAATTATGGTTCAATTGCTGCACTCGCCGCGGCGAGTCGCGCACTTCATGGATACAATGACACGCTGGCTGATGAATGTCTGGCAACCGCAAGAAAAGCGTGGGACGAAGAACACAGCCATGAGCCGAATATTTTTTATCACGGGAACACCGCCGGAGGTTCGTTGGAGATAGAGGAAATGCAGGCGAGTGTTGAACTTTTACTATGCACGAAAGAAACGAGGTACGCATATAGAATAAACGAGCTGCTGCCAAAAATTGAAAATAGATTCGGTTTCATTGCCGGGATGGTTGTTCGCGCCATACCTTATATGGATGAGGCGTATTCAAAAGAAATTGAAGATCTTGTCAGGGACTATAAATATACCTTTGATAAGTTGAAGGAACAGAATCCTTTCGGTGTCCCTATTACCACCGGTAACTGGGGGGGAGTAGGAGCAGTTATGGGATTTTCATTGACGAATTATTTTTTGCATAAATCTTTTCCCCAGATTATTGGAAAGGAATATGTTTTCAATGGCTTGAACTATATTTTTGGATGCCACCCGGGTTCCGACATTTCGTTCGTCTCGGCTGTAGGAACTCAATCGAAGAGAATCGCCTACGGGAACAACCGTGCCGATTATTCATTCATTGCCGGCGGTATAGTCCCGGGAGTCCTTATTCTTAAACCGGATTATCCTGAAAATAAAGAAGACTGGCCCTTCCTGTGGGGAGAGAATGAATATGTAATCAGTATGGGATCAATTTATATTTATCTGGTAAATGCAGCAAACGAATTATTGAACAGTACTGGGGATTGACAATAAAAATAAAAGAGAAGTTCTGCCAGGGAAAAATAAAATTTCTGTTGGGGGAGAACAACCTGACAAGAGAAGGGGAGATAAACGTGACGCAGATAAATCGTTATAGATTATTAACTAGTGTAGTTATCATGACCGTTTTATTTGTAATGAGTGCTCTTGGCCAGAATGCGCGGGATCTGGTGAAGGGCAATTTAATTCAATTCAATGACAACGGCGCCTGGTGCTGGTATCAGGATGAGCGGGCAGTTGTCGATATCGCGGGCGATAAGATAATTCTCGGTTCCGACGCAAGCCGATCGGGTGTAGGCGGATCACTGCGCGAGGGGAATATTGACGCGGTAATGTTTGATCTTCAAACCGGATTAATCCAGCGATATATCTTGAAAGAAGGTGGTGGGAGCGTTTTTTATTGTGACGATCACAATGTACCCGCATTTCTTGTCCGGCCGGATGGGAAATATTTAGCAATGTATACCGGACATAACAATAATAATCTCACTTTCTACCGCATATTTGATGGAAATATTTGGAGTACAGAACAGGTGTTCGATTGGAGCACTCAACCGGGAGGCACCGATTTTGCCACAACGTATTCCAATATCCATTACCTCCCTTCGGAGAATCGCACATACAACCTCGCCAGAGGAAACGGTCATGGCGGCCAGAATCTCATGATTTCAAGTAATCTGGGAGATACATGGTCGTATGGTGGATTCCTCACGAATAATGCGAACATCGGATATGTCAATGGATACTTTAAATATTGCGATAACAGCGTCGATCGTATTGATTTTACTTGTACCGAATATCATCCACGCGACTATAACACAAGCATTTATCATGGCTACATCAAAAATGGCCAGACATTCAAATCAGATGGAACACTCGTCGACAGTACAATTTTTGACAAAGTTCCCACAACACCTCAGAGTTATACGCCGGTTTTTATTACCGGTACCGTGGTCAACGGTATGACTATGACACGTTGCTGGAATATCGATGTCCAGAGATATGCCGACAGTACGATTGCAGCTCTCATCAAAGCACGCGTGAATGATAATCCAAGTAGTCCTTCGCAGGATCCGGACCATTGTTATCTTTATTGCCGCTATGATGGCCAGAGCTGGACTTATACATATCTGGGCAAAGCCGGCAAAAAACTTTATTCCAGTGAGCAGGATTATACAGGTTTGGGAGCGTTGTGCCCTAATGACCCGAATACCATCTATATATCAACACCCTACGATCCCCGAAATGATTCTGACCTGATCGTTCATGAAATATATAAAGGAGTCACTTCTGATCATGGAGCAACGTGGACATGGACACCGGTTACGCAGAAATCTGTCCGCGATAACCTTCGGCCGATCGTCCCTGCGTGGGACGCAAACAATACCGCCTTACTCTGGTGGAGGGGAACGTATACCGCCGCTCAAAGTTATAATGCAGCAATTGTCGGCATTCTGGATCGGCCTACGGAAACGTTGAGTAAAATGACCTATGTAGACGCCACAACCGCAAACACAATTCTTGCCACGGGTGCACCATTGACAACCACCGGACCTGATACGAGTGCAGGACCAGCGGACAACCAATGGCATCAACGAACGGGTCGCGGCAACGGCGGTTCTGTTTTCACATCGTCAGAGGTTAACCGTGAAAATGCACCTATGCTCAAGACGCAGGTTACAATACCGGTCACGGGGGTTTATGATATGTGGGTCAACTTCTGGGGAAATCCTACTAAGAGTACAGACTGGCGGATCAAGGCAGGACTCGATACCAGTCATATGCAAATATTCCGGCAGATGGCGTGTAAGGAAGTTGAAAATGGCGACCATGAAAGCACGCTCGATCTCTCCGGCAGCGACAATACATTCCTCTATCAGGCGTATGTCGGACGCGTCCAGGTATTGGCAAACAACACCTTTGATGTTTTCGTCGACGATGACACGATCAGAACAGGCACACTAATTCCTCCCACAGGAAGCGTCCGCACTTGGTATGACGGTGTTAGTTATGCCATCGTGAATGGTTCCAGTACTGCACCAGTGTTCACTCTGTCGGCACCTGAAATCAATTTCGGAACGATACGAAATGACTCTATAAAGAAAGATAGTGTGCTTGTTTCCAATCCTGGAAACGATACACTGCGGATCACGGCAATCTCATCAACCAATGCGCGCTTCACTTTTGCGCCTGCGACAATGACACTTGCACCCTTGGGAAGTGCCTATATGATAGTAACGTTTGCACCTCAGGATACCTTGACCCAATCCGGCTCTATCATTTTTATACATAACGCAGTGGGTTCACCGGATACACTCGCTGTCAACGGAAAGGGAAGCGCTGTGCCTGTACCAGTGTTCTCTCTTTCGGGAACTGCAATAAATTTCACTACAGTATCAATTGGTTCTACAAAGAAAGACAGTGTCCTTGTTTCCAACCCTGGCACCGATACACTAAAAGTAACGGCAATCTCATCAACCAATACGCGTTTCACTTTTGCGCCTGCAACGATGATACTTGCCCCGTTGGGAAGTACTTATCTTATAGTAACGTTTACACCTCAGGATACGTCGAGTCAATCCGGCCTCATCATTTTTACGCATAATGCATTGGGTTCGCCGGATACGCTTTCCGTCAGCGGGAAGGGGAGCGCTGTGGTTGCGGTTGAACATGATAAAACACAAATCCCGACCGAGTATGTGCTCAATCAAAATTATCCCAATCCGTTTAATCCCTCGACTGAGATCAGATTCGCTGTTCCGGTTGTTTCTCACGCATCGCTGGTTGTGTACGACATCCTTGGGAGAGAAGTCGCCGCTCTGGTAAATGGGAATATCGAAGCCGGATATTATACGGCAATATGGAATGCATCATCGATGTCAGGCGGTATCTACTTTGCGAAGTTTACTGCGAATGACGAGGCCGGGAAACTCAAATACAGCAAGGTGAATAAAATGTTGCTCATGAAATAAACCGGATCGCGTTTTCCAACAAAATGGGAACGTTTTAACGGATAAATATTAATTGATAGATAATAAAATATGATGTATCGTAAACTAACAATCGAAAAAGCGGAGGACCTGATTTTTGGGTATGCTCCGCATCCTGTTACAACTCCACGGGGATTGGTCATCGGAGGCGGATTTGTATATCCCGAATTGAATTTTACTTTACCCCCGATGCAAATAAATAATGAAACCTTATCAGAGGTGAAAGGCCACTATCGCCAGATAGTTACGGATGCGCTCGAGCATGCCGTGCATCTTCATTCGAGAGGAGTAATACTCGAGTTCGAGACCCTGACCGAAATGACGCAAACGCCCGATATAGGTGTTGAACTGGTAAAAGTCATGAATGAAATCTGTGAAAATTATTATGTGCAGCATGGTTTGAAAAGCGAAATCAGATTGACTCCAAACGATCTGCGTGAGTTTGAAAGGCCGCCCAGGCAGAGGACATCCCATCTGCTGCAACCAATGCTGGAGTTATTCGAGAGAGGAGCCCGGGCCGGAGGAGATATGTTGTCGATCGAATCGACCGGAGGAAAAGAAATTTCCGATGACGCGCTTATGATGTGTGATATGAAACAATTTATATTCAGCCAGTCGGTATTGGGGGTGCGCGACATGCAGATGCTCTGGGGAAAAATAGTAGAGATTGCTTCCCGTACGGGGAAAATCGCCGGAGGTGATACGGCATGTGCATTCGGCAATACGGCTATGGTACTGGCCGAGAGAAAATATATCCCTAAGATTTTTGCTGCGATCGCAAGGGTAGCCACTGTCGTACGGACGCTGGTGGCAGTCGAGAAAGGAGCGCGAGGTCCGAATAAGGACTGCGCATACGAAGGACCGTACCTGAAGGCGATTACAGGCATTCCGATTTCAATGGAAGGAAAAACTTCCGCCTGTGCTCATTTCAGTCCCCTGGGGAATATCGCCGCAGCCTGTGCTGATCTATGGAGCAACGAGACGGTTCAAAATATTAAATTGCTCTCAGGGATGGCGCCTACAGTATACCTTGAACAACTTGAATATGACACAAGGCTTATGAACCAGGCAGTTATATGTGGAAAGGGCGAGATACTTCAACTCCAAAAACTCTTTATCAATTCGGATGTCTATTTCGATCCGCAGGCATTTGTGCTTTCGCCCGATAATGTTATAGAAATCTCGAAAGAAATTGTCAAAGGAGAAAACTATATCGACGCAACGAAGCGGGGTTGCCTCAAAGCATTGGCACTCGTTGCGGAGGCAATAAATACGGGCCGGGTGATCCGCGATCCTAAGGAAGACGAATGGTTCAATATCATCCTACAGGATATTGAAATGATACCTGTTAATGAATCGGATTTCGTGGAGCTGGTTCTACCCACTTTAGATCAAACGAAGCTATTCTTAAATGAGTATGGTTTATGAACTAAATTGCGAATATTCATGACTTTATTCGAATCGATTGGAGTTGAATGGTACAGAAAAGTTGATTTGGGAGACCATTTGAACGTCACGTACTTCGAGTAGGGAAGAGGAATTTAATACTGATTATTAAGACTATGTAGGCATTTGAGTTAAGGCCATCCGGGTATTTTTCAATAAAAACATAAACCTGCGCGACGGATTTTTGGCTTGACATTTAGAATTATTTTTTATTATATTGAAACGATTCAATTTCATTTGAACCGGTATAAATCTCAGAGGGCAATACCAAGCTTTATGGACAAGAGCAACTGTGTGACGTTTCTCTTGAGGGTAGAATTTTTGTAAAATTGGAAGAAAAGGTGTGCTCGCATTGGGAGGACTAAAATACTTACTCCGCAGGCGCTAATTTCGACTGGCATCTCCAGATCGATGTTGGAACAACACTATATTTTCTTGATCATCGTCTGAATTTCTGTCTACAAACCTCAGAATGAACGGAGATTAATTACGAAGCCGAGAGGCGGTACGAGAAGAAGTGCCTGAATATAAAATGAAAACCCGAATTAAAACAGCTTTTACTTCTTTTTTTCCAAAACTCCTTGGGTCTGTTACTGCGATCGGTGCCAAATATGACGATCAGCTTGTCTTGAAAGATTTGTTTAAGGATGACTTTTATATCGGTGTTGCTCTCAATCTAGATCAGATTTTGGGAAAAGAACCATACTCCCTCGACCTTGTGAAAAAACATTTTAACAGCATCTCACCTGAGAATATTTTAAAATGGGAAGAGGTTCATCCGGAACCGGACAGATATAATTTCGAAGCAGCGGACCGTTATGTGGCTTTTGGTGAGGAGCACAAAATGCATATAATCGGCCACACTCTCGTCTGGTTTTATCAAACGCCGGACTGGGTGTTCCAGGACGAGTCGGGCAAACCCATAAGCCGCGAGTTGCTGCTTGAACGGATGAAAGATCACATATTCACGGTGATGGGCCGTTACAAAGGCCGAATCCATGGCTGGGATGTCGTCAATGAAGCGATCACACCTGATGGCCAATTCAGAAAATGCAAATGGCTCGAAATTATCGGCGAAGATTATGTGCTCAAGGCTTTTGAATACGCCCGTCAGGCCGATCCCGACGCTCAGCTCTATTACAATGATTATAATCTGTGGAAGGAACATCAATGCGACGGCGTCGTCCGGTTGATCCAGGATTTGCAGTCGAAAGGCGTTCGCATAGATGGCATCGGCATACAGGGACACTGGGGTCTGGACTATCCTAGTTTCGAACAGATTGAGAACTTCATAAGGGCTCTTTCCAAATTGGGAGTTAAGTTGATGATTACGGAGATGGATTTAAGCGTACTTCCTTTTGCTGAAGATTATTTGTACAAGGAACTTTTAACCCTGGATTCAGAATTACAGAAGAAGCTAAATCCATACATCCATGTCCTGCCCTACTCTGTTCAAAAAGATCTGGCAAATCGATACGCCGAATTATTTTCGTTTTTTCGTAAGCATCGGGATAAGTTTAACCGGGTGACTGTATGGGGAGTTCACGATGGACAATCGTGGCGTAATGATTGGCCCGTTATCGGACGCACCGATTATCCTCTATTGTTCGACCGTCACCTTAAAAAGAAACCCGCCTTTGATGCGGTTGCCAAGATAGCTCAAGACCGTGAGTCCGGAACACAGATGGTTAGGTTAAATAACGTTTTAGGTGAACATCAATATAGAAATCCTGCACTGTCGATTTAGTAACGCCAAAAAGACATGCAGAATTATTTCATGTAGAATTGTATCATAAGGAACTTAGTGTGGTGAATAAAAAAGATATCGAAATCGTAGCTGCGGGGCATACTTGCCTCGACTTAATACCTGCTTTTACAATTGACGGTAAGGTGGATAACCTTACAGACGTCCTTGTACCCGGCAAAATGATTAACATGGGTGAATGCGTCGTTGTGGGGGGAGGTCCTGTTACGAATGCCGGCGTATCCATCCGCCGGCTCGGCGTAAAAACTGAATTAATCGGCAAGATTGGGGATGATGATTTTGGTAAAGAGATCCTTAGCTGGTATGAAGAGCACGAAGGGCATTTTAAGGGGATCAAAATGGTTGACGGTGAATCCACATCATATACCATTGCTATATGCATACCCGGCATAGATCGTTTTTACCTTCATCATTGTGGAGCCAACGACACATTCGGCTATGACGATATGGATTTCGATCTTGTTCGGCGTTCAAAACTGATGCTATTCGGTTATCCGCCCTGGATGAGAAAGCTGTATGAAAACACAGGTCGTGAATTGACAAAAATTCTCAAAGAGACCAAAGAGTTAGGAACTACAACTGCGCTCGATCTTTCGCTTCCCGATGTAAATAGTTATGCAGGTCAAATCGACTGGTTTGCAATTCTTAAAGAGTGGGTACCCCTTTCGGATTTTATGGTTCCCAGTGCGGAAGAGATATTTTATTTTCTTTATAAAGAAAAATTTCTTGAAAAAAAGGCGAAGCTCGGACCCAAAGAGAGCGTACTTGACCATATGACCGTAAAAGAGATTTCCACGATGGGAAGTGATTTAATAAAAATGGGTACGGCAGTAGCAATGATCAAATGCGGCCACAGAGGCCTATATGTCAGGACGGCCGACCAGGACCGGCTTAAGAAAATGGGTGCGGCAGGATGTTCCGATCTTGAAAACTGGGCTAATCGCGAGCTCTGGTTCCCTGTTTATCAGGAGGAAAAATTTGTAGGAGCGCTGGGTTCCGGTGATTCGGCAATTGCGGGATTCCTTTCCGCGTTTGTCTGGAACCATACAATCGAATCCTGCTTAAGATATGCAAACGCCGCCGGAAGTATGAACGTTACCGTTCCTGATGGTCTTACCTGGAATAAAGGGTTCGACGATTTGACAAGGCGTATTAAGGCGGGATGGAAAACAAAAGATCTGAAAATTGACGAGACCGGCTGGAAGAACGAACGAGGATTCTGGGTCGGGCCCTATAACCGGGGTAAATGGGAATCATAAACAAGAAAAACAGGAGATAGAAAATGGTAAAGAAAAGCAATACGAAAAGAGATGCATTTATCGGTAAAAAATTATCAAAAATGAGTTTGGAAGAAAAGATCGGCCAGCTTTTAACGTTTACCAGGCGCGGCGCAATGATAACGCCGAGCGGAATCGAACAAATCACAAGGTTGCAGTGCGGCGGTCTTTGCCTCGAACCTTATGCGGTTGAGACCTGCAAAAACCTTTACTGGGGTAATTCCCAGATAGATCAGAATTTTAAAAAGCCGCCGGGTTATTTTACCATATCAAATACCTATTTTGCCGGCAAATCCTTTGGCATCAGCATAACGCCGGAAGATTATACGAAGGACTTGAATAAATTACAGAAAATAGCAATGAGCAGGCGTTCCAGGATTCCCCTCCATATGACCATTGATTTTGAAGGCGATTTTAAAAACGATTACATGGCCGGTGGAATTAGGCAGTTTCCGCCTCCAATGGGCATGGCGGCCATCGGCGATGAAAAGCTGACTTATAAAATCGGTTTGACCATTGCCAAACAATTGAGTGCTATTGGCGTTACGCAGATGTATTCACCGGTCTGCGATGTAAATATCAATCCGAAGAACCCTGAAATTGGAATAAGATCTTTTAGTGACGACCCTGAGACTTGTGCAAAACACGCTGTCGCTTTACTGAAAGGTTTTCAGGACGGTGGCATAGCGGCAACCGCAAAACATTTTCCCGGAAGAGGTGATTCGGCAACCGACGCTCATGATGTGCTGGATGTAATCAGAGCCGACAAACAAAGAATGCAGGAAGTGGAATTGTATCCGTTCAAAGCTGCAATAGCCGCGGGAGTACAAGCCATTATGACGGGGCATTCCGTTTATCCCGCCTATGACGATAAATTCCCTACGACTCTGTCAGAAAAAATCCTTACAGGTCTTTTAAGAGAGGAACTTGGATTCGATGGAGTTATTGTGTCCGATGCTATCGGCATGGCTGCAATCCTCAAACAATGGCCTCTTCCGAGGGCTTGCGCGTTGGCGATTAAGGCGGGGTGTGATACGATACTTTTGAAAGCTGATGATGAATCGAGATCGCAGTGCTTCTTTGGAGTCAAGCAAGCTGTCGAATCGGGCGAACTCTCCGAAGAGAGGATCGATGAAGCCGTGACGCATCTTTTAAGGATGAAGTACGACCAGGGCCTGTTTGAGACAGCCGGGAAGAAGGATCCAAAAAAAGCTCAGGCCTACGCAATGAGCAAACCTGTTATAGATTTTTCCTGGGATGTTGCCAAGAGAGCCCTGATCGTAATGCGCGATGATCAAAAAATGCTGCCTTTGAGTCCTAAGGAGAAAATGCTGGTTATCGAGCAGCGTATTCCCTATGAATTCTGCGGAAAAGATCCTTATATGCACCAACATATGTTCGCCGAGGATATGGTGGAGTATACGCAAAATATGATTCTGGTCGATACCGACTTTGCCGCGACCGATGATGAGATTGCAGAGTGCCTCGAGCTTGCCAAGCAGGTGGACCTTGTCGTTATAACAAATTATTACGCCCGAATCGTAAAGACGGGCAATAACCGGCTGCTTATCAAGAAGCTCAAAGAAGCGGGTAAAAAAGTAGTCGTTGTGACAAACTACCCGTATGTGGAAGGCACGACAAATGAGGCCGACGTTGCGGTCTGCAATTTCAGCGGAACGCCTGATTCTATAAGGGCCGCAGTCGGAGTGCTTTTTGGGAAAATCAAGCCCTCGCCTAAAACGAAGTTGCCCGTAGCGCTTGGTGTTCAACAGGAAAGTGCTGTAAAAAAACCGGCGCCCCAGAAGAAAACTCTGGACTTATCATATTGTTAAGAACCCTGGATGCTGCTTAACAGAAATTTAAACAACTTAGTAAAGAGAAAATATCATATGCCGAAATCTTCTAGTTTAAAAATAAAAGACGTTTATACAATATCAGGATCACAAATAAGTAAGATTTATGTTGATAATAAAATGGCGGTCCATTTTCAGGGAATGTCAAAAACTCTTCTATTCCCTCATACCATTGCGCTTCAGGGTGCACCTACTTGTTCAATAGGCATATCTCCATATGGTTTATACAATAGACTTAATAATGCCGGCAGACTGATCTTGTTAAATCAGAACGCAATTCAATTAGGCTCTGCGCCATTTATCCGTGTTCCTGCCCGCCAGGGCTTGGCAGGCGGGGGTGATAAATTTGTTATGCTCACAGCAAAAGATCCCGAGGCGGTTGAAGGTCCTGATGATGTACCTGCCTTAAAAAATTATTATCATCCTGCAATATCTGAAAAGCAAACTTCTATTTCTATTGCTACACCTTTGGCGGAATTTACATATAAACTGGGGAAGGTTAATGTGACAAGAAGAATGATTTCCCCCTTCTTATCCGGAGATGTCCCGGCCCTGATGCCTATCGGTGTAGAGGAATATGAGGTCGAGAATACTTCAAGCCAGGATCAACAAATTACTCTGGTATTCCCCAGACCGTCCCTTGCAAATCTTCAAGAAAAAGAATTAAAGCCAAAGGATCAGGACACTGTCTATTTATGTTCGACACCGGTGAAAGACCATGTCCATGAAGATTTTAAATCTGCAGCCATCAGGGGAGTGGTCATGGGAAGCAAGGAATGCGCGGACAGGATGGTCATTGCCGTACCGGAAATAAGCGGCGTGACAATAGATACCCAACCTTACTTTTGCTTAAATAGGCTTAAACAGGATTTATTGTTGAATGATGATGGAAGCTTTTACGAAAAGAGAGCACCAATATTGAATCAAGATTATGGGTCGGCCATAAGTGTTACTTTTACATTGAAGCCGAAGGCAACCATGACGATACCGCTTGCCATCGTTTTGGATTTCCCTCAACAGCGGTTTATTGATGGGAAAAATTTTGAACGTAAATATGTAAAAAGTTTCAAGAATAAAGAAACCAGGGCTGTGGATATGGCAAAATTCGCCCTGGATAATTATTCTGAATGGCTGAACCGTGCTCTAACAATCCAAAGCAGGATTTTTGATTATATACGGAAAAGTCCTTCCTATAAGAATGATAAAGATGGTGCTTTGAGATTAACCCGGTTGATCTTAAACGAATTTAGTTTTCCCCTGTCAAATGCCGCAGTCTGGGTTGAAGACGATGATGGCAATGATAGAGCCCGGTTCCTGGAATGTTTTGATTACGCTTATATTGATCCTTCTGATGTTGATTGGTATTCGATGGTGCTGCTCGTACTATTTCCCAATGTAGAACAAGAACTCTGCCAGAGGTTTATTGACTCAATTCTGGCGGAAGATCTCACACAGCGGTTTTATCATCTCCATGGGTCATTTGTCGAAGCCAGAAAACATTTTCAAGAGCATCCGGAAGAATACGAAGGCAAGTCACTGACCCAGATAAGAGATACTTTCAAGATTAAGGGCAGCGTGGCACATGACTTAGGCGCTTTGGTGAAAGGTCATGCCCTGCGCAATGTCAGTGATTATGCCTGGTATAATAATAACTACTGGGTGGATCTTTTCCCCAAGCTGGCAATCAGGGTACTGCGCAACGCTAAATTCATGGGTGATACAGAATTTCTAAAAAAGAATTGGCAGACGCTGAAATTTGGATTGGAATATTTGCAAACACTTGATATAGACGGAGACGGTATCCCCGAGGGTAATCCGCATGAAGTTAAAAATACATTTGATAATTTAACATTGTTTGGCCTAGATAGCTACGATGCGACTACCTTCATGGCCGGCTGTCAAGCAATGATAATAATGGCTGGTATGATGGAGGATGAGCCGGCAAAAAAACAATATGAAGCGAGTTTTGAAAAAGCTTCTGCGGCTTTTGAGAAATTATGGAGAGATAAGAAAAACAAAAAAGGCAGAAGGTTGCAGTATTACGTTACCTGTTATGACACTATTACGAAAAAAACAAACACCGATGTTTGGACTAATCAGTTGGATGCCCTGTGGTATCTGATTGCAATAGGAGAGAAGCCCTTTGTTTCGGACGAGAGAGCAATAAAAATCCTCAAGACAATTTATAAGAATAACCGGACCACTATGGGCTGGGCTATGTGCCGGACAGAAGACGGGAAAGCGGTAGAATCGGAACAGGGCCAAGACGTCTATACGACATCAAATTATGTTTTTGCACAGCTTCTTGATTATTATGGTCTGGTCAAAGAGAGTAAAGAAGTATATAAGGCAATGGATAAGGTTATCTTCCAGCATGCTAATTCTTTAATATCACCCGACAATCTGAGAGCAGAATTAGAAAAAGAAGCGGGAGAATTAACCGCAGGGCCACATTATATTGTAGCTGCTTATCCCAGGCCGGGTGCGGTACTGACACAGATAGTGCTGCAATTTATAAAAGAACTTCAAGAGCGTACAGGCACGACGAAAATAAACGCTCAAAAATTGAAATCTTTTGTCACTGATTTATTTCTGAAATTTGATCAGAGTTAAAGACTACACCTGAACAATTTGCTTTTCTTAATTTAAATATGGAACATATAGTAGAACAGGGTTAATTTAAGTTTATGGTAGGTAATTCTTCTGGGAATCAGAATTTAATAAAAATTATCTTACGCGTAATATAAAATAATCTTTGGAGCAGATAGTGCAGACAACAACGGGTAAACTTTCTGTACGAGAAAAAATTGGTTACGGCTTCGGAGACGCAGCCGCTAACTTCGTGTTTCAAACGATGCTGATCTTTCAGCTGGGTTTCTACACGGATGTCTTCGGCATTACTGCAGCGGCTGCAGGCACACTGCTGCTGGTAGGACGCTTTTGGGATGCGATTTTTGACCCGTTCATGGGCGTTGTTGCAGATCGCACGAATACAAGATGGGGAAAATTCCGCCCATGGGTTCTGTGGTCGGCGATACCGTTTGCACTCATGTTCTTCTTAACGTTTACAACTCCGAATTTCGGCGGGACGGGAAAACTTATTTATGCTTATGTCACCTATATTCTTCTGATGACGGTCTATTCCGTCAATAACCTGCCATACTCGGCCCTCAATGGCGTGATGACCGGCGACGTAAATGAACGCACCAGTCTCTCTTCCTATCGCTTCTTCTTTGCCATGACGGCGGCGTTGGTGGTGCAAGGTTTGACTCTGCCTATGGTCGCCAAGTTAGGACAAGGCGACAACGCTAAAGGCTGGTCGTTGACGATTGGGCTATTTGGGATTCTCAGCATCATATTCATCGTCATCACTTTCTTGAGTGCCCGTGAACGCATTCACCCGGATCCGAAGCAGAAATCGTCGGCAAAGAAAGACTTCGCCGCCCTTATAAAAAACGTACCATGGATCGCAATGTTCGTTTTGACCCTGTTCCTTTTCAGTACGCTCGCCTTGTGGGGCAGCGGCATGTTCTACTATTTTACTTACTTCGTGGACAAAAACCAATTGTTCAATTTCCTGCAATCATGGGGGTTGGTAACCTCCTCTACCGATGCGCTGGGCCAGTCGGGCTGGTGGCATAATCTTCTCAATACATTCGGACTCATTGCGACAGAAAGCCGCACAAATGTCTCATCGGTAGGATTCAGCCTATTTAATATGTGTGGTATGCTGGCGAATATCATTGGTGTGCTATTCTCAAAAGCATTGGCGGTTCGGTTCGGTAAAAAGAAAGTCTTTATCGTAGGTTTATCTCTAACGGCGCTCTTTACCGGACTTTTCGTTGTATTACCGGCGGAAGCAGTTGGGCTCACGTTTGTGTTGAACATTCTTAAATCTCTGGCTTATGGCCCAACGATTCCGTTACTGTGGGCGATGATGGCCGATGTAGCCGATTATGCTGAATGGAAGACTATGCGCCGTGCCACCGGCGTTGTCTTCGCGGGTATTGTGTTTGCACTAAAAGCGGGGCTGGGACTCGGCGGTGCTATCTGCGGGTGGCTGCTCACGGGGTACGGATATATCCCCAATGTCGCTCAAGCAGAAAATGCTCTATTCGGTATCCGCATGACGGCAAGCATCTACCCGTGTATCACGTTCTTCATTGGAGTCGTTGCCTTATTATTCTACGGGATAGACAAGAAACTCAATCTTCAGATTCAAGATGAATTGGCTGAACGCCGGAAGCAATTCGCATCTTAAATTCAAATTGTCAAAGCTCTATGATGTGTAACGGATGGAGACTCATAGCTTAATAATTGACCTGTAAAAGGTAGAACCAATAACCCCCTGCTGGTTTGATTGCAGCGGGGGTACCAAACCGGCATTAGGTATGGTTGTGAAATTAATGAAGAAATCGGCTGGAAATTAGAATAAATCGGGTACTGTCACGAAGGCATCTACAGGGTTGGTTTTACGCGGGGTAAATTTAATAGCGATTTTTGGGACGACCGTATTGACAGCAAGACAAAAAAAACGTACTATTCATGTATCAGGCAATTTACAACATCCGAGGCCCCAAAATTATTTTAATAGCGGTATTAAGCTATGAGTGTGCTGAACTCCTGAACAAAAATTGATGTCAAAAAAAGTTTGGATGACAAAATATCATTAATAAAATATTGAGAAAACTCAAGAGGAGGGCAAAATGTCTCTTGGATATACTTACAGAAGATTGTTGGGTGTATGTTTATTTCTGTCAATCTTCATAGTCCAATCGTCGTTAGCACAAGGATCCGGGACAATCAAAGGTCAGGTGGTTGATCAAGCAACCGGTGACCCACTTCCGGGTGCAAATATTGTCGTCGTAAATACGAGCATTGGTTCTCCTGCTGATCTGGATGGAAATTACACTTTGCGCTTAGTTCCGACAGGAAAATGTAAGTTGAAGGCGTCATATATCGGCTATGATGCGATCACTCGAGAGGTTACTATTACAGAAAATGCAACGCTACACGAAAACTTTCGCTTAACACCTCATGCAATAATGGGTATAGAGGTAGTAGTTACAGCGCAAGCAAGGGGTCAACAAGCTGCCATTAACCAGCAATTAACGGCAAATACTATTATGAATGTGGTCTCTGAAGAAAGAATCCAGGAATTGCCGGACTTCAACGCGGCAGCGGCAATAAGTCGCCTGCCGGGTGTCTCGACTCTTCAGAGTTCAGGCGAAGCCAACAAAGTTGTGATCAGGGGATTAGCTCCTCAGTACAACACGGTCTCTGTTGGTGGAATTAAGCTCGCATCTACAGGAAGCACTCAGATCGGTGCGACTTCACTGCCGGGCCTGACATCCGGTTCAATCAATCAGGACAGAAGCGTTGACATTTCCATGATAACTCCCTATATGATCAAAACGATCCAGGTCTATAAATCGCTCACTCCCGATATGAATGCCAATGCTATCGGTGGTATTGTGAATATGGAACTGAGGGAAGCCCCGTCGGAATTTCACGGTGACATTTTGTGGCAATCCGGCTATACACAGAAGAGCGATACATACGGGAATTACAGAGCGGTGGCATCTGGAAGCGGTCGTTTCTTCGATGATGCTCTTGGTGTGTATCTTCTCGTAAACGCGGAACAATACGATCGCAGTGCAGATAACATGACTGCCGGATATACCCCGGCTACCAATAGCGCTCCTGATTCAATAACCGGGTATAAGCCCGTTCAAGTAATAAGTACAACGCTACAGCGCCATATTGAAACAAGAAACCGTTACGGCGGAAACTTGATCCTTGACTTCAAGTTGCCTTCCGGCTCCATTAAGTCTATAAATATGTTAAGCAGGTTGAACTCTGATTATAAAAATTATCAAACGATCTTAGATTATTATTATGATCACAATATTAACTTCACATACAGGAAAGGGAATGCAAATACAGATGTCGCAGTGAATACATTAGAATTTACAAACGATTTCGGATTTATGTCAGTCGTTTTGAAAGCCGCTAATACTTATTCCCGAAACAACGATCCTAGATCACCCTACTACCAATTCTTTCAAACAGGAGGAACCCCTCCTGATCAGAACAATACAGTTCCTGATGACCTTGCACATAATTTAAAGTATAACGGTGATAGCGCAACATATTTGGCCACCATAAATCTATTTAGTGCCGATTATAAGGAAAATGACCAGGTATATAAGGGGGATTTCAAGATTCCTTTCAATTTACACTCAAACGTATCAGGATTCTTTAAATTTGGCGGTGAGTATGACTACAATCTCCACACTAACGATCAGAATACGCCGTATATTAGTCCAGGCGGCCGTACAGGATTAACGAACCCCGATATCAATGGAAGAGTGATGGATGCATTGGTAGCGCGTTTCCCCGAATTACAGTTGGGTAACTCCAACCGTTTACCGGCATTCGATTTTACGAACACCGATTCGAAACTTTATTCGAGCTTCTTGAATGATCGATTTGGTCGGATGTATTGGGTCGCTAATGCGAATCTGCTGAATTCGATAACTGATTTTTTATCGAATGACCCTGCATTCGCCGCATCAAACAGTACCGGAGGATGGTTCGAAGGTGTTTATCAAAAACTCCCCAACGATTATAAATACATTGAGAAGTATTATGCTGCATACTTGATGGCAGAATTGGATTTAGGTCAGAACCTTATTATAGTCGGCGGCGCCCGTTACGAAGATGTTAAGTCGTTATACGAAGCACACAACATGGTAGATCTCCGCAATCAACCTCCAAATCAACCGTATTACGACACAACAGCTTACCCTAGAAATCACTACTTACTGCCCCAGGTTCAGATGAAGTATAACCTGACCGATTGGTGCGACATGCGTTACTCCTATACTCAGGCACTTGCGCGACCCGATTATCATCAACTTTCACCTCATTATAATATCAATTCCGATTACACACAGCTCTATACAGGAAATTCAAACCTTAAACCCGCACAAGCATATAACCACGACGTTGAAATTACATTTCACAGCAACGAGTTAGGCCTTCTCTCTATTGGAGGCTTCTACAAAACCATATCGCACTTTACGTATTACACTCAATACAGACTATATTCTGCTCCTGCTATAATTCCGCCAGGATATGATTCGGTCGGGACATACCCTCTCCTCGCGCAGCAAGGGGGCACAGTCTCAGGCAAAGCATTGTTAAACACTTACATCAATAGTCCTTACAATGCTTATGTGAAGGGTATCGAAGCAGATTTTCAAACGTCGTTCTGGTATTTACCATTTCCGTTAAATGGAGTTGTTCTCGGCATCAATTACACGCATATTTGGTCGTCTGCCACGTATCCCCTCTTGTTAACTCGTAATGTTCCCGATCCTAATGACCCCAGACACATAAAGTCCATACCCAAATTAATTGATAGTTCGAGGGCTGGGCGTCTGATTTACCAGCCGAACGATATATTGAACACATATATAGGTTACGATTATCTGGGGTTTTCAGCTCGAGTGTCCTTCCTGTTCCAGGGGAATTCTGTTACGAATGTTGGAGGCGAGCAGGAGCAAGACGGATTTAGTCAAGACTATTTTCGATTAGACGCTTCAGCGAGATATAAACTACCATGGTTTTCACAAGTACAACTTTTCTTAGACATAAGTAATATCAACCAGCGGGCAAATATTTCAGCTCAGAAGACGATAGGCGGTTTTACGAATGAACAATTCTATGGTCTTACGGCAAACCTCGGTGTTAGATATACATTATAATTTTATCAACTAATCATAAGGAGATCTTCTATGAAGAACCGTATTTACATGTTACTGATTACGGCGGTTATTTTTTCGGTACAGGTATATACCCAGAATATTGTACCTGTCCACAGTGACGTTTCTCCTAATGAAGGGGGACTTAATGTCGCTATCCAAGCCGCCATTGACGCGGGCACTCTATCCAATACTATATTTCAATTAGATCCCTGGGGTTATTACATCCTCAGCGGCACAGTGACTGTACCACCTAATCAACACCTTACAATAGTAGCACCGGAGCCGGGTTTAACACAGGAAACGGCTCCGCCTCAAATATTTTTGAGTTCGCAGATATCGAGTTGGAGATATAACTTCGATATCTTCGGAGATCTTACTATGAAAAACGTTTGGTTAATATATGCGAACACGGGCGGCGCGCAACAGAGTTGTAGTATGGATATTGATGATGACACTCTTAGGCATACGAATAATGTTGAATTCGAGGGAGTAATTTTTGACTATGCACCTATCAACGGATCTGTGGAGATAAGATGTACGAATTTCACCGGAAAATTCACTAATTGTTATTGGCGGAATAACATCGATCCACACTACAGATATTATGGAAGAGCTATTTCTTACCCTTATCAAAGCACGACCTGGCATACCAATAAAGTTTCATTTGTGAATTGTACAATGGCAAATATGGGATACGCTTATATGGGATACAATCCTGGTGAAGATACCCCTGAAACTGCAGATACTGTATCGTTTAACCATTGCACGTTCTTTAATATGATGATGCATTCACTTGAACCATCGTTTTGGGAATGGCTTTCTGTCACAAACTGCGTTTACGTGAATCCGTGGATGTATGGAGATATACCATCGGGACGGGGAGGAGTCACCGGAATTCCTCCTGGCGGTGCATTGTACATCGATAGCCTGAGCTTGGCAAAACCAGCAGCTTTTCCAGGAGGACTACGGATCACCGAAGCTGAGCGCCATATACTATTCATAAATAACAGCTATTTCATAGAGCAGTGGATTAGAGATTACATGGATCATGGCAATGCATACAGTGATACTGCCAGTGAATTGTACAAACCGTTACCTACGCCTATGCTAAATATAACTGCCCTTCGTTTCTTCGATTCGGTTGATGCGGGGACTGGATTGAAAGCATGGCCGTATATAAATAAGGCTAATCTATACGATGGAGATGATCCGGGCTTTATTCTTGAACCGACTAACAAAGACGCTATTAAGGCCTTCTTGTTAGGCAGATGGGCAACTGGCGCTAATGTTGACTGGGCGTACGATATTCAATCTGATTTGCAGGGATCATGGCCAATGAATGAAGACTTATCGTACACGAACAGTACATTACAGACTGCCGGGTTGGGTGGCTTCCCGTTGGGAGACCTCTACCACTGGTGGCCGACGCAGTATACTACGTGGAAAGCTCAGGAAGCGACGGAAAATCAAACAATTTCGAGCTTGCTTACTAATGGTCTTGTCGGCGTTAAAATGCAACCCGGAATTCCTGCAAAATATGAGCTTACTCAGAACTATCCGAATCCGTTCAACCCGACGACTCAGATCGACTACTCGGTTCCGCAAAGCGGCTACGTGTCGCTGAAAGTATATAATCTTCTTGGACAGGAAGTGACGACATTATTCAACGGTGTACTGCAACCCGGGAATTATACTGCTACTTTTAACGGCAAAGGACTTGCGAGCGGCGTTTACTTATACCGATTGCAGGCAGGGAGTGTCTCTATTACCAGGAAATTGGTACTTATGAAGTAATACTTATCCTCAAGTGTCTCCTGTCCTGGCTGAGAAGCCAGGGCAGCGTGCACTTGTTGATGCAATGCCGGCTTTTTGGAAACGAAAAGGGCGGTTTTAGTTCAAAGCGGGATTTATTGTGCGGCGAGTGCGCCAGAGGCGCGCTAGCGGCGTCCGTAAACGCATCAGCCAAAGGGCTGAATTTATTTTTTACCCGGGAATAATAATGCTGTACTTTAGTTATGATAGTTCTTAAATTAGGTGGCGTTCCACTTTGTGGGAATCCTTAGCAACTTGAAATTGCAGCCTTCAAAAGAATAGTTGCAGAAATTATTAAGTGCGCGACTTTTCCCGAAGATCACAAAGAACTCCTTCGGAGGATATTTCGGATATTAATTAACAATTACTCCACTAATAGAAAAAACTTTGGAGGAAACATGAAAACTTTCGTACGTTTAATTACAGTCGGAGTACTCTTCGTCTTGCTGGGGGCAAGTACATTGACAGCACAGGGAGTGACGTACTCTACCGGTCCGGCAGTTCCCATAGCATTAGCCGGAGCTAACGGCGGCTTTTCGTGGGGAGACGTGAATGGAGATGGTTATCTGGATGCCCTTATCCGTCAAAATAACTTGTTGATAAACCAGGTTACATCTTTCACTCCATTGACTAACACGGGTCTTCCAAGCGGACAAGACGGATGCGGTTTAGGTCTTGCCGATTTTAACGGCGATGGTTACCTTGACGCTTTTGGTATCGCGCAGAACACTTGGGTTCCGTGGTTATATATCGATAGCGTTGGAGTATCGTTTAAGGCAGCAACAGGGACTGGAGATCTTGTAACCGCTGGAGGCACTGGAGTTGCCAGTGGTTTCGGTGGAATGACAGTAGCTGACTATGACAGGGATAATAATCTGGATATGGCTTGGACCGGTGCCCATGGGATTTGGCTCTTAAAAGGAAGTGCCAGTGGCGCTTTTACACATAAGGGCAATAGCTCTTCAGCTCCGGCAATAGATACATCCCTATCCTATGAATCGTGGGAAATGTCTTTCCTCGATGCAAATAATGATGGTTATTCCGATTTGTTAGCGGCAAGTTTCAGACAAGGATATCAGAAGTTTAATACTGGAACAGCAGCTTATAGAAAAGGATGCGTTTTCTTCGTGAACGATGGAAACGGTAAATTTTATGTTCCAACCGCGGCAAAACTTGGACGCACAATTTATGAACTCGATTCTATCTCGGCTGGAGTAATTTATGCCGGTACGAAGGCCGATACTGGAATAGTAGTAGACGATACAGTGCGCCACTTTGAAGCCATCGCACATGCAGTGGGTGATTTTAACAATGATGGCATCATGGATTTGTATATCGCATCGAATAGTTCAAATAACCTGGATGCACGCGACACTGCAAGGTTTATTGTTCTCGTGTATGGAAAAGGAGATGGCACATTCACGTACAAATGGAATGGAACATCAACCGTTGCTAATAATGGATTAACTCAGAATGGAGGCTCACGGTCATTAAATGT
This sequence comes from Bacteroidota bacterium, assembly GCA_050011775.1. Taxonomy (GTDB): domain Bacteria; phylum Bacteroidota; class Ignavibacteria; order UBA10030; family CAVZMI01; genus CAVZMI01. The sequence continues at coordinate 82,409 of JBEKIL010000010.1, read as the reverse complement.
GGGCGATTATAACAATGACGGAAATTTAGATGTAGTGGTAGGCTGCTTCGGAGCTGGTGTATACTCCCAATATCTCTATAGAAACAACGGCGATGGAACATTCACCGACGTATCAACAGCTTCTGGCATAAACACTAGTGGCACAAGGAGCGTAGCCTTTGTTGAATATAATAACGACGGCTTCCTCGATATTTATACCTATACCAATACCACTACTGTTTTAATGAAGAACAGCGGCAACTCTAACCATTGGATTGGCTTCAAACCCATAGGCACTGGCAATAACAAGTCGGCTGTTGGAGCAGTTCTCACGATTTATACAGGATTGAAGAAGCAAATCCGAGCCATCAGAGCAGACGCTGGCTCAGCAGCTTCAGGTGAAGGATTACGGGCCAACTTCGGTCTCGGAACAGCCACAGCTATTGATAGTTTAGTTGTACAGTGGCCCGATGGTGTAAGACAGAAATTCACAGGTATTCCTTTGGTGGACAGGTACTGGACGGTAAAGGAGGGTGTGGATGTCCCGGCGGTTCCAGTGCTTGTAAGCCCGGCAAACGGTGCAGGAGGTGCTCCGATCGATATCACCTTAAGCTGGAATACTGCAGCCGGCGCTGTTGGTTATCAGTGTCAGGTTTCACTTGATTCTACATTCGCGACGGGTATAAATGTTAACGATACGTTGACCGGCACGACCAAGCAGCTTACCGGACTCGGGAACAGCTCAACGTATTACTGGCGCGTCCGTTCAATTGGCACCATCACCAACGGATTCGTGAGCGCATACGCAACGCGTCATTTCACGACAATTGCCCATATTCCGGATGTACCCGTGCTTGCTTTACCGGCGGATAACGCTTTGGATCTGGAGTATATGGTTACACTGACTAGTTACAAAACTAAGGGTGCAGCCCATTATCATTGGCAACTCTCTACCGCCCTGGCATTCTCTTCACTTGCAGTCAATGACTCAACAACAGATTCGGTAAGAGTTGTAGGACCATTGGCGTCCGGCACGAAGTATTATTGGAAGGTACGGGCCGTTAATCCCGGTGGCCCGAGTGAGTTTTCAGCCCCCGATTCCTTCACGGTCATGGCTGCTCCGGGTGCAACTACGCTTGCATACCCCACAAGCAACCAAAAAAGCGTGAGTGCAGATAACCTGAAACTGAAATGGCATCCGGCATCCATAGCTTCAGGTTACGAGTGCCAGATCTCACTGAGCAAGTCATTCTCCACGTTGGCCGTTGCCAGTGACTCGACGGCTGATACGACTTTCACAGCTACACTGGATCATATAACGAAATATTACTGGCGTGTACGCGGCTTCACTGTCGGTGGAAATGGCCCATTTACTGCGATAGATTCGTTTACCACGATTGTGCCAATTCCTGCCGCGCCAACGCTTGTTTCACCTCGTTCGGTAGTGAACGTGCCGCGAAATCCAACCATTATCTGGCATGCTTCAACGTACGCGACACGATATCGTCTTCAGATCGCGACAAACAGTTCGTTCATTGCAATAGTCTTAGACACCACGGTAGCAGACACGACAGTCTGGTTGAGGACCATGCTGGATGCGAACAAGTTATACTACTGGCAGGTCAGTGCAACAGATACGTTGGGGACGAGTGCATACTCCACTCCGGCGCATTTCACCACGGGGACAACCGGTATCGATCAAGCTGTTGAAATTCCAAAAGAGTTCGCACTCTTACAGAATTATCCGAACCCGTTCAATCCTTCAACGACGATTGGCTATGATCTTCCGAAAAACGCTTATGTGAAGATCACTATCTACGACATGCTTGGTAAAGTTGTAGACAATTTAGTAGATGGGATGCAGGCCGCGAATAAATACACTATTGAATGGAGTCCATCACATTTGAGCAGTGGAATCTATTTCTATCGTATTGAGGCTCGGAGTCAGGATGGATCGGCAAACTTTACTGCAGTGAAAAAGCTTCTTTTCATGAAGTAATATTTTCTTAGTTGCGAGTGCGACTCACCTTGAAAGTGAGTCGCACTTGTTTTTGTATATGGTGTTGGTGAAATAAGGATATTTTATCCTCCCACTTTATAAGCCTATCGTATTTTCGATCGTTTTCTTGTCACTTGAAAAAAGGGTGAATTGGTGATATAAATTTTGGCGAGGAAGAATTATATATTTAGAAAAAGGAAGGATTCGTATTGATGGAAAATAAATATTTTCCAAAAGTCGATAAAACAATTTCCTATGAAGATAAAAAATCCAAAATCAAAATTGAAACTCCAAGTGTGAAGTTCTTCTCGGTTCTTTTTGTATTATTATCGTTGCTCCTTCCTGCGAACGCACAGATCAGTAGTACTGATGGCGTATCCGGCATTCCTCATTTAAGGACACAAGGCACTGCAACTCAGCTCATCGTCGATGGAAAACCATTCCTGATGCTTGCCGGGGAATTAGGAAATTCAAGTGCATCAGATCTGGAATATATGAGACTCATCTGGCCCAAGTTGGTAAAGATGCATTTGAATACTGCGTTGGTTCCGGTGTATTGGGAACTCCTGGAGCCACAGGAAGGGGAATTCGATTTTGCGCTGGTCGATAGTATTATTCATTCAGCCAGGCAATATGATCTGAAAGTTGTCTTCCTCTGGTTCGGTACCTGGAAGAACAGCATGTCGTGCTATGTCCCTCTTTGGATCAAAACGGATCAGCGGCAATTTCCACGTGCACGCACTAAGGAAGGCATGGCTGAGGAGATACTTACTCCGTTCAGCGATGAGAACAGGAATGCGGATGCCCGCGCTTTCGCCGCATTTGTGAAACATATCCGCATGGTGGACGGCATAAACCACACTGTTATCATGGTACAGGTCGAGAACGAGATCGGCATGATTCCCGATGCAAGGGATTACTGTAAGGAGGCGAATAAACATTTCTCGGAACACGTGCCGACAGAGTTAATGAACTATCTTCAGAAGAATAAAGAGCTATTGGCTCCTGAAATTCATGAACTTTGGCAGAAGGCAGATTTCAAAACATCGGGAACATGGGAAGAAATTTTTGGGAGGGGCCTGCAAACAGATGAATTATTCATGGCATGGTATTTTGCAAAGTATACGAACTATGTGGCGGAAGCGGGAAAAAAAGAATATCCATTACCCATGTATGTGAACGCGGCACTGATCCGCCCCGGATACAAGCCCGGGCAATATCCGAGTGCAGGGCCGCTGCCCCATCTTATCGATATCTGGAGGGTGGCTGCTCCGGAGATAGATTTTCTGGCGCCCGATATTTATTTCAATAATTTTAAGGAGTGGTGCGGGAAATATGATTATCGAAACAATCCGGTATTCATACCGGAAGCAGCCAACAACCAGAGCGTAACTAATGCTTATTATGCGATTGCACGGCACAATGCAATGGGCTACAGCCCGTTCTCGATTGAATCGCTTGATGATCCCGAAAACAATCAGGTTTCAAAGGGATATGATGTGCTCCGTCAGCTGGAGCAGCTGATCATCGAGAACCAGGGAAAGGGAGCGATGGCCGGCGTACTGCTGGATAGCATAAATCAGACAGAGCGCATTCAACTCGGAGATTTCACTTTCAACTTTAAACATGAGTATAGCTGGCGGTATGCGTTCCGATCCGGTGTCGATACGCCGAGGGTCGGTGGGATGATCATCATGCTCTCTCCGGATGAGTTCTTGATTGCCGGCAGCGGGATCATAGTAACATTTGAATCGCGGACAGACGACAGTGCCATCGCAGGGATTGCATGCATCGATGAGGGCAAGTTTGTCAATGGCAAATGGGTTGCAGGTCGTCGCATGAATGGAGACCAGGATCATCAGGGAAGGCAAATGCATTTGCCAGGCGGATCGTTCGGAATTCAGAAAGTGAAACTCTATAAGTACCGATAAAATGGCTTCAATGTAGCGGTTCAGAGTCTGCCATATCAAAAGTGAGTTAAAAATATAAGAGATGGTTTTCGGTATATTCCTTTTGATAAAAGGAAAAATGAGATAAGATTCAATGCAGTGAAAAAGGGTAGCTGAAAAAAGAAAAAGTCGGCTCCAAAGAACCGGCTTTCTTCTTCATTCACTATTCATAACTCACAATTCACTATTTATTTGTGTCCCCAACGGGACATAATCAAAAGGAGTGTTTTTTTCGAGTTTTATCGATTTTGTTGAGATTCCTGTATGATTTCTCATTTAGGGTATTATGGAGGGGGTCAGATGGAGCAAAAAAGTCTTTATCATTTTTTAGCTCAAATGATCCGATTTGATTTGACGACGTAACAATATTTTTTCTGAAAGAAACAGTTTATGAAAAGGATTGTTTTGCTCTTAGAAACATCACGCGAATTCGGAAGACAATTAATTATCGGTATTGCCCATTACTCAAGGCTCAACGGTCCATGGTCCTTTTTTAATGAGCCGATAGATCTAAAATCGTCAATTCCTCATTTAACTAACTGGAAACCGGACGGAATCATTATGCGTGATTCTTTAGTATCAAAAGAATTGCTGAAACTAAAAATCCCAACAATCCTTGCTGTTCATGATTCTTCATATCCAAAAGATGTCCCGGTAATAAAAACAGATTCCCGTTCAATCGCTAAAATGGCAAGTAGGCATTTTATTGAAAAAGGTTTTAAAAATCTTGCCTTCTGTGGTTTCGATAATTATGACTGGTCCGAGGGGCGTAAATTATTTTTTAACCGATTCAATAATGAAGCCGGCATTAAAACCTATAATTTTCGCCAATCAAAAAAAATTAAAAACTATAACTGGGAAAATGAACAGAAGCATGTGAGAAAATGGATTGCGGGTTTGCCAAAACCTGTCGGTATATTTGCCTGCAATGACGACCGTGGACATCATATACTGGAGGTATGTAAATTGGACAATTTAAGAGTCCCGGAGGATGTTGCAGTGATAGGTGTTGATAATGACCCGCTGATATGCGAATTAGAAGATCCACCACTTACAAGTATTGCTTTAAATGTTGAATCTGCAGGTTTTGAAGCTGCAAAACTATTGGATCAATTAATGAACAAAAAGAAGATTGTTGGAAGTCAAATAATGGTTACTCCAAGTCATATAGTTCAAAGACAATCTTCAGATATTCTTGCTGTCGATGACGCCGAGGTCGCCCAGGCAATTCACTATATAATGAACAATGCGAAAAATAAAATTCTTGTTCAAGACGTCGTAAAAGCAACCAGCATCAGCAGACGATCACTGGAGAAACGGTTCAGAAAATCCTTTCACAGATCGATCTACAATGAAATTCAACAGGTTCGCGTCGAATTGATTTCAAAATTACTTATAGGAACTGACCTGCCTATTTCTCAAATCACTTCTGCTTTTAATTTTACGGATTGCGAGCATATTTCCCGCTTTTTCAAAAAAGAAAAAGGGATCGGCTTACGTGAATTCCGTAAATTTCATAAACCTCTCTGACATCTCGCCCGTACGCTATTTGGTTAATTAATAGTACAAAATGGCTACTATTTGAACGTCTATGTATTTATTATTTAGAATATGATAGGAGAATAATCACCGTCGTTTTCTGTCCTCTAATAATTTGATTCATTCACTTTTTTTAGGAGGGACAACATATGAGTAAAAAATTAAATTATGTTATGTTTTTAGTACTGTTGGTAATCATACATATTAATTTGACCGCTCAGGGAGTTGATCCGGGGACTGTGAATCTGACCCATTCATGGACATTCAATGATGGAACGACAAATGATCATATTGGTGGCGCCAATGGTACGTTGAAGGGGACCGCCGAGGTGTATGAGGGTTCGCTGCTGGCGGTAAATCCTGGTGCATATATGGAAATGCCTGCAGATAAAATCGCGATAAACACATATACCGAGGTCACCATTGAAGCATGGTTTAGGTCGGTTGCTAATGGAAATACCGGTTATACTATGCTGGCTTATTTTGGTGATACTCAAAACAGAGTGGGTGTCAACGGCTATTTCTTTTGCGCGGCGAGGGGCGATAATAAAAGCCGTGCGGCAATCTCCTGCGGGGTATTATCAAATCCATGGAGTGGTGAATCAGGCGCAAACGGCCCCGAATATGATGATGGTGAACTTCATCACATGGTGAGCACGCTTAATGCAACAGACATCACGTTGTATATTGACGGTCAGCTTCAGGCAAGCACGCCTCTGTCTTCGAAAAATAGTATTTCGGCACTAAGTCCGGTTCATGCGTATCTTGCCAAAAGCGGATATGAGGATGATTCTACATGGTTGGGTGAGATACTCGAATTTAATATCTACAACAAGGCTCTGTCATCGGAAGAAGTGCTTTTTCTTTTCAATAAAGGTGCCAGTACTACCGGTGTTGAGAAGGCAATTGCAGCCCTTCCAAAGGAATATCGCTTATTACAAAATTATCCTAATCCCTTCAATCCGACAACGACGATTGAATTCGCACTACCCCGCCGCAGTAATGTTCATCTGGTGCTCGTGAACATGATGGGTCAGGTTGTAAGAGAATTAGCAGATGGAGAATTCATAGCAGGTACCCATAGTGTGAAATTAGATGCTTCAAATTTAGCATCAGGTGTTTATTTTTGCAGACTGCAGGCTGATAATTTTGTCGATACAAAAAAAATTGTGCTTATGAAGTGAGTTTATAGTGCACGTCTACAGAATCGGACTGTGTTTGTCGTTAGTCTGGCTTAAGAGACTCAAGAGGTTTTGCCATGATAGAACATTCTCAGGAGGTAGCAGCGTCCCGCCGACAATTTACCGAATAAGAAAAGACCCAAATCGCGCTTGAAGGAATGAGCTGCAGCATAACGGTTGCCGAGTTTTGTCGGAGGCACGGGATTTACGAACACTATTCCGTCCTTCAATGGACAATGGCGCGAACAGTTTATCGAAACAGATCGTCAGCGTTTTGAAGCCGGCGGTAAGAACGATATCGTGAAAGTGAAGGACCGGGAGATCGCGAAGCTGAAGGAATGTATCGGCGATCTGACGTATGTCAATGAAGCTTTTGAAAAACGCCAGCGACGAGGGAAAAAACCATGGTCCGATCACTCCCTCGGCCGATTTCACGGTTATAACGATTAGTTGGTATCAACCGCAGCCGGTTATACTACACACCTCGGCATCACCAACGAGCAACGAGTAACGACAAAATAGATCTCCTGAAAGACCTTGGCGGTTTATATTCTCCGTTCGGTTACTAGAGAATAACTGTCATGGCCGGATATTTGAGTATGGGAGGAATGAGGAGGATCATAAATAGCAATGGAAAAAACAACCTATTATCGACACGAGATTTTCATAATCGCCATCGCATTTTTGATGCTTACGACGATTCAAGTATTCTCGCAACCGCTGGCAAGTGGATACAACAAATTTATCGGGAACGTATTCGATTCGGGAAATCCCCCTGATAAATTTGAGTTGTACTGGAATCAGGTCACGCCCGGAAACGCCGGGAAGTGGATGTATGTGGAACCACAGCGGGGTGTCTACTCATGGTCAACGCTCGATATAATGTATCAATACTGCATTCAGAGGGGAGTTCCGTTCAAATATCATTGCTTGATATGGGCGGCACAACAACCGGCGTGGATCACGACGCTCGATTCCGCTTCCCAGGCACACGAAGTCGAGGAATTTATCCGGCTGGTCGGCGAACGATACCCGCAAATGAGCTTCATCGACGTGGTGAATGAGCCTCTTCCGGGTCACAATCAGGCTGAGTATCGGAATGCGCTTGGTGGAGCCGGTACGACGGGATGGGACTGGGTCATCACCGCGTTTCGATGGGCACGGCAGTATTGTGCTCCGGGAGTGAAACTCATCCTGAACGATTTCGGCATCATTAACAGCAGCAGCAATACCGACGCGTTCCTTATCATCATCAACCTTCTCAAAGAGAGGGGATTGATCGACGGGATCGGTGTTCAGGGACACCGATTCGAACTCGAAGGCGCTACGACAAACACGATCAAGTATAATCTGGACCGACTCGCGGCAACCGGTCTGCCGATCTATATTTCCGAGTTCGATGTGGCACCAAACAATATCGTAAATGACACCATACAGCTGACAGAAATGCAGCGTGTTCTTCCTGTGCTCTGGACACACCCGGGCGTGAAAGGCATTACATTCTGGGGATATCTGCAGGGATCGATGTGGCAAACTGGTGCATACCTGGTTCGGTCCGATGGAACCGAGCGTCCGGCTCTGCAGTGGCTGCGAAATTACCTGACCGCAGCGGGCAGTTTCCGCTCACACAGAAGCGGCCGCTGGGACGATATCGACACATGGGAGCGGTACGACGGGAGTTCGTGGATCACCCCGGCACTAACGCTGCCGTCAACTACGTCGAAGATCGTCTCGGTGGAGAGCGGAGACACCGTTACAGTCGCAATCACCGATTCGATCGACCAACTCTGGATATCGCAGGGCGCTGGACTTGTCATTAATCCCGGAAAGACATTGACGGTACAGCACGGCGATCTGCTCGACATCAGCGGTGCGGATATGTTCATTAATGGTTTCGTGAATTGTTCTGGAACCCTCGCGGCGGGAAGCGGAGCATCGATCCTCTTCGGGAACGGCAGCTCTTATTTACACGAACAAAATGGAGGAGTGCTGCCGCAAGCGACGTGGGGGGGCGGCTCCGTCTGCATTCTTGACGCACTCACGGACTCGGCTCCGACAAATGGAAATCAGAATTTTTACAATATCATCTGGAATTCACCCGGTCAGACCGATAACCTTGGTCTCGGTTGGAAAGGCAACACGATCGACGGCACCATCACAATCCTGAATACGGGATCGGGGAGATGGAATTTCTGCAACCCTGTCGCTGGCGAACGTGATACGATCAATATCAACGGTGATATCGTCCAGTCGGGCGGTCAGGTCGCGGCATGCGGTTCTGAGGATGCAACCGCGTCAGTCATCGTCAACCACACCGGAGATATCGACGTTACCGGGGGAAGTTTCTCGATTGCCAGAGGCTCGGGGAGTAACGTTATCTGGAACCTTGACGGGGGGAATGTATCGATAAAAAATGCCGCGACGCAAAACGATGCCGGGAGCAATGGGAAATTTGTATTTTGTGGAAATGGTGTCGTCCAGGCATTGACACTCTCTGGTGTGACGTACGGCCCCGGAGGATTTCCGATTGAAGTCGACAGCGGCGCCATTCTCAACATCGGAACAAGTATCCTGGGAGGAGAAGGAAATTTTCGGCTGCAACCCGGAGCGATATTTCAGACAGGTCATGCGGGAGGATTGGATTCCTCCATTGCCACGACGGGTATCAGCACCTTCAGCACTTCGGCGAACTATACATTCAACGGATTAAAAAGCATGGTAACGGGAAGCACGCTGCCCGACACGGTTGCACGTTTGACGATTAATTGCTCTCAGAATGTGACGCTCTCGAAAAATCTCGTTGTCAATGAAATGGTGGAGATGAAGAAGGGCCACCTCTTGAACGGCGGTAATGTGTTGACCTATGGACCAGCGGCAACCTTAAAATACTCGGGATTCATGTCGCAGACGACCTCGGATAATGAATTCCCCGTAGCTGCAGGTCCGAAGGATCTCATCGCCGCCACCGAAAACGGGCTCATTCTCCATTCATCCCGAACGATCGGAGGTACGATTTCACTCCAACGAAAAATGACGCTCGGAGCGAATTCACTCACTGCCTCCTCAACATCCGATGCAACCCCGACGGCATATGTAGTTACGGACGGATCGGGTGTATTGAAGCTGACGTCGATCGGTATGCAGGAAACGCTTTTCCCCGTGGGGATGGCGAAAACCTATGCGCCTGTTTGGATCAGCAATGCCGGAATACCCGATACCCTCGGTGTGAATGTCGCGTCCGATACTTCGTCCGCCCCATACGGCGGACGCGTCAACGCGTGCTGGAAAATCGATGAGAATTCTCAAGGCGGAGGAAATTATACACTGCGGTTCGGCTGGAGTACCACCCTGGAAAATGCGCTCTTCTCTGCCGATCGCTCCCACAACGCGCGAATATTTCTCCTTTCCGATATGACCGAAGCGGGAACCGGCGCCTATACAACCGACTTCTCGACAGCTCCGTACAGCGTTTCGCGCGGAGGCATCACGACGCTCGGACTGTTCGGCGTCGGTAGGTTCGGATTCCTGACGGATGCGGTGGAACGAAACGACGGCGTTCCAAAAGAAATCCGGCTCGTACAGAATTACCCGAATCCGTTCAATCCAACCACCGTTATCGTCTATGAACTTCCATCGGAGACAAACATAACGCTCGCAATCACCAACGTCCTTGGAGTTAAGATTCGAACGCTCGTCGACACACGACAATCGGCGGGTAAATTCTCGGCCGTCTGGGACGGCACTGACGATCGCCACCGGCCGGTTGCGACAGGAATTTACTTTTATACTCTTTCAACCAACGGCACAAGAATTACAAAGAAAATGCTATTGATGAAATAACATCAACACACGAAAATGATACCACACAGAACTCTATCGATGATTATGCCGGTATGATTATTCGATCATCCTAATCTTAGTTGGAATAGATTGTTGATTTTTTCCGGAATTTCTTTTCATTAAATAAATAAAAACCATAACACCAAACTCAGAAGGAGGGAGAGAGAAATGAAAAAATATGCTTACTCTCTTGTTGTTCTCGGATGCCTGTTAATGTTCATGCTTGCACCGGGTACGGCATCGGCGCAATATCCGGTTTTCATTCCCCATGATTCCACGAATCTTGGCATCTACACGAAACTCGGCATGATGGGCGCCGCGTGGGGCGACTTCAATAACGACGGTTATCTCGATCTCTTTCAGCCCGGAAACGGCGTGCGAAGTCACTTGTACCAGAACAACGGCGGCATAAGTTTTACGAGAGTGTCAAAAGATTCATCGCACATGCCCGGAATACTCTTCGATTCGGTCGGTACCGCATATAAAGAAGGAGCCGTGTTCGCCGATTTCGACAACGACGGTAAACTCGACATCGTCTGTACGAACCTCGGCCTGTCATTGTTTAAAAACAACGGCTATTATTTCGATGACGTAACGTCCACCGCTTTTGGCACTGCGGGAATCGGGAAGGGTCAATGCCTCTGGGGAATTACTGTCGGCGATTTTGATAACGATGGTTATGTCGATATAGCACTCGCAGGCGGCAACCAGGGTCCGAATTCGCTCGCGGGGCCGGTCTATATTTTGCATAATAATAAAGATATGACGTTCACGAACGTTGCGTCCTCGCTCATGAACGGGACGCTCGGTCTTATCGAGGCATGGAATCCCGCCTGGGTCGACATCAATAACGACGGATTGCTCGACCTGTTCCTCCCGTGCATCCGCACGGCTCCAGAATACTGCGAATTGCTTCTCAATGACGGCGGTGGATTCACGCCGATGGATACAAGTTCCGCAGGAGGATCGGGTTTGAACATCACATCAGCTATCGCGTCGGCATGGGGCGATTACAATAATGACGGATTCCTCGATCTCATTGTGACGCCGTTTGTGAACGATAACGTCCCCGGAGTGAAACTTTTCCGGAATAACGGAGACAATACATTCACGAACGTCACCAAAGAAGCGCTGCTCGATACTGTCTGGGATAATTCCTCGAGGGGAATCGTCTGGGGCGACATCGACAATGACGGGTACCTTGATATCCTCTATGGCAGCAGGCTCTTCGGTCAGCGTATACTGCACAACAACGGCGATGGTACCTTCACCGACATATCGCATGAGGTTGCGACCGATACGATCAAGGGACGCGATGAACGTACCGTATTTCTTATTGATTACAACAGCGACGGCTTCCTCGATTACTACGGCTCAGGCCTCAACAGCTGGAAGCGACTCCTTACGAATAGCGGGAACGGTAATCACTGGATTGCATTCAGGCCTGTCGGCGTTACTGATAACAAGGCCGGAATTGGCGCCCGGTTCACACTGGTTGCGGGGGGCAAGCGGCAGACCCGCGTCATCGAAGGGGGCTCTATTGGCGGATGCGGCAACGGCAATCTTTGGGCGAACTTCGGCCTCGGGCCGTCGACAACAACCGTCGACAGCGTCATAGTCGTATGGCCGACGGGAGCGAGAGACGTGGCGACGAACCTCACAGTCGTCGATAAATATTACACCTTCACTCAAGGTGTCGGTGCGGTCGTTGGAATCGAGAATCAGCAAAGTTCAATTCCGGCGCGGTTCGAGTTGAAGGCGAACTACCCGAACCCGTTCAATCCTACGACGACAATCGTTTACACGCTGCCGAAACAGTCGAAGGTTACCATCGAAGTATTCGATATGCTCGGAAGGATAGTGGCGACACTCGTTGACGAAACGAGACCGGCGGGCGAGTATACAACCCTGTTCGATGCATCGGGATTTGCATCGGGAGTGTATATCTACAAGATGTCGACACCGACAATAACGATTGCGAAGAAGATGATGCTGGTGAAGTAGACGCTGTACGGCATTACCCTCAGAGAAGGGGGACTTGGCGGAAGCTGAGCCCCCCTTTTAAGTTGTGCCTACGGCTCTACGAGTCCTACGGATCGTAGATCGTAGACCCGTAGGGAGTTATGAGTTATGAGTGAAGAATGTTATTAGAACTATCATTGTCCGCTCTTCAGTCCGCCCCGATTGCCATTTAAATAAAAAGCCCCCTCGCCGCGATGGGCAAGAGGGCTAGTGAAGTGCGCTTCTTTCTTTTTAGAAACCTAATCGTATGCTGAACATGTGAACCGCGTTGAGGGCACCGAAATCAATATACGCATAATCGAAATTCATTATGGTTCCAGCGATGACATAATGAAGTCCTGCTCCGTAGTTCAATCCCTGCTCCGTATCTTTGGCGGCAAGACCTTTGTAGCCGGCCCGCAGCGAAATCATATCGTTGAATGTATATTCGGCGCCGACGTTGAGCGACTCGACGTCGTCGCTTGGGTGAAGGGCATCAGCCGAAACGATCAGATTGCTGTTCAGCGCCCCCTTGAGAACGTCCATGGATACCCCGACGCGGAACATAAGCGGTAGATCGAAATTATCGGTCTGCAGTCGTGCGTTGATATTGGCGTTGTTCCCGTTCTCTCCCGGGTCGATATCGTGCTGGATCTGCAGGTCGCGGCCATCCAGCTGCATTTTCGAGCCATAGTTCGAGATGCTCATACCAAGCATGATACCGTGGAATCGGGTATCGAAGAGTGCGCCGACGTCTATGGCGAATCCTCCGGCGTTGCTGTTGTAGAGCCTCTCATTGATATATTTCGCATTGATACCGATCGAGAACTGATCGGTAAGATTTCGTGCGTATGTCAATCCAAAGGCATAACTTGCAGCATCGAACAACTCGCCCGTTCCTTCCGGCTGGGCAACCGTGGTTCGTTCCATCTCGCCCATTGAGAGAAACGTAGCGTTGACGCCGACGTTCCCGAAGTCGCCCAGTGGAAGAACGATTCCGGCATAGTTGAATGAAAGGTCGGCGATCCATCGGGCGTTGGAAAACATAGCATCAACATTGTTGAGTTTGGCAATTCCGGCCGGATTCCAATACATGGCCGATGCATCGTTCGCAACCGAAACACTGGCGCTTCCCATTGCGTTCGCCCGCGGACCGACGTCGATCCCCAGAAAGCTCGCAGCGGTCGTCCCGACTTTCGTCACCCCCTGGGCCTGAATATTCGGATTGCACACCAGCACCAATCCGAGAATGATTAAAAAATACTTTTTCATTGTATGTCTTCTCCGCTATTTAAGGACTACGAATTTTCCGGTTTTTTCGCCGATACCGTCGGCTTTGATATGGTAAATGTAAATACCGTACGAAATTTCCAGGTTATCCTTCGAGAGCATATTCCACACCTCCGTCCCATCGATCAGCGGTGCGTCGTGTTCGAGGGTATTTACCAGTTGACCCCGGACGTTGAAGATCTTGATCGTACATTTTTGAGGCAGGTGCGTGAAATGGAGAACCCGGTCTCCGCGTCCGTTCGAATAGGGATTCCGCGGTTCCCACGAGTTCGTCACGATGTACGGGTTCGGAACCACCTTGATCTTATCGAGATCTGTTTTGGCCTGTTCAATATTGACGCCCTGGGCCACCGTTGTAAACTCATAAAGGTCGTTTGTTAGAAACGGGTGCGTCAAGTTCAGAGTGAGAATGTCGCCCGATACCGGCAATGACGAGTCTGCCTGAGTCGATGAACTAATAGTGTACCTCATCCACCAGCTGGCAACCGTATCGCCCGGATTCAGGAATATAATTTCATCCGACTGACGTTTCTTCAAATTGAATGAAAACACCCCACTGCCGCCGTTGGCTGAATCAACTTCTCTGAATGCAAAATCGACCTTCTGATTCGTCAGGGTATTGAACACCGTAAAGTTGACCGGTTTCGCCGGAAGCACCTGTGAACCTCTTTTGTAGGTTTTTGACGTATCGATACCTACTCCCCCGATGACGATTGCGTAATTTCCCGACGGGAGGATATTCACCGGTTGCTTGAGATATGAATAGGGTCGGAAATCATATGTGGGAATGCCCGTCTTGTTCCACCCGGAAGTGGCTGCGTCAACGTCGAGTACTCCCGGATTTCCGCTGAATGAAAGTGTGAATCCTTCAACAACCGGCACTCCCTCGCTGCCATAACCTGTGAGCGGACAGCTTCTTAACAGCGTATCGCCTGTGGTCGTATTTACGAGGTTGAAGCCCGACGTCGCCTTCATCACGCCGGAACCGACCGAGGTATCGCGCGCCGTAAAGGAGATTCGGTATGTGTTGTTCTCTTTTATCTGGGTATTATCGACGATGTTGTAGCTTATCGATCCGCTTGCCGTATTCTGTGGACCGGCCATGAACTTCCCGTCCTTGAAGGCGGCTTCAACATATCCAGCTGAGGGTGCTTCCGGCGTCACGACGACGACATTCAGCCCTTTTTCAATCTCGCCGGATGTCTGCAGCGCGACATACTTCGTGCATTCCGACGGATCGATGCCTTTCTCAACATCTCCATGGTCGTACGAGGTCACGGCATAAAAATATCTCGTGCCGTTAACGGCAGTCGTATCTGTCCAGTAATGTCGTAATCCGGAATTATTACCGAGCCAGAAATGAACGCCGGCATTCTGCATTTGCACCGGAGCAAATCCAGCATATGTGTTGTCAAGATCGAACTGGGCGATCGGTTCTCTGCCGACGACGCTGCCGTAGCCGTCCGTAATCGGCGTGGCATCGTTGAATCCGGGATCCGTCGAACGGTAGATTTTGTACCCTTCAAAATCTTTCCCGCTGATCGGGTCGTCGGACGATTCGGCGAGATTGTCCCAGAACAGCGTCACTTTGTGATCTCCTACAATCGCCCGCAGATTCGGAATGAGCGGCGCCTGTGCGAAATTATAGTTCTGGTTGTATGCCATCGCAAAATAGTTTTTATTTCTGACGAGGGCATTGAGATCTATTCCGCAGATGATCCCCATCGAAAACCGTTCGGTCTGGCCAGGGACAAGTGGGAAATATCCCGATCCGTACAGCAGCTCAACGTTTGCGGTTGCGAAAGTATACATGAATGACCCTGGATAGAGGCCGTTCCACATCATCTCGGGGTCGTATTGGAACGTCGTACCCCAATCGTAGAGGTAGAAACTCGTCAATCCAAGCATATCGCTTTCATCGATATCGGTTTTATCGATGTGCGGTTCACCGGGAAGGTTCGTTCCTCTTCCCGACGTCGGCAACCCGTCGCCTTCCCCAAAATCATGGGTATTCGGCAAACCATCCATTCCGACATCGTCGTTAAGAGCGTTCCAATCGCCGTCGTTGTCGATTCCGTCATCGCGGCGTTCATCGATCAGCTTGTTGCTCTTTCCATTTGTGGCTGGATTGGGATCGAGGTAGTTTATGTATTTATATCCTGTTCCGTCGTCGGAAATGTAAAGGTAATGGTATACCCCGTTCTGGTCTGCCCGTCCTCTGTTTTCATCAATGAGGCCGTTGAGATTATCGTCAAAGAGGTTATCGCCGAACTCTCTAAGTGTATCACCCGCATAATACTTATAGATATGGTTTCCAAAGGGCACAAGAAGCGTGTCGAGGGAGTTCTTCCCGAGTCTCGCGAGTGTATCCGCGAGGGTGGTCACGATCCGATCGAACGTCTTATAATTGATCAGGACGATTTGATCGTTAGGATTGAGAACCCGCGGCTGGAACATCGATTCCGTCATTGTCGGACCGGGGCCGTTTTTTCCATCGTTATCATTATCGATTCCGTCGTACGGATTGCCCGGACTCTCAAGGAATGCACCTCCCATATAGCCGACCGGGCTATAGCCCCCAGCACCGAGATCATCATGGTCCCACATATATGCAAGATTGAGATCCCTGCTATAAGCTGCATCGTCATCGCCCGCATCAGGTCCAGCGTTCGATTCTCCCATATTGTTCCCGACCTTGAAGCCGAACACATTTTTATCGAGGTAATGCGTTCCGATATTCTGAAAATCATAGAGACAGAAGATCCCGTCCTTTACCGATGCCTTCGACCATTGAAGTCCGCGAACATACATTCGCAGGCCGAGGCCCATCCGGTGGTGATCCGTGCTGTCAGGGAAGAAGTTTTTATCCAATTTGTTATTGTAGTCGTCGGCGACAAAATAGCTTTCTTCGTCGGCATTAAATATATTTTTTCCGAAGTAGCCGTTCCATGCTGCCCTCGAGGAGTTTCCATCCACGGCATCATTTCTCCAGCCGGGATCGGTCGCATCATCCATCTTATCCGGCCAGTATGCAGGCCATGAATTCGGCCACTCGAAACGTCCCTTCGCCATCGCCACGCGGTTGTTGTTCACATTGGCAAAGCCCGGAAGCGGAAGGAATGTCCACCATTCGTTCGTCACGGGATCGCGAGGTCCGTGCGTCTGCGAGATGTTCATGCTTTTATTCGAACTGAGAATATGAACGGTATTCCTGGTTGTGTCGACAACTTCTGCGACAATCATCGGGTTGCCGTCCACAAGATAATAATGTCCACTGTTGATGGGCCATTCGCCGGCAACTTCGATCGGATTGGTTTTATTGCTGACCCTTCCTCCGAATGTCCCGTCATTCCAGACACTCACTCTGAAATCGTTTCCTGCATGGATGCCGATGCGTGTTTCCGAATCCATCCCGTGCAGCGTACTCATTTGTGCCTGCATAACGGATGCAGAGAGTATCATCATAATGACAAAAAGTAAAATTCTTTTCATTCTTTTATCTCCTCGACTAAAAGCCTAAGATGACGCCGACTTCGACCCGGCGGGGCGCCGTGTACCAGCTCGGCTGATTCACGTAATCCTGAACTGTGCTTACCCTGGTGCTGGTATACGGTATTTTCCCCGGATTGATATTCGTTGTGTATTCCGGACTTCCCGTGTCGCCATACACCGCTGTCGCATCCCGCTGATCGAGCAGGTTATAGACATTCACAAACAATTCAAAACTGAGTCGTGACGCGAGCTTAAATGTCCTGTTAATCATCAGGTCGATGCTTTTCTGATCAGGACGACGTGCACTATTCTGAACCAGACCTGATACAGCGGCGGCTCCCACCGTCTCTGCCACCGGGAAGCTTGGCGTATACGGGCGTCCACTCCAGTACCTGCCGATAAGCGAAACTGTCCACTGGGATATATTGAAGATGAATTGAGCATTGAGAGTGTGTGTCTGATCCCAGCCCATCGGTATAAGATTCAACACAGGTGCCTGATTTGCAAGCTGGGCGTTGAATGCATCCTGTGGATTCGAATAGGTGCCTTCCGCCTTTTGGAACGTATAATCGGCACGGAATGAATAATTATTGGTGAACCTCTTTTCAACCTTCAGAGTGATACCCCTGACGTTCTCGTAATCTTTGTTCTCAAAAATCGAATACGCCACTCCAGTTTTTGCCGTCATGATAATCGGACTTGTTCCGATCCAGTCGCGTACATCGCGGTAGAAAATCGTAAGGTCGACGCCGATATCGTCACCCATCTGCTGCTGCAGACCGATCTCATACATGACGGTCTTTTGCGGTTTGAGGTCGGCATTCCCGAAAAGTGCATCTCCCGAGCCGCTCGATAACTTGAAGTCCGGATTTGAATAGAGATACTGGAATTCCGGTGCCTGGAAGAAATGCCCGTAGGAGAAGTGAATGACCCCCCTGTCGGTGATCGGAAATGCGATCCCGAGGCGTGGACTGAGCGACATTTTCCCATTCACCTTCTTTTGCATGAACGCCCGCCGCTCGTCAGGCGTATACTCTCGGATTGCTCCCGAAGCAAGCCGTTCGGTGATGTATTTATCGATCGTGCCCTGATACGTCACCGGCATATCGACCCAGTTTGCATAGATGTTTTTATATTTGAATGGCCCATAGATATTTGGATCGGTTGGATCGGCGGGTACCGTCGAGTTTGCATCAAAATAATCGTAGCGCAATCCGATGTTGAGGATGATATCGTTGAATTCAGTCTTGTCCTGAATATAGCCCGATATTTCTCTCGGTTTCCGGTCGTAATCGTTTCTATAGAGACTTCCAACAGCAGGTACCGCCGGTTCAAAAGGTGTAATTGCCTGACCGTTCGCGTCCGTTTTTGCAACGATTTCGAAACCGTGCAGCGTGATATCATGCAGCCTAATTTCCGTTCCCGCTTTAAGTTGATGCGTATTACTCAACTGGCTCGTGAAATCGACTTTTCCGACCCAGTAGGCGGTGCTGCGCGTGGTATTCGTGACATCCATTCCCTTGTTGAGGAAACTATACGATGCCGGGGAGTTGATCGTCTGTGGATCGATATAACCGACCGGTCCGCTCGGATCGGGAACGTACTCGTATCGTCCGCCCAGAGCCGTGATCGAATCGAGCAGTGCTTTCCCCTCGGTTGTATAGGGATTGAACGTCTCGGGAAGAATTCCTTTCGCATTATCTGCGATGATACTCACAAGATAGGTGTTCGCTGTGTTCGGATCGGCCCAGACATATTGTTTTGATTCAGAGTAAAAACGGCTGAGGCGTACCTCATAGAATGTTGATTGTGAGAGGATTTGGCTCAATGTCAGCATCTGTGTCAATCCGGTGGAATGATATTGCGGATAACCGTACGGATCATATTTATAGTCATGGGTATTGAACTGACTGTACCCGGCCTGTCCGGACACATTAAACTGATAGTCGGCTGTGTTGTACCGGAAGTAGTTCCTATCCCTGTCGTTTTTATTCCAGAAGATGTTATAATTGAGTTTCAAAGACGAGCTCGGCTGGAAGTTCAATTTGCCCTGCAAGGAGATCGCCTTATTCGGATTCAGCGCCACCAGAGAGCTGTCGCCCGGCGTTCCATTCGGCCTGAACCAGTTTCTCCCGTAGAAATAACCTTCATCATAGAAATACCGGCCGTTGGCAAAGAACGTCAGGTTGTTGCCCGTCAATGGAATCGGCCCGCTCAAACTGAATTCCCCGTTGTAAATCGGATTTATTTTTTTCAGCGGATGATCGCGCGTGCTTGAGACGACTCGAGTAAGTCCTTGAATGGTGGAATCACTGACGGTCTGGATCGACTGGTAGAGCCCGAAATGGTCATCGTTGCTCACATAATCGCCGCCGTAGATCTTGAGCTGACCCGTATAATTCCCCCCGCCTTCTTTCGTGATGATATTCACGATACCGGACATCGCCTGGCCGTATTCGGCATTAAATGTGCCGCTCACAACCTGAACCTCCTGGATGGCAGAGTTTTCGACTGTCGTCCCCATCCGTCCGTCATAGACGTCGGTCGAGGAAATACCATCGACCCAGTAGGCGATTTCGCCGGACCGGCCGCCTCGCATATGCAGCGCTCCGTCGGATTCGATGATACCGGCATTCAATCTAAGGACCTGTTGTAAATTCTGAACCGGCAGACTCTCAATCTGGTCGGCTGTAGTCGTCGAAAGGGATCCAGTCATATCTTTCACGACAAGTTTCCTTTCAGCTGTCACGATGACGGCTTCAAGTTCCACAGCCGTTGGATGTAATTCGGTTAACAGTCGTGTCGTTAGGTCGATGTTCACCCGGACGTTCTCGTATTGCACCTGCCGGTATCCGATCATTGTTACCGTAACTGTATACGTTCCCGGTGGGATGTTCAGGATCATATAATTCCCATCGACATCGCTCGATGTGCCCATCCTGGTACCTTTCAGGAGGATATTCACAGCAATCAGGGGTTCCCCGGTAGAGGCATCGGTGATTCTTCCCGATATCTTTCCGGTCGTGCCCGCAAACAACGCAGTCGCACCCGCCGTAAGCATCAGCAGTGCAAAGAGAAGGATCGAAGTTTTCACATTCATAGCAGTTACCTTAATTTTGTCTGAGTGATTCTATTATTAAAGTGCAGTTATGACACGCTTACAGATTTAGAAGCTTTCGCAACATTGCGTCGAGCTTCTGTGTGGAGATAAACAGAGGGAATTCCGGAACAACCACCGGGTATGGCACACCCTGCCTGTAGGCGAATAAATCGATATTTGTCAATGTTATTTTCGCTAGAACAGCCTGGTTTATAACAATTCTATTGCTGTATTTCATTTGCAGGTTTTGAAGATACGAGGTCCAGAATTGGCGTACTCCTTCCCTGTCGTCGGCATTGATTTTTCCGTCTTTCAGGGTGGATTCGATAATACGCTTTTGCTCGTCCTGCGCGAGTAATGCATCCTTCCACATTTCGACGGTCCGGCTGACCTCGTCCGAGGCATCGAGTGTTCTTTCATAAGACTCGAGAGTCAGATAATGATCGCGAACCATGTCGACGACAGCGAGCTTGAATTCCCGTTTGAAGTTCATGCTGTCCAAAGCAGTCGTCCGGAATACCAGCGGATGTGAAAGAAGCTCCTGTTGAAACTCGCCGACACTCCATGTTTTCCCGTCAATGGTGAAGAACGGAGCCTTGAGGTCGAGATCTTGACCGAGAAGTGGAAGACTCTTCGTCTCGACATGCGATGAATCTCTCTCCTTCCTCAGCACATAATATTTAAAGGCGATATCGGAAAGGGCGGTAAACGTCGATCTGTTGAACTCGATTTTTTTCCCTTTCATCAGTTCAGCCTGGTAGCCCACCCACAACTTCCTCGCTTTCGATTGACGGAGAAAATCTTTAACCTCCGCCCACCTCGCTAGCTGCTCATCCCCGCTGACCAGGGGATAGTCTACCCAATTCACAACGCGCATGACGATGTACTCGCCCGACCCGAGTTTCAATGGTCCGACGACGGAACCGGTGTCGAGAGGAGAACTGAATAACGCATCGTGTATCGCCTCGTCATCGGGATCTTTGAACTGCACCTTGCGAACGGGCTTTTTCCCGGCCATTGACTCCAGCTCTCTGAACACCTCATCGGACAATTCGGGAGCATTTTCCAGGGCATCCGTGATTCGGCCTGCGAGGTCCCGATCGCGAAATGTATAGAACTCCACCTCGTACTCGCGCTGTGAAAGGCTGTACGCGGTTTTCATTTCGGCGGTATCGATCCTGATGTTCTGAGCCGCGACCTCTTCCTGAAGCTTGTCGCGCATTGCCTGCTCTTTGATCCCTTTCAGCGTGGCCTGAAAAACCGGATTGGCAGGCAACTGACTTGTTTGCTGTGCTTCCAGTGAAAGAATTTTTTCCGAGATCAGATTGTCGAGCGCGGCATTTTTATCCTTAAAGTTGTCGGGGCGGATTGTCAGTTCGGTTCGCAGCTTGAATTCTCTCACCGACAGCACCTTGTCGGCGATGCGGGCAAGGATTGTGCTGTCCGACTGGCTCAGGGCGTCAGTTGCGCAAAAAAGGAACGCCTGGCCGATCCAGAGGAACACTCGGAATTTGCCGGTGCGGGTAAAAGTCATACCTATTCTCTTCACTCCGGTCTTTCGCTTTACGCGAATAAATAATTGCCTTTTGGGGATTAACTGCAGTTACATGAATAATAAATACATCGATATTCAAATAGTAGCCATTTTATACTAATAATTAACCAAATAGCGTACGGGTGAAATCTTAGAGTGGTGTATGGAATGTACAAAAGTTATTCCTTTTTTGCCACCATAAAGGAGGAGGTTTTTTTTCAGGAGACGCTTTCAAACGAGAGAAGAAGCTCATCGAATAAATTTTTCTAGATACCCGGACATATTTTTTTGGGATTCGGTATAATTCGTCTCTCGGTTGGAAATTACCAGTCGCATTTGGACAACAATCAAATATATTTGCTGAAAAATTATAGTCCATTTTTTGTGGCAAGCTCTACAGGAGATACTATGAACAGGATCATTTCATTACTGATTTATTGTTTAATAGGTCACAACTGCGGATTCGGACAATCACAATCGTTCGAGACATTTATAAATCCGGTCATTCCAGGCGATCATCCCGATTTTTATACCACAGGTTCGTCGTTCAATCCAACACGGTAATCTATCATTAGACAGACCTTATCCACTGGGAAAAAATTGCACAGCTGCTTTCGATATGTCTTCAGAACGCACTGAACCATCAATGCTTTAAACAATTATCCGCATCAAGAAACAAAGGCAGTATAAAGTATAAAAAGAATGGTACTCTTTCTTCCTCTCTTGCGTTATTTGGTTAATTAATGGTAAAAAGTGGCTACTATCTGAATATCACCGTAGTTATCATTCATAATACAATGAATAAGTAATATCTGTCGTTTTTGCTTCATCAAAAAATCTTCTGATTCTATATCTCATGGAGCCTGTTAAAAAAATGAATAGAATTTTTTCATTACTGCTTTTTTGCATAATAGCGTACAGCTATAGTCTCGGACAATCTCCATCGTTCGATACATTTACAAATCCGGTCATTCCCGGCGACCATCCGGATTGTACGTTGACAAAGATCGGGAACGATTTCTATACGACCGGTTCGTCGTTCAATCCGACTCCGGTGATTTATCACTCAACAGATTTGGTCCATTGGGAAGCTATTGCGCAGCCGGTCAGCGCTGCATGGTCAAATTATGGCGACGCACCTGGAGGAGGATGCTGGGGAGGGCAGATAGTATACTACAATAATAAATATTGGGATTTTTTCGGAAGAGCTTTTGTGATGTACTTTGTCACTGCAGATAAACCAGAAGGGCCATGGAGTACACCAATACTGATGAATGTCCCGTCACGTGTCCCCGGTTTTGGTGCCGACAATTCTATCTTTATTGATGACGACGGAAAATGGTACCTCCTGGTAAAAAACGGACGGGAAAATAACTGGATAGTGGAACTTGGAAGTAATGGCCAGCCGCAGGGAGCTATTTACGATTTACGATGGCTCAATCCCGCCCCTTCGTATCCATACAGCTGGGCTGAAGGTCCGGTCATGTGGAAACACAATGGCTACTATTATTATTCGTTTGCCCGAGATGTTGGCGGCGGGCAAAAAGTTTTTCGAAGTACGACACTGACCGACGACAAAAATTCGTGGGAAAATCTTGGTGATTTCTTTAATGAAAGTGATCCGTTGAAATATCAATCATTATTTCAAAACCCGAACCACAGCTCTGCCGCGATAGAACTGGACGATGGTACAAGCTGGGTTGTTCATCCTGTATGGCGTAGGGGAGTGTCGAATGAATGGCTGGGTCAGGGCAGGCAGGGATTGCTCAACCAGGTTATTTATGATGCTAATGATAAACCAATAGCCGATTATCCTGTGAACCAGCCGAAGGATGCTCCGAAATTGCCAAGCAGCGGCATTCCATGGATGGTGCCTCATTCGGATTTTTTTGATTCCGTCAAAGTAAATCCCGAGTGGTCATTTTTGGGATATACCCCTAATAATACCTATTCGCTGACCGATCGTCCCGGTTGGCTGCGTTTGTCACCGAAGAGTAGTTCAAAAGCCAATACAGTTATCAAGAATGATGGAGAGCATAATTACTCATTAATAACCCGTCTCGAATTCGATGCGATGTCAAAAAATGATGAAGCAGGGCTTCGAATTATAAGAGGGGATGCAACAAAGTATGTCAAACTGGCCAGTTCACTGAATGCGGATGGAAAGAGAATCATTTTTTTTAGTTTTGAAAATACAAGGTATGAGGTTGAAAACAGCGTTGGTGATACTCTGTGGCTCAGAATGATTAGGGTCAACCATAAAATAGGCGGGTATTATAGCAGCAATGGCAATGACTGGGTAAAAGTCGGTCAAGACGTCGACATTAGTTCGATAGACTCATATACAGATCCTGGCTACCAAGTTTGGGAAGGAACCAGACAAGGTTTATATGTTCAGGGAAGTGCAGCCTTTTTCGATCTTTACATTTATCGCGATGCACATACACCTATTCTGGCAGAATGCCCTGCAAACCAGCTCGGTACCACGAGAGCGGTTAAAAGTCAGGATGTCACGGTTCTCGATAATATACATGCGAACGACTGGGCGCTGTATGCCGGGGTGGAATTCGGCTCCAACGATTATCCGATACGGAATGATTCGCTGATCGTTACCGCTTCATCCGTTACATCGGGAAATGCCGTCGAAGTGTGGCTCGACTCGCTCGATACCGGCACGAAAATCGCCGAGTGCACCATCGGCAGTACGGGTTCGCTGAATGCATTCAATACGTTCACCGCCCCGGTATCGTCTTCCGTTTCCGGAAAGCACGATGTGTACCTGAAATTTACCGGAACGGGAACGGACAAACTGTTCCAGCTCCGAACATTCTATTTTTCGGATACGACGTATTCCAGTACTTCGATCGGAGAGTTGCCCTCAAACGGGACGCCCAAATCATTTTATCTCGGACAGAACTATCCCAATCCTTTCAATCCGTCGACAACAATTCAATTCTCTATCCCGAGAAATTCGTTTGTGACTCTGCGATTGTTCGACGCGCTGGGGAAGCACGTCAACGATCTGGTGTCGGAGAAGCTTCAAGCGGGTGACTATCGTATTCAATGGAACGCTCAGAATTTGGCCAGCGGCGTGTATTTCTATCGGTTGATGGCCGGTAATTTTTCTGAGACGAAGAAGACGGTTCTGCTGAAATAACGTCCCGTCCTCCATAATTGGAATGTACCTGATTTTGCCTCGGGTATCTTTTTTAAGGGATCACTGCAGGAGAGTGTGTTCAGACGACTACGATGATTCTTCTACAATGACGTCACATGATCTAATCTTTACGACAATTACAAAATTGCATAGATAAAACAATAAACGGATCTGCTGATTTTGATTGGTTTAGGCTTCTATTTCATACATGTATTCGAAAATCAAAGGACGATACTCATGAAAAAAACATTTTTTCTATGGCTTATTGTAATTCCTATGGCATTGCCGGCTCAAACTGCAAAGATTAAAATTGATATCGATAGGACAATAGGAGAAATCGACCCAAAAATTTACGGGGTATTCATGGAACCTATCGAATTTGATCCAAAGCGATTTGGTTCGAATGATACAATTATTCACAATACTCTTTATGGCACATTGTACGATCCTGCTTCTCCTCTCGCTGACGAAAACGGTTTTAAAAAGAATTTCATCGAGGCCGCAAAAGAACTTAAAATAACTAATATGCGCTGGCCAGGCGGCAATTATGTTGCGGGTTATAACTGGCAGGACGGTATTGGCCCGAAAGACCAACGACCTGTTCGCAGAGAGCTGGCATGGGGCGCTATTGACAACAACCAGGTTGGCACCGATGAATGGGTACAGTTAAATAAGGCAATGGGTTCCGAGAATGTAGTTTGTATCAATCTCGGAACCGGTAACATTAATGACGCCCGCTATTGGGTTGAATATTGCAATTCGCCAAAAGGAACTTACTACGCTGACTTGAGAAAAAAATATGGCCATGAAAAACCCTATAACATAAACTACTGGTGCCTGGGGAATGAAGTTGACGGGGAACCTTGGATTATGGGTTATAAGAACGCCGAGGATTACTGCAAAATTGCAAAAGAAGCTGCCAAAGTTATGCGGTATACCGATAATAAGATTAAGTTTATAGCTAATGGGTCGTCGAATTACGATAATACTGGCAAGTGGGTCGACTGGAACTGGAAAATAATCAACGAATTAAGAAATGTTGCTGATTATATATCCATTCATCGTTATTGGGATTATTCCGACGATTACTATGTCTATATTGGACAGCGGGCAATGGATCTTGAGGAAAAAATCAACGTAACTGCTTATCAAATTGCAATTGTTAAAACCATGTACCGGTTAAATAAACCAATTTATCTCTCAGTAGACGAATGGGCACCTTTCGGCAAAGGTTTAGTCCCGGTTCTGGCAGTAGCCCAGTATTTCAACTCTTTCATACGTCATGCCGATGTAGTTAAAATGGCAAACTATACCCTGTTTACATCGCTATTGGGCAACGACAAGGTAAAAGGAACGTTTAAAACACCATTGTTCCACACATTCAAATTATTTTCGAACAATTGCCTTGGCAACTCCGTTGATGCTTTTGTAAGCTGTGATACTTTTAATACAAGCGATTGTAAAGGCATTCCATACCTTGATGTAACATCCGTTTATGTAAAAGAATCAAAGACCCTGCTGATCAATGTTGTAAACCGTCATAAAGACAAATCCATTAGTACCGAGATAATAAGCAATTCTGGCTCATTCTCAGGCAAGGCGCTAACAAGCGAGGTGAACTGCGACGATATTCACGCAGAGTTCACATTTGACAAACAACAACAATATATCCCTGTAACCAAAGAAGTGCCGGTTAGAGGAAAAACGATGACCTATTCATTCCCTGCTCATTCATTTGTTCAAATAAGGGTGAAGATTGAAAATTAAACCTGTAGCCAAATCGGTCAATAGTTAATTACCATGAAGCGGATACAAGAAATATTTTTTACGATTCCAGGAGTTGGTAAACCTCCGTCGGGAAACTGATTCAAGAGAAATTCAGTAGCCCCATACAACATATTAGTTTATCCGTAAATCTTAAACATTGAAAATATTATTTTGATGTTAATGTATGACAAAACTTGGAAGATAAATGCATATAAAAAAGAGCCTAACACTGGGATTTGTTCTTTTCTTACTTTCGCTTTTATCATTGCCTGCACAGCAGACACAAAGCGATAATGGAAATGGGACGTATACCAACCCGGTTATTTATTCTGATTTTCCTGATCCTGATGTAATCCGTGTAGATTCTACCTATTACATGGTTTCAACGACGATGTTTATCTTTCCTGGAGTAACCATACTCAAATCGTATGACCTGGTAAATTGGGAATATTGCAGTAATGCTGTACAGCGTATGGATTTTAGTCCATGCTACAATCTCGACGGTTGCAACAGGTATTCACACGGACAATGGGCAACCAGTTTAAAGTATCATAATGGTACATATTATTTATTATTCATAACACTCGATGAAGGAGGTTTTCTCTGTACTGCACATAAACCGGAAGGACCTTGGGAAATAAAGAAATTGCCCAGAGGATTTTATGATCCGGGTTTATTCTTTGACGATGATGGCAAAATATATGTGGCACACGGATATGGTACAATTAATATTACCGAACTGGATACAAATTTTACAGCGAAAAGCAGTGATGTCGTGGTTTTTACCGGTGATATCCGTTCCGGACTTGAAGGTACCCATGTCTATAAAATTAATGGGTACTACTATTTGTATTGCACGTACGGAGGCGGGGACGGATTTCAGGTCGCTCTGCGCTCAAGTAATATATACGGTCCGTATGAAGAAAAGATTGTTATACGAGACAACGGAAATTTGGGTACGGGCATACATCAGGGGGCGCTCGTAGAAACACAAACAGGCGAATGGTGGTCGGTTATTTTCCAGGATGGAGGTGCCTTCGGACGTTTTCCGACTTTACAGCCCGTTACATGGCAAGATGATTGGCCTATGGTTGGTGTTAATGGAAAAGGAGTAGTCACATATAAAAAGCCGAATGTGGGAAAGGAGTATCCAATTACAGTATTGCCCACTTCCGATGAATTTGATAGTACAACGTTAGGCATGCAGTGGGGTTGGAACCATAATCCGGATTCAACCAAATGGTCACTGACACAGAATCCCGGGTACTTAAGACTTACAACAGTTAAAGTTGTATCCAATTTGCGTGATGCCTGCAATACCCTCACGCAAAGGATTTTTGCCTATTATTCGAGATCTTTTGTAACGACAGCTACTGTTAAAATTACTGTTGATAATATGCACGATGGCGATGTGGCAGGACTTGCGGTTTTTCAGAATCCATACGCATTTATCGGCATTAAAAAAACGAATAGTCTCAAATATATTGTGATGGTAAACAACGGAAAATCAATTGATTCAGCGGCACTGAATACCTCTACCGTGTACTTGAGAGCGAATGCTAATTATGGAACCAGTAGAGCTTCTTTCGTATATAGTCTCGATAATCAATCATTCAAGACACTCGGCAATGAACTCGCGATGCAATTCAGTCTTTCCATTTTTACCGGGAATAAATTTTGCCTTTTTAATTATGCAACAATGACTACAGGCGGATTTGTTGATTTTGACTGGTTTAGAATAGGTATGCCTACGCCAACCGAAGTAGTCCCTGAAGAAGACCTTCCCTCGAACAATGTGCCCCGTAACTTTTTTTTGGGACAAAATTATCCGAATCCGTTCAATCCCGAAACGACAATTCAATTTTCGATTCCGAAGAGCTCGTTTGTGACATTACAGCTGGCTGACGTCCTTGGAAAGGAAATCCGCGTATTGATATCAGAACAACTTCAGGCGGGTAAATACCGCATTAACTGGAACGCAGAGGATTTACCAAGCGGAGTGTATTTTTATCGTTTAAAAGCCGGAAATTTTGTAGATACGAAGAAGACGGTGCTCTTGAAGTGATGTCGTATCATCGGGATATTTCAACGCCGGGAAAACGAACACAATGCCTTTTCTGAGGTCCGTTGGCGGTAGTTGGGTCATTTTGTTTGGGAATTCCCGCCTCTATAATATCGATCGGCAAATTTCAGAAATACCGGCCAATTCGGACCCGTTGTATGCCCTCCGCTATGCTGACTAAATGCAACATCACCTTCTATTGAAGGCGTTCCAATCGGAGGCATCTCAGCAGTTCCCAGTCCCTTTTTCCCGAGAAGTTGATACACAGGTCCGGCATAAACTCCGCCAAGAAACATCCCTTTGGCGTCTACCCACTGTCCTTCGACTAACGGGGAACCGGCGCTGATAAAAACGGGACGGGGCGCACACAGCGCGACTAATTCATGTGCATCTACAGGCAAATCATTGGGAGTAAGCGGTCCCGCATATTTAATATAGTTGCCTGCCATCCAGTGATACTCACCCGATGATGCAACGTTTTCCACCTGCTCGCCAAAAACCCGTCGAAAAATTTTCACGCCTCCCTGGCCTGATGAGCCTACGAAAGCAATAGCGAATCGTTGATCGTACGCCATCGTCACGATTGCGGCTTTGCCATATCGTGAAAGCCCTTCGATGCCGACGAATCCGGCATCGACTAATGTGTCAGTCTCGAGGTAATCGAGAGCACGACTGGCACCCCATGACCAGGCGCGTAACGCACCCCAATCGTCAGGCTTGCGGGGTTGGCCTTTGTTCATGAGCCCGATGATTCCCCGTGTCAATCCCGCGCCGTTATCCTCCTGAACACTTGTGGGAATGATGATTGCATACCCCCAACCTTTTGAAAGAAGCTGTTGTTGCCAGTCCGGCGTATGTTCATCGGATGCCGGCTTCGGGAAATTGAAGCCGGGGGGAAAAATAAAACCGAATTCCATAATTAAAGGAACCGGACCGGAGGCTTTTACCGGAGTGGTTACAGTCACTTGAATATCAACCGTGATAGGCGGATACGCCGAATTATCGACATGCCCGACAATTTTTTTTGTGATTGCAGGAATATTGTTGGTGGTGTCGTGTGTCGTGCCTATCACTTCCCAGTGAACTTCCGGTACGTTCGCGGGTATGCGACCATAGACCTCCCTGTCGAAGTCCTCGACGATTTCCGGTCTGCGTTTTTTCCACCACATTTCCGCTGTTGTAACCTTCTCCCCATTTTTTAATATCAATGGATCGGGCAGACTTTTATACGGGGTAGCTTTTGATTCATCGACATTGGCGGCGTTCGGCGCCTGAGGATTTCCTGACGGTCCCAGTCGAAGCGACGTGATATGCAGGAGATCCATCATTCTCCGGTGATCCTGTTCGGCTGTCAAGTAAACAGGGGGCGGCAGTGTGCTTGTATCCGCTTTTATACTGCTTTGTGATAAGGACTGAGAAAGTGCCGTTCCAAAAATGAGAATAATGCCGATGATAGTTTTCATTAACGATGACAGCAGCGAAACCGGCCGGATAGACACCGACTGGGAGCATCTTGACATACTGGCCGTGATTGTCGTAGAGTACAAGATTTACTTCGCTTCTCCGAGGCAATATAAATTGAATCGTTGTCGTCGGACTGAAAGGATTCGATTTTGTCGGTTCAAAGCCTGGTACACCAAAAACTAATCTATCATCGGTACATAAAGATGGGGGCGGATCATTATCATTAGCATATAACTATTCTTCGCCGCCTTCTTACTTCTTCAGCGTTTATTTATTCACGAGAAGTTATCTTTTCATTTGAGTAACACGAGCTTCTTCGTTTCGACGAATTGCCCGGCGCTCAGCCGGTAGAAATACACGCCGCTCGCCAGACCGGCGGCGTCGAACGTGGCTTCATACTGGCCGGGTTGACGTATGCCTTCAAAAAGAGTAGCCACCTCTGCTCCGAGGAGATTGTAGACTTTGAGCGAAACATACCCGGTACGCGGAATGGTGTAGGCAATCCGCGTCGTCGGGTTGAACGGATTCGGATAGTTCTGAGATAGCTTTGTCGTTTGAGGAATCGCAGGAACATTAATTCCAGTAGAAATACCCTCAGCCACAAACGTTGTTACGCTCGAGCCATCGAGCGTAGTGGTAAAACTGCCATCTGAGGCCGTAATATCACTTTCCTGATTGCAATTTTTAGTCGCGGAGGTGACATATGGCGTCAAGACTGCAGTCCCGCCTGCGAGGTTCTGTATTCTAAATGTTTGCGCTATTGAAGACGAACCTGTATTTACAACGACAATGATTAATTGAGAATCGCTTTTATAGGCAGTCATATAGACCAGTGTCCGCGGAGGATATGTAGCATACACCCGTACAAATCCGGGACGGATAAATCTTGAATATTGCGACATCACATAACCGCGTTTTGTCACGATTCCGTTTTCACTTATCGGTCCGTAATATCTTACAATATACCACCAGACATAGGCATTCATACCGACACTCATACAATCATTAATTTGTTTGCCGGTGGAGAGAACACCAGACCAGGTAGTATCAAGATTAAGATATTCAGTCATCCAGAAATCTTTCCCTTTACTGACAGCAAGGGGATAGGCTCCAAGCCCTCCTCCATACAGGTGACCGGCGATGATGGATACATTTGCAGCCGCAGCAGAATCGTTGAGCGTCAAGTCGGACAATGCATGGACAAAATTTTGCGATTCCGGCATCATCACACTAATGCCGATTGACGCTGCATTGTTTTTCATGAAGTTAAGAAATTGAGTGGCGTTCCAGCTGCACGATTCATACGTTACGTTGGCATCCGGTTCGTTTTGAAGTGATATAGCATATAATGGTGCACCGTGTGCATCCATATAATCAGTAAAATTTTTCAAATGAGCGGCGTAATCTGCATACGAACTTTCATTGAGCGTACCGCCCACGATATTAGTGTTGCTTTTCATGGCCGGCGGAGGTGTCCATGGTGATGCAAAAACTATAGCTCCCATCGATTCGGCTAATGCGGCAGTTGGAACCTGAGCGGCAAATTCGCTTGTATTATCTGTATATGGAACTCTCAGGCGAAGTATCGTGAATCCTAATTGTCCTTCTCCGGTACCAAAAGCCGTGTTGACTTGATCAACAGTCATATCAGGACGCCAGGGAAGTATGTTTGCTGCACCGAACCCTCTGATAACCTGACAAACACTATCTAAGTATACTACAGCTTCATTCGTTCCCTGAGCATGGATCTGCGGATGGAACGCCATGCCATAGAAGATCACGACACCCAGCATGCTTTTTATCCAGGCCCGAATACTTCTTCGCTGTCTTATGTATTTCATCACGAACCTCATTTTATATATATAATATCTGTTTATGCTTTAACAATTATCTTCTACACTTTGTCCTTTTTTGGTTCAATTTCTTTTTGTTTATTTCCATAAATCAACAAGGTTTTCCCTTCATTTTAAGCAAAAATGTTCACTTTTGCAAAAGTTTTATTCTTCCAAATCATCGATAATTCAAAATCACCGCAAGCGCAAATTCCTTGTATCGATCCGGTTTCCCATGCATCGGGAAATGCGGGTAATAAATAAATTTTGTTTTACGTTGACTGCATCAACATTTCAATCGTATCGGTTCAAAGCCTGGCATACCATAACTGAGTAGAAAATAAGAGATGGTTTTGGTATATTTCTTTCTACGAAATGAATGAATAAATGAGATAAAGTTCAACGTAGAAGAGAGAGATTGATGAAAAGTGAAAATTGAAACAAGAAAAAGCCGATTCCAAAGGACCGGCTTTCTTTTACATTCACAATTCACTCCTTAGTTGAATCAATGCAAATAAAAACGTACAGACGGTTCAAAATATCGGCTTTGATAAACATTCCGCCTACGTTCCACTTCCGCCTACGCTACGCTTCGGCGAACAAGTCGTGGAACTTCGGTGGACAGATCGAAATCCACAGCACATAATGTATAAGGGTTTTCCTTTAAACAGCGATCCATACATTCAAAATCCACAATTCACTATTCACTATTTACAAGTCCCCAACGGGACCTAATCAGAACTATTGAGCGGTGGAATCTATTTCTACCGGATTGAGGATCGGAGTCAGGATGGATCGGCAACCTATACTGTAGTAAAAATATTCTTTACCTGAAGTATTATTTTCTTTGTTGTAAGTGTAACTCACTTTGAAAATGAGTCGCACTTGTTTTTATCTATGGTATTATTTAAATTATACATTAATTACGGCATGTTATGGCGAGTCGGGATTTTATTATTACGGGAAGATGAATGTCTGTAGATCTCATGAAAGGTGAAAAGTCATGATTATTCAGGCGGGGTCGGGTCTCGCGGGCGGTAGGAAATTGAATGAAATCTCGGTAATCATGGTTTTGGTAATCGTCTTTCTGCGCAAATGGGCATTGAACCGGGGACCTCTGGATGCCTTATACAATTATGCGATCGATAATAGGGATCTCTAAACCTTTCGCCGGCTTCTTTGATATTCGCCGTGGCGCGGGATTCTGTGCCATTGTCGGATGCAGACTCTTCTGCTGCGAATGTCTCAGTGGATATATTAAACCCTAAAACTTATAATCAAATGAATTCAAAAATCAATTATGGCAAGCTGATTTTTATTCTCTTATTCTTTTTGTCTGTCTCAACTTTTGGTCAGGTGAGGCTTCCCCGACTAATAAGTGATGGCATGGTATTGCAACGAGATGCTAAAGTAAAAATTTGGGGTTGGTCCGCTAAGAACGAAAAAATTTCAATTCATTTTATTGATTCGACATACAACACGACAGCAAATAGTGACGGGGAATGGAATTTGATACTTGCAAGAATAAAAGCCGGCGGCCCGTATCAAATGCAAATAAATGCCAGTAATGTCATCATAATTAACGACATTATGATCGGTGACGTGTGGGTGTGTTCAGGACAATCCAATATGGAATTGCCGATGAAAAGGGTAAGCCCGATTTATCAAAGCGAGATCGCAAACTCGGAAAACAAGTATATCAGACAGTTTTTTGTTCCACAAGTATACGACTTCAATGAATCACGAAAAGACTTACATTACGGCAGCTGGATAGCAGTAGATCCTCAAAACATTCTGAATTTTTCGGCAGTCGCCTACTTTTTTGGGAAAGAAATTTATGATAAATATAAAGTTCCTGTGGGTTTAATCAATGCCAGCCTGGGAGGTTCTCCGGCAGAAGCATGGATCAGTGAAGAGTCTTTAAAGTCGTTTCCTGCATATTATGCTGAGGCACAACTATTTAAGAATGACACACTGATAAAACAAATAGAGGAGCGGGATAACACGAGAATCCAGGCGTGGTACAGCCTGTTGAGGCAAAAGGATGAAGGTTATCGAAATCCGCAAAAACCGTGGTATGATCCGGATCTGAATACATCCGATTGGGCGACCATGAAAATTCCCGGATACTGGTCGGATACTAAACTTGGGATGGTAAATGGTGTTGTATGGTTTAGAAAAAAGGTAAATGTCCCTTCCACATTAGCCGGAAAAGAGGAAAAACTGATTCTAGGAAGAATCGTGGATGCAGATTCTGTTTTTATTAACGGCGTTTTTGTCGGAACGACAAGTTATCAGTATCCCCCCAGACGATATGAAATCCCATCAAAATTATTAAAGGAAGGTGAAAATACCATCGTTGTCCGTGTCATTAGTAATGCGGAGAGAGGCGGGTTTGTGTTGGATAAGCCATATGAAATAGTGGTCGGGAATGTGTCTATTGACCTGAAAGGCGACTGGTACTATCACCTCGGAGCCGCAATGGAGCCGTTAGCAAGTCAGACCTTCATACGATGGAAGCCGTCGGGTTTATATAACGCGATGATTGCTCCGCTATTAAATTATGGAATTAAAGGTGTAGTTTGGTATCAAGGTGAAGCTAACGCAGATAGACCCGTTGAATACAGAGAACTTTTTGCTACGCTTATTCGGGACTGGAGAAAAAATTGGAATCAGGGTGATTTTCCTTTTTTGTTTGCACAACTGCATAATTTTATGGAAACGAAAAGCGAGCCCTCCGAAAGTAATTGGGCATTATTAAGGGAAGCTCAACTCAAAACATTGTCATTACCAAACACCGGGATGGCTGTAACTATTGATATAGGAGAATGGAATGACATACACCCTCTGAATAAAAAAGATGTAGGGAAAAGACTTGCACTTGCTGCTCAAAGAGTGGCTTATGGTGATAAAAAGGTAATTTACTCGGGTCCAATTTATAAATCCATGAAAATTAGAGGAAACAAGGTAGTATTATCATTTAAGAATACTGGCAGTGGTCTGGTCGCTAAGGGAGGTGGAGGGCTTAAATATTTTGCAATGGCTGGAGTCGATAAACAATTTGTATGGGCAAAAGCTAAGATTGAAAATAATAAAGTTTTAGTGTGGAGTGATGAGGTTCCAAGTCCTGTAGCCGTTAGATACGCGTGGGCAGATAATCCTGAAGGGGCAAATTTGTATAACAAAGAAGGCTTGCCTGCATCTCCCTTCAGAACCAATGAATAAAAACATCAAGTAATGTCTTGGTGACAGAGATTTAGATAGCAGTCTTTAGTTAGTTTTTTGTTTTAATTCCAATCCGTCCATAAAACCAGAGTAGTATCAGAGGCGAACAGAATTTGGATGTGCCGCAAAAGAATTATATGATTTTCTATGCACGATTAATTTTACAACAATAAGAATTATATAAAAGGTATTATGAAAAAGATTTCTTTAATTTTATACATTACTGTAATTCTAGAATTCAATCTACTGTGCTACTCGCAAAATGTTGTTTCGCCGTACGAAGTCGGCACATGGTTGGGATTTTGCAATGCAGCTATAAGCTACACTTTTGATGATAATTGCTCCAATCAGTTGGCTCTAGCTGTACCCATGTTTAATAATTATGGGTTTAAGCTGACCCTTTTTACCGTCACAAATTGGTCACCCAATTGGGCTGGCCTCAAAAGTGCCGCTTTACAGGGCCACGAGATTGCCAATCATACCGTATCGCACGCGAACTTTGGAACGCTGACAGTGGACCAACAAAAAACAGAAATTTCGACTGCTTCGAATTTGATAAACTCCAACGTAACCGATCAGAAATGCATTACTTTTGCTTATCCGTATTGTGCTGAGGGAAATGATTCACTTTGTGCACTCTATTTTGTAGCCGCAAGGGGTTGCCAGGGATTTATTGAACCAAGCACACCCGGTAATTTTATGAATGTAAGCTCGATCGTATGCGGAAACCTGGGATCGGTCAAAACAGAACAAGATTTTAAGACCAAAGCAGACAATGTCGCTTCCTCGAAAGGCTGGTTGGTTTATTTAATTCATGGTATTGATAACGACGGCGGTTATTCACCCCTGCCGTCGGCCACACTGACGGCAAGCCTTCAGTATTTGAATGCCAATAAGGATAAATTTTGGGTTTCTACCTTTGGGAATGTTGCCCGCTACATTAAAGAACGAAATTGTTTATCGGTGACAGAAACTTCCTACCAGGACAGCAGCATTACATTGCAGGTTACCGACACGCTTGATAATGAATTATATAATGTTCCGGTAACCGTACGCAGGCCGCTTCCGGAAAATTGGTCATCGGCAATCGCAACGCAAAATGGACTGCCAATAAATGCTTCAATCGTAGACATTGATTCAATCAAATATGTAATGTTCGATGTTGTACCTGATGGAGGCGAGATTGAACTTATAAAAACCAGTGCGACAGGCATTAAGACGTCACGGGGATCTTCACCTGTAGACTTCACCCTAGATCAGAA
This sequence comes from Bacteroidota bacterium, assembly GCA_050011775.1. Classification (GTDB taxonomy): domain Bacteria; phylum Bacteroidota; class Ignavibacteria; order UBA10030; family CAVZMI01; genus CAVZMI01. Next base: position 45,736 of record JBEKIL010000010.1, on the reverse strand, counting down.
CTATCCGAATCCGTTTAACCCGACAACTCAGATCAACTACTCGGTTCCGAAAAGCGGTTACGTGTCGCTGAAAGTATTTAATCTTCTTGGAGAGGAAGTAGCGACGCTGTTCGCGGGCATGCAGCACCCTGGAGAATATGTCGCCACTTTTGACGGCGCCGGACTTGCAAGCGGCGTTTACTTGTACCGTCTAGAGGCCGAAAATGTCTCCATCGCCAGGAGATTGGTTCTTGTAAAGTAATGCTTCTTCACACGGTCAACACGATTCTCCTCTTCCAACGGTCGATGTATCTACTAGAAATAGAATACTAAGACATTATCACGCGCTTTTTTCATCAATTGTCTTGCAGTTTTTACCGGATTGTCGTACTTTCTTATTATATCAACCTCCCGATTGCCGGAGTACTTGCGTGTAAATGTATTGATAAATTTAAAAAACAGTGAGGTTCGTATGAGTAATGGAATTCAGAAACTTCCACTGAGAGAAAAAATAGGTTATGGATTTGGCGATTTAGCGTCCTGTCTGTTCTGGGCGACGATCATGTCACAATTGCTTTTCTTTTATACTGATGTATTCGGTCTAACAGGGAAAGCCGCGGGATTGATGTTTTTTGTCTCCAGGATACTGGATGCTTTTTTTGACGTAGTCATTGGCATGACAGCCGACCGGACAAAAAGCCGGTGGGGTAAATTCAGGCCATATATACTTTGGGGGGCTGTCCCGTTAGCTGTAGCCGCAGTTCTGGCTTTTACGACACCCGAGTTTGGAGAGACAGGGAAACTGATATATGCCTATGCCACATTCATCGTTTTTATGTTCCTCTATTCCACGGTCAATATTCCGTATACAGCGTTGCTGGGCGTGATAAGCGGCGACCCTGTGGAGAGAACGAGTGCCTCATCTTTTAAATTTGTAGGTGCATATTTAGGTGGTTTTATTGTTTCCGCTACAGTCCTGCCGTTTGCAGCACATTTTGGTCAGGATAATGCCGCTAAAGGATGGCAGATGACGATGGGCATCTATGGTATAGCGGCTATTGTTTTCTTTTTAATAACGTTCCTTTCAACACGCGAACGTATTCAACCTATTGCCAAAGAAAAAACATCGATAAGGGACGATTTGAAGGACTTGTCAAAGAACATACCCTGGATGTTGTTATTCGTCGTGACGATTCTGTTTATCCTGTTTGTCTGTATCCGTATGAGCGTGACCACACACTATTTCAAGTATTATATCGGAGAACAGGCTAGTCCGTTAGTTACCCAAATTTATAATTTCCTGTTGAGATATATCATTAATCCGTTGTGCGGCATTTTCGGATGGCAGCAGAACATTCTGCTCGACGAAACACACAAATTTGGCTATGAAGTGCTCGCATCCATTTTCAACACTCTCGGACAGGGAACATCTCTTATCGGTGTCCTTCTGGTTCCCTGGTTTGCCAAGCTTCTTGGAAGAAAGAATGCGGTAATAGTTCTCTTCATTGCCGCAATGATTTTCACGGGCTCATTTTATTTCTTCAGACCTGAAAACCTGATGCTGATTTTTGTATTTCAGATCCTTGGATCAGTGACTGGAGGCCCGATTTCCGCATTACTATGGGTTCTGTATGCCGATACGGCCGATTACTCCGAATGGAAGACGGGCAGAAGGGCGACCGGGCTTGTATTTTCAGCTTCAATCATGTCGAACAAAATTGGATGGGCTGTTGGAAGCATGATCGCAGCTTTTATTCTAGATCAGACCGGCTTTCTGGCGAATGTGATCCAAAATGTAGACGTTCTGAATGGATTAAAGGCAATGATGAGTGTAATCCCGGTTGCGATTGGTATGGCTGCATTAATCATTCTCGCTTTCTTTTACAAACTTAATGAACCGACAATGAAAAAAGTTAAGGAGGATTTGGAGTCGAGACGAATAGAGAGTGGAGAAAAAGCTGCAACTGCCTGATCTATCGAAGAACAGGCAGAGATATTAATTCAAATGCGGGGGAAAGTACCGCGCATCAATCGTTAATATTGACAGGTTAATAGGATTCACATATGAAAAAAACAATTATCGGAAACGCATTACCAAATATTCCGTGGGAAGAAAAACCGAAAGGAAGTACCGATGTCCTCTGGAGATACAGCCGGAATCCAATAATCGATTGGAATCCGATACCTAAAGCTGCGCGTATTTTTAATAGTGCTGTATTGCCGTACAGCGGCGAATTTGTCGGAGTGTTCAGGGCAGATCAAAAAAACGGACGGGCAACATTGTTCTCAGGAAGAAGTAAAGATGGACTTGCATGGGAAATCGGGCCGGATCCAATCCGATGGGTTGATGAAAAAGGGAATCCAAATCCGACAAGTTACGCCTACGATCCGAGGTTGGTTAAGATTGATGAAACTTTCTATATCGTCTGGTGTGACGACATGCACGGCGCGTCGATTGGTTTAGGCAGAACCAAAGATTTTAAAACATTTATCCGTATGCCAAACCCGTTAATGCCCTTCAACAGAAACGGCGTCCTTTTCCCGAGAAGAGTCAACGGCAAATATTTATTGCTCAGCCGGCCCAGCGACAGCGGACATACACCATTCGGTGATATTTTTTTAAGTGAGAGTCCTGATCTCATCCATTGGGGCAACCATAAGTTTGTAATGGGTAGAGGCGGACAGGGCTGGTGGCAGGGAACAAAAATAGGAGCCGGACCAATTCCGATTGAAACTACAGAAGGATGGTTATTATTCTATCACGGTGTTTCGTTTACCTGCAACGGTTTTGTCTATAGTTATGGGGCGGTAATACTGGATATCAATAACCCCAGTAAGGTATTATACAGAACCCGTGATTACCTCCTTACACCGGAAAAGTTATATGAGACGACCGGCTTTGTGCCAAATGTAGTCTTCCCATGTGCTAATCTGTACGATGCAGACACAGGGAGAATTGCCGTTTACTATGGCACAGCCGACACCTGTACTGCTGTCGCCTTCACACAGGTCGATGAATTAATCGATTATATCAAGAAGAATTCGGAAGTATTTTAAGTTTCATATTTCTGTAAAATGATGCTATCGATAAATCGCTTGGAGGAATTGTAAAATGCAGTTCGGATATTTCGACGACAAAAATAAAGAATATGTTATTAAAAGGCCCGATACACCAAGGTCCTGGAGTAACTATCTCGGTTCGACGGAATACGGTGCTATCATCACCAATAATGCAGGCGGATATAGTTTTTATCACTCTGCCGCACAGGGGCGATTTACCCGGCTCCGGTTCAATACTGTTCCGATGGATCAGCCGGGCCGCTATCTTTATGTCCATGATAAAGACAGTAAGGATTTTTGGTCGACTTCCTGGCAGCCTGTGGGAAAATCGCTGAAGGTATATAAATCCGAATGCCGGCATGGTACCGCGTATACAAAAATCTTGTCAGAATACTCGAACATCAAAACCGAGACTCTGTACTTCGTACCGTTAAACAAAACCTATGAATGCTGGTTGGTGAAGGTGACAAATACAGGCCGGAAAAAAAGGAATTTAAAATTGTTTACCTATGTCGAATATGCAAACAATTGGAATATCTATCAGGATCAAATTAACCTCCAGTACTCCCAGTATATTATGAAAATGGGTGTCGTGAAAAAAATGATCGACCACGGCACTAATGTCATGATGCCTTACGGAGAAGAACGAATTGAAGGCGTCGAACAGGCTCGCCATTCGTTTTTAGCTGTGAGTGGCGCTCCCGTGAAAGGCTTCGATACAGACCGGAATGTATTCCTCGGGACCTATCGAACATATGCCGACCCGATTGTAGTGGAACAAGGACGCTGCAAGAATTCGATAGCCGTTGGCGATAATGCATGCGGCGTCTTGCAGGTCGATATCTCACTTCGACCGGGTGAATCAAAAGAGCTGGTTGTCCTCATGGGCATCGGAATGGCGGGTATCGAAGGGAAACAGGCGGTGCGAGAGTCGGGGAAACCGGAGAAAGTGCGCAAGGAATTTAACAAGCTAAAAAGTTTTTGGCATTCTCGCCTGAAAGGAATGACTGCCAAAACGCCAGATAAAGAGCTTAACAGCATGCTGAATATGTGGAACCCGTACAACTGTCTTATCACTTATGCCTGGTCGAGAGCAGCAAGTCTCATTTATACGGGTGAGCGGGACGGCTTGGGATATCGTGATACGGTACAGGATATGCTAGGTGTTCTCCATACAATTCCGGATGAGGTGAAAGAGCGTCTTGAGCTCATGATTACCGGACAGGTCTCTACGGGTGGTGCAATGCCCGTAGTCAAGCCATTTCTACACAAGCCGGGGAGTGAAAAGGCTCCGGAAGAAAAAGAATATCGTTCGGATGATTGTATGTGGTTGTTCAATACTATACCTGCCTATGTAAAAGAGACCGGCGATATCGCATTTTATAACAAAGTTCTGCCGTACGCCGACAAAGGCCAGGATACAGTGGTTGGACATTTAAGACGGGCGATACAATTTAATCTGGATCGTTCGGGGGCGCACGGCCTGCCCTGCGGTTTATTGGCGGACTGGAACGACTGTCTGGAACTCGGCCATAACGGTGAAACCACATTCGTGGCGTTTCAATTACGGTATGCACTGAAGACCTACATCGAGATTTGTGAAATGCTCAACAAACCTGATGAAGTGCGATGGGCACAGGGTTGTCTCAAAAGGTTGGATGAAAATCTTGAGAAACATGCTTGGGATGGTGAATGGTATCTGCGTGCTTATCGGGCGGACGGTTTGAAATTCGGTTCAAAGGAAAATAGCGAGGCATCGATTTTCCTGGAACCGCAACCCTGGGCGATATACAGCGGACATACGTCAAGGGAACAATCCGAAAAATTAATGGACGTTGTCGATAAACACCTTTCAACGAATTTCGGTCTTATGATCTGCGCTCCACCGATCGAAAAAACCGATCCACGAGTAATCAAAGCGAGATTGTTCAACAAGGGAATGAAGGAGAATGCCTCAGTTTTTTGTCATACCCAGGGTTGGGCAGTCATAGCTAAAACACTCATAGGCAGAGGGAAACAAGCTTATGATCTTTATCGAAAATTCATGCCTGCGGCATATAACACAAAAGCAGAAATTCGCCAGATCGAACCGTATGTGTATAACCAGTTTACCAACAGCAAATACAATCCGCGGTACGGTGCTTCTCGTCTCCCATGGTTGAGCGGGAGTGCATCGTGGGCATATTATACTGTTACACAATATATCCTCGGTATTCAACCGGATTATCCCGGCTTGCGAATCGATCCTTGTATACCGCCTCAATGGAAAGAGATTCAGATAACAAGAAGATACAGGAAGAAAAACTTTAACATCAAAATTGAAAATAAGAACGGCGCTCAAAAAGGAGTAAAGAAACTGATCGTCAACAGTGAAGAAATAAACGGCAATCTTATTCCTTTGGATTTAATGAAAGAAGATAACGAAGTCCTTGTTGTAATGTAATTGTGACCTGTCCGCTGTAGTGGAACGAAGGCGGAATTGTGAATGTTGATCAAAGCCTATTAAAGGAAAACCATTCGGTTGGTTAGCTCTTGCAACAGCCAGGTGGCCGAGCGCCCGCCCCGCTTTCAGCGGGTCGGAACGTCGAGGCCACAACTTTGAGCTGGTTGTTGAATACTTTAATTGCAAGGCTTTCATATATAGTCAAATTCACGTTTTTTCCCTCTCAGAAAAACGTAGTTTCCCCCCATTATAGTGTATTATCATAGTTGACAATATGGTTATTATCAGCATGATAATAATTCCGAGGGATTACAATGACTTGCACTGGAAAAGGCCCTTTTTTATATGGCACAGATGTTGCGAAAACAGAGTCGGCTGTTGGGTTTAAAGTATAATCTGGAGAAAGGCATTATAATGCGTACAGAGGTTACACTTGGCGTGGATATCGGCGGCACCAACACCGCCTTTGGTTATGTGGATAGAAAAGGGAGATGTCTTGCAAGTGATTCTATTCCTACCAATGCCCATCAGCCGGCTGAATTATTTTTTGGGCGGTTACATAAAAGTGCGATAGCGCTTCTCGACAGCATTCAAGAGAAATGTGAATTGATCGGTGTCGGTATCGGTGCACCGAATGCAAATTACTACAACGGAACGATAGATCATCCTCCTAATTTAAGTTGGGAATACGTCAATGTCTTTGCTGAAATGAGGAAGTATTACAATGTGCCCGTGGCTATAACGAACGATGCAAATGCCGCAGCTCTAGGCGAATTGTTATTCGGTGCCGCCCAGGGTATGAGAGATTTCATTGTCATCACGCTGGGTACCGGATTGGGCAGCGGTATTGTCGCAAATGGCGAATTAATCTATGGAGCGGATGGAAATGCAGGAGAGATCGGCCATACGATTGTCGATCTACAGGGACGGGAATGCGGATGCGGCCGTCGCGGTTGCCTTGAAACATACGTTTCCGCCACCGGTATACGCCGGACGGTGCATGAGCTGATTTGCAATACCGACGAGCCGAGCGATCTTCGTCATGTAAGTTTCGAGGAGCTGACGTCGAAAATGATTTATGATGCGGCCCAGCGCGGTGACCGGCTGGCGCTCGAGGCATTCGAGTACACGGGAAGAATTCTAGGAATGAAACTTGCCGATTCGGTGGCTCATCTGAGCCCTGAAGCCATTGTTTTCTTTGGCGGTTTGGCTGCGGCCGGCGATCTGCTCTTCAAGCCGACTAAACGATCGATGGAGGAACATCTTTTTGGTATTTTCAAGAACAAGGTAAAACTGCTGCCTTCAGGGTTTGCCGACGGCAATTCGGCGGTGATCGGAGCGAGCGCGTTGATCTGGAATGATTTGCAGAGAAAATCGGACACACAAGATCGTACTCGCTTACGGAGAAAATTATTCAATAATTAAGAATTGTTCAGGTTAAGTTTCATCCTCCTTCATGTGGGGCTATATCCCGCGCTTTATGATTTCTTGGGAATCATACGGGATTATGCCCCACATTCTTTTTCATATATCGCTTGACATATCGTTAAAAATTTTGTAGTATCTATTAACCTCTATAGGTATTTCATAGAGAAACACACATTCATCGTACTTCCCCGGGGGTGATTCTCTTCTCGATGAATTGTTTCCGTGAGAAATGCCTTTCTTGATAGATTCTATCAACATCGATTTCAACTTATTATTTCTTAACCATCTTGGAGACACTTCTGTGCTGGAGGCACATCCGCCTTTGGCGGAGACTCGTACCACCCCGTTCCGGGATGGTACTCGCTCAGTGTGACGATAACTATTTTTTCTATATAAATGAAAATCTTTATGGATATGAAGAGAGAAATAAGAAGAGTCGAGACGATTGCCGCCTTCTCGCTGACCGAGCTCATGGTCGTCCTCGTGATCATCGGTGTGCTTGTACTGCTGGCGCTTCCGAAGCTTTTGCCTATTGTAACAAAGGCAAAGAGCACTGAAGCGAAGCTGATGCTCAAGCAGGTCTATACGCTCGAGCAGTCGTACAAGTACGAGCACGACCGGTACTCGCCGACGCTTCCGGAGATCGGGTTCGAGCAGGAGAAGCTTGTGACGGCCGGAGGTCAGGCGCGGTACAGAATCGAGATCGTCTCGGCGAACGAGAGCTCTTTCCTCGTGCAGGCGACGTCGGTGGTGGACTTCGACAACGACGGCACGTTCAACGTCTGGGTCGTGGACGAGAGCGGGGCGATCAAGGAAAAGACCGGCGATTAGAAAAAGCCTTTACCCTGAGGCTTTACGATTCAGATTGAAAGCGTCCCCTCCTTCCTAAGGAGGGGATCAAGGGGTGGTCGCGTACCAGCCAAGAAACGGCATGAGCAAAATTTTCAACAGACCAGATCAGAAAGAGAAGCGCCGCTTTCTCCGCCGACATGCTACAGCTTCAGAACGAATTATGTGGCAGGTACTTCGGGGAAAGCAATTGCTCGGATACAAATTCAGGCGGCAATATAGTATCGGTGCGTTTGTTGTTGATTTCTATTCATCAAAATTAAAACTTGTAATAGAACTGGATGGTAGATCACATCGATCTCTGTCTGCTAGAGAGTACGATTCGATGAGGCAGATATGGATTGAAAAATATGGAATTCGTTTTCTGCGATTTAAAGACGAAGACGTGATCAATAAAACAAAAGAGGTAATCTGTAAAATCAAGGAATTTATAACTATGGAGGCTAAGGGGGCGGGTTCGGTTTAGTGGACCTCCCCCAGACCCCTCCTCAAGGAGGAGGGGGACGAATCTATGCTCGAAGCCATCATCATACTCTTTCTCCTCGGTCTTTCGTTCGGGAGCTTCCTGAACGTCTGCGCGTACCGCATACCGCGGGGAATGTCGGTCGCATCGCCGGGATCGTTCTGTCCGAAGTGCGGACATGAACTCGGTTGGACCGAGCTTGTACCGGTGCTGAGCTTTATGCTTCAGAAAGGGAAATGTAAGCATTGCAACGGTAACATTTCATACAGGTATCCTATTATCGAGTTTATATCCGGGTTCATGACCGTCTTTATATTCCTGAAGTACGGTCTGACAGAACAGTTTATCATCGTTTCCATTTTTCTTTTTCTGATGCTTTTAATCAGTGTCATCGATTGGGAACATCTTCTTATCCCCAATATTATTATTGTGGCCGGTCTAGCGGGTGGAGTAATTCTTAAATCGTTGATCGAGCCGTCGCAAATTCTCAATGCAATCGGAGGTTCGCTGCTGGCAGCAGGCTCGCTCGCGATAATTCGATTCGCCGGTAATACGATCTATAAAAAAGAAACAATGGGTATCGGCGATATTAAACTTGCGGCAGTCATCGGATTGTTCCTCGGGATCGGATATTTTCTGCTGGCGCTCTGGATTGCCGCAATTGGCGGGGCGGTCTATGGCGCTGTGAAAAAGGTGATGCAGTCGAATGATCAGGCACCAAATAAAATTCCATTCGGATCTTTTCTCGCTATTGCGTCGGGTATTATTATTATATTCAATCATACAATTTCGAATTTATGGTCGACATTGATTCATTAAAAATTCCTCCTGAAGTGCTCGGGCTTATCCCGAAAACGACCGCGGTAGAGCTTTGTGCATTACCGCTCCGTGTCGAAAACGATACGGCCGTTGTTGCGCTTCCCGAAGGTTACGATCCGCAGATTCTGACGGACCTCGCCTTTCTTCTCGGGAAAAAAATTGTCGTTGAAATAATTCAATCTTCCATACTGTATTCCGCGATACAGAAACATTACGGTATCACTACCGGCGAGATGAAAGCCCATCATCATCCGTCGCGGGAATTTCATTCATCCGAGTTTGTGTCGGTGCGGGAAGAAGAAAAGGAAATCGAAGCGAGTGCGGACGGCTCTGCTGTTACGCTCGTGAATCGTATTATTACCGATGCCATCCACATGGGCGCCAGCGACATTCACATTGAGCCTTACGAGCGCACGATGCGCGTCCGTTACCGGCTCGACGGGGTTTTACATGAAGTCATGCAGCCGTCGCCTTCGCAGGTGAAGCCGCTCATCTCCCGGCTTAAAATCATGGCGGATCTCGACATCGCCGAAAAACGCCGGCCGCAGGACGGCCGGATCCGCGTTAAGCAGGGGGATCGCGTCATCGATATCCGTGTTTCCAGTCTTCCGACGGATTTCGGCGAGAAAATTGTCCTTCGAATTCTGGATAAATCGCAGGTCCAGCTCGATCTTACAAAATTAGGATTTGAGCCGACGGATCTTAAACTGTTCCAGCGTACAATCAGATTGCCGTATGGAATGATCCTTGTCACCGGTCCCACGGGCAGCGGTAAGACGACGACCCTGTATGCGGCTCTCAATTATATTAACCGGCCGGAGATCAATATTACGACAATTGAAGATCCAATCGAATATAATCTTCACGGCATCAACCAGACGCATGTCAGGTCTGATATCGGCTTGACATTTGCCGCTACCCTCCGCTCGATTTTACGTCAGGATCCGAACGTGATCATGCTTGGTGAAATACGCGACTCCGAGACTGCCGAAATTGCAATTCGTGCCGCTCTCACCGGTCATCTTGTCTTTTCAACGCTTCATACGAACGACGCGCCGTCGGCTGTCACCCGTCTTATCGATATGGGCATTGAGCCGTTCCTTGTCGCATCATCTGTGAAAATGATATTGGCGCAGCGGTTACTCCGCAGGCTCTGTGAGAAGTGCAAGGAGCCGGCAAAACCGACGGCGGAACAGCATGAAGAGTTCTCGCTCTCCAGTCATCGTAGGTCGACAACATTTTATAAAGCCAAAGGATGCCCCGCATGCAACCATGTGGGGTATAAAGGTCGAATGGCGGTGTATGAAGTATTTCCGATTCAAAATGGGATCAGCGATTTAATCGCAAAAGAAATTACAGCTTCCGAGCTGCGGGTAAAAGCGCAGGAGAACGGATTGGTGACGCTTCGTGAAGCCGCTCTGCAGAGGGCAGAACGTGGCGAGACGTCGCTTGATGAAGTGATTCGGGAAACTGCGGGATAAGGCGTTTTCTATCAAGATTTCGTACCTACGGGACTCAATAGTCTGAGATTTATAATGCTGAGATATGACCGTCCCTACGGGATTCAAAAGTCTGAGAGTTATATGGCGAAGATATCCATCTTTTCGGGACAAAGGGGGAAAACAGTGTTTCATGAATCTTGAAACAACGGAATGTGTTTTGGCTCAGGAAGGATTATAAAAACCCCGTTAGGGGTGTAATCTTGGTAGGTTTAGTGTTTCACATAAACATCAGAACCCCGGAGGGGTGGAATATTAATTTCAAGATGGCACTCCTATTGGAGCTCAGTCGATTTTGTTTCACGTTTTCTACCAAGATTTTGTCCCCCGACGGTCTTACGACTTGTCGGGATCGCAGACCTACAGGACTCAATAGCCTATAGCAGGTATTTCTATAACAAGAGAGGTTACTATGAAACATGTGCTAGTAATTATTATGGCGGCGGTGATATTCGGCCGCTGTGGATTTGCACAGTCTCAGGATAGTAATTCGCAGCAGGAACTTGTGCTTCCTCCAGGTGCAAAAGACACGACCAGTCTGAACTTCAAGGATGCTGATTTGCGCGATATATTCCGCGCACTCTCTTATCAGCATGGGATCAATATTTTCCTTGATAACTCCATCAACAAAAGGGCGACGATCTCTTTGAATCGCGTCCCGGTATATGACATCGTTAAATTTCTGTGTCAGCAGAACAAGTTGAATCTGCAGATCGACGGAAATATCATCAAAATAACTCAGCCGGGTGAAGCCCCGCCTCCGCCTCCGAAGGTTCCGCAGGTAACATGGGAGGCAGGACTTCTTTCTGTCGAACTCAAGAACGATGATCTCGAGAAGGTCATTCTCGAAATCCAGAAGAAAACCGGGAAGAACATCCTTGTGATAAGCGGAACAACAGGTTCTGTAAACGGGAAATTAATGGAGATCGATTTTGATATCGGCTTCACACAATTGATGAATAACAATGGTTTTGCCGTGCAGAAAAAAAGCGGAGTATATATTGTCAGCCGGCTCGATTATTATGTCGGCACGCAGGGGACCTCGTCGGCGCAGCGTTCCGGTCCATACTGGATCAGCGTGAAAGACTCGTCGGTCTCGATCGATGTGACAAATGCGCCGCTTGAACGTGTTCTGCATGATATGATCCGCCAGCTCAACACCGATGTGGTGTTTTACAATCAAATATCAGGAACGGTTACAGCGCGTGCAACGAACGTCTCGCTTTCAAGAGCAATGGATCTCTTGCTAAGAAATACGAACTATGCGTATCGTGAATCCGAAGGGATGTACTTCATCGGCGAGAAAGCGAATAAAGCCCTTGTCGCGACACGGTTGCTTCGTCTAAAATACCTCACTGCCGAAGGTACGATCGATATGCTTCCTCAGAACCTTACGACGCAGGCGACGATCAAGATGGTGAAGGAGCAGAACGGTCTGGTCATTATCGGATCTCCTGACGTCGTTGAGCAGGTAGAAGAATTTCTGGCCCAGATCGATAAGCCCGTTGCCCAGGTTCTCATTGAAGCCATTGTTGTAGATTTCGATGTCTCGAAGGGATCCGAGTTCGGGATTCAGGCAGGCACAACGGGCGGATTGGACACAACGACGTATACTCGAAAAGGTTCACTCATCCCGGGTATCGATTATGAAATGAAAGGCGATGCTCTCTCAAATTATCTCAATAAAATCGGGAAGGTCAGTCTTTTCGGCACTGAACTTAACATTGCAAAACTCGGACCGCTTCCCCCGGATTTTTATCTTAATATTAAAGCGCTTGAGAGTCAGGGACTGGCAAATATCAAATCACGACCTGTGATTGCGACCCTGAACGGACATAAGGCATCATTGAGTATCGGAACGACACAATACTTCCTGTTGGAATCAACAATACCGTATCGCGACCAGACTTCGGTGCTGTTCCAAACTAGCAGACAATTTCAGACGATCGAGGCCGATGTGAAGCTCGAAATAACACCGTATGTCGGAGCAGACGGATTGATTACGGTCGAGGTCAAGCCGGATTTTCGTACTCCGGTCGGACAATTTTCATCCACTGTTCCACCGACAATCAATAAACGGGCGATGAGTTCTACGCTGATTGTAAGGGAAGGGGAGACGATTGTACTTGGTGGACTTGTTCAGGAAACGGAATCGGATGTAAGATCGCAAACGCCCATTCTTGGATCGATTCCTCTGCTCGGGAGTCTCTTCTCGTCGACTACAAAATCCAGCCGGAAATCGGAATTGATGATTTACATAACGCCGCACATTTCGTATGGTGAGGCTTTCGATGTTAATTTGACGCCGCCGGCTGGAACGCAATGAGGAATATCCTTCAATATATTGATTTTCAAAGGCTTTCCGGCATCACGAGTATTCTTGGCGTTGATGTGATGGAGCAGAAAGCCTGTGTCGTGATTTTAAAACGGAAGGGGAATCCATTTCAGAGATTTTTAGGGAAATTTTCACTTGTCGATTCATTCTCTGTGTTATTCGATCCGGTGATGTCGGTCGAGCAGCGGGCTCTGTATCTTAGAGAAAGTCTTGAAAGCCGGAAAGTAAAAACTCGTTACGCTGTATCGAGTGTGAGATCAATGGGAATAAAAACTGTAACAGCAACAATTCCGGCGAATGTGGAAAATATCGAGGAGTGGATACGTGAACAGCAGGAAAAACTTCTTCGATTACCGGTCCCGCCGGATCAAGTATCCTTTCAGTATGAAATATTGGGGAGAAATGCGGAAGGCGCGTCCATTGAGATTACCTTTATTAGAAATTCCGATATAGAGGAATATAAGTCGTTTTTTGCTCAGGCCGGGCTTCAACTCCTGGCTCTGGGGGCAGGTGTGCGCGATATTATCAACCCTGTTCTTGTTGATTCGCAATTATTCAACCATGGGAATATACATGTGATTCACAGTGAAGAAAAAACGCTCTCGATTGCATCGCTTCAGGAAGGGAAAAGGATGCCGTTGAAATTTGTTTCTTCCATCGATCAATATTCTGTATCTTCGATCATTTCAGAGCTGAAAAAAGAAAATGACTCAACCAGGTTATTGATCACCGGCGATCGACTCGAGCCTCTTGAGGGTGAACGCGATGAGTTTTATAGACCGTTTGGGATATTTCCAGAGTATACATTGGCTGCGGGACTGGCAATAAAGGGATTTATTCCCGGATTAAGTCCAATCAATTATTTACCACAGGAGGAACAAGAAAAGATCTCGGTACAGATATATCGTTCGCTTTTTCAGAGGGCCGCACTAGTTCTGGGTTCAATCACGATTATTCTTCTTGGGATGCAATTTCTAACCTCAATAATTCTCCAAAAAATGATCGGTAAGCTCGACGACGAAATGATATCTTCCAGCGTAGTCTACGCAGAAGTCATGTCGCTCGAGCAGCAGGTGAAAGACCTTGAAAATAAAATCCGCAGCGACGGGTTCTCTTTACGGCGTACCATCAAAGCAAAAGTCCTGTACGAAGTAGCGAGCCTTACTCCGGATGGAGTAAGGCTCGATAGACTATCAATTGATGGAAAAGAAGCTTCACAGCAAAAGCTATTGCTCTCAGGTATTGCCAACACGCACGAGAGTATCGCCGATTATTTGAGGAAGCTCGAGGCTTCGGGTTTGTGTTACGATGCGAAACTCGTCCGCACAGGCGTTGGTGGGCAGCAGGATCAATTTGAGCAGATCCTGGATAATGGTCGCGATAATATACGATTTGAAATTACTGCACTGCTCCGATGAATCAAAAAAAGAAATATCAATATTTTACAGCCGCTCTCTTTCTGGTATTTATTTATCTGACGGGGACGGAGGTGCTTGATCGATGGAGTACATCCCTCCAGTTATATAACGAAATGAGGGCTAAGGAGGAGTTGAATCCTGAAAAGCTGGCAATGAAGAAGATGGAACTGAGGGCTAGACGTCAGCAGTTGATGACGGCTTTGACGCGGAATTCAGGAAACTATGACCAGAGCGAGACGGGGGTGTTCGAATATCTTAATTCCTGTGCACATGAAGCCAGTGTGAAATTCGAATCGCTTGTGCCGGCAGAGTCAGAATCGACGAGTCAGTTACGGGAGATTGGATTTAAAATCGGCATAAGCAATGATTTTCATCATGTGGGGACATTCGTCAACACCATAGAAAACGGTACGTTGAGTGCACGGATCCGTAAAATTGAAATTCAATCACGCTCAAAGAGCGGATCGCCTGTGAGTGCGACAATCGAAGGGAGTGTGTCAATATTGCCGAAGAAGCGGTAGGAGGCAGCTGTTTTTTCTGAGTATGGAAAAGGCTCCGCTCCACCCTTCTGTGCCGTAGGCACATCCGCCTTTGGCGGAGACTCACCACGCCCAAGAACGGGACCTGTTTCGCTCGATGAAATCGTACTTTAGTACAGTGTGACATGGAATTCTTTAGAATAATTTTTGAAAAGATGATAATACGTAACTCTACATGAAAAACAACAAAACCATAACCTGGATCCTTGTTATTGCCCTCATCGGCATCTGGGGTGCAATACTATATCGAATATATGTTTCCATCTCCTCCAGTGATCGGGATGAAGAAAACAATACATCGGCTGTCATCTCCGCGACAGGTATACAGAACGAACGATTTATCTATAGAAGCGATGTTCGTGATCCATTTCGCTCTTCTCTTCGTGTTGAAGGAAAAAAGTCAAAACCTGTAAAACCTTTAGAACCTGCATGGGTGCCTCCTCCTTTAAAACTTTCAGGCATTGTGGTCACGAAGAACAAGAGAACTGCGATAATTGAAGATACAGAAGGTTCCACATATTTCGTCAAAGAAGGTGATGTACTTCGTGGCGTAAAAATCATGAAGATTACGCCGACGGCGGTTGATTACCTCTACATGAAAAAGAAGAGTGAATGGAAGCTGGAGAACCGATGATAATCGCCAATTCTTCCAGTGATTGTGAATCGGGATTTGCACTTCCCTCCATTCTCATGTTGATCACGATTCTTGCACTCGTCTCATTTTCGGTTCTCGCACTCCAATATCTGCAGCGTCAGCAAGCCCGGATGGAGGTCGCAGCCGTGAAAGCGGAGTATGCGGCCCAGAGCGGGATCGCAAAGATTCTCTCGGTTGCAGTCCAATCCGAGGCAGAACGGCAATACACATTCGATGATGGAAGTGAGGCGCAGGTTAAAATCCAACCGTGGGGGATGTTCGCACTTGCAACGTCGGAAGGAAAGTATAAGAAGGCCCGTTCAATTCGTGTTGCACTCGCCGGAGCACGAATGACGTCGGAATATCGCAGCGCCCTTCTTTTCGGAAACTCATCTCACCAGCTCGTATTTACCGGAACGGCTTCGATTAAGGGTGATGTAATCGCCGGTGAACCCGGTATCACAACTGGCACAATGCAAGACTACATCACACCCGTCCGCATGCCGGTCAATGGAAATATCCGTAAAGAAAAATCACCAACTCTACCGGAGATTGATGAAAGCCAGCGAAAAATATTTTTCTCCTTCTATGAAAATATGCTCAGTGGTACCCGGAAATCAAATGATGCGCAAACCAGTGTCGTCCGACCGGCAATCGATGCAGCAGGGACGTTTATTCTTGAATCTGTTTCAGATTCTGTGGATTATGTTTTACTGAGCGGGAATATCTCGCTTGAAGGGCAATTGATACGACGTTTACGTCCGCTCTATATTATTATAGATGGAAATGGAACATTGAGGAGAAATACCAGCGTCCAGGGACTCATCGCCATGGCGGCCTCAGGAGAAATCACTGTCGAACGTGGTGCAGTGATGGATGATTGTGTGATTATAAGTCAAAAATCCATTCGCCTTATGCAATCAGCAACGGTGTCGGGTCAATGTATTTCACCATCTATTATTATCGATAGCGGTGCCGTGATGCGCTATCCATCTTTGATGATGTCGATCCCTGCGAAAATGAGTGCGGGAAAAGGGAGAGAAATTGTTCTCCGGGGAGACGCGAAAGTGGAAGGATCTATAATTTTACTCTCATCTGTTAACGCACCGAGCAATGAAGATATTATTACGATAAACCATAATAGTATTGTGACGGGTTTTGTGCGGTCTGATAATCTGATGACACTGGATGGAAATGTCAGCGGTATGGTTCATGCAAAGGACTTCTATTTTTATCGATCACCGACGAAATATTTTGGATGGCTGAGAAGCGGTAAAATCGATCGCACGGAGCTTCCGCCCGGGTATCTTCTCCCACCGTTTCTCATGAGTAAACCGCAGTACGAAGTACTGGAGTGGTTATGAAAGAACATCCGAACATGGATAAAGGATATACATTGATCGAGACACTTGTCGCAATGGCGATCTTTGTGAGCGTGCTCATTCCCTTGGGGGCAACGATCGGGAATTTTATTCTCGATCGAAGCGCTGAGACGATGCAAAAAGCACTCCACTGTGCGGAAACCGGGATGAGCCGTATAGTTGCAGAACAGGATTTCATGGCATCTAGAATAGAAAATGATAAAGATGGTTTTATTGTTCAGAATCAGGTCGACGAATCCGGCAATACCGCCGATATCACCGTCTCGGTCTCTTCGGTTCGTAGACCGGAAAAGGTGCTTGTAACGCTACATAAAACAGTATTGGTATATAGCAATGCAAAATGAGGATGGGTACACAATCCAGGAACTGCTCGTCGTATTGATCGTCGGATCATTGCTTGTCGGCTTCAGCCTATCATTATTTCTCTTCGCCGACAAGCTGCTTGCATCATGGCAGAAAACGACAGAGCTGCGAGAATCGGTTCATATGACACTTCAGATAATTGCATTAGACATACAGAAATCCCGAAGAATCCTTGCCATTTCGGATACTACATGTTCGATGGCAAGACACACAGGGATGGTGGTAAATTATCGCTTCAACGGGCAGAAGATTTGGCGTAATGAAATCCCTGTGAATGCAGACACAACAATTGCGATGTCCGTGCGCATTCAGGGTGTATCCGGGATTGTCAAAGAGAGTATCAGGAAGAGCGTAGTACAGATAACTGTAAAAGGGGTAAGGAAAATGACGGAGTACAGTGCGGAAGCTGATATCCTGCTTCCGGAAAGCTCGGTACAGCAGTTCTATGCTTCTGAGGAAAAAACTCGATGAAATCCGAGAATCTCATACGGCAAGTAATAGAAACACAGACTGGTGCAGGTCAAAAAAGGGAACAGGAATCGGCCGGTATTATTAAGAGGTTATTCGGTAGCAAAATACGCGACCGTGATCGGGCCGAGTTTTGCTTGCAGCTTGCCGTCATGCTAGAGGCGCGGGTTTCGTTACATCGGGCGTTACAGGTCCTGGCAAAGCAAACGAAAAACCCGCGCATGCAAAAGGTGATCGAATCGCTCGGGAAGGAAATTCAAAAAGGAAATTCATTCGATCAAGCTCTCGAAGCACACCCGGATGTTTTTGATAATCTCTTTATCGTTACAGCTGAAGTAGGACAGGAAAGCGGCCGGCTTGCCGAGGTATTGACACATCTTGCCCAGTATCTTGAAAAAATGGCGGCATTAGCCAGGAAATTCCGGCAGGCATTGACATATCCGGCTCTTGTGGTTTCTGTTGCGTGTTTCGCCGTGGCTTTTCTTCTCATTTTCATTGTTCCTGCATTCGCCGATATGTTCAGGAGCTTTCAGGTTGAGCTTCCAGTATCCACACGTATCATAATGAGTGTGAGTTCATTTTTAACGAGCTACGGTATCTATGGGATCGGTGTGCTGGTTGTCGGATTATTTCTGTTGCGTGGTTTTATCCGTTCAAGCGCTGTTCGGGAGCGACTCGAGGCGTTTTCCTTCAAGCTGCCGTTTGTCGGGGACATCATAATTAAAACTCATGTAGCCAGATTCTGTCGTACACTGGGGACGTTATTGCGTGCGCAGGTGTCGCTTGTGGATGCGCTGACAGTCTCACAACGTATAGCAACGAACAAAGGCATCAAAGAAGAAATCAAGACGATTCTGAATCACGTTCGCCAGGGGCGGGCTATTGTTGAGCCGCTGGTTGATTCCGTATTTTTCCCGCCTATGGTCGTTCAGATGATTGCGGTTGGTGAGGAAACAAGCGAGCTTGATACAATGCTCCTGAAAGTCGCCGATTATTATGAAAAAGAGATTGACGGGAAAGTAGAAACCCTTTCTACAGTAATCGAGCCTGTCATTGTGTTGTTTCTTGGTATCGTTGTGGCGGGTATACTTATCTCAATGTATCTTCCGATGTTTGATCTGGTAAATGTTATAGGCGGAGGGTAAAATATTATAAGAGGATTTCATAAGTTATCTCTTTCGACGTCGTTCGAAGAGTTGTGATGTGAGAATAAAACTATTTAGAAAATATCTTGCGGTTAATTTTAAAAATAATCATCCTCCCCGCGTTCCCCTTGAAGTCTTAAAAAGAGATGCAACTATCATTTCGTAATTTTTATCTTACAAATTTAGCAGATCGTCGATCGATATTGCCGACAGATTAGGAACGACGATCGAAGCGTTCGGCAGTCTTTCCACGGGCCCGATCCCAAGTGCTTTCATCCCTGCGCGTCGAGCTGCTTCGATGCCGGTAACGGCATCTTCAACGACAATACAGAGGGGAGGAGGGACGCCGAGATTTTTTGCAGCAAGGAGAAATATTTCAGGATCAGGCTTTGAATTTTCTATTGCGTATCCATCGACAACGGTATCGATCAAGTTCCCGATACCGACCTGCTGAATAATGGTCTTTGTGTTACGGCTATTTGAGGCAACGGCAATTTTAATCCCGCGTTTCCTGAGTTCCTTAAGGGCGGTAAGAGCACCGGGTAGAAGCACTTCATGCGTTACGGTTGAGAGCGATTCAACATAATACTTATTTTTCCTGTCGGCTAATTCCTGTTTCTGTTCGGGTGTGAAGCTCCTGCCGGTAGCCCTTGTGAGAATTTCCACGCACTCCATCCTTGCCACGCCGCGGAATTTATTATTGAATTCATGATTGAAAAAATCGAATTTCTCTTCGTCGGCAAGTTTTTTCCATGAGCGATAATGGTACTCATCCGTCGAGACCAGTACGCCGTCAAGATCAAAGAGTACGGCTTTAATCAAAGAATTTCTGACTCCTGTATGTTAAGATTTATTGTATAATTTACGAAGAATTCCGCCGATTATCAAAAAAATCCCAATCGGTAACGACCGGTTGGGATTTTTTATGTCCGATTACTTTGTGCACAAACCTAAAATTCTAGTTTTCCGCGGAAGAATATATATACATGCTTCCCGAGGCGCCGCTTTCCGGCACAAGTTGCAAGTACACAAGTCCGAACTTATGATTTGCCTTGTAGACAATTTTCTTCACGCCGGGAATCAGCGAATTTTGCTCGACGGTAATTGCTTTGATCAGATACAGTCCGTACGAGAAATCATCATCCGTCGATTTTGTGGTCACTGTTCTTGTAATTGTCTTGCCATCCGACCCTGTTAATGGGTATTGGTCACCGACACTGCAATCGTATTTCACCATGGTATGGAGTTTATGATCGGGATTAAATGTGTCCTGAATACCATCGGAAGTGATTTTAAACTGGACTTCCGTGTTCAATCTGCCCAAAGAATCCTTCATCGACGGCTGGAAATAATTATTCAGAACAGCCAGCTCGGGAACCTTGCTGAGGTCAGCCACAATTTTTACCGTAACGATACCGTTGTCGTTTTTTGTAATTGTCATCGGCTGCAAGACAGTATAAATTTTGTTTCCTATTATTACTCCAGAATTTGTGAATTGAGTTCCAACCTGACCGAGGGGTGTATTTATATCACCGCCCAAATCGTTCGGACCGCTCGGACTATCGTCTTTTTTACATGAGGTAAAAAATAGAATCAGCAACATGCCGCTACATAATAGAGCCACTTTTTTCATACTCAACCTCCTCGAAATATCACATTATCACAAAGAAATTTGATTTATTGGAGAATATTCCCCTGAAGTACTGCATAGGATTTGTTTATATAAAGTATTCGTATTTTCATAAAAATGCAACAGGTAAAACCGGAGGAAGAGAAAAAATATTCCGATTTAAGTCTGTATCCGGTTGTATTATTGAGGTGACACCGAATCAGATCTGTCGGTTTGCGTGTCCTCGGTTTTTTGTTTCCGGAGTATGATGGAAAAAATGAGGAAATAGAAAAAGAACGGCGAGAAAAGATTAATGACTAGAATATAAAGGAAACCGATGCCGTACATGAAAAGAAATGAGAGAATCAGAAAAATGGAATTCACATACAGCGACAGCATAAGGGATTGGAGTCTGATCCGTTGGATAGTGTCACTTTCGATTTTTTCACGGGAAAAACAGAGGAACACAAGTCCGCAGAGCAGCAAGATCCCCGCAATTTCGTCTGTGATATTGTGATCTATAAAGCTGAAATATTTTGTCTCGAAGAAGGAATAATAGAATGCAAAAACTTTTAAATCCAGCCACTGAGGTTTGAAATCATGCTGAAATCGCAGCAGGCCTATGATAAAACCGGCAGTAGAGAATATCCATCCTACGGCTTTGAAATATCGCGGTAAGAGAAAAGACTTTTGTAAAATAGGACCACCTTGAATTTTTTAAGATATTTTATTTCGAAACATCACAGATTATTCTCCCGTATAAAGTATCTGGTTTTTGCTTCAACTACAATGGAATGTTGACGGGTCGCCGATTCGTATTGGTTTCCGTGATAACGATTATTTGCAATTCAACATCAGACTTCTGATATTCTCTTCGCCGATGAAGCATTAGATTTTTTTATTGTGGTTCATTTAAAGCTGCATCCTTAAAATTCCCTTTCTTAATCTTATTCTGAAGGCATGGTAAAGGTATAATCCCGCCAGGGAAATATAGAAACAGTTCAGTCCCAATCCTATCCAGAAAAGGCTCCACTTCATTGTGCCAGTTGTCAGTACATACCGCCCGGACTCAAAAATATAAGTCGTTGGCAGAACCCGCGCAATATATTGAGCCCATTGAGGGAGAATAGAAACAGGGTAATAAATTGCCGAGAACGGCAGCAGGATCATTCCGAATGACCATGCAAGGGCTTGAATTCTCTGTCCGTATCTCATGATCAGACCGGAAATGAGGAGTGCGATCCAGGTTCCGGCAAGAACAAGCAGAAACACGAATGGTGCCAGATAGTATCCAAAGGTTAGAATATTCACGCTGTACAGAAAAAATGCAAGAAGGGCTACAAGTGATGCGGAAAGGAATGCTTTTATAAATCCGACAATCACCGACGCAACGATCCACTCGGAGAGTGTCAGGGGAGAGCCGAAAATGTTAATGAGATTTCGGCTCCATATATCGTCGAGGAGACCAAACGGGACATCCGAGCTTATCCGCAGGGTGATAAGCCAGAAGATGATTGCGGAGACGATGGCAATTACAAAATAGTTGGCACCGGGCGTTCCGGATTGCGCCGCAAGTGTTTTTTGAAAATAGAGACTCGTCATTCCCCAGAGAAGTACATCGATAATCGGGAATAAAAATATTTCGGTGTATTTGTCAAAACTGTGCTTGAAGTTGTACAGATGCCTGAGTATTAATGCATAAATGCGGTGCGCCTTCATCTGGTTATCCTATTCACTGTGGAGATGAAATAGTCTTCGAGCGACGGCTGATCGATGCTGATTTCGTCGTACTGTATTCCTAGAGCAGTAATGTCGCTCAGGAGACGTGCAATCTGTTTCTCGTTGATATCGATGATGATAAATCTTCCATCGGACCTCATTTGCAGTTTTTTCTCCTTACAGAATCTCCGAAGTTTCCTTATATTTTTACTGACAAGAAGCTGGATATGAGAAATCTGAATGGTTTTTGCAAGATTCTGGGGTGTATCGTCTGCAATGATTTTTCCACGATTGATGAAGATGACCCGATCACACACTTCCTCGACTTCTGCCATATTATGAGAAGTCATTATGATTGAAATATCCAGTTTTTTCCTCTGTTCTGTAATGAACGAGCGGACATAATGCGCCACATCGGGATCTAATGATGCCGTTGGTTCATCAAGGAGGAGTACCTCAGGAGAATTCAGAAATGCCTTGGCCAGATTCAGGCGGGTCATCTGGCCGGCAGAGAGTGTATCGATCGATTGTGGTAGTAATTCATTCAGGCCGAATAATTCGACGATCTCATCGATCCGCTTTTTCCGATTTTCGATGGCATAGAGATATGAAAGCACGCGCAGGTTTTCACGGACGGTGAGAACCCAGGGTAGATTCATATAGGTTGAGGAGAAATTTATCCGGTTGAGAATATATTCTCGCTCCGCCGTGAGATTCTTCTCAAAGAAAAATATTTCGCCGGCGGTGGGTTCCAAGACGCCCAGCAGCATCTGCAGTGTGGTTGTCTTGCCTGCGCCGTTGGGCCCCAGGAGGCCTAGAATTTCCCCCTTCTTCAATGAAAAAGAGATATGATCTACGGCAACCAGATTTTCGAAAACCTTCGTAAGGTTGACTACTTCAACGATATTCATCAGATCCTGTTTCCAAGATTTCTTATGAAGAACAATCAAGTATAAGAAGAGGTTGCATTATGTTCAATAGGAAAATTCCGACGAGCCGTACTGCAACCGGCAGAGGAAAAGAGTCCCGAGATTCCTCAGATGGCACTTTTTTAAAAAAACGCTTGACTTTCACGTTGATCACGTGTATTATTTCATTTATAGAAATATGTTAGCGCTAACATAAAATTCGTATTGATGAGCATAGAAATGAACGAACCCTCACATCCAAAACAGCTCTTGCTCCAAAAAATATTTGCAGCCAGATTTGATAACCACGTCGACAAAGTAGTCGTGAGATCTCCGGGAAGAATAAATCTGATCGGTGAACATACCGATTATAATGAAGGATTTGTTCTTCCTGCCGCTATCAATCTGGGAATTTGTTTTGTTGTTGCGCCTCGAAACGATCGTGAGTTTCATTTTGTCGCAGCGGATATGATGGAAGAAGAATTTGAGTGCACATTACAAACGCTGAATAAATCTTCGAAAGGCTGGCCGAACTATCTTTTGGGGGTTATCGAACAGATGGTCAAAGCCGGTCATGATCTCCATGGGTGCAATGTTGTGTTTGGCGGAGATATTCCTATCGGTGCCGGACTCTCCTCATCGGCGGCGGTAGAAGCGGGATTTGCTTTTGCGCTCAATACTATTTTCTCCCTGGGATTGACACCGGTTGAGCTTGTTCATATTTCTCAGAAAGCTGAAAGGGAATTTGTCGGCGTTCAATGCGGCATCATGGATCAATTTATCAATATCTTCGGGAAAGAGAAGAAAGTATTAAGACTCGATTGCCGGACGCTGGAATATGAGTACTTCCCCTTTGAGTACGATCATGTCTGTTTTGTGCTATGCGATACGGGTGTCAGCAGACAACTGGCTGCTTCCCAGTATAACACGCGGCGAAGCCAGTGTGAAGGCGGTGTCGCATTTCTTCAAAAGTACGACGCAACTATCAAAAGCCTACGTGATGTGACAATGGAACTCCTTGAACAATATAAGAGTGTTTTTGATCCGCTTCTCTATAAACGATGCGAGTACGTTGTGAGAGAGAATGCGAGAGTCCTATCGGCGTGTGAAGCCCTGCTCAGCCACGATCTCCATGCATTTGGCAGGCATATGTTTCAATCACATGCAGGACTTCGGGATGGATACGAAGTAAGCTGCCGTGAACTCGATCTCCTTGTTGACATTGCCTCCACTATTCCGGGTGTAATCGGAGCGCGCATGATGGGAGCCGGTTTTGGCGGGTGCACGTTAAATCTGGTAGAGAAACGCCATTGCGAGGAATTCACTCAGTTCATCTGTTCTGAATATAAGAAAGCAACCAATCGCGATATGCAGACGTATGTAGTGCAGATTCAAGCGGGAACTGCCTGTGTGTGAGATTCCCAATAGAATTCTTTTATGAAAGGTTTGTTTCCATGGAAGAGCTAGACCTGAATACCTCTCCGCACCGACGGCGAAATATACTGACAGGCGAGTGGATTCTTGTTTCGCCTCACCGCATGAAAAGGCCGTGGCAGGGACAAATCGAAAATTCCCGTGACCTCCGGCGGGAATCGTACAATCCGTCGTGTTATCTCTGCCCTGGAAACACTCGGGCAAACGGCGAAACAAATCCCAAATATACAAAAACCTTCATATTCACTAATGATTTCAGTTCATTGATTCCGACAACTCACGGAACAGAATGTGCATACCACGATTTGCTGGCGGCTGCGCCGGAATCAGGAGTGTGCCGTGTAGTATGTTTCTCACCGAGACATGATCTTTCGCTTGCTGAAATGGAAACGGAAGATATCAGGGATGTGCTAGATGAATGGGTTAAGGAATATGAAGAGCTCGGTTCAATGCCGGAAATAAACCATGTGCAGATTTTTGAAAACAAAGGCGAAATAATGGGATGTAGTAATCCCCATCCCCATGGACAGGTCTGGGCGCAGCATTCCATTCCAACCGAGCCGGCAAAAGAAATTTTCCAGATGCAAAAACATATGCACGATCGTCAATCGTGTTTACTCTGTGATTATCTTACTCTGGAGTTGAAGGAACGCACGCGGGTAGTGTTTGCAAATAATGATATTTCCGTGATCGTACCGTTCTGGGCTGTATGGCCGTTTGAGACAATAGTCGTTCCACATCGACATGTATCGTCAATCGGTGAATTGACGGAAGGGGAGAGGAATTCATTTGCCGATATAATTAAACGCCTGACGACGCGATACGATAACCTCTTTCAGATTTCATTTCCATATTCCGCAGGACTTCACCAATCCCCGACGGATGGGCACATTCACCCGGAATATCATACACATATGCATTTTTATCCTCCGCTTCTTCGGTCGGCGAACATTCGAAAATTCATGGTCGGATATGAAATGCTCGCCGATCCGCAGCGCGACACCACACCGGAAACAAGTGCATCGCAATTACGGGGAATTTCAGAAGTACATTATCTTAAAAAGTAGAGGCGTGTATGAGAGAAAAAGTGCCATCCAATCATATCACTGTGCAGCAGTTAGCGGAGAAACTTGGAATCTCAGCTATGACGGTCTCGCGAGCGCTGAATAACCGTCCGCATGTGGATCTTAAAACGCGAAAGAAGGTGCTGGAAGCGGCACGACGGCTTGGCTATAGTCCCGATCTCATTGCGAAAAGTCTCGCACTGAGGAAGACTTACACAATCGGTGTCGTGGTGCCTGAGATTACCCACTCCTTTTTCCCGGAAGCAATCCATGGGATTGAGGAGGTGACATACAGTCAGGGGTATCACCTGATTCTCGCACATTCAGCCGAGAGTGCCGAACGTGAACGTGATGCCATTCAGACACTGGAATCGAAACGGGTCGACGGTATTCTCATCTCTATAGCTCAGAATATTTCAGATTTTTCACTATATAAGCAGATTGTGCGGAAGGGTACTTCGTTGGTTTTTTTCGACCGGTGCGTTTGGGGAATTGGAGTGAGTTGTGTCAGTATTGACGACGAGAAGAGCGCGAGGCAGGTTACAAGGCATTTGCTGGAACATAGATATAAACGGGTAGCCCACCTTGCGGGTTCTCCAAAACTCGCAATCAGCAAGGCACGTTTACGTGGATTTAGAAAAGCCATCAGGGAATTCGGTCTGTCCGTTGATGAGGGGTTAATAGTGGAATCGGGATTACACGAGCCGGGGGGATACGAAGCTATGGTCAAAATTCTAAGCCTGCCGACAAAAAGATGGCCTCGGGCTGTCGTCGCGGTGAACGACCCCGCCGCATTTGGTGCAATGAGAGCATTGACAGAACACGGCCTGCGAATTCCCGAAGATATCGCAATCGTCGGCTTTTCAGATGATATTCGGGCCGCAATAATGACTCCTCCTCTGACCACCGTACGGCAGCCGGCTTTTGAAGTTGGACGAAAAGCTGCACAACGGTTGTTTGCCCATATCAGAGGGCAGGAGAAGTCCGCCACCCGGACCGAAATTCAAGCAGAACTCGTTATCCGGCGGTCATGCGGCTGTCTCTATCCTGAACAAAAGGCATAATGGGCATGACGACACCGATATTTGCGCCCCGGTAATCTGTGAAATGACGTCTGTTAGCTCGATTCTTATAGATTTCAGGCCTCCCTCACAATGGAGGCTTTTTCCTGCGTTTTTATTAAGATATTTTCCCTCTCTTGACTATTTCAATTTTCATTTATTAATTGTCACTGACAATTATCTTCGTTTGTGACGAATCCGGAAAGGAGGAGTATTATGTCGAAGATTCAACGTGTTACTTTTTTCAAGGCAAGCCTCAGCGATAAACCTGGAGTGTTGCTCGGTATCATGCAGGAACTCAAGTCAAAGGGAGTCGGACTGACATGCCTCTGGGGCTTCGGGAAACCGGACGGGAATGCGGAACTTTTTGTTGTAGCAAAAAATCCGGATAAATTAAAAAGTATCTGGAAATCTTCCGGTATACTCGCAGAAGAAGGGACAGGTTTCTTTCTGAAGGGAGCGGATCGAACAGGAGTTCTTGTGAAGAGCCTTGAGGTACTCGCTGGCGCCGGCATCAACATCAAAGCTATGAATGCTGTTGCTGTCGGTGGAAATTATGGCTCGCTCATCTGGATCGATTCTGCCGATATTGAAAAAGCAGCAGAGGCACTAGGGGCGAAGTGAAATTCTACATAGCAGTATAGTTGAGGGTGAGCGGTATCTATTTCTGGATAAAGAGAAGCCTCCGACATCATGGAGGCTTCTCGTGTTTCCTGATTCTTTCCGCGAACTGCCGTTGGAACATCTATTCGGGCTTTGCATCCAATATCTCGCGGATCATCGAAAGAAGTTCCTTAGGTACGTATGGTTTCTGTGTGATACCTTTCACCCCTGCCTGCAGTAATTCGTTTTTTACCCCCGGCTCCAGGAATCCGGAGGCTATGATGATCTTCACCTCCGGATTGATCTCACGGAGTTTCTTGAATTCATCGACCCCACCAAGTTTCGGCATTCCCATATCGCTTATGACAAGTGCAATGTCCTTCTGGTATTGCGTATATATTTCGATAGCCTGCTGTCCATCGTTGGCTAGGAGCACTTTGTAGCCATTCGATTCAAGCAACGATCGTACGTATTCCAGTAGAAGGATTTCATCTTCAACAAGAAGAATCGTTTCGGAGCCGCCGGGAATTCTTTCACCCTCTTTTGTTTGGATTTCCTGGATTTTTTTCCATTTCTGCGGGAACGGTATATACAGATGGAATGTTGTCCCGACTCCTACAGTGCTTTCGACGTCGACAAAACCGTGATGGGTTTGAATAACACCGAGGACCACAGATAAACCAAGTCCGGTTCCCTTACCCCTTTCTTTTGTGGTGAAGAACGGATCGAAGATACGGGTTCTGGTTTCCTCATCCATTCCCGAGCCGGTATCTGTGACGCTGATAATAACATAATAATCACGATCTGCAGAGGGGAAACGTTGGAGGAGTTTTTCGCGTACCACTTTCTTCACTGTGATGACAAGGTCTCCTCCGTTCGGCATGGCATCCCGGGCATTGACGCAGAGATTCAACAACGCCTGGTGCAATTGCGTCCGGTCGGCATTGATTTTCGGAATATCTTCGTCAATGATTTCCTTGATCATTATCATTTTTGAAAAGGTCTCTCTTAACATCGAGAGAAGATCATGTACAAGATCGGGAATATGCACTGGTTCAAACGAGACGTCTGTTTTACGCGCAAACGTAAGAATATGCCGTACAAGTGATGCTCCTCGTTCCACCGATTGTTTAATGGCATTTACATTCAATAAAAATTTTTCGTTCGTCATGCCTCCTCTTTCCAGTAGGGAGGCGTATCCCATGATGATTCCGAGGATATTATTGAAGTCGTGCGCAATTCCTCCTGCGAGTGTCCCGATGCTCTGGATTTTTTGAGATTGTATAAGCTGGTATTGAAGTCGTTTTTGTTCGGTGATGTCCTGAAACACTTCAAGCAATGCTTCCTTGCCCTGATAGGCCATTCCGATATGGCTGATTTGAAATATCTTCCCTCCAAAAATGCCGCCTGTTTCAACGATTTCGGGTTTACCATGTTCAATCCCGTGCCGTAGCGGGCAGTCCTGGCATTGTAGTTTATCATCCTTGTAGGCGAGCCAGCACTGTTTACCTATAGCTTCGGTCCCCACGAGTTTTTTCATTGTATCGTTCATAAAGAGGATATTTCCCTGTCCATCGACGATATCCATACAGAACGGCATTGTCTGAAGAAGCAGCTGGTTGAACGCATTGCTCTGTATGAGCGCTTCTTCCGCTGTTCCTGCAAGGACCACTTGAGAAGTAGTGCTTGCAATATCTTCCAAATATTGTTCTTCATATTGTTCGATAGCCCGTTTTCTGAACAGTGCCATGACTCCGATCGGCTTACCCTCCGCTGAAATGAGTCGAAATCCTGAAAAGGAAACCAGGCCAAGAGATTTCGCCCACTCCCGGTCATGGACCCGGGGGTCATGAACGACATCGTTTGTAATAAATTTTGCATCTTCTCCTGATGCGACACGCCCGATTTTGTAACAGCCAAAAGGAACTCTCCGGTGGCCGCCGTCAGTGTGAGTATAACGCCCCGAGCTGGATATAAGATGGAGACAGCGAATTCGGTCTGTGCAGACATGCGGCCCATCGCTCACCGCTGCATGCGGACAGCCTTTATCACAGAGATCTGCGTCTTTGATGAGCCAGACACGTGCGAAATCGGCACTAAATATTTCAACCAGGCCGTCGGTCACAAGTTTGAGTTTTTCATTAATAGGTCTTCTGTTGAATAGCGTCTGTTTTAAGTCGCTGATCTTATCGTCATATATCTCTTGTTGTTTTCGCTCGGTGATGTCGCGAACGAACACGAGTGCGCCATCGTGATTCTGATACATGATCAACACCGCGGAGACCTCGACATCTACTACTGTTCCATCGAGTTTCAAATATTTCTGCTGTAATAGGGGAACGCTTTTCTTTTCCTTGTTAACCGACCGAATCCGTTCCCGGATTTTTTCCCTAAAGTCCAGATGAATACGGTCAATGACCAGCTGTCCGAGCAGCTGGTCGACGGAATCGGCTCCGAACAATTTTAATGCGGCTGGATTGAGATATGCAAAGCGATGTTGCGTCTGCACAAATACTGCATCGGGTGCACTTTCGATAAAGAATCGAAAATTCTTTTCGCTCACCTGTAACGCTTCTTCTGCACGCTTGCGGTGTTCTTCTATCTCCAGAGATTCGAGAGCAAAGGAAATATCCCTTGCAAGTTCATCGAGAAGCTGTGCCTCCTCAAAATTAAAAGCATGCACTTCATCTGAATAGAAGCTAAAGGTTCCGACTGTCTTGTTTGATATCCTCAGGGGATATACAGCCGATGATTTATAACCGCGTTCAAGAGCCCGTTCCCGCCAGTGAATCGAGCCCTCGTCATGTTCAATATCGTTATAAACGACGCTACGGCCGTTCCGAAGATCATCTCCGATCTGTCCTCTCCCCTCGGGGGTATCTGATGGCGTGATGTTGAGATGTTCCAGATAATTGTCGGTCAATCCTGCAGAAGCTGTCGGAGTGATGATATTCGAATCTTCTTTGAGCGACCCGATCCAGGCCATAGAAAAACCACCGTCATCCACGGCGATTCTACATGCACCATCAAGTATCTTTTGTCTGTCTCGCTCGCGGACGATCAATTGGTTGACGTTGCTTAATACGGCATAGGTGCGATTGAGATTGAGAATTTTTATCTCGTTCTTCTTGCGCTCCGTGATGTCGTGCACTGCACCAACCAGATGAGTACAATTCCCTTCTTTATCGAAAATGGGAACAATGCTGACCTCCCCCGTAAGCCTGCCTGTTGGATAGTTGGTTGTTTCTTCCCAGCGGACCATTGTTTTTCCCCGGATCGCCTGACTGTATTTGCCCAGTATCAGAGTAAAGGATGGCTCCGGAATGACATCGCTGACGAGTTTACCGACAACTGCTTCGGCAGGCAGCCCTGTGGTCGAGAGAAATGCTCGATTGACGGAATTGAACCTGAATTCTCCATCCTTATCCACATCCAACAGGAAAATGACATCGCCGACAGTCTCGTAAATTGATGAAAACCGCTTCTCGCTTTCCCGTAAAGCCTGTTCCACTTGTTTGCGGTCGGTAATGTCGCGAAAGGTACTCAGAGCAAACGTATCATCTCCCACTTCTATATGTTCAATAGATATCTCAATGTCTCTTTTTTCTCCTCCTTTGCAAATGATTTTATACTCAAATCTTCTTTCATGCGGTTCAAGTGCACGCCCTTTTTTTAGCTTGTTCTCTATCAGATTTAGTGATTCAGGTGCTACATGATCAACCAGCGGTATTTCAAGGAATTCTTCTAAATCTGTATAGCCAAAAATATTAAGCAGGGCCTTATTGGCATCAATCACGCGATTCCCTTTGGATAGGCCGATTCCTTCGAGAGAGTTCTCGAAGAGCGAACGATATCGCGCTTCGCTTTCCCTAAGAGCTCTTTCTCCGCGTTTTTGCTCCGTAATGTCCTGTACTTGCGAGATGAAATATGATGGATTTCCATTGGCATCATGTAACAGCGAGCTTGAAAGCAATCCCAAAATCACATGCCCGTCCTTATGATAATAGCGTTTTTCAAAGACGGCATTTTCCGTTTCACCTGCAATTGCTTTGTTGATAAACTCCGGACTTAGGCGTGCGTCTTCGGGTACGGCAATAGTATTTACATTCATGTGTTCGAGTTCCTGTTTGCTGTATCCAAAAATTTCGCACATCTTGTTGTTGACCCGCTTCAAATTGCCGGCTGTGTCTACCAGGCACATACCTGTATTTGCATTCTCAAAGGCCAGACGGAACTTCTCCTCGCTATCCCGTAATGCTTCTTGCGCTGTCTTACGCTCGGTGATATCTTGTGCAAATCCGATCAGACCGACAGGATTGTTATTTTTGTCATAAATCGGAATTTTATCCGTCTGTACCCATCTGATGCCATCGGCAGATTCATATGGTTCTATTATGTTAAGTTTAGCGCGCCCTGAGGTTAAAACCTCCCGGTCATCGTTTGTCATGTCTTTTGCAATCTTAGGAGAATAAAGGTCAAAGACTGTTTTTCCCACAAAATCTTTTTCAGGTATTTTTTGTGATTCGGCAAACGTCTTGTTGACACGTATGAATCTTCCTTCTTTATCCTTATAGAAAACTATGATTGGAGAAGTATCGATAATGAGCTTAAGTTCCTGCCGCTCTTTTTCCAGTATTGTTTCTAATCTCTTCTTCTCGGTGATGTCTTCCACAGTACCTTCGTAGTACAGAATTTCTCCATTTACACCGCGATAAGCTTTTGCGCTTTCCAGAACATAGATCGTTGAACCATCTTTTTTTATCCATACGGTTTCCTGATCTTTGATTTCATCTGCTGCTGCAATGCGCTGTTTGAACTGGCTGCGTGGGGAGGAGGGGTCAAATCCTTCTTCCTGAAGGTTGCGTTTTGACAGTTCCTCCAGACTTGAATATCCTAATATTCGAATAAGAGTGGGATTCGCTAGAATAATAGCCCCATCCGGAGTGGTTCGGTAGATTCCAATCGATGAATTTTCGAAAAGACCGCGATATTGCTCTTCACTCTTTCGAAGAGCTTCTTCGGCCTGAATGCGCTCGCTGATATCGCGAATGATGACCTGATAGAATTTCATCCCATCGATCGCGATCGGGCGTACACTTAATTCAACAGGGAACGTCGAACCGTCCTTCCGTCGATGATTAGTCCTGTAGATGGCACCTTGCTTCTCATTGATGATAGTAAACTCTTCTTCCGGACTAATAGAAGTAACGGACAAATACAGATCGACAAACCTGAACCCGATAATTTCATCATAATCATAACCGTAAGCTTGAAGAGCCCGATCGTTCGCCTCCACGACAATCAAATCTTCATTCGTCAACAAAATAATGTCGTTGGCATATTTTATGAGGTATTCAAAGTGTGTTATAAGTGCCCGGCGCTTGAGTTCAGTTTCATATTTTTCACGATAGAACTTTAAGCGCTGATGTCTCCACCACAATCCCATGGTTGAAGCAGCAGCAAGAATGAGAAAGAATGCTACAATTCCAACTATCCATGCTTTTTCGCGCAGTGGAGCATAGACCTCTTCCAGATCGACTTTTGCCACCATAAACCATGGGGAACTCTGGATTTTCCTGATTACTGCCAGCACTGGGACACCGCGATAGTCGACGCCTTCCACCGTTCCTTCAATTCCCAGTACTGCCATTGAAGCGGTCAGTTTTTCATTGGTGACCGGCAGGCGGAGGTT
The DNA here is from genome assembly GCA_050011775.1 of Bacteroidota bacterium. Classification (GTDB taxonomy): domain Bacteria; phylum Bacteroidota; class Ignavibacteria; order UBA10030; family CAVZMI01; genus CAVZMI01. The sequence goes on along the minus strand of JBEKIL010000010.1, from coordinate 12,822 downwards.
CAATGCTGTGTTTTTTCGATGACGCAATTCGTTAAGATAAAGTACGCTGTCGCCTTCGCGGCGAAGTAATAGAGTTTCTGCTGAATGGCTTGGTGTTGGCCACCATTGAACTAGTGGGAAGAGGACCTTATCGATGTCAATTTGGAGTATAAAGACTCCAATAGCACTATTCTTGCGTGGCTCATTCGAGACCAGGGGTACAATTAATTCCATATAAGGGTGCAATGACGGTACTTTCCTGTGTAAGTCCGTAAGCAGCACTTCTCGAAAACGAAGAGCCTCCGAAATTTCTCCGCCCGCTATCGAGCACACTGTATCGCCCTCCGGTGTAACAGTGAGCCGTAGAGTGCCTTTCGTGTCACAAAGAAATATATTACTATAGCCGTACAAAGATTGCATCGATTTCATCCACGCGACAAGAGCTTGTTGTCGTTTTACCTCCTCCGGTTTTTTGAGGAGAGTCACCACATAACTCGCGATGAATGGATTCTCCTGGATGATTTTACCATCGGAAAGACGTTCATGACGCCACTGGACAATTTGACTTGACTTGAGATCGGCGATTGCGCTCAAAGCATTTTGCTGCTCTTGCTTGAGGCGCGTCTTTTGAGAATTAAAGTAGAAATATCCGATGATGAGGATTCCTACAGCAATCATCGAAAAAATGCCGATGATTGCCCAGGGAATTCGTTCGAAATAATCAGAGGATTTCATTTTGCCTGCGCTCCTCCCGGTGCACTAGGCTGATGATCAAAGAATGCAGAAAAGAGATAATAATAAAAAAGGGAATGTCAGGAAAACGACACCCCCTTATCTCTTCCATATACCTTATTTTCGGCATAATTATTGAGTTTCTTTAATTATTATGGTATTTCTTTAGAATTTGAATTAATAATTTGTGATAAACGCAATTGTCAGAATATGATGCCTTTCTTATATTGTATAAGACAAAACGAACTAAAAACGAGGTCATTTAATGCTCTCTGGCGAATATCGAAAACTCCACGACCGTCTGGTCGGCTTCATTCCCAGAACAAGGCTGCTCCATAATGAGCTGAATTTGCTTGGATTCGGGACAGACGCCAGTTTTTACTGTCTTACTCCGCAGCTCGTTGTTCAGGTCGAGAATGAGGGTGAAGTTATCAGCGTGCTTCAGGAGACCTCCAGATTAAAGATCCCTGTGACTTTCCGTGCAGCAGGAACAAGCCTTTCGGGACAAGCGATCTCAGATTCAGTGCTTATCGTTCTTGCCCCTACCTGGACGAAGTACAAGATAAATGACGATGCCTCGACTATTTCCCTGCAACCGGGTGTTATCGGGGCACATGCAAATGTTTTTCTTGCGCCGCATGGGAAAAAGATCGGTCCCGACCCAGCCTCCATCGACTCTGCAATGATTGGCGGAATCGCCGCCAATAATGCAAGCGGCATGTGCTGTGGAACCGCACAGAATAGTTATCGCACCGTCAGGGGCATGAGAATTATTTTTCATGACGGGACAGTTCTGGATACAGCCGACTCTGAAAGTCGACGACAATTCTGGGTGACGAAAAGTGAACTGGTTTCTTCTATCGTCGATCTCTCCTACCGTATCCGCGCGAACCAGGCGCTGGTCGAGCGAATCCGACGAAAATATACAATGAAGAATACGACCGGATACGGCCTGAATTCCTTCGTGGATTATTCAGATCCGATTGATATTATCGAGCACCTCATGATCGGTTCCGAAGGAACACTTGGTTTTATCGCAGAGATTACCTATGAGACCATCCCCGAACTCGCCAACAAAGCCAGCTCGCTTATAATCTTTCCGGATATTGAAACGGCGTGTAAAGCCGTAGAAATCCTTACGGTATTTACCGTGGATGCGGTCGAGCTAATGGATCGGGCATCATTACGGTCGATACAGGAAAAACCGGGAATGCCCGAGTTCCTGAAAAATCTCGACGGCGGGGTCACAGCCTTATTGGTTGAAACAAGAGCAACTTCACGGGAAAAACTCTCAGAGCAAATTAAAGCTATCGCCCATGCGCTTGTCTCTGTCCCGAAAATATTCCCCATCTTTTTCCATACAAATCAGGTGGAGTATGACCGCCTGTGGAATATCAGAAAAGGACTTTTTCCTTCAGTCGGTGCAATGCGAGCAACAGGCACGACATGCATTATCGAGGATGTAGCGTTTCCTCTTCCCAGACTGGCCGAAGCTGTCGTCGAGTTGCAAAATCTTTTTGAAAAACATGGCTACAAAGATGCTATCATTTTCGGTCATGCCCGCGAAGGAAACCTTCACTTTGTGTTCAGCCAGGATTTCAATCGGCCGGATGAGATAAACCGTTACGCCCTTTTTATCGACGAAGTTACTCATCTGGTTGTAGAAAAATACGACGGATCGCTCAAAGCCGAACACGGCACCGGAAGAAATATGGCCCCGTTCGTGGAGCTGGAATGGGGAAGCGAAGCCTATGCGATGATGCGTGAAATAAAAATGATTTTCGATCCGGATAATCTTCTCAATCCTGATGTCATCATCAATATGGACGCGACTGCACATCTCAAGCATCTTAAACCGCTGATGCCTGCAAATCCAATCATCGATAAATGCATTGAATGCGGATTCTGCGAAGTGCTATGCCCGTCGAAGAATTTGTCGATGACGCCGCGTCATAGGATCGCCGTCTACCGTGAAATGATGCAACTTACCCAGCAGAAGAGCGAGAAGTCTCGGCTTGCCGCCCTGCGTCGGGAATTTGACTATTCAGGCGATAAAACCTGTGCGACAGACGGGCTTTGTTCTCAAGCCTGTCCGGTCGGGATTGACACCGGATCGTTGATTAAGGAATTAAGGTTTGACGATAACTCACGACTTGCAAATAAAGTTGCTACTGTCATGGCGAAGCACATGAGTTTTGTTGTTAGGGTTGTGAGAATAATCTTAAACACGACTTATGTCATTCGCGGAATCTTTGGCACTGCGTTTTTGGAAAAAATATCATCGATTACACGAAAGATAACTGCAAATAGATTACCGAAATGGAACAGGTATGTACCGAAGGGTGGGAAAAGGGTGAAGGTCAAGGCGGGGGTCGAGAGAGAGAAAGTCGTCTATTTCCCGTCATGCATCAATCGCGCGATGGGTGTTTCGCACGACTATGATGTCCGCGAAGCGGTCACGAAGAAGACAGTCGCATTATTGCAGAAAGCAGGGTATGCGGTCGTCATTCCTGATAGACTTTCAAGACTCTGCTGTGGTATGGCCTTTGACAGCAAGGGATTCAGAGAACAGGGGATGATGAAGGCACAGGAACTCGAAGCCGCTCTGCTGAAGGCATCGAATGACGGTGCATATCCTATTCTTGTTGATATGAGTCCATGTCTTTTCCGGATGAAAGAAACACTTGATCCAAGATTGCAGCTCTTCGAGCCGATCGAATTTATTCTTGAGTTTTTAGTTGAGAGGTTGGAGTTCCATAAGCTCAACAAGACGGTGGTTATTCATACACCATGCAGTGCCATCGAGATGGGATTGAACGGGAAATTTAGACAGGTAGCGGAACTCTGTGCCGAGAAGGTCATCGTTCCAACCGGGATCGGCTGCTGCGGCTGGGCAGGAGACCGTGGTTTTATCTATCCCGAACTAAATGAAAGCGCTCTTGCGGACTTGCACAGGCAGATTCCTCAAGACTGTGCAGAGGGATACTCTACGAGTCGAACGTGTGAAATCGGTCTATCACTCCATAGCGGCATCAGCTACAAATCGATCGTTTATTTAGTGGACAGGTGTACAACGGTGAAAACGACAAATTGAGTGGTATAGCTAATCAAAATGAGCTTTTTTGGGATCAAGTTAGTCATTTCAGAAGCCCACTACTCTGTATCTTCTTTTAGTCCTTACATGCCCAATTCTATTGGTAAGAATTTTAACTTTTTTGACCCTCACGTGTCTAATGTTGTATGATTGTCATGTCATCGAAAACGATAAGGGAGATCTCGTAATGAAAATTTTCAAATTCTTGGTATCAGCTTTCATGTTGTCATTTGTGCTAATCCTTTCCGGCTGCAGCAGTACAATTGAGGTGGCCAGCCGTTGGATGGGACATGAAAATCCGGCCGATTCGAGTCTAGGAGCAAGTGGATGGGCAATGACGGCAATCAAGGATGAGCCGGTTCTGGTCGGTTTTCGGAATGATGACTCGTGCCTTTATGTATGCCTCATGGCGCAAGACCGCCAGACAGCAAGGGGGATTGTACTGTCCGGAATGACGCTCTGGTTCGATCCTGAAGGTGGGAAAGACGAACATATCGGCATCCATTATCCGATGGGGATGCATGAAGCATTTATGCCCGGCGGTTGGGATCGACCTGATTCTAACAATAGAGAAGGACAATTTGCTGAACACCGGGATGAGCTTCTTAAAACTTCTCTCGCGAATGTTGAAATACTCGGTCCGGGGAAAAATGAACGGGAGATAAGTCCGGTTATGCAGCTGAGAGGAATGGCGATCAATATTCAGGATGAAGATCAGGGGTTAATCTACAAACTCAAAATACCGATGAAAAAAGACAATGATCATCCCTATGCAATAGATCTTACCAAAGAAGGCACGATCGGGTTACAGATTAAAACAGGATCTGCACCTATTAATCGTTCTCGTGGAGAAATGGGTGAGGGAGAATCGGGAAGAGGCGGTGGACGGGGTGGATATCCGGGCAGAGGTGGAGGAGGATCGGGTGGAGAACGGTCAGGACGTGGTCGATCTCCACGAACTGGAGAGGGACAACGACCGGAGGCAGCTAAACCGCTTGATATCTCCATTGCAGTCACTCTCGCGAAACCAATCGTGGAGCAGTTGTCTCGATGATGTCAAAATATCAGTGAAAGTATGTATCAGCGCCGTTCAATGTAAGGCTCTGCCGCTTGGCTGTCCCAAATGCATTCATTCATAATTCATCATTCTTCAGTGCTGTCCAAAACATGGTAGAAAGAATCATTAAAGAATGAAAATATGATTAATGATCTGCCTTGAGAAATATCTCACCCCTTCAGGGTTTTTTGATGTCCATTCTTTTAAGATTCAAGGGGCTACGCCCCTTGCGGATATATCCCACCCCCTTGGGGTGATTTTAAAGGCATATCCATATTGCGAAATTCAAAAATTACATTGCATTCAGACCCTGTAAGGGTCGGATACTCCGGCTTGGGATGAAATCCCAAGAAATGTCAAAAGAAAGTTAATTCTGCACCCTGTAGGAGTGCGATATCTATTTTGGACAAGTCTGATCATTCTTCATTCATAGCTCACGACTCACAATTTCTTTATAAATCGACCTGTTTTTACATCGGAAAAATTGTATTTTATGTATTATCAAGTGGTGGAGAACATCATGAAGATTCCTTTTAGCGATCTTACTTTGCTGCATAAAAGTCTGCACTCTGAAATTGATGCAGCCATAAAGAGAGTTATCGAAAGTTCCTCCTTCGTTCTCGGTCACGAAGTTTCAAATTTCGAAAAGAAATTTGCAGAATACATCGGGGTTGGTCATGCCGTCGGGACAAGCAACGGGACAACGGCACTTCTGGTTGCGTTAAAAGCGTTGCACATCCGGCCGGGCGATGAAGTGATCGTTCCGGCTATGACTTTTTTTGCGTCGGCTGAAGCTGTGGCATTCCTCGGAGCGAGGCCCGTTTTTGTAGACATTGATCCGGTCACATCGAATATTGATCCTCAAAAAATCCGTGAGAAGATCACACCGAAAACACGGGTCATCTTGCCGGTCCATCTCTACGGCCAGCCGGCAAACATGGATGAGATCAAGGCGATTGCGAGCGAATACAATCTTAAAGTATTAGGAGATTGTGCACATGCGCATGGTGCAAAGTTTCACGGCAGGAGAGTCGGTTCAATTGAGGATATCGCGGCATTCAGTTTTTACCCCAGTAAAAATCTTGGATCAATCGGCGAAGCGGGCATAATAACTACAAATGATAATCAGCTTGCCGAATTATGCCAAAAATATCGTAACCACGGTTCTATAAAAAAGTTCGAGCACACATCCATCGGCATCAATGCCCGCATGGAGGCTCTCCAGGCGGCGGTCTTGTCTGTAAAGTTGCCGCATCTCGATGAATGGAATGAACAGCGAAGAGGTGTGGCAAGATTTTATAATGCTCGTTTCACAAATATGCCCGTCAAAGTACCGAAAGAGATTAATGATATTGAACATGTCTATCATGTCTATCAGATTCAGGTAGACCATCGGGATATTCTCTTTGAAAAAATGATGCAAAAGGGGATTGGAGTAAATATCCATTACCCCGTACCGATGCACCTCCATGAAGGTTTTGCATATTTACAGTATCAGGAAGGGAATTTTCCTGTTGCAGAAAATCTTGCTGCACACACTCTTTCTTTGCCGTGTTATCCGGGGATTAAGGAAGAACAGATGATATATGTGGTGAATACTCTTAAAGAATTGATACATACATGATAGACTTGCAGTATGTTCCGGCTTAACTTTACTGTATAGCAGGATTGTTCAAATTCTGTGCTATTCATCTATTGATTCAGCAGTACGCCTCAAATACTTTTCTAAAATGAAACCCATATATAGCGAAGGTAATCGCGAGCGGGAAGAGCCGCGGACGTGTAAAGAGCGACCAGAAGAATAATTTCCAGTACTGGTACCGTTCTTTTCCGATGATTCCCAGGAGCAAAGCAGATTTCACAAGAGCCTGGATGTCGCTCAGCCGTATATGAAACCGCGCGGATTGTGTCGGCTTAAAATCCTTCAGAAAACTTTTTACGCGTGCATAATAGTGCTTCGGTGAATAGATTGTATGGAGGATCTTCTTATACCCTTCGATTAAGGCATCGACATTCATCCGTGGTATGAAGTTTATTGTAAAGTCGGTGTTATCTCCGGTCGCTGCCTTCAAGAGTCTTCCCTCTTTCAGCAGCCGTTTGTACAGTTTTGAATTAACGGGGGCATTCAACAATCCCACCATCGCGGTGACAATGCCGCTTTCCTGGATAAAGCCGGTCATCCTGTCGAAGATGGTTGTTGGATCGCTGTCAAATCCGACGATAAATCCTCCCTGTGTTTGCATACCAAATTTCTGAATTTTCCTCACACTCGCAATCATATCCCGGTTCTTATTGGTGATTTTTTTGCATTCGATTAGACTTTCTTCGTTCGGAGATTCTATTCCCACAAAAATCGCGTTGAATCCGGCCTTCGCCATCAAATGCATCAGCTCTTCATCATCCGAAAGGTTGATCGACGCTTCGGTTTGGAAATGGAAAGGACGTCTCCGTCGTTCCATCCATTCGATAATCGCGGGCAGGATTTCTTTTTTTAATTTTTCTTTATTACCGATAAAATTATCGTCGACGAAGAAAACGCCACCCCGCCAGCCTCTCCCGTACAAGCTTTCCAGTTCATGGATGACCTGCTCTTTTCCTTTCGTCCGTGGAACACGGCCGTAGAGCACAGTGATATCGCAGAATTCACAATCGTACGGACATCCCCGAGAGTACTGGATATTCATCGAGGCATAAGGGCGTAATTTGATAAGATCCCAGAGAGGAATCGGTGTTGTTTGAATATCTGCCCATTGATTCGACGTATAAATATGGCGGGCGCGACCAATCTTCATATCTTCCAGGAATGGAGGTAATGTGAGTTCGGCCTCGTTCAAGACGAGATGATCGACATCTTCAAATTCTTCCCAGTGTGCGGTAAATAGTTGGCCGCCAGCGACGATTTTCACACCGAGATCTTTGCATCGTTGAATAATCGCTTTTGCCGATTCTTTTTGAATCGACATACCTCCGAGAAATACATAATCGGCCCACCGGAGATCGTTGTCTTTCAACGTGCTTACATTGAGATCAATCAACCTTTTATTCCACTCTTCAGGCAGCATTGCGGAGACTGTAAGCAGTCCGAGAGGCGGAAAACTCGCTTTCTTGGAGACGAATTTCAAAGCATGCCTGAAACTCCAGAATGTATCCGGATACAGTGGGTTAATGAAAAGAGTGTTCATGCATGCCTCATTGTGATCATCTGTATTGAAATACAATCGCCTGAAAGAGAGTATGGCACCCAGGATTTTTACCAGTGTCGAGGCTTCAAAAGAAAGGAAAAGGGTTTATGGAATTTATTTTTGAGGCCTTGTGCGTCAACTTTTATTAAATATAGAAATTTATTTCATAAAGGTCAATTATTTCATTTTTATTGTTTATATTTGATTATTATTTGAAAAAATTCAATATCCACTACTGACAGGGATTGACGATGGATGAAAAACGGATCGGCTGGCATGAGTATTTTATGAATATTGCAGAGCAGGTCGCGACACGAAGCACATGCGACCGGAAACATGTCGGCGCAGTCATCGTACGCGACAAGACCATCCTGTCCACAGGGTATAACGGCAGTCTAAAAGGTGCCCTGCATTGCGAGGAAGCCGGGCATGATATGGAAGGCGGACATTGTATAAGGACGGTCCACGCCGAATCGAATGCAGTAGCTCAGGCGGCTAAAAACGGTGTCGCAATTGATAATTCGGAAATCTATGTGACGGCGTCTCCCTGTCTTACCTGTTTCAAACTCATTGCGAATTGCGGCGTTAAAAGGGTGTATTACAAAGAATTTTACCGCGACGAAAGAATAAACGAGTATGCAAGAGAGACCGGAATCGAACTGATCTATATGGGGAAATAGGGCGACGTCTTAAAAGATCTGAGCCATCGCCCCCAATTACATCATCAACTGATTCTTGCCGGCAAATATTCCCTTCCAGATTTTGGATGATCTTCATATCCTTTTACTCCCATCTCGGGCAAATCCAGACCTTCAATCTCATCGGCTGCCGAGACACGGATACCAAGTATCTTATCACAGAGTCTGCCATCAGTAAAACAAGAAACAATATCGGTATGATAAGAAATCTATGTAATATGCGATTCATGAATGTATCCCCCATTGTAAAGTAAAAGATCTGTTTTTTTAGAAAATATTGTCTATATATTAATATCCACTTGCGCGGTAAACGTACTGGGAGCATTATTGTTATAAACGTCTCGTGCGAATATGACGCTGACATTTTTTGAAAATAACCACGTAAGACCAAAACTAAGTGCTCCATAACTATTTTTTCCACTCTGGTAATCGACCGCAAGCCAGAGATTCTCGCTGATTTCCGTAACCTGTTTATCCCATGAGAGCAAAACACCACTGTTATCAATTTTCCCATCCGGATCAATAAGAATATTCTTATTTCCAGTGTAGTATCCTGCGGAAATCCGTCCGATGACCGGAAACGTTTTCGCTGTCAATGCATAGAGTATATTAACATTCGTAACATTCTCTTGTACGCCAAAATTATATCCTCCGACCGCAATCGCGGGAAACCACCCGGTGACGACATTTTCAGGAATGCCGATTTTAGCGTTGAAGGCCCAGGGTGAATGCAGGGGTTCCAAGAGATCGACGCCGATTTCTGTCTGAATAGTTGAGAAGGGCAGAATGCCGACGGTGAGACCGAGGTCTGTAGGGAATGCCGCGCCGCCTTCACCAATTCCTTTCTTGAAAAGAGTGAAATAATTATCTATGCCAAAGTGGAATACAGAGTAAGGTTGGATATCCACTGAAGGTATCCATATAATCGTGGAAGGTGTTGCATGTATAGCGACACTTCCGTAGATCATCAATGCAAACGTGAAAATTGTTTGTTTCAATAATAATTTCATTCCTTCCCCCTGGTTATTAATGAAAAATGCCTTCCTAATTTCCATCTTTACAGTGCAGAATCACCGGATTCTTCAGTACGTATCCGAATTGCTTCATCGATGGTAGAGATGAAGATTTTACCGTCTCCGATCTGACCGGTCTTCGCGACTCGCATGATTGTGCTGACCGCCGTCTCGAGGATTTTATCCGGAACTATGATTTCAATTTTCATCTTCGGAAGGAAGTCTATCTGGTATTCTGAACCGCGATAGAGTTCCGTATGTCCTTTTTGTCTGCCGATGCCGCGTACCTCGATGATGGTCATCCCTGTGACGCCTGCTTCCAGGAGAGCTTCGCGGGCATCTTCTATCGTCTGTGGCCGAACGATCGCTTCGATTTTTTTCATATGTCCCCTTTCTATAATAAGGTATTTGTGATAATATACATTATTAACTAAGGTATTTAATAATAAGTTCCTAAATAATTAAATATTAATATAATATATTCTTTTCATATGTCAAGTGGTATTTTATAAAGATTTTATGAACGAGATTTTAGGCATCAGAATAGAAGCTTCATGGAATTATTCATTGTTTTCAGGCGGTTTGAAAAATATGACATGTCAATGAGAGCACTTTCTTTTCGTTGATATTCAATAAAACCGATGGTATATTCTTATAACCAGAAGGGGGTAGATATGTCCGTAAAAATATCAGATGCTTCTCATATGGCCCGGCAAAAACGGGTATATAGTAAAATTGGTGTGATCATCACACAGGCTTTTATATTTTTCATAAGTCTTCATCAGATCACTAATGCCCAGTCGTTCGATATATCCAGAGGTATACTACAACAGCTGCCGAATCTCACTCCTATTCCCGGGTGTATGGTACTACACGATGAAGAAATCAGGATTCAGGAATATGTTAAAGCACATCCCGAGATTCTGAAGTCCGAGAGTCTGCAAAAGAGGGCAGTATGGGGTTTCAGCGTAGGTAATACACACAGTTGGTGGGCGACAAACATGGTTACGAATGTGGAGTATAGTGTTCCGTCGACCTGCCGTGCGGTTGGAACACATGCCTATATCTTCGTGGAAGATTCTCTGTGGGTTCACGGGAAGGTCAATCAGGCTGCCGTAGATTCTGTTCGTGATGCTTTCGATTTTCGAACACCCGCGAATTCTTCAAAAGGAGTTTATCAAACAGACGTCGATACCTTCGGTAACCCTCCGGATGTGGATAGCGATCCACGTATCATTATTCTTATCCTCGATATTAAAGATGGCTACAGCGGATCGGGAGGCTATGTCGCCGGATACTTCTTTGATCTGAACGAGTTCACTGACCCGCAAGGGTTACGTCGAAGTAACCATGCCGAAATTTATTACGTCGATGGTGATCCTCAGAATCTGAAGGTTCAATGGGGACTCACCTACGCGATGAGCACCACTGCGCATGAATTTCAACACATGATTCACTGGAACTACGATCAAAATGAGGTGACATTCGTTAATGAGTCCTGTTCTACATGTGCAGAACTTATATGTGGATATCCTTACGTCGGTCAAGACCTTTATACCGACAGCACCGACATCTATCTCCTGGACTGGAATAGTAGTCTGGAGGATTATTCCAGAGCGACCCGCTGGAGCCTCTATCTCTGGAATCAATTTCCTAATAACTATTTGAAATTGCTGGTTGCCAACACGGCGAATGGCATTTCAGGAATGAACAACGCCCTCGCGGCATACACACCCGCGACATCTCGAAGGTTCAACGATGTGTTTCAGGATTGGACTGTAGCAAACTCGCTGAACGATGTGTCGTATAACAGCCGATATGGATATACTTATTCGGGATCGCTTACAAAACCGATGGGCACAACCGTTTCGAATTCCAGTTATAACTCGGGAACTGTCACTGTCAATAAAGTCGCTGTAGACTATTATACATTTTCCACAGGATCGAATCTTACCGCCACATTCACCAGCAGTGCTTCAGCGTTGCTTGTGAGGGCGATAGAAGTGGGTGCAGCTTCAAAAAGAGTAGTTGCTGTTCCATTGAATTCTGCATGGAATGAGCCGGCCTTCGGCAGTACATATACGACCATCACGTTTGCCGTCGCAAACGACTCGAATAGCGCAAGTGCCTCGTACTCATTGGTATCGTCATATACCGGCCTGGAACCTCCTTCTGCACCGATTCTTCTCTCGCCTGATAGTGGAGCCGGGAATATTTCGATAACTCCGACACTGAGCTGGAATGCATCGAGCGGAGCGACTGCATATCAATTGCAGGTTTCAAAAAGCGTGGGTTTCAGTACGCTCGTGTTTGATGATTCAACAATTGCATTAACAACAAAGCAGGTCGGTCCGCTGGGCAGCGATACGATGTATTATTGGCGGGTGAGGGCGAAAAATACCTATGGATGGAGCGGTTATTCTTCTGTATGGAATTTTACTACGGCTACACCGCCGCTGCCTCCGGAATTATTGGCACCGCCGGATGTCTCGACCGATATTTCGCTGACACCGACATTAAGTTGGAATACATCAACCGGAGCGGCGACATATCATCTCCAGATATCAAAGGGTTCAGCATTTATTACTATGGTGTTTGATGACTCGACGATTTCAGCAACATCGAAGCTGATTGGTCCGCTGGAACACAACACGGCCTATTTTTGGCGGGTGCGAGCGAAGAACATAGGAGGATGGGGTGGTTACTCACCTGGTTTTAATTTTACTACCTTACCGGTTATACCGCCGGTTCCAGTGTTGCTGGCACCGACAGATACTTCGACAGGTATTGCTATCACACCGACACTGAGCTGGAATACATCAAGTGGAGCAACAGCATATCAGCTTCAGGTATCAAAGGGTTCAGCATTTATTACTATGGTGTTTGACGACTCGACGGTTGCATCAACATCGAAACAGGTTGGACCGCTTGGGAACGACACGTTATATTATTGGCGTGTACGTGCAAAAAACACGGCAGGATGGAGTGATTATTCGACAACATGGAGATTCACGACTATAATTGCCCCGCCGCCGGTTCCAGTGTTGCTGGCACCGACAGATGTATC